>NZ_NMQW01000039.1 GCF_002234615.1 Paenibacillus rigui | reverse complement strand
CGGCATCAGGAGGCTTTAACGTTTTAAGAAAAAGAGGTTCCGCCGGTGGCGGAGGCCACTGAAAAACGGGCAGAGTGGACGGAATCGTTCTGTAGAAGCGTAAGCGTTCGCCTTTGTCCCGGGATTTTGACCGCTATAAGCGGTTGAAATTGAGAAAATCCGGGGACAACAGCGATCGGAAGAACGATCCGACCATGCAGCCTAACTTTTTCAGTGGCCTCTCATGGAGCCAGGTTCTTTTTTTGCCGGGCAGCCGGAGAACAATTTAGTTTAAGCAGCAGCGAAATTCGGCAGCCTTGAAGCGTGGACGACGGAAGGGCACTTCGGCGAAAATAAATAACTTTACATACTACCCGATCGATTGTAGAGTGGAAAGAAAAATTTGTCATTTCCGCATCTTGTCGTGAGGAGGAGTTCAAGTGGCCAGAGCCGGGGTCAGAGCCGTACCGATTACGAACACCGTATTTCCCATTTTGTTCGCCATCAGCATCGTACATTTATTGAATGATACGATGCAATCGACGATTTCCGCTTTATTTCCTATCTTGAAGAATACGCTGTCGCTGTCCTATTCCCAGATCGGACTTATTGCCTTTGCCATGAACATGACGGCGTCGTTTCTGCAGCCGATCGTCGGCTTGTATGCGGACGTGCGCCCCCGACCGTATATTTTACCGATAGGCGTGTGCTTCACGCTGGTCGGTATTGTCTCGCTTTCCCTTGCACCGAGCTTCGCGGTCATTCTGCTGTCGGTCATCGCGATGGGCGTAGGCTCGGCGATCTTTCACCCGGAGTCATCCCGCGTCGCTTATTTGGCTGCCGGAGGGCAGAGAGGGCTGGCGCAATCGATCTTCCAGGTGGGCGGCAATATCGGCAGCTCGCTAGGACCGATCATGACCGCGCTGATTTTTGCCAGCTACGGCCAGTTCAGCGTCATTTGGTTCTCGTTCGCCGCGGTAGCGGGCATCGTGATCCAAACCTTCGTAGCCCGCTGGTACGGCAGCCAGCCTGTGATGCCGCGCTCCTCCGGCAGGGCGAAATCCGCTGAAGGCCCGACGACAGGACTGTCACGCAATCAAGTCGCTGCTGCAGTCGTCATTCTGGTATTTCTGGTTTTCTCCAAGCATGTGTACATGTCCAGCATCACAAGCTATTATTCCTTTTATTTAATCGAGGATTACGGAGTGACGGTTGAGCATGCGCAGCTGTTCCTGTTTGCTTTTCTAGCAGCCTCGGCTGCCGGTACGTTCTTCGGGGGGCCGCTTGCGGACCGGTACGGACGGCGCAATATTATTTGGCTGTCCATACTCGGGACCGCGCCCTTTTCCATTCTGCTGCCCTATGCAAGCCTGTTCTGGTCGGGGGTGCTTGTCGTGTGCGCCGGTTTCGTCTTGTCTTCTGCTTTCTCGATCATCGTAGTTTACGCACAAGAGCTGCTGCCAGGCAAGGTTGGGCTGGTGTCGGGGTTATTCTTCGGTCTGGCCTTCGGTTTGGGCGGGCTCGGCTCCGCCGTACTGGGTTCGATTGCGGACGCGACCAGCATAGCCTTTATTATGAAAATGTGCGCGTTCTTGCCGCTGCTCGGCATTTTGGCAGTGCTGCTGCCCAAGGATGACCTGGTGCGCGGCTAAGCGCTACTTTAGGCATTATATACGACGCCGGTGTTTCCTTCGGGAGGCACAGGCATTTTTTTTGTTATGTCCCTCCATGCATATGGTTCCATTTGAAGTATAACGATCCTGCCCCTTGGGAAAACCATAAAATCATGAACAAACGGGCATTCCTGGAAGATTGGACATATTGACTTAGACTAAGTATAAGTTTAGAATGAGTATAAAACGAGAAGCCAGGCAAATCTGCCTCGGAGCGTGCGGTATCGTTGTGGAGGCGCGTAAGCAATCGCCCCCCCCAAGCTTTTTTGAAGGAACCGTTAGGAATGACGATCCACATGCTAGCAGGCAGGTTCACTGAATTTCGGAACAGATGGACGGAGGCTAGAGCCATGAGCAGAAAAGGACAGCTGACACCGCAGCGTAAAGCGATATATGAAATTGTTATGGAAAGCACCGATCACCCGACCGCGGCGGATATAATCGAACGGTTGAATAAGCGCGGCCACCAATTTGCGTATGCGACGACCTACAATTCGCTGCGCTATTTGACTGATGAAGGGCTGATCCGGGAGCTGAAGCTGGATTGCGATGCGAGCCGCTACGATGCGCGTACGGAGGATCACCAGCACATTATGTGCAGCGTGTGCGGCCGGGTGGACGAAGTGTTCACGAGTGTACCGGAGGAATGGTCTGCGCGGGTGGGACAAGAGACCGGCTACCGCGTGGAAGAAGAGCATATTTTATTGAAAGGGGTGTGTCCGGCATGCAGCAGCCAATGATCGGGGATTACTGTGAAACGACCCATACGATTGTTATCATCAGCCCGTTTCCGCATACGCTTCAGGAGCTTGTTGCTCCATTGACTGCCAAATGCTATGACGTGCTTGTGTTTCATCATTTGGATGAGCAAGCGCTCGGCAAGCTGCCGATTGATTTGCTGATCCTCGATCAAACGAGGGAAATCAATGCCCCGGTGCCTCAACCTGCGGTAGCCGGTGTCTCGACGGTACTGCTGGTCGACGGGGAAGCGGAACATGGTGAAGGCAAGGATTCGGCAGACGTATTTCCTTGGCCTGCGGCGTCGGTGGAACCGGTGCTTGAGCGGATTCACGAGCTGCTTCAGGAGGGAGGCCGGGGGATTATCGCCTCTGCGGAGCAGGTGCGCCTGAAGGATTTGTACGTCGATTTTAAAAGAATGTCGGTCTATCTGGGCTCAGCCCGGATTGACGTTACGAAGACGGAATTTGATTTGTTGAAGGCGCTGCTGGATACGAGAGGCTCCGTGCTGTCGCGTCAGGAATTGATGGACCGGGTGTGGGGAGATCAATATTTTGGCGGCAGCAATACGGTGGATGTGCACGTCAAAAGCTTGCGGCAAAAGCTTAAGGATAATCCGAAGCTGCCGAAATATATCGAGACCGTGCGCGGCGTCGGTTACCGGCTGGCGGATTGATTCCGAGGGCAGCCATCCGGCCTTTATTTGATAAAAACCCGATCCTCTTCATTTGGAGGAAGACCGGGTTTTTGTCGTTGTTACGCAATCCATCATATCGCTTCAACACTGCAGGCCCCGCACCCCCTTGACCGAAGGACGCTGATTTGCCGGATGACGCCGCAGTCTATTCTTGTGAAGTACTGCGGGGGCGGCCGCCGAAGCGGGCGCTGCTGACGGAGGCCCTTTCTTTCAGCGGCTTAGAACGTGTAAGCATCATATTTCATCGTATTCATGAGGCTGTCCCACACGTCGGCGCTTTCGCCGCCGGTGTACCAATAAGCAAATCCGGCTACATGGCTGCTCAGCCCTGCCCGGTATTTCAGCGCAAGCGAGCGGCTGTCCTCGAGCCATATCATATGCGGCACATTGTTCAGCTCATACCCCGCCATGTATTGTCCGGTTGTCCCGTCCCATCGCGGAACAGCGTTCATCTCGGAGACGAGCTGATGCTGCTCGCGGATTGTCAGCTCTGTACTGGAGGTGCCGAGCATATCGGACGTCCAATCCCGGGTATAGAACGGAAGCGCCGCGATGACCTTGGCTGCGGGGACCGAGGACAGCAGCTTGCCGATGCCCTGCGTTACCCAAGGCAGCGAGGAGACCGAGCCGGGGATATCATCGCCGGCCCAATGCTCATCGTAAGCCATCAGCACGACATAATCTGCACTCTGGCCGAGGGCGGCGTAATCGAAAGCCTCGGTCCAATCCGTTCCGGCATCCGGCGATATGTTCACCGACAATACTTTGTTATGAGCGTGCAGCTCCTGGGCCAGGCTTGCCATAAATGAGGTGAATCCCTGCCTGTCTGCCGGGGCGACGTTCTCAAAATCGATGTTAAGCCCGTCCAGATTGTACTTTTGGGCTGCTTCCGACAGCTTTCCGATGACGGAGGCCGTCAAGGCAGCATCCGACAGCACTTGATGCGTCCATTCCATATCCGAATGGTTGCCGACCATGGCCCAGATGCGTTTGTTGTTCTGCCCTGCCCACGTGACGAGTGCGGGATCGGCTGCATCCTGGACGACGAGATTTTTATCCAGAAAAAACCACCTCGGTGAAAGGGTGTTGATACTGGAGCTGAGGACCTGCTGCTCGAACTGCTCATCCGTCTCGTTATACTGCCAGCCCAGCTGGATGCGGGACGAAGGCGAAGCAAGAAGCGCGTCCGACCAGCGCGGTACGGTAAAGAGCTTGTCCATCACGACGGCCGTTTCCTGCCGGGTCATCGAGTCGTTCGGGCGGAAACCTTGCTGATCGCCTTCCATCAACCCCATTTGATAGATTTGATTGATATAGGGAACAGCCCAGCCGGCGGTCTGCAGCGAGTCCGCAAAGGGAGTGCTCACCGAGGAGCCGGCGTTCATCGCCGAGCTCTGCTTCAATGCTTTGACCAGCAGTTCCGCCGCTTCCTGCCGGGTCATCCGTTCATTCGGGGCAAAATGCTCGGAGCTGATCCCATCGGCAATGCCTAGTTCGACGCCAGCCTGGATCCATCCGTAGAACCAGGTTCCCTTCGGGACGTCAGTAAAGGCGGGGACTCCGCTGTCTACCGGCTGCAAACGCAATGCACGGTCGAGAAGCGTGATGAACTCGGCCCGAGTGATGTGCTTGTCGGGTTCAAAGGTCCGGGGAGCGGTGCCGTCAATCCCGTTCCGGTTATATAAATCCAGTATTTGTTCCCTCGCATAGCTTTGGGAAATATCGTCAAAGGGAAGCGCCGAATCCGCTTTGGCGGTGACAGCCAGAGTTGAAACGGATGCCAGCAAGACGATCAGGCATGCAAGCCATTTGCTCTTAGCTTGTTTAAGTTTATTCATAGCAGCAGATATACCTTTCCGTACTTCGGATAATGGGATGAAATGAATCTATCTTTTGTTCCATGATTATAGTTCCGTTACGTTAATCCTTGATTAATTTCGATGAAAAGGGAAGAGGGAAATGATGGGAGTCGGGATGGGAAGGAGGCACGGCTTTATGACAAGGGGAGCATGTGCGGCTCTATTATGGCATTCAAAAAAAAGACCGCGACTCACATTGTCGCGGTCTTATCTTTAAAAACTAGGGTACCCGCAGCAGCTGCCTTTGGGGCCCTATTCTTTCGGGTAAATCGATATGTGGCTGTGCTTTTCTTATTGTGCCGCCGCGGTCACCTGCACCTGATAGGCTGTCGCCGACTGCGGAGGCGTACCGAGCATGACCCTGCTCTTGTCCGTGTAGGTCCCGGTAATGACGGCCGGACCCGGCTTCAGCTTCATGCTGCCGGTTAGCAGCACGACATCGCCGTTCAGCAGGACGGTGGCCGTCGCACCCTCTACGGCGGTAATGCTGCACTGGAACCGAACGGCGGCGCCCAGCTTCTGCTTAGGCAGGTCGGTCAAGAGGATGTCGGCCAGCTCCGCCTTCACCTTGGTGAAGACATACTGCCCGTTCTGGTATTCGTAGGTCGCCTTCTGTCCGGCCGCGGCTCCCCGTTCCTCGAGCGGGTTGTCGATAAGCAGCACGCCGGGCTTCTCCTGGGTGAAGCCGTCCGCTTCGACATCGAGCAGCTTGCGCAGGTCGGCACCGTCCGCCTCGTAGGCAATATAACGGGCCTTGCGGCTTGCCGAGGCCGTCTCCACGAGCAGGACCGGCAGCTTGCGCTGGCTAAGCGAGTCGGAGAACTGCAGCGATTTGACGGTCACCTTGCGGTCGACCGGAATGTCGGTTTTGCTAATGCTCTGGTTTGCCCCGAGCTGCGCCCACACGATCGTTTGATTGTCCGAGATGCCCGCAGCGGAATAGGCAGCTGCGCCCGAGGCGCTCTTCGCACTGATCACATTGGTGAACTTGGCGTTCCCGTCACCGGCCGCTTTGCGCAGCAGCTGGACGGGGTCGGATTCCAGACGGCGCTGCTGAAGCGCCTGGATTTCCTTGTCCGTGTTTTTGTACGCGCCAAGCGCTGTATACAGCTCAACCGCCTCATCGAATTTCCGCGCGGCAGCCAGCTGCTCAGCGCGGGCAAATTGACTGCGCATCGTCGCTTGAATATAGCCGCTGGCCTTGGATTTGGCGTCCGCCAGCTCCTTATTCCCCAAGTACAGCTGCGCATTGGCGATGAATGCCGCAAGATCGTTTTTCTTCAGCTGTGCAGCCAGCGTATTTTGCACATACGTATCCAGCAGGGGCAGCACCCAGTCCGCCTGCACCTCGTTCGTGCTGTAAAACTTCCGGAT
This sequence comes from Paenibacillus rigui, assembly GCF_002234615.1. GTDB lineage: Bacteria > Bacillota > Bacilli > Paenibacillales > NBRC-103111 > Paenibacillus_S > Paenibacillus_S rigui. Next base: position 125,401 of record NZ_NMQW01000039.1, on the reverse strand, counting down.
AGCCGCCGTTTCGGCGAGCACCTGCTCGAACGGCTTATTTTTGAACAGCGTATCGAGGCGGGCTTGATCGTACGCCTTCAGCTTGGCGGCCAGCTCCTGCTTCTTCGTCCGTTCGTCCTTGTAAAAGACTGCGGGGATTTGCGTCAGATACGAGACCGCCGTGTCGTTATCGAACGATTTTTTGGCTATGGCTGTGTCCAGGCTCTTCATCAGCTCCTCCTTGGCGTCCGTGAACGCCTCGGTCAGCCTCGTTCCCACGGGATAGGCGCTCTCGGTCTCCGCCAGCAGCTTGCGCTCCGCTTCCTCCTTGCCGGCATACTGCTTCTGCAGCGCCTGATAGCTCTCGTATGTCTTCGTTAGCGTTGGCACATCGTGTACCTGGGCGGCGGCGTTTACGTTCTCCAGCATGGAGCGCATGGTGCGCTTGAGCTCGGTTACGGGGCGCAGCTCTTCGAGGGCGGCGGCAATCTCCCGGTTTTTATAATCGAAGCCGGTAATTTGCTCCGCTTGACGGTACCAGTCCTCCGCTTCCAGCACGCGTCCCGCCTCCTGCTCCGCCGAAGCCTTGGCATAGTAGTCCATCTTCTGCCACGTTGTGTAAGCCTTGTAGGCGGCAAGCGCAAGCATGAGGGCCAGCAGCAGCAGAGCGGCGTCCCTTGCCCTTTGGGAACGGACATACATGGACTTACTCATCCGCTTCTCCTCCTGCGGCAGCGCTTGTCTGAAATGCAGGCTCCGCGCCGTATTTCCGCTTCACGGTCTCCGTCACCTTCCCATAGAGAAGGAGGTAGTCCGACGGACTTTCCTGAATGAGGCGATACAGCCGAAGCAGCCGGTCCTTCGGGAATTGGTCGACGAAATCGGCGATCAGCTCCTCGTATTGAACGACATAGGCTTTTACACGCAGCGCCGAGCCGGCGACCAAAGCCATGATCTCCCGCCCGTCGGGCAAAGCCTCGATCAGTACCCGGTTCTTTACCACATAATTCAATGTCTCCCGGCCGACGAGCTGAGGGCTCACCTTGCACACCTCGGTCAAATAGCGGATGAAATCTTTGTCGAATGCCTCCGGGATGACCGTCGAAAGCTCCAGATCCATATCGCTGCGAAGAATAAAATGATTGAGGCACATCAGCTTCAGCACCTTCACTTGATTCCCTGTAATCAGGTAACCGATTTCCCGCAGCTTCTCATAGGCCGATTTGTAATCGTCGGTCTTCAGATCATTCGCCGCATCGTCAATATCGAGCAGCAGCCCTTCGCGGATCGCTTGATTTTCATACAGCAGCAGCTGATACAGTGCTTTACGATGCATAGCTTCGGCGTAGCGTCCGTTCAACAGCACATAGCCGACAAGCAGTCCGATCCCGGCCAGCAGGGCCAGCGCCATTTCCATGAAGGTTCCCGCGATGGCGAACGCGCCAAGACTGATCGAGCCGAGGATCAACCCGTCCCGGATGGCATTTCGTCTGTGAATGGAAGCGGTCAGCTCCTTCAGCGGGACGAACTTGCCCTCGGCGCCGCATTTCAGGCAGCGGTCGCCCCACAGAACCGAATAGCTGCTGCAACCTTTGCAGTGCTTCAAACGTTCAAATGCATGTCGCGTGCGCAGGCTTTTGCGGAATTGTACGGCAATTTTATCGGTCATGGCGGTCACCCTGATTCAATAGTTTCATAAAATCGGCGTCTATAGCCTCGGATTTCAGCTCCGATTTGGTATTTGAATGAAAGCTGTACCAGCGGCTAAGCACAAACACGGCGGCAATGGCAATACCAATGATTGTCAGCATAGGATTCTCCTAATTTTAGATTAGCTTAGTGGAATTTTCATATTTAACAAGTTAAGATGGATTAGTAGACATAAAATACAGTTTTCCCCCATTTTCTGCCATGTGGGTATAATGCGGTCGCTCATCTTCGGGTGGCCTCGATGCGGGTTTTCTCACATCTTACCACAGATTATACGTCGAAGGCCGGGATCGGATTCGATACTTGGAGGAAACGTGCCCCTACAAAAAGGCTAGCGGGGAACAGGCCGGTTTGTCAACAGAACACAAGCTTACAAAGGATCCGGCCCTTGTCGAAACGTCCCGTTAGTGCCCAGACTTTTTGCAGCGCGGCAAACTTAACGTCTATTACTCATCAAGCCCTGGAGGAATTAACGTAATGAACAATCCCAATAAAATAACCGTCCTGCGCGTGCTCTCTGCGCTCTTCCTGCTGCTGCTCGCCTGCAGCCCGCTGGCCTCATCCGCCCAAGCGGCGGCCGATACGGACACAAAGATCGATGCAGTCCTGTCCGTAGACGTCAGTACATCCATGAACGAAAGCGACGTCAACAAGGTGAGCTTTGAGGCGATGAAAATGTTCGTCGACATGGCTTCGGTGCAAGGAGACAAGATCGGCGTCGTTGCCTACACGGATCAGGTGCTGCGGGAGAAAGCGCTGCTGAAGATGAACAGCGTGCAGGATAAGAAGGACCTCAAGGCATTTATCGATCAGCTGACACGAGGGCCTTACACCGATGTGGGAGTAGGGGTCGGCGAGGCGGTGAAGGTGCTCGATTCCGGCGCGGAGCAGGGGCACGTTCCCCTGATCGTCCTGCTCACCGACGGCAACAACTCGCTCGCGCCGGGCAAGACGCAGGAGCAGTCGGACAAGGAGCTGAACGCTGCCGTCCAGAAGGCCAAGGACAAAGGCATTCCGATCTACACGATCGGGCTGAATGCCGACGGGCAGCTGAACAAGGCGGTGATCGAGAAAATCGCCAAGGATACGAACGCCAAAAGCTTCGTAACCAGCTCGGCTGACGATTTGCCGCAAATTTTGAGCGAGATTTATGCAAGCCACTTGAAGCTGAAGGTGGTACCGTTGACCGGCTTTACGGCGAACGGCCAATTTCAAGACGTAACGGTCCAGATTCCGAATTCGAGCGTGCTGGAAGCAAACATCTCGATCATGTCGAGCAAGCCCGTCGAGGTGAAGCTTCTCAATCCGGCCGGTCAGGAGCAGACGATTCCGTCCGACAAGCTGATCTATTCGGCCTCGAATGCGTACTCGCTGCTGAAAATTTTGAACCCCGCACAAGGGGATTGGAAGCTCAAAATCAAAGGGGTTCCGAAAGAAAAAATAAATATTAATTTAATTTATAACTACGATGTGCAGGTGTCGATGCAGGTTTCGTCGTCTAATTCCTATAAGCCCGGAGATTCGGTATCCGTCAAAGCGTCTCTTCAGTCGAACGGACAAAACGTGACCGATGCGGAGCTGTACAAAAATGCGAAGTCCACCTTGATCGTAACCGACTTGGATACGAAGAAAACGCAGGAGCTGCCGTTAACGACGTCCGTTCAAGGGATTGAAGGCTCCATGAAGGTGGCGGAGGCTCATGAGTATGAGCTGAAAGTCAAAGTTGAGAATACGAACTTTGTTCGCGAATCGGCACCGGCCAAAATTTCGGCCAAGGGCTCGCAAGGCTCCGCTCCGGCACAGACGCAGACGGAAGGGAATCCCCCGGGAGAGAAGGTCAACTGGGTGGCCAGAGGCTCGTGGATTGCCGGCATCGTCGTGCTGATTGCTGCTGCGCTGTTCGCATGGAGTGCTTGGAAGCGGGCGAACAAAGGATTTTTCGGGCAAATGGTCATCGAGATCAAGGACGAGGATACCGGAGACCGGACCCCGCCTCAATACCGGAAGCTGAATGCCTTCAAGGGCAAGTGCCAGCTCCATCAGCTGCTCCAGCTTGCGCCGGAATTTGCCGAAACGAAACAAATCGTGTTGAAACCTGGTGCGGGTGATACCGTACTCCTCTATAACGAATCCGGCTGCGTCATTGAGAAGGGCGGCCGCGTGTTCGACGCCTCGAAGGGCAAAGAGCTGAAAAATAACGACCGCATCAAGATTACGCTGCAAAACGTAAATAAATCCATCACGCTGGAATATATCAAATAAGCCACTCGATTTGGAGGAAGAGGCATGAAAGCAACAGTCAGAGAACATATACAGCAACTGGACGTATCGCTTGGCGGTGGCATCATCAGTGACAAAATCCGCGTCGACACGATCGACAATCCGATGCTGATCATCGGTTTGGGCGGAACGGGGATCGATGCGCTGCTTCGCCTGAAGTATCAAATCAACCGGCGGTTCAAGCTGCCGGAGGATGCGTTCTCGAAGAAAAAGAAGGAGAAGCCCGACAACGTCGAGTTTCTGGCTTTGGAGACGAATGAGCACGACCGCAATAAGAAATATAAAGGAATCGGGCTCGACCCTTTAACCGAGTTCGTGCTGCTGTCGAACGCCGAAATCGGCAGCGTGCTGCAAAACCGCAGCGTGCTGGAGCCCTACATCAAGGAATGGCTGTCGCCCGAGCTGACGATTACCGACGGGATCAACGGCGCCTCCGGGGTCCGGCAAGCAGGCCGGCTGCTGCTATTCACCAAGATCGTTCAGGTCGTACAGACAATCGAACGGAAGATCAAGACGCTGTCCGTCGGCACCAACAAGAAGCTGATGGTGTTCCTGCTGACCGGCTTGTCCGGTGGTACAGGCAGCGGCTGCTTCCTCGATATCGCGTATATCGTACGCGGCATTATCGAGCGCGACTACGGCTCCGCCGGCGTCGACAAGGTGAACCTGCTCGGCTATTTGTTCACGCCGGACGTGAATCTCGCGAACAAAAGCTTGACCGAGCATTCGCGCGAATATATCAAGAAGAACGGCTATGCAGCGCTGAAGGAGCTCGACTACTGGATGAATGTGGACGAGCGCAGCGAGCGGTTCAAGCAGCAATACGCCAGCATTTTGAATGTGAATTCGCCAATGCCGCCGTTCAATCTGGCTCATTTGATCTCGGCGACGAACCTCGAAGGCAAGCTGCTGGAGAACGCGTATGACTACTGCATGAACGTTACGGCCGAGAACATTACGAACTTCATGGCAAGCGAAGACAAGCATTCCGGCGAGGAATTTGCGATCCACGACTATATCAGCAACATCCGCACGAACATCAACCAGATGCCGAAGGCTTATGCGGCCAACTACCAGTACAACATTCTGGGCGCATCGTCTGCAGTACTCCCGATCGAGGAAATGACGACGTATCTGGCGTTCAAGGTGTTCCAGCGCATGGAGAAAATGTTCCACGCGGGCCCGTCGCAGGAGGACGTGGAGAAGCTGTCCCATAAGCTTGGCATTGACCCGGATTCCATCCACCGCGAATTCAACGCCCGGGTGCCGGAGCCCCTCTCGGGCTATCAGAACAGCGAGCGTCTCAGCTATACGAACGTTGTGAAGCAGCAGGTCGTCAACATCGACACCGAGCTGGAGCAGAGCTTCCTGTCCCGCGCGCGCGAGGAATACATCAAGTCCCGCAGACAGCTGCCAGGGCAGATCAAGGAGCTGTTCTCCGAGCAGGTGACCAAAATTTTCCGTAACCCCGAGCAGGGGCCGTTTTATGTGTCGCGGATAATTTTGCAGGATAAAGGATTCTGTCTGCTTAAGCTCATCTCTTCTTACATCGAATCGTTGAAGGAGAGTATCGTTCGCATTCCGCGCGACATCGAATCGGCCGAGGAAAGCTCTCTGCAGAAGATGACGGAGGCGAGAAGCGCGTTCATCTCGAAGGACAAGAAGAAGGACGCGTACATCGAAGCCAAAATTCAAGAATATTTGCTGCATGCCGACCGCGAACGGATGGAGCAAATGGTAGAGTTTTACGAGGATTTGTATAACCTGATCAATCAGGAAAACTCCCGTATTTATCAGGTGTTTACGGAGCTCTTGAACGAGCTGAACAAAATATTCGAGAAAAACGGCGACATCCTGACCAACGGTGAGGAAGAAGTCGATCATAAAGGAAACCGTACCTATTATTGGAACGTCGTCAGCGTGCCGGACATCGCGAAGCTGATCGGTCAAGTAACCGATGAGAAGAACGTCAATGACTTGATCCGCGACTTTACGAACGAGCTGCTGAACAAGTCGAACCAGTGGATCAAGGAGCAGGAGGTCGATGTCATCAGCTCGATTTCGGAGTTTCTGACCGACCATTTCGGCGATCTGATCACGAAGTCGATGGAGGAGTATTTGATCATCAAGTACGGCCAGGACGATTCGATTGAGAAGCTGGTCGAGAAGACGATCGCAAGCCGCCTGCACGAAGAAGCGAAGCCGGTGTTCCATTTGAGCAACAGCTCCGGCCATTTTAATTTCCCTTCGTGGGGCTTCGTATCCGTGCCGGTCAAGGCGCCGAACATTTTCAAAGGCATCCGCAATTTCCAGGATCATGCGATCGCTAACTCGCGGTTTACGATCAAGGAGAGCGAGGTGAAGAACCGGATTTTCTGGCTGAATACGCAGAACGGGATTCCGCTGTTCCTGTATACGCCGTTGAAGGTGTATGAGACGAGCTACGAGAACACGATTCTCGAGCCGGAAGGCATCGGACGCCATCTGGTGCAGACGGATAAGGTGAACTGGACGTACCTGCCGTCCCCGATCCCGGAGAAATCGTGGGGCGATACGTACGATAACGGACGCGTCAAAAAGTTCAACGCCGAGGTCCGGGCGCTTTTCGACAAGCTTATGGGCTATAAGGCGATTCGGGTCAAAGGTGACGACAGCGGTACGATTAACCGGTACGAATGCGTATTTACGAAGCCGTTCGAGCTGAACGTGTTCCTGGCTTCCTACAACCTGCTGCTTCAAACGGGGCAGAAGCCGAATCTCGGCGAGCTGCAGCGCTGCGTGAACGAGCTGAAAGCGATGATAGAGCAGGGGCTACCGGTTGAGAGTGTGAAGGATATTTTTGGCAGCGTAAGCAAAGAGTTGGCCAAGGAAAACTTGATTCGCTCGCCGGAGCTGCTGAGACGCATGAAGGATGAAGCGGTAAAATATGAAGCAATAACTCGCAAAATCGCCGAGCTGGAGCAGGTGCTGCACGCTCATAAGGATGAAGAGAAGCTGATGCAGCTGTTCATCGATGCGATGTATACGGGCACAATCAGCAAAAAAGGCGCGCTTTACGTCTACGATCACGATGCGGAGGAAGATCCATGGGATGCCTTCGTCAACCTGATGCAGGTGAACAAGTTCGTGGAATTCCGGATTTACAGCCAAATCCGCGATTTGGATGAGAAGAAGCGCAGCCTGCTTGAGCGCAAAGCCGCCAAACGGAGCCAGCAGCTGACGGCATCCGCGGATATCAGCGGGCTGGTAGCCACGCTGCAGCAAATGGCGGAATCGTACGGCGAGGCGAAGTCGGCGCTCGACTATGACCGGGTGGAGTACGAGAACGGGGAAGACATGTACCAGTTCTATAAGCTGGTATCAGGCAAAGTGAGCGACATGCTGCGGAGCTTGAAATAGGTTCCGTTCCGAGAAGAAGGGGGTGCAGGGAAGCATGAGGGAAGCATTGCTCTCCTTTGCAAATGAATACGCCGCGGAGAAGGAAAGCAATGGGCTGGATGCGGATGAGCTGCGGAGCATCAACCATCCGCTCGTGTTCCTGTTCCTTGGCGATCAAGCGGACGAAGCTTTGAGACAGGTTTTCGAGCTGAACCGCAAAAGGTGGAACAACAGCGCAGGTGTTGTCTATCTTCAGGTCGGCACGAGGCCGGCGATGCCGGGCGATAGCGGAACTGACGGCAGCGGTACGGACAACGGAGTCTATTTTTGGCCGCTGGAGGGGACGAACGGAGAGAAGAAGACGGTTCGTGCGGAGCTGTATAAGCAGTTTTACGGCAATGAGTCGAAGCTGCTGGAGCTGAACGTCATTTTACGCCGGATGAATAACCGGATCTCTGCGTTCGGACGAAGCTATTCGAATATGCAGCGGTTGAACATTGCTGTCGTCACGGAGGCGGATGACCCGGCCAGCGTGCTCGTTCCCGAGCTGACGGTGCTGATGAGGTCGATCTTCGGGGAGCATTTCCGCTCCGTTCAGATGGATTTATACACGCTGCTGCAGGAGAAGCAGGTAGGGGAGAGCTTCGCTCTCTCCTCTTCGTTTGGCGTCAGCTTTTTACGCGAGGTGGATCAGTGCCAGAGCCGGGACTACACCTTCCGCGAGCTGCTGCAGGTGACCGGGGAGGGCATACGGCTTCCGGCTCAGCACGGGCCTGCGCCGCTGTTCGACATGGTCTATTTGTTCAGCGATAAGGATGAGCGGGGGATTTTTGCCGAGAGCGGGATGCAGGGTACCTATGAGATGATCTGCAGTCTCAATCTGCTCAAAAACCGCAAGGTGCCGGGCGAGCTTGATCCGCAGCACGGGGCCTACAACAATCAGCAGTTCAGGCAAAATATGACGCCGCCGGATGCGGACGGCAGATGCTATGTCTCAGCGGGCTACTCGAGGGTACAGCGGCCGAATCAGGCGATTGCGTTGACCGTCCTGTATCACGTTTACCGCAAGGCGCTTCACCGGCTGCAGGAGAACAGCGCCGGCCTGGATACCCGGGAACGCTTGGAGCTGCTGGAGCTGGAGCCGCACCGGTCGGACGACCGGATCCGCTCGCTGATGGCCGAGCACAGCCAGGCGCTGGACGGGATGTACGGGCTGTTGTACCACAACGTGAGCGCATCTGAACTGCGAGGCATGACGCTGCGTCAAGCGGAGGCTGCTTTGTATGGCGGTAACGCCCAGACGTTTTTTGAGACGAATGTGGTACGGCGCGTGGAAGCGGGCTTCGCTCTTCATGATGGTGCCAAGTCCTTGGCGCGCCTGTTCACGGAGCGTGTCCTTGCGGAGCCGAAGTACGGCTTCTTCAGCGGGGCGGCGTGGACGGATGAGCGGGAGTCCGGCAGCATACCGGCGGCGCTGCGGGAGCAGCTGAGGGAAACAACGATGCTGCTGGCGCAAGGCAAGGCGGAGCTCGAGCAGAAGTATGCGGAAGGCGTCGAGCTTCAGGGTAAGGACCGGCGGTCCTTATGGAGCCGGTTGACCCAGCAGCTGCCGGTCAAAGAAATCGTGCGGCGGGTGCTCGATGACATTTACGGGCTGAAACTCGAATTACTGGCGCTGCACATGAAGCAGCAATTGCTGGAGCTGTACCTGAATACGCTCGAAGGGCTGCATGCCCGGATGAAGCAGCTTGAAGGGCGGGCGCAGCAGCTCGAACGGACGCTTCACGAGGCGAGCCGCAGCAGCATTCATCAGTCCCACAGGAGCGATTATTTGGGCCGCAACATTAACGAGTATTACGGCCATGTGGTGGATATTGTTGTGAAAGAGCTGGAAGAACGCCGCGGCGCGTCCTATTTTTGCAACGAACGCAGCTTGGGCAACGTCTCTATATTGTTGGAGCAGGGAGAGGACAAGGTTGTGCAGCGGCTGGTGGAGCTGTGCCGCAAGGACGTGTTCGTCCATCCGCTGTTTGATCAGACATTTGAAGGCGAGCTGCTGGAGCGCGCTAATGTGGCCGCGAGCTACGATAACCGCGATGTGCTGTCCAAGGAGGATTTGTACCGCGACTTGTACGCGACGCTGGAGAACGAGGCGGCGATTCGCGCCGATGTCTACCGTTCGACCCACCGGCACCGGTACGAGGAAAAATATTTGTTCGGCGACTATCACAGCGAATTCGTTCAATATGCTTATGCGGTGGATCATGGAAGCCGCACGTATAAGCTGGGCTGTGTTCATGAGCGAAAGCCGAGCGGCATCGAAAAGCTGAATTTGATGGGCGGCTTCCGGATCGAGGACTTGATGTATTACCGGAACGGAAAGCTTTATTACGATACCTATGTGGAGAACGGCTTTGTTTTCCATGGCAAGCCATAAAGGAACAGGCGGAAAGAAGGGGAGACGGTGAAGCAGCGCAAATGGAACGGGCTGTTAACGATTGGGAGTCTCATTGGAGGATTTGTCGGCTTTCTCATCGGGGAATGGGTGCTGGATCAATGGGAGGGCAGGCTGCACGAGACGCTGCTGATCGGCATTTATTTCGGACAGCTTGCACTTATGGTCGGGCTGGGCTGCCTGATTGCCGAGATCATATCGCCCAAGCTGAACGGACACAACTGGAGGCTCCGCTATGCTGGCGACGGCTGGAAGCTGCTCGTACCGGGGACGCTGGTGCTGCTGTTCGTAGGGGGCCTGTTGTGCCAGTTCATATACGGGTTTACCTTGGCGAAAAAAGAGAAGCCGCAGGACTACGTGCTGCTGCTTGATATGTCCGAAAGCATGAAGGAGACGGACCCAGGCAAGCTGAGCAATCAAGCGGCCCAATCGTTAATCCGGCGGATGGACGCTTCGACGAGGGTCGGACTCTATACGTTCAACGAGGAGCCGAAGCTGATTTTCCCGCTGACAAAGCTGGATCGTGCCGGCGTGAAGGAGGAGCTTGCGGCGAAGACCGCGGCGATCCCCGCGCCGTACGGGCAAACCGATATCGGCAGGGTGCTGACGACGGTAATGGATAACCTGAAGCAGCAGGGGGAGCTTCGTGCGGGAACGACCGTGATTCTGATCTCGGACGGTATCAGTCAAATGGATACCTCGCAGGTGCTTGCGCCTTATGTCCAGAATGGCGTGAAGGTGCATACGGTAGGCATCCTCGGCACCTCGGACCCGAAGGGAAATGCGCTGCTTCAGCGCATCGCGGAAGGAACCGGGGGCCGATTCTACGACGTACAGACGGCTGACCGGATTACGGGAGCGTTCGATCAGATTTACACGAACAAGAAGCCGAATCATTTGCTTAACGAACGGACGGGGGATGCGGCTTCCGACGGATACCACGGCTGGCTGCGCGTTGTGCTGATGCTGCTGATCGGTACTTTGCTTGGCTTGTCGCTAGGCATCGTGTTCGACAACCGGTATTTGGCGCGAAGCTTCGCCATTGGCGGTACAGTGGCAGGTCTGCTGGCCGGGTGGATCCTGGAAGCGGGGCTGCCGGGAGCGAGCTATCCTTCCATATACCGCGCTTTGGCTGACTTGACGCTGGCGGCGGTGCTATCGTTCTCTACACTTGCGATAGCGGTACAGCACGATTCGAGCGCAGCGGCTGGAAGCGGACTGCGCAGCGGAAGCCGCAAGTCGCTCACCGGCCGTGACGATAACCGATCGGACGGCCGCGGCGAAGGTCCGGTCGGCAAACGGTTCCGTTCTTAGAAAGAACGGTGAATAAGCGGGTGGCAGCGGGACAGGCTCACCGGCGGGGATTCCCCGAGAGAACGGGCGGAACGGGAGGCGGTTAAGCATTGCAGTGGGAAGCATTGAGTGATCCGTATCGTATCACGAAAGCCGGAAGCCAGGTGCAGGAGGGCGAGGTCATCCTGACCTGGCAGTGGCCGAAGGATATCGATTACGTCTATGTATACAGCTTTACCGAGGGGGAGGAGCTTCCCCCTGCGCAATTGGACCCGCGGCAGCTGAAGCTGTTTACGCGGGAGGAATACAAGACCAAGGCCGGCTACCGGGAAAAGGTCGATTACATCGGGGTTCGCGGCTACCGGATTTTTCCCTGCCTCCGGCAGAGCGGAGGCCTGACGGCGCTCCGGCAAACGGACGACGACAACCGGATCCGCGTTAACGGCGGCAGGGCCAAAATCCGCTGGTCCGTCAAGTACGGCAGCAAGCTGTTCAGCAAATACAAGACAGCGCGTATTCAGCTGTTCTGCGAAATTCCGGTGCCGCAGGATACGCTCTGCTACGTCAAGAAGGAGGGCGGGAGTCCGACAGGCAAGGACGACGGCATCGCCTATCCTTTCATGGGCGATTTCTCTGTGGGACGTACCGTATTGCCGGAGATCGAGATCGGAAAGCACGATGTGATCCGGGTATTTTTGGCGGACAGCGAACGGGACCGGGAGCTGTTCGAGCTTTTGTATGAATAAGCGGAAAGGAGCATCAACCATGCTGGGAAATTTGAGAAACTGGTTCGGCAAAAAAGCGCCGGTCAAAGAAAAACCGCCGTATTACAGTATCGTCTGCCCGTTTTGCTTCAGCAAATTCGAGCCGGAGGAAGTCGTATTCCGTGCAAGCCACGTCAAGGATCACGACGACGAATTCATGCTGCAGGAAGACGGCAGGCTGAACGAATGGCGCCGCAAGTTCAATTTGTCACAGGTTGATATGGAAGCGGTCATTGAGCCGTATACGATACCTGATGAGAATAAATTGTATTCGCAAAACGTGCTGATCGGGGTGACCGACCGTTACGGGGAAACGACCCGGCGCCGGCTGTGCCCGAGCTGCCACAACGAGCTGCCGATCTCGGCGGGGAAGGTGCCGAGCAACATCATTTCGATCGTCGGCGCCTCCCAGGTGGGCAAGTCCGTCTACATGACGTCCTTGATCCATACGCTGCAGCATACGACGGCATCGAATTTCAATGCGGCCTGCATGCCGCTAAGTGCCGAAATCAGCCGAAAGTTCCGGCAAAATTACCACGAGCCCATTTTTGAGCGGGGCAGCATGCTCCAGTCGACGAATCCGAATGAGCAGCAGGAGCCGTTTATTTTTCAATTCGTGTTCAAGGACCCGGAGCAGGCGCCGCTGACCCTCGTCTTTTTCGATGTGGCCGGTGAGGGTATGGTGGAGCGGGACTACCTGGATATTTATGCATCGCATATCAAAAATTCGTCCGGCATTCTGTTTCTCGTCGACCCGCTGCAAATCCGCAGCATCCGGGACCGGATCCATATTAAGCTCGGCGAGGAGGAGGGCGAGTTCGCCAACCGCTATGATGAGCCGCGCGAGGTCGTCATCTCGCTATTCGAGAATTTCATCGCCCACCAGCACAACAGCAAGACGAATATTCCGACGGCGATCGTTTTGACCAAAAGCGACATGCTGCAGTATTTGAAGGAGGAGGATGGCGAGTACATTCAGCCGAACAGCAATGTATTCCGGAATGTCGTCCATAAGGGCTTCCTCAATCAGACCGAGTTTGAAAATATTAACGGCGAGATCAGCCGCTTCATCGAAAAGGTCGACCGTCCGTTCAAGGACGCGGTCGATGTATATTTTACCAACACCGCTTACTTTGCCGTGTCTGCGCTGGGCACGAACCCGGTGAACCGGCAGGTGACGGGCGTCATCAGCCCGACCCGTGTCGATGAGCCGTTCATCTGGCTGCTGCAGCAGCTCGATTACGTAGACAGGAGAGAGGCGCCGTGATGATGCAGAAGAAAGTGCAGCAGCAGTATTTTACCCGCGACCGGGAAGGGGTTTTCCGCACCAGCGAAGGGTTCGATACCGTTGCGAAGTCACCGTCGCTCGATCCTACGTTTATTAAATCGGTGCTGCATCCTTACTGCGTATACAAAGCGCCCCAGGAGCTGTTGACACGGGGAGAAACGAACGAAGCACTGTTCCCGGAATCATTCCTCGTGTTTCATGCCGATAACGGGGAGCTGGTGATCGGCCGCAGCATTTACATAGGTGCCGACTTCACCGGGCAGCGCAGTGCGTCCTTCACGCACCAATACGTTGTTCCGAAGGACGGTAAGGAGCCTTTCGTGCGGGAGCCGAACCGCTTGTTCCGGATTCGGGGCTTCCAGAGCAGCTACGATATCCGGGAGGGCAAGTCCCTTCCCGAGCTGGACGCCGTGGATTACGATCCAGGCTACGAGGAAGCGGACCAGGAAAAGCTGCTTGCCGAGCTCGGCATCGATGCCCAACTGTTCCAGCAGCTCGTCTATGCGGTGATGTCTTCCGTCACGAACAAAAGGAAAGTGTACATCGCGCTGGATACCGATATTTCTGCAAGCGCGGCGAAGGCAAAAGCGCTGCTCGAGGTCATCTACCGCTGCATTCCTTATGCGATTCGCAGGCTGCTTGGTTTTATGACCTTCAACAGCGAGCCGGAGAGCAAGCATAACGTGCATGTCGTGTTCGTGGAAAAAGGCAGCCTGCGCCTGCCGGACCGGCGTATTGATAAGGACTACATCTTCGATTTCCCTAACAAGCGGTTTCTGAATACGGAGCTGCCGGCGAGCGAGTGTGTTTATTTTGAAACCGTGTGGAACTGGCGCCAGGATCAGGAGCAGCTGCGACAGCTCTTCGATTTCTTTGAGCTGGCGCTGGCCGGTCTTGGGGGACAGGTGGCCCAGGCCGTTGCTGTCTACTGCCAGCTAGCTGAGCTGTATGCGATAGAGCAGGGGGACGAGGCCCTGTACGAGGCGAATCGGACCGGTACGATGCAGGGGATATTGACCTACCTGACTGCGGAAACCGCGGAGCGGAAAGAGCGCCTCAAGGATTTGTTCATCCGCTTGCTCCGCAAGGAGGCATCGGACGGCGGCGGTCAGCCAGCGGCGGATTATGTGGGCTCTCTGCTCGACTACTACGCATTTGCCGGGCAAGGGGAGAAGGCACTGCTTATTCAATGCTTCGTCGTCTTTATTCATCGGGCAAGCTCTATTAAGGGAGAAGGCATGGAGCGGTCGGTCGCCATTTATGATCAGCTCATTCAGCGGGACAGCGTCTTTGGTCTCGTGATGAAGGCGCTGCATAAGCAGTCCGCCCCAACCGCCGAGCAGTACATCGTGTACCGGATGAATAAGGTAAGCTCCGTCGAAGGGCTCCAGAAGGAAACTGATTTTTGGCTGACGCATGCGGGCGAGCTGGTGCTCGTTCGGTTTTTCAGCAATGAAGTGCTGAAGAAAATCAAGCTATTGCTCCAGGCCAGGGATGCCCAGAAGCGGATTGAGCTTATCAGCACCCTGTTCCGTTATTTTGACCAAGTGCCGGACCGTTACGGCAAAAGGGAGTATGACGACTTTATCGGACAGCTGAAGCTGGAGATCCAGCTGGAGCTGTTAGGGGAGCTGGAGCTGAATCAGCTTCGTTACGAGGATGCCATACGGCTGCGCTTTATGGTGGATCCCATCGACCCCGAGCTGCTTCAGAACATGAATAAAAGCAGCAGGCAGTCTCTCATCCTGCTCGGGATTCTGTACCGGATGCTGACGTTGGAACCTGGCGAGGAGGCCGAAGCGCTGGAGGCGTTCCAAAGCCTTGGACCCATGGAGCTGGACAAGGTGCAGGAGACGCTGCAGCGTCTGCTCGCAGACCGGCTGGACGCCGGCAGGTTCCGGGCGTTAACCTATGCGTTCTATCAACCGGATGCTGACCCGGATCGCGGTTATGCTGCCTCGGTATACAACTATGACCGGATGCTCGAGTATATAGCAGCGAATACAGCAGGGACCGGGTTGATGTACGACTTTTTGCTGTGGTCGGCGGAGGATGACCGGTTCCTGGATGCCAAAGGGGACATGAATCCGAATTACCGCGCCGCAGTCGCCAAATATTTCGACCGCCATGATCCCGCAGCCTTCAGACAAAAGCCGGTCCGCGAGCAGCTTCTCGCGACAGGCAATGCTTCCTTCGCAGCGTTGTTCCAGACGATCAAGCTGAAGCAATCGCCGGCTTGGGTACGCCTTCTGGTCAAAAATAAGCGGAAGCTGATTCGCTCCGGCCTCATCGCGCTCCCGGTCTTCGTGCTGCTGCTCGTCGTGCTGTGGAACCCGATCGGCAATTGGCTCGCGAGCTTCGGGCCTCCGCCTGAGATCGCCGTGGAGGCACTGCCGGAGACGGCTACCGCGATGAATCTTGCCTTGAAGGCGGCCGTGAAGGGGGAAGCAGCGGAGACGGGCAAGGTCCAGCTGTTCCTGAACGGGAAATATATGGGCAACGGAGCCATGAACACGACAGTGATGCTGCATGACGGGGAGAACGTGTTCGAGTTCAAGGCGGTGAACCGCGGCGGGACCTCCTCAGAGGTGGTCACGAAGAAGGTAACCTATAATATGCCGGCTCCGGTGGTGAAGCATGGGGCGATCCCGGATACCTCCAAGACCGGCAGCGTGACGATTACCGCGACGGCTACGGATCCGAACGATCCGAGTCCCGCTATTTTCATCAATGGACAGCAGGTCGGTCAAGGCAGCGTGTCGTACGCTCTCGCTTTGGTTCCGGGGGACAATCCGGTGGAGATCAAGGCCGGCAACAAATATGGCAAATCAAGTGAGACCATTAAGAAAACGATCAAATATACGGCGGCGGTCAGTACGTCATCCACTTCGGTACCGAAGCGTTAATGGAAAAGACATTGTCTTCCAAATACTGGTTGATGACTTGCCGTAGGGATGATATCGTAGCAATCATATAGGAATTATTATATTCTACCGTTCCAACGGAGACTGGCTTATTTCAAGCGAAGCCGCTGGGAAACTGGCGGAGTGGACGGAATCGTTCTGTAGAAGCGTAAGCGATCGGAAGAATGATCCGTCCATGCAGCCGTAACTTTTTCAGTGGCCTCATTTCAAGCCGGTCTCTTTTTTATTCACTGTCGGCTCCGTTTCTGTGGCGGAGCCAGTTATTTTGCTGAGCTCGAATCCCCTACCTTGCGAATTTGGAAGCAGGGCAGGGGATTTTTTTGTCTAAGTTCTATATAAATTTCCCCATTTATCCACCGTTCTGTTTATAATGGATATATTCAATATTTTTCCTTGGCATTGCGCTTGAAATCCCTAATCTATGAGCTGGAGTGGTCGTGCAGATGAAAAAGATATTAATGACGTTTCCGCAAGGTAAATTCAAAGTTTTAACGATGAGCTACGACGATGGGAAGCACGCTGACCGCAGACTGGTCGAGCTTTTTAATAAGTACGGCATCAAAGGCACGTTTCATATCAATTACGGATTGATGGGAGATGCGGATCCGGGCCGAATCGCCAAAGAGGAAGTAGCGGAGCTGTATCGGGGACATGAAGTGTCTGCACATACGTTAACGCATCCGACGATCGCCAGATGCCCGAAGGAGCAGCTGATCCATGAGGTGATGGAGGACCGCAAAGGCTTGGAACAATTAGTCGGATATACCATACGCGGGATGTCCTATCCGAACGGCTCCTTTAACAAGCAAATTAAAGAGCTGCTGCCTTTTCTCGGAATTGAATACGCCCGAGTGACGGAAGGTACGGGAGGGTTCGGCATGCCGGACGATTGGATGGAATGGAAGCCGACCTGCCATCATAACCATAACTTGTTGAGTTTGGGCGAGGCATTCACCCAGCTGCACAAATCCCAATACTTGTACATGATGTATGTATGGGGCCATAGCTATGAGTTCGATAATGACAACAACTGGGAGCTCATCAGCCGGTTCTGCGAACAGGTGGGCGGAAACAACGATATTTGGTATGCCACCAACATCGAAATTGTAGATTACGTCAAAGCATTCCAGCAATTGAAATTTTCTGCTGCTGGCAGCTTTGTATACAACCCTTCCGCCCGGCCGGTGTGGATCCGAGTGGACGATGAAATCATTGAAATTACCGGAGGCGGACAAGTCCGGCTGGAAGCGTAAAGCGTAACAGCTTTGAAAGCTGTATGGACCTGGTTTTTATTTTGCGCCAATGGAGGATTTCATCGTGGTTCACTTACAAGGACATTACAACGTGCCTATTGTTTTACTTTCTTTCCTTATTGCCGTATTGGCATCGTACTCGGCGTTCAGCTTATCGGAAAAAATAGCGAAATCCAAAGGCAGAAGCAGAGTGGTTTGGCTGTTGGCGGGTTCGTGTGTTATGGGCTGCGGCGTGTGGTCGATGCATTTTGTGGGCATGCTTGCTTTTCATTTGAATGTCAGAGTGACCTACGATATCCAAGTGACGTTTCTGTCTCTGTTGGCCAGCATTGCTGCTTCGTTTATCGCGTTTCGGGTGTCGGCTGATGCTCATGCGGGGCCGTTGAGAATAGGTGTTGCCGGACTGTTCATGGGCAGCGGTATTGTCACGATGCACTATACCGGGATGGCGGCGGTCCGAACCTCCGCTGTGTTGACGTACCATCCGGTGTATGTGGGGCTATCCGTACTGATCGCGTTGACAGCCTCTTATGCGGCATTGTTCATGTTCCGGCAATCCCGGGTGTCGGTTAACTTCCGGCGCTGCCGTCCGGTGTGTGCCTTGGTGATGGGGCTAGCCATATGCGGCATGCATTATACGGGAATGGCGGCGTCCCATTTTACGGTGAATGAGCAAAGCTTGACGGACGGAGGCGTGGTCATGACGCCGATGTTTTTGCTGATCGGTGTTGCTTTATCGACCTTTTTCATTTTGGCTGTTTCGTGGGCAGCGATATTTTTCGATCGGAACGTATTGGAAAAAATGGCCTATACCGATGCATTGACCGGTTTACCCAACCGGCATCATCTTGTCAGGTATTTCGAGGAATCCTTCGGAAGCCCGAGCAGCGGATTCCTGCTTTTTATCGATTTGGACCGCTTCAAGTCGATTAACGATACGCTGGGGCACGACATTGGCGATCTGCTCCTGCAGGAGGTTGCTTCCCGCCTGAAGAAACACCTCAATGAAAGGCAGACCGCCTTTCGATTGGGCGGCGACGAATTCCTGATTGCCTCCACCCGGGGGGACCGGACGGCAGCCGTTCAGCTCGCCTCGACGCTTGTGCAGGAAATCAAACGTCCCTACTACATTCAAGGCAATGAGCTGTACGTTACCGGCAGTATCGGCGTAAGTCTCGTGCCTGAGCACGGAACCGAACGCGTTACGCTGCTCAAAGCGTCGGATACGGCAATGTATAATGCCAAATCCAGCGGCAAAAACAACTATCGGGTATTCGACGAGGAGATGGACCGCAAGCTGCTGCGCAAGCTGGAGCTGGAGATGGATCTGCGCAAAGGCTTGGCTGAAAAGCAGTTCATTGTCGATTATCAGCCCAAATGGGATGTGGAAACCGATCAGATCTCCGGAATGGAGGCGCTGCTTCGCTGGAATCATCCCCGGCTCGGCCTGGTGTCGCCAGGCGAATTTGTACCGATTGCCGAGGAAACCGGGATTATCGTCCCGATTACGCGCTGGGTGCTGCAAGTGGTCTGCTTGCAGAATAAGATTTGGCAGGATGAAGGCTTGCTGAAGGTATGCGTTTCGATCAACATGTCGATCCGCGTGTTCGAGAGCGGCTCCTTGTACGAGATGGTGACGGAGGCTTTGGAGGTTTCGGGGTTGAAGCCGGAATATTTGGAGCTGGAGATTACCGAATCCATTGCGATGTACGATGTGGAGGATACGATTGAGCAGCTGACGGCGCTTCGCGATTTGGGGGTACAAGTCTCGATGGATGATTTCGGGACAGGCTACTCTTCTCTAGGCAGCTTGGACCAAATGCCGATCAATACGTTGAAAATCGATCAAATGTTTATTCGCGACAGCAACCTGCCCTCCAAGCAGGCGATCATCAGCACCATCATTTCAATTGCCAAAAACCTGAAGCTGGATGTCGTCGCTGAAGGGGTGGAATCTCCTGAACAGATTGAATTTCTCCAGTCCCAGGGCTGTCGGGTGATGCAAGGGTACTACTACGGGAAGCCGATGAATCCGGAGAAGCTGAAGGAATGGATCGGGGAGCAAAAAGAGGTTAAGCTCAAAACTTGAAACAGGCAGCTAAAGGCGCATTCATAAAACATGGGAAGGAAAGGGGTATAAAAAAATGAACATTGTCGTATTGGATGGGTATACATTGAATCCTGGGGACTTAAGCTGGCGTGGACTTGAGGCTTTGGGCCAGGTTACGGTCTATGACCGTACAGCGGCGGAGGACATTATCGAACGTGCGTCACAGGCCGACATCGTCTTGACCAACAAAACTCCGTTATCGGCCGGTACGCTGGCACAGCTGCCGAAGCTCAAATATATCGGGGTGCTGGCAACGGGCTACAATATCGTAGATACGCAAGCGGCGTCGGCGCGGGATATCGTGGTTACGAATGTGCCCGCTTACAGCTCGCATTCGGTGGCGCAGCTTGTGTTTGCTCTGCTGCTGGAGCTGTGCCACCGGGTACAGCTGCACAGCGATGCGGTGCATCAAGGGGAATGGACCCGCAGCATCGATTTCTGCTTCACCAAGTCGCCGCTGACGGAGCTAGCCGGTAAAACAATCGGATTGATCGGACTTGGCCAAATCGGCTTCCAAACCTCCGTGATTGCCCGCGCTTTCGGCATGCGGGTACTGGCGGTGGGCAGCGGAAGAACGGCCCCGCCCCCTACGGAGGGGGTTGAGTGGGTAACGCTGGAGGAGCTGCTGACCGCATCTGATGTCGTCAGCCTACATTGCCCGCTGACGTCTGCAACCGAGCGGCTGATAAATGGAGAGCGGCTTGCGTTCATGAAGCCGACCGCGTTCCTGATCAACACATCGCGGGGCGGTTTGGTTGCTGAAGCGGATCTGGCGGAAGCGCTGAACAGCGGCAAGCTGGCCGGAGCTGGACTTGACGTCCTGTCGGCTGAGCCGCCGGCAGCGGATAATCCGCTGCTTCAGGCCCGCAACTGCATCATTACGCCGCATATTGCCTGGGCAACGAAGGAAGCAAGAGAGCGGCTGATGAATATCGCCGTGAACAATGTGGCCCGCTATATGCAAGGGTCGGCCGTCAACGTGGTGAAGTAGGACGGAGGGCCGGGCCGCCGTCTGTAAGGCCGTGTCTTGTGCGGGGGCTGCGTTCGGTGCACAGTTAACGAACCGCCCGGCGGATCGTGTCGGCCAACCGGGCAATCCCCTCTGCGATAGCTCCTTCCTGAACATGGGAGACGTTCAGCTTCAGGATGGATGCCTTCTTCGGAAAATCGGTTAAATAATGCTTATCTGCCGGTTCTACCGCAATCGACAGCTTTTTGAGCTGACGGATGACGCGGGAGACCGGCACTTTTGCGTCCAGCAGCATATGGGTGTGGACGCCCAGGCGGCGTGTGGCGTCAGGATCGTTGCGGAACAGCCCTCCGCTCAGCAGAGCCTGCTCCTGCACGGCCTCATGCAGAATCCGCCCCCGGCGGGCATAGGAAGCGGATATTTTTTGCTTATGCCGCTCGAACATACCGCTCTTCAAATAAATTTCGAGCGCTCCCTGGGACAGCATGGAGCTGTCGATGTCCACAAGCTTCTTGTGCTTGTGGAACGTCTCCGAGAGAGCGTCAGGGATGACGGCAATGCCGATGCGGAGGCCCGGAAACATAATCTTGGAATAGCTTTTCAAATAAATCACATGGGAAAAGCTGTCGTCATAGGCATAGAGGGGATCCACCTTGGGATCCTGCTCGAAATCCGCCAGGTAGTCGTCCTCCACTGCATAAACGTCGTAGGCTCGGCAGAGCGCTGCGATGTTCTTTTTTTGCTCGCGGGTGTAAGAACAGCCTAACGGGCTATGAAATCTCGGCATCGTATAAAACAGCTTGATTTTGCCTGTTCGGAATATCCGCTCGAGTTCCTCCAGATCGATTCCCTTCGCCGTTCGCTCAATTCCAATACACGGAAGGCCGTGCGTTTCCAGCTGCTCAATGAACAGATGATAGCTTGGCTGCTCGACGAGAATGCGCGTTTTACCGTTCGGGAACGGCATCGTGGATAGCAGCGACAGCGCCTGCTGTACCCCGGAAACGATAAATATCGACCGGGTATCGGCAAAAACCTGATCATCGGCCAAATGCTTCTGGACCTCCTGAATGAGCGAGGGAAGTCCCTTCGGCGTCCCGTAAACAAACAGCTCCTCCTTGTACGTGTCAATGGCTTTATTGATACAATGCTGAAAATCCAGGTAAGGAAATATATCCGGATCGGGTGCCGACGTAACGAAGTCAAGGAACGCTTCGGCCCTTTGCTTCGGTGCCGCGGATTTTTTAACGACGTAGTAGCCGCTTTTCGGAATGGAGTAGATCAGATGCTGCCGTTCCAGCTCGTCCAGTGCGCGAAGGATCGTGCTTTTGCTGCAGCCGTACTGCGCAGTCAGCGAGCGGACGGAAGGCAGCTTGCTCCCGTCGCGATAGGGCGGGCTTTCGATGGCCGCCTCCAGATCAGTTAAAACGTGCAAATATTTATGCATGGCAAGACTCCTGTTCCTATAATCTGTACCGGTACAGATCGTGCTTTTGTTCATTGTAACATAGAGCAGCCTCACTTAGTATATAGCTATACCGGCCGGTACATGAAGATGCATCAATGGGGGAGAGAGGAAGCTGTCATGGGAAATTCACGTCCAACCAGCGCTTATGCTGCCGCAGTGGCAAGCTCGTTAATTATTGGCTTATCGTTTATTTTTGTAAAACTGGCATTGACCGAAGCCGATCCGCTGGATACGCTGGCACACCGGTTTACGCTATCGTTTCTTGCAGCCATGGTTCCGTTCGCCTTCGGATGGGTCAGGCTGCAGAGCAGCTGGAGGGATATGCTGCGCATCCTTCCGCTGGCTCTGCTGTACCCGATTGCTTTCTTTGCCTTTCAGGCGTATGGGCTGCTATATGCAACGTCCTCGGAGGCGGGAATCATTCATGCGACGGTCCCGATCCTTACGATGCTCCTTGCAGCCTATGTCTTGAAGGAGCGCTCCAGCCTGGGGCAGAAGCTGTGTACCTTCTTGTCCGTTGCGGGTGTCATCTATATTTTTGCAATGAAAGGTCTGCAGCTGCAGGCGACCAGTATGAAGGGGATTCTGCTTATTCTGATTTCGGCCTTATCCTTGGCAGGCTACAGCGTATTGGCCAAGAAGCTGTCCCAACGGCAAATCCCTATGCTGGATATGACTTATGTCGTGACGATCGCAGGGTTTCTGGGCTTTAATGCCATCGCTGTGACCCGGCACAGCTTCGCAGGGACGCTGGGGCAGTTTTGGCAGCCCTTGACCCACTCAACGTTTACGTTGTCGGTCTTTTATTTGGGGGTCGCTTCTTCGTTTATCTCGATCTTCCTGTCCAACTTCGCACTGTCGCGCCTGGATGCGTCCAAGGCCAGTGTTTTCAACAATCTGGCGACGGTCGTTACGATTGTGGCAGGCGTCCTGTTTCTGGGGGAACGGCTGGAATATTTCCATATCGTTGGCGCGATCGTTATTGTGGCGGGGGTGGTTGGAAGCAATATGCTCGGGCGGAGAAAATCTCCTCTTCCGAAGGAGTCCTTGCTTCTCCGCGATCATACGAAGCCCGGAAGAAGCGTATAGCGCACGAAGAAAGCGCGGGGAGGATCTGCTAGCTACGGGCGTCAGCATGGGTATGGCAGGGAAGAGCTCCGCCCTCTATTTCTTCGGAGCAAAAGAAAAAGCCAGCATTGCTGAGATACCCCAGCAATGCCGACTTTAGTTGTGCAGCAGAATGTATATCCATCCAGCAGCTTATTGCCTTGTGTAAACCTTGCTCGATACGAGCTGTCCTTTGACGGGCGTTGAAGCCTTTTGCCGCCGGTAAGGTAAGGAAGCAGGGTAGGGCCAAGTTCGTTCAGCGCAATGAGTCAGGGTGCGTTCACTCCGACATCCGTAGAAGCCAATGGCTTGTGTAGGATCGATGTAGTAGAATATTCATCCGCTCCGGTATCGTCGATTCCTGATCTTGCCTGCCCATCCATATCCTCGGTCACATAGCTGTAGCTGCCGCTGGAGCTGTTGATGGCAGGGCTTGCGCTGGACAGCTTCTGCAGTCCGCCCGAAGTAGTGAACAGAGGGTCCGTCACATTCACCTGAGAGGAGGTCGCTGTAATCCCGACGGTTGCCGTGCCGTCAGGGTCGGCGATATTGCCTGCATAGGTCATGTTCACCGGCGTCTTGTATTCATTAATAAGCTTGCCGGTCGAGCCTTTTATAATGTTGTTGGCAATGATGCTGTCTTTTGGCGCCAGACTGTAATTTTTGCCAATCTCGATGCCGGTGGCATTGCCTACAAGCGTGTTGTTCACGATTTCCGCACGATAGACACGCCAATGACCGCTCAGGCTGCCGCTTGTATCGACGTCACCGCCATCTACGGCAAGGGTAGCGTCATATCCCGATCCGGTCAGCCCCTCGAAGTAGTTGTTGTACACTTTGTGGTCTTGACCATAAAGACGGATGCCTCCCAGTCCGGACTTCTGGCCGTCACCCAGGAAGAAGTTGCCGTAGAAGCTGCTGCCATTGCCATGCCGTGCGGAGATGACGCCGGCGGAGTTGCGCACGGTATTATAGCGGATGATATTTTTACCGCTTTTCACCGAGATGATCTCGGGGTCGCCATCGCAATTTTCGAACAAGTTATATTGAATCGTAATGAAGCCGTCGGACATGGAGATTTGGCTCCAGCCGACACGAATCGATTCCATTTCATTCGTTGCCCTTGGGCCGATGTTACGGAAATGGTTGTACTCGACCGTATCGTATTGGGATACTTGGGTGGACGAGCCGTCGAAGGTAATGAAATTACCCAGATCATGCTTCTCTTCGAACAAATTATGATCAATCCGGTTGTGGTGGCTGTCCGCGCCTCCGATATAAACCCATTTCAACGAATTGCCGTCTTCTGTTAAGTGGAAATGATTGCGCGTGATTCGAACATTGTTCGAGCTGGTCAGCTTCACAGCAGAATTGCCGGTATTCGTGAATTGAAGTCCGTCAATCACAATGTAGGAAGATGAGGTGACGGTAAAATAAGCGCTGCCGGAAATGACAGCCATTCCGCGGTTGGCGGCCTTAATCGTGATGGGGTTGGTCGCGGTGCCGTTCTTGCCGCTAATGCTGAAGGCTCCGCTTTTGGTATACGTACCGTTAGCCAATAGGATGGTTGTCCCGGCCGTTGCGCCAGCGATTGCGCTGTCCAGCTGGGCTGATGTCGAGACGTTGACGACGCTTCCGCCACCGCTACCGCTGCTCGTGGATGCGCTTGGCACATTCGAGAGCGTAGAGCTGTTGCCTGCATCATCGGTTGTGATCAATGCAAAATAATACGTAGTGGCGGTCGACAGTCCATTGACCGTCAACGACTGGGAAGTGCCTGCGGCTGCAGGAGCCGGTTCTCCGCTTACTTGCGTTGCGCTTCCGAAATTAGCGGAGGTGATGGCCGCTGTGCTGTAGCGGATATCATAGGACGTAGCGGTGCCGGTATTGTTATCGTCGCCTGGAGCCGTCCATGTCAGTGTCAACGAAGAAGAGGCAGGGGAGCCTGCGGCCAGGTTCGTCACCGCTGCGGGTGGGGTTGTATCCGTGCCACCTGAGCCGCTATCGCTGACCAGCACATTGTCGTAGTTCGCGATACCATTCGCATACAATCCAATTTTACCCGAGGTCAGGCTCGTGTCCGTCCCTTGAACCTTCAATACACCATCAACGTAGCCTTTGACGGAAGTGCCGTTAATTTCAAGCTTGAGTTCGTAGTAGGTGGAGGTGTTGGCGGTGAAAGCAGCCTGCTGCAGGGTCGTGGTGGAGCCGGACACTTTTTTGTTCAGCAGGACGTTGCCGTTGTAGAGGAGGAGAAAGTAATAGTTATTGCTGTCTACGTAGCGGCCGATAATCCCGTTGCGTACGTTGGTGGCTCCGACTTTGATCTTGGCAGAATAAGTGTAGTCGGTCCAGGAAGCCTGTCCGTTCGTTACGATAAAGGTATTCCCGGTGGCGCTTTGCTTGGCGGTTTGAGTGCCATCCGCTGCGATACTCCAGCTTCCGTTACTGCTGGCGTTCACCCAGCTGCCGGAGGGAAAGCTTGCGTACGATTCGAAATCGTCGGATAGCAGGGTTGCAGCGCTGGCTGCAGGAGCGAGAGGGATGAGTGCGGCCAGCAGCAGCAGGCTTAAACACCAGCTGATCCAGGCTTTGGCGCGTTCAGGACGGTTTTTCGTTTTGTTCAATTCAAAATCATCTCCTTTGGAATTGTACAAAGATTATATAGCAATCCAGTCCATCCTTCGGGCAGATTCGTGTTGTTGGCCGTAGGGACCTCCTTTCCCGGGGGGTTGCAGATGCGCGGGTTCAGCGGCCGGGCTGAATAGCCAGGCTGGTTCACCCTGAAAAAAAAGAAAGCGCATACACAAAGCTCATTATATATGGAGACCCTCATTCCTCATTGTGGAATTTTTAGGTGTTGTTGTTGTTTCTTTGTGGCAAAGGTACAGGAGTCGTCCTTCTTTTTTGAATAAGCTGTAAGAGAAGAAGGAGGGATGAGGGATGTCCACAAGCGTTGCTGACAAGTGGGAGAAGACCCGGGTTCTGCTGAAGCATGGAAGCGTTGCGGCGCGGGTCCCCGAAACCAGACGTTTTGCACCGTCCCAGCTGTCCGGCATGCTGGCCCGCTATGGGCGTGTCGTAGCAAAGCCGACGACAGGTACCGGAGGCAGCGGGCTGATACTCATTTCTAAGCAAGGTAAAGGTTACACGTACCATTATCAGGGGAGCGTCCGATATGCGGCGACTTTCGCTGCGCTGCTCACAGCGGTACACCGGATCCGCAGAGGCAGATCTTATTTGCTCCAGCGTGCCATTCCTCTTGCCCGCATCAACGGCCGGCCGCTCGATTTCAGGGTCAAAATCGTCAATAAGGGCAGCAAATGGGTCATTACGGCCATTGTCGGCCGTCTGGCGCGTCCCGGCTTATTTGTCACGAACCTGTGCAAGGGCGGGACACAGCTGAAGTCCGACATGGCCATTCGCCGGGCGCTGTCTGTGTCTCCTGCCAGGCTGAAGGGGGAAATGCGCACACTTACGCACCATTGCGCGGGCTTGCTGGTACAGGCTTTTCCTGGGCTCGGGCAGCTGGGGTTTGATTATGGCGTTGATAACAACGGCAGGATTTGGATTCTGGAAGTGAATACGCAGCCCAAGTGATCGACATCCGACAAAAGTTGACACGATGCATAATTTTCATAACAATGTAAATAGTAACATGCATACCAAGCGCTTCTCCATGATTGATGGCGGGCGCTTCTTTTGCTGTAAGAACGTCCTCAAAGGAGGCGGAACCGGCAGGAAGGAGCCATTGGTTCCCTGATTGCAACAGGATGCGCTGAATGTACAGGCCTGACATGAAAGCAAGTGAGCGATCAACACATGAACGGAGTGATGAGGTCATGACAACCGCTAAAGTTAGGATGGAGAAGGATTTTCTGGGTACGAAGGAAGTGCCTGTCGAAGCTTATTACGGGGTTCAAACGCTACGGGCTGTTGAAAACTTCCCTATTACGGGGTACCGCATTCATAAAGAATTAATTATCGCAATGGCTCAGGTCAAGAAAGCTGCGGCGCAGGCCAACATGGAGGTAGGGCAGCTTCCTTCCCATTTGGGCAGCTACATTGTACAAGCCGCCGAGGAAATCATTGAAGGAAAATGGCATGACCAATTCATCGTGGATCCGATTCAAGGCGGCGCGGGCACCTCGATTAACATGAATACCAATGAGGTGATTGCCAACCGGGCGATTGAGCTGATGGGAGGCGAGAAGGGGAACTACTTTACATTGAGCCCCAACTCCCATGTCAATATGGCACAATCCACCAACGATGCGTTTCCTACGGCGATTCACATCGCAACACTGAAGCTGATGGAGCAGCTGCTTGCGACGATGAAGGAGCTCCATCAAAGCTTTCATCTGAAGGCGGTTGAATTCGACAGTGTCATCAAAATGGGCCGGACCCACCTTCAGGATGGAGTTCCAATCCGGCTGGGACAGGAATTTGAAGCGTACAGCCGGGTGCTTTCGCGGGACATCAAGCGTATTGAGCAGACGCGTCAGCACTTATTTGAAGTGAATATGGGGGCGACGGCGGTGGGAACCGGACTGAACGCCGATCCGCAGTACATCGTCCAGGTGGTGAAGCTGCTTGCAGAGATTACGGGTCTTCCGCTGCTGAATGCGGAGCACTTGGTCGATGCCACCCAAAACACGGATGCGTATACGGAGGTTTCCGCGGCTTTGAAGGTCTGCATGATGAACATGTCCAAAATCGCCAACGACCTGCGTCTCATGGCGTCAGGTCCGAGGGCCGGTCTTGGCGAAATCCGCCTGCCGGCTCGTCAGCCGGGCTCCTCCATCATGCCGGGGAAAGTAAACCCGGTGATGTGTGAGGTCGTGAATCAGGTCGCTTTCCAAGTCATCGGTAACGATCACACGATTTGCCTGGCCTCCGAGGCAGGTCAGCTGGAGCTGAACGTCATGGAGCCGGTGCTTGTGTTCAACCTGCTACAGTCGCTCAGTATGATGAATCAGGTGTTCAAGGTGTTCAAGCAGCATTGTCTGGACGGTATTCAGGCTAACGAGGCCCGCTGCAAGGAATATGTTGACAAAAGCGTGGGCATTATTACTGCTTTGAACCCGCATTTGGGCTACGAGGTAGTAGCGCGGATTGCACGGGAGGCAATTGAGACAGGCCGATCTGTCCGCGAGCTGTGCTTGTTGTACGACGTGCTGTCGGAGGAGGAGCTGAACTTCATTCTGGATCCGTACGAGATGACCAACCCGGGCATTGCGGGAGCGACGCTGCTGCATCGGGGCGATCCGCAGGAAGAGAAGTAAGCTGATTGGGGAAATAAGCGTCGGATGTCCACGCCCATCGGGGGCTCGGTATCCGATGGACCGGGTATATTTTGCCCGAAGTGAATAGTTGAATAGCAAAGGACCTCCACAATGGAGGCCACTGAAAAACGGCGGAGTGGACGGAATCGTTCTGTAGAAGCGTAAGCGTTCGCCTTTGTCCCCGGATGTTGACCGCTATAAGCGGGTCGAAATTAAAAAAATCAAGGGACAACAGCGATCGGAAGAACGATCTGTACATGCAGCGGTGACTTTTTCAGTGGCCACTCCATAATGGGAGTGGCCTTTTTTTGCGTTGCCGGGAAAGGAGAAGGTCAGTCTCTTGAAGGAAAAGCAGGGGGACAGGCTGCTGATTCGTGTAAAAAAGCAGCTTCACCTGAGAATTATGCAAGTACAGATGAGCATTGAGCATGGGCTTGCAGCTGTCTATTTTTTATAATGAAAAGAAGCGGGTTGATGTCAGCTTCCAGCCAGGCGGCTTACCCAAGGACGATATGAAGGAGGCGGCAAGTGTATGCAGATCAAATCCAGGCGTACCGATAAGCTAAAGGAAGAATTAAATTGGAGTGAATTTCTGGCCCGTCATGATATGAGCTGGACGACGCGTCCGATGACGTGGGATGAGGGGGCCTTTATTGGAAACGGTCTCATGGGGGCGATGATGTACGGGGAGGAGCATCGGCTGAAACGGAATGTGCTGCGGTTCGTTCTGGGCCGCACGGATATTACGGCGAAGCGCCCTACAGAGGGATACAGCCCGCGGGTGCCGATCGGGGAGATCGATCTGGAATGTGAAGGCTGGATATATCAGCCGACGACGATTCGGGTTGATTTATGGAACGCCGAAATTCAGGCTCATGTGGTTACCACGAAGGGGGAAATCAGGCTTCGGGCTTTTATCCATAGTGACAAGCCGGTGCTGGTCATAGAACTGGAGCCTTCCGAGGGCGAGCGGAATGTGAAGCTGCAATGGTATGCTGTGCCGGAGGTAGATCCAATATTGAAAAATGCGGACGGAATCAATCTGAACCAGTATATTCCGAATATCGTCCTGGACCGGTCGATAGTGGGGAACATTCGGGTTGGCGTTCAGCGTTATGATATGGGGGATGGCTGTACGACGGCGTGGGAGGAGCAGGAAGGTCCCGGCTCCCGGCGCATAGCTTACTTAACGGTTCAGCCGGGAGCGAATGAAGCTGCTGCCGCTTCCGCGGTGCAGCTTGTTCAAGCATCGGTCGCCGAGGGGCTGGACACGCTGGAGCAATCCCATCGCCGCTGGTGGCATGCCTATTATCCGCAAAGCTTCGTGTCGCTGCCGGATACCCGGCTGGAGGGCTTTTACTGGATTCAAATGTATAAGCTCGCTTCGGCTACACGCAAGGAGCATCACATCATAGATAATCAAGGACCGTGGATGGCCCCGACGCCTTGGCCCGGCGTATGGTTCAACATGAATGTGCAGATGAGCTATTCTCCCGTGTATACCTCCAACCGGCTGGAGCTTGGGGAGTCACTGATCCGTGCCCTGGATTCGAACAGGGACAACCTGATCGGCAATGTGCCTGAGGCGCTCCGCCACGATTCCGCAGGACTGGGCCGCAGCTGCAGCTATGATCTTCAGAGCCCGGTGGACGACGAGACAGGCAACCTGCTGTGGATTTGCCACAATTATTGGCGTCAGTACAGGCATACGATGGACGAGACGATGCTTCGTGAGGGGCTGCTTCCGCTGCTGCGCAGAGCGGTGCAGTACCATATTCATCTGCTTGAGGAGGGGGAAGACGGCAGGCTTCATCTGCCTCCGACCGTATCGCCGGAATACGGCAGCTTCAAGAAAATGACCGTGGCCGATTGCCATTACGATCTGGCGCTGCTGCGTTGGGGCTGTGAGACCCTGCTGCGTATCCATGACAGGCTTCCATTGCAGGACCCTCTTGCTGGGCGGTGGACGCAGGTGCTGGAGCGGCTTACTCCTTACCCGGAGAATACCCATGGTCTGATGCTCGGTAAGGACGCCCCGATCGAATTCGGCCACCGGCATTTCAGCCATTTGCTCGCCGTGTTTCCCCTACACCTGCTAACAGGTGAGCGGCAGGAGGAGAAGGAGCTCATTCACAAATCGCTGCGCTATTGGACGGGGATGGAAGGGGATATGCGCGGATTTACCTTCACTGGAGCGGCTTCCATCGCAGCCTCGATAGGGCTCGGGGATGAAGCTCTGCAATATATTCGGAGCTTCCTGCATTTGATCAAGCCGAATACGATGTACCGCGAGGCCGGTCCGGTGATGGAGTCACCGCTGGCCTGTGCGGAATCGATTCAGGATCTGCTGCTGCAAAGCTGGGGGGACAAGATCCGTGTCTTTCCCGCGATGCCCGGCGAGTGGAAGGAAGCTGTGTTCCACGATCTGCGGGCCGAAGGCGCTTTTCTGGTCAGTGCGTCACGCAAGGAGGGGCGAACGGCATTTGTCCGTGTCAAAAGCTTGGCCGGAGAGCCCTGCCGGCTGCAAACGGACTGGAGCTTGAACGAAGGTGAAACCGTTCTCGCAGCGTCAGAGCATCCGGTTTCCGTCCTTGACCTGGGTGAGGGCGTCCTCGAGCTGGAGCTGAAGCAGGGCGAGGAAGTCATTTTATATGTTAGCGGTGCCGGAACGCAGCTGCAGGATGACAAGGCGGAAGGCTCCTTCCGGATCGCCCCTGTAGAGGCGCAGCCGGGCTTGTGCAATTATTTCGGGGCGCATAAACCGTGGCGGTTATACGGAATCCCCTTCCGCGAAGAAAGGAAGTAAGCCGATGAAAGCATTATTAGCAGGTCTGGGTGTTGCCGGGTTCAGCTGGTACAAAAGGCTGAAGCAATTCGGCGGTCTGGAGATCGCCGTTGTGGAACCGGATGCTTCGATGAAGAGCAAGATGGAGGGGGATCCGTATCCCTTCTACACATCGCTTGCCGAGGCATTGGAGAAGGAGCAGCCGGATTTTGTTGTCAATGTGACGCCCCCGCACGTCCATACCGCAGTGAATGGGCTGGCCTTCGACCGTCGGATTCCGGTGCTGTGCGAGAAGCCGATCTCTTTTGACTATGAGGAGTCGATCCGGATTGTAGAGCGGGCAGCCCGTGAGGGCATTCCTTTCATGATTGCTGAAAATTACCGGCGGTTCGCCTACGTCCGCAAGCTGAAGGAGCTGCTGGAGGTGGGGACGATCGGGCGGATCACGACGGTGGATATTACTTTTTACAGGTATCACCACACGCAAAGAAAGTACACGGTCAGCCTGCTGGATGACATTGCGGTGCATCATTGGGACATGGTCCGCTATTTGACCGGAAAGGAAGCGGCGCGTGTATTTGCAAGAAACTTCAATCCTATCGGTAGCTGGAGCGCGGAGCCGGCCGATATTAATTTGTATGCCTGGCTGGAGATGGAGGATGGGATTGCGGTAAGCTACACAGGCTCCATTACATCCCGCGGGAAGCAGACCGAATGGGGCGGCAATTGGCGTATCGAGGGCACCGGGGGAGCTATTGAAGTCGCAGGCAAAAGCTTGCTTGTGTACAGCAAGGAGGGTGCGCTGATCCGCACGGTGGATGATTTCGGCGATGTGCCGCCATCGGATACGCTGGCTGAGTTTATTGTCTGTTTGCGGGACGGCGGGGATAACGAAACGAGTGCCAAGGATTATTTAAAAACACAAGCGATCGTTCATTATGCGAACGAGTCCAGCCGGCTGAAGGCCGTGGTGGACCTAAAGCTGCACGACATAAGCTAGAAAACAGAAAACGGAAGCGTCCTTCATCCGAAGGAGCCTCCGTTTTTGTTGTTTCCTAACCCAATATTTTTTCGCCACGAGCTCTCTCAAGCCTTTGCCGATGCGGCCTCCGAGGCATCCCCATGCTTAACAGTCGTGTCATGCAGCTGCAGCGTCCGGTCGGTCGGGAGAAAAGCCGCCAGCAAGCCGATCAGCGGCAGGAAGGCGCTGAGGCGAATAACGAACGTAATGCTTGTCGCGTCTGCAAGGGTTCCCAGCACGGCCGATCCGATGCCTCCGAGGCCGAAGGCCAAGCCGAAGAACAGGCCTGCAACGGTGCCGACCTTGCCGGGCAGCAGCTCTTGGGCGTACACGATGATGACCGAGAAGCCGGACAGCAGGATGAAGCCGATGCAGATGCACAGAATGACCGACCAGAACATATTGGCATAGGGCAGCAGCAGTGAGAAAGGAGCGGTTCCCAGGATCGAGAACCAGATCATATTGCGCCGCCCGAACCTGTCCGCCAGCGGGCCCCCGAGGAACGTCCCGACAATTCCCGCAACAAGCAGGGCGAAGACAAACAATTGAGCTCGTTCTGTTGAGAGCTGGAAATGCTCGATCAAGTAAAACGCATAAAAGCCGGTCATGCTTGCTACATATACAAATTTGGAAAATAAGAGCATGACGAGAATCGCTATAGAGTAAGCGACGATGCGTCTCGGCAGCGGGGAAGCGGCCGACTTTCGCACGGCGTTCTTACCGATCCGATACACCAGTCGTCCGCGGTACCAGCGGGCCACAAAGAGCTGGACGACGACGGCTGCACCCGCGACGAGCGTAAACCAGATCAAGCCGAATTGACCCAGAGGCACGAAGATGAGAGCCGTTAAAATAGGGGCCAAGGCTTGCCCGACATTGCCTCCGACCTGAAAGATCGACTGAGCCAGGCCCTTGCGTGCCCCGGCAGCCATATGGGCAACCCTGGAGGACTCGGGATGAAGCACCGAGGAGCCGATGCCAAGAAGGGTAACCGCTGCAAGAACTTGAACGAAGGAGCCTGCGTAGGCCAATACGATAATGCCCAGCAAGGAGAACAAGACACCGATCGGAAGAATGTAAGGCTTGGGCTTCGCATCCGTGTACAGGCCGATCAAGGGCTGCAGCACCGAAGCGGTAATGTTCAGCGTAAATGCAATCCAGCCGATCTGGGCAAACGTGAGCTTCAGCGACTCGTGCATAATGGGGAACATGGCCGGTACGACCGATTGGATGGCATCATTCAGCAGATGAACAATGCTGATGGCGAACAGAATGGAGAATACTGTGGTCTGCGGCTGTGGTTGGGCTGATGATGGGTTCAAACGAATCACCTCTTACAATGTATTTGGGTCCAATGGTATACGACTCCTTATGAATTCAGCATATCATCAGACGTTTAAAGCCGCACGTTACGGAAACGCCAAGGAATGAGCAGCTGCTCCGGAATCAACGGCTTCTTCCATGGCGAACCCGAAGTGCAGGTCCTAAAACCGGAAGTATGTTTTGGTATTTCTGCAAGACAACGAATGAAGCGGGAGACTATTTGTCCTCCTGGGCTAATGACTGGCGAAGCTCGGCAACGGTCGTTTCCAGATTTTCGGTCGTCCAGTGAATGGCAGCCGCCGCATCGCGGTTTTTAATTGCTTCGTATAAGCCCTCGTGCATTTCCACATGGGGATGGTGCACCTCAGAGGTCTTGACGAGCTTGTCGAGCGCTTCCCTCAGCACGGTGGAGAAGGTGCGGTACAGGTCGATGACGACCGTATTTTTGCTGGCTGTAGCGACGGCAAGGTGAAATTGAACGTCTGCATTCAAATAGTCAGTCATCTTCCCCTGCTTCAATGCCTGGAGGCGGACATCAAGATGCTGGCGCATCAGCTTCAAATCTTCCTCGTCGCGCCGCTCGGACGCTAATCGGGCAATCTCGAGCTCCAGCATGCGCCGAACCTCATAGACCTCCAAAATTTCAGCGCGCCGCAGCCGCTGCTCCAAAGGCTCTTGAATAACGGGATTCGCCTTAAGAAAGGTCCCGAAGCCTTGTTTCTTCTCCAATAGTCCGGCAGATACCAAGACGCGCACCGCCTCTCGGATCGTGGACCGGCCGACGCCGAACTGCTCCATCAGCTCGGGCTCCGTAGGGATTTTATCCCCGGGCTGAATTTCTTCATTGGATATTTTCTTCTGGAGCTGATGAACAATTTCATCGACGAGTTGATGACGGTTGACGGTTTGGAACGATATTTTAGAATTCATCAGATCATCTCCTGTCTATGGATTTATTATAGCCGGAACAAGGAAAGATGCAACCCTTTTTTTGGTAACGGTTAATACCCCGGTTTAAATAATTAAATTTAAGCGCTCATTTCCAGTAATTTCAAGTTTTTTAATAAAAAATTAATCTTTTCCAAGGCTGCAGCTATTAAATCCCGTTCAGGTTATGTCGAATAATGAAGAAATGACACCATAGAAGGAGCGCAAACCACTTATGACCTTTTTCAAAAACATGAGCATCAAGAGCAAGCTGATCTTGTCCTTTAGCGTGGTACTCCTGCTGCCCAGTCTCTTTGTCGGCGCTTTGGCCTACCAGACGGCAAAGAGCGAGATGACGAGCTCGCTGTTTCAATCTTCGGAGGACAGTGTCCGAATGACCAATGAGGCGATTGATCAATATCTGCAGTCGGAAATAAGCAATGTCGAGGGACTTGCCAAGCAGATGACAAGCAAGGCGGCCGACGAGAAAAATCCGCGTACCCGCGAGCTGATGGATGCTTTTACATCCACCCACCCGGAGCTGGAGCTGCTTGTACTCGGCAACGAAAATGGAGCCTGGATGAAATCGCCCGATCCCGGTGCGCAGAAATATGACCCAAGGGAACGCGATTGGTACAAGGACAGTATGAAGGCGGCCGGCAAGGTCATTGTGTCGGACCCGTACGTCTCGGCGACTTCCGGGAATATGGTTATTTCCGTAGCCAAGATGCTGCCCGATAAGCAAGGGGTGGTCAGTGTCAATCTCAGCTTGACGGCTTTGTCCGACATGGTGAGCTCGACTAAAATCGGCGACAAAGGCTACGTTTATATTTTGGACCGGAAGCAAAAGTTTCTCGTCCATCCGACCCAAAAGGCGGGGGCCGATGCCGTCGGCGACCACTACCCGCTGTTCTACAAGCAGGAGAGCGGAAGGCTGGACTACAAGCTTGGGCAAGATACCAAGACCGCGGTCTTCACAACGAATGCGACGGCAGGCTGGAAGCTGGTCGGTACGATGGTGACACAGGAGATCGAGCAGAAGTCCGCACCGATCTATAAGGTGACTCTGCTTGTGCTGACCATTGCCGTTATCGTTGGAGCGGGATTGATCTATTGGATTGTCCGGAACATTAACCGCCCGCTGAAGCGGCTTATCGTCTCGGCATCGGCTTTGAGTCAGGGGGATTTGCGAAGTCAGGTGGAGATTCAAGCCAACGATGAAATCGGCAAGCTCGGCGCCAGCTTCAACGACATGGTGATCTCTCTCAAAACGATGATCGAGGAAATCAGCGAAACCTCGACTTTGCTGGCGGCTTCCTCGGAGCAGCTTAGCGCCAGCGCGGAGCAAAATGCACAGGCTACGGAGCAGATCGCTACATCGGCGCAGGAGATGTCCTCCGGTTCCTTGCAGCTGGTGGATCGTATCAGCGAGAGCTCGCACGTGACCGATACGATGATTGATGAAGTGACCCAGATCGCCGGTCTGGTGCAGCATACGTCGGGCCGGGCCGATGAAGCGAGAAGCTTCTCGGAGGAAGGGGCTCATGTGCTTGAAACGGCGATCCGGCAGATGAATGTGATCGGAGCCAAGGTAGACGAGCTGGACGGCATTATTCAGGAGCAGGTGAGCCGCTCTAGCAGCATTAACCTGATCATCGCGCACATTACCGAAATTGCGAATCAAATCAACCTGCTGTCGCTGAACGCATCGATCGAAGCGGCAAGGGCGGGGGAGCATGGCAAAGGCTTTGCCGTCGTAGCCGGAGAGGTGAAAAAACTGGCGGAGCAAACCTCGCGTTCCTCCAGTGAAATTAACGAGCTGATCTCTCAAATGCAAGCCATCTCCGCGCAGGCGGTGAGCTCGATGAAGACAGCTTCCAAGGAAGTGGGAGAAGGCAAGGAAGTCGTGTCCCGCATGGGCTCGCTCTTCGGGGAAATCCGCAACCAAATTGCGGCGGTTTCGGATC
Source organism: Paenibacillus rigui (assembly GCF_002234615.1). Classification (GTDB taxonomy): domain Bacteria; phylum Bacillota; class Bacilli; order Paenibacillales; family NBRC-103111; genus Paenibacillus_S; species Paenibacillus_S rigui. Next base: position 89,114 of record NZ_NMQW01000039.1, on the reverse strand, counting down.
AAATGCAGGTTGCCTCCGCGTCCTCGGCGAAGATAACCGAAGGAACGCGCCAGCTGGGGGCGACAATCCGAACCGTATCGGAGGTCACGGAGTCGGCGGTGGAGAATACGGAGAATATTTCCGCGGCTGCTCAGGAGCAGCAGGCTTCTATGGAGGAAATATCGTCCTCCGCCCAGGCGTTGTCCGCCATGGCTGAGGAGCTGCAGTCCAAAATTGAACGGTTCAAGTGTTAACAAAGCCTTCCGGTCTGTTCCGTATATAGCTATGCGGGACAGGCCTTTCTTGTGCGCCCAGCATGGGCAACCGCTTTCACTATGAAAACGGAAAATCCTTTTTGCAAAACGGGTGATTTCAATGGTAAAATCATTAACAATCGAAGGCGGCGACGCACGGTATGACGTCGTTTTTAAGATTCTTGTAACCTTATCTAACGCAGCATGATAGAATATAACAACAAACGGTTGTTTGAGACGAGGCGATCCTTATGGACTTACGAAAATTACGTTTAAACGATACGACCCACTCGAAATCGAGTGAGGAAAGAGACGAATACGAGAAGGACTACGCGAGATTGATTCAATCGCCGGCTTTCCGCCGCCTGCAGGGAAAGTCCCAGGTGTTCGGGGCCGGATCCGGCGACTATTACCGAACCCGTCTTACGCATTCGCTCGAGGTGTCGCAGATTGCAAGAGAAGTGGCGCGGCGGATGAACAAAGCGTATCCGTTTCTTGCGCGCAAGGAGCATCCGGGCTTGATCATGGATCCCGAGGTGGTTGAAGCGGCTTCCCTGGCCCATGATTTGGGGCATCCTCCCTTCGGTCACAAGGGAGAGGAGGTGCTGAACCACCTGCTCCGCGCGGACCACGGTATGGCTTATGAAGGCAATGCGCAAAATTTCCGCATTCTCATGTTTCTGGAGAAGCGGGCCGGCAGCGGGAGCGGATTGGATTTGACAGCGGCCGTGCTGCTCGGTATCAATAAATATCCGTATTGCCTGGACGATGCGGGACGGATCAAGGGTGTGTACACCAAGGAGTGGGAGGACATTGCAGAGCTGCGGCGCAAATGGCAAATGCCGGATGGCTGCTCGACGCTAGAGGCTCAGCTGATGGACTTGTGCGACGATATCGCTTATTCGACCCACGATATTGAGGATGGCATCCGGGCCGGCAAAATTCAAATGAACCGGACGTTTTTTGAAGATGAACGTCTGTTGCTGAACCTGATTCAAGAGATTGTGAGCGACCCCGGCTATGAACCGGAGGATTGGGACGGCGTCGACATGAAGGCGATGGTGAAGGAGGTACTGGCTTCCTTCCTGACGCAGTGGGAAACGATATATGCGGAGTGCAACAAAGAGGCGTCGCGTACACGCCGGGAGATCAAAGCCCGCTGGGTCAGTTTATTTGCCCATCAGGTAGGCATTATTGAGGATACGGCCAAGAGCTGGAAGCGGGTTACATTCGTCCGGGACGGCCGGCAGGATTTGAACTTGCTGCGAACGATGGAAATATTGAAAAAGCTGGCCTGGGTTACGCTAATTAAGGATTTTCGCGTACAGCGGCTCCAGAAGCGCAGCGAAATCATGATTCAGCGGCTGTGGGCCAGCTTCATTGAGCAGGATACGGGCAGACTGATCATTCCGCCCGATTGGATCGAGAACTACGAGCTTCACAAGAGCAGGTGGCCGTGGCCGCGCTTTGTGGCGGATTACATCTCCGGCATGACCGACGCTTATGCGGAGAAGGTGTATGCGGAGCTGTTCGCGAGCAAATCCGGCTCGATCTATGAAATGGATTAGACCGAGCCACGCTACCGCCGTGAAGCCGGGCTCGGCCCGGTTCGTTTGCGACAACGTGCAAACAGGCCTGAATCTCCTCCTCCATCCAGGAGGGAGAGGAGATTCAGGCCTGTTCGTGTTTGAAGCCGGCTTAGCATGACAGATGCTAGTGTCCGGCTGTTGCGGTGCCGGAGGCGGCCGCTTTTGGCACAAGCATTGATTTCAAACGTACCACCAACGGCTTCTCCACCCGTTCGTAAAATACGCAGCACATGCCTAATGCGCAAACAAAGCACAAGGCTGTGGTTGTATACGGACCGACAGCTGCACTCAGATGCACAGTTTTGGCGAGCTTGAGCATAATGGACAGGAAGCCAAGGCTTGTCAGCAAAATCGAATAGGATGCATCTCCGAGAAATTGCACCGGCTTCAACCAGGCAGGCGCTTGTACCCGCAGCGTTCCGATGCCGACCAGTACCAGGGCGGATCCGATCGTATACAGCACGTTCGGGTAGGCAAAGGCGGGCTCTGCATAGCGAATCATCCAGACGACAGGGAATAGGAGGATCCCGGCTCCAAGCCAATATCCGCCTGTACGGGCGGGGATGAAGCGGACGGCGTAAGCGATAGCCATACCGAGCATGAACTCCAGGTGCTGGCCGTCCAGCAGGAAGTTCAGCAGGACATGGTCCTTCACGTGAATCCACCCGAGGCCGGACAGGCAGATCAGTACGATCCAGATCGAGAACAGGACGGCAGCCGTTTTTTTATTCAGTACAAACAGCAGAGAGAACATGAAGTAAAAAAAGACGACAAAAATGAGCGACCACGCCACCCCAAGGATCGGGACATGACTCTCTGGAATGAGCAGCAGAGAGCGGACGATTTCCGACGGCTTCGTTTCAAAGCCTAGCCCGAAGGAGGGCACAAGAAAATAAATCGGGATGACGGCTGCGTTCACGAGCCAGTACAGCGGATAAATGCGGATAAACCGCTTCAGGATAAAGGAGCTCCAAATTTTCGGGTTACCGAAATGCCGGCCGTACAGCGTGAACATCAAAAATCCAGTGAGTACAAAAAAATAACTGTACCCTCCGGACCGGTCCATGCCGCTGACGCCGAGGAAATTGATCTCGAAATATTTGTGTGCAAGCTGTGAAGTATGAAACAGCATAACGAGCACGACGGCAATGCCTCGTGCAGCTTGAATGAGCGGGACGGTTAGACGGTTCGTTTCCATATGAAGGGTTCTCCAGTTCCGTTGGCACGGTTCTTTTTTCCTTCATTGTGGCAGGCGGCTGTGTCAAATGTATGACACGAATCTGAAAGAAGGCTGAAAATCAGCTTAAAAATTGGAGAAAAAGGCCTACACTCTCTATGAGTATAGGCCGGGTTTGGTTGATTACAGCCGGACGGCTTCGCCATCCTCCAGGATCAGCACCTGATGCAGCAGTGCTTCCGCCTCCAGCCGCTCGCGCAGCTGAGCTCTGGTGACGAGACAATGATTGATCGCGTCCATGTGCACGGGAATGACCTTGCTGCCGGGGGCATAGCGGCATACTTGAACGACATCGTCCCCACCCATGGTGATTGGATCCCCGACGTTGAACCGGGCTCCTCCCGCGTTGACGATAATGACGTCCGGTTTGTGGGTGTTCAAGGCTTCAACGACCTCATCACACCAAATCGTATCGCCTGCAAGATATAGGGTAGGCTCGCCTTCGGCCTTCAGCACAAAGCCGGACACATTCCCCATTCTGGCGCCGATTTCCCCGGTGCCATGACGGCCGCCTGTGCGTGTCAGGGTAACCCCTTTATAGCGCGCATGATCCGCTACCGGAAGGACGGATTGGAAACCGGAGCTATAGAAGGCGGATTCATCCCCGGGCTGGCACAGAATCGGCGTCGATTTGGCCATAGCCTCTTGCGCAGCGGCGTCCCAATGGTCCGGGTGAAGATGGGTGACGATAGCGGCATCGGGATGAAGCCATTCCTGCGCCGTGGCTGGGAGCGGAACGAGCGGATTGCGCAGCTCATTCGGCGTATTCATAATGGGAGGATTGACGCCGGCTTCGCTGAACATCGGATCGATGAGGAACGTGACCCCGCCGTATTCGAGTCCAAGCGTGGCATGGCGAAGCAGCTTTAAGTTCATAGGATACACCTCTTACTTCGAAGGATAAGGTTCTGTTACAATTATAAGATGAGGCCGGGTTGCCTGCATACAAGCCGGTGAAACACGTTAAGGCTGTATACTTTCACAATGAAAGGAATTTAGGGGAGATGACTAATTCTACGATGGATGACATCGATCTGCGCATTCTGAACTGCCTGCTGGAGCGGGCTGATCTTCCTCACAAGGAAATCGGACAGCGGGTGCACTTGACCGGACAGGCGGTCGGCGCGCGCGTCAGAAAGCTGCAGGAGCTGGGTGTCATTGAAGGATATACGATACGCTGGAACCCTGATAAAATCGGGCTGTCCGTCCATGCTTTCGTTACGGTTTTTATGACGTCGAATCATGCCCACCAGACATTCCAATCGTTTGTGCAGCACAAGGAACAGATCGTAGAGCTGCACAGAGTCGGCGGCGAGGGCTGCTACTGGATGCGCGTTCGCGTAGGCACCCAGGCGGAGCTGACCGCGCTTCTTGACGAGCTGCTGCAGTACGGCAATTACAAAGTCAGCTTGTCCATCGGTCAGATGAAATAACGAGTCGACCACACCGCATGATCGCGCCTCCCCTCACATAAGCTGTAGAGATAACTATTCATCGGGGAGGGTGTTTCGGATGAACCGGACGGAGGTACTGCAGCAGCTGGAGCAATTGCCGGTGCAATTGAGAGAAGCGGGGTCGAGCTACTACTCGGCATTAGGCCGGCTGGAGGATGCCAAGATGGCGCTCCGCGGCAAAGAGTGCGAGCTGTTCAGTCAGGGACTCATTACCGGGAAAAATGAGCAGGCCCGCGAAGCCGAGGTATGGCAGCATACGCATGAGCTGCAGCGCACGGTCCTTAGGGCCCGCATGGCCGCGGATCAAAGCAAGGTCGAATACGATTACCTGCATAACAGGCTGGATACGATCCAATTGATTGCGCAGCTGCTGCTGAAGGATGCCTGAAGGCAAGGAAAAAGGCCCGGAGCGGCCGGAACATCACCCGTGAAGGTGTTCCGGCCGCTCCGGGCTTGCTTTTTAGAAGAAAGTATACGCTGCTCATATTTCGTCTACCTTGACAAACGCATGCCCCACGAACGATGGCGAAGCCGTTTATCCTCGGCATGACCCGCTGGCGCAGCGTCATGTATTCGCAGGGCTTTGATCGATTAAACGCAGAAGAAGGATTGAATGCGGCGCAAGTCCAGACCGAAGAACAACCAGAAGCCTACCGGACCGAAGCCGTACCAGCGGAAGCCGCTAATGGAATTACGACCGACGTGGGTCAAATAAATCCAGTAGCTTTCGCCGTTATCCTGCCAAATATATACGTACCGGAATAAACAGCGGCGAATGCTGCCGGGATCCACGGCGAAGAGGGTGGCCGATGATTGCTGGGGTATGAAGGCTGGCGGCGGGGATTGCGGAGCGCCCGGAGGGTTCTGACCGCCGGGACCGCCCGGGAAGCCGCCGGGAAATCCCCCGGGTCCTGGAGGCGGTGGCGGGAAGCCGCCCTGACCGGGACCGCCTGGAAATCCTCCGGGCCCCATGCCGGGTCCTCCCGGAAATCCACCCGGTCCACCGGGAAAGCCGCCTTGACCGCCCGGAAAGAAGCTTCTGGAAACCGCTGCCGGTGCATTATTGCCAATCGTTTGTCTTTGCTGGTTGTGAGGCTGTTGCAATACAAACAACTCCTTTTATAGGTGTATGACCCGTTCTCAAGATCAATATATGTAGCATGAGCCTATAGGTGATAGGCATTTATCCCGATTCGCGGAAATTTCTTGTGCGTTTGCGGATTTTTTCAGCAGAGGATAGGTTTGTGATATGATGATATGGAATTTATGAGGTTACAATTCATGACTGCAAAAGAGGGAGTCTATGTCCATTCGGATCCGATTGCTGTTATCCTATTCATCGATGCTCGTTGCAAGTATCGTGCTGTTTTTGCTGGCCGGCTTTCTGGTCGCCGTAGCGATGACGGGGGATGTGAAGAGCGTTCGCAGCTTTTATACAAGCCATTACGCGGTCAAACCATTATCCGAGCCCGAGGAAAGCACGTACCTGGATATCAAATATTATGTGAAAAACGGCCCTGCCCAGCTGTATGACCCTGCGCTGCTGCAGGAGCTGGACCAAAAGCTGGCTCCGATTCAGGCGGGCATCATCGGCAGACAAGGAAGCCAATTATCGTACCTGTCTCCCAGGCTTAACAGCGCCGAGCTGCCGGCTTCGCTGCCCCCTATTGAGACGTCTAACATTAAAGTACGGGATACCGTTCAGGCCGGAAGCCGCTATTTTACGTATGTCAAATATGATTTTACCGTTCCGGCGGATAAGTCCGAAGGGAGCATTTATATTCTGAAGGAGGTCAGCCCCTACGGGGAGATGACCCGCGAGCTGCTGCCGGTATGGATTGGCGTGCTGCTGCTTTCGCTGATGGCGACGAACCTGCTGCTGTACATTTGGGCATCGCGGGCGATCGTGAAGCCGCTTCAGTCGCTGCGGCAATCTGCGGAGCTGATCAAGGCGGGCGAGCTGGATTCCGCTGCCCTCCCGCTGTTGCGCAGCGATGCGGCAATGGGAGAGACGCGTCCGGATGAGATCGGACAGCTCGCCCAATCGTTCGAGGAGATGCGCCGGAAGCTGAAGCAGTCGGTCGAGCTCCAGCTGCAGTACGAGGAAAACCGCAAGGAGCTCGTATCGAACATTTCGCACGACCTCAAGACGCCGATGACGTCAATCATCGGGTATGTCGAGGGCATTCAGGACGGTGTCGCCGCAACGCCCGATAAAATGGATACATATTTGAAAACGATCCACAGCAAGGCGAAGCAAATGGATCGCTTGATTGACGAGCTGTTTTTGTTTTCCAAGCTGGATTTAAACAAGGTTCCCTTCGTATTCGAGCCGTTGGATATCGGGGTGTTTCTTCAACAGACCGCGGAGGAGCTTCGCTTTGATCTCGAGCAGAAGGGGATCCGGCTGGACAAGCCGGAAGCGGGCAAGCCGCCTGTCCTGGTGTTCGCGGACCGGGATCAGCTGAAGCGGCTGATCGGCAACATGGTAGACAACAGCCTGAAGCATATGGATAAGCGGGAGCCGCGAATTGCCATCGGCTGGGGTATGAAGGGCCCGAACGGAGATGAGGTCGTTGTATGCATGGAGGACAATGGTGCGGGCATTGCGGCGGAGGCACTTCCTTACGTATTCGACCGGTTTTACAGGGCGGATGCGTCCCGGAGCGGACAAAGCGGGGGAAGCGGCTTAGGCTTGGCGATTGCGAAGCAAATTATCGAGAGGCATGGAGGAAGGATATGGGCAGAGAGCGAACCGGGAAAGGGGACGCGGATGTTTTTTACGTTACGTAAAAATGATGAGGCAAACGGAAGGCCGGGTGAAGGGCTTGCATAACATATTAATTATCGAGGACGAGACGAGCATTGCCGAGCTGCAGCGGGATTATCTCGAAATTAACGGCTTTACCGTAGAAATGCGGCATTCGGGGGAAGAAGGACTGAAGCGGGCACTGGCATGGAATTGCAGCCTGCTCATTGTGGACATTATGCTTCCGCATGTGGATGGGTTCGAGATTTGCCGGCAGGTCAGAGCGGTGAAGGATATCCCGATTCTGCTCGTCTCCGCCAAAAAGGAAGATATCGACAAAATTCGCGGTCTCGGACTCGGAGCGGATGATTACATCGTGAAGCCGTTCAGCCCAAGCGAGCTGGTGGCCCGGGTGAAAGCGCATTTGGCCCGGTATGAACGGCTGTCGGGTGGCCGGAATGCTGCGCAGAGAGAGGAAATCCGCATCCGTGGGCTCCGCATTGAGCTGGCTTCCCGGCGGGTGTTCGTTCAGGAGCAGGAGGTCGTTTGTACGGCCAAGGAGTTCGATTTGCTGTCGTTCTTGGCGGCCCATCCGAACCGGGTATTCAGCAAAGAGCAGCTGTTCGAGCGGATCTGGGGGATGGATTCCAACGGAGATATCGCTACGGTGACGGTACATGTCCGCAGACTGCGAGAGAAAATAGAGGCGGCTCCATCCCACCCTGAGTACATCGAGACCGTGTGGGGAGCGGGGTACCGTTTCAACGTATAGCGGCCATGCCAGGATGTCAATCGCCCGTCAAAGGAAGGACCGCTCGGTCACAGGCAGGAGACCCGACGACGTTTACACATGATGGATGCCTGACAGAATGGAGCGCCAATATGCATCGTTCTCGTAAAAAAAATCCGCTGCCTGGGAATATGCAGGGCGCACACGCTTTCAAGCGGCCAATGCAGCTCCACGATGTCCTGTACCGGAGCATGATTCACGACAAGAATGCGGAAATCGTGGTGCGGCCGAAGCGCCCGGATGACCTCCTGGAGCTCCTGCGCCTCGGCAAAGGTGCATTCCGTCCGGATGAGCAGCATGCGGTGACTGTTCTCAAGCTTATCCAGAAAGCGTTGAATCCGGCGGTTGATTTTCTCCTTGAACTGCGGATAAGTGATAAGCTGGGAGGGGGTATTGGCCTCCAGGGAGAAATCGTGATTGGAGATAATATGGTAAGCTGAATCCCGAACGAGATAGCAATGGGCATTGGGGTCAATGCCGGTAATGGCCATGTTGCGCAGCTCCATGAAATGGGCGAACCGGTTGCGCAGGATATTGCTGACCCCGGACAGGAGCGGAGAGCCCATCCAATCGATGACACCTGCATAGTGGCGCAGCCCGTTTTTGGCCATCTGCACACCGGGCAGACAATTGTGGCCGAGACTGTAGATGGCGTCGAAATTACCTTTGATCCCTCCTAATTCCATAGAGCTTCGTCCTTTCGCATAAAAAATAAGGGGCACGGGTACAGACCCCGATGCTTTATTAAATGCACGGGGCTTTCCTTTGGACTGGACAATGTACGATGAAAAAACATGAATCCGAGAGGGGAAATCTTTTATGCAGCTCAAACGAATGAAGGCTTTATGGGGAATGCGCGGCTCGCTGGAAAATAACCTCCGGCGGATCGCCGATGCGGGCTATGACGGGGTGGAAACGGCACCGCCAGGCGAAGCGGAGGAGAGCAAGTTCCGGGAGCTGCTGGAGGAGCTCGGACTGGACTATATCGCAATGGTGTATACAGGCGGGGAGGACCATTATGCCTCCTTCGAGCAGCAGGTGGAACGTGCCGCACGCTTTGCCCCGCTGAGCATTGTCTCCCACAGCGTCAAGGACAGCACACCTTACGGGGAGCAGCTGGATTTTTTTGCAAAAGCGATTGAGCTGGAGCGGCGCATCGGCATTCCGGTCGCACATGAAACCCATCGCGGCCGCGCGATGTTTACGCCATGGAGCACGGCAAGCCTGCTGCGGGATTTGCCTGAGCTGCGCATCACGGCGGATTTCAGCCATTGGTGCTGCGTATGCGAATCGCTGCTGGACGATCAGGCTGCCAATCTAGCGCTTGCCATCGAACGCACGATCCATATTCATGCCCGGGTCGGATATGCCGAGGGACCGCAGGTTCCGCATCCGGCCGCACCGGAATATGCCAGGGAGCTGGCGGTACATGAGGGCTGGTGGGAGCGCATCCTGCAGCATCAGAAGGAACGGGGCCGTACGGTGGCAACCGTGACTCCGGAATTCGGGCCTCCCGGCTACATGCACACGCTTCCTTTTACGGGACAGCCGGTAGCGGATCTGTGGGACGTTTGCTTATGGATGTCTGAGCGTCTCCAAGAACGCTTCGGCGGATTTCAGCCTGAGGGGCGCTAAATGCGGAGCTTAGCCGGGGATCGGACCACCGAGGACATTCTCCTCTTGACCTTTGACCAAGATGACCCTATAATGTGAAATATTATATTCAGGCTATGACCAAAGACACGATCTCCTTCAAGGGCTGCCCAGAGAGAGAAGCGATAGCTGAAAGCTTCTTCCGTTCCTGATGTGTGATTACCCCTTTGAGAGCCGTCCCGTTGAACCCGCTGCGTCTCTGTATGCTGCATCGGTGGTAAGCGAGGCCGCCCCATCCCCGTTAACGGATGCTAATGAAGGACTTGCAGTATTTCACAAAGTGACCGTTATACCATACGTCGCTTTTAAGAGACTGCAGATTAAATTAGGGTGGAACCACGAGCTGAACGCACTCGTCCCTTTCGGGCGAGCTGCGTTTTTTTGCGTTCGTGTGAAATCATTTAAGTCAATTCGAGAAGAAGGAGGTAGGAGACATGGAAGAAGTGAAAGTAACTTTACCCGATGGAGCTGCAAGGAGGTATCCGCGCGGCACCACAATCGAGCAGATTGCGGAGTCGATCAGTCCGAACGTGCGCAAGCAAGCGGCGGCAGGCAAGCTGAACGGAAAGCTGGTAGATTTGAACCGTCCGGTGGAAGACGATGCTTTGGTTGAAATTGTTTTGCTGGACAGTCAGGAAGGCCTGGAGGTGTACCGACACACCACGGCGCACCTGATGGCACAGGCCATGAAACGGATATACGGAAGTCAGGCGGTCAAGCTCGGCATCGGCCCTGTCATTGAAGACGGATTTTATTATGACATCGATATCGAAAAGCCCTTGTCCACAGACGATCTCGGAGCTATTGAGAAGGAAATGGAGCGTATTGCCCGGGAAAACTTGCCGATCGTCCGCCGGGTTGTCAGCCGGGAAGAAGCGAACCGGATCTTCGCAGAGCAGGAAGAGCCGCTCAAGCTGGAGCTGATCCGCGATTTACCGGAGGATGCGGTGCTTACCGTATATGAACAGGGAGAGTTTCTGGATCTTTGCCGTGGTCCCCACCTGTCTTCGACTGGAAAAATAAAGGAGTTCAAGCTGTTGAACGTGGCCGGCGCTTATTGGCGGGGCGATTCGAACAACAAGGTGCTGCAGCGCATTTACGGTACCTCCTTCCCCAAAAAAGCGCAGCTGGATGCCTATTTGCATCTGCTGGAGGAAGCGAAGAAACGGGATCACCGCAAGCTCGGCAAGGAGCTGGACTTGTTCATGTTCTCGGAGGAAGCGCCGGGTATGCCGTTCTATTTGCCAAAGGGCATGGCCATTCGGACGGAGCTAGAGCAGCTGTCGCGCAGCATTCAATCCCGGCACGATTATGCCGAGGTGCGTACGCCGTTCATGATGAATCAGCGGATGTGGGAGCAGTCCGGGCATTGGGACCACTACCACGAGAATATGTATTTTACCGATGTGGATGAAGCCAAATTCGCATTGAAGCCGATGAACTGTCCGGGACATATGCTGATTTACAAAAACAATCTGCATTCGTACCGGGAGCTGCCGATCCGCATCGCGGAATTCGGGCAGGTGCACCGCCACGAAATGTCCGGCGCGTTGAACGGGATGATGCGGGTGCGGACCTTTTGCCAGGATGATGCGCATTTGTTCGTCCGGCCGGATCAGATTGAAGCTGAAATCGCTCAGGTCATCGATCTGATCGACCGGTTTTACCGCATCTTCGGCTTCGAGTATAAGATCGAGCTGTCCACGCGACCGGAGGATTCGATGGGCTCGGAGGAGCTGTGGGAGCAAGCGGAAACGTCGCTGCGCAATGTGTTGGAGCAGCGCGGCATCACGTTCCGGGTGAATGAAGGGGACGGGGCCTTCTATGGACCGAAGATTGACTTCCATATTCTCGATGCGCTGAAGCGCAGCTGGCAGTGCGGCACGATTCAGCTGGACTTCCAGATGCCCGAGAAGTTCGAGCTTTCTTATATCGGAGAGGATAACCAAAGGCACCGGCCGGTTGTCATTCACCGTGCGGTATATGGATCGATCGACCGTTTCATCGGCATTTTGACGGAGCATTACAGCGGGGCGTTCCCGTTATGGCTTGCACCCGTTCAAGTGAAGCTGCTGCCGGTGTCCGGCCATTACAACGACTACGCCTTTCAAGTGAAGCAAGCGTTGGCTGAAGCCGGCATTCGCGTCGAGCTGGATATTCGCGATGAGAAGCTGGGCTACAAAATCCGGGAAGCACAGCTGGAGAAAGTGCCCTACATGCTCGTGCTTGGGGAGCAGGAGAAAGCCTCGGGTACCGCAGCAGTTCGCAAGCGGGGAGAAGGAGATCTCGGCTCCTGGAGTCTGGCGGACACGGTGGAGAAGCTGAAGCTGGAGATTGAGGCGAGGGCATAGCTTGCGTACCGTGTACCGTCAATTTCATCTTCTTTAGACGAAAAATAAAATGGATAGCGTCCCCGGCACAATTCCGGAGACGCTATCCATTTTTATTTCAAAGCCCCAACAAATTTCCTTTCTCTAGCCGCACAATCTGCTGCTCCCCGGCATCCGCCAAGGCACGGAACTGATCGATCGTTTCACGCATCTTGGGAAGGGCCTCCTGCTTATACAGGCTTATGGAATCGAAGGCGGACAATACGTCCGTGAATGCCTGCTTCAACGTATCCGCGGAAACGCTCGTTTCCATCGCCTGTTTTTGAATAGCCACGCCCTGCTGCTTCAGCATTCGGGAGGTCCCCGCAATAATGTCGTTCGTCGTTTGGTTCAGCAGGTCGATCTTTTTCAGAACGATGCCTTGATTGTAGAGGGCGCTTGCCACAGTTACGGCGATTCGCAATGCGGAAATCGTCACTGTGTTTGCCCGGTCTACCCCGCGAATGAGCTCTTTATTGTTGCGGATGATGACCTCGTAAGCCATAATGCCCTGCTGGTTGACAGCCAGCATTTGCTGCATATCCATTAGCCGCTGGCGCAAAGGAAACAATACCTCTTCCGTAATAAATCGGATTTTGTCAGGGTCCTCGTTACGCAGCTTTGCCTGCTCAATCTGCTGTTCAATGGACTCATCCATAAGCATTCCGAGTTGAATTTCCTTCCTAAGCCTCTTGGTCAGCTCCCGGACTTCCTGCTGCTCGATTTCCAGCGTCGTGTTGTCGTTTTTGAGGGTTGTTTTCCCTTTTTCCAGTGAAACGATAATATCCGCGATGACGACATCCGCTTTTTCATATTTCAGGAAATAGGCGCGTAAAGGATTGAACAGCTTTCCAAGGAGTCCCTTTTTGGCAAAATCAACGATACTCGGGTCCAAATCTTTCAGCTGCGTATGCAGCTCGGCGAGACTTTTGGCTACAGGCCCGCCCTCATCCCCGCTTTTGGCAAGGTTTCCTACCGATACCTGCAGCATCGAATTTTTTTTGGAGGACGTTCGCATGGTATTCAAGCCGTACGTTTCGATGGATTGCAGTATTTCTTTTTTCTTATCGAGCGAATCCAGATCCAGCCCCATAATGATGGCTACATTGGCATCCGCCGCCTCTTTCAGCTTGGCAACCTCCTCAGGTACAGGCCTCACCTCTTGCTCTATCGCTTCCTTGATGACCTCCGGACTTGCGACTTCCATTGAAAATGTCATGCTCATCCTCCTTTGGCTGATTTACATTTGGACGTTAAACAAATTGCCCAGCTTATAGACCACATCATCTGTATCCGCGTTAATGCTTGCCGCTTCATTGATGCTTGAAATGCTTTGCAGGGCTTTGATGTTCGCGTTATAGCCGACCGTATAGATCGGGATCTTATAGGTCTCCACGAGTCCCTTAATATCATTTAAGGAATGGCCTTCGTTGGTTTCTCCATCACTCAGAACGAAAATGATCGGCTTCACGCCCGGGTTGGCCGCGACCTCGTCTTGAAGCATCTTCAACGCGACAATGATGGCATCGAAGGTGGCCGTTCCGCCGCTTGCCTGAAGGCTGTTCACCGCACCGACAAACATGGATTGCTGCGAAGTATCGTATTTGCCGATCGGCAGCTTGATGGTAACGCCGCTGGAATACGAGACAAGACCGATGCTGTTGTTTTTGCCTAAGTACTTTTGGCCTTTAATCAAGGATTCCTTCAGGCGATTGATAGGCGCTCCCGCCATACTGCCCGAAACATCGGTTACGAAAACCGCTGCAATGGGCTTGCTGCCGTCTTTCTTTTCTTTCCAAACCTTTTGTGCGGAAGAGAGAAGGCTCCCGTCTACGGCCGCCAGCTCGGACTTGTATTCCTCAAGACCGTTAAAGCCTTTTTGCTGCGCCGCTTTCTGATACTTATCCTGGGTCGCGAATTCCGAAAATTTCGCAAGAATTTCCGATTTGCTTTGCGGAAGATCGCCTAGAGCGTATAAGGGACTGTCATGTCTTACGCCAAAAGGGGTAAAGACGAAGCCCGTCTTCAAGTCGGCGGTATTCACATAGGTTTGGTACTCCAGAACAAAGCCGTCCAGCGCGCCGGACTTGGCCGCATCGCGCATCTGTATCGTTGTCGACGCAATAAACGGTACGTTGGATTGGAATTTCTCAAAGCCTTGAACCGCTTTATCGCTTAAAAGATTCGTGCTGTCGAATGTGCTGAGCGCTGTGACAAGAAAGTTCAACCCTGTAGAGCTGGCAAATGGATCGGTATACCCCATGGCAAATTCGTTATTGGCAATCGCATCCGTGACGGTTTTCACATTCACCGCGCCATACTTGCCTACTAAAGCATCATATTTCGCTTTGGCGATAACAATGCCTGGCACATTGCCGGCGAGACGCTTGGAAACGAGCTGCGTCTTGACGCCGCCTGCTTTGACCATTTCTCCCCATAATTCATTGGAAGGGGTGAAGGCGTCCGGGACATATTTTCCGGATTTAATGTAATCCGCCGCGGTTCCGGAGGCGATATTGCGGATTTTTACCGAAGCCGGTTTGCCGTTTACGACGATATTCGCTTTGTTAAACTCCGTGGCAACCTCCGTTAACCAACCGTCAACCCCGGTCCCCGACTTCTCGGTAGAAGAGAAAATTTCGACGAATTGATCCGTCGTGCTGTTTACGGTGATCGGGAACTTGGAGATGTCCGGCAGAGAGGCCGCCACATCTACAGGGTTCAGGTCTATTTGTCCTTTGACCGGTGTCTCTGTCGTCACGGAGATATCGGAGTACAGCTTCTTTAATTGCTTTGCCGCATCTTGGGCTGTAATCTGTGATTTGGATTTTCCAAAATTGGAAGTGAGACTTACCCCGGCATACACCATGATAAAGACGATAATGACAATGATACCTGAAAGCAGAAAAAACTTACCGTTTCTTTGCACGCTCAGCACCTCTTACTGTTTGTAATATTTGGTTTGCTTGATTAACGAATCGATCTCCTGCATACAGGGCATCGCTTCAATGTCCCCGGGCTCCAGGCTGTCCAGGCGGGATATTTCCAATATCAACTTGTCTAGCTTTAACAGGATTTCTTCGTTCGTGGCAAGGGAATTTTGGATGAAGGTCATGTACTCGTTGTAAACCATCCTTCGTTCTTGAATAATCTGCGGCGATAATTGGGTTGATTTAGAATGGAGGACACTTTCATATTCCTTCTCATCGAAAACGTGGAGCCGGTTCAGGATACTCCTCACATTCAAATAAAACAGCTTTTCTACTTCCTGTGTGACAGAGGCAAACTTGGCGTAGCTAAGCTCGGTGGCCTCGAATCGTTGATTCAGCACTTCGTGCAGCGTTTCTTTCTTTTTTTGCAGTCGATCGAGCTGCCTTAGAGCCAGGGCGATATCCTGTGCCAGCACCTTGACCCTACGATAATGGTTTAATGCCGCCACATAGTCCTCATGCGTCTTGATCTGCTTGACGGGCAGCGCGACGGGGGCCCTGAACAGCAGCGTATAGCTCCCGTAGAGCAGCACCAGCACACTGGCGAACAATAAGGTGACGCCAACGGCCGTTTCAAGGGGGCTTCCGCCTAGCTCCACCCCTATAAATCCGGGAGAGAGCACCAGGACATTGATAGCCGCTACGCCGATAATGAGTCCGAGCAGCTTGATGTATTTTGTACCATCCAAGGATGACACCTCCTATCGAAGCTGTAATTGAACGGCCAGCTCCTGTGGTTTATTCGTTGATGCCTTTGTTATGTACTACGCTCCCTCTTGAAGATTGTATTCATATGGTTAAAAAATGTTTATTGCTCAAATATATACAAATAAGAAACGGGGCTTGGGGCCCCATTTGGTCATATTTTCATTGAGTAATCTAACCACAAATATAAATATATACCAAATATCACTAGCGTTGCATTAATTTTCTCTGAATGCTCAAAATCTTCTGTTTTTATTCACTAGCGTTGCATAAACCTTTGCTAACAAAAGGTTTACTCCCAAATTTTGATTTTGAGCAAATATTCTGAATTTATATTTCATCATTAGAACCAAAGAGTCGAACAGCCATTAAAGGTAGCTCCGCCCATTTGGTAAATATATGGGAAATATCACTATCTTTTCTTTTTCCGACCTTGGGAAGTCCGACTAGGTTTACGCTGAATTCGGTCTAGTCACTTATTAAATGGCTTCCAGAGCAACGCTTTTAGCCAACGATACAAATCTAAAAGAGAGTGGGATGTTTCATAACTGCCCGCTCGCTTGTTCCATAGAACGACTTGATTCGGATATGTTGCTTCATCCATTTGAAAAAGGTCTCTATTGCCCAACGTTTGCGGTGCATCTCGCCAATTTCATCGGCTTCGAGATCGAATCGATTGGTAACAATAGCAAGTAAATTTCCTTCTGAATCTGTCGTATGAATCAAGCGTAAGACATTCTCCATTCGTTTTTGTGGAGTGCCCACATAGACCATTTCATCCGATAACACCTTACTCTCTGAAGGCAGTTTAAAGGCATGAATGGGTCTAATGACGGCATTTTTCTTTAGCCTAGAAACGAAGAAAATGCCTGTGTCACAGTAACGATCAAATACCGCGTAATCGACATATCCACGATCGAAGACGTAAGTAGCTCCTTCTTCGTCGATGAGAGTATCCATCTGAGTGATGTCATTTTTTCGAGCTGGTGTCATGACGGCTTTTTCTGGAACAACGTCATGCTCGCCGACAAAGACTAGACGTAGGTGTATCTTGATACCCGCCTTTGTCTTTCGAAAGACAGCCCATTTGTACTTCTGCAAACAAAGTCTAATGGTAGTCGAATCGATGATTTTGAAGTCTTTTCGGTGTCTCGTGGTACTTGCTTGTTTTAGAATCCGGGCAACGAGTTCTGCAAAGATCTGCTCCAGTAAAGAAGACTCTACATGATTATGTTTGCGACTTAACTGCGCTGCCGAGATCGATTCAAGCCCTAGTTCCTTTTGAAATTCTTCCGATAGAACGTCATCTGCAATTTCTCGCAATCCATCGCGCTGCTGCAGCTGAGCATGAAGAAACAGCTTTAGGTAGGCTGGAGTCGTCAGCTTTTCACATACTTATCTTGCTTTATTTCAGCAATGCGTTCTTTGAACGTTTTTAAACAAATTGGCTCTAGCCATTTACCAAATGAAGAAAATAGGGTATCCTTGTCCATGTGCTGATCCTTTTCAGTGGATTATGGACAGGAACTACCTGCCATTCCATTGTAAAGGATTTTTTTGTGCTTGGATTTAATAAAAACAAAAAGTTATTTATTCATTATTGTGATTAAATTACTATGTAATCTTTTGTGAGCGCCTAAAATTGTATTCGCTAATACAGGGAAGGTGATGTGCCATAACTTGGGGTTATAAAACACCCTTTGAGGATAATCGAAAAAATGAACTGGTCTGGGTTATTGCGAGAACCGCGACAGTTAGCAGTAGCAAAACAAGCCACCAGAATGAATCTGGTGGCCATTATCATTTTTCAGTTGCCAAAATTATTACTGTAATAACTCGTTAGTATATTATGCAGAGGGTGCATCAATGAATAAAGTTAGGGAAATTATTGTACCATCTTCAACGTGAATAAAATCCTGACCAGTGATCGTACTAGGTTCTTCGGGTGGTCCGTAACTCCAGTTAAATCTCACTTGACCATGGTGCTCGTCTATAGATTCAGGAACTATAGTGAAAATGAAACCAGGGTTTTTAGCTTGTACCTCATCGATCAGCCCCATGAGAGCATCATGTCCAACAATTACATCTTCAAAAAATGGATCATACACCCGGCAGTACTCAGAATACACCTCAGAGATTGCAATTCTTCTTTTCTTGGGATCGGTCTCGCTCCAAATATTATCGATATGTTTGTGTATTAGATCACTGATTGTGGTCGCCATTCATTATATCTCCTATCGTTCAGAAGCTTAGTTTTATACCACCACATTTTGGCAATAATTATTGCTAATTTCAATAATGTTTTAACGAGTCACGCTGGTCAGCTTGCTACCCCATTCCCCGACAGGTTCAAGCCAACTTATTATTCTATCGTCAATAAGGCTTGTAAGTGCACCTTCATACTCACTACGGTAAGGCTTAGGAAGTTCTTCTTGTATCCAGCTTTCTCTAGTACCTTGCCAGATCTCATAAATAACAAGATCATTAGGATTATCTAGATCATCAGATACGATTGCATTTACGAAAGTAGGCTCATTTCTAAAGTTGTTTATCATTGAAAACAAACTGTCACGAAATGATTCTTTCTTCCCTGGTTTTACTTTAAAACGAATATTGAGAATAATTTGATTTGTATTTGCGGACATAATCGCACACTCCTTATATTTTAAAAATTCTTAATGTTTTCGTGGCCACATGAGTCATTATGGACCAAAAGTGTTAATGCGAAAAGTACAAACTTTTTGGTTACATAGTAACTAAAGAGTAATATTTAAGGCAAAATATATGCAAAATCACAAATGGAAAATGTTGCGGCAGTTTTGTACGTGTTCTAATAAATTATTATTTGAACTTATAATCTGGAGCATACTTAGTTTTTATTAAATGAAAAATACCAGAACATGTCGGGATATATTATCACTACTCCTAATCCGTATACAATATTTGATAATCATCTTTAGCAAGTACTTTTTCTGCATAATTACCACCCCATGTACAAAGCGCTTTCAACATAGGCTCAAGCGATTGACCAAGTTCAGTCGTTGAATACTCTACTTTAGGAGGTACTTGATTAAACATCATTCGTTGAATGAGTCCATCATTTTCCAATTCTCGAAGAGTTTGAATCAGCATTTTTTGAGAAATATTTTTTACAAGATTTTTTAATTCGCTTGTCCGTTTAGGCCCTTTTATCAAATAGTACAATACAAGTGCCTTCCATTTGCCTCCAATTACATCCAAAGAAATCTCTAGATCACAATAGTAAGTTTTCATGTTAATAACAACTCCTGATATTCAATTATCACCTTTTAGTTACTATGTAACAAAAAGGTGTGTACTTCCCAAAGAAGTTATTTTGATTCATAATAGCATTTGTTCGCACAAACAACCACTAGGAGAGATTATCATGTCAACCGTACTATACGTAACAGCACATCCTTTAAATGAGAGTGTATCCCACAGCTTGTTTGTAGGAAATGAATTTATTCAAGCATACCGTGAAGCTAATCCAAAAGATGAAGTCATTCATCTGGATTTATATAAAATGGATATTCCACAAATTGATGCAGATGTTCTAAATGGATGGGGACTGTTAAGAAGTGGCGCTTCCTTAGATCAATTGAGTACAGAATCAAAAATGAAAGTCTCACGCTTAAGTGAATTAGTTGATCAATTTCTGGAAGCAGATAAAATTGTCGTCGCGAATCCAGTCTGGAATTTTTTGTTTCCTCCTGTATTAAAAACATACATTGACGCTATATGCATAGCAGGGAAAACATTTAAATTCTCTGATGAAGGGAAACTTGTAGGTTTAGCATCTGACAAAAAGCTGCTGCATATTCAAGCATCCGGTAGCGTCCTCTCGGAAGGGCCGTTTTCATCCTTCGAATTTAGTCATCGCTATCTGACAGCAATTGCGGCATTCATTGGTATTCCTTCAGTTGATGTCATTTATATAGAGGGTATAGGCGCATCAGCTGACAGAGTACCTGAAATTAAAGAAAAAGCACTTGAACAAGCACTAAAACTAGCCAAAAACTTCTAGAAGCAGGTGATACTATGATTGAAGTATTTCCATCATCATCACGGCATCGTGCTGACTTAGGGTGGTTAACTAGCAACTTAAGTTTTTCGTTTGCGGATTATTATGATCCGAAAACAGTGGCGTTCGGCCCTATGCGAGTTTTAAATGATGACTTTGTAGTAAGCGGAAGCGGGTTTGGTATGCACCCTCATCGGAATATGGAAATCGTATCTATTGTTCTGGAAGGGGAATTGCAGCATCAAGACAGCACCGGGCATACAGCTGTGACCACATTTGGCGGTGTGCAGCGGATGACTGCGGGAACAGGAATCATTCATTCTGAGATGAATCCTGGCGAAGATACTGTAAATTTCCTTCAATTGTGGTTTGACCCGGAGGAAAATAACTTAACACCTTCATATCAAACAACTCAATACGATCCATCGCTCATGAAAAACACACTATTGCCGGTTGTTTCTAAAAATTCATCGACCAATGTATCGCATATTCATCAAGATCTCACGATTTATTTATCTGATCTTGAAGCAGGCGAGGCATTGAATTTTGAGCAAGCAGAAGGACGACGTACTTTTGTCTTCATTATTGAAGGTTCATTAAGGTTAAATGAAATAGAACTTCTTAATAAAAGAGATTCCGCCCGAATAACGAGTACATCATCACTGCAACTTATTGCTGCCGATCATACAAGGTTCATGCTAGTTGATTTACCTTAATTAAAACTGAGTTTATACATTTAAAATCACATGATGTAGGTATTACAATCGTGGGCCGGAGGCAAAGCTGCTTTACGGCCCTTACGATTGTAGCTTAACGACCAGGGAACCACTTATTACATGTACCAAATATACCGCTCTATTAAGCTTGCAGCTACTAGTTAAGCACATTTCATATTAAGCCCATGAAACTTACACCTTATGACGGTTTGCACCTTGAAAAGAAAGAGACCGCCGAGCGTTTTCTCAGCGGTCTGGATAGAGCAGGGGGGCCCGCTCTTTTCAAGGTACCATTCAAAGCAGGGCTTCATTCAAGTATTTATTTTGCGTTAAAATGGTTCTAACCGTCGTTATCGTATTATTCCGTTGGGGAAGATTCCCGAATCGGTTAAGCAGAATCCATCGAAGGCAGGCCAGTGCCTCGAATAGCTCCAGCTCCTCTCCAGTGTAGCTATACTTCGTCAAAAATAAAGAACGAAAAGCAGCGGAGTGCCTTTCATTCACATAGATCCAAATTAAGATAATAGACCATGCAATATCGTATCTGGGATCCCCAAGCTGTACGTTAGTCCAATCGATAATTGTGCACTTTCCATCGGTTTCAACAATATTGCCCAAATGATAATCGCCGTGAATGAGACTCTTTTGTTCCATCTTCGATTGTTCAACGAGCATAATTAATCGTTCTTTTATATCCGGATGCCTGTCGACTCCAGGGAAGAAATACTTGACAAAATTGTATGTAGGTACCGTCAGACTATCCAGTGTCTCCAGCGGGATTTTATGTACCTCAGCTAAAATAGCTGCAAGCTCCGTAAGCTTCGCTTTATTCAATTTATGAAGGGGGGCGCCATCAAAGCTAGTCAATAATACTTGATGATGGTCTTGATCCATCCCCCAGCCCAACGGCTTGGAAGCGGCGATTCTTTGATGATGCAACGCCTTTAACAGCTTATATTGAACGGATATATCAGGTTTGGAATTCCGGTTCCATACTTTTAATACAAACGCAGAATCCTGAGTGCTGATCTGGAACACGTCAGCTTCCAGCCCGGAAGCCATTGGAGTGATGTCCATCGGAACCTCTTGCGCTAATAATGAGCTCACCTCGGGACTGTATTCCACCCATTTCAGTTTGTGAAAAAAATCGTTCATGTCCTCAGCCTTTCATGGGGATTTTTTTATATGGTTGAACGTTCGATGTGCCATGGATTGATTTGTTCCATTCTTTTTCCATATTCTAATATTCAAGAGACTGACATTATTATCCTGCTGGATCCGAGTTTAGGACGCTTTGAGTGAACGGCTTCTTGTAGTCAGCCGTAGAGTAGAAGGCGACTCTTAGTAGAACAGCAGAGGAACCCCATTCCCCTTTCCTCCCCGCGCGCAAACGGATGGGACAAGTCTCTGCACTACTCACCGCAACAGCAAAAAAGTGCAAACCCGGACAAAAAAGTTGAATTGTGAAAGCATCCGCTTTTGACTATGATGGAGAAAGCGTCTGAAACGGTTGCTAATCAAGTTGAATTGGAGAGGTGTGCAGTGGGAAAGAAGCTATACCATGGTGCGGCTTATTATCCTGAGCTTTGGAATGAAGAAGTGATGGAACAGGATATCCGGATGATGAAGGAAGCGGGAATTAACGTTGCCCGTATCGGGGAATTTGCCTGGTTCACGATGGAGCCGGAGGAAGGCAGGATTGATCTCAGCTTTTTCGTCCATGTCATTGACAAATTATATCAAAACGGAATCGAAACGGTCATGTGTACCCCGACCCCAACCCCGCCGATCTGGTTCACCCACGGCCATCCGGAACGGATGTATGTGGATGAGCACGGAACGGTCATGGGGCACGGCTCGCGGCAGCACGCGTGCACGAACAACCGCTATTTCAGGGAACGCGCGGCTATCATTACCGAGCACATCGCCAAAGCTGTCGGGCCATTGCCGGGCGTGATCGGCTGGCAAATCGATAATGAATTTAAGGCGCACGTGTCCGAGTGTATGTGCGAGACATGTAAAGGCCTGTGGCACGAATGGCTTCGTGAGCGTTATGGGACGGTAGAGCAGCTGAACGATGCGTGGGGCACGCATATTTGGAGCGAATACTACCATACCTTCGAGCAGGTACCTCAGCCGGGGCCGGCACCGTTTTTGCACAATTCGTCGCTGCGGACAATGTACCAGCTGTTTTCCTTTGAAAAAATCGCGGAGTTCTCCGATGAGCAGGCAGCGATAATTCGCCGCTACTCGGATGCTCCGATCACCCATAACAGCAGTGTTGCATTTCATGTAGATAATGAGAGGTTATTTCAAAATCTCGATTTCGCCTCCTTCGATACGTATGTGCAGTACGATAACAGCCCTGCGTACTTGATTAATTGCGATTTGTTCCGGAATTTCAAGCGGGGCCGGGATTTTTGGATTATGGAAACCAGCACCTCCTGGAGCGCTTCCCTCGAAAGCTACGCGATGGCGCATCCGAACGGTTACTTGAGAGCGGAGGCCGTGGCTGCCTATGCGCTTGGGGCGGAAGCGTTCTGCTACTGGCTATGGAGACAGCAGCGGGCTGGCTGTGAACAGCCTCACGGGTCGGTCATCAGCGCCTGGGGCAAGCCGACCATTGGTTACCAGAGCGTGCTGGAGGTGGAGCAGGCGAGAAAAGAGATCGAGTCCGTGATCCTATCGACAACCCCGGCACAAGCGGAGGTGGCGATGACCTACTCGGACCGCTCCAAGGCGTTTCTGAAAACAGAGCCGCACCGTCAACTAAATCACCGCGGGCTGGTGACTTCCTTCTACGAGCGAATATTGTCGCTTGGCATCCACAGAGACGTTATCCCAGAGGGAGCTGAGCTGGACGGCTACAAGCTGCTGTTCACTCCGTTCATCCATTACTTATCCGACGAGTATAAAAAGAGGGCGCAAGCCTTCGTGGAGGCGGGCGGCATCTGGATCGTCGGTCCGTTGTCAGGCGGCCGAACCGAGCAGCATACGATTCACACGGATGCAGCGCTGGGGCAATGGCTGGAATCGCTCGCCGGCGTAGAGACGTTGTACACGTACCCGATGGAAGGGACGGGCACGCAGGGACAAGCTTTCGGCGTATCCGCGCCGCTCGGCTTGTGGAGCGCGTTGTTCCAGCCGACGGAAGCGGCGCCTGTCGGTGTAACGGATGGCGGACTGGCGCCGGGAACCGCATTTATTACCGAGCGTCGCCATGGACAAGGCAGAATCGTCATGCTGGGCTCCATGCCGGTAGGCGAAGAGGGGGATGTGCTGCTGAAAAAGCTCATCGATCATTACGCCGCGGAAGCCGGCGTCACCCTGCGTACCGACGTAACGAACGGTACGATTGTAGCTCCGAGGCAGGGAGAGGACTTCACGGTCTGGTTCGTTGTGAACATGGATGGCCGCGGAGGCCGCGTCACCCTTCCACGGGCAGGAGTGGACGTTCTGACCGGAGCTGAGGTTCAACCGGGCGTTCTGCAAATGGGTCCCTACGAGCACCGGGTCGTTCGTTTCCCGAACTAATCCCAAAGGGCACCAACCAATCAATCAATCAATCGATCAATCAATAGAACCGCATGAAAAAACGCCTCCCCCACTTCAAGGGGCCACTGAAAAACTAGCGAAGTGGACAGAATCGTTCTGCAGAAGCGTACGCGTTCGCCTTTGTCCCTGGATTTTACCTGCTAAAAGCGGGGTGAAATTCAAAAAAATCCAGGGACAACAGCGATCGGAAGAACGATCTGTACATGCAGCGGTGACTTTTTCAGTGGCCTTCCACTTCAATGATGGGTTGGAGGCGTTTTATGCTGTTCTGATCACATAAGGAACATAGCGACAATGGTTGTCACGATAAGGCCAATGATGACGGGCTTCAGGTTTCGCCGCGCCAGCTCGAACGGATCGACGCCGCAGATGGCTGCGGCCGGAATGAGCGCCCACGGGATGAGCGTGCCGCCGCCGACCCAAATGGCCGCAATTTGGCCCAGTGCCGTCAGCGTAGCGACGCCGGAGCCGATGGCGGTGGAGAACAGATTGGCGATGGAGCCCGCCAGCGAAATGCCGGAGAAGCCGGAGCCGTCCAAGCCGGTGATGGCGCCGACCGTCGTCAAGGTCACGGCGCCCACGGCTTGATTGACCGGAACCGTATGAGCCAGCGCAAGACCGAGGTCGTTGACCAGGCCATGTGACCCGGCAGGCAGCACCTTGCCGAATATTTCTGTAAATGCCGAGTCGCCCAAGTAGAAGAAAGCGGCGATAGGGATGACGGGGCCGAAGATGCGGAAGCCGAACTGGAAGCCTTCGATCAAGTAATTCGTCGATTTCGCCAGACCGTCCTGCTTATGGGCGGTTAACGTAATCCACAGCATGATCAGCAGCGCCGTACCGCCTACAAGCGCCGTGGCGTCGCCCCCCTGCAGATGGAGCAGGAACATGGCTGCGACATCGGCGAGGAACAGCAGCGGGATGATGACCGCGAACAGAACGCGGTTCGAGCGGGACAGCAGGCCTCCGCCGACGACCGGTCCGGCGGATTCCAGGACGCTGGCCTGCGGCGAAGCGGTCAGCGTCCCATTTTTCATATCGCGCTTGAGCATCCAGAAGCTGACAATCGTTGTCACGGCACCCATTACGAATACAAGCGGGACGCTGGCGGAGATAACGTCGCCGACGGGGATGCCTGCCGCATCTGCGGTCAGCTTCGGTGCGCCTTGAATGACGAAGTCGCCGGACAGCGCAATCCCGTGGCCGAACAGGTTCATTGCGGCGGCAGCTCCGATGGCAGGCAGCCCGACACGCAAAGCGACTGGCAGCAGCACAGCGCCCATCAGCGCTACGGCAGGGGAAGGCCAGAAAAACCAAGAGATGACCATCATCAGAATCCCGATAATCCAGAACGCCAAGGTTGGCGTACGTATCCAGCGCGCGAACGGGGATATCATCGATTCGTTGATTCCCGTCAGCGTCAGCACCTTGCTCATGGATACGATGATGGAGATGATCAGGATCGTGCCCAGCAGCTCTTTAATCGCATAAATGAAGCTGTTGAACACCCCGCTGATCGAGTGGCTGAGCGACTGCGTCGAAATCAGCCCAAGCAGAAAAATTCCGGCAATGCATAAGATGGTCGTATCCTTGCGGAACACCATAAAGCCAACTATCAAAACAATGAACAGCAAGTAGATCCAATGCAGACCAACTAACGAAACGCCCAAAGGTATCGCCTCCTGTAGTAGACACCAGCCTATGTCTATCGGTACTACACCATATGCATGGGCGAGCCGTTGGTGACGGGTTGCAGTGCTTTATTATCCAAGGCGATTCATTTATACTACTCAGAAGGGCCTGGGAAAATAAGGCGCGGCTCAGAGCGGCTTCGTACGCCTAGCAAAGCTCCGCGATGGCGGGCATGCTGCAGCCGGGGCAGGAGAGGAAGGAACGAGAAGCATGACGAAACAAACAAACCGGCGGAATGTAGCCATTTCGCTGTTCATTGCGACCTTTTTGGCCGCGATTGAAGGGACGATCGTCAGTACGGCGATGCCCGGGATTACGGAGGATTTGGGAGGTATCCAGCTCTATAGCTGGGTCATATCCGTCTATTTGCTGACGACGGTTATCAGCACCCCTATTTACGGGAAGCTGTCCGATTTATTCGGACGCAAGCCGGTATACATAGCCGGTACGATCATTTTTCTGCTAGGCTCGACGCTGTCAGGGGTAGCCCATTCGATGACGGAGCTCGTCTGGTACCGGGCGGTTCAAGGCTTGGGGGCCGGTTCGTTAATTACGCTGCCTTATGCGATTATCGGGGACTTGTTTCCCTTCGAGATGCGCGCCAAAATCCAGGGCTGGACATCCAGCGTATGGGGGATTGCAGGGATTGTCGGCCCGTTGGCCGGAGGACTTCTGGTCGATTACGTATCCTGGCGCTGGATTTTCTTCATGAACCTGCCTTTTGCCGCGGTCTCGCTGACGCTGCTCTGGATTTATTTGCACGAGACACCGCAAAAGAAGAAGCCGCATATCGATTATCCGGGAATTGTTACCTTTTCGGTGGGGATGTTCTGTTTTCTGTATGCCACCACCCTGTTCAACAATCACAACGGAGGAACCATTGCATGGGGGAGCGTCACTCCGCTTCTGGCGGTGGCGGTTGTCTTGTTTATCCTTTTCTTTAGGATTGAGCTCCGGTCCCCGGAACCGATGATTCCGCTGAAATTGTTCCGCATTCGTACGCTGTCTCTCGTTAATAGCAACGGGTTTTTGCTGGCGGTGATTCAAGTGGTGGTCGTCTTCTATCTTCCGCTTTGGGTTCAAGGCGTGATGGGGAGCAGTGCAACCTACTCCGGGATTGCTATGCTGCCGATGATGATAACCTGGCCCGCAGCGTCCATTATGGCCGGTCAGCTCGTAGCCAAGCTCGGCGTGCGCCGGCTGATCATTGCAGCGGTTGCTCTGCTCTTTATCGCAAGCGCGGGCTTGACGCTGATGGACGAGCATACGTCCACCGCGTTCCTCATGGTGCTGATCGGCATCCTGGGCGCAGGGTTCGGCTTGTCCTTCACATCCTTCACCATAACGGCGCAGTCCGCCGTCGGTCGCGACATGCGCGGTGCTGCGATCGCCTCGCACAATTTGATTCGTACGCTTGGACAGACGATCGGCATCGCGGTTTTCGGTATGATCGTGAATACCGGCAGCTCGCAGGAGATTAACAGCGGCTTGCTTGCCGCCAGCCTCCACGTCGTGTATTGGGTCATCACCGTCATAGCGGTTGCGGCGTTCGTGCTGTCGCTGTTGCTGCCGAAGCAAGGGGTGGAGGCCCAGGGGCAGGCGAAGCCGACAACCTGAAGCAAGAGAACCGGGATCGTGAGATCCCGGTTTTTTCTGCTGCAGGAGCAATTCCCGGATACCGCGCCTTACGTGGATTTATTTTTTCAAGTGATACGGTACGGTGGTGATAACCACATCTCTTCGAAACAGCAGGTGAGCGCGAATGAGCAGGCTAGATTGGTTATGCAGAATGTTGTGCCAGCCTTTTTTGGGGATAAACTGCGGGATGACCACCGTCACCTGATAGTTCGATTCGCTTGCTTTGCGCTGCACCGTGTCTATGAACTTCGTCAGCGGCTGAATAATGCTCCGGTAAGGCGAGGGGAGGGTAACCAGCCTTACGTCAGGCTGCCATTTGTTCCACTTTTCCTCGAATATCGCCTCGTCTTCCTTCTCAAAATGAACGTAAACGGCAATGACCTGATCGGGTGAAAGCGACTTGACATAATTCAATGAATTTTCTACGACATGAGTAATTCCGGCAACAGGAACGACCACCACATTTCCCTTGATAGGTACGGCAGGCTCGCAGGTTTTCAGTCTCAGCTGGTCCCCGACGGCCTCATAATGCTTATGGATGCGATGGAACAAAAAAATGATGAAGGGCAAGAACAAAAGAATCGACCACACCTGTGCAAACTTGGTTAAAAAGAACATCATCGATACGATAAAGCTGATGACAGCCCCCGTTGTATTAATCAGCAGCTTCATGATCCACCCTTTAGGCTTCTCACGGACCCATTTGACGACCATACCGGTCTGGGACAGTGTGAACGGGATGAACACGCCAACGGCATACAACGGGATCAGATGCTCGGTTTCACCTTTAAATGCAATGATCAGGAGGGTTGAAAATATGCCCAGCATAATAATCCCGTTGGAATACCCGAGCCGGTCCCCGCGAATGGTAAACATCCTGGGGATGAATTTATCCTTGGCCAGATTAACGGCAAGCAGAGGGAAAGCGGAGTAGCCGGTGTTCGCGGCAAGAACCAAGATCAAAGCGGTTGTACCTTGAATGAAGAAATACATAACATGGCGTCCAAAGGTTTGTTCCGCAATTTGAGAGACGACGGTTACCTCCGCTTTCGGTGTAACGCCATAGAAGTAAGCCAGGTATACGATGCCTGAGAATAGCAGCGCCAACAGCGAACCCATGGCCATTAAGGTTTTGACCGCATTGGTAGGGGCCGGGGTCTTAAAGTTCGGGATGGCATTCGAAATCGCCTCGACCCCCGTTAACGCGGAGCTGCCGGAGGCAAAGGCTCTCAGCAGCAAAAATAAGCTGATTCCCGCCACCGGTGTCCCGATCGGGGAATGCAGAGCAGGGGAAACCCGGCCCGTCATGATGTGGTACATCCCCATGACGATCAGGATGAATAAGGCCAGAACAAACAAGTACACAGGATAAGCCAGGATGGACGCAGACTCCGTTACACCTCTTAAATTCAGGAGGGTAATGAAGAGAACGAACAGGACGGCAATTGCTACCGTATGGGCATGCAAGACGGGAAAAGCGGATGTTATGGCATCCGTGCCTGCTGAGACACTCACAGCTACCGTAAGAATGTAATCTACCAGCAAGGAGCCGCCGGCGACGAGCCCCGGGTACATTCCCAGATTTTCCTTGGACACCACATAGGCTCCGCCGCCGTGAGGGTAAGCATAAATAATTTGACTGTATGACAATATAAGGGCCACTAATAAGACTAACACCCCGGCTGCAATCGGAATCGAATACCAGAATGCGGCGGTGCCTACCGTGATGAGAACCAGCAGTATTTGCTCCGGGCCGTAAGCTACGGAAGACAGGGCATCGGAGGATAGAATGGCCAGCGCCTTGGTCTTGTTCAGCTTTTGCTCCCCTAATTCCGTTGATTTCAGAGGTCGTCCGATTAATAATTTCTTGATCGAGGAAAACATACCGTTCACCGCCAATTCGTCAGGAATAATTGTAATTTACCCTAATCATAGGTATGTGATGCGATGAGCTTGTAAAAATGAACGTATCTCTGATGAAAATAACCTGTTGCAATATAAATAACCAATGGTTATAATATGAACAAAGGTTAGTAACCGATGGTTATAATTCAAGCAGGAGGGCGCATAAGATGGCACAAGAAGGAATAAAATCCCGACAAGAGCTTCGTTCGGAGGAAACGAAACGATCCATTCGAGAGGCTGCCGGAAAGCTGTTCGCCGAGCGGGGCTTTGAGTCGGTGACCATGCGAGAGATTGCCAAGGCCGCAGGCTGCTCCCACACGACGATTTACTTGTATTACAAGGATAAGGAGGCGCTGCTGGAGCAGCTGGCGCTCCCTCCGTTGGCTGAGCTGGAGCAGAAGATGCGGTTCCATATGGCCCAGACGGAGCAATCGCCCCGGCAAATATTGAATGGCATCAGCGAGCAGTTCATCCGGTTCTGCCTTTCTTACAAAAGCATGGTTTCGGTGCTCCTGGGCACCAAGGCTGTTCGGGTCGATGAGAAGTCGCCTCAGAACGAGCTGAATACGCTGCGTCTGCGCATGTTTTCCTGCATCACGGAGACGCTCGACCACATTATTCAGGCACGTACGGAAGAAGAGCGGATTCAGAGCTCGCGCATTTATTTTTTTATGCTGCAGGGGCTTGTTACCACGTACATGGAGAACGAGGAGCCGATGGAGCAGCTGCTGGGGAGAATCGTGCCGATGATGGAGGAGGCGGCAGAAATCCTGCTGCTCGGCATGCGGCAGAAATACAAGGAATAAATTTTCCGATTCGGGGAGGGCTAACGGATGAAATGGGTACAAATTTCGGAGCATGTATGGAAGTGCAGTATATGGATGATCATTCCTGTCAATGTATGGCTTGTCAGGTCCGATACGGGACTGACGTTGGTGGACGCGGGCATTCCTTCGATGGCGAAGGGATTGCTCCGTCAGATCGATAGACTGCAAATGCCGCTGGAACGAATCGTGCTGACGCATGGACACAGCGATCATGTCGGCAGCCTGAAGCGGATTCTCGAAACATACCCCGTGCCGGTGTATGCGCATGAGACCGAAATCCCGTACATGGAAGGAAGCATGCCTTACCCGCGGCGGAAAAAAGCCGAGGCCACGGTCCAGCCGGGCATCGCAGCACCGCTCGATATGCAGAACCGCATCGGAGGGCTGATGCCTTATGCTACGCCGGGGCATTCTCCGGGCCATACCGCCTATTTTCACGAACAGGACCGCGTCCTGCTGGCAGGGGACCTGTTTACTTCCAAGCGCGGCCAGCTGAACCGTCCGATGCCGATGTTCACGGCGGATATGAAGCAGGCGGTGGAAAGCGGTGCAATTGTGGAGCAGCTAGCCCCGAAGCTCGTGAGCGTTTGTCATGGCGGGGATGTGGTGATCACCGATCCGAAGCAGCAGGTGGCCGCATACCGCAGCATTTCGCTTGCCCGTCTGTAATGTCTCCTTACCGAATCGGATGACGAAACAACAGGAAAGCCCAGGCTGCACACTTGAGTGTGAGCCTGGGCTTTGTGTGTGCAACCGTTTAGATCGTTTGCAGCACAAACTTGTCAACGACATGCTTGACGCCGTCTTCATTGTTGCTGAGCGTCACGTAGTTCGCAATTGCCTTCAGCGAGTCGGCGGCGTTGCCCATCGCAACCCCAAGACCTGCCACTTCCAGCATTTCGCGGTCATTCGAGCCGTCCCCGATGGCAATAACCTCGGACATGTCATAGCCGAATTTGGCCGCCAAATATTTTAGCGCATCGCCTTTCGTGCCCTCGTGGTGAATAATCTCAAGAAAATGGGGCTTGGACTTCGTAATGTGCACCTGACCGACGATCAGGCTGCGCAGCTCAGCCCCTACTTCATCCAGCTTGCCTGGCTCGTCGATGATGAGCATTTTGGTTGAAGGCTTGGCCGCAAGCTCGCGGAAATTCGGGTACACCGTGTACGGGATTTTGGAAAGCGCCGCATAGTCTTTAATTTTATCGTTGTCTTCCTGAACATACAGGACATCGTCAATATACAGCTGCAAGTGAAGCCCATTGCGTTCGCAATAATCGAAAATAAGCTGCGCCGCAGGCTGGGGAACCGATTGCTCGTACAGCACCTGGCTGTCCTCGGAGTTTTTGACGAGCGAGCCGTTGTACGTAATAAGCGGCACATTCAGCTGCAGCTGCGAGGCCAATTGCTTCGCGGAAGCATACATGCGGCCTGTTGCCAGCGTGACGGTAATCCCGTGCGCCATCGCTTCGGCCAGCGCCTGCTTCGTTCCCTCCGTTACTTCCTTCTCATCATTAATCAGCGTATCGTCAATGTCGATCGCAAGCATTTTATACATGGTATCCACTCCGTTTTCTCCACCGTTTCTGTCTACGGCTCCCATTATACCTTGAATCCTGCGGATTGGGGAAGAACAAAGCACGCAATTCACCATCATTTGCTAACGGTGGAAGGCGTATATTATAAGACAACGGCACTTGTGGGACACTAGCTATCAAAGCCTTTGTTCGGGGGAGAGACAGCCTGTGATTCGAATCATTGCGGTAGATCATGACAACAGACGCATACCTGAGGCAACACTGGGGGATTTGCTCAGCTTGAAGGTGAAATGGTATTGGGTTGATTTTGACCAGCCAACGGAAGAGGAAGCGAAGCTGCTGGAAACTCATTTTCAGTTTCATCCGCTTGCGATTGAGGATTGCTATCAGCTGCTGCAAAGACCGAAGGTGGATCACTACGACGACGTGCATTTTTTTGTGCTGCATGCCATGAATGCGGAAACGCTCGATTCCGAGGAAATCGACTTGTTCTGGGGAAGTCACTTTATCGTTACGTTCCATTTTTCCCGTTCCCATGAGATCGATGAAGCCTGGAGGCGGATCAGCGAGCAGGAGCGTTTGCGTGAAAAAGGCCATGGTTACTGCGCTTATCTGGTCATGGACAAGCTTGTCGATGAATATTTCCCGAGCGTCTATCAGATCGAGGACCAGCTGGACGAGATTGAAGCCAAAGGCAAGGGCGAGCCGATTCATCTTCTCATGAATGAAATTTTTGAAATCCGCTCAAAGCTGCTGAAGCTGAGAAGAACGATCGTGCCGATGCGGGATCTGATGTACCGTGTAATCAACTCGGACCGGATCGAAGGGCTCAAGGAGCAGCTGGCGTATTTTACGGACATTTACGACCATTTACTCAAGCTGTCCGAAATCAACGATTCCAACCGCGAGATGACGGCGGATATGAGAGACAGCTACATCTCGCTCAATTCCAACCGGATGAACGCCATTATGAAAACATTAACGGTCATTACGACGATTTTCATGCCGCTTACCTTCATCGCAGGGATTTACGGCATGAATTTTGACCATATGCCTGAATTGAAATGGCAGTGGGGCTATTTTGCTGTATTATTGTTCATGTTCGGCATCGGCTTCGGGATGTATTTATGGTTCCGCCGCAAGGGCTGGTTTGAGTAAGGAAACGATGTAAACTCCAGAATGAAGCGATATTCACGTTTTTTCAGCTTTTTACGGATATGAATGCGGATTCAATGGGCTGTAGCATTTCATTTCTAACCTATTGCTGCGCAATGCTTGTTTTCTTGTAATATCCTCGAAATCGTGAGCGATATGGAGCTGGATAGAGTAAATAAG
Source organism: Paenibacillus rigui (assembly GCF_002234615.1). GTDB lineage: Bacteria > Bacillota > Bacilli > Paenibacillales > NBRC-103111 > Paenibacillus_S > Paenibacillus_S rigui. The sequence continues at coordinate 56,097 of NZ_NMQW01000039.1, read as the reverse complement.
AGATCTCACTTCATTTGTCCTCTTAAAATGTCACTTTTGCCTTCAAATGCCGCACGGGATTTATTTACAGAAAGGTTCGGCAAGCGTAAGATACAACTCATGATTCATACAAAGTTTCCAATTCTAGCCGCTTAATTTCCTGGTCATCAGGGAAACGGGGGAACCAATTAAGCAATGCCTGCACGGTGTGAGAGCCGTTGTACGCATTGTTGGGGTGAATCCTGAGGCTATGCCTTCTTGGCATAGCCTCAGGTAGGGCGACTCTCACCGTCCGAATCCGTCAGCTAACCTCGTCAGCGTTGGTACAGCAAGCCAGCAGGCAATGAACCGGTTCGTGCCTGTCAGGTTTGTTCATGGAGAGAGGATGATGAAGCTTGTGATCGGATAATCGACCACAGGGCTTAGGCCTCTGTGGTTTTCTTATGCTTATTTTTGAAAAAAGCTTGGAAGTCTCATTTATACGCATGCCAAATTTTAAATACTGCATGCATCTTTATCGCTGAGTCCTTGAATAGAAAAGGAACGGGGGAACCAAAGGAGGCCCGATGCTTTAACTGCGAACAAGCAGATGAAGCATCCGTCTCCATGGGGTGAATCCTGCTGAAGTGCCATGCGGCACCACTGCAGGTAGGGCGACTCTCACGCCCGAATCCGACAGCTAACCTCGTAAGCGTATCGGGAGAGGCAACGATTGTCGTGGCAGGACACGGTTTATATGACTGTGCCTTAAGAAGCCGCGGGAGGAGTTCTTCTCTTGTCCGCAGGCTTCTTTTTTGTTGCCCGAAAAGTGCCGTGAAGCCATCCGGAACGCCGGAATTGCTGAACAGGCGGGCATCACTTTCGGGGATGTCGGTTGCCTTCTCTTTGTACATGGAGGAGGAGAATGTTGAACGTGGGGGATTCGCAAGAATTTATTCTAGTTTCCGCACCGAATAAAATGGGGGAGGCTTTTATCCGCCAGCTGTGCCTTCATCAAGCGCCCTTTGCCGTCATGGTGAACAATGCAAGGGAACAGGATCGGATGGCCGAAATGGGTGTGAAGCATTTTTTGAGGGTAGATACGGCGGAACAATTAAATTGGCATATGCCTGCATTTCAGGTAGAAAAGGTGTTTCTTTTTGAAAACAGCTTTAACTTGTGCTGCCGTTATATCCAAATGTGTCGGCGTTGGACACTGAACCCGATTTATGTCATTACGCAGACGAATAACCCGCGGTTGGTGTACCGGGGGCTGGGCGCCACTTATGTGATCCACAGCAACAGCGATGAGATTCCGTTTCTTATTCAAACAGTTGTCGGAGATAGGCCCCAGGATGTATGACGCATTTTCATGGAGGGATAACCATGCTGGATCTTTATATGGTGCTGCTGCTTGCAGTCTGCTACGGACTGTACAGCGGATTTACCGCTTTGTGCGGACGTGTTATCGAAGCGTCGGGAGGCGAGCTGAGATGATCGTGATTTCGATTGTGACTTTGCTGATCTTTGTTTATTTGGCGTATGCGTTAATTTATCCGGAAAAATTTTAAATAGAAAGCTTACGAAGCCAGTTTTGCTAAAGCAAAACTTCAGGAAAGGGGCCAAACCATGGGCATTGTGCAAATTGCCGTTGTGATCGTGATTTTGCTGCTGCTGGTGAAACCGGTGGGAACGTACTTATATCATGTTTTCTCCAATGAGGCGAACCGGACGGACAAATGGTTTGCTTTTGCCGAGAAGCCGATTTTTGCACTGATCGGGATGAAGGAACGCAAGGGGATGACTTGGAAGACCTATGCGTTCAGCTTCATCGTAACCAACATTGTGCTCGTAGCAATCAGCTATTTGATTCTCAGGCTGCAAAAATATTTGCCGCTCAATCCGAATGGTATCGACAATATGGAAGAGACGCTGACCTTCAATACGGTCATCAGCTTTATGACGAACACGAATCTGCAGCATTACAGCGGGGAGACGGGATTATCGTATTTCTCACAGATGGCCGTCATCATGATGATGATGTTTACCTCGGCCGCGACCGGCTTTTCGGTCGCCATTGCCTTCGTCAGAGGGATCACAAGCAAGGGACAGACGATCGGCAACTTTTTCGAGGATTTTGTCAAGGCGCATACGCGGGTGTTTTTCCCGCTCGCATTTGTCGTTACGCTGCTGCTTGTCGCGCTGCAGGTACCACAAACGCTGCAGCCAACGCTAACTGTCACTACGCTGGAAGGCGCGGAGCAGCAAATTGCGATCGGACCTGTGGCATCGCTGGAGGCGATCAAGCATTTGGGGACGAATGGCGGGGGCTTTTTCGGAGTCAACTCGGCCCATCCTTTTGAAAACCCGAGCGCATTAACGAATGTGATCGAAATGTTATCGATGTGGGTGCTGTCTGCGGCACTGCCTTACACGTACGGCCTGTTTGCCAAGAACCGCAAGCAAGGTTGGGTTATTTTCTCCTCGATGCTGATCTTGTTCGTAGTATTCCTGTCCCTGGTGTATACGGCGGAGTTGAACGGGAACCCGGTGATGAACAAGCTGGGCATCGACGCAGCACAGGGCAGCATGGAAGGGAAAGAAGTCCGCTTCGGCATTGCCCAGTCGGCGCTGTTTACGACCGTGACGACGGCGGCTACAACCGGTTCCGTCAACAATATGCATGATACCTTGACGCCGCTCGGCGGAATCACGCCGCTCTCGCTGATGATGCTGAACTGCGTGTTCGGAGGCAAGGGTGTGGGCTTGGTGAACATGCTGATGTACGCCATTCTCGGTGTATTCCTTGCCGGCCTGATGGTGGGAAGAACACCTGAATTTCTCGGCCGTAAAATTGAGGCCCGCGAGATGAAGCTGATAGCTATAGCGATCCTGGCGCATCCGTTTATTATTTTAACCCCGACAGCGATCGCCCTGGCAACGGATTTGGGGAAGGCAGCCATTACGAATCCGGCATTCCATGGCATCTCCCAGGTTCTGTATGAATATACCTCATCCGCCGCCAATAACGGATCAGGCTTTGAAGGACTTGGCGATAACACGCCGTTCTGGAATATATCCACGGGCTTAGTCATGCTGTTCGGCCGTTATATATCGATGATCGCCATGCTGGCGGTAGCGGGATCGCTCGTTCGCAAGCAGTGGGTGCCTGAAACGATCGGTACCTTCCGTACGGATAACCGGTTGTTCGTCGGTATTCTTGTAGGTACGGTCTTGATTATTGGCGCTCTGACATTTTTGCCCGGTATCGTGCTGGGGCCCGTCGCCGAGTATTTGACGATCCGTTAAAAGAAGAGGTGAAATCCATCCATGAATACGAATAGAAAAAAACTGCTGACCGGCGATATCGTGACGAACGCAATCAAGGACAGCTTTGTGAAGCTGAATCCGGTCATCATGATGAAGAATCCTGTCATGTTCGTTGTTGAAGCGGGGACGGTTATCGTGCTGTTGATGACCCTTTTCCCCGGATACTTCGGAACGGAGGCAAGCATAGGCTTTAACTTTACGGTATTTCTTATTTTGCTGTTTACGGTGCTGTTCGCCAATTTCGCCGAAGCTTTGGCCGAAGGACGTGGCAAGGCGCAGGCGGATTCCTTGAAAAATACGAAGAAGGAGATTACGGCCAACAAAGTGGTGAGCGGCGGGCTGAAGCAGGTTCCCTCAACCGAGCTGCGCAAAGGCGATATCGTCGTTGTCGCTCAAGGCGAGATGATTCCCGGTGACGGGGAGGTTATTGAAGGCCTGGCCTCGGTGGATGAGTCCGCGATTACAGGTGAATCGGCCCCCGTCATCAAGGAGGCCGGCGGTGATTTCAGCTCTGTCACTGGCGGTACCCGCGTAGTGAGCGATAAAATCCGGGTACGCATCACAAGCGATCCGGGGGAATCGTTCATCGATCGCATGATCGCACTGGTGGAAGGCGCCAAGAGACAAAAAACGCCGAATGAAATTGCGTTGAATACACTTCTGACGAGCTTGACGCTAATCTTTCTCATTGTCGTGGTCACGCTGGCCCCGATTGCCAAATATTTAGATATTTCATTGGATATCCCTGTATTGATTTCCTTGCTCGTCTGCTTGATTCCGACGACGATCGGCGGCTTGCTGTCGGCGATCGGTATCGCCGGGATGGACCGCGTCACGCAGTTCAATGTGCTTGCCATGTCCGGTAAAGCGGTGGAAGCGGCAGGGGATATCAACACCATGATTCTGGATAAAACCGGGACCATCACATTCGGGAACCGGATGGCCAGTGAATTCGTTCCGGTGGGCTCCGAGAGCGTAAGTGTACTTGCGCAATGGGCGGCGATCAGCTCCGTCAAGGACGAAACGCCGGAGGGGCGATCCGTTCTGGAACTCATGAAAAAACAGGGATTAACGTATCCTGCTGCAGAGGCTGAGGGCGGCGAGTTCATCGAATTTAAAGCCGAAACCCGGATGAGCGGAATGGATCTGCCGGATGGACGCAAGGTTCGTAAAGGTGCGGTTGATGCCGTGAAGCAATGGGTCGAAGCCCAGGGTGGGCACATCCCGAAGGATCTGATAGACAAAGGCAACGCTATAGCCTTGGAAGGCGGCACGCCTCTGGCCGTCGCGGTAGACGGTCAAATCTTCGGGCTGATCTACTTGAAGGATACGGTAAAGCCGGGGATGAAGGAGCGGTTCGACCAGCTTCGGAGGATGGGCATCAAGACGATCATGTGCACGGGCGACAACCCGCTGACGGCCGCTACCATTGCCCGTGAAGCCGGCGTAGACGATTTCATCGCGGAGAGCAAACCGGAGGATAAAATCGCGGTTATTCGCCGCGAGCAAGCCGAAGGCAAGCTGGTCGCCATGACGGGCGACGGAACGAACGATGCGCCGGCGCTGGCCCAGGCTGATGTCGGCCTCGCGATGAACAGCGGGACAATTGCGGCCAAGGAAGCGGCCAACATGGTCGATTTGGACTCCGATCCGTCCAAAATTATTGAGGTGGTCTCGATCGGGAAGCAGCTGCTGATGACGCGCGGCGCTCTGACGACATTCAGTATTGCGAACGATGTCGCGAAATATTTTGCCATCATCCCTGCGATGTTTACGCTCGCGATTCCGCAGATGGAGGCGCTCAATATGATGAGGCTCGGCTCGCCGCAATCGGCTATTTTGTCCGCGCTGATCTTTAACGCGATCATTATTCCGCTGTTGATCCCTCTTGCCATGCGGGGCGTCGCTTATAAGCCGATGAGCTCGACGAAGCTGCTGCAGCGTAATATGGTCATCTATGGGCTGGGCGGTGTTCTTGTTCCGTTCTTGGGAATTAAGCTGATTGACCTGATCGTTCATGTATGGGTATAGAAAACGAAACGGGAGCACCGCTTCAAGCGGTGTCCCTCCTTTTTTGAAAAAGACAAAGAAGAGAGGTATGAAAAAGGATGAAGCAATCGATACAATCAGCGGCGGATACAGCGCCCATGTCTCTTGGTATTATCATTCGGATGAGTCTTGTTTTTATCGTTTTATGCGGTATCGTCTATCCGCTTGTCTGCACAGGTTTGGCTCAGGCGCTGATGCCGGGCCGTGCCAACGGCAGTCTGATTCAGAACAGCCGGGGGGCCATCGTAGGCTCCGAGCTCATCGGTCAAAAGTTCACCGACCCGAACTATTTTCAAGGCCGGGTATCGAGCATCGACTACAAAGCGGAAGCATCGGGCTCCAATAACTATGCCCCCTCCAATCCCGATATGCTGAAGAGAACGGAGGAATCAATCGAGGCTTGGAGGAAAAATAACCCGGATGTGCCGGTCAGCCGGCTGCCCATCGACCTGATCACGAACTCAGGCTCCGGTCTGGACCCTCACATTTCACCGCAATCGGCTATTGTTCAGGTGCCTCGCATCAGCAAGCTGACCGGGTTGCCTCAAGCCCAACTGGAGCAATTGGTTGCAGTGCATACGGAGAGCCGCGATCTGGGGGTGTTCGGTGAGCCGAAGGTGAACGTACTGGAGCTGAATTTGGCTCTGAACGGGTTGTTGAGCAAGTAATGGAGACCTTTCAACGGAAAACACCCGAGGACCTATTAAAGTCGATTTCCAAGCTGCATTCCGGACGTTTGAAAATTTACATCGGTGCCTTCAGCGGTTCGGGGAAAACGTATCATATGCTGCGCGAAGGCCGCTCGCTGCGGGATCAGGGGATTGACGTCGTCATCTGCGCAGTATCCACCATGCAGCGTCCGGAGACGATGGAGCAGATCGGGGATCTGGAGCGGGTCCCGAGCCTTCATTGGTTTACGAAGGAGAATAAAGAAAAGAAAGACCTTAACCTCGATGCGCTGCTTGAACGGAATCCGGAGGTCGTGCTGGTGGACGGCCTTGCGCACCGCAACCGTCAGGATGCCCCTTATGCCACCCGGTTGGAGGATATCCGGTACTTGCTAAGCAAAGGCATCAGCGTCATTACGACGGTCAACGTATATGAATTGGGCGGCGTGAAGGAGCTGGCCCGCAAGCTGACCGGCATCGAGGTGGAGGAAACCGTCCCCTCCGATACGTTGGAGTTGGCCGATGAAGTCGTGCTGATCGACGTAACGCCGGAAACGCTGCTGAATCGGGTTGCGGAAGGCAGCCTGCGGCCGAGTCAGAACAACAGTGAGCTGTTGAAACGCGGCAACCTGGCCGTACTGCGGGAGATGTCTCTGCGCTTGATGGCCGAGGGCGTGAATGAATCTCTCGAGAAGCACCGGGAGGAGGCAGGGCTCATCGGCCCGTCCGGAGCGACGGAGCGCATCCTTGTGTCCGCGCAGTACCATTGGAACGGGTCCATCTATGTCAGAAGAGGACAGCAAATCGCCAAGCGGCTGAACGGGGATTTATTGGTCGTGACGTTCGTGAACGGAAAGCGGGAGCTGAGTAAGGAAGCGGCGGCCTTTCGGCGCTCCATCAAGAAGCTGGTCGATAAAGTCGGAGGTGCATTCGAGGAGCTTCCGCTCTGCTCGAGAAGAGCTTTGCCCGACATTCTGGTCCGGTATTCGCTGCAAAACAATGTGACCCGTATCGTACTCGGGCATTCCAGGCAGACCCGGTGGCAGGAGATTTGGCAGGGCTCCATTGTCCATGATATTTTGAAAAAAACGAAAAATATCGATATTTTCGTCGTGGCCGACCGGGCAGAGCACGAGGGGGAGCGGATTTTGCCCGCCAGGCTCTCCAAGCCGCAGGAGGAAGCCGAAATGTTCCGCCGGCTGAGCCCGGCCCAGATGGAACGCAAGATTGAACGGATCCGGCGCGGGCGGTTCAAGGTGTACATTGGGGCTGCGCCGGGAGTCGGCAAAACGTACACGATGCTGCGAGAGGGGAATGACCTGGTCAAAAAAGGAATTCACGTGCTGGTTGGACTCCTGGAGACGCATGGGCGTAAGGAAACCGCTGCTCAAGTGGGAGGGCTGGAGCTTGTACCGCGCCAATCGATTGATTATCGCGGTACGCGGCTGGAAGAGATGGATACGGCAGAAATTATTCGCCGCAATCCCGAAGTGGTACTGGTCGATGAGCTGGCGCATACCAATATGCCGGGCAGTACGAATAAGAAAAGATACGAGGATGTTCTGGATATTTTGGCCGCAGGCATTTCCGTCATTTCTACGGTCAATGTGCAGCATTTGGAGAGCTTGAACGATGCCGTCGAGCAAATAACCGGAGTCCGTGTGAGAGAGACGGTTCCGGACCATATCCTCCGGCTAGCCGACGAGGTTCAGCTGATCGACGTCGCACCGCAGTCGCTTCAGCAGCGGATGAAGGATGGCAAAATTTATGCTATGGAAAAGGTTAGCCAGGCATTAAACAACTTCTTCAAGACAGGTAATCTGATCGCGCTGCGGGAGCTGGCCTTGAGGGAAATTGCCGATGATGTGGATGAAAGGCTGGAATCGTGGGAGCGCAAAAGCTCGCTTCGCGGACCGTGGCGGAGGCAGGAGGTTATTTTTGTGTGCACCGATACGACGGGGAGCGCAGAGAGGATGATCCGTCGCGGGTTCCGCATCGCTTACCGGTTGAAGGCCGCCTGGTATGTATCCTATGTTCAGCTTGGTGACGGAGGGCTGACGCATGAGAGTGAGCAGCGGCTGGAGGAGCTGAAGAAGCTGACCCACCGCCTGGGGGGCACCTTCGAGGTGATTCCGGCGGCCAAACGGAAGCAAATTCCCGAAGTCCTGATGGCCAAGGCCAATGGGTATAAGGCGACGCAACTGATTATCGGGCAATCGAGGCTGCCGATCTGGAAGGAGCTTTTCAAAGGATCCATTGTCAAAAAGCTGCTGCGCGCCTCGAGGCACCTGGATGTGCTGGTTGTAGCGGAATAGGAGGGGAGGGGGCTTGAAGGAAATTAGCAGTTGATCAAACAGGAGCAAGCTGACAGCGATAAAGCTCGCGATCAGCTTGCTCTTGTTTATTAGGCAATAAATCAGGGCTGCTGCAAATCGAGCCGAACATCCCGTCCGTCGTCCTTGAGCGATACGGCTCCTGAAGCTGACTGGGCCTTCACATAATCCACCCATGCGTCCAGCGTAATCTTCCCGTCCTTCCACTCCTTCACTTCGCCGAAGGCTGCAAAGCCGTCGCCTGCGCCGGTAGCCATGTAGTCATTGGTCGTCACCCGGAAGGTGCGGCTCATATTCAGCTTGCCGTCCACCAAGAGAGGCGTGCCGTCGAGAAGTGTAATCTTGCTGTACTTCTCTCCCGCAGGCTTACGGTTATCCCATTCCACCTTCAGTCCCGAGAACTGCAATGCAGGCAGCTTCGAGTAGGGATCCGTTACCTCCAGCAGTCTCTTGATCTGCTCCGCCGTCATCGTGCCGGTTCGATTATAATTGCCGAACGGCAGCACCTCGAACATCATGCCGTAGGTCACCTTGCCGGCCTCGATGCTCGCACGCAGTCCTCCGATATTGGTGAACGCGATATCGGATTGCTCCGCGGCGCGCATGGCATCGGTAACCGAGCTGCCGATCGGGGTCATCCCGTCACGGGCCTGGTTGCCGTTATGGTCGTAGCGGTACGATTGAACGGCCCATTTTTCAGCGGCTTGGGCAATCATTTCATTCGTCTTGGTATGGATAGCGGACTGGTAGTCCGCTACAATCTGCTGCACCTTGTTGTCGGCTATAGTAAGATTCGTGTACGTTTCAAGCAGGCTGGCGTTCGAGGAAACGACCTTCTTGGACACTTTATCCACATAGAGCTGGATATGGCCTACGGCATACAGCCAGCTCTGGGCTTCCACAACCGGAATACCGTTCACAATGCCGGCAACGCGGCGATGGGAATGTCCGCCTACGACTGCGTCAAGCGTGCCCTTACCCGTTCCGTTGGCCAAGTCGACGAGCTCGCCCATCAATTCACCGGACTTTGCATCCTGTTCACCGGGAAGGTGGGAGGTGACGAGCACGATGTCGCAGCCTTTCGCTTTGAGCTCGGCGGAGAGCTGCTTGGCGTAAGGAATCGGATCGGCAAAGGTAAGCCCTTCGATATGGGTCGATTTGGTCGTTGTCTTGGTTTGCGGCGTCGCGAGCCCGATAATGCCGATTTTGAGGCCGTTTTTTTGGATGATGGCGTACGGCTGGGCCCAATCGACTCTTTTCCCGGTTTGCTCGTCGATAATATTAGCCCCGAGAATCGGGAAGGAGGCTTTCTGGATATTGTTGATCAATACATCCCTTCCGAAATCAAACTCATGGTTGCCGATAGCTGCAGCGTCATATTTGATTTGCGACATCGAATCGATGACGGACTGCCCGTTCGTCGTGTTGGAGATAAGCGTGCCCTGCCAAGCATCACCGCCGTCCACCACGATCGTTCCGGACGGATTCACCGAGCGGAAGTCGTATACGACACCGGCTACTGTCTCGATGCCGCCTTGTGCCTGATTGCGTTTCTTGTCAAAGCCCACCTCGATATGACCGTGAATATCATTGGTGGTTAGAATATCAATGACCTGGAATAGGATGGGCTTGATCGCTCTAGCCGCTTCCTCCCGGGTAGCGGTGCCTTGCGGGTCGAAGCTGCCGTCGAGGGTCGGCTCGAACAATCCGCTCAATACGGCATACGCGACATAAGGACGAGCCCAACTGGATATCGAGCTCGCATCCTTGAAATAATTCAGTACGTTGATATTGACGTCCGGGTCGTCGCCCTTGTTCAAAATCCGGACGATCATGACGGCGAGCTCCTCCCGGGTTACGGGGCGGTTTGGCTCGAACCGTCCGAATTCATTGCCCTGCACGATGCCCGCAGCTACCGCATTCGTGACGGCCTGAAGCTGCCAGTCGTCAAGATCGGGGAAAGACGTGCTCAGCGTGTCGCTTGCCGCCAGCTTCGCCGCGCGATTGACCATAGTCACAAGCTCTGCCCGTGTGATAGGGCGGGCACCGTGGAGATCGCTGTCGTTAGGATAGCCTTCCACAATCCCCTTGTCCTTTGCAAGCTGGATATTGCTCGCGGGCTGCCCGACGGCTGCCGCAGCCGGTTCTGCCGCCGATGCCAGAGGGATGTACCCTATGCTTGGCGTGCTCTGTAATCCGTACAAGGAAGTAGCTAACAGGCTGATGACGCAGACTGCCTTCATTCTCGAACGTTTGTTGAGCATAGGTACCGTCCTCCTAAGAGTTTTTGCGCCAGCAAAAACTGGCTTCGAAAGCATGGACTGAGTTTTTGCGCCAGTTATGGATATCTCCATCTTCTATTATACTTTCATACCATTGAGAAACTTGTAGAAATTTGGTAGAGAGCAGAAAGGTCAGTTCCTCTGCGGTTTACTGAAAATTCGACAAGACGGAGGGAATTGGCGATTGATGGCGGAAGGGGGAGCCGAGGTCCGGATAAGGGCATTTTTTCCGCGATTACGAATCGGGGTCGTCTCTGTTATACTGGAGATTAGTGAATTTCATTTTTATGAGGTGACGAATGAAAGCTTATTTGGAATTGCTGCAGGATATACTGGATCATGGTGTGAAAAAGGAGGACCGTACCGGCACGGGCACCCTCTCGGTTTTTGGCCGGCAAATGCGGTTCGACTTGTCCGAAGGCTTCCCGTTATTGACAACAAAGAAGCTGCATGTACGTTCTATCTTTCATGAGCTGCTATGGTTTCTGAGTGGGGAGACGAACATTCGCTATTTGCTGGATAACGGGGTGACCATCTGGGACGAGTGGGCCAATGAGAATGGCGATTTGGGTCCGGTGTACGGCTCCCAATGGCGTTCCTGGCCCGCGCCGGATGGACGGCATATCGACCAGATCAGCCAGGTCGTCGAGCAAATCAAGCGCAGCCCAGACTCCCGCAGGCACCTGGTTGTAGCGTGGAATCCCGCGGAGGTGGACAATATGGCGCTGCCGCCGTTGTATTATATAAAAAAATGGGTGAAATGGGGACAACGCAATGTTTTCAGGGGTTGTACGCATTTCTCCCAAGTAGTATTTGGTGGAAATGGAGTAAGGGGTGTATTATCATGAGTAATAGTGAATATTTATACATCAATCTACTTAAGCATATTCTCGAAAATGGGACGAGTAAAGAGGATAGAACGGGTACTGGGACACGTTCTGTGTTTGGATATCAGATGCGATTTGATTTAAACGAGGGTTTCCCTTTAATAACAACAAAGCGTGTTCCTTTTCGTTTAGTTGTAAGTGAGCTTCTTTGGTTCATCAAAGGCGACACGAATATTCGATATCTTTTGCAAAATAACAATAATATTTGGAATGAGTGGGCATTTTTAAAATGGATTGAAAGTGACGAATATTCAGGACCGGATATGAGGAACTTTGGACTTCGTTCTCAACAAGATCATGAATTCAACAAACAATACAAAGAGCAACTGGAGATCTTCAAACGAAATATTTTAGACGATGATTGCTTTGCGGAGAGATTTGGTGATTTAGGAAACGTATACGGAAAGCAGTGGAGAAACTGGAAGACATCGAAAGGCGAAACGATTGATCAATTAAAGGATGTCATAGAGACTATTAAAAGAAATCCTGATTCCCGAAGACTGATTGTTACGGCATGGTCACCGGAAGATGTACCAACTAGTGCTTTGCCCCCATGTCATAGTCTCTATCAATTCTATGTGTCCAATAATAAATTGTCGTGCCAGTTGTATCAGAGGAGTGGAGACGTGTTCCTGGGGATACCATTTAATATTGCAAGTTATGCCCTATTGACTCACATGATCGCACACGAATGTGGATTAGGTGTGGGGGATTTTGTACACACAATAGGAGATGCACATATTTACATTAATCACTTGGATCAAATTAATACTCAGCTTAGCAGGGATCCAAAAGCCCTGCCAACCCTTAAGTTGAATACCTCAAAAAAATCTGTTTTTGACTTTGAGGTAGATGATCTCAAGTTAGAGGGATACGATCCTCATCCAACGATAAAAGCACCAGTAGCAGTTTGAAAAAGTGCATACACCGCGGCAAACTACGCAGAAACCTTCTACTCCGAAGTGGAGGAGAGGGTTTTTTGAATATTGAGAAGGAGTAGATCTTTGTGGGAAAGATTGAGGAAGCAAAAGATATATTGATGTCTTTGGGGATGCCTAAAACACAATATAACGACCGTAGTGCATATACATTCTTGGCATTAGCATCACTCATGGAACATGACGATTGGGTGAATGCTAGTAGTCATGAGAAAAGAATTTCAGAAATAATGGAGTTCACTGCAAACTATTATGGAAAATTGTACAAAACTGGTAGTAGAGAGGGTTTTAGAAAAAGTACCGTACACCAGTTCTGTGATGCCGCTATCACTGTAAGAAATATTGTTGATACGGATAGAGCTACTAATAGCCCCAAATACTCTTATCAATTAACTGATGAGATTTTGGATCTGATAAAGAATTATGGCACGGATGCATGGGAAGGGCTACTCGCAAAATATCTCGAAGGTAAGGAAACCTTGATACAGAAATATGCCCAAAAAAGAGAAATAAACCGGATCCCCGTTGTTATTGACGGTGAAGCTTTGCATTTTAGTCCTGGGAAACACAATAAACTTCAAAAAGCGATTATCGAAGAGTTTGCTCCACGGTTCGCTCCAGGTTCAAAAGTTCTCTATGTAGGTGATACCGCAAAAAAGGATTTGGTTAAAAAAGGTAAGAAACTTAAGGGATTGGGAGTTAAGTTAACAGATAATGATAAATTACCTGATGTAATTTTATATCGAAGTGATAAGGATTGGTTATACTTTATTGAAGCGGTAACCTCGGTAGGACCTGTTTCCGTCAAAAGAATGAATGACATAAAAAATATGCTTGAAAACTGTACGAGCGGCATTGTATATGTGACCGCATTTCTTGATATGTCCAGCAAGAATGGTTTTAAAAAATTTATTGATGAAATTGCATGGGACACTGAAATTTGGATTGCTGAAAATCCTGATCACATGATTCATCTAAATGGGGATCGTTTTTTGGGTCCTCGTTAATTAAATTTCAAGACAATTGTTGGGCAAATGGTCAAACCTACAAAAACGAAGGGAAGGCTAAAATAAGCAATAAAGGCAAAACTCAGAACGAGTTTTGCCTTTATTGCTTATTTTGCGTAAGTCTTAAGTCGCTCTTTAACCCAAATTAATACATCTTCCGTCATCCTTAGTCCCAATAATGCATCGTTTAAGGTGGCTACTTCTGGAAATAGTACACCATCAATCTTTGGAGCTTCATTAATGTGTGCCCCCAAGTCGGATGTTAAGGAGTAGAGGTTGTAAAAAAGTGTGAATCTTGGATAGTTGAACTGCTTCGTCTGATCATCGAATATAATGTTCTTATTCGCCGAGCCTTGTACAATATTATTGGGGGTAATAACTTTCTCGATAAATGTATCTGTGCTAAGTTTTTGTAGGCCCTTAACCCATTTGTTTCCATCATCTTTAAACTCGCTGAATATTCCAGTTATAACATTACGACAACTGGATAAACAAGGAACAGGTTGACCGCTTATGTAGTTTTCAACAGCCTCTTTATACGATCTTCCTATTTCAGGATATGTTTCATTAAGCCAATCGACTAACAACGAAGTGTTTCGATTCCCACTTTGTTCAGTAAATGGTCTCAGTATTAATTTACTATTAGTGAACGAAATATCCAAATTTAGGATATGAAGGTTATGCAGTAATTCCTGATAGTCAGCAACAGAACTCTCCATAATTAAATTTAGACCTTCTTCATCCGAGTTGTCTTTAAAAAAATCACTTAATGAAAAGTAGAAACCGCGGGATTTATTATGGAGCAAGTCGTCTATTTCACGATCAAACAAGTCATTTAAGTCAATTTCATCAACAATGGAACTTATGAGGATTATGAACTTATCGGTGTTTTCCCCATTTGCATATACAGTTTTTAAGATATTTTTGATAGCTGAGAAAAACTCATCAAATCTAGGATTATTATTTTGATATTGTCCATTGTAGGAGTATGGCTTCAAAAAACTGCTATACGTCTCATACAGGTCACTTTGTCCGGAATTTGAAAGTATCCTATCCCACGTTGCGTTATTTCGAGTTCTGATTATTTGTTTTTTATCTATTATTGTAGCGATTCTTGACAAAGCAATTTCATTGAAAGTATCCATTAGTACAGTCCTTTTTTCTTTAATATAAGGAAAAATAAAATCAAAAATGACAAGGCTTTATTTAGTATTATTGCGGTTATCGAATGCTTTTAAAACATCGGCAATGAGATTATGTATTATTTCAATTTCTATCGGACTTCGCCCCTGTAGGTTCAATAAGATTTTATCAATTAATATTTCATCCTTCGTATTCCTTTTCTTCCCGCTTGTTAAAACATCAGAGGGTTCAATTTTCAATGCATCAACTATCCGTTCCAATGTCTCCAAAGAGATGTTCTTCTCGCCCCGTTCAATTCCACCGATGTATGATTGCGGAAGTTCAACTTTTTCTCCAAGTTGCTCCTGAGTTAACCCACGATTTTTCCTGAAAAATCTGATACGTTCACCGACTATAGTCAACAGGTTTTTCAATAACTCACCCCTCTTTTAGAGTAGGCAAGTATACCCAAAACTTAAACATACTTATAACATATATTTCCGTTTGAATTTAGATCTTATAAGATCTATTATTACAATATAAAATGATTTGGAGGTAGTTTATGTGATGAATATACTATCAACACATATGGTTATTGAAAATGTACTTATGGGCAAAATGCGTGGAAAGGTGATGTACCAAGGTTCATTCCTTTCTTCACTTAGTCATCAACTGGTGTACGTAAAACCATATGACATGAAGACGGGAAAGGGATATCAGCGACCCGTTGACAAGAAACGGTGCTACGATTTTGCTAAGTATTTATCGAGAGGCGATGATGCACTTTTTTCACCAATATTATTAAATGCCGCGTCACAGTGGGAGTTTGTTCCATATGATAAGGATCGACCAAGCTTCGGTAGATTGTTATGTAAAGCAAAAGCTTCGAATATAGATGGACAGCATCGTATTGGGGGAGCACAAATCTATTCTCAAGAAACAAGTTCAGAAATTAACATTCCATTTGTCGCGTACCATTATTTGGATGAAGATGAAGAGATAAACTTATTCGATACTATTAACACGAAGGCTAAAGGGATTGGGCTATCATTAAGCAAATATCTCCGTAGAGATTTAGATGATCTTAGCTGGGTTGCTACTGAACTAGTGACTAGAACAGAAAGCCCCTTTCACCAAATCGGTACGATTACCGGAAAGCGTTCAAAAGGTAGGCATGTGACGCTACAAAACGTTTATCGGGTTTTACACATTCTAACAAATGAACCGACAATGTCTTCTTTCTCAAAGGAAGAAAAACTCAATATAGCTTTAACATATTTCTTAAGTATCCGAGGAGTTCTTAGCGAAGAATGGAATGACTATAACGAGTACAGACTCACACATATTGTGTGCCTTGAGGCATTATCAATAGCCGGAAAAGAATTACTACTTAACTGTAAACACAAAACCCGTAAACAAATTGATTTTCAAAATGTTCAAAAAGGTATTGGGAAACTCAAAACAGTTGATTGGTCTGTAAACGGTCCGCTACGTTACCTAAAGGGATTAAATGGATCAAAAACACTTGCAATGGATCTACAAGCCATCATGATTTAATGTTCGTTGTTAAATACCATTTGTTTTGAGAGTTTGAAGTATGTAACTAAATAATTACAAGAAAGGAGAAACATCATCCTTGAACTTTTTTGAACATCAAAACACAATCGCCAAAAATCTACTCCTTTTCATTCGTGAAAGAGGCTATTCAAAATTATCACTATCAAAACTTACAGGTATCCCAAGACCAATGATCGATAAATTATTAATGTCTTGTGTAACGGACCCAGTTCTTTATAACAAACTTGTAGTAAGAATTAACGAAAGCTTTGACATACCCAATAACTATCTTTTGACTCAATCCCAAATTATTAATACTTCTCAGGTATCAAGTCATAATTCGATTGAATCTTATCGATGTCCAAAAACCAGAGATCTCTTTGATGGTTTAGATAATTTATTGGATATATACTCATTGTATGTAAATTAAGGAACTGCGTTCACGCGGCAACAATTATCGCCGCGTGGATGACTATAATAAAATCAAATTTTCGGTAATAATTCTTAAGTATAAATTATTTACTGTACCATTCTCCGAATTTAAGCATACAAGAATCTTCTTTTATTTTATTATATTGATCAAAATCTTCGGTACTAAACTCTGCTAAAGTTTTATTGAATTGCTCTGGCATAAAAATAAACCATAAGTCTGACCATTTTTTTTCGTTATCATTACCTCTGATCTCATTGGATATTCTACCTGGTGATTTACTTTCGAAAAATTTCATTTCGTCACCATCATAATAAGCTAAGCAAGATCTAAATTCACAATTTCTATTTACTTCATCTTTTAATAATTTCAAAATCCCATTGATTCCGATGGTATCCAACATATGATTAACATACGTTCTTGGGAATCCATTTAGCTGTGAAATGAAAAATCCTGCATCTAGTGAAATGCAAGGTCGCTTTACAATACTATAAGCTTGTAATACTTTCTGCCTTGCAATTTCATTAATATCATCACTTCGAGGTTCAATGAGTTCTGCTTCGTAAGCATGTACCACAATATTCTTCAAGTCTTTTTGAGCAGATGCTATTTTTCCTTTGTTACTTGTAACGAAAACTATCTCTTTCATTAGTTCATCCATGCCTCTCGTAAAAAGTTAGTTATAATCGTATTCTCTCAAGAATACTCTTTGGGTCATGATTTATTGGACATATACTTCCAGATACTATAATCAAAATGTGCTTTATTTACCTTTAGCAACTCAGCCGCGTCATTAATAATATCCTGACATTCCTTATAACCAGTTGCAATGACTCCGGCTTCTTTAATAAAGTTTTCAAGATGACGGTCAATTGCTGTTGTTTCTATCCCCACTAATATTTTAAAGTAATCAACCGTTTTATTTCCAATCCCTTTTAATTTTTTGAGTTTCCTTTCGTTACTGGATAATTCAAGCCATTTTTTCAAATCCTCTTCTGTTTCAATCTCATTTTCAATAAAGAAATTAGTTACTTTAAGTATGTAGTCAGGTTTCCTTCCTTTAAAGGATACACCACTATTTGATTGAAGCAAATTACTTGCGGGTACTCGTTCTAATAAATATAAAAACTTGCTTGAAGTGTTTGCATCTGGATAATTCATTCGTATTTTATCCACACGCGGTTTGACGACTGTTTCGTACCTTAGCCCTGATTGTAAGATACCATCAACTATAGTTGCACCAATATGGTTATAACCACCGTCAATACTAGTAACGATTTCGAAGTTTGCTAATGATAAAGTATATTGTGCAAGTATATCTGCCTTTGAATTTGAAACCATCGTCAATCCTCCAATTAATTGTTATTGTTTCATTGCACTCACTGATATACAATAATTTGATAGACTTACGTACGAAGAGGTGCATCTAATGACGACTTTACTTGAAAAAGTTGACAATACAAGAATTGAAGCAAATCAGTTACTGAACTCAAAAAAAAGATCAGAATTAGGTCAATTTATGACACCAATGAGTGTTGCAAAGTATATGGCTTCCCTCTTTAGAGAAAAGCATTTAAAAGCTCATTATATACTCGATGCAGGAGCCGGAGTTGGTTCGCTAACATGTGCTTACTTAGAACGTCTTATCAACAATAATTTAGCACAATCAGCAAATGTCGTCGCGTTTGAAATCGATAGTATTTTGAGGGGACATTTAACAAACTCAATTCAAATGTTTTCTGAGAAACTTAATCTGAGTAGTCAAATAATGTCTGACGATTTTATTGAATGGGCAGTACAAACTCTACTAGATAATAAAACACTACTTGATCAAAACAATCAACTTCGAGTTACACATGCTATTTTGAATCCGCCATATAAACAAATCGCCAGTGACTCAAGACATCGGAAGTTACTCCGGTCTGTTGGAATCGAAACAGGCAATTTGTATTCAGCTTTTATTGCTTTATCACTCGCTTTGATGGAAGAGGGGGGGCAAATAGTTGCAATTATCCCTCGTAGTTTTTGTAATGGTCCGTACTTCCGAAGATTTAGACAGTATCTACTTGAAAAAGCCGCTATTCATCACCTACACCTTTTTGAGTCAAGGGATAAAGCATTTAAGGATAATGAGGTATTACAAGAGAACGTAATCATTATGTTAGAACGCGGCGGAATCCAAGGTGATGTCACAGTATCTACTTCTACTGATGGTAGCTTTAATGATTACGTTACAAAAACACGTCCGTTTGAACGAATTGTTTCGTCCACAGATACTGAGAAATTTATTCACATTCCAACTTCATCGGTCGAAAATCCTATCGTTGAGTCAGATAAGATCATATATTCTCTACAAGATATAGGTGTTCAAGTCTCGACAGGTCCTGTCGTCGATTTTCGCACAAGAGGAAGTCTACGGGCTATGCCAGAAGAAAATACTGTTCCGCTTTTCTATCCTAATCATTTTGTAGGACAGTATACGGAATGGCCAAAAGAAATGAAGAATCCGAATGCAATAATTAGAGATGATACGACTGAAAAATCAATGTACCCTAATGGCTACTATACCGTTGTAAAAAGATTTTCTTCCAAAGAAGAAAAGAAAAGAGTTGTAGCAGGAGTATTAGACCCAGAAAAATTTGATACTGATGTAGTAGCATTTGAAAACAGTTTGAATGTCTTACATTCAAACAAACAGGGAATTCCTAGAGAACTCGCGTATGGCTTATTTGTCTACCTAAATTCTACCTTAGTCGATCAATACTTTCGAATTTTCAATGGGCATACACAAGTCAATGCAACAGACCTTCGTACAATGAAATTTCCAAGTAAACAAGTTTTGATGGAATTAGGTAGTTGGACACTAACCAATTCTGGTAAAATAGAACAAGAACAGATAGATAAGAAAGTGGAGGAAATACTTTGACCGATGCCCGCCAAAGCAAAATTGATGAAGCATTACAATTGATAAAGTATCTAGGTCTACCTAAAGGTCAACATAATGAGCGGACTGCTCTCTGTTTACTTGCTCTATTAAACATAACACCGGATAGAAATTGGCAGGATGCAGAAGCACCTCTTATTGGAATAACCCCTATGATGGATTTTAGTAGAGACTACTATGCTAGAGAATACGCACCGAATACAAGAGAGACCTTTAGACGTTTTTCAATGCACCAACTTGTTGATGCAGGGATTGCATTATATAACCCTGATAATCCTAAACGTCCAGTTAATAGCCCAAAAGCCGTATATCAAATCGAACCTCAAGCCTTGCAATTACTTAAAACGTTCGGACAACCCAACTTTGAGCTTAAGTTGGCAGAGTATCTTAGTGAAAGACAGACTTTAGCTGAACAGTACGCAATGGAAAGAGAACAAAATAAAATTCCTATTCAGGTCGCTCCTGGGAAAGAGATCCATATAAGCCCTGGAGAACACAGCGAACTTATTAAAGCAATTATTGAAGATTTTGGACCCCGTTATGTACCTGGGGGCGTTCTTATTTACGCGGGCGAAACTGGAGACAAGAATGGGTATTTTGATAAGGCATTACTTGAAAAACTTGGTGTTACTGTAGATTCTCATGGTAAAATGCCGGATGTGGTTTTATATTATCCAGAGAAGGATTGGTTACTCCTGATTGAATCCGTAACCAGCCATGGACCTGTTGATGGAAAACGTCATAACGAATTGGCACGATTGTTTAAAGATTGTTCGGCGGGAATTGTATATGTCACTGCATTCCCCTCAAGGTCTATTATGGCTAGATACCTATCTGAGATTGCTTGGGAAACAGAAGTATGGGTGGCGGAAGCTCCGTCACATTTGATACATTTTAATGGTATACGCTTTTTAGGACCATATCAGTAAAAAGAAAAGACATTAAAGCAGACTTTGCTTTAATGTCTTTTTGATAGCATGATGATATATGGGTAGCAAGGGTACTTAATTTCTATTGACTTTATCATTATATTTCTCCTCAATAACTTCAACTCGGTCGTTCCCCGTATGGACTAAAAACATTCAGTATACTAATATATTTTAAAAAGACACTTGTCTAGCGGTTGACTGAAATCGTGGAAGCTATTGATGAATTCGCTACCAAAGTTTGGTATAATCGTCATCAGGTCTTAAAAGAAAAAATTGAGGAAGGAATTATTGAAATAGTTGAACGAGAAACTTTTCCTATTAAGGATCATACAACCCGACCAATTCAACGGGATATATGGGAAGGGGCACTTAGAGCCGCGGCGATGGTTGAAGAAAGACTTGGCATTGATAACTTAGGTCCCTGGGATGACTTTGAATGGGGAATGATTAACGGCAAGCTCTCTGCATTACGTTGGGTTCTAGGTGATGAGTGGGATATGTTGGATACGTAATCGTGATCAGTTCGACGTTTGTAATGTATTCACTTAACGGGAGGAAAAATGTTCCTAAAACATGAGGCTTTTTTTGATTATATCGATCTTACTGAGTTGAGTTTAGAATATGGCTACATAACAATTTTTGAATTAATTCAGAGATATAAGACAGCAGTAACGCTTATTGACAAAGATAATCCACTAAGAAATATGATTATAAGAAGATTAACGTATCATGGTGTTGATCTAAAAAGTTTAGATAAGGAATTCGAATTTGATGAATTAGATCGAAGTTCATCAGAGCAAAAGGGTTTAGAACAAGAAGGCACAGAACAGGAAGGATTGGCACAAGTAGGCTTAAAAAAGAAGGATAATGACAAATTAGATTTGATTCGGGCATCCGGAAAATATAAATGGAATTTCCGAGCAGGTGACCCGGACTTTTTCCCTTCTATTCCACATGGACATAACTATATGAATATTAACATAAAACTAGATCCATATAGAGGGGAAGTCTTTGATATACTTCATGATAAGCAATTAAAATCAGAAGACAGAAAGTTCATAATACAACTTTGGAACGATGACGAATTTAGGGACGTTGCTCGTAAAGCAATAAATCATTATGCTACCAATGTAAACCCTGGGTTTGCATGGAGAGTACCAAACTACAAAAGGCTTCCTCGCAAAAGGCGTGTTTAAAATTCTTATTTGCCTACATCTATTTTAATCATTCAATTTATTTATCGAAAAATTAATAAACAAACGTTTTTTCTGACCCGACATATTAAAGCCGTCGGGTTACTCCATTTTAAGGGGATTTTAAACTATTTAACTTTCAGACAACACTCGATTACAAAAAAAGCCGTAGAGGTGCTTCCCCATACGACTCATGTATATAATACGAAATTTTTATGTCGATGTAAATATTTAGCTAAAAAGATCCAATTGCTTAGGTGGAGCTGTTTTTTCATCCTTTGTTGGTTCCTTACTAACACCCATGCACTTAATATAATTTTCAGTTGATTCTAAAACATAAGTTAAGAGGTTTTTGCGAGATAAAGAAATGTACAATGCGGCAGATCTCGCTTGGCAGTTTATTGACTTTTCCGGGTTGAATTCTATATCTGAAAAGGCATCGTATTTCAATATCGAAGTGCTTAGCTCCTTGTTAAGTGAAAGAGCGTTAATGTATAACCAATCGTAAAATAGTGTCTTAGGCTCTAATGACCAAGTTCGATTAAAATATTGAAATCGAATAAGCTTTCCACTGTTTTTTAAGCGTTGATCTTTTTTTGCTTCTCTTGAATTGTGACCCAGTAGGTCAGTATAAGGACCACCATGTTCGAACACTTTACTTGATTGGAATGCTGTTTCAACACTAAAAGACTTATTATTTTTCGTTTCAATTGTTAAGTTAAATGCACTTAAAGCAACGCCTAGCTCATTTTCTGATTTACTTGATATTTCCAGTATGCTTAATGTTGGGTAGTTTTTCTGGAAATTATTATGCAACGAGGAAATCGATCGTTGTTTTTGTTTAATCGAAAACCCAGGAAACCAATCGAACTCAACATCGACAGTTTTTACGTAATTGCCATTATTGGGGTCCGAAATGAAGACTGGTCGATTTGCCATTTTACGCCTCTCTCTGCCAATGTACATAGTCTTTCCTCGGAGCAAAGAATTCTTCAAATACGTCTGCTTCAAGATCATTAGGGACCATGTGTCGATACTTTTGTAAGGTGGCATTATTTTCAAATATTACTGCACCGATGTGATGGGGCTCTATTTTACCAAACACAAGCACTTCAGCTTGTGGATTAGTTGGTAAATATTTTGGTATGCCGAGAACAGCTCTTGTAGGTTTACCAGGGATTTCATCAAACATTCTTCGTAATGCGTCAGCTCCAATTCGATCTCTTAATGCTTGTTGTGAGATATTCGAATTCGCGGCATTATCTGTGCAAAATGCACACTGTTTTTCTATTAACAATTCTGGTGATAAAAGTAATACTACCCAATCAACCGACATGTCATTCCTTCTGAATCTGTAGAATAATCGATAGTTAGGGAAATGGATTGATGTACTTGTTGCATCTTCGCAGAAATCCATCCTAAACACATCATTCCTTCTAGCGGATATGTTATGAGAGCGTTGTTGAGCAACTGGTAAAATTCCATGTCTAATGATGCTAGACAAATTCTCAGCTTGGGTGAAATGAACTAAATAATCAATTTCAAATTCCTTCATAGCTTCTCTCATACTTTAGTCCCCCTGTTCGCATCTTTATACCTAATATTATAACGAGCAACCATCTTAATTACTATATTTTGGTATGATCAAAATTAGAACATAGGGAATAAAGTATTATCGCTACGATTGTCACCTCATAGAATTGATTTAAACGCCTGGTTATGTTAAAAAAATAGTTCGAATAAAGAAGCCATGTTTACCATAGCATTTATTTCCGTACTTGTCTTTGTGAGGGTTTAAACTTCCATTCTGAATTTTCCTTCGAAACTCTTTATTACAATAAGAGCATTTATAAATAAATGTAGGACCACTTAGTACCTTTCCACTTGATCCTCGCTTCGAAACAAAAACTTTTTTACCGAGAGTACGACGTACAAGCTTTTGTTTGCTTATTCTGGTTTGTCCAAAATATGTATTGTCCTGATACTCGCCGGCCTTGGAGATTTCGACTTCAAAGCGGGGTTCAAACTTAATGTCGGTTACATCCATAGAAGTTATTTTTGTATGCATGAAGCTCTTAATCGAAGGAGGGGAATCCAGTCTTGACGTTGTATCAAATACATAGAGGTATTCACTTCCGATCCCTTGTTTAGTTACTTTATAAATCAAGGAATAAGGCTCAACTAATCGCACTGTCCCATTGTAATTTACTTTGAGCATAGTCATTTTTTGACCAGCTTCCATTACCTTGTTCCGTAATTGTGAAGGAAAGAATGCTACTTCTCCTCTACCAATGGGTAGTGACCCGAACATTTCTTCAATGATTTGTTTGTACTTTTCAGTTACCATTTCAAAAAGTAACATCCCTTTTTGAGGGACGACGAGATGTTTATCCCAAAATCTCTTTATAAATTGGAAGGGTAAATCGATAAGTAAGCTCCGTGCGATGCCTATACTACGTTCCTCAAAAATAGTCATTCTTGAGAATGTTTTAATAATCTCTGTTTTGTTTAAATCAATAGATTTATTCAAAACAAATGAAAATACATAATCATACAAGTCCGAAGAATGTCTCCTTTGAAGAAGACACTTCAGCTTGGATGCCAATATCTCTTCTAGCTTAAGACAGTTTATTTGAATGTGGATATCTCTGAAATCTGAGTAAGGATGGACCAAGTATCTTTTCTGAATGGGTAAATGTATCTTATCGAACTGAGTTATATCCATCTTGATGCTAATGGTCAATTGACTGGTTGCCGCGTAGAAGTCCTTGAAATAAATTTTTACCTCGTAGACTTTTTTGTCTTTATCGATCCGTTGCTTCTCGAATACTTTGTTCTTCTCCTTTTCAAACATAACCCCAGAATTCAATTGTACAAAATCGCAGATTTTATCCATTTCATGCTGAATTAGTTCCTGTGGTAAAGTGTGTTGTATAGCAAAATCCAGATCTCCAGAGAATCTTGTGTTTTCAAAATATGCCTTCCTTAACGCATTTCCACCTTTCAAAACAAGATGGTCTTTTAACTCCGAAATTGAATATATACCAGCTAAAAACCATCCGAAAACATAATCCCGTTGAACATTGGATGTATTAATTTGAAACTCTCTTCCTTTTTCAATGATCTCTTCACGAGTTATCATTCCAAGACCTCCCCTCGTTAATAGTCTAGTTTTATTAATAATTATATGATAGCTGACTATAATACCGGAAGAGGTAATGTTCGATAGAGCGTATAATTGGAGAAATATCCCAACAGATGTGGAGCCTTACAGAAGGCGGTATAAGGGAAGAAGAGGCGTTGAAAGCCCCATAATCAACATAAACCGTGCTTATTGGGCTAAAAGGCATACTGGTGCTTTTTACGGTGTGTTGATGGAAGCATCACAATCAATTAGAAAAAATATTTGGGTTGCGTATTCTCCGTCACATTTGCTACACTTAATGGAACGATTGTTGGACCTTACAAGCGAATTCAGTGGCTTTTATGCATGCATTGGTTTTCTGTCTTTGTTTCCGCCATTAAGAGAGATAACCTAAGGGCACTTATGTTTGTTTTAGGTTGTCGTTTGATATTATTAATTACGCTTCGCGGGGAAGTGATTGCAAGTGAATTCATTATATTGTGACTCAAAACAGCATAGCGTTTATAAGAACACCCTTGTGCAGAGGGTGTTTTTTTATTGCCTATAATCAATAAAAAGTCTGCATTGCTTATAAATAGCGGAAAGAAAATATTAAGGAGAAGAAACAAAGTGTGCAGTGTATACAGTTCAAACTATAAACTATCCAACTTCTACTGGTTGGAGTTGGGCGGAACTGTGGGAATCCTATTTGCCTTATTATCGAGATTAACTTTTGAGGATTTGAACTGAGGAGGAGAAAATCATGATAGATAGGAGATTTGTGGTAAAAGAATATACTTTAGAAAAATACGTTGGTGGTAAAAGATACGCTCAAAGGGTTGCAGGTATTGGTATTCAGATCCTTGATACATGCATCATCCATCCCTTGCCTATAACAAACTTTATAAGAAGCATTTTTGGAAGAGGGGGTATAAGTGCACAAAAGAATGCCGCATATGAGATATGTAAGTTCTTGAACTATTGCTGGGATATGTCGAGCAACGGATACGATGAATTTAGTAACCTGGTAACCCGAGGAATATCCGGTCTTAAGAAGTTGCATGGTTCATTATTTATTTCTGAGTTGTCCACCCGATCCAGAGAAGGCGAAATTGACGGAGGTTATGTGCGTAAAATTATCAGGTATTTAAATAAATTTTATTATTGGTTGAATAAGGAGGGATTACTATATGAACCCTTACAATTTAAGCATGTTAAAAAGCAAATATATTACGGTCGTGACAACAATAACCGAGAAGTAGAGGTTTTGGAAGATATCTTTAATGATGGTGAACTGAATACTATTTATCCTCCTGAAAAAAATAAACGAATGAAAAAACTTTCAGACTTTGGAAGGAACAGAATAGAGATACTCAATGAATTCCTTCAATTTGCAAAGATAGAAGCCACAGATATCTACTTGGGGATATGCCTTCAATTTTTTGGAGGACTCAGAAGAGGTGAAGTTGTCAACTTAGATAAATTCAGTATCTTACAGAAACCTGAAGGACATTACGTAGATATTGATGATAGGCAAAATATTCTCTTTCCTGGAAAAAAGAATACAAGTAGTGAGCAAGTGAAGTTCCCACGTTACCAAGCACTCTTCTGGAACACAATGTTAAAGATTGCAGTCGATGAACAGTTAAGTAGGTTGGATACATTCCGGAAATTAGGTAGGCTTAAAAATGATAGGGCACTTTTTATTTCATCTCGGACGGGTGATGCAATTACTGGCAGTGCCTATTGGTATCAATTTAATAGAGCCAAAAATGCCTTCTTAATGCATCTTTGTCAGTCAGGAAGAATAGCTTTATTCGAAAGCTTGTCTAACATTGATTGGTCTACACATTTATCAAGAGGTGTGTTTACGCACTTTTGTTTTGACGTTGGAATGAGTGTTAGTGAGGTCGCAATTGCTCGGGGGGACTCCAGTCTCGACTCTTTGCTATCGTATATTGAAGAAAGAACGGTTCAAGAAACGATGGCAGATGCAATGAACAAAGTAAAAAAATTTTTCGAAGAAGCATCGGATGGAAAAATTACATCAAGAATCAATGATAAACAACCTCTAACTTGGAGTTAATTCTATGCACAATATCGATGGGAAATTTGGATTAGCAAAAGCAGTAAGGTATTTGTTCATGATTAAGCAAGTAACGCTAAGTTGGGTTTATGTAGATACACTGCAATCCGAAGAATATCAAACCTTTGTAGAATTCTTTGGAGTAACCATTGGAGAAACCACATACTTCTCTAAAGATAAAATTGATAATTTTAAACTTTCTCATACGCAGTTAAATCAAGTAGTTAACTTTATTCAAGAAAATGTTACCACAAATGCCTTAGCTCCAATAATCCAAAAATGCAATATGATCGGAATCAAACCAATAAGATTTGGAAATTCAAAGAATAGGATATTCATACATAATAACGATGTGGAAAAAATCGTCGAATACTATAAGTATGTTAATAACCTACCATCCAAGATATATCATAAAAGGGCAATGATCAAACATCTTCGCCTGAGCAAAAGTAAGATTGCAGATGTATTCAAGGAGTACGGTATAACTCCCTATTTTACTATCACAGTCGTTGGTGACCATTATCACGAGAATGATTTGAACTTTCTGAGGGAGGAGCAATCCAAGATTGTAAAGAAGCTTAGGGATGAATATTACATTTTAACAAGGGATATCGATGCATTAATACTGAAATACAAAGAGTACGTTAATGAAAGTGTATACTTTGAGATGCCAGCAATTGGGCAGACTGCTGGGGAAGATTTTAAATATACATTTACCCGAAAAGTCATCTTAAAGAAATTTATAGATGAATTGGAAGAGAAACGGAAAGACGATAAAAGAAAATCTATTACAAAAGGTAATACAAAAAATAACATAAATAGTAATACAACAGAAGTCCATGTAAAATCCTTGAAAGAAGAAAGACACATTATTAACTCAAATATAAATTTTCCATTTCGAGCATACAGCGAGCTATTAATACTTCATAATATCTGCTTCAACGATAAGATTCGGTTCACTTCATTTCATTGGAGAAATTTTGTCCGTCTAAAATTAAACAGTTCATCAGGTCAAGAAACAACACAAAAGAAGAAAATTATGTTGTTTGTACGAATAACCAAACTGCTTTCAGAAGTAATTAAAGAACAAGAGATCTTCTTGTTCTCCACAAAAAGAATTGAATTTGCCCTTTTCCACAAGGACATACCAATTGGCTGGCAATTAGAGTATTATAGTTTCCTTTATGCACTAACAAAGACCTGTGAGAAAGAAGGCATTAAGACTCTCGCTTTTAACATAAAAGAAATAACAAACCCCAAACATAAAATCGGAAATAAAGAGAAGGCTGTTTATAATGCATCCGAATACTTAAAACTAATTGAATATGTAAAATCAGATATTCACAAGTCAAAGTCAATTGCTGAGGCAATGAAACAGATTAACGGGGAGCGGTCATTTACTAACTACTCAAACATGTGGCTCTATGTAACAATCTTGTTAAACAATGCATGGCGGCATGAAGATGTCTTAACTTTACCTACCTTGCCCGTGTCACTTTATACAAACATAGATCTTGATTGGCTAAATGACAATGATGTGACGTATGATGTCGCAAACGCGATTGCTGACCATTATCGAAGTTTACCATACCTTCATAGCAAGACTGGCGGTCGCCGCTTTTTTATAATATCCGATGACCTTTTGGTGCCCTTTGCCACATCCGTAATAATTAGCTCAACAATCCAGAGGAAATTGTTTCCTTTATCTAACACAGTAATAAATTTATCTGGGTTGCAAAGTGTATACACTTATAATCACGAGTCATTTTTTGCTGGATATATATCCGAGTTCGAATTTAAGTTTAGAAGTTTAACTATGAACCGAACACTTCTTTCGTTGATGATTTCAGTTATTGAGAAACTGACGAACCGGAATCCTGTAGAAGTAGTTAAATTTTTAAGAAACCATTCCGATGTTGAGGTAACAAATATATATATCACCATTCCCCAGGACAAGGTTAATTTTATTTCAGAACAACTGTTTAATATTGGGAATTTTGGATTTGTGTACGATGCGATTGCCGACATTCTATCTCAAAGAAAATATGAAAATAGAGAAGACAAGACGCACCATACAGTAATAATAAAACAGGGACTTGGCTCAATATCCGCAGTTGAGGAAATTTCACGTTTTGCGAACTTCATACTAGAGGAACGAGATGCTGTGTACGATATCTTAAACCGGATGCCGACAGAAGATCTTCGTACGAAATATACTTTTTTGAATCTCGGGATACTTCCATCAAAATCAGAGGATTTTCAATGTTTAGTAGGCGAGGACCGGTGTCCTTTTGGCAAAAGAAACTGTGAAAGTTGTCCATTATCGTTACCTAACCTGTATACGTTATCCTCTATTAACAGAAGAATTCAGAATAAAATTCAAGAATTTCTACAGCAATTTGGTTCAACCCAATATAAGGCTGAAAAAATTCGCTTGGCGAATCAATTATTTATAGAACGGGAACTACTGGTTTCTGCTATTCAAAAATTTGGTAGGGAACGAGTGGATAATTTTATTGATGGTGGGCTTAACAAAATAAATGAGATGTTTTCAATATTACCAAGTATCAAAGAATACATTACTATCCCACTGGAGAGTTGAAAATGGAGTTGGAATTACGAGAACTGGACATAGATTTATTAAGTGAAAGTTCCGATCATGTATTTGACATAGAGCAGAGTGTTGAAACAAGCAACGAAAGTTTGCGAATACTGATGGGACAGCACCCTGAGAATGATTGCAACTTCGAAAATAACCAATGGTACGTAGTACACGAAGGATCGGCAATACGTTTAAATTTCGATTTTGAAATTACAGCTCAGCATCTACGTTTCAATTCAGATTTAGGCAAGATAGAAAAAGAGAAGTTCATCGTTGTAGTTAAAAGTTGGATTGCATCCCTGCTTACATATTTAGATGTTTACAGTGTTCTCCGATATTATAGGTACTTAAATAGAATTGTTGAAGTAAGTAAGTGCTTCAATCCAGATGAAAACACGTTATCCTTAATAAAGGACACTGTGGAAAGGATAGACCAAGAAACCGAACATACAGCATTTATCACTTGTTTAGGGGTACTCAATTTTTTGGACTATTATCAAGAGATTGATACTAATTCCGTATATCTAAGGCTCTTTAGAGACCTTAAAGAAGTTGTGCGATCACCTAACAATATACGAGATCTCCCTCTTCCTAAAGATGTTTTCCTCTTTGATAAAATAGTTGAGGACTATTTCACAAGTTTAGAGCGAGGCTCAGCAGAATATCTGCTTTACTTTCCTATTTACTTATGGTGGAATTTAACAAACATTATCCCACTCAGGCCATTTGAGTTCTGCGGAGTAAAAAGAGACGCATTGTTGTTCAAAGAAGATTCTTTTTTCCTTCGTCTTCCCCGTTCCAGCAAAAAAGGTAGCAAGAACCGGAATAGAGATCGAATTCAAGTCGTCGACACGATAAAAATATCTTTTTCTTTAGGGACAGATATCGAGACATACATTAAGTTCTCTGATTGTTTTGGGATAACAGATACCCTCATCTCGCATACAGCGACCGTACAGTTGAAGTGTAAACTTTTTAAGAATTACTACAGCGAAAGGAAAATTGATACTGAAAAATATACAGTTAGCTCATTATACAGGGATATAAAATTCTTTTATGCCAAAGTAATCGAAAAGCATTTTGGATATTCCGTTAGACCACTGGAATTGAAAGACCGGCACCTAATGAATGTGTCAGATCGCACATATGATATTAGTTGCATGATTAGACCTGGTGATACACGACATTTTGCTTTCTTGAACCTAATGAGATTAGGCTACAATCCCGTAGAAATTGCAAGAATGGGCGGACATATTAAGTTGAACACCCAATATCACTACCATAGGCATAAAGAGTTCATGCTGAATGTAGAAGTCCTGAAATTGATGGATAAATTCAAATATGAGAGGACGTTCTCGACCTTCCAAGGCTCTTGTGAAACCAAGATAACATTGAATAATAAGATGTCTTGTAACTTTGGTTTAGCATTAGCTGTGGAGGATACTTTCGTCTCGGTCATACCACTTGTAGGTAAAAAGTTAGAGTTTGGTCATTGTACTGATCCCTTACAAAGATGCATATTTCATGACTGTGCTTTCTGTGATTATTGGAAAATTTCCTATGAAGAGTACATCCAAAATAAAGAAAAGATTCAGAGGGAAATTGAAGTCGCCTATGATACTGTGAAGGCACTTCTTGAATCAATGGAGAAAATTCATCTTTTCATTATCAACAGAAATGATAAGTCCCCAGATGCTAACGAAATGAGCATGGACCTAAATAGGGATCTCGCTGTTCTCTCCAAAAAATTAGACAAATCAATTGAAGAATACATTGAGCTAATGTCAATTGTACATAGAAAGGTAATTACCGATGAGCACAAATAATCGCGGCAGAAACCCTGAAGTATTTGATGAACAACTAATACTTAGAATTATTGACGATTGTAAGAGGGGGTTGAAATTAAAAGGGAAAATCAAGTATATGGACGTTTACAGATTTGCATCAGATGGTTTCAACAATGGCAAATATCCTTATTTAAAAAGAAAACTTTCCGACGATTATTGGAGAAAGCCAAATAGACAAGGGAAACAATTGGTCGACAAGGTAAATGCCTTCACAGAGGAACATCTACCAGCTATTGGAACATCCGAGAGCAATGAAATATTGATTAATACTGAAGATGCGGTAAATAGGCTTTTCTCCGGTAGTGCAAAAGATAAGAATCAACTGATAAATACGCTTCGTATTAACGAAATGAAGGCGAAGCAATTTTTCAGTAGACTTTCTCGAATAGAGAAAGAACTTCAGAATGAACGGGAACAAAAACTTTATTGGAAAAATAGGTTTGAACGCATACAAACCATCATTTTTCAATTAATGGAATATAGTGCTTCCAAGGACTTTCCTATCGAAAACATAATGAATACCGGAAGGACAAGAACGAAGCCAGTTACAAATATTTTGGAAAGCGTTTTTTCAAATGACCCTACGATATCATATGAATTTGAATCATATATCGTTAGTAAGTCAACTGAGAGAAATGATAAAGTGTAACCATTCCGCGTCGATCAGCATTAGACGATTTCGGTTCACTTTAAAAAATAGAAATGAAATTGTATGGTAATCTATTCTAAGGGCGTATAAGGCTTTCTAAGGGCTTTCTCTTGTTTGCCCTTAAAAGTAGTGGCTCCATTGAACAGAATGTCTTAAACGCCGTTTTCGTAGTTGTACGTGTAATGTTATTCTAAGATCCAGTTTAGCATGTAAATAGGTAGAGCCATCATCTGTAAGCAAATGATGGCTCTACCAATTTCAATAAGTCGTTGTTTTAAGGGGACAACTGTGACTGCTACGGTGTAAAGCTACAGTCTTTTAATCGTTAATATTCTGTTCTTTTTGATCACTGTAATGTGTCTTCTTGAGAATTATCAAAGCCAACATTCCAGACATTCCTAGCATACAGAAATCTATGTTTAATTCGTACATCCTCAGCGTTAAAGCACACTGTTACATCAATATCATCGAATAAATCTGGATTAATAGGATATTTTGCAAAAGGATTAATTAAAACATACATTCCATCCAATAATGATTCGTGATACTTTCTGTGAGGAATTCCATACTCTTTTATTGTTTCTGGTCCGAAATCATTATAACGTACAGTGTCGTAGGTTAGGTATTTAAGCTTTTTAGTTTGAAATGCTCTCACTTTTCCAATAGTCGCAATCGGATTAAAAATTACCGCACTAAGATATTCATAACGATCATCATTAAAAAGACCGATATCAATTTCTGCACCATTATGCTTTAATGTTGTATCCCCATAATTCAATTCTGGCTGATCATTAACACCATACTTTGCACTTTTTAAACCGTAAAGTACCCTCGATATTGCTCCGGATTTTTGCGTATAGAATAGCGGTTGCTCGAACGCACCAATCGCTAAAACAAAGGGCTTATTTTTTACGTGAGAGAGGTGTTGATAATTTTCTAGGTAATACGAATATTTACTACGTAGGCTATTACTAATTCTCTCCGTAGCAAGCGATAACACTTCTTCATGCATTTCTTCTTGATCAGACTGAAAAAAGTATTTCCTATTTTGCTTTTCTAGGTACTTCAATTTTTCATGTTCAGGAGTAAAATTCTTGGGATTACTTGTTGAAACAGCTTCAACAACATATTCATGTCCATTTTTTGATATGCAAAAATCAGGAGCATGATGTTCAAAATCAAATCTGAAATTTAACTTATCTAGACAAGCGTACAAATAAATTTCCCAAAAGGTAGAGTTAAATGTTTCTTGGAATTGTTTGGCAATTTTGTTATCACGATCAACGAATCCCTTTGACCACTTTTCAAGGACTTTAACTAAATCAGGATCATTTAAAACATTTTTAAAGTTAGGATGTAGTTTGTGTTCTGGGATTTGGATTTTGAATAGATTCAGCGACATGCCACACCTCATTATATTTAGTCAATTGATTTGTAGTATTCAGTTTGTTTTTTTAATCTAGTTATAATTTGAATAGGTTTTTAATTTCTTTTAAGGATTGAATCATGTCTGGAGATTTATAGGCTTTGTTAAATTGTATCGCCATACTTATCTCATTCGTTACATCTAGCATATAATCAAGCGTATCAATCGTAAATTGTGTGAGTGATATTAAGTTTTCGGACATTGTTTTTGCTTTTTTATTCAGATACTTATAGTGTTTTTCCATTTCTGATGTCGGATCGAAATTGCGACTCTTGCTATTTTTAAAATTGGGTGCTAATAATTCTGGGTCTGTGTGAGCAAGAGATTTGTTCCTGAACATATAAGCGATGTTTATTGAATTTTCATATTCTTTGATTTGCTCCTCTATGTGGCTAATTCTGTTTTCCAACTCCTGCATATTTACTTGTGTAATTTCACTTAGGGGAATCAATTGTTCTTTCATTTCTTTTAGGAATTTGTGTATATTGACATTCGAAGGATTTTTTTCGGATGGCTTCTCATAAACTTTGCATAAGGCAATTATCCATGAATTGTAGACATTTTTCTTTAAAAACTTATTAAATGTCGTTTCTAAGCCAATTTTACTTGCTAAACTCTGTGTCTCTTTCGAATTTAAAAAGCTATACGAATGGAATGCGGAAATTAAATCTTCCATTAAGTATCGTATAAAATTTCTGTCATTCGAAAGAGTATTCAACTTCATTAAATTTCCTATATGATTGTTCATAAATAGCCCCTTATTCTCATTACTACTTTGTGTGAAAATAAGAGTCACCTTTATTCGGTGACTCTATGCTCAATAATATCGTACTTCTTGGCACTCCGGTTAATGATGTTCTGCATACAACCTCATAAATTCATCAGCAAATTTCCTAACGAAATCTCTATCCAGTGCTGTTGCCCAAGTTTCATTATTGTTTATCGCATTGTTTCTCCAATTATAGGTACCGTGCATGACATATTCAAAATCTATAATGCAAAATTTATCATGAACCCTATTGGATAAATACTTACCCCAAAGTTTTACTTTTATTATTTCAAAATTCTCCTCTAAATCGGGAAGTAAATATTTATTTGAGTCTTCAGCTGATGTGACAATACGGATGCTAACCCCTGCTTGTTTTTTTAACAGCAATTCTTTAAAAATATCTCTATCCGTAAACCAAGCAACCGCTATCCATATTGTATATTTCGCACCTCGGATACCTTGAACGATTACTTCTTTTATTTCGTCAAAAATCACATCATGTTCTTTATGTAAATCTTCTTCAAGATCTACAGGTTTTGGCTTTATTTGGATCCCTGCATATTCATAATCGATCATAGTATCAGTCGGCTTCATATATACTTTAGATGCGACTCTTTCGAAGTCATCTTCAAGAAATCTCGCCATTTCCAGCATTGGGATGGGTACCCTTAAAAGATATATTCACGGAAATGGTCTTGTTTACGACCATAAGTACCAGTCTTTTCACAAGTAAGCATAGAATACCTTAAGATGCTAAGTAACTCGTTTTTATTTTTATACTCTTTGTCATACTTTATTGTTTCTATCATGGTTTTCAAAAATTGTTCTTCTTTCATTCGTATTCCCCCTCGATCTTCGGTAACCATAATATACCATATAACTTTAATTATCCGGTCTTAGTTTCAGTTTTCCTCTTACATTTTTATTAAGAAAAAAAGATCCTCCAAAAATTTCACCAAATGTTTTAAGCATGAAAGGAGACCATCTACGTTTTCTTTGAACCAATCATTTCTTCAACTTTGGTTTAAACAATACGGTTTAACACAGCCTTTAATTTAAGAAAAAATGCATAAACCCCATTTAGAGGGGGTTAGCGGTACCTCCAGTGGTCTATTGACTAAAGTCTAGGAGTACCTTCGACACTTTATTGCTTTACATGAATATTAAATGCATAGATAATGAATATTATCTTGAACGAGTATAATGCAATTTTACCCAATTTTCTATAAGATGGGAGATGAACAATCATAGGTATATCAAGAGATTTTGGGTGTTTTAACAGAGGTAATAATGATTTTCCCCCAATATTTCTAATACAACCGCCATGCCATTACGCTTTTCAATTTTATGTAGCGGAAGGGAAGCTTTCGTGCATGTTTCAAATGCGCTCGGTCGATACGTTCCTTGGACTGCCGTTCAACCTGGCTTCCTATGCCTTGTTAACGCATATGATCGCCCAGCAGTGCGATCTGGAGGTCGGAGACCTTATCTGGACAGGCGGCGACGTGCATTTGTATTCGAATCATCTGGAGCAGGCCAAGCTGCAGCTGACACGGGAGCCGTTCCCGCTGCCTAAGCTGATTATCCAGCGTAAACCGGACTCGATCTTCGATTACAAGTACGAGGATTTTGTGATTGAAGGCTACCAGAGCCATAAGGGAATCAAAGCCCCTATCGCAATATAATAAGTGAAGGAGCAGTTTTTGCGTTGCTATCCATGGTGCGCAGAGGCTGCTCTTTTTTAGCCGCCAGCGTGAAAAAAGAAGGGTATATAAAGGCCCGGATAGGGGGCAAAACAAAAATGAATGCGCTACCAATAAATGTATTGAATTGCGCGTATATGCGTGATATAATTCAAATTAATGAACAAATGAACAAAAACAAGCATTTATTGTTTCGTTTATACAGGAAAATAGCACGGTCGTTACTTAAGGAGTTGCCTTTTAAAGGGGGAGATCTATTGGTTGAAAGTATCTGGCACATCAGTGATTGGGATTTAACCCTGCGCTTGCTTTTGTCTGCCGCGTTGGGCGGCTTAATCGGCCTGGAGCGCGAATGGAATAACCATGCAGCCGGTTTTCGTACGCATATTCTGGTATGCTTGGGGGCCACAGCGATTATGCTGCTGTCCATTTACGGATTCGAAGGCTTTCTGCAGGAGCCGAATGTCCGTGTCGATCCGGCGCGGCTTGCCGCCCAGGTCATCAGCGGTATTGGTTTTTTGGGTGCGGGCGCTATCCTTCGCACGGGTTCGACGGTTTCAGGTCTTACAACGGCCGCTTCCATTTGGGTCGTAGCTGCAATAGGCTTATGTGTTGGCGCAGGCTTTATGTATCCGGCATTGTTGACGACAGGACTCGTATTCATAAGCTTATTTGCTTTGAATAAATGGGAAAAGGTTTTCATGCAAAAGCGACGCAGCCATGAGCTTTTGATCAAAGTACCTGACAAGCCGGGTATGCTGGGGGCCGTCACCAGCGAATTAGGTGAGCTCGGCATACAAATAAAAAACATTCAAATGAAGACGCTCGACGAGAGTTGGGATCGTGACACAAGCTTATCTATTGTAGAGCTTAAGCTCGATATCCGATTTCAGAAGCAGGAAGCGGTCGTTGCGGCCTTGGAGAATATTTCGGCCATTCCTGAAGTGCTGTGGATTGAGGCGGCCGGACAATACGCAGGCAAGCCCAAAAGCCTGCATCAGAACCGTGCTCGTTCCAGCAATACCTTTACTTAATATTTACAAACCGAATGATTGACAAGAGGCTGGGCGTGGGTTACTCTAAAATTGCAAAAACGAGCAAATGTGAACATTTATTATGCGTTTCATGTTTGCTTTCACGCTTGGTATGAAAGGATGAGCAGGTTGCTGGCAGCTGAAAGAAAATTGAGGATTGTAGAGTATGTGAGACAATACCGGTCTGCGTCCGTTGGGGCATTGGCCAAGGAATTCGGTGTTCATGAAGCGACAATCCGCAGGGATTTGGCGGAGGTTGAGCAGGAAGGCTTGCTCAAACGGACACACGGCGGTGTTATTGTAGAGCAGGTCACAAATAATGAGCCATCCTTTAATGAAAGAACCAACGTCCAGCTCGAACAGAAAATGCGCATAGGCAAGATGGCTGCGAGCCTGGTAGAGGACGGGGATCACATCATCATTGATTCCGGTACGACGACGCTGCATATCGCCAAGAATCTGGTTCATCACTCCAACCTCACTGTTGTAACGAATGATATTAACGTAGCTGCCGAGCTTCGCGACGCTCCCGGTGTGAAGGTGACTGTCACGGGAGGGGAGCTGTATCCGTCCAGCTTTATGCTGAACGGTATGTTCACAGACCACGTGCTCCGTTCGCTGCATGTGTCCAAAGCTTTTATTGGCACGCCGGCCATCCATCCCAAGCATGGTCTTATGCATCCGGAAGCGCAGCTGGTTTTGGCCAAACAAGGGATGATCGCCGCAGCGCAGGAAGTGATCGTCGTTGCGGATGAAACGAAAATCGGCAAGCTTTCTTTATACGAGGTTGCCCCCAATAGCTCCATTCACACCTTGATTACGGGAAAGGAAGTGCCGGAATACGACGTAAGACCGTTTCAGGATTCCGGTATTAATGTCATTACCGTATGACTTTCGGTGAATCTCTCCAGCCGCCTCTCGCGGTTAGGAATTCATAATATCGATATTTCAAACGGAGGTGTTCTGTTGGTGACCACAACAACAGGAATTGTACAGTCACGAACCCTGCGCTTGACTGAGCCGCATGTCGTTCAAGAGCTTCAAGTGGACAGAAGCGTTCGCAACGGGTTTGTCGTCGTTGAGCCGACGATCGCAAGCATTTGTCATGCCGATCTTCGCTATTTCGGCGGTCTTAGAAAGCCGGAGGTGCTGGCAAGAAAATTGCCGATGGCACTGCTTCACGAAGGGATAGGCACTGTCGTTGGCGGAAATTCAGGCAAGTATGCGCAAGGCCAAAGGGTTGTTATCGTTCCCTACATACCGGGCTATCTGCTTCACGGACTGAAGCCGGAAGAATGCTGCCCGGCCTGCCGGGGTGAGATTCCGGACAATTATTGCTCCCGGGGAGAATTTCTGGGAAGCGGAACGGACGGCATTGCCCAAAGCCGGCTGGTGCTCCCCGAGCCGTGCGTCATCCCGATTCCCGACTCAATTCCGGATGAGATAGCCGTATTGACGGAGCTGTGCAGCGTTTCCTACCGTGCGCTTCGGGCAGTAAAGGATTTGCTTGGGTCTGCACGGATTGCCGTATTTGGAGATGGTCCGGTCGGCTATTTAACGGCTGCCATGCTGCATCATGCCTTTCACGTCGATCGTGATCGTCTGACGGTATTCGGTGCCATTCGGGAGAAGCTGGATCAATTCACCTTTGCTCAGACCGAGATGGTGCAGAGCTACGATTTCCTATCCGGTGACAGGGTAGACATTGTAGTGGAGTGCACGGGAGGGCGATTCAGCGAGAGCGCGATTAACCAGGGGATCGACATTCTGAAGCCCGGCGGGCAGCTCATAGCGATGGGGGTCAGCGAGGAATTTGTCCCGATCAACACACGGGATGTGCTGGAGAAGGGAATTACGATGTACGGCAGCAGCCGCAGCTCGGACAAAGATTTCCGTGAAGTGCTCAAGGTTATGGAAGACGAGGCTTGTCAGGATACGTTAAGAAGATTAATTCCGGAGCAGTATACGGTGGTGAGCAAGGCAGAAGACTTTGTTGGCGCAATGGAATCTGCCTTGGCTCACAAGGACTGGAAAAAAACAATCCTCGACTTTCACTGGTGACACAGTGGAAGTCTTATAAAGGATTTTACCACAAAGCGAATGCAAAGTTAAGGACAAGTGGGGAGTTAGCCGATCGATGAAGGCGTTCCCCTCCGTAACACAAGTAAGAAGAATTTTGTAAGCGCAATCATTCAAGTTTACAAATCATTAACTTGCGTTTAACACGTTCATGACAAATGCTTTATAGAATGAAAAATGAACAGAAATGAACAACGTTGAGCGCGAATCATCAACAGAAGTGACAAAACTAAGCAAATCGTGCAAATGACGGGGGAGGGAGTCACAATTGGCATCCATTGAGTTTGTGAATGTCACGCAATCGTTTGATAAGCATGTCGTGATCCAAGATCTGAATTTAACCATCGAGGACGGGAAATTCACCGTGCTGGTCGGGCCTTCGGGCTGTGGTAAAACCACACTTCTGCGAATGATCGCAGGATTGGACCGCCAAACCTCAGGACAGGTGCTCATTAATGGGAAGGATGTCTCCCGTATTCCTTCAGGCCAGCGGGGCGTAGCGATGGTATTTCAGAACTATGCCATCTATCCGACCATGTCGGTGCGGGAGAACATCGAATTCGGCTTGAAGAATAACAAAGTGCCCAAAGAGGAACGGACCCGGTTGGTCGAGAGCATCAGTGAGACCGTTGGCCTGCGCCCTTACCTGGACCGCAAGCCGTCGGCCTTATCCGGCGGTCAGCGGCAGCGGGTAGCCCTCGCTCGTGCCATGGTCAAAAAACCGTCCGTGTTTCTCATGGATGAGCCGCTATCGAACCTGGACGCCAAGCTTCGCGTGCAAATGCGCATTGAATTGATCGAGCTGCACAAAAAGCTGGGCTCCACATTCGTCTATGTAACCCATGATCAGGTGGAAGCCATGTCGATGGCGGATACCATCGTGCTGATGAACCAGGGGCAAATTCAGCAAAAGGCGGCTCCGGAAGTCATATATCGCCGGCCAAGCAACCTGTTTGCCGCCCAGTTTATCGGCGTCCCTCCGATGAATGTGGCCGAACTCGGAACCGAAGGGGTTAAGTTCGGATTTCGGCCGGAGAGCGCGGTCTTGTCTACGGAGCCGGTCGATTCCCGCTATGTGGCCCGCGGTGTTATCGTCACCAGAGAAATGCTGGGCTCCGAGACGATTTATCAAGTGAAGGTCGATCAGCAATCGTACATGGTGAAATATACGGACGATTTGTTTACTGTCGATCAGCAGGTGTACCTTTCGGTCGAGGCCTCCAAAATGTATTTCTTCGGAGCGGACGAGTATTGTATCGCCAATGAGGATGCTTCCTACGATACGTATATGAACAGTCTAAGAGGTAACCGGTATGGATAATAAACGAGCTTGGGAAGTCATTCGCCCGTATGTCATGATTTTACCGGCGATGGTCGGCAAAATATTGTTCGTCATCTACCCGATTTTTTACTTGATCAAGCTGAGCTTGTATAAGTACAACATATTGAACAAAGCCAAAAGCAAGTTCATCGGGCTGGATAATTTCAAGGAAATATTTTCACGGGCCGATTTCTACAATGCGTTGATGAACACGGTTATTTATACCATTTCAGTCGTATTCCTGACGCTGGCGCTAGCGCTGCTTTTTGCCGTATGGCTGAACAAAAAAGGGATTTTTAACGGTATTGTGCAGGCCGGTATTTTTACGCCGCATATCATTTCGATCGTATCGATCGCCTTGGTGTGGATGTGGCTGATGGAACCGAACTACGGTATCCTGAACTATTTGCTCAAATCATTGGGGCTGCCCGGGCTGTCCTGGCTGCAAAGCTCCAATACCTCGCTCATGTCCGTGATCATCGTTTCGGTCTGGCAAAACGTCGGTTATTACACCTTGATCATCGTAGCTGCACTGCAAAGCATTCCTCCGACCATCTATGAGGCCGCCGAGCTTGATAATGCAGGCAAGTTCAAAATGTTTTATAAAATTACGCTGCCGCTCATTTCACCTCAGCTGTTCTTCATTCTGATTATTATGACGATCGGCTCGTTTAAGGTGTTCGATACGGTCAAAATTATGACGGGCGGAGGGCCCAACGGCTCGACGACCACGCTCGTTTATTACATTTATGAATTCAGGACGACCAGTATCGGCTACGCATCGGCGACGGGAGTTGTCTTAATGGCCATTATAGCTTTATTGACCTTCGTCTACTTCAAGGTGCTTTCCAAAAAGGTGCATTACCAATAATGCCCGTTTTCCAAACTAATGAAAGGGAGGTGGCTATCCGGTGCTTGCGCGACTAGAACAGCAGGCGGTCAAGGAGGAGCTGCGTCTGACACGGCTCTGGAGGATATGGGGCTTTGTATGGAAGGCGATTATACTCTTGGTGTTCATCTTTCCTTTTCTATGGATGATATCGACCTCCTTACAGACGCTGCAGGAGACGCTGAAGTTTCCGCCTACCTGGGTTCCCTCGGTTCCTCAGTGGAAGAACTTTGCGGAGGCTTTGCGATCCGGTCCTTTTTTGACCTACTTCAGCAACTCCGTCATTATCACGTGCTCCATTATTTTATTACAGATGGCGGTCATGATACCGGCAGCCTACGCTTTTGCGAAATATAAGTTTATCGGCAAGGAATTCCTGTTTGGCATCGTTCTGCTGGCCTTTATGATTCCAGGGCAGGTCACATTTATCCCGGTCTATCTGATGCTGGCGGATTTCGGCTGGATCAAAACGCTGCTTCCGCAAATTCTTCCTTTTATGTCCAATGCTTTCGGCATCTTTCTGTTAAGACAGTACTTTATGCAAATTCCACAGGAGATCATCGAATCGGCCCGTTTGGATAATGCCAGCGAGTTCAAGATTATGAAGGAAATCATGATTCCGATGTCGATGCCTGCGCTTTCTACTATTGCATTGTTCAGCTTTGTCAGTCATTGGAACGATTACTTCTGGCCGCTCGTTATGACCGATTCGGTGGATGTACGGCCCTTGACCATGGGGATCGCCACGCTTCGGGAATCCGAGGGCATCACCAATTGGCATACGATTATGGCGGGAAATGTAATATTGGTCGTGCCGATTCTGGTTGTCTACTTATTTGCTTCCAAGCAAATTTTGAAGGCATTTGTCTACTCTGGGATTAAATAAGCTTCGCAAAATCTATCTTTATATGACAAACGGAGGAACATCCTAATGAGAAAAATGAAAAAAACGATTCCAGCGATTACCCTGGCAGCCATGATGATGACCGGCATGCTGACAGCCTGCTCCGGAGGAGGCGCTTCTCAAGAACAGGCCGCATCACCCCAGTCTTCGACGCCTGCTACTCCGGCAGGCAAATCGAAGGTTCAGTTCTGGCATTCTCTTGGCGGCAAGAACGGGGAAAATTTGGATGCGATGATCAAGCGTTATAACGAGTCCCAGGACAAAGTAGAAGTCGTCGGCACCTTCCAAGGCTCTTACGATGAGACGGTGACGAAGCTGCAGCAGGGTGTTGCGGCAGGCTCCGCTCCTGATGTCACTATGCTGGAGCGTGCGTACGTGCAAATGTTCGCAGACTCCGATGTTCTGGAAGATCTGACTCCTTATATGAAGAAGTCCAACTTGAACAAGGATGATTTTACGCAAGGGCTCATGGGTCATTCGGTCTTTGACAATAAACTGGTCTCGCTGCCGCTTAACCGTTCGACGCCGGTACTTCATATCAACAAAACGATGCTGGATGAAAAAGGGCTGGCCATCCCCAAAACGTGGGAGGACATGAAGAAGGTAGCCGAAGCGTTGGTTGTCAAAGAAAACGGTGAATTTAAACGGTATGGGCTGAGCATGCCTTATGATTCGTGGTATCAGCTTGCGATGATCACGCAGGCCAAAGGCAAGTTTCTTAACGATCA
The DNA here is from genome assembly GCF_002234615.1 of Paenibacillus rigui. Classification (GTDB taxonomy): domain Bacteria; phylum Bacillota; class Bacilli; order Paenibacillales; family NBRC-103111; genus Paenibacillus_S; species Paenibacillus_S rigui. The sequence continues at coordinate 13,309 of NZ_NMQW01000039.1, read as the reverse complement.
AGGCACTTCGATCGGCTTCGGCGGCGGTGAAGGAGCGAAGGCATTCAAGCTGCTGAAGGATATGCAGGCTACAGGCGGGCTTTATTATCCTCCAATGCAGGATTCAGGCAATATTGTCAACCAAATGTTCACCAGCGGCAAAGTCGGGATGATATTCCAATCGACGGGTACTATCGGCGGTATTTCCAACAGCGCGAAATTTGAGTATGTGACGGCCTTCCTGCCGATGGATCAGGTGTACGCGACGCCGACCGGGGGCGCCAACATAGCTATGCTGGCGGGTTCCAAAAACAAACAAGCAGCTTGGGATTTTGTGAACTGGGTTATGACGAACCCGAACGGAGCTCAACAATTTGTGATCGATACAGGCTATTTGCCGTTTACCAAGAAAATGGTCGAGTCCGAACAGATCAAACAGCTGTGGGCCAAAGAGCCGAATCGTAAAGTAGCCTACGACCAGCTGCAATATGCAGTCGATACGAATAAAAGCGTCACATGGCCGCAATTGAATCAGGAATTTAACAAGGCGATCCAGGCGATCATGTATGACAACAAAAATATCGAAGCCACCCTGGATAACTTCAAGAAGGAAGCGGAACGGATTCTCAAAAAATAGTATCGAAAGGAGCTAGGGATATGATTGAAAAACTGATAAATAACCCGTCTCTTATTGTAGCCGGCCATCGGGGCTGGAAGTCCGCTTATCCCGAGAATACGCTTCTTGCCTTTCAAAAAGCGCTGGAGCTGGGCGTCGATATGCTGGAATTCGATCTCCGTTTCTCCAAGGATAGAGTGGTGATGGTCATTCATGATGCAACCGTAGACCGGACGACCGACGGCTCCGGCCCTGTGAGCGATTATACCGTAGCAGAGCTGAAGCGGCTCGATGCAGGCGGATGGTTCGGCAAAGTATTCGAGGGCTTGAAGATCCCTACCTTTGAAGAGCTGTGCGAGCTGCTCGCGGCTTACCCGGAAGTGCTGCTGAACGTGGAGGTGAAGCCGAGCCCCGACGCCAAAGAAGTAGCGGATGCGGCGATCTCCATCCTTAAAGCTAATGGTTATCTCGAGCGATGTGTATTTACTTGCTTCGATGCGGAGGTTCTTGCCTACATTCATGACACGTATCAGTTAAAAACGCAGGGCTTTCCCGGTGAACTCATGTCCAATTATGTTCCCGGTCATGACGGGACGACCTCAAAAATGTGGGCGGTCGGCCTTAATATGAAGCTGCTGACCCCGCAGCTGGTGAAAGAGTATGAGGAATTAGGCATTCTTCCCTGGTGCTATTGCCCTGATAACGAGCAGCAGGTCTATTATGCTCTGGGGTGCGGTTCTACTATGATGACCGTCAATAATCCGCTCCCTGCTATGCAGATTCGCAAACTGAATCATCTTGTATAACATTTCATTAGCCTACACGGAGGTGTACTATGAATAACGTTCGGGAGAAAGGCATGCAAGTATTTCGGAAGCTGGTTGGCGGTAATAGGCGTGTCAGGCTTGCTGCAGTCGTTACTGTTTTTACTCTTCTTCTATCCGTCGTGCCCGGTGTTCAAGCGGCCAAATCGCCGCTGCATTCCAAAATGTTCGATCTGTCCGAGCCTGCGGCTGAACTGATTGGTGATCAAGAGCTGCATAACGGTACCGTTATGCAATCGTTTGCCATCGACAATGTAAACCGGCATATGTACATAGTCCAGCTGATGGCGGGAGGGCAGCAGCTTCCAGACGAGTCCGCTCCCGTTAAGGGGGCAGCCCGTGATCTGAATGGGGATTTGGCGCTGACGAAGCTGGACATGTCGGGAAATAAGCTGGGGTATATGTTCCTCAAAGGGTTCGGTCACGGAGTTCAGATCGGCGTGGAAACCGTCGGTGATACCGCCTATTTGTGGACGGAGACGGATTCCGTAGCCGAAAAAGACGGACATGGCTGGGGGACGCAGCTTGCCAGATTTGCATTTGAGGACGGCAAGGTGCTGACTCCAGGATCACCGGAGCTTGAGAAATTCTCCCTTGTGGAAGGTGCGGACAGGACAACGGTAAATATCGATCCGGCGAATGGACTGCTGACGATGCGGTACCGGATCAATAATGCCTTTCACTATGGGGTCTATGAGCTGGAGAAGGTTAAGCGGCACGTGTATGAGCCTGTTGCAGATGTGCTGCAGCCAAGCGTAGGTACGTTCCAAGGCTTTGCCTCCTATGGAGGGTACTTGTACCTGCTGGAGGGAGATGCCTTCGGTTCGAACGGTTCGACCGCACCAACCGGTAATACTAAAATAACTGCGGTAAGCCTCAACACGGGTGAAGTCGTGGATAAACAGCTGATATCGGCTGGAGATAGCCTTACGTATAGAGAGCCGGAAGGGATGGCCATCCATCTTCCCGATGCGTCGCACCCGCAGAAGGCCGAGCTTACGTTCGGGTTCGCCTCAAGCTTCACTCCGTTACGGTTAGCCAACATTTATACAATAGACCGGCTGCTGCCGGAGCAGGCGATTCTAAATAATAAGCAGAACTAGGCTGGCAGCCTAAGGTTCTGCATTTACCTAACAAAAGAGCAGTCCATGTGCCTCATCTGAAGCGCAGGACTGCTCTTTTTGTATTGTCAGTACATCAGGTTATTTTCGTATCTCCGTCCATATATCCGTTACGGGAACGCCAAGCTCCGCCGCAATGAGCTGAGCGGTGAGCCGCTGAGGCTTGGTTATTTTGCCGTTGCGCAGCTTCGAGATGGTTTGGATCGTGATGCCAGTGGCTTCCGATAATGCCTGGGCTGACATGCTTCGCTGGGCCATAATAATTTTCAGCTTGATCGCCGGATTGTCCGTTTCTTCGGAAGGCTTAAGCTCGGTAATGACGAAGGCATAGTTCAATATATGTCCTGAGCCGTTGAAAAAGGGGCGCAGCATGATTTTCAGCTCCAGCTCGAGTACATTGTTCAGCCGGGTTGTTTTTAATACGAGGTCCTTCACAAGCTTCTTATCCTTCATTTCCGCCAGCGCTTGTTTGATGGCTGGATGATCCTGCTCTGAGATCAGATCGAATACAGAGATATTTTCGTAGAACATCTTCTGCTCGAATTCAAGAATCGGATCAAAATACGGATCGTAAAGCTCGATGATGAGGTCCCGGTTCAAGATACCTGAAACAATAACAGGGACCGGGTGCTTGGCCAGTTGGTGCTGAATCCACTTCCTTGCAGGGATGGGTTCAACGATGACCAGCTGGAGCCGCTCATACGGATCATCCATCGGATGAAGCTCGAGGTCGACGAGAAGTTTCATATTATGCTTTGCGATGATCTCTGTTTCCGTCTTGAAATATTGCCTGATGACGAGATAGTTTCTGTTCTTATGAAGCTCTGAAATATGGGTAGCGGCTATTAGAGAGAGAGGCTCTTTGGTCAGAAACTCGCTTCTCGAATACCCGGTAAGCTCAAGTAATCGTTCGTTGCAATCAACGAATGAAAAGGTTTGGCCATTGTCGGCTGTCTCAATTACGGCCATGGCCTTATGCTTTAGTAAGGTCAGCAAGCTTTGGACGGCTGCATGTGAACTCCATGCCTGTTCTTTCATGATAGCCCCTTCCTGGGAATCAGTTTAACAACCCCTACAGTATGCTACGAACACCTGCGGAAAAGCAAGATGATAAACATTGGAAAGAAGATAAGTTAATTTATTAACCTTGATTGAATAAAACAGGGCAGAGACGCAAGAAAAAGGATTAATGCTGGAGTCCGGCGGCTTTTCCCGGTGAACAGCATGTTTTATGAATTCGAGGTTTTCCCTATATAATTTAACTATAGCTATTCTGAGGTTGCTCCTCTGCTAACCAGACAGAAACTTAAGAGACTTAAAGGGGCCTAAGAATATGAAGGAATGTACAATTGAGGGATGCTCCCAACCTGTAAAAGCCAGAGGTTTATGCTCCACACACCACCAAAGAATGCTGCGCAACGGCTGCCCTCACACCATCAGAAAAAAAATGAAGAAGGAACCGAAGCAATGCCAGTGGGTGAATTGTCAGGCACCTTCCGTTTCGAAGGGGTTCTGCTCCAGACATTATTATGTGTACAGAACAACCCATTTGGACAATCACAATGCCGTGCAATAAAGAAGGGCCCGATGAATTGATGCATTCGGGAGCCTGTGCTATCATTGTTGCAACATCATCTCTCTGAAGGGGAGATGCTAGGGGAGGATGGCGCGGCGAATGATATCATTTATTTTGGCTATGGATGAGAACAGAGCCATTGGGCTCAATAATCAGCTTCCTTGGCGTTTGCCGGAGGATTTGGCCTATTTCAGGAGAACGACGAGCGAACATACGGTTTTGATGGGACGAAAAACGTTCGAATCGATAGGCAGGCCGCTTCCGAAGCGTCACAATGTGATTTTAACGCGGGATCCCCATTTCCGTGCGAAAGGCTGTGAGGTCGTTCATTCTACAGATGAGATCGTGAATAAATATGGTGCCTCGGCCGAACAAGAAGAGCTCTTCGTGATTGGAGGCGCAGAGGTATACCGGATGCTGCTGCCTTATGCGGACAGGTTGTACATAACGGAAATTGCGCATGCTTTTGAGGCGGACGCTTTTTTTGAACCTCTTCACGCGGCGGATTGGACGGAGGTTTCCCGCGTCAAGGGGCCTAAAGACGATAAAAATCCGTATGATTATGAATTCGTACTGTATGAGAGGAACAACCGCTCCGCTTAGATGTCAGGTGAATGAAATCTCCTGGTTTGGTACACCTTAACAAGGAAACCTGACTAGAGAGGAAGAACGAGCATGACCAATGCGAACCAACATCAAATGAATTTGGAGCACGTGATTGACAACGCGGAGAAAGCGATTCAGATCGCAAAGGATGCCGAAATGGCTGTCCGCCATGCGCAGCTGGAATCCAACCCGCAAAAGCTTCAAAGCTCCATTCAGCAGCTTCAGACCGCTCAGCGGACTTTGGAGCAGGCGCAAAGCCAGCTCAGCGCACACGACACGGACTCTGTTCATCAGCAGCTGCAGCAGGTGCAGGACCAACTGACTCAAGCGATCCAAAGCGCCGAGATTGTCAGTGATCATACGGAGCAGCCGAAACAGGTAAGATAGCTGACGCCTCTCTCTTGAGAGCCCCGAACTTGTCATCCGGCAAGCCGGGGCTGTTCGTTTTTTGCATGAAACGGCGGAATTCGAAGCAATCCGACACGATTTGGACAAGACCGCTGGGAAAACGACGAATTTTAACCTTTTTGTCATCCTTTTGTAAAATGCTGCGTATATAATCGTAATTATCTGTTTTTCCAACCAAAAGGAAACGAGGATATTTAACGATGCGAAGTCAATTGAAGCAAAAGAAGCCGAAAATGGGATTGAAAATCGTACTTTCCTGCCTGTTGCTCCTTGTCGCGGTTTTAGGTACATATGCTTATACTTTATATAGACAAACGAATTTGGCTATTGATAAAATCGGCACGGACGAGCCGGTGACGGAGGTGGAGGCTGCGGCAATCAAGACGAAACCGTTAACCGTCCTGCTGCTGGGAATCGATCACCGCGAAGACACCGGAAGCTTGAACTCGGATGTCATTATGGTGGTGACCGTGAATCCGATGACCCAATCGGCTACAGTCGTGTCCCTGCCAAGGGATATGCAGCTGGCACCCAAAGGGCTTCCGTCCCGGAAAGCGAACTATTACTACCCTTACTTTTATAATAGCGACCGCGATCACGCGTATGAGGAAACGAAGAAAGTGTTCAGCGATTATTTGGATGTTCCGATCGACTATGTGGTCACGGTTGACTTCGACGGCTTCCGGCAGACGGTCGATATATTGGGCGGGCTTACCGTCAATGTGGACATGGACATGAGATATGTCGATGATGAGGACGGCACGAACATTAACCTCAAGAAAGGCGTTGCCAAGCTGAGCGGCAAGCAGGTGCTTGATTTTGTCCGTTACCGCAAGTCCAATCGGGGCACCGAGGATTCCAGCGACCTGGAGCGCAACCAGAGACAGCAGCAGGTGCTTAACGAGTTGTTGACGACGGTGAAGAGCGCCGGCGGAATTACGAAGCTGAACCAGATCATTCAAGCGGTGGGCGATCATATGCGAACCGATGTGCCTTCGTCTCAAATCCGCGAATTGATCAGCACGTATTTCACGTTAAAGCCGTCGAATGTGAACTATATCCATTTGGACGGAGATTGGGAAAGTCCTTACATCATCGTGAAGGATGAGGATATCGATAAAGCCCGCGAAGCGCTCAAGCTGCAGCGCGGGGAGTCGCTAACGTCAGCGGATGACGGAGAGAACCGTGTGGGGAATGGTGCCTTCGAGACGAATACCCAACGCAGCGGGAGCTATGATGCTGGCAGCACGAAGGAGCCGGGTACCGGTAAGAGCACGGTGAAGCCAACGGATAAGACTTCCGGGGCGAACCGGACCGATTCCAGCCAAAGCCCTGCCGGCTCCGCCAAGGACAACAACGTCACAGGCACGACCTACGGATCGTCCGTGAAGAAGACGCAGCCTGCCGGAACCTCCAAGCCTGCTTCGCCGAATGAATAGGCTCGTACGTGCCCGTGCGAATAGAGCTGCCCTTTAGAAAAAGGGCGGCTTTTTATATTTTAATCAAATTTTAAGAATAACAAAGTATACTTGAACTGTTCTTTACTATGTTCGTGGAGGTTCGGTACATTGAATTATGATGTGTTTCAATGGATTAATAATTTAGCAGACCATTACGATTGGATCGACGATATCATGGAATTCGGCGCCCAAGGTATAGTGTGGGTAATGATCGTGCTGCTGGCCGTTGTATGGTTTACAGGACGGGAGAGGAACCAGAGGCTTGTGTTTTTTGCCTGTGTATCGACTGCGCTGGCTTTATTGGTGGCAGGCTGGGCTATATCCCCTGTCATTGCCCATCCGAGACCCTTTATGGAGCACAATGTACATCAATTGATACCGCATGCGGCCGACCCTTCGTTTCCAAGCGACCATGCCACATTTGCGTTCTCATTAGCTTTTACGGTTTGGTTTGCGAATAAGCGTCTTGGCCGGCTGCTGATTGTTCTGGCTGTTATTACGGGAGTGTCCCGTATTTATGTGGGCGTGCATTATCCGGCGGACATATTGGGCGGGGCGGCAGTGGCTTTCGTGTCCAGTCTGCTCGTAAGGAAGCTGACGCCCTGGATCGAGCCTGCATGGGCAATCTCCCTGAAATTGTACCGCAAGCTGACGTCACATGTTCCTTTTTTATCAGGGCGGAGCTAATATCGAGCGATGGCTCCAGTATAAAAAACGAAGACCCGCCTCCCAATAGGGAAGAGCGGGTCTATGTTTTTCCACACACCGGAACGACAAAGTCGTTCTTCTATGTCTAAGCTTCGTCAGTTACACCGTTTGACAGAGCTGATAAGCAATCATAAGAGCAAAAGTTAGCAGCGCTGCACCGGTTACATAAGAGATTTTGCGGGTCGGAATATTGGATGTCGTCATGGGCGGCTTCTCCCTCTCTTTTGTCGTCTTTTCTTTTATTTTATAATAACATATCTGAGCGCAGTGTTAAAATTTCGTGAAGCTTATGGGCGGCTATCGCTGCATCTGCTTCAGCTCGTCCAAGGAATAAAAGGTGCCCCGCCAATAAATGCCGCCCTGACGCAGCGTCAAGCCTACCGAACGGATGACGATGTAGCACAGGATGCAGATCGTTACCGGGAGCGCCAGCACTTCTTTCCCGATCCCGCCGGTTAACGAACGGATCAGCTGCAAGTAAATTGCGAGCATCAGCAGGATAGACAGAGCAAAGACCGCACGGATCCAGCCGCCGGGGAGAAGCACCCCGAGGAATGGGAGCAGGAACAGCACGAGCTGGCCGATGATGGCTGCGGCGGCAAGGCTAAGCCGGTACTGGAAGCCGGAAAATAAATTTTTCTCCAAGCCTTTCACGGCTTCCTTCAAGCTTGAATACCATTCGACCGCCAGATGATCCTGGCCGGAGACGAGCCGTTGGCGGAGTCCCGCCCGTTTGACCCTTTGACCGAGCATGAGATCGTCGTCGGGGCGCAGTGCGAAAGCTTTATGCGTGCCGATTCGTTCATAAGCGGCGCGTGTCAGCAAATTAAAAGCACCGATACCCATGCCGTGCTTATGCTGGTGATCTGCATTGGCGCGCCAAGGGCGGACATACAGGCTTAAGGTGAAGAAGAAATAGTTCACGAAAGCCCTCAGCCAGAAGCTCCTCACGATCATCCGCGGAGCCAGCGTCAGATGGTCGACTTCGTGCTCGCGCATATAGCCCACGGCATCGGCCACCGTATCGGGCTCGAACAGGACATCGGCGTCGGTAAACAGCACCAGCTGTCCACGGGCCTGCTGGTACCCTTGGTACAGGGCATGGTTTTTGCCGAGCCAGCCGTCGGGCAGCCGGGTGACGTGAATGATTCGGAGCGGAACGGGAATGTGCTCTTTCCCTTCGGACCATTTGCGCAGCTCCTCCAGCTTGCGTCCGGTCCCGTCTTGGGAGCGGTCATTCACCGCGATAATCTCCAGCCGGGGGTAGGTTTGGTTCAGCAAGTGCTTCACGGTTTCGGTAATGGAAGCTTCCTCTTCCTTAGCGGCAATGATGACAGAGACAAGCGGCAGTTCTTTGGCGCCGTCATCTGCCGAAGCGGAGGCGGTGTACCGCTCAGGCGATGCGGCTGCAGGCTGCGGTACCCTCCCGTAAGCATGGGTGCCGGAGGAAGGCAGTTTAATCCTGTACTGTCGTGATCGAAACGTATCCCATAGCATAAAGATCCAATAGGATAAGGTAAGGAAGGCAATGATGGCGAATGCTAAGTTCAGCATGGCAGGACCCCCGCAAGTTTGAGGTTTTTTTGGCATTATATCACGCCCTGTGAAGGAACAACAAATGCCGGCAAGGCTGTGCTACAATAAGAAATACCAAAGTAAAGCGGCAAAGGAGGTACGCCTCGGTATGAACCCTAACCAACAGCCTGGCCCGCTTCCGCTGATTCGCAAAAAAATAAAAGGCGCCGAGCTTCCCGCATTTCTGCAGTCCATCCGAGACACCGGTGCCGGTGTCCGCGAACTGCTGTTTCTATGCATCGGGACGGACCGGTCTACAGGGGACTCTCTGGGCCCTCTGGTTGGAACGATGCTGGAGGAAGCGGGCTATGACTGTGTCGTCGGCACCTTGCGCCGGCCGCTGGATGCCAGCAATATGAGAGAGAGGCTGCTTGCGGAGGTTGTGCCGCATAGGGCTTCCCGTAAAATCATCGCTATCGATGCTTGTCTGGGGCAAGCATCCTCGATATGCAGCTATCAGGTATCCAATCAACCGATGGAGCCCGGGAAATCGCTCGGCAAGCAGCTTCCTGCCGTGGGGGATTTCTCGATAGCAGGGATTGTGAATGTGGATGAAGGGCAGAAATATGCCATTTTACAAAGCACATCGCTTTACAGGGTAATGAACATGGCCGGTGAAATCGCCGCAGCCGTTACATCGGTGTTTCCCGTTGAGAAGACGTCGGAGGCGTCACTGCAGCAGGATGCGAAGGGGAAGTAACCGGCCTGAAAGCAAGGGGGAACGGATATGAGAAATGATGCGCGCTGGGAAAGCAGCCGACGTGAGACGCTGCAAAGCAGGGGCAAGGCTACGCTCAAGGATGTATCCTTGCGCCGGATTTATGGGTTGTTTCGGGGATATCGCTGGCAGCTGGGCGCCATCGTGGGCTTGGCTCTGCTGGCTGCGGTGATGGGGTTAATTCCTCCGCTCGTCATGAAGGAGATTATCGACAAGGCGATACCGCAGGGCGATAAGGTGCTGCTGATGCAAATGATAGCGCTGATGGTGCTGCTGCCGCTCGCCAGCGGCTTGCTCGGCGTTTGGCAGAACCATGAGAACACCAAGGTTGGCCAAGGGGTGATGCGCGATTTGCGGAGGTCGCTGTTCCGCAATCTGCAGAGGCAGTCGATGCGATTTTTTACGGATGCCAAATCCGGGGAAATTATTCAACGGCTGACCGGCGACGTGCAGGCGGTCCAGAACGTCGTCACCACGGTCATCGTGTCCGCAATCACGCAGGCGGTGATTGTTTTGACGACCGTGATCATTATTTTTGCGCTGGATTGGCGGTTGGCCCTGCTGTCTACCGTCATCCTGCCGTTGTTCATTTTGCCGGTACGCAAAGTGGCGAATATCCGCAAACGTTTGCGTGGGGAGACACAGCGCGTACGGGGGGACATGTCGGCCCAGCTCGGGGAAATATTCGGCGTTTCCGGGGCATTGCTGACCCGGATTTTCCAGCAGGAGCGGCAGCAGGAGAAGCAATTCGACGAACTGAACCAAAAGGTGATGGACCTGGAGCTGCGCCTGAATTTGGTGGGGCGCTGGTACGGCATGGTGCTGGGGATTCTTGGGCCGCTCGGTACGGCACTGATCTATATGTACGGGGGCTGGAATGTGGTCCAGGGGACGATGACCATCGGCAGCATCGTCGCTTTTGCAGCCTATTTGGGGAGGCTGTACGGCCCGATCGGGACGCTTTTGAACCTGCATGTCGAGGTGGCAACCGCTCTGGGCGTATTCCAGCGTATTTTCGAATATGAGGATATGGAGGCTGAGGTAGCCGATGCTCCTACGGCCAGCGAGCTTCCTGCTGCTGCGGGGCATATTGCCTTTGACCGGGTGTCGTATGCCTACCAGCAAGGAAAATATGCGCTTCAGGATGTTTCCTTCACCGCCTTGCCGGGCGAGGTGGTCGCCATTGTCGGCCCAAGCGGAGCCGGCAAGTCGACATTGATCGGAATGCTTGCCCGATTGTACGACCCGACGGAAGGTACGGTTGCCGTTGATGGCTGCGACGTGAAGGAAGTGACGCTGTCCTCACTCCGAAGCCAGGTGGCCTTCGTCACGCAGGAGTCGTTTCTGTTCCACGCATCGGTGCGCGAGAACCTGCGTTTTGCCCGCCTCGATGCAACGGACGAGGAGCTGGAAGCCGCGTGCCGGCAGGCCTACATTCACGATACGATCGCGGCTATGCCTTACGGCTACGATACGATGGTCGGGGAACGCGGACACCGCTTGTCCGGTGGGGAACGGCAGCGGCTTGCGATCGCGCGCGCCATACTCAAAAATCCGCGCATCCTCGTGCTCGACGAAGCGACCTCGCACCTTGATTCCGAATCGGAGGCGTTCGTGCAGGCGGCACTCGATAAGCTGATGCTCGGCCGGACGACGCTGGTCATTGCGCATCGCCTCTCCACAATCCTGTCGGCAGACCGCATTGTGGTGCTGGAGGCGGGTCAGGTTGTGGAAGCGGGCCGCCACGACGAGCTGCTGGAGCGGGAGGGGCTGTATGCGCGGCTGTACCGGACGCAGTTCGCCAAAGCGCTGGAAGCGATTTGATGGTGAAGCAGCCGGTGAGCCGTTTTCTCTTAAAGCGGCGCGGCTTGTTCGTTGCAATAACGTTCCGACCGCTTTGTGCATACAATGAATTTCAGCAGGGCCAGCCTGTTTCTCAACATAACATTAACACAACCGTTTCATACATTTAACAATCGGTTTATATAATAGAGAGCAGGAAGGCATTTACCTTGGAAGGGGCTGACACCATTGGGCGCGATTACTCATGTTAATTATTCCGATCCGGATGGACAAATATATTGCTGTCTTCGTAATAAAGTAGTGAAACTGGATGAGGAGCAGCAGACCCGTTTTTGTCAAGGCTGCAAAATGTTCGGGGGCAACGCGGAAGGCAAAGGCGTCGAGTGCGTATGGGAGGACATGCGGAGCGTCAGCGATCCTTATGTGGTCACAGACCCGATCCTTGAGTTTATCAAAAATCAGACCCGCATCGTCGGGGTCAACTATATGACAACGATGACGGCTTACTTCGGCGGCTAAGAAGGCCAAAGAACCCCGCCCGGACGAATGAATGACCTTCATTCCCGGACGGGGTTTTTGCTGCTTTTGCTTTATACGCCTGCTTTCGCACATGCGGTCTTTACCAAAGGAGCTCCCACAGCTGCTTTCCGATCAAAATCGTTGTAATGCCGATGAACAGCGGCTTGACATAGCGGGAGCCGTGCCGTATGGCCACCCTGGAGCCGACGAAGGCTCCAGCGATCATCGAGATGCCCATGGGCAGCCCGTAGCCGATATGCACGGATTGTAACAGGAAAAAAGAAGCGAGGCTCGCAATGTTGCTGGCCATATTCAGCACCTTGGCATTGCCGGATGCGCCTACGAAGTCAAAGCCGAGCAGCAAAAAGAAAAATAACAGGAACGAGCCCGTTCCCGGCCCGAAGAAGCCGTCGTAGAAGCCCAGGACGACAGCGCACAGTCCGGCAGCTATCTTGGTCCACGCGGTCATAGGGCGGGGAGATGCCGTGGCCCCCCAATTCTTTTTGAGCAGCGTATAGATGAGAACAACGACGAGCAGGCACACCACCAGCGGCTTGAGGAACGTGGAGGGTAGTAAATGGACGGTATAAGTGCCAATAGCCGAGCCGATAAAGGACAACGGGAACAAGGCGAGTACCAGCTTCCCATTGATTTTACCGGATGACAAGAAGGATAGCGTGCTCGTTACGGAGGATAGCGTTCCTCCCAGCTTATTCGTCCCTAGCGCCAGGGTCGGGGGCAGTCCGGCGATGAGCAGTGCGGGCAGGGAGATAAGTCCGCCTCCACCTACGACGGAATCGATGAAGGCGGCGATAAAGCCGGCGGCAATCAAAAAAAGAAGCATATCCAGTGCGGGCCATTCCATGATGCGGTAACCTTCTTTCTAGAGTTCGAACGAATCATTTAACAAGAATTAAGTATATAAAATTCATTCTATCGCTACAATACTCAATTCATGACAAAAGAGGCTGCTTCAAGAAGCGGCCTCTTTACATTCTGGAGAGACAGCGATTCCGCCTTCTCCTGCCTATTCTAGCTTATATTGAAAATACAAATCCTCCTCGGATACCCGAAGGTTGCGCTGCTCCATTGCATAAAGAAGCAGGCCGAGGAAATCCGTATCCAGCTGCATTTGGACGGCATTGACATAACAATCTATCAAATCTTCATCTGCAATTTCTTTGTACATGGTGCTATGGCTCCTTTTTCTGAATAGAACAGTCTGATCTTGCCGTTGTCACTCTCTGACCGTACTTGTATGTTAATATATTAATATACTAATCATAAAGTAAAATGCCTTCAAATAGAGTGCAAAAAGATTGCGTGATAATACATATCTTTTTGCATCGAATAGCCTATATTTCATAGAAAACACCAAAAAGAGATTGTATATTAT
>NZ_NMQW01000038.1 GCF_002234615.1 Paenibacillus rigui | reverse complement strand
CCTCTGTTTCCAGGTGCACTTGGTCCATCAAAGTCATCGAAATCCCTCCTTTGCTTTTGTTATGTTCAGTGTACCCCCTTTTAAAAATTTTGTATAAGTGAATTAATTAAATAATTTATTCAATTTTATTGAATCATATGAAGAACAAAGGTGATGACTTCCGATGGACTTTAAAACTTTAAAAACATTTCAATGGATCGTTACGACCGGCAGCTTTAACCGGGGCGGAAGAATTGAATTACGCCCAGTCCACCGTAACTATGCAAATCCAACGCTTGGAGTCCGAGCTGGGCGTACAGCTCATCGAACGCGGCAAGCCTGTTGCTCTGACGGAAGCCGGAAGGTTGTTTTATGAGCACAGCAGATCTATCGTGAAGGACTGGGAGCAGCTCCAGATCAGACTTTCAGATATGTGCTCGGGTGAAGCCGGCCATATACGTCTCGGTGTGACGGAGCCGGCGGCCAGCTACCGCCTGCCCGGTTTGCTGCAGCGTTTTCTTACCCAGTATCCCCATATCCGTGTCTCGGTAGATATCGCGAGTACCCCTGCGTTAAGCAGCCGGCTGCTGAATGGGGATCTCGATATGGCATTATGCTCCGCCCCGGAGCTGGGAGCCGAGCTTTATTTTGAACCGTTATTTACAGAACTATTCGCCTTATTGCTGCCGGAGCATCATCCTCTCAGCGAGCAGGCTGCCGTAGATCCCCAACTGATTCGGGATCACCGCCTGCTTATTACAGCAGATGACTGCCCTTACCGCAGGAAGCTCGAGCTTGTGCTGCAGGAAACGGGAAGAACCCCTCTTGATACGATGGAAATCGGCAGCATGGCAGCGATGAAATATTATGTTCAGAGCGGTCTTGGGATCGCACTCGTCCCCCAAATTTTACTGGAGCCTGTGCCTGAAGGAACCACCGTACGCATGCTGCGCGGCAAACCCATCGATATGACGTGCGGCATTGCCTGTAAAGCAGCAGACTACCCGCTAAAGCTGGCGAGTGCCAAGCTGTATCACTTCCTCAGACAGGAGCTATCAAACCAATGAGTCCCGCACGGTTCATGAGAATAACGCTGCGGCGTCCTTGGATGAACCCTGTATGTTTGCCTTGAATCCTGCCAAGCAGCTGTGAAACACAAGCTTCAAATGCGGACGCTCCGCTCCTCAACACCACACCTCACAAAAAAGAGCAGGCTGTGCGCAGCCTGCTCTTCTCTCTTCACTTATATCCGTTCCGCAATCCGCTGTGCGATCCGCTCACCGTTCAATATGCAATCGGGGATACCGACGCCATAATAGGAGCATCCCGCCAGCAGTACATTCGGGAAGCTCGCGGCAAGCTTGCTCTCCAATGAAGCTACCAGCTGCGGATGCTTGATGTGATAATTCGGCATCGTCTCGTGCCACTTGGTTACATTGCAGGACACCGGCTGCGCTGTAATGCCGAGACTGGCTTCAATATCGCGCCGTGCCACCTGCATCAGCTCATCCTCGCCAAGCTTCTGCAATCTTTCGTACTCCGGACTCGTGCTTTTATAAAAAAGCCGGACCAGCAAATGCTGCTTCTCCGAGGTATGCTCCCATTTGCGGCTGGTCCAGGTGCACGCGTTGCATGTCAGGCCGCTGTCTTCGGCTGCGATAAATCCCGTTCCGTCCTTCGGCAGCTCACTGTCCGGAATATCGTATCCGAGGTAAACGCTGATCAAGGAGCTGTTCCTCAGCTGATTGAAGTCTTCATTCAGCCGCTCATCCTGCAGCAGGTGCTGTGCTGTCGGGTGCAGCGTGCTGAGGACTACGAAGTCGGCTTCGATCACTTCCTGATTCGACAAGGTCAAGAGGTAATGATCCCTATCCCTGACCTTTTCCAGCTTCTCGGCCCGGACGCCTTTATATATCCTCGCCCCCGTCAGCCGCTCCTCAAGCCGATCGATGAAGGCGGAGACGCCTTTTTTGAAGGACATAAACTTTTTGTCGCCTGTGCTTTGAAATTTTTGTTTGTTCTCAGCCAAGCCCTGAATAATACTGCCGTATTCATTCTTATAATCCAACAAGTAAGGCAGCGTGGACGCTATCGTCAGTTCCAGGAGCTGGCCCGAGTAAACACCCGACAAAACCGGGGAAATTTGCTTCTCCACGAGCTCTTTTCCGAGAAAATGCTCCAGAAACGCGCCAATGGAATCCTCCTTGGTAAACGATTCGTTCGGGGTATAAAAGTCTTTTAACGCCTCGACCTTGCCCTCTGCCGATACTAAATCCGTCTTGGCTAACGATTCCAGACTCAATGGAATGCCGAACACGGCGTCCTTCGGAATTTGCTTCAGCTCACCTTTGGTATGAATAAAGGAAATACCCGTGGCATTATAGACAATATCGTTCGTTAAATCCAGCTCCTCCAGCAGCGGAGCCACATTCGTTTTGCGGGTAACGATCGAGTCCGCCCCGGTTTCCATAATAAATTCGCCATTCTGCACGGTTCTGATTTTACCGCCTAACGTTTCACTCGCTTCCACCAGGACGATTTGAACAGCCTCTTCCCGGGCCTTCATCGCTTTTTGCAAATAGTACGCGGTGGACAAACCGGTAATTCCCCCGCCGATAACCACTACTGTTTTCATAGTAATTCCCACCTGCCTAATCTTATATAGCTGGCTGCAGCCTGCCTCTTACAAGCATAACGAACAACGATTGTAATATATTATACGTCGATTTACATGCCGGAACCAAACCCTATACGCCGAAATATCAGGTTCAATCCGACAAGATTCATAGATCCGACATTTTTATAGGCCCCCGTCACTCCGTTCCTAGGAAAAGCACCGCCGTATGGGCGTTTGCCCTCTGCATCTGCCAATGTGGTTGAATACAATAACATGTTGAATCCAGGCAATAGGACATGTGAAGCAAAGGAGATAGCCTAACCAATGATGAAAACCAAAAAAGCACGGAGAACCCTAGGAAGCAAATGGACCAAAACAGCCGCGCTCTTGCGCAGCAAAGAAATTCAGCCTTTCATCCCTGAGACGCGATTGTGGAGTCCCGCCGCCCTGTTAGCCATGCTGAAAACTTACAAAATGGTGTATGTGAAGCCGGTCCACGGCTCCTTCGGCCGCGGCGTCATGCGTGTAAAGATGCAAACGCGTAAAGGCCAAACGATATTCCAATATCAGCATGATACAACAAAGCGAAAATTTTATTCATTCAGTAAATTCCATGCATCGATCTCCCGATCGAAGCTGAAGAGGGCTTACCTCATCCAAAAGGGGATCGGATTGCTGAAATTTAAGAAAAGGCCGTTTGATGTGAGAGTGATGGTCCAACGAACGAGCAAGAAGCCATGGAAGGCAACAGGGATTATCGGCAGATTGGCGCATCCCCGCAAGATTGTAACCAATTATCACAGTCAAGGAAAGCCGCTGCCCATCGAGCTCCTGCTCAAGCCTTACTTGAGTAAAAAGCAGCGGACCAAATACACACGGGTATTGAAAAACTTAAGTCTCACCGTGGCCAAGCAGCTTCATCAAAAGTATCCGGGCTTTCGCGAGATCGGTGTCGATATTGGCATTGATGCCAAGCTGCATCCATGGATCCTTGAGGTGAACACGTCGCCGGATCCTTATATTTTCAATCAGTTAAAGGATAAATCGACTTACCGCAGAGTGCTGCATTATGCGATAGCCAACGGCCGCGTTAAAAAGAGGAACAAATAAAACAAAAGGAGCCCCTTGATGATCAAGGAGCTCCTCAGTATATGACAAACTCATGGATAAAACGTGCTTTCCGGTGTCGTTGAAGGGCACCAGCGGGATTTCAGTAAAAAGTCGATCAGCTCGGATTTCGCGGAATCCGTCCCAATATAGTGCAGCGCTTCAGCTGCATGCCCGCGCACGTATCGGTTATCGTCCTCCAGCGCTTCGGCCAGAGCCGGCACTGCCGCATCTGCAGCTGCCCCCATCCTGCATAAGGATAGCCCCGCCGTAAAACGCACCTGCACGTCCTCATCATGCAGACAACGAATGAGGCCCTCCACTACGGAGTCTGCGGGTGAACCGATCATTGCAATCGCCTCGGTAACGGTTTGACGAACGACAGCAGGCGCAGCTGGCTCGAGCAGGTTCAATAAAAGCGGGATCGCAGATGCGGCTTGCTCTCTCAGCTCGCCTAATGCAAAAGCCGCATGGACGACCGTTTCCGCACGCTCCTCCCCGAGTGCCGCTGTAAGCCCGGCAACAGCCCCTGCTCCGGCTACCGACAGCCCGTAAGCGGCTGTGCGCGATACCTTCACATCCTCATGGCGGAGACCCTGCAGCAAAGCCTGTACTCCGGCATCTCCCATGCCTGCCAAGCCATACGCCGCATTGATCGCGTTCGGTTCGAAAGCGTCTTCAAGCTGCGCCGAGAGCTGTTGAACATGAGCGGCATCGGCATCGACGGTGCCGGCCAAGCTTCCGACCTGCCCGGAAAGCCAGTTCCACGTTTCCTTCCACATCGCTTCGTGCTCGATCATATTCGAGCTGTAGGAAACCGGCTGCCTCCATTGCGGGTCAACGCAATCCCAGCTCGGTGCGGTTGGTGCTTGCGTACGCATAAATTCAAATTTCAGCATGAAGCGCGGCTTGCCAAGAATATTCGGCGTGGAACGATGCCAAATATCATAGTGGATCAAAGCAAAGGTGCCTGCTTTTCCGCTCGCAACCGCTTCCCCTTCCGCTTCATCATCCACGAAAGTGCGGCTCTCATAGTTTTGTGTCCCGGGCATTACGCCTGTAGGTCCAAGCTCCACCGGGGTATCTTGAGGGAAATACATAATCATCGCCCACCACGGATGGTGGTTGCGCATTTTTTTGTAGCCCCAGTAGCTGTCCTTATGCCAGCCTCCCGCTTTCGGAGAAGCATTGAAATGGCCGTGCCGGTGCGTGTGCATCAAATAATTCGGGCCTAGCACGCTGGTCAAGGCTCCGGTCACGATCGGGTGTTCGAATACCTTTTGCAAGTCACGAAGACGCGGCAGCAAATTGTTGCCGGGATTCCCCTCCTGCTCGTAAACCTGGTTCAGCTGCTCCGTCAGCCTCTGATGGAACGCCTCGGGAAAATCGGTTTGGAGAATAAGAAACCCTTCTGTAATGAACTTTCTCATCTGCTCATCGGATAACAACACAGGAACTTGGCGGCTCATTGGAACGACCTCCTACATGATTTGGGGTTATGCTCCAAATTATAGCGAGTCAGGAGGATGGATCCTATGCAGAAAGTTAACTCAGATTTGCACAATAGTAAGGTTCTATCGGCCAAATGATTTGCTCGAATCTAGCAAGAAATTGGCATTTGCCTTGCATTAATAGTATGATTAAGATTAGAGAATCATAGATTGGGAGGACAAGCACCATGAAAAAAAGTGTAACCCTGCTTACGAGTGCAGCTTTGGCATTTTCTTTGTTCACTTCTACTGCCTTGGCTGACACAGCAACTTCTTCAGACTATAAAGACTTATCCAACGTGGACCAAGCCGTCAAAGCGAAAATTGATACTCTTCTCTCTAAAGGTGTGTTTGAAGGCGTGTCCAGCGATTCCTTCGGCATTGCAGAAAATATGACCAGAGCCCAGTTCGCTAAGGTCGCTGCGCTTGTGTTCGGGCTTAAAGTCGATATGACGATCCAAAAGTCCGGCTTCTCCGATGTCGTGGCGGAAGATCCGGCCAATGGCTGGGCAATCCCTTATATTGAAGCTGCGCGTCATGCCGGTCTCATTGACGGGATGACAGAGACGACGTTCGCGCCAGGCGATCCTGTGACACTGGGACAGCTGGATACCGTGTTCCTGAAAGGTCTCGGTAAGCAAGTCAACACCTCTGTAAGCCCATGGTATGCCGATGCCGTCAAGCAAGCGAAGGCCTTAGGTATTCATCCTTCTTCTAAAGAAGGCGCTGCGGTTGCCACACGCGCGGACCTCGTTGAAGGAGCCTATAGCTCTTTGCCTGACACCTCTAAGCCTGAGCAGCCAGGGCAGACGGAGCAATTATCTATCGCTTCGGTCCAAGCGAATGGTGAGCAAGCCGTTGATGTCAAGCTCAACCGGGCGATAGACAATTCGACAGCGAAGCTGACTTTAAGCCGAAACCATGAGGAAATCCCGACGAAGGTTGCCTGGTCAAGCGATAAGAATGCGGCCACATTAACCTTAACGGAGGACGATAAGAAACTGTCTAACGGCATCTATACCATCACCTTGAGCGGCTTGGAAGGCCTCCCTTCCAGCACCATAACCAAAATATTCACGATTGGAGCAGCCGGTCCGTCCACCACATCTGGAGATTATAAATACGCTATCTTGGACAGTTATAATTTGAAGGACGTTATCGACAGCGGCTTGACCAAGCAGGCTTCCGGAACCAGCGGATATGCTTCACAGGCCGAGGCGGAGAATCCGACGCTGAGCATGTTCGCCAAAGAAGTCGTTATTACCGTGACGAACAAATCCGGCGAAGAAGTCGCCGTGTCCGGCATCATTCAGTCGATCACTTCCTCTAATCCGACCGTGGTGAAGGCTGCTGTATCCTCGGATCATAAAGGTTATATCCTTGGCAATAAAGCTGGCTCCGCCAACATCGATGTGATTTATTCAACGATAGGCGGCAGTACGGACCATATGACGATTCCCGTTCAAGTCAAAAGCTCCGATCTTGCAGCCGATCTGATCGAAGCGAGAGACAAGGGATCGGACCAGTACGTGTCTGTCAGCAACAATGTATACTCCGGTCAATTCAACGCTTATGAAGCGATGGATATGAAGGTAACCGATAACTTCGGAATCGAGTACGAACAGGATGAAATTCAAAGCTATAACTTTGCATTGAATGTATTTTTCAACGTGGAGGACATTGTAGGCGATTCAAACAGCGGTTCTGTCGGCACCGTGACCGTGGACAATGCCGGTATCGTCCATATCAGCGGCAATGTAACTGATTTCACGTTAGTGGCGAAGCTGCCGAACGGGAAAAGCGCGGCTGCCGATATTCATGTTCGCAAGAACTAACCGTTGAACCCATAACACAAAACAAGCCCAAACAATTGATAGCCGCTGAAAAAGTTAAGGCTGCATGTACGGATCATTCTTCCGATCGCTTGTTATCCCCGGATTTCTCAATGTCAACCCGCTCATAGCGGTCAAAATCCGGGGCAAAGGCGAACGCTTAAGCTTCTACTGAACGATTCCGTCCACTTTGCTATTTTTTTCAGCGACCTCAAACAATCGAGGGCTTGTTTTTTTATGTTTGCAATTAAAGAATAAGTGTTAAGGCGACAGCTCCTCCAAACTCTTCCCTTTCGATTCGATGCCCGCAAGACCGAAGATGACCGCTCCAATGAGGGATACAACGCCAAAGCCGAGAAATACATACTCCACGGACGATTTGGTCAGAATGAACCCGACATAGGTAGGACCGATAATGGAGGAAAGTCTTAACCAAGCACTTGCGAGACTAGTACCCAAAGCACGCATGCGGGTAGGATACATTTCAGGCGTGTACAAGTAAACTGACATCGTTACGACCGCCACCCATGCATAGCCGAGCGAGGTCCACACCAGTACCTGCGTGGCCGTTTTGGCACCGATAAGCCACAGGATGATGAAGCATATGGCTCCGAGCAGCATCGATCCGGTGATCCAGGCTTTCCTCCCGATCGTATCAATGGTTAGCGCACAGACGACGGCACTGAGAACGCCTGCTGCAATTAGTATCAGGCCGTACAATAAGGACTGCTCAACGCTCAGATTAAACACCGACTTGAAAATGGACGGAACCCATGTGCTGACCCCGTAGAAAGCTAAGTACGACGTAAACCAAATCGACCAGACAACGAATGTCCGCTTCCGGTACATTCCTTGAAACAGCTCCCGAAAGCTCGTTAAGCGCCGCTCCTGCTTCAAGGGCGCCGGTTCAGGCTCCGGCAAATCCCCCTGAATTCGTGCCCGAACCTGGTTCTCAATAAATGTCATGGTCTCATCCGCTTCCTTAGCCCTGCCCACGCCTGCCAGCCATCTTGGGGACTCCGGCAGGACACGTCTCATAAACAGAGTAAGCACAGCGGGGATACCGCCAATAATGAAAATCCATCGCCAGCCCAAGGTCGGAATCAGGAAATAACTGATAATGGCAACCGCCATCAAGCCGAAGGAAAAAATCAGTTCGTACAGCAGTACGAATCTGCCCCGCCGCTGCGCTTTAGTGATTTCGTTAATATACGAGGCTGCAAGCGGCACTTCGCCTCCTAATCCGACTCCTTGAATAAAACGAAAAAACAGCAGCGAACCGAGTGACCAAGATGAAGCGACAAGAAAGCTGGTGATTGAAAAGAGCAGAATGGTGTACACGGTCATTCTGAGCCGCCCTATCTTCTCCGCCAGGAAACCGGACAATAGCGCCCCGATCAACTGGCCGAAAAATCCGATCGAAATAACCAGACCGATCTGTCCGGCACTTAGGGAAAACTCTTTGATCAGAATCGGAAGTGCGTAAGCAATCGCCAGTGCATCGAAGGCATCGAAGAATGTTGCCGTCCCCACAATAAGTCGCGCTTTCGTCTGCCAGCCGGTCAGAGGGAGCCGCTCGATACGGGCGGAAATATTTTCGAGGCTGCCCGGACCAAGTGCCATAGGCGCGTGAGAATGGATACGTGCAGAAAGTTCAGGCTTATTGGCAAGTTCCATACAAGTCCACCTTTCTTTTCTTAGACCTATTCATTTGCCTTACAACAGAGCCTCAGGCAGCGCACTCGACTGATTTGCCATATAGCTAGCAATCTCTTGCTGCAGATCGTCGATGCTCCGGGTACCATCCTGCAGCTCTGACGAAAGCATGCTCCAAGTACATGTAACTTCGAAACAGCGCCACAGTTTTGCCGATGTCCCGCCCCTTCTGTTGTCTTCCGCCAGCGTACGCTTGCAAACCATGCTTCATTCTGATGGGCTCTCCTTTCAATTCAAAATGATGATAGCGATTACAAAATACTGATTACCTGTTCAGTTACTTAGCTGCACTGCTGCTCAGCTGCTATCATGATGTCACGTCGAACCTCCTGTGGATGACTACAGCCTCATCATAACGAATGAATTTGGTCAGATTCATCTCAATTTTTACGATTCTTATTAATTTTGGAAACGTTTTTTTAGTGAGCCTGTCCGCTACTGCTCACTGTATGCTTCAAAAGTAAGTCTTGAGAACGATGTATTCCCTATCTTTTTGTGTTAAGCTAATGGAGCTCTTTATACATACGAACATACGTACGTCCTATGAATGTGACAACTTAGAGGAACCGGAGGTTAGAAACAATGCTTCAACGAACACATGGGGTTGCTGGGGTGCTTGCTGCCGAGTGCGTGCTGCATTATTACCAGATCCCACTCCTATCCTGGGACACGGCCGGTGCTCTGCTGCTGGGCTGCTTTGCCGGGCCGCTGGCCGACATTGATAAGCCGGGCTCCGTCATGGCCAAACTATTTTTCCCATTATCGTCCTTATTGCGGATACTGAGGATCCATCATCGCACATTGACTCATTCGATCCTCTTTATTGCCCTGATGGCTGGGGCTGCTTTTCCCGTACCCGAGCTGTATTACATGACATTTCTGTCAGCCTATGCAACCCATCCGCTGATCGATTTGTTCAATGAGCAGGGTGTAGCACTGTTATGGCCCATTCGCAAAAAAATCCGGCTTCTCCCCAAATTTATGGCCATTGATACCGGCTCCCGGGGCGAAGCCATATTCTGCTTTGTACTTGTGTGCCTCTGTTTCTGGCTGCCGGCTCGGGATTGGTTCTCCATGCTGCTCCAGTAAATGAATCCAGGAAATCATGTATAGACAAAGAAACCGTCCGGCTGCACGGACGGTCTATTCTATGTACCCATTGCAGTTCGAAGTACAAGCTGTCTCTTCAGCATACTCACGATCCTTTACATGGCGGCTGTTGACGTCTTCTCCTCCCGGGTGACGAGCACCTTCTTCTCCCATGCCCGGCTTCTCCACCGATAGAGGAGCAGAAGCCCGCGCAAGCCTTCATCCATCACGAACACGGCCCACATGCCGACCAGTCCGTAACCCCAATGAATCCCCATCATATACGTAAGGGGAACGCACAGGCCCCATATCACACATACGCCGGTCATCACGATAAACCGGGCGTCACCCGTAGCCCGCAATGCTTCGCCGATCACAATATTCAAGCATCGGGCCGGCTCCAGCAAGAAGCCCATTGTTAGCAGCACGGCGCCCAGTGCAATGATTTGAGGATCGCTTGTAAAGATGCCCAGCAGATGTTCTCTGAATAGAACGATCAGAGTGACACAGGCCAAGGAGAGGAACAGGCTTAGAGCAAGACTGCGGAACAACTGCCGATAAGCTGCCTCCTGTTCCCCGGCACCTACAAGCCGACCGATAATGATTTGCGTTCCCCGGCCTAACGAAATGGCAAGCACCATGATGAAGTACATAATGTTTTGGGTATATATTCGCGTAGAGAGCATTTCTGCCCCCAACGATGTAATGAAATAGGTTGTAGCAAGCTGACTTATTGAATACACTAATTGATTGCCTGCGGTTGGAATCCCGATGCTCAATATTTTCTTCAAATCGGCCAGCCGGCCCTTGATAAAATCCCGCAGGGATAAGCGAAGACGTACAATTTTTCTCAAAATCAAGCAATACACAAGAAGACCGATCAGCTGACTGCACACGGCCGATATAGCAACACCCGGGACACCGAGCTTCGGGAACCCGAAGGGACCGAATATGAACAGGTAATTGCCTGTTAAATTAAGCAGATTCATTCCGATACTTACCATCATCGTATACCGGGTATACCCATGTACCTGCGTGATGGAGGAAATCGTTAAGTTCACAGCCTGAATGAATAAAGCGCCTCCAACAATGGATAAAAAGACCTGCGCCTGGCCGAGCATTGGACCCTCCAGTCCAAATAAACCAAGCAAAGACTTGCTGAATATAACGATGACCCCGCTGACCAACAGTCCGAACACAAAGTTAAGCGAAATCGCACCTGCCGCATATCTGCGTACGTCCTCCGTCTTCCCTGCGCCCAAATATTGCGAAATGACAATGGCTGACCCTGCCGATATCACCTGAAGCAGCAAAAATGTAAATATAATAAGCTGGTTCGAGACGCCAACGGCTGCCACTGCGCCATCCGAAACATGACTGACCATAAACGTATCTGACGTTCGCATAAACATTTGCAATGACGACTCGATAAATAAAGGCCAGGTGATGGCAAAAAGACTCAGCTTCTTCATATTCGTCATTTTATTTATAGCTCCTCAGGTATCCGGTATCTTATTCAGAAAGAAGAAAGCGCATTCAGCACCCTCATTGTATGCCTAAACGGTCCCCCGGTCAATTGAACATTGCAAAAATAAAAGCCCCGTTCTATTTTCAACGGAGCTCTTTTCCTGTAAAGCGGTCCATCAAACGGTTGATCGGTAAACGGTATTTAATTTCGAGGCCGTATTGCTCCAGCTGAATTGGCGCAGCACAGTCTTTCTCCCCTTCTGACCCAGCCTTTTTGCAAGGGAGCGGTCGCGGGCAATCTTTTTAATACACTTGGCAAATGCGCTTGGACTTCGGTAGTTTCTGACTAAATATCCGTTCTTTTTGTTTTTGATAATTTCACCAATGCCGCCAATATTCGAGGCTACAGCAGGCAGTCCTGATGCCATTGCCTCCACATTAACCAGCCCGAACGCCTCATGGCGCTGGGAAGGGCATACGAAGCAGTCAGCCGCGCGGTATACGTGGTGGATGTTGCCGTGGCTGATTCTTCCTAAAAACTTGGCCGAAACGTGAAGACGCCTGGCCTGATTTTTCAATTTACGAATGTATCCTGCTTTGCCGCTGCCTGCTATGAGGAGCTTCGTATGCGGGATATGCTGGCTAACTTTTCTTGTCGCTTTAATAAGCACATCTACTCCTTTACGCGGGATCACTCTGCCTACAAACAGAATCGTAAAGGAGCGGTTGAGATGATATTTTTGCTTGCTTCTCATTTTTTGCTTGCTTGAAGCAGGATGAAATCTTGAGACATCGACACCTAGGTGCACCTTGCGTATTTTATGCTTTACCTTAGGAAACATGCGTCCTAAGCTGCTTTTCAGAGAGCCGCTGTTCGCAATGATGACATTGGCCTTCCCTAATTGAGAGGCTACTGCACCTGATCGGGGGACAAAGGTTAACGAATGCAGAAACAAGGAAATAGGAGTCCGGGGAAAGGCTGATTTAATCCGAGCCATATAATAAGGTCGATTATCCACTTGTATGAGATCAAAGTGCTTTCCCTTCAAATAAGCCAATACGGAGGCAATATATCTCGCTGAGCTTCCCGAAGGGACCCGGACAATCTTTACTTTGCCTATTTGACTTGTCCTGCCAAGCCGGCCGGATTGACGGCTGACTATTGTAACATCATGATATTTTGCCAGCTTTTTAGCAATGGAGAGCATGCAGATTTCAACCGATCCCCCGCCGGGAACAGGAATTTGCTCTGGAGCAACCATCAAAATACGCAATCCACACACCCCTCATTCATTATTATCCATCTACCCTTGCTTCACCGGAATTATCACATTCTTTCGGCTTTTTATAACAGTGTAGTCAGAATCATAGTTTCGGTTCTGGATAACGAACCATTTTATAATAAATAGGTCGGCCTTTATATCGCTCGGATAAATGGCTTGGCGGTCTATACAGATGGCATGCGATTGTCAAGGTAGTCGAAATATGAGAAACTTATACATTGAACGAACCAAAAAGAGACTGCCCATTCTCACAATGGACAATCTCTTCTTAAGCTAAGGAGATTCTTATGATTTTACACAAAGGCGAAGTACTATTCCGTCAAGGCGAATCCGGACCGCTGTTTCATTTGAAGAGCGGTTTGTTGAAAATCATTCGTATCCACGAGGACGGGAATGCCATTCTGGTCAATATCATCGTCCCGAATGAAATTATCCCCCATCATTCACTCATTAGCCCGAATCCTTATTTCGGGACAGCCATTGCTCTTGTGACCTGCGAAATTGAAATATTGCCTGCTGCCGATTGGTATGCGTCACTGGATCGTGAACCACATAAAAGCCGCTTTATTGCACTTCAGCTGCAAGATAAGCTTCGGATGATGCAGCAGCGCATCGATCAGCTGTCTGCCGTTACGCCGTCCGACAAGCTGAAGAAGCTGCAGCAATGGTTTCAGTCTTATATTTCACCCGCCAGCCTGACCGATGTGCTGACCCAGGATGAGATCGGCCAGTTCATCGGACTTCGCCGGGAAACGGTGAATCGGCTGCTGCGCGCCCAAGCGGCCGCGGTCGTATCGCGGGATGCACAGCAGGGATGACTTGCAAGTAGATTATAGGTTAGCAGCAGGACCGAAGAATTCAAAATGAATGTTCGACTCACTGACGCCCCATTCCTTGAGCATCCCGTTCACCGCTCTCATAAACGGAGTCGGCCCGCAGAAATAAAATTCGGCGTCTTTGGTCCGCACGATGTCTGAAAGCCACGGTAAATCAATGTATCCTTCTTTATGAAAAGCGCCAGCCTCTCTGTCCGCCGCTGTCGGATCCTGATAAATCCAATGGACGGACAGCTCTCCGTGCTTGCGGGCAAGCTCGTTGACATGCTCACGCATCGCATGAACATCTCCATTGCGGGCCGCATGAATGAAGTAAACGGGACGTCCCGGATGGTTCGCCAGCTGCGTGTTCAGCATACTGATCATCGGCGTCAATCCGACGCCGCCGCTAAGCAGCACCAGCGGATCTTTTCCTGTCGTGTCCAAGGTAAAATCGCCGGCCGGCGCGGACAGCCAGACCGCCTCTCCTTCCTTCAACTGCTCATGCAAATACACGGATACTTTGCCCTCGGGCCGTCCATCCACGGCATCCTCTCTTTTCACGGAGATCCGGTAATACGGCTTACCCGGAGCATCCGACAGGCTGTACTGACGGATATGGGTGTTAGCTTCGCCTGGAATATTCAGCTTGATGCTGATATACTGACCAGGCTTGAAGCCGGCAAGCGCGCCCCCGTCCTCCGGAGCCAGGTAGAAGGAGGTGATAACCTCGCTTTCCTTCACCTTGCGTGCAACCCGGAACGCTCTAAAATCCGACCAGCCTCCCGGCTGCTGCTCCGATTGCTGGTACATGTCGGCCTCAACGCCGATGAACGCATCCGCGATCACCCCATAAGCCTCACCCCATGCTCCAATGATCTCGTCCGTAGCTGCCTCCCCCAGAACATCTTTTATCGCCAGCAGCAGATTCTTCCCTACGATTGGGTAATGCTCAGGCTTGACGCCAAGGCTGCGGTGCTTGTGGGCAATTTGCTTCACAACCGGAAGAATAGCTTCCAGACGGTCAATATGCTGAGCTGCCGCATATACCGCATTCGCCAGCGCGGTTTGCTGTTTCCCTTGCTTCTGGTTCGCATGATTAAACACATTCAGCAATTCCGGGTGCTCCGTAAACAACCGCTCATAAAACTTTTTGGTGATAGCCGTTCCGTGTACCTCCAAAACAGGTACGGTGGATTTGATGATTTGAATTGTATTTGGGCTTAGCATGAATTATCGCCTCTCTTTGATTTGACTTGGTATGACCCAAGTATACCGGGCATCGGGGACTCGATTTGTGATTTCAATCACATGAATTCCTAACGATGTGTGACGGTCTAATGTGATCTATCGCATAATTCATTCCCATGATGGGGAAGATAACAAAACATTTTCCAACGGATACTCTGCTATTGGACAGGAAGCTGACATGAACAAATCGAGCAACCTTGGCTTTATTCAACTTTGTATGGTACTCATGCTGACCATTGGTTTAACCAGTCATGTGATTGTCAACCCCATGATTCTTGACGCTTCCGGGCGTGATGCCTGGATATCCGTCATTGTCACCGGAGCTGCTTTTATCCCCTGGTGCGGTGTTCTGATTCTCATCATGAAAAAATCCGGGCAGCACAAATTGCAGCCTTGGCTGGCCCGGTGCACGAACCCCTTCATTTCCTGGCTGGTGGTCGCCCCTATCGTCCTCCAGCTGTATTTTATGGGGGGAATGACTGTTGTACATACATCGATCTGGACGGTAACCAATTATTTGCCGGCCACTCCGAAGATCGTTCTGATAACGGCCCTCACCTTGGTATGTGCTTATGCTGCCAAGATCGGGCTGCGCGCCATCACGATATGTTCGGGCATTTTACTGCCGGCCGTTATTGTACTGGGCTACTTTGTTGCGATCTCCAACACACCTCAGAAGGAATATCAGCAGCTGAAACCGTTTCTCGAGCATGGCTGGCAGCCCGTCCTTGACGGCATGGTTTATGCAGGCAGCGGCTTCTCTGAGCTCACGATTCTTCTGCTGCTTCAGCACCATCTGAAGGCGCCTATCCGCGTCTGGAAGCTTGGCATATTGGCACTAATCATCGTATACATAACTTTAGGTCCGATCATTGGTGCCATTAGTGAATTCGGTCCCCAAGAGGCTGCCAAGCAAATGATTTCTCCCTACGAGCAATGGCGTCTTGTCAAATTGGGCGACTACATCGAGCATGTCGATTTCTTGTCCGTATTCCAATGGCTATCCGGAGCCTGCGTACGGGTAAGCCTCGCGCTCTTTCTCTTGGGTGACGTGCTGCCGATCAACAGCAATAAAGGACGCAGTTTGTTCATTTCTTCCGTTTCGCTAAGCTACATTGTGCTGTCCATGCTGCCTATCAATCAAAATGAGTACTACCTGTGGACGTACCATGTCTATTTCCCGATCAGCCTTTACGTATCGCTTTTGAGTTCAGCCGTCTGGGCTCTCATTTCATTCCGGTCCCGCAAGCCAAAGGAGCGCTTGACATGAATGCAGCAACCAAGCAAACGAATCCGTCAGCTCCCTGGACGAAAGAGAAGCTGACGCAGCTATTCGAGCAATCGGCAGATGTTCAAATCCAGATGAATCTACTGGATGCGGAGCCATCCTCCGAAATTATGCTTATTTATGCAGACGGCTTGTGCGATACGTCTCAGCTTGGTGACGTGATCCTCCCCAGCCTGCAGCAGTTGTACTGTGAGAGTGAGTGGTCTCGGCTTCATAAAGGGGGTTGCTTAGGCACCTTGCCCCTGGTCCCGCTTACTCGGGAGGCACCTGCACAAGAGATCATGGACTCTGTATATCAGGGTGATCTGCTGCTGTACCTGACACAGCCCGGTCTATTAATGAAATTGAACATCAGCAGTCCGCCAAGAAGAGTCCCGCAGGAATCCAGCACCGAAATCTCCATTAAAGGGCCAAAGGACGGCTTCGTTGAGGATATCACTGTCAATGTGGCCCTGATCCGCAAACGAATCCGCAGCAACACCTTATGCTATGAGACAATGATACTCGGCAGACGAACCCGCACCAAGACGGGGCTTATGTATATCCGGGATATTATAGACCCGCTGCTTGTAGAGGAAGTGCGTAAACGCATCAACAAAATTGATGTGGACGGTATCTACAGTGTTGCACAGCTGGAGGAATTGCTCGGGGACGTGAAATACACCTTATTTCCGCTGCTGGATTTCACCGGACGTCCGGATTTTGTCGTCGCGGCGCTGTTGGCTGGCCGTTTTGTTATTTTGGTGGACGGAAATCCGTTCGTGCTTATCGGTCCCGCCGGGTTTTCGCTCATATTGAAATCACCGGAAGATATCCATTTCAATTTTCAATATATTTCGTTTGCCCGACTTATCCGTTTATTCAGCTTTTGGCTTTCGATTCTTCTTCCCGGCTTTTGGGTAGCTATCGTTGCTTTTCATCAGGACCAGGTCCCTTTTCGGCTCATGGCTACCGTAGCGGTCGCGCGGATCGGGCTGCCCTTCTCCGGGCAAATGGAAATGTTCATCCTGCTGGTTCTGCTTGAAATATTCCGGGAGGCAGGTGTGCGGCTGCCTAGCTCTATCGGTCAAATTTTGACGGTCGTCGGAGGATTAGTCATCGGTGATGCCGCGATTCGTTCCGGTCTCGTATCCCCTTCTGTCGTCGTCGTAGGTGCTATTACCGCGGTAACCGGCGCCACGCTAGTAAACCAAACCTTAAGCACTGTCGTCAGCATAGTCCGACTGGGCATCTTTCTCATCTGCTGTATTTTAGGGATGTACGGGTTTATCCTCAGCCTGATTTTGCTGCTCTTTTACATGTCCAAGCTTACATCCTTTGGCGTTCCCTATTTTGCGCCGCTTTCCCCTCCCATTTTCAAGGATATGCTGAAATCGTTTTTGAGGGCGCCATGGTCGCTCATGAGAAAAAGACCCGCTGTTCTTCACGTACAGGATAAGGATCATCAAGGGGAGGACAACCCGTGAAGAAGCTCATTACCCTAATCGCAGGCTCGCTGCTCATCCTCACGCTGACGGGCTGCTGGAACTCCAAAGACATCCAGACGATGGCTTACGTGACGGCACTTGGTCTGGATTACCAGGACGGTAAATACATCAGTTATGTACAGGTGCTGAATTTCTCTAACGTAGCCAAGACCGAAGGTGCTGAATTAGGGCGCAATATTCCGAACTGGATCGGACGCGGGGAAGGTAAAACCGTTACGGAGTCGTTCAATGCCATCTATGCCACCTCCCAAATCCGCGTGTTTTGGGGCCATGTGAAGGCCATAGTTTGCACTGAAAATTTGTTAAAGGATGTCGAACGGATTAAAGAAGCTTACGATATAGTCAACCGGTACCGCGAGGTCCGGTACAATGTGCTGCTCTATGGCACCAAGCTGCCGCTGGAGCAAATTTTCATCCAAAAGTCACTATTGAATTTTTCGCCGCTCGATACGATGATGTACAGTCCGTCTCAAATCTTCTCGCAGCGCTCGTTCATTCTCCCGATTTACGGATTTAAATGTATCGCACACATGAACGAGCCTGGCAGCCCGGGAATGCTTCCTACCATCAACATCGATACGAAGGGCTGGACTGAGGACACCAAAGCCAAACCGATGCTGCGGATTGACGGCGCCTATTTTCTGAGTCATGGTAATCTGAACGGATGGCTAAGTGAAGGCGATCTCAGAGGATACCGGTGGCTCCAGAAAAAATTGGAACGCTCCCCTATTCAAATCATGGAGGGGCAGCGTGCGCTGGCTGCATTGGTGCTGCTGCACCCCAAGCCGAAGATCGAAACGTTCTTCCAGAATGGGAAAGCCTTCTTCAATGTATCTCTCAAAATCGAGGCTTACGTGGATGAACTGACTGAAGACGTCCCTGAGAAGGAATTAGAGAAGCGTGCTAGCAAAATTTTGAATGAGGAAATCCGGTATTCGTATAAAAAAGGGCTGGATATCCACTCGGACATATACCGCTTGGATCAAGCGCTCTACCGGAATTATCCGAAGCAATGGCATGAATTGCACGAGCATAAAGACTTTATACTGGACGAAGCGTCTCTGAAGCAAATACAAGTGAAGGTGCATCTGCTGCATACGGGTAAATATAAAGGGCGAGTGGAATAAGGGCATCAGCTCCTGATTCCCTCGCTTACTGCACTCATCACGACTCCTCTTTATTATCAGCAGAAGCAAAGCTGCTGACCTGCTTGGCTGTGTCTAGCCTGCACCTCATCGTATCCAGCTCTGTCAACAAGCTGGTCCTTACTCGCTCGGGTTCTATCTCCTCTAGCATACTCCCGAAGGAGAGCAAATAGGCGGTCAGCCAGGCTCCATCCGGAAGGTCGGCTGAAACTGTGTAGGATCCGTCTTCATTGACTTGAATTATCGCGTCGTCGAATTCGTCGTACACTCTGTAAGCCCCTTGTGCCGATAACTTTATCGTCACTCGCACCGATTCGCGAACGACTTGTTCTTCCGCCAGCTCAATGGCCGCTACTGCAGGTCTCGGCTCGAAGTTGCGGTCCGTGACGACGACATCCTTCATCCGGTTGATTTTGAAAACACGGGGGGCATCGCTTGCCAGACAATGGGCCGCCAAGTACCACGATTTGCTCTTGAACAGAAGCTGAACCGGTTCCGCCATTCGGAAGCCCTCCCGACCCGCGCCGTTATAGTAACGGAATTGAATGAGCCGGCAATCGGCAATCGCCTGGCGAAGCTGTGGAAACAGTTGGCGAAGATGATCTGAGCCTCCCCATGGTGAAAAATCCACTTCATGCCATTGGCTTCCGTCTTTTTTGAACAACATTCCCATTTTATGCAGCACTGCATGAATATCCGGATAATCCGCCGCAGCCAGACTTTGCAGCGCAGCCATTACATCATCCTGCTCCCTATCGGTTAACATCGATGCATGAAAGGAATAGCCCTCCAGCAGTGAGATGCCGCCTCCCTTGCCTTTGCTGGCATACACGGGAATGCCGGCAGTGCTCAGCACATCAATGTCCCGGTAAATTGTTCGGGTTGATACCTCGAAACGCTCTGCCAGTTCACCGGCTGTGATCGTTTTTTTATTCAAGAGCATATACAGGATTTCAAAAAGCCGTCCAACCGACATCCGTTTCCCCCCCTCAACCGAGTAAACAATCCAACGCACATTCAACTGTCCTAATCATCGTATCACCCGGTGCTATGGTATACCGTTAGGACGGCTGTATTGTAGGCCGGACAATCATTTCATTGACGCTCGTATCCGCGGGTTCGTTCATCGCAAACGCAATCGCTCTGGCGATGCTATCCGGCGAAATGGCGAAGTGGCTCATTTGGTCCACCCAGCCCTTAATTTCTTCATTGCTGATGGATTTTGTCAATTCCGTAGACGTTACTCCCGGAGAAACGATCGTCGTGCGAATGCCGGAGGCTGGCCCTTCTTCCTGACGAAGTCCCTCGGAGATGGCTCTGACGGCAAACTTAGTTCCGCTGTACACTGCAGCGGTGGGGTCTACTCGATAACCGGAGACTGAAGACACGGTAATGATATGTCCTGACTTCCGCTCTCTCATCGTTGGCAGCACTGCTGCTATTCCGTACAGGACACCCTTAATATTGACGTCCACCATTTTATCCCATTCCTCAATCTTCAATTCGTAAAGAAAAGACAGCGGCATGATGCCGGCATTATTGATCAAAACATCGATTTGTCCATATTGCTGTAATGCATAATCGGCAAGCTTCTGCATATCTGCTGCCGATGCGACGTCAGTTTTGGCGTAAACGGCGCTGCCGCCGCTGCGTTGTATCTGTTCGGCAATCGACTTCAGCCGCTCTTCCCTTCTCGCTGCCAGCACAACCTTGGCTCCGTATTTTCCCAGCAGCAGCGCCGTCGCTTGCCCGATGCCGCTTGATGCCCCTGTGATAATAACCACTTTTGATTGAATATTCTCCACTCTGTTTCACTCCTTCAATAGCTCACTGCGTTTGTCCGCAATCTCACAGTTAGTATATCCGATATAATTGGACAACTGTGTGTCATATTATAAAGTCGGGTGCAAGTTTAATCCTTATGCTCCTAACCCTCAATGAAGGGCGGCCCCCTTGAAGGTTGGCCATTCCCCTACCCAGCGCTGAAATTGGCGTTAAACAAAAACGAGCGCCTCCGGTTGATAGGTTTGTTCATGAGGTCATAGCCTCACAATCCCTATCAGAAGGTCGCTCTACGATGAAGCTAAATCATGCCGACAATCCTTTCCATTTACGCGTATAGGCTTTCATTGCCTGTTCATCAATTTACTTCATTGATATTTAATTTCATTAATGAATAATTTGAATCGAAGCAGCTAGGTTGATTCATTGATAATCGCATTATGCAGCAGTTGATTGCGCATCCATTCACTGTTGACCAGTCCATCGCCTTCCGAAACCAACCGTTCGTATAACAAACGCCGGTACTCACGAATCAGCGGCTGGCAGGCGGGGTCTGTAATCCGATTGGTCAGCTCGTATGGATCCTGCTTCAAGTCATACAGCTCATCTACATCCGTTGTATTCCATATATATTTCCATTGATCCGTGCGAAGCATGCGCTGCGTGTACAATCCGAACTGCTGTCCGTTGTAGGTTGAAACAACTTCCTTCCGCCAGTCTGCTTCTGCTCTGGGTTCCCCTTTGATTAACGGCATTAAAGATTGTCCTGGAAAGAACGATGGCACCGGCAGATCCAGCAGCTCTAACAGCATTGGCGGCAAATCCAGCATGTTATAGACGAAAGCATCACAGGTCGTGCCCCGTTGCCCTTCCTTCATCCCTTCAGGGTATTTCACGATCAGCGGTACCTTCACGACATCATCATACATCACATAATGCTTATCCATCATCCGATGGGAGCCGCACATATCGCCGTGATCGGAGGTGAATATAACCATCGTTTGATTCGCAGCGCCGGTTTCCTCCAATGCCTGCAGTACCATTCCAATCGCGTCATCCGTCTGACTGATAACCGCATAGTAACGTGCGACGATTGGAGCCCAATCTTCCCATGTGTACCCCTCCACCTGCCAGCTTTGCAGCTGCTGCCGTTGGATGTAGGGCTTGCCGGCAAATGTCTCGCCGAAGCCGCCCCACACCGGTATTTCTTCCGGGCTGTACATATCCGCGAATGGAGCGGAGGGGCGGCAGGGCAGATGCGGCTCCGGAAAATGAAGCTGGACAACCCAGGGCGCATCCCCTTGTGCAAGCTCTCGAATGGAACGGCACGCTTGTTCGGCCAGCCAGTGCGTCCCGGCATGCTCAAGCGGAATCGGATTCCGCTCTCCTGGATAACCGGCCTTGAACGCAACATCCGGATAATGACGGGCCAGCAGCTCCTTATAAGCCCCGAGCCCCACATGCGTATCGTAACCATACTCAAGCGGAGACCTTTCTGGATGCACATCCCATTTACCAAGCAGCACTTTACGGTACGAAAGCTTGCTCAATTCCCGGGGCCAAGCGTATTCCGTTGGCTCCAGAGCCGGAATGGGCAGGCCATTCTTGAAATTCCACAGTGCTCCGAACGTTTCCGGTCTGCGCCCGTTAATGAACGCCTGCCGGGACGGACAGCAAATCGGGATCGGTGTGAAAGCATTCGTAAACCGAAGACCTTCGGAGGCTAAACGGTCGATGTTCGGTGTCTTCACGGGATATACTCCGCTTGCTCCAATGCAGTCATACCGAAGCTGATCCAGCATGATGATTACAATATTCGGCGTCTTCATGGCTTGCGGATCCCATAATTGTTATCTTTGGACCATTGATTGTCGCTCATTTTCTTCTTCACGCCATCCATCATGATTTTCTTTAACTCGGCCAAATATTGCTCCTGCGATTTGGTCCCCTCGAGATAAAGCTGCCCCAGCTTCTGGTTGTTCTCAGTCACATTCTTGTCGACCTCACCCGCATAGATATTGAGCTGCATCCGTTCTCCTGCAAACTGGAAGCCCTTCAGCTTCTCTGGAAGAACAGCGTTCTCAACGACAGGCGTGCGGTATAAGCTTTCTGCGAGCATGCCTTGAACCTTCGGCGAGGTCGTGTAGGCAAGGAAATCGACCGCAGCTTCCATTTTTTCAGGCGGTATCGTTTTCGGTATGGCCATATTTCCTGCCGGGACGCCACCGATTTCCATCAGCTTTCCGGCGGCATCCGGGTGATTTTCCTTTGTCAAATAAGGCAAGGGAAATGCTGCCATTTCGAATTTCCGTGCGGAGGTCTCGTACATGGCTTTGCTCTGCGCCGAGGTTCTCATGACCATTGCCGCTTTGCCGCGCAGAAACAAATCTCCAGCCGTTTCGAAATCGAGCCCGTTATACCCTTTGGGCCAATACTTGCTCCAGTTTTTCACCAGCGCGAATACATCCTTGAACGGTGCTTTTTCAATATCGATAATGCCCTGATCCACCCCCCGGACATATTCATTGACTTCAATAAACCCGCTCTGATCGACATCAAGCAGCGGATAAGAGCCGGCCAGCAGCTCCTCGGTTAAAATACGTACCGTCCAATTGTAGTTGTAGTCGCCCGGTTTGGAGTTTGGAAAAGCAAACGGCACGACGTTCAGCCTCAGCAGCTTCTCCTGTGCCTCCATAAATTGATTCCAGGTCTTGGGCACTTCCGTAATGCCCGCTTGGGCAAACAAATCCTTATTGTACAATACACGGACTGAATTTACATAATTTGGAATGCTGGCATAGGTCTTATCATCACCCATCAGCTGCTGCAGAATCGTTTGGGAAAACAGCTTTTCCCAGGGCTGGTCCCCGGAATAGGCGTTTTTTTGCTTGTAATACGGCGTAAGATCAACAAGCAGTCCTTTTTTCAAATCCTCCTGATCCCAAATATACCGTGTGGTAAAAATATCCGGCGCCGTATTCCCGATCAATTGGGTCGTCACCCAGGTACGATGCTGCTCCACCCCGGCAAAATGCTGCATTTGCAAATTCAGCCTGACTCCCGGGTGCGCTTCCATATACGTGCTGGCAATGCTTTCCCACGATTTCCGTTCCGCCTCATCCCCGTCGCTCTCCAGCATGACCATCACCTTTAACTCGATTGCCTTCCCGCTGCCGCCGCTGTTCCCGGCATTGTTCCCGCTTGACGGCACGGAGTCCTGTGTACAGCCGTTCAACAGCAGGGCAGCGGAAATGACGGCGATTAGCGGCAGCGCCCACTTTGTCCCATCGTACATGTTCATCCCCCTTTCTACGTGCGCAAAATCAGACTACCCCTTGACGGCTCCTGCCGTAATACCGGATTCGAACGATTTCGTTGCGAACAGGAACAGCAGCAGCAAGGGAACCGAAGCCAGGACATACCCCGCAAATTGGAGTCCCTGCACTTGATCCAGCGAGCCGTGAACACTGCCGAGCGCCAGAATGATCGGCTTCACTTGGTCCCCGGAGGTTACAACGAGCGGCCATACATAGTTGTTCCAGCCCAGCAGCGCGTTCATGACAGCAACCGTAGATACGATGGGAACCGACAAAGGCAGTGCGATTTGCCAATAAATCCGCAGCTCGCCCGCTCCTTCCACTTCAGCCGCTTGCAGCAGGCTTTCGGACAAGCCCTCGAAGAAGGTGCGGATCAGCATCGTCGCCATCGCCGAAGCGCCGGCCATCGGACCGCATATTTGCGCCCAATAGGTGTTGATAAGACCCAGCTCCTTGAACAAAATAAACTGCGGAATCAGGATAAGAAATGCAGGAACCATCATCAGCATGATGATGAGATAGTAGAGAACACTTTTTCCCCAAAAGGTGAACCGGGCGAACGCGTAACCCGCCAGTGTCGAATTGATAAGTACACATAAGATAATGCCGGACGTAATCAGGATCGAGTTCCACAGAAACGGCCACAGCTGCAGGAACGCTTGCGCGTAATTCGAGAAATGCAGGGGAACCGAAGGTGTCCAGAAATGATGAATCACCTGATCGCGGTATTTCAGTGACATCATCAGCAGCATATAACAACGGAACCAAGGTCAAGAGCAATAACAATGACAGAACCGAATAATTCATCACTGAGCCCGGGGTCCATCTCCCTCTTCTCATCGTCCATCCCCTCCCCTATTCGACGCGTTCCGCCGTCTTCAACAATCGGTTCGCGGCAAGGGTGCACAGCAGCAGTATGGCAAATACCACCACGCCGATTGCCGACGCATAGCCCAATTCGTTGGATTCGAATCCTTTCTTGTACAAATACAATGCGGGCGTCAGCGTGGAATAGCCAGGGCCCCCGTTCGTCAGCACCAGTACGTTCTCGAAGCTTTGAAATTGTTGAATGAACGCGAGGATCAGGACCAGGCGCAGCTGATTGCGGAGCAAGGGAAGCTCGATAAACCGGATGCGCTGCCACCCGTTCATGCCATCTATATGTCCAACCTCCAGCAGTTCTTGGGGGATCGAGACCAATCCGGCCAAATATATCAGGAAATAGATACCTGAAATCCATGGGAAGCTGATAAACACAATGGCCCCTAACGCAGTGCCGCTCTCACCGAGCCAAGCGTGAATCAGATGCTCCAAGCCCACTGCCTGAAGCAGCCGGTCCAGCAGCCCGTCACCGACATAAATCCACTTCCAGAGCAGGAAAATAATCAGGTGCGGAACGACCATCGGGATGACGAACCCGAATTTGAAAAAAGCCTGCGCCCGGGCTTGCTTCAAATGAAATATACCAATTGCAGCCAAAAGCGGAAAGGTCAGCTGAATGAGCACGAAGCTTCCCGTGAACAGACTAATATTTTTCATCGAAGTATAAAAGGCTGCGTCACGAAACAAAGTCTCATAGTTGTGCAGCCCGATGAAGCGATGGATATTCGCCCCGTTCCATTCATAGAACGATTGGGTGATCGCCTGAACGAACGGCGTGTATTTGAACAAACCGATCGAAAGCAAAATCGGCGCCAAAAACAAATACGCCTGGAGCTGCTTCGACAGCCGACGGTGCACGCGCAGTGAGAGTAGCGGCCCAGCCGACGGTGCACGCGGTGCGGGCTTTGTCAAACTGAACACCTCCTCAGCCTGATCTTGGAACCTCAACCACACTGCCTCCCGTTTGGTGTGAACGGATAGCGGCCTCAATGACCTCCTGTGCGGCAAGAGCTTCACGGCCTGAGCCTTCGATTGCTTCCGGATGGGCTTGCTGTTTGATTTGTTCAATAAAACGGTGAATCCGGTTGCCGAAGGTGTCGTTGAAGCTCTGCATCCCCCGCATCATGGAATTTTGCATGACGAGCCTTTCACTGCTGTGGCGGGGAAACAAGGTAATGCTCTCATATACGTTCTCGATCACAAACCGGCCTTCCGTCCCGGCCGCCTCGCACCATTCGATCGGGTGCAGCATCGACATATCGTAGCTGCCTGTCAAATGACCCACCGCACCATTCGCAAACTCCAGATTCACACTGGCCGTAGACCAGGTCGTCCGTCCCGGCGCTTTATTCATAAAGGCCTGAACCCGCTTCACATCCCCAAAAAAATACCGCATCACATCGATGGAATGCGGATGCAGCGCGCGCATGTGGAACCACTCTGTGGAATCCGCCTTGTTGTCAATCGTCAGCCTCATGTTGATAAACAACGGCGTGCCGAGCAGGCTGCGTTCGATCCATTCCTTACCTTTGGCCGCCGCCGGGGTAAACCGGTGATTCAAATTACAGCCGAAACGGACATTTCGATCTGCGGCCGCTTTCACCATCGCTCTCGCTTCTGCGATGCGGTTCGAGATCGGCTTCTCCACAAGCACATCCACACCTGCTTCAATAGCGGCCATTACAGGCTCATAGTGGTGGCTTCCCTTTTCATCCCCCCCTGTCGCTACGCAAACCATATCGATCTGCTCGCGGTCCAGCAGCTGTCTGAGATCGGCATAAGCTTTCACTCCATATGTCGCTGCAGCTTCCTTGACCCGCTCTTCCAGCAGGTCGCATACCGCGACGAGCTCGGTATCCGGGTGCTGGTCATAATAACGGCAATGAATTTTGCCGATGTTGTTCACGCCGACGACAGCTATTCGAATCATCGGAGCCCTCCTTAGATTTTAGGTTTCCTGTTCGCCGGGAAAACCAACCGGGAACGCTGTGCTGGCAGCTGAGTGCACCCGCTAGGGTGCGGCTGCAGAGAAGACCGCACCACGCTTAGGGGCGGTGCGGTCAGCATTTCGATTCACGAGAGACGAATCGTGAATGGTTCAAGATAGACTACTTCGCCTTGTTCGCCTGCAGCGAACGGGCCGTAAGCGAGCTGCCGATATGCAGCGTATCGTACGCTTCCTGTGATGAAGCGAACGGCAGGTCGCCTTTGCCATGCCAGCCCAGATTCGTGTACATCGGGTTCGTGCGGCCCGTTTCCTCTTCACGGCGGCGGATATGTGCTTCCATTCTGGCGGTAAGCAGCTTGACTACCTCCGGTTCCTGATCCGCAACGTTATGGTTCTCGAGCGGATCCTCCATCAGATTGTACAGCTCGACCTCAGGCTTAAAATGAAAATCCGGCTCCAGCGCACGGATCAGCTTCCAATGCGGAGTGCGCCACCCGTGCTTGCGCATCCATGTGCATTCGGTCAGGTACAGCTCGCTTATCCGCCGCTCCGGGGTCCCGTTTATGAAGGGCAGCAGGCTGCGGCCACCGGGCTCAAGCTGCTCCTCCACGCCCAACAGCTCCAGGATGGTCGGCATAATATCCTGGATGACGGAGACATCCGGCACCCTTTTGCCTGAAGGCACTTTGCCCGGAAACTTAATAATGAGCGGCACGATCAGCGTACAATCGTAAAGCCCATGATGATCAAAGTAGCATTCATGCTCATACAGCGTCTCTCCATGATCCGAGGTGACGACAATTAATGTCTCCTCTGTCAAGCCGAGGGCTTCTACTTTTTGAATAATATTTTGAATGCAGGCGTCCATATAGGCGACGGCTCCGTCATACTGAGCGTTCACATATTCCTGATCGGTAACCCCCTCGGGAATCCAGGACTTCAGAAAGTCCGCGAAGGGCTTGAAATCGTATACCGGCTCCATCGAACGGTTGGAGGGGTCGCGTTCGTCGCCTCCGTAAAAGATCCGCTCATACGGCTGCGGCGGCAAATAAGGCGAATGCGGGTCCATATGCCGCAGAAACAGAAAGAACGGTTCATCCTCCTGTGCCAGCCGCTGCAGCTCGGGAATGGCCACTGCATTCAGGTTGGCCGCCTTCGGGCATCTTCCCGTTTCGTCCGGAAGCCAGGCTTCGTATTCCAAATAATGGGCAAACCCGCGGGAGGAAGGGTTGCCCGTAAAGCCGATGCAGGTCGTATTGTAGCCCTGCTCACCCAGCACCTCCGCTAATGTCTTGGCGCCCACCGGCCCTTTGTGCCTCAAGGCCACTACATCCGTGCCGAAGCAGTCCTTGCCCGTCAGCATCGCCGCATAAGCAGGCGTGGTCGGTATGCTCGGACTGAAATGCTGCTCAAACAACACCCCCTCGGCTGCCAGCTTATCCAAATGGGGCGTGGTCAGCTTAGGGTATCCGTAGGAGCTCATGCGGTCTCTTCGCAAACTGTCTATCCCGAAAAGAATCAGATTCGGCTTTTTATTCGACGAGGACATGCCCGTTCACTCTCCTTATGCATCTATGAAATAGGACGATGAGTTGCCTTTTGACTATCGGGCATTCAGCTGCTTCAGGCAGGCGTTCAAGTAGCCGTAGGTTTCTGCCGCTATTATGGAAATTTGGGCAAGGGAATGCTCCGGCTTGGCCCCGATCACTTCAAGCACGACGGGACCGTCGTAGCTGTGATCCGCCATCGCCTTGCAATAGGCGAACAGATTGATATCGCCGCGTCCGCAGGCCTGCAGCTCGATAGGTCCCGGTCCCTGCTCCCTACCTTTGCAGTCGCGGATGTGCACATGCTTCACCCGGCTGATAACGGCAGGCAGCGCAGCCTCCGGGTTCTCATTCGCCCGGTAAATATGGCTCGGGTCCATGTCGATGCCGAATGCGGGCGAAGTGACCTCGGACATCGCACGAAGTGTCGTCGGCGTGTCATGTATCGCTTGCCCGACATGAGCCTTCACGCACAGCGTGACGCCAAATGAGGCAGCTTTCTCGGACATCCGGTTCAGCTGATCGATGGAACGCTGCACATCTTCTTCTACCCCCGTTTTACCGCCCGGGCCTATGTTCACGATCGGAATGCCGATCTCCGCCGCCGCCTCGAAAGCAGATAGCAGACGCTGCTCGTCTTTTACACTGCCGAACTCCATGGACAGGAAGCTTATGCCCTGGTCCTGAACAATGGAGCGGAGCTCAGCAGCCTGCTCCTTCCAGCGCGTTAAATCCAAATGCTCGCACATGCCTTGAATCGCTGAAATTTCTACGCCGTCATAACCGCTTAGCGCAATATGCCGCACCGCCGTGGCAAAATCGAACTCCTTAAACAATACCGAGTTGACTCCGAGCTTGATCATCGTCATTGCACGCTCCCTTTTTCCGGCAGGTCACTGCCATTGAATAATGTCTGTTCCATCCAACTCCGACAACAGCTTGGCTATGACATCTACAAATGCACGATTGCCGTGCCTTTTCCGCT
Organism: Paenibacillus rigui; assembly: GCF_002234615.1. GTDB lineage: Bacteria > Bacillota > Bacilli > Paenibacillales > NBRC-103111 > Paenibacillus_S > Paenibacillus_S rigui. The sequence continues at coordinate 24,887 of NZ_NMQW01000038.1, read as the reverse complement.
GCTTAACTACCGCATGAGCAGAGGATCTCCGTGGAATGCAGGCAGCGGATGCGGCCTGACCACAGCGCCCCCCTGTTCGTACGATTCCATTACGGCATACGTATATTCCAGTACGGCCAACGCATCCCGCCCGGATGCCCGAATATGCTCGCGCGGCACCCCGTTCGTGATATCCTCAAGAAACGCATGCAGACGGTTGTTGAAGGTGGAGTTAAACTCCGTGACCCCGGATTCCGTTACTTCCGGCTGCGGGTGCGCCCCAATGGCGGGAACGCCTTTCTGGGCTCTCCAGTAGGACACCTTTTCCACACAATTTTCGATGCAGAACGTCCCTCGGGTGCCTCCTACCTCCATACTCCACCAGCCGCCCAGTCCATAGGTAGCATCTCCCCTCTGACTGAGCAGATAGCCTGCCGCGCCGCTGGCGAACTTCACGTGGATGCTGTTGATGGAGACTGTGATATCCCCTGCGCTTTTGCGAAAGCCGGCTTGATTCGAGAATGTCTGAATGTGCGTAATGTCTCCACAAAAATGGCGCATAACGCTGAAGGGATGCGTTAAAAACGCTTTCATATGGAAGTACGGCTGCCCTTTATCCTTCGGTGACTTCGGTGAGGCATACATAGCTTCACCGCCGTTGAATCCCATCTTGGCAAGACAATAGACCGTTTCACCGATATCTCCCGCCTCCATGTATTGCTTGGCTCTTTCGGCAGGCGCAGAAAAGTAATGGTTCAGGTTGCAGCCCAGGTATACCTTCTTCTCGGCCGCGAATCGGACCAGCTCCCGGCCTTCGTGAATGTCGTTGGCAAGCGGCTTCTCGATCAACACATGCTTCCCGGCCGCGATGGCTTGCATCGCCGGCTCGAAATGCCAGCTGCCATTGTCTATACCGCCTGTCGTCACATCTACAATGTCCAGCTCGGGCTCCGCTTCCAGCATTTCCTGCAGACCGTAATACGCTCTAACGCCGTATTTCTCTGCCGCCTTATCGGCTCTTTCCTTCACTACATCGCATACAGCGATGACTTGAGCCAGCGGGTCGCCCGCGTAACATTCGGCGTGACGCATACCGATTCCGTTCATGCCTACAATTCCGATCTTCAATACCATTCGCCTTCGTCCCCTGCCTGCATCATTCGAAGGCAGACCGGGACTGCACCACCTTTCATATTTGGAATAAGCTGAGTAACCAGATCGCCTAACCCATCATAATCCCGCTGCTTTGCTTATGCATTGCCGATTCCGTCATGATCGGGGCCAATTCCGCCAACCTGAAAGACGATCTCGCGCTTCATTACTTCCCATACCCGGCGCGCTCCCTCTCCAAGGCGTCATAACGCTCCCGCTGCGGATTGGCAATCCAGGAGTCCCAAGTCAAGCCGACCGTGCCAAGAATCGCTTCGATACGCCGTCGAAAAGGCAGCTGCGCTTCATGGAGCTGGCGCATCATCGGGTCCGCTCTCCCATTCAGCTTGCGGGCAACGAAGGCCGTCAGCTTGTTTTCAAGCGCTTCGGCCAGCGCGGTCTCTTGATCCGCGATGTTCACCAGCTCCTCCGGATCCTGCTCTAGATCGAACAATTCGGTAACCGGACGTTGAAACGGCCCCGGATCATAGTAACGGATCAGCTTATAACGATCCGTCCGGATGGCTCTTGCCGCCTGCCATGCGCATTCGCTCAGGTATACTTCCTCCCACGTCCCGTCGGCCTCGCCCCGAACAGAGGGCCATAGACTTTGCCCGTCAATGCCATCGGGGACTTGCAGCAGCGCAGAAGGATCCAGCCTCGCCCCGCCTGCCATAGCCGCCTCCAGCACCGTAGGCAGCAAATCCACATGCTGCACAAAGCCGCTCACCCGGCGGCCTGCAGGAATGCGCCCCGGCCACCGCATCAGGAGCGGCACATGCACGGTTGGCTCATATAAGCCGCAATGGTCCCAATAAATATTATGCTCGGTCAAGCTTTCCCCATGATCCCCGAACAGTACGATCAAGGTTTCCTCTTGAATCCCCAGCTCCACTAGCGTTGTGTCCAGCTCTTGAAGAAGATCGTCCAAATAGCGAATTTCGGCATCATAAAGCGCATTCATATAAGCCGTATCAGTGACGGGACCAAGCTGCCTGTAATGATGATGCTTAAAAAACGGGTACGCTGGATGCTCATATGCACGATCCATGCTGCGGCCTCCCGGCTGGTACGGATCCTTATCCTTTTCATAAAAGGGGGCCACATACTTTTCCGGCGGCAAGTAGGGGGTGTGAGCATCCCAATAATGGAGGAACAAGAAGAAATCCTCCTCTTTATGCTCCCGAATCCAGGGAATGGCCAGGTCGTTGACGGTCCTGCCGTCAATCCACCGTTTCTTCCCCGAGGGGTTCAAATAATACCGGTACCCCCGCGCGAACCACTCCTTCAGGTTATATAAATTATCTACCGCACAGGTGGTAAAGCCTGCTGCCTTCAGCATCGAGGGCAGCCATTCAACCGATTTGGGCAGGTAGCTTAGCTCCGAGCCGTGGGATACGATACCGCTGGTCAAGCCGATTTTCCCGGTAAAAATAGCTGAATGCGCTACTTCCGTCGGAATATCCGCTGCATAGGCACGTTCCATCAATACCCCTTCGGACGCAATCCGGTCCATATAAGGACTCGTCGGCTTACCGTACCCGTAACAACCAAGCCGGTCGGCCCGAAGCGTATCCAGTGAAATCATAATAATTTTCATTCGTTCACTCCCTCCGGCATCGGCTCCTCTTCTACAGCGATCTCCCTTACGCATGTTTCTTCCCCTGCGGCAGCCGGATGGCCATGTGCGGCAATGCTCAATATCCGAGGGCTTTGGCGAAGGTAATCCCAGATCCGCGCTACGTTCTCTTCAACGGCATGGCGGTGCGTATCGATGACGATATCCGCCCGATCCGGCACGTCATAGGCATCGGAAATGCCGGTGAAGCTCTGAATTTCCTGACGCCTTGCCTTGGCGTACAAGCCTTTTACATCCCTCGACTCGCAAACCTCAAGGGAGCAGCAGGCGTACACTTCCACATAGCCGTTTACATGATGGCGCAAATAGGTCCTCATTTCGTGATACGGTGTAATGGCCGATACAATAACAACGATGCCATGCTTAGCAAGCAGGTTGGCTACATAAGCAATGCGGCGTATGTTTTCGAGCCTGTCTTCACGGCTGAACCCGAGCCCTTTGCCGATCGTAGTGCGAATCGCGTCTCCGTCCAGCAGCTCCGCCGGCCGACCGGCTGCGGTCAGCCGGTTGAACAGCTGCTGGGCGGTTGTTGTTTTTCCCGAGCCCGAGAGGCCCGTAAACCAAAGTACACTACCGCTGGAGCTTTCCATGTACTTTCCTCCTTAAAGCTTTCCCGATAGGGATATCTTGCTTGTCGATAAAACCTGGTAAGATTGAAATTTGACAGGTAACTCCGGTTGGGTACTCCCTTCCAGCCGCTGTTGTCTTCGTAGCTCCATTGTAGTACTACAGCCCGGCGGGTTCATTGTTCATTGCGCCAATCGCATGGCCGATGCGGCCGGATTCGGTTAGCCTTTGACGGAGCCTGCGGTCATGCCGGCGACAATCTTTTTGTTGAAGAACAGAAACAGAATCAACGGCGGGATCGAGATCAGAACCACATCCGCAAACAGCAGGTTCCAGGAGGTAATGTACATGCTCATGAAGTTGTAAAGGGTCAGCTGTACCGTTGCATTCTCCGAGCCCGGCAAGAAATAAAGCGGGTTCACAAAATCGTTAAAGACGCTAACCGCCTGAATAATGATAATGGTAGAGGACACCGGCTTCAGCAGCGGGAAAATAATATGGGTAAACAGCTTGAACCCGCCGCAGCCGTCAATAAATGCGCTCTCATCAATGTCCCTCGGGATGGTCGCGGTGAACGCCTTGTACAGAATGGCGCAGAATGGAAAATGAAGAGCAATTTCTACCAGGGTCAACCCCGGAAGTGTCTTGAACAGTCCGACAGTGTTCAGCACCCATATGGTAGGAACGACGGCAGGCGGTATCATCAACCCGGCCAGCACCAGGAAGTTCAGCGTAGAGGCAGCTCTACCTTTCTCCCTCCGCTGCAGCACGAAGCCTGCGAGGGAGCTGACCAGCACCAGTCCGGCAATCGACAGAACGGTAAGCAGCGAGCTGTTGTAAAAGGCGCGCACGAGCATATGATCAGCAGCCGATAAGACAGCCTTGTAATTTTCAACGATATGGAACGAGTCCGGCCAAGCCATATTCATATCGGCTGCTTTCGTAGGGGATTTGAACGAGTTGACGATGACGAAGTAAAACGGCACCCAAAAGATGATAGTCGAGAGCAGGAGCAGCACGGCGCTGACCAGTGTTTTTTGTACCACCTTGTTCACAGGTCCACCTCTCTTCGGTTCAAAAACATATACAGCGGGAACGCGAGCACCGATATGGCTATGAACAAAATGACGTTGCCTGCCGTCGCAAGCCCGTAAAATCCGGCCTGATACTGCTTGTAAATAATGGAGGCAATCAAGTCTGTCGAAAAGCCCGGCCCCCCTTTGGTCATCGCCCATATGAGGTCAAAGGTGCGCAAGCCGCCGATGAACGCCAATATGATGACGGAATTCATCGCAGGTCTGCTGAGCGGCAGTGTAATATGCCAAAATCCACGGAAGGCATTGCCTCCGTCCATTTTCAAAGCTTCATAATAATGCTGCGGGATCGACATAATGCCCGCGATGTAAATAACCGTAGCGATGCCAACGCCTTTCCATACATCGACTAGCGCAACCGACAACAGAGCAATCTTCGTGTTGCCCAGCCAGTCCGGTCCGTTGATGCCGAATATGGCGAGTGCATTGTTGATGACCCCCTGGGTCGGATGCATCATCGTGCTGAATGCAATCCCGACGGCGATCGTACTCAGCAGGGTCGGAAAGAACACCATCGAGCGAAAATAATCCTTGAACCAAATGCTGGAGGTCAGCAGCGTGGCAAGCAGCAACGCCAGAATCACCTTCAAGCCGCACGTAACGACGGCAAATATAAGCGTGTTTTTGAAGCCGATTTGAAGCGACGACTCCTCGAAGAACATCACATAGTTGTCCCAGCCGATAAATTGCCACTTCGTCAGCGTCCATCGGGTTAAGCTGAAGAACAATGACATGACTGTCGGCAGCAAATAAAAAACGAAGTAAATCAGCCCTGCCGGCAGCAAAAACAAATACGAATACATCTTTTTTTGTGACAGCGTCATTCGGTTCCCTCCCTGTACAATGGTCATAAGTCGTCTACGGATACAGGCACGGATACAATCGGCCCTGCAAGACGCTTGCAGGGCCGATGCATCCATTTATCAACCGGGAACATCCCGGTTCTTGTTACCAGCCTGGAAGGTTGAGCTGCTGCGCCTGCTTCCTTACATCTTTATCGTAGTCGGCAGCCCCGTCGGCGGCCGATTTCTGCCCTGTGCCGACCTCAATCAGGATGCTTTCCAGATTCGGTCCTTTCACCGGCGAAATAAATTCGAGCGCAGGCAGTGTTTTTCCATTGTCAAAATACGTTTGCATATCCTTTACTGCCTGATAGGCATCGTCAGGGACATTGATCCCTTTGACGACAAACGGTCCGTTCGCTTTGCTCTTGGACATGTACGCCTTCTGCCCTTCAGGGGATAACAGGAACTCGATGAACTTTTTGGCTGCCTCTACATTCTTGCTCTTCTTGTTGATGTAATAAGAGTTTGGCATCCACACCGTCAAGCCGTTTACGCTCGGGTTGTCGCTAGGAATCGGGAATACGCCGATATCTTTTTGCTTATCAGGATAGTTCTGCGCCAAAGCGTCGATTGCGCTGGTCAGCATCGGATACTGGACGCCCGTTCCTTCCGCAAGCATTTTCAGCGCCGTGTCATACGTTGTGGCCAGGAAATCCTTGTTGTAATAGCCTTTCTTGAATACCTCACCCGTCATTTCAAAGCCGCGGAGCGCTGCCGGGGTCGTGGCGTACTTCGCTTTGCTGGCCGTGTAATCCTGCGCGAAGGTCGGCGATTGGGATTGAACGTTATACTGATTGGCCAGCACGAACAGCTGCGACGTCCAGGTCGTTTTGTAGGAACCGATCACAGCCGTCTTGCCCGCCGCTTTAATCTTGTCGCTGTTGGCAATAAACTCCGCCCATGTTTTTGGAATGGTCAGGCCAAGCTCGGCGTACACCTTCTTGTTATACAAAATGCCCCCGACGTTGGACGAGCCGCCCGGCACTCCGAATATTTTGCCCCCTGAGGTCACTGTCTCTTTATAAGAATCCAGCAAATTCGCCATGAACGGCTCCTTCGTCAGATCAACAAAGTTCTCCTCCGGATTTAACGCCTTCAGCAGCGAACCGGAGTTGTAATACAATATGTCCGCCATCTCTCCGGTAGCGAGCCGTGTCTTAACGAGGTTATCTCCTTCGGTGCCATCCGGCTTAATATCGAATTTGATTTTGATATTCAGCTTTTTCTCCGCTTCGGCTGCAACCGCTTGCGTCGCAGGGTAAGCAGTGCCGGTCGAGCCAATCAGTAGCGTAAGCGTTGTCGGCTCCGCGGGCTTCGCCGAATTGGCTGTCTGACCCGCTTTGCTGTCGGCCGGAGCCGGCGCTGTGCCCGCCGTCGGTTGGCTTGAGGAGCTGCAGCCCGCAACTAAGGTGGAAATCAGGGCCGCATAAGAAAATACAGTGAACACTCTGGCTCGATTCATGTTTCGTTCCTCCTTTGAATTGTGCACATTCATTACGCCGGACGATGTATCCGGCCGCGGGAATCTCGGAAATTGTACATTTCCGTTGCGTGATAGCGTTGTCATGAATTTATTGTAAGAGGAATGTCATGCATCGAACACAGCCGATTTGTACGGTTTGAAGGGGGGGATTTTTCCTATTTGGGCAGCGAATGCTTTCTCGCATACATAATCGGAGTTTCCCCCACGATTTTTTTGAATAATGCGCTGAAATGCTTCGTATCCTCATATCCGACCAGGAGGCTGACCTCCTGCAATCGGTCAACGCCCTCGCTCAGCAGCTCCTTCGCCTTGCGAATCCTATACCCGGCTATGTAATCGGAGAAGGTCGTTCCCGTCTGGCTCTTGAACATGCGGGATAAATACCCCAGGCTGACATGGTGGTCTGCCGCAAACTGCTGCAGCGATATATTGTCCTGATAATGCTTGTGAATATGCTGAAGCAGCACAGGTATCAGCCCCTTGGGATTCAGCTCCTTCGGCTCCTGCTCGCAATAAAAAGCCAGCATCAGCTCCTTCAGCCATTCGAACAGCTCTTCGTAGCCTGTGCAGCCGTCCAGCATTCGCAGATCCTCCTGCAAATCGTTAAGACGGACCATGCCCGTCTTGGAGACGAGCAGATTATATTTCAAGGAAAACAGCAGGTCCTGAACAAACAGCCGAAGCTGACGCTTGCTGATCCGTTTGCGGTCCAGCTCTGCAAGGATGTGCTGCAGTACGATTTGCCCCTTGGCCATGTCCCCCTTCTTATAGTGAAGCTCCATGACCCGGACCTTATCCCATATGTCTCCGAGCTCAGCATCCTGCTGTGTCGAAGCCGGAGACAGATACGAGGTCTGGCCAAAGGTCGCCTTCTCCATGAGCTGCTGCTTCAAGCGGGAGAAGGCTGCAGACAGCGATTCGCGCTCCCGCTTCACTGCAAATCCCATATGAGCGGTGATCGGAAGCTGCTTCAGCTTGTGATGGTAGTAGCCGGAAAGTACGTTCAGCAAACCACCTGCCTGGGCTTCTGACGCAAGAGGAATGAGTATTACCTTTTGCCGGTAATCGACGTCCACGTTATGGACAGACGCCCCTGCACAGACAGCATCGGCGAGTTGAAGCTTCAGCTCATCCAAGCAGCCGGACCGCTCATTCCAGCCCTTGGACTGCTGTCCTCGCTCAAGATAGAGCAGCACCATCCCCCACATCCGGTCGTTCACCTCGCGGAATGCGCTTGCTTCCTCCAAGCCCTCGTCAGCGGCCAGCAGCATTTGTGCGAGGGAGCTGTTCAGGAAGGCCTCCCTTTGCTTCCGCTCGCTCTCGATTTGCCGGATTGCTTTAGAAACCGCTTGAAACAAAGCTTCCTTTTTGACCGGCTTCAGCAAATAATCCGCTACACCGAACTGCATCCCCTGCCTGGCATATTCAAACTGATCGTGCACGCTCAGAATGATGCATTTGACCGCTGCATCCAGCCGGTACAGCTGCTCGATCAGCTCCAGTCCGTCCATGCCCGGCATATTGATGTCCGTCACCACCAGGTGAGGCCGATGCTCTGCCACGGCTGCCCAGGCATCGTCACCGTTCTCGAAAGCGAACACCCGATGTTCGGGCTCATAGCACGATAACAGCTCTTTCAACTCAGCCAACGCCCAACGCTCATCCTCGACGACATATATATTCATTGCGCCTTCACCTCCGGCTTCCCATTGTTGATAATGAGCGGCAGGCTCAGGGATACCGTTGTCCCTTCCCCCGGCTTGCTGTGCAGATGAAGCCCATACTCCTTCCCGTAATAAAGCTGAATCCGCTGCCGAATGTTTATTAATCCGATACCGTTGGATATGTCTGCACGTGTATGCAGCGCATTGGAGGAATCGAACGATTCTCTCAAACGGGCTGCGGTTTGTTCCGGAAGGCCCTCCCCGTTGTCATGAACAGACAAAGTAAGGAGTCCCTCGGCTTCAGAGGCGCGAATGGTAATGCAGCCTCCCGATTTCATTTTGCGAAGACCATGGTTCACGGCGTTTTCAATAAGCGGTTGCAGGGTTAGCTTAAGAATGGAGGCTTGAAGCAGCTCCGGCGGAATATGACAGGACAGCCTCAGCCGATTGCCGAACCGGTGCTGCTGGATGCTGAAGTAATTGTTGATATGCTCGATTTCCTCATAAAGAGAAACCGGCTGATGGAGGTTTTTCATGCTGTATTGAAATAAGCCTGCCAGCGATTCGGATATTTCGGCGACCTCCTCAATGCCTCTCAAGCGGCTTATCGATTTCATAATGTTTAAGGTGTTGTACAGGAAATGAGGATTGATCTGCGAGTGGAGCGCGGAAAGCTGGGCGTTCTTTTCGGCAAGCTTCGATTCGTACACCTCGTGAATTAAGCGGGAGATGCTGTCCAGCATATGGTTGTACATCCGGCTCAGCTTGCCGATTTCATTCCTGCCCGAATAGTCCATGCGTTGATTCAAATCGCCCAGCTCGACACGCGACATGTTGCGCATTAACCGGTTCAGCGGCAGCGTAATGTGATGGGAGAGGAAGTAAGAGACCGCCGCGATGAGCAGCATCGTCAGAAGACCTACCAGCAGCACAATATCCTGCATTCGCTTCTGCTTCAGCACAATGACCTGCTTCGGGATGAGAATGACCGTATGCCAGCCCGTATAGCTGGATTTCTCCAAGGTGTACAGGTAATTGGTATCCTTCCACTTTACTTCGCCCTCCGTCCCGGACCGGTTCAATACGGAAAGGTCGAACATGTCCTGCGCCATGCGGGTTCCGCTCCCGCTCCCGCTGTTCTCGAATATTACCCTCCCCTCCTCATTCACGATCAGGACATGCATCGTATTTTCAAGCTCACTTGCCTTGGTGTTGGCCAGCACCATCTTGAATGCGTTTACATTAATATGAATATTGACATAGCCGATAATGGTCTGTGTCGGAATCTTCGTGATCTTGCGGATAAAAGAAACGACCCGCTGCGTGTTCTCCTCTTCAGGCTGCTGGGCTTCATCGACGGAAGGCAGTAATAAGAAGGGCCGGTTGTTCAAGGTAACGAAGAAATGACGCAGCTGCTCGTTTGACAACATGGCGGCCGGCTTCGGCTCCACCGGCTTTGAGTAAGTATATAAGTGGGTATCCAGCGAGTAGATCGAGATGCTCTGCACATACGTTTTGGGGTAAGAATAGTTGAATAAAATCGGGTTCAGCTTGTAGCCGACATACTCTTTCTCAATCGGGTTGGATGTTTGATAAAAATCGAACAAGATGGTCTGAATGGAAGGATCAATGGAGATGGCCAGCGACAGCTCCTCGACATTTTGCATATATAAATCAATCATTTCAGAAAACTGTTTCGATATAATGTTCGATAGAGAGAACGTTTGGTTTTTGATATCGCTCGTGTTTTTATAGTAAAAAATACCGCACGTGATCCCGACAATAAACAAGGCAACGACGGAAAAGGAGATGAACATCTTGGTCTTCAGCATCCTGTCGTTCCAGCGCCGCATGAACAGCCTCCCTGTGCCAAGCAGCTTAAGACGTTTCACGGTATTTGCCCGGCGAGCAGCCGACCTGACGATGAAACAATCTGCTGAAAAACGCCGGATCCTCATAGCCTACTCGGCCCGCAATGGTAATGACCTTCTCATCGGTCTCCATTAATAAATGCTTCGCCCGTTCAATGCGGATCCGGTGAATCATGTCAACGACCGTCATGCCCAAAGACTCTTTAAAAATACGGTTTAATTGGCGGGAGCTAATATTAAACAGCTCGCACAGGACCGGAATCGACAGCTTTTTGTCATAATACCTTTCCAAATAGCCGCAAATCCGCTGGATCAGCAGTTGTCTCGCATTGTTGCGGATGGCTTCCCTCCCGGACTGTCCTTCCGCGTGGCGGTACGAACGGGACAGCAATATCAACAGCTCCACCATTTGCAGCCGGATCAAGGTCTCAAACCCGGTCAACCGGTTATCGAATTCATGAATGATCGTTTCCAGTAAAAACAGCGTGCGCGCCGCGTCCTGGCCGTTCAGATTCAAGCACCGGTGAAACCGCTCTCTTTTATCCAGAAACGGGTGCACATAGAAATAGTCCATCGACTGGGAAATCCCGAGATCAAGCAGCCAATTGCCTTGAATCAAATCCGGCATAAACAGGCAGTTGATGATTTCCAGGTCTTTGCCCGGATTGATGCTGTACGTATGCACCTCGCCGGGGTTAATAATGAACACGTCGCCGGCGCGAATCTCGTAATAATGGCCTTCAAACACATGCTGCGCCTCTCCACGAACCACATAGACCAGCTCGACGAAGTCATGCCCGTGCAGCAGAGGGACATGCTCGTGATCGTGGTAAAAGCGCCGAATCCAGAAAGGAAAAGACTGTTCTTGAATAAATTGGCTGCTGTGCAGCTGTTTCTCCATAGGTACGATACCTCCTGAGTTTTACAATGTAAAACGGGCTCGAACTGGATAAACCATCATCGTCTTCTTCTTTATGCGGACTCCTACTTCATCATACGGGAAACTTCCCGTAACATCATGGTCAATTCAGACATCATTATAGCGTATTTGTACACCAAATGGCACGCGTCCCTCTTCTTCCCTTGTCCGAGGCAGACACGTCGAAGAGACCAGCCGCACAAGCGGTGGTCCGTACGTTTAGGCAGAGGGCCCAAAGTGTCTGCTGCTATGCTCATATTCACAGCACTTTTAAGCGTAAGTAATATTTTTGCCGTAAAAGATTTCGTCCATTTCCCATTTCAAACTCTCGGTTATCTCCTTCTGGTCCTCCACACTCAGCTTATCCTTCGTATACCCGAACAAATAGTTGTTCAAATCGAATTCCCTCAGCTTGCACTTCGTATGGAAAATATTTTCCTGATACACATTGACGTCGATCATATCGTACAAGCTTTTGACTTCCTCCGGGATATAATTCTGTATGGAGCTGATGTCGTGATCGATAAAATGCTTGTGCCCGCTAATATCGCGGGTGAAGCCGCGGACGCGGTAATCCATTGTCATGATGTCCGTATCAAACGAACGGATCAAATAATTCAGTGCTTTTAACGGTGAAATTTCCCCGCAGGTAGAAACGTCGATATCCGCGCGGAAGGTACTGATCCCTTCGTCCGGATGATATTCGGGATACGTATGCACAGTAATATGGCTTTTGTCCAAATGCATCACGACCGTATCCGGCAGCGGTCCCGGGGATTCATCGAACGACTCTGTGGGCACCTCTTCAATCGGCCCTTCCGACACCAGCATGGTGACGCTAGCCCCCTGCGGTACGTAATCCTGCTTGGCCACATTCAGCACATGGGCACCGATGATTTCGGAGACATGGGTCAAAATTTTGGTCAGCCGGTCCGCATTATATTGTTCGTCAATATACTCTATATAAGCCTGTCGCTCTTCCCGGGTTTTAGTGTAGCAAATGTCGTACATATTGAAGCTGAGCGTTTTGGTCAAATTGTTAAAACCATGCAGCGTAATCCGCTGTTCCGGGGTCCATTTCATTGGCGGTTCCCTCCTCCTTTACCTACAACAACTAATCTTTCCTTAATCTGTACAACTGATTCCCAACCAGCCTAATTTTTCCTTCCGCATCTATTTACCCATTTCACAACAGAATGAACGGTTTCGCCGCCTTATCCGCTACAGTCCAGACCACTCCACTCCAGCATACATACTATAGACATGTGACGGAAGAGAGGAGGTAGTTTGCATGAGCGGTTTGGGTGGATTCGAGTCTTCTTCCTCCATCTTGGTACTGTTTATTTTGTTAGTCATTGTCGGCGCTTCCTTGCTGTTTTTTGGATAAAAAATAACCCTCCACATTGGAGGGCATACATAATTATTCGTATTCGGGCACATTCAATTCCGCATTGCTGCTGATCCCGGCCTGCAGGGCCTGCCTGCGCAGCACCAGATAAAGCTCCGCTTTCGTCGCATTCACATACGGTTCCACGAACAGGACGCCGACCAGGAGCGCCAGCGTTCCGAGCAAATACCAGCCGAGAAACGAAAGATCAAGCACAAACATGTTCCATTTATGCCCGCGGGTCATACGGTTGCTTAGCTCGACCGCCCGTCTCGTTCCGATCCCCGGATTATCCGCCAATATGTAAGGCACCATGCTGTAAGCGTAAGCCTTGACGATCCCCGGAATAATCAACAGCAGAAACCAGAGAAAGTTCAGAAATGCACGCCAGAGCATCCCTTTGACGATGGCAAGATAACGGCCTTTGGAAAAAGCGAAGCCTAAGTGATTCAAATTGGCATCCTCCAAGGCAGCCTGTTTGAAATATTGACGTCCCCCGACCTCCAGCGGAAAGCAAAGAAAGATACGAAATGCAATCACAACGAGTGCGGCCAAAATACCGATGATAATGGCGATAATGAGAACAGTGAGGAGTACGGTATGATCCGCAGCCTGGTCCATATTCCCCTTGAATTCATTGAACATCGATGCTATTTTCCCTTTATCTGCACGCTGCCCCATATCGCCTCTGAAGCTGCAGCTGGGAATATTCCCGGAAATAATCACCAACAGCAAACTGACGAGAAATGCCTTCCAATACGATGTTCTAAGCCCCTGCTTGGCTCTGTCTTTCAATTCGCTTCGAGTCCACATGATAAGTCCCCCTTTTACGTTGTATATATTTTCCACACCCTATCGTATCACAAACCATGTAAACTTTGGGATAAAAAATGTTGAAGCCTTTCTCATAGAGAATACCCGTTCCGGTATGTTATAATGTTACATATTCTACATTCGGTCAATGGGAGGATGAATCGGCATGGCTTTCGGCATCAAGAGGAATGAATTGCAGCTGTGGAAAGAGGCTGTGTCGCGCGGTGAGCTTGCTTTTCTGACACATTATTGGATTGACCCGCGTTTTCCGGATATCAAAAGTGTAACCAAAGTCGGCTGCTCCGACCTGGATAAGCTCTCCGATTGGTGCACATCGCACGGGCTCAATCCTCAATACATCCATCACCGCCAACCTTTTCCCCACTATGACCTGATGGGATCCAAACAGATCGAAATTTTGCGGAAAGAGCAGCTCTATTCCCATCTCGATCGGTTTCATTTAACGTATAAAGGATAGGAGACCTCATATGGATATCATTGAAATTCCAATGAATTTAATTGATGAGGATACGGACCAGCCCAGATATCAATTCGATGAGGATGCTTTACAAGAGCTAATGAAAAGCATCGAGGAGCTCGGCCTGCTGTCCCCGATTAAAGTAAGAACAACGAATAACGGCCGGTATAAAATCATTTACGGCAACAGGCGGTACAAGGCGAGCCATATGCTCAACCGCCCTACCATTCCATGCATCGTGTCCGATATTACGGACGAAACCGAAATTTATTTGGAGCAAATCGCGGAAAACTTAACAAGAGAAGGCTTCTCCCCGATCGAAGAAGCCGAGGCTTTCAACAAGCTGTTGAACGATCCGAAATTCAGCAGCTCAACTAAATTCCTGTCCAGCCGCCTCGGCAAGCCGGAAGCATATATCAAAAACAAATGCGAGCTGCTCAAGTTCAGCAACGCCGTCAAAAAAATCATTGTCGGCGGAACCGACATTAGAAAAGACCGTTTGACCGAGGACCAGGTTCTGCCCCTGAAGGACCTTCCGATGGAGCATCGGGACTCACTTGCTCTGATTATGGCCAGAGATGAGATGCCGGTGAGCGATGTGAAGAAGATCGCCCGGCTTTTCAAGGACAAGACCCTTTCCGCAGGAACCAAGGACAAGCTGTTGTATAAGTCCGGCCGCGAGCTGCTGGAAACCTGGTCCGTCTTCGAACAAAACCGCGCGGAGCGCTCCAAGCCTGCCGCTGCTCCGAAGGCGCCTGCCAAAAGCGGGAAGACGACCCATGACGAGGTCTCGGCTGAGTCGCAGCCGGCACCGGCTTCAGCTCCAGCTTCAGCTTCAGCTGAGAGCAGTGCAGCCAAGCATGCAGCTTCATTGGAGAGCCGGCTTCAGCAGCTTCTGTCCTCGCTCCCCGGCCCTTCTCCTTCGGCAGAGGAGCTGTCAGCGGTAGCCGATGCACAGCAATTTTTCAATGATGTGGATCGGCTCATTGAAGCTTTGGAGCAGCAATTGACCGAGTGGAAATCGGTGAAGGAGCAGGCCAAAGCGAAAGCGTTCACTTAAGCTAGCTTATTCTTGGTTACAATCATATATTCTGCCTTACGGCAGCCTTAGCTGGCTTCGGCTTCCTTACGATGGCATCCGTACACATAATAAAGTCCTTCCTGTATTCAGGGAGGACTTTATTTGCTTGAAGCACTTCAAGCTATAGTGAAACACGGCTCCATGCACGCAATGCCTACATATCTTCTTTGGTGCGAATATAGGCAAGCAGCAGCCCGCAAGCCTCATCCACCATCTCGTATACCTCTTGAAAATTCCCGGTATAGTAAGGATCCGGTACATCCTCTCCGCGTCGCTCCGGGATAAAATCAAGCAGCTGCCTGACTTCCGCATCATGGCTTCCGGGGGCCCATTTCATTACATTTTTCGTATTGCTGGCGTCCATTGTAATGATGTAGCGGTGCTCATGAAAATCGCTTTGACGAACCTGTCGGGCGCGCATGCCCGAATAGTCAATTTGATTTTGCCGTAAAATGGTACGCGTTCCTTCGTGCGGCGGCTCTCCCGTATGCCAGTCCCCCGTACCCGCGGAATCGATTTCGATCCGACCGGCCAAACCGGCCTCCGCCACTTTATGGCGAAATACCGCCTCTGCCATAGGAGATCGGCATATATTTCCAAGACATACAAACAATACTTTTGCCATGAATCATTGTCCTCCCCATCCAACCACCCCGGTGCCCGGGAATTGTTTTATCTACAAACTGACCTTCTAATTGTACTAAAAAACGGCCGAAATGTCGCAAGGGACTCTTTGGAGCCCTGCAACACTTCGGCCTGTGGCATGGTTTACTTGACCCTTAGAAAAAAGAGCTATTTGAGCAAATCCGTAACGCAAATCATGCACAGCAAGCCGATGATGAAGGCAAAAGTCGACGCCCGCTCATTCCCGTCACCGTGGCTTTCGGGAATAAGCTCCTTATATACGACAAACAGCATAGCCCCCGCAGCGAAAGCCAAGCCGTAGGGAACCAAAACCATAAAGTTTCCAGAGAACTGGTACCCGATCCAGCCAAAAAGCAGTTCAATGCAGCCTGTCAATGCGGCCAGCAGCAGTGCAATCCTGCGGCGTATGCCGTGGGTAATGAGAAATAAGGCGGTTAAGAAGCCTTCAGGGATATTTTGCAGACCGATACTGATGGCGACGATTGCGCCTAAATCATGATCCGAGCTGCCGTAGCTTACCCCTACCGAGAGTCCCTCGGGCAAATTATGAAGAGCCATAGCAGACACAAACAACACGGAATTGGATCCGTTCCGCTTCGGCACCAACGCATGCCCCGGATCCTCATGAGGAATGAGGAGCTCCATAATCGTCAGGAACAGCGCACCCAATAAAATTCCTGCGGCAAGCACCGCTAGGTTGGATAGCTTCAAAGCCGACGGAATCAGCCCGTACGTTGAAGCCGAAACCATGATGCCCGCGGTGAAGGATAACAAAATATCTTTACCGCGATGCGTCACATTGGTGAATAGCAGTGCGGGAAGCGCACCCAAAGCGGTGCAGAGTGAAGTTGTCATACTGCCAATCCATATCGAATTCATTGCATCCTCCTCTTGCACGGACAGGCTTATATCCCATCCTATGAGAGGGAACGCAGGATATGCTTTACAACCCACCCGATTTACAAAAAAATACAGTGCCCCGTGTAGAGGACACTGTTTGGAGATACCGTCTTATTCGTTCACCTCGGTAATCCGTCCTTCTGACCTTGGGGAAATGCTGCCCTGCTGTGTCAGAGCTTCCTCCACCAATTCATACAGCGTAATCCCTGTGTTATATGCTTTTTTCCCATTAAGCATCGAATACCCATCCCCGCCGGCTGCGATAAAATCGTTTGTAGCTATTTTATACGTTTGGTTCAAATCCAGAGGCTGTCCGCCTACTTTAATGTCGGTTACTCTTGCGCCGGCAGGCTTGGATGGGTTCCATGCGAAGGACATCCCGCTGATCTGAGGGAAGCGTCCGGCTCCGCCCTCCACCTGACTCACGCCATTCTCGATAGCATCGCGGAGCTCGCTGCCTGTGGCATCCAGAATCACAACCGTATTCGGAAAAGGAAGCACGTCGTACAGCATTTTTTTGGTAATATCCCCTGCCTTGATTTCTGTACGAATGCCACCGCCGTTGGTCAACGCCACGTCAGCCTCATAGCCTGGAATAGCTTTGGATCTTGCCAGCATGGCATCTGTGATGAAGTTGCCGAGGTTCGATTCCCGCTTCCGGACAACCGTACGGTCCCCCTCCAACTGTACGTCGGTATGGGCGATCGTTACATTTAACGATTGGTCCACCTCGTCGGAAACCTGTTTTACCAGCTTGGCCATTTCCGGATCCTCCGGAACACCGGCATCGTATTCCTTGATCCCGTCAGCCAGAGCAACCAGCTCGCCCTTGTAATAATACAAGTCCGAACGGCCAAGCGACTTCAGATATTCCCAATCCTGCACGATATAAGTTCCATTGACCAGCTCAGGGGCCGTCAGCTTCGTATGGGTATGACCGCCGATAATGAGGTCGATGCCTGACACCTGTTTGGCAATCTCGCGATCGACATCCACACCGCAATGGGACAGCAAAATAACATGCTCGCCCTTCCCCTTCAGGTCAGCTACCATTGATTTGGCCTTAGCAACCGGATCCTGAAATGTCAATCCCTTCACATTGTCCGGATGTGTCAATATAGCCGTTTCCTGGGTAATCAAACCAAATACAACGAATTTTTGCCCTCCCGCCTCGAACCGGTAAACAGGGGGCAGCAGAGGACTCCCGTCGGCTTGTATGGCGTTCGCGTTAATGATCGGATAGTTCAGCTTGTCCCTCAGACTCAGCAGCTGCTTGTAGCCGTAATCGAATTCATGATTTCCGGCTTCCATGACATTAATGCCCAAAGCGTTCAAAAGCGGAGGTAACGATTCCCCCTTGGATTGATTTACAAAGACAGTGCCTTGAAAAGTATCCCCTGCATCAAATAACTGAAAGTTGGGGTTTTCCTGACGCCATTGCTTCAACAGGGTGGCGATTTTGGCATAGCCGAATTCTCCGCCGCTTTTATTGTCTTGAATATGCCCGTGGGAATCGTTCATATGCGCTATCGTCAGATGCATGCTTATCGCCT
Organism: Paenibacillus rigui; assembly: GCF_002234615.1. GTDB lineage: Bacteria > Bacillota > Bacilli > Paenibacillales > NBRC-103111 > Paenibacillus_S > Paenibacillus_S rigui. Next base: position 6,820 of record NZ_NMQW01000038.1, on the reverse strand, counting down.
CGGCGAATGCATTGAACACATCCGAACGCTTGATCACCTCTACGTCGGGCAATCCCACATTGTACCCTGCGGCCGCTGCGATTTGCATCATCCGTGATGCCGATGGCGAATGATCGGGAAGCTTGGCCTCCTCGGAGGAAATATATCCTTTCTGCTGCGCCCAAGCCAGCTGGGAGGAAGCCCAATGTACACCAGAAGAATTAGCTCGAAGCTTGGTCTCCCCCTGCAAACGGGCCAGAAGGGTTGCCAGCTCCGCCGTCGTCATCGCGCGATCCAGCGCCAAGTTTCCGTTCAGATCACCTTCAAGCAAGCCCTTCTTCTGCATCCAGTCTGCATGGGAAACCGTTTGAAGCGGAGCGGCCGAGCTGACACCTGCCAGCGCATTGGCCAATAATAAGCTTGCTACAAAAACGCCTGCCGTTCTTCCCATTCTCATTCTCGATATTCCTCCACAAAATAGGATAAGTTCCCTATTATTGTAACGCAGTAAACGACGAGAAAGATTATCGCAGTGTAAAATGCATTTTAAAATTAAGGCTGATAAATGCAAAAAAAGACATTCTCCACGGCTCTGGCGGGAATGTCTCTTTCTTTGAATACCCCATTCAACGGGCACCCTTCACTTTCGGCGATAGCCATAAGGTGCGTTGAACCGATTTCGTTTTGTTGCGGACTTTCCTCTTCACACCCTTCTTATACCAGCAGCCACAGCCGCAGCCACACCCGCACGGAAGCTTCATTGTCGGTTTCACTACCTTTTCACGAAAATTTCGGTACGAAATTGTATACGCTGCTTACTTCAGGACGGTATGGGCGGGTGCAGCGGGCAAAAAACATTTTATCGGCCGAAAACGATACTTTATCAGAGTTCCACCCCCAATGGTGGTATGATAAGGAAATAGTCCATCCACAACGAATAAAGGAAGTGCTTCCATATTGGCATATTCATGGAAACGTAATCTTTTGGTCCTATGGATCGGTACCTTTTTGGTCAGCACAGCTTATTCGGTGTCCATCCCTTTCCTTTCCATCTTCCTTCAAAATGATCTCGGTGTTCACGATCACCTCGAGGCGTGGACAGGAACTATATTTGCGCTTACGTTTCTATCCAGCTCTCTGATCGCTCCTTTTTGGGGCTCGATGGCCGATAAATACGGCCGTAAGCTGATGATGCTGCGTGCAGGCTTTTGCCTATCCCTTTCTTATTTCCTTTATTTTCTTGTTCAAAACCCTTACGAATTAATCGCTGTCAGAATATTGGAGGGGCTGCTCGCCGGCTACATCCCTTCGGCTATCGCTCTGGTTGCAACGAACACACCGGAGAAGCATGTCGGCTACGCATTAGGTATTATTTCAACTGCAAGCGCGACAGCCTCCATTCTGGGACCACTCATGGGCGGGTTTATTAGTCATCTGATCGGGCCGCGCGATACGTTCTTCGTAGCAGGAATGCTGGTGCTCGCAGCATTTCTAATCGCCTTATTAGGGGTGAAGGAGCCGTCCTTTAACAAAACCGGGGCCAAACGCTCATCGGTCGCGCACGATTTGAAAGCAGCCCTGTCCAACCGGAATTTGATGCTGACACTGGGCACGGTGTTCATCACATCCACATCGATTATGATTTTGGAGCCTTTGCTAACGATTTACGTGCTAAAGCTGGGATCCGACCCATCCACCGCTTCCATGCATGCCGGCATTATTTTCTCGGCGGTTGGTATCGCCACCCTGATTGCCGCTCCGAACTGGGGGAAGATTGGGGGCCGCATCGGCTATGAAAAGGTGCTGTTTATCGGTTTATTAGGCGGTGGAATAGGAAACCTGCTGCAGGTTTGGTTTCACAGCCTGATAGGCTTCGGTACCTTGCGCTTTGCTTATGGGCTATTTTTCGCGGGGGTCTTCCCAGCGCTGAACGCTCTCATTGCAAAACATACCGAGCCCGGCTTTCGAAGCCGTGCGTTCAGTCTGAACCAGTCGGCTAATCAGATGGGATTGCTGCTGGGACCTTTAATCGGTGGATTTATGGCCACCCAGCTGTCGATTCCTTTTGTTTTTGCAATTAACGGGGGATTGCTGCTGTTTGTAGGCTTCTTGCTAAAAGTGCCACGATTCTCACTGGGCGCAAGCCGGCCCCAAGCAAAAAAAGGCCCTCATTCCACAAGTCTCTGATACGCACATGTTCGAATGCACAGAACGGGGGACTTCCCACATTCATAAACAAAAAGACTGCCGAGTCCTCCTCCTGCTCGCAGTCTTTTGTCGTACTTATATGAAATCCCTACACCAGTGCAGCGCGGGAAACATAGATGTAACGCTCGAATCGGGCCATGACATGGCTTTTTTGGGTCGGATGACGTTCATATAAGTAATCTACGAAATAACCCGGGTGCTCTCCATTCCCCCGAAACATGTCATAATGCAGCGGGACAACCGTATCGAAGCCGGCAGCAACGGCCAGCTCGGCCGCTTCCCTGAAATTCATATTGCCAACGATATTCCGGGCATTGCGAAACAAGTCGCGCCCGTTAATGGGCAGCATGCCAAGATCAATCGATTCAGTCTCCAGGGATTCCACCAGGCCGGGATATACGACCGTATCTCCTGCGTGGTACAGCTTTACCCCGTTCAACTCAAAGACATAGCCCACACAGCGGTAGCCCAGCTCCGGATCGTAGTCCAACTCCTCATGTGCAGAAGGCAGAGCCTTTACACGAAAGCCCGGTTCTCTTCTCCACTCATCCGTTCGCAAGGTTAATAACCGGTCCTCCTTGACCCCCAGCTTGATCATCTTGTCACGGCAGTAGCCGGGTGTCACATACCGGATCGACGGATGCGATGCCGCCAAAATTTCAATCGTATGGATATCCAAATGATCCGAGTGCTCATGAGTGATGAACACATAATCGGCATGGCTTATTGCTTCAGCATGAAAAGGCGGGTCAAACGCCCGTGAAGGGGATGGCGCCAAGTAAGGGTCGATGAAGATGACCGTTTTCCCCCCTTTCAATATGACACCGCATTGACCAATAAACCAGATCGCGAGCATCCCGTAAGGTACCTTTGTTGTTTCAATTTCGCGGATGATTTCAGCTCCAGTGCGAGCTTTTTCAAAATATGCCAATACGATTAGCTCCTTTCCTACCCATCGCTGGTCGCGTAAGGTGTACAGCTTCGGGTGCCAGACGCCCTACAATCGGATATAAAGCGCTTACACCCAACTTATTTATATGTTCATTTAGAAAAAAAATCCCCGGATCACGGGGACATATTTTTCATTACGATTGCGATCTACTTGAAAGTACAGCCTCCGTCACCATTTCCCATTCATGAATTTCATATCCTCTAGCATCAGCCAGCACATAGGGATCTTGCTTCACAATGTCCACAACTTCCTGTTCGGTTTCGGCTATGTAAATGACAAGCCCTCCGGCTCCATCCGCGAAGCGTCCGCTGGCAAAAATTTTCCCCTCGCTTTTCCGCTGCGCCAAGTATTCCAAATGCTGCTGTCGGTATTCCTGACTTTTTTGCGGATCTTTCATGGGCAGGAACGCTGCAAAATACTTCATGGTCTAATCGTCTCCATTCTTATGCATATTTTTACGTTTCACTCTAATGGCGAACTTTCACGCTATAACGGTAGAGCGCACCGGGAAGTCCACGGAATTCAAGCTTACCATCACTAATCAGCGTCCACAATCTGTAATCTACAAAAGAATCGCCGATCAGCTGGCCCCAGCTTTCCATCGCTTCTCCTACAACCCGGCCGGCTCGTACATAACTTGACTCCGTCCCGGCCAACTGCAGCCGGTCTACAATCTCGATTAAATTCTCATCGTAATAATGCTCAGGTACACTCCGAACGGCTCCATTCTGCCAAAGCCGCAAGGTGCCTTCTTGTTCGGACCAGTTACGCCAATCCAGCTCGTACTGCGCTCGCTGCTCCTCTGTCAGAGGAGGCAAAGTCGCCGTTTGTTTAAGAAGCTGCTCCAGCGTATCAAATGGAATATGTCCGATAGCATAAGGGTGAAACGGCAATTCATTTGGGCTCGCCATCGCACTAAATTGTTGGGTCATGTTGACGACATGGATAGGCTGATGCCGGTGTCGAAGACAGTACACGGCCAAGCGGAGTCCAATCTGATCGTGTGCATTATCGCTGCAATAAATCGTTATTTGGTGATGCTCTGGAAGGCGGGTAAGAAACGCCACTAACCGGTCCATACGACTGTCCAGATTCATAGAATCCATATGCATATGGCAAGGAAAGCGTTCCATAAGCCACTCCTTCCGGCGTCTTTGCCCTTCCTCTGTCTCCAGCCCTTTGATCGGTCCGACGGAAAGTAGTGTGTCGAAGGCGAGCACATGACTCTCACGCCGTCTGCCTAAATTACCTAACGTGACCTTCAAGGACCCGGCATCCGATAGGCTGAACAATAAATGAATATGATTGCGGCTCTCTTCCTCTTTCAACCGTCTTTGACGACTCGACTCCACGAAAGCGCCCCATTTGCTTAACAGCAGGTCCTCGTCCGAAGCCTGGATGCCTCTATGTTCTGCAGTCGAGTGAGCTTCTTCCAGCACTTTGCGCAAAAATTGCCTTATTTCCCAGTCCTGAAGCTCCACCAGCTCTTTCTCAATAATTGCCACTATCCCCCTCCTTTACGCTTCATCAGGAATCGGTAAGTCTACTAGTAGCTTACCATGTTTGGATAGTGATTTCCATTTGGTTCCAATCGTTTCAAATACGGTCATGTCAGGTTACACTTTTACGGATCACGAAATTTTTTGCCATCATTGTCCAGATCTCCGGATCCTCCATCCCAAGCCTCCATAAGGCGATTCCGCGGATACCCAGCTTATGGGCGAGGTCCATTTTCGCTTGGACGCTTTGAGCATTCTCGAACCAGACCTCGTGCGGGTCCCCGGATTCATCCGTATACGCGAACATCGGCGTCTGGCTTTTTTCATCAAAAATAATGTCCTTGTTGTATTTTTTCGCCAAGTTCATCGCCATCTTATAGGTGGAATAGGTGCTTCGATTCGTCTTCAAATTAAAGTCAAAGCCGAAGACTGAAACGGCCGCGGTAATTTTCCATGCAGGGACCTTCGTCATAGCATACCTCGTCACTTTCTCCATCCAGCCGACTGAAATGACCGGACCCGGGCCGCTTCCCGGCCAGCCATGCTCGTTATAAAGCATCAGTACAAATTCATCGACCGATCTCCCGATGACCGAATAATCGAACGGGGCAGGGAACAAATTCGTCGGCTCCTCTGACGTCTTGGCCGGAGTATCTACCGAATAAGCGTAGCCGTTCTTTTTCATCACGATACCAAGCTCCTTGAAAAATGCGGACAGCTTCTCCTTGTCTTCTAAGCGGACATCCTCAAAATCAATATTAACCCCGTCAAACCCATAGGCTTGAATCAGCTTGACTATATTATCGATAAAGGCGGCACGTGTTTGTGAAGTGGAAAGCATCGCATGAATGACATCCCGGTTCACGCTCGGTTTCCCTGCTTCGTATAAAAGGTTATGCAGTGTCGGCACCATTGTAATATTATGGCGATGACCGTAGGCAACAACGTCTCTCATATAAGAGTCGGTGAAATTATCGGGAAATTTTTCAATTTGGGTCGGATGATCCTTAGATATTCTGAAGTGAAATAGTCCCACATTGGACAGCTCCGCGGTTTGTTTGGCGAACGCCTCGTAAGAGCTCGGCAGCGCAGCGCTTTCCCGCTCCGTATAGAAGGCAAATATCTCCTCAATCGGCTTCTCCCCACTGTGTGGCGTCAGCACACCATTGGAACGGTAAGTCCAACCGATACGGCGGTTGTAAAGCCTCACCTGAATCCAATTGCCCATGATGCCTGTAACCGGAAGTCTCGCACCCTTCACCATCCTTGCCATAACCGGGGCATTCATATTGGCATAACTCCGGATGTTGGCAATGCCCACCTGCACGATAAACTCCGTATAAACGGGAATGATCAATACTTGACCGACCGCTAATGTCGACGAGGTGAGCCCGTTCAACAGCATTATGGATTCCACGGTCGTATGGTAGCGCTTGGCTATAAAATACAGCGTATCCCCTGCTACTACCGTATAGCGAATGGGTACGGACACCGGTATGGATAATGTCTGTCCTATTCTTAGCTTGGTGGTTGTCAACCGGTTCGCATCCATTAATGCTTGAACCGTAATCCCGTATTTACGGGCTATCAAATACAATGTATCTCCTGGATAAACCTCATAAGTAATCAATTTGTCCCGCTCCTCTTTTGCAGCCTGGTACTTCTATGGTATGCACGCCGCCCAGAGGATGAGATTCGCTGAGAAAAAAAATCCCGCCTGCGGCGAACTTCGCTGCAAGACGGGATGTGTATGAGGGGCATTCCTACCGTACGGCAGGATGGTTATTTTCACTTTTTACGGCCTTCCGACCTTCCAGGCATTGTTGTTCCTGACAGTCTGAATAATACGTCGTTACTTTCTCGGAATCAAAGGTGCCGATCTCCGTCTCGCAATGCCTACAAATAATGACACCCATTTCTAAGCTAACCGGGGAGTTTTCCATACAGCATCCACCCTTCCGTCAATTGTTGTACAAATCCATTTAGTATGCACTAATTAAATATAATGTAACATATATAGTTCTTTTTGTACACACTATTTCGCGTAAATTGTGTTCCTAATTCATTATTATTAATAATGTTTCCATTTCATGCATGCTATTAAAAGCCCCCTATGGCATCATGAGGCCACTGAAAATGCTGCGGCTGCATGGACGGATCGTTCTTCCGATCGCTGTTGTCC
>NZ_NMQW01000037.1 GCF_002234615.1 Paenibacillus rigui | reverse complement strand
TACAGGAATGGCTCCTTTATTCGTAATAGCCTTCGGTCGATTTACGGAATTGCTTGAATTGCTCAGAGTCATGACCGAACCAGACCTGTGAATTCGTTCTTTGGGCAAGGGTTCGGATTTTCTCGACCGTGTTCCTATAGCCAATGGAGTCGTAAATAATGCCAGGCGGCTTCACCGGAGGACCGTAGCTTTCAGCGGTATATATCGCATCGGAAGCCAGGATGATTCCGCCCGTTTCCGGCATTTCGATGTGTAGACCTAGCATGCCCCACGCATGACCGCTACCGAAATTGACAATTTTAATTCCTTCGGCCAGCTCCAGATTATCCTCACTCCGCTTGACGGTTTTCCATTGCAAATGATTTTTGATCCAAGCATCGATGTCCGCCCAAATGTAAGCGCCTTCCTTTTGGTTCCGGGCGTAAGACTGCAAGGTACCGTTAAGCTCATCCTCATGCACAATAATCGTCGCATTAGTGAACATTTCCAGGCATCCCGCATGATCAAGATGGAGATGGGAGGCGATCACATACTTAATCTCCTCTGGTCTTACCTTCAACTGCTCAAGACGGTTATGAAGATAGCATTCCTCGCTCGCTACCCAAGGAAATGTTTGCTGTGTTGATTCGGTCCACCGGCCCTCCACTCCCATCGAATTCGGATTGCAGGAGGTGTCGAACAGAATCTTTCCTTCCGGATGGTCGATGAGCACCGTATAGATCGGAAATTCAACGAACTGCGTAGGTGCATTTGGGTTATGGATCGTAGCCGGATTGTGCATTGCAATCATCCAGTTTTTATCCATGCTCATCCGTCCGTTATCCATAACATACAGCTTAGGGCGTGCTTTAATAATATTCGACATAGAAAACGCCTCCTAGAATTGAGTTTTTATCGAAACGAATTTCAGTTCCGTCATTTCTTGTACTGCATATTTAATGCCTTCACGTCCATATCCGCTTTCTTTTACGCCGCCATAGGGCATATGGTCCACTCTGAACGTTGGAATGTCGTTGACAATGACGCCTCCGGCTTGAATTTCTCTTGCTGCATGGAATGCCTTGTTCAGATGCTGCGTATAGATGCCTACATTCAGACCGTAAACGGAATCATTGACCATTTCGATTGCCTCGTCCAGCTCCTTGTACGGAACAATCGACACGACCGGTGCAAAAACCTCCCTGCATGAAACCGACATCTCCCGCTTCACATGGAGCAGCACGGTTGGTAAATAGACCGAGCCTTCGCGGCGGCCACCGCATCCGATCGTTGCTCCGGCTTCGACAGCCTCCTGCACCCAAGAGTCAATCCGATGCATCTCCCGCTCGTGAATCATGGCACTGAGATCCGTTAGTTCATCAGAAGGGTCTCCGACCTTAAGCTGCTCGGTTTTTGCGATAAACTGTTCTGCAAATGGCTTATAAATCGATTCGTGAACATAAATACGCTGCAGGGAAATGCACACCTGCCCCGCGAAGGAGAAGGCCCCTTCTACACATCTCGGGATGATCTTGTCGATGGGAACATCAGGCTCGATGATGAGTCCCGAATTGGAGCCAAGCTCCAGCGTCACTTTGCGAAGCCCCGCCTTTGCTTTGATTTGCTTGCCTACTTCAGAGCTTCCGGTGAACGTAATTTTTTTAACGCGCTCATCCTCGACCAAGGCATCTCCGAGCTCGCGGCCACTGCCGGTGATGACCTGTAAAGCGCCATCCGGCAAACCTGCCTTCTGGAACAGCTCCGCCATGAAAAGCGCGCTTAACGGCGTTTGCTCCGCGGGCTTCAGGACAACCGTGTTGCCTGCTGCTATCGCCGGACCCAGCTTATGCGCGACAAGGTTAAACGGGAAGTTGAAGGGACAAATCGCTACGACTGTACCGATCGGTTCCCTCCAGGTAAAGCCCAGCCGTCCCTCGCCTCCGGGAGCCGCGTCCATCGGGATCGTTTCACCGTTGATGCGCTTGGCTTCCTCCGCCGCGAATTCGTAGGTCGTAATGGTTCTCTCGATTTCTGCCCTCGCGGTGCGAATCGGCTTTCCCGCTTCCTGCGATAGCAGCAGAGCGGCCTCTTCTTTTCTTTCCCTGAGCTGGAGTGCGGCTTGTTGCAAAATACGGCTGCGCTGATGCGCCGGCAGCTTGCGCATCGTTTCGAAAGCACGGTGTGCCCCGGCTATGGCCCGGTCTACATCCCCTGCGTCCGCCTTGCTGATGTTTGCCAGCACCTTGCCGTCATAAGGAGCGCGTAAGGCATAGCTGCGTTCCTTCACCTCCCAAAGTCCATTGATAAAAATCCCCTTGGTAACCGTTTCCAATGATGTCCCTCCTTTTATCATGCTGCATTTATATAATAGTAGCAAAAAACGTGCCAATCCAAAAACATCTCTACAATTCGTTAAAAACGTTCCCCTTCCCCGAGGCGTTGGTGAAAAATATCACCACTCTTTCCTAAACCCTTCCCTCCTAGCTAAAAAAGATGGTGAATATCATCACCACCTTCAGGAATAAATTCACCACCTCAGATCTAAATGAATTGGAAGTTATCCCGTTCCCTTTTCCTTCTCCCAACGCTGCATTTTTTTCACAAGCGTGGAATGATCGACTCCAAGCTGCTCGGCTGCTTTTCGCAACGAATTATGCTTCTCGACGACCTCGTGAATCAATCTGCGCTCAAATTCCGACACCCGCTCCTTCAAAGTTGAATGTGAATCGTCACATCGGGTTTGATCCTGAATATGGAGCGGTAAATGAACGGGCTCGATCATTGTTGAAGGTACGGAAACAATCATATTTTCGACTAAATTGCGCAATTCCCGAACGTTGCCCGGCCAATGGTATCGTTTCAAGCTCTCCTTGGTTTCGCTCGACATCTGCTTGTCTACCCGGTACTGTCGGCAAAAATAGGCGAAGTAATGCTCCACTAAAGGCACGATGTCCTCCTGCCGCTCCGCCAAGGACGGGATGGAAATCTCCACGACGGCGAGCCGGTAAAATAAATCCTCTCTAAATTTGCCCGCTTGAATGAGCTTCCTTAGGTCCTGATTGGTTGCTGCGACGATGCGGATATCCAAAAGACGCGGCTTCGTTCCGCCTATGCGCTGCAGCTGCTTCTCCTGAAGCACCCTCAGCAGCTTGACCTGCAAAGCGAGCGGGAGCTCCGCTATTTCGTCGAGCATGACTGTTCCTTGGTCCGCCAGCTCCAAAAGACCGATCTTCCCGTTGCGGCTTGCGCCTGTGAAGGCTCCCGCCTCATAGCCGAACAGCTCGGACTCCAACAGCTGCTCCGGGATCGCCCCGCAGTTGATTTGGATAAATGGCTTTTCCTTCCGTTCACTTAAGTCGTGTATCAGATTGGCCATCACTTCTTTCCCAGTACCGGACGGACCGTTTAGCAAAATGCTTGTCGGATAGGGGGCCACCTGCCGGACCTTTTCGTACACCTTTTTAATTTGCGGACTGTGGAAAATAACGCTCTGCTCCGTACCGCCACTATGGATCGTATATCGGTTATTTTGAATTCGTGAGAACGTATGCGCCTTTTCAAGCTCATTTCTTAAATCGTTCAGGTGCGTAATATCCCTCACGCTTGTGACGATCATCTCCAAGCCGCCCTGATCATCAAATACCGGGTTCCCTGTAACGATCACATCCTTTTTGCCTCCAATCCGCTGAATAATGGAAATGCGCCGTTTTTGCTCCAAGACCAGCAAGGATACCGATTGATCGAAATATCCTTCCGTCATGAGGTCCTTCATGCGGCGACCTATCAATTCTTCACGGCGGAAGCCGGTGATTTCCTCGTAAGCCGAGTTCACCTGCATGGTAACTCCCTCCCGATCGACTACATAAATACCGTCAGTCGAGAATTCAATAATGGATTCCATTTGCTTCAGCAGGGTCCGGTAATGGTCCATCTCGGAAATATCCTGAATCACGGCCATCGCCCCGACCCTCTCCCCTTCCTCGTAGAGCGGGGTCCGATTCACCATGCATGCGCGGCCGGAGATGACCATTTTCTCACCTATCGAGCTCTCGCCCCCTTGCAGCACCTCATGCATTCTGGAGTTTGGGATTAACGCCTTAATATTTCTTCCCTTCCACGCTTCATCCTGAACCTGAAGCAGCTTCTGGGCGGATTCGTTCATAAGCAAAATTTCATTGTCCGAGTTGACAACGATGATGCCGTTATGCATCGAGGAAATAATATTTCCCCATAAATGGATGGTCACGGAATCCTTCGGCAAGATACTCATGCCTCCTTTAAAAACAGTATAATCAGGCTCATTCCGAGCTAGGATGACCTGAAGCGCGAAGATAATATATGCAGGGCTTCCCTATATTTCATGACGGTTCTTCTTGAAATTTTGAGGCCCTGCCGGACCAGGGCATCTGTCATTTGCTGATCGGACAATGGTCTGCTCTTGTCTTCCTCCCTCACCATTTGCATAATGATTGCTTTGATGCTGTGGGACGATGCACATTCCTCATTCCGGGTTTCCAGCCGGCTCGAAAAGAAAAATTTCAATGGATAAACTCCCTGCGGCGTCTGGACATATTTATGCTTCACCGCGCGGCTTATGGTTGATACATCCAGACTTACTTTTTCTGCAACCGTCTTCAGGTTAAGCGGTCTTAAATACAGGGGACCCTTTTCCAAAAAAGGCTCCTGCTCCTCTATAATTGCCGTCAAAACCCGGCTTATCGTTGCTTTTCTTTGCTCCAGGTTACGAATAAGCCACTGAATAGGTGTCATATACTGACCTACGAACGCTTTGGTTCGCTTACAAGCACTTTGCTTTCTAAGCTTCAAGTAATACTCGTTCATAGATACCTGCGGATAGCAGACCTCATTCAAGGTTACGACAAAGCGTCCGCCGACCTTTTGGACAAAGGCATCCGGTTCCATACGGGCTTCCGTTTGCGTACTGAAGGCAAGACCGGGACGGGGATTCAGCTTTCGTATATACTGAATTGCTGACTTAACCTGCTCTATAGAGATGCCTAATTGACCGGCAACGGCTTGCAGCTTCCCTGCCGCGATCTCCTGCAGATGTTCACTTACGATAAGAGCGGCCCAAGGATCGGCATTTACGTCTCGTCCTGCCTGCAGGAGCAAGCATTCGCGCAGCGATCTTGCGGCAACGCCGGCTGGCTCCAATGCTTGCACATAGGCCAGCGCCTCTTCGATATCGCAGATCGGCCGCTGAACGTGTTCAGCTATTTCCTCCAGGCTCAAGGTCAGGTACCCGTCATCATTCAAGCTGCCGGCAATAAATTCAGCCAAGGCAAAGTACGGTTTCGGAATGGGATTGAGGCGCAGCTGGCTCACGAGTACTCTCTCAAGTGACTCGTCATGTTTGCTGGCCATGTGCAGCAGCAAGTCATTGGGATTGGAGGCGCTGTCTTTTAACGGCGTCTTGGCAGCTGTCCTTCTCTCCATTTGGGGGGACCGCGATGGAAATATCACTTCCATCAAGGGATTTTCATCGGATTGCTTCTCCAAATATTCCGTTAGTTCGGTTGCAGACATTTGCAGCAGCTTCAAGCCCTGGACCAGCTTCATATTTAATTTCAGACTTTGGGTTTGGGTTAATGTCTGATTCAGATACATAAGATCACTTATCCTTCAGGGAGTAAGAAATGAACCAAGGTTCCATGTTTATATGCTCATGTTACACCACAATGAGCCGTATGAAAAGACGGTTTAACTAGAGGCCCGTTTCACTGAAATGGTTCGGTTAAATGGAAACAGGGCCGTTCCCGAGTTCCGTAAACCGGATACCGGGACGCCCCCTATTGTGAATCAACGTTTTCGGACGTGTATCCTTGAGCACTCCTGTAATGTTTTCTTTCCTCAGTAAAATCCCACCATTGCTTGTCACAGCTGCGGTTGTTAGCATAATAAATAATTAATCTAAATTGATCCTCTACACAAGGGTCGATTGCTGCTGCGTACAATTCTTCCAAATTATCGAATAATATTGCACCATCTTTTTCTTTGAGTTCATTCAATTCATAGTAACCGAGCTTCATTAAATCTTCTGCAAATTTCGGACCAATGGAAGGAACACTTTGAAATTCGGATGAAGCCCTTAATTCTCTGGCTCTTAATTCCGGTACCTTCAATATTAAACTTAATTCACTCACAGATATTTTGTGAAGATCGCTTAAAAGTATTTTGTTTTTTCTTAGTTCTTTCCGTTCTTGAATGGTAAGTTCTAACTTTGGCGTCTTATTTCTTTTCATACACGCTCCTTATTCAACAAATAATATGCTTTTCACTCTGCCGTTTGAGCGGTTTACTTCAAACCAATCGATCGTGGCGGTATGTTCGTCGTTCTGACCATTGCGCACGAGCTCATAACAATGGATTATAACACGATTAGCATCAGAGTGATCAACCTCCGTCCGAAATATGGAGCCGATGTTATCCTGATTCCGATAATTTTCGGAGATGGAGGTTGTCTCCTCTGCACCGGTAACGATATAAAAAGCCTCGGCATCCGTCAATTGAAAAAGATCAGGATCGCCTAACGTTTGATCGCCGTTATCGAATCTTTGCATCTGCAGTTCGGTGAAGCGGTCAGCGTACCCTTTATTCAGAAGCACATAAATTAGTTCCTCACTTACAGAGAGAGCTTCCAGCTTTTTACTAAGATTTTGTTTGCTGGTGCCCGTTATCTCCCCGAAGGGCTCAATGCTTTGCGTAGAAGTATCGTAGATTGCCAGAAATTCACTGATTACCTTAGAGCGGTTGAGGGTGCTGTGAGACTGAACGAGCAGCGCTTCCTTCGTCTGGCTTACATGATAAGTGAAAACATCGGTTAAGCCTTGCTGGTATGAATCAGGGATTTGTAAGCTGTTAAAAAGCTTTGTTAGAAATGGGGCATGATTCGTGCCTGAATTTTGCAGGTAAAATGTCCCTTTAGGTTCAGCATTAAACCCTCCAAAGCTGTTGCCTGGGTAATCGATGGTCACGGAATTTTCAGTAAATGTCATAGTAACCTTGTCATATTCCGATTCAGTAAACACAATGGCATTGCCGTCGAACGTGAAGTCGGAGTGAAGCTCGCCCATATTGTGGCTAAAGCCGTGTATAACTGAAACGTCCAAATGATATCGGTTGTCGTCTAATTTGGTCACTTCGGCCGTTCCGGAGTTTAATGGATTGGACCAGGGGTACGCGAATGTACCAGTTACGATCGTATCCATATCGGTTGAAGATTTAGGCGACACCGGCTGATGGGAACCATTAGACGGTGTCGATATCTGGACGGTTCTCGTATCGGCTGCCCAATCAACTTTTGCGCCAAAGGATTCTGCGATAAAACGAACGGGCACCATGGTGGTTCCATTTAGATTTAAAGGCGGCGCGTCAAGAGAGATCTGCTGCCCGTTGCGGGTAGCCGTTCTGGATCCGATTGTGAGACGAATCACATTCTGATCTTTGCTTGCAGTCACAGTCGAGGTACTGCCATTCCATTCAACTTTAGCACCCAGCATCTCAAATATACTCCGGAGTGGAACGAACGTACTGCCGTTCATGACAACAGGCTGCTGCTCGAGCGCCAACTTATTGCCGTTTAATTGTACCGAAATCACTTCGGCAGTAGAAGAAGACTGCAAATGAATCTCTGTCTGGTCATATGCAGCAGCTTGTGTAAGGGCTTGTGGAGCTGAAAAACCGGCAGAAATGATAGTTAACGCAATCATTTTCTTCAAAGCGGATGTACTCATCTTCATGGGTAAGGTAAAATCTCCTTTTATGATTCTGTTTCCAACGAATGCTCCAATGGCAGTGCCAATTTGGACATTGATGTCCCGCTATATCCCGCTGGTGACATGACCTAAAGCTGAAAACGTTCTTTAATCAATAGGGCTGTCTCTGCCGGTGTTCGATTGGTCGTCCTTGCGAAATCGATTGGACAACGGCCACAGTGATTTTCTCGAGTTCATGGCCTACTGTCATCTTTCCTACGGCCTGCGGACCGAATAAAAGGATGAATTTCATCTTTAGTTATCCCTTCTATTATGTGGTAATTGAAATACATTTCCAGATTACACCATAAATTAACGATGGACAATAGCATGTTTAGCATCGAGCTCCGAGCATATTGTAAATAGAGCAGGCTGCTGGAGCGCCTGCTCATTAATTGAATATTTTGGCTAGATTATCTAGATTTAAGATCGATAATAGGAAAGCACCCAGCACACGCCGTTTCGGTCGGTCACGACAGCAAGCAGTCCGTTGAACGGGGCTTCATATACTTCCGTTTGAATGGTCCCATCGGCCGCAAGTTCTCCGTAGACCTTACGGAATGTTTCTTCTCCTTCGATATTCAAGAACACTCTGACATAATCGCCTTTCATTGAGGGCTTTGCCGCCAGTATATCAGCAAACTTAAGGGTCGCCTCGTCTGCATGCAGGTCCGCATTAAGCACCTCGTCCCCTTGTTTGCGCAAAATCGTAATTTCGCCTCCAAAAATACGTTGATAGTATTTAATTTCATCTTTGCAGTTCTCCACAACGATAAAGGGATTCACTTTCATCATTTACATCCTCCTAAGTTTCATCTGATCATATTTGGAGCGTGCGATTTCGATGGCATGAGCAACATCCTGCTTAGTATTCAAATAAATGGACACCCAGCCCGAGTCAGGATACATATGATGCGGTCTTGCCTTCCCTTCTTCAATCCAACGAATGCTCTCGCGCTTTGACATAAGCAAATCAAACAAATGTTGATCATGAAGATGCCCGATTTCATTTCCGTTTAACTGAAATTCGATCCCTCCGAACCGATGGGGTTGCACAGTAACACCAGCCCAAGTAACTAGCTCTTCCGTCAAATCTGCTCCGTTATCGCTCATCCCTACATCTCCTCCTGATCGGTCAGATTGTGAAGCACAATTTTCAGCAGGCCCAGTAGCACGTCATACTCCTCATCGGTCATTCCCTTCCGGGTTTTGTTCTTGACGCGGCTGAGGGCATCCTGCACCTTTGGCACCACCTCATGTCCTGATTCTGTTAAATATAGCAGCTGATAACGGTTGTCGACGGGATCGGTTTCCCTCCGTACATAACCTTCTGCTTCCAGCTTGGTAATTGCCTTGGCGGTCGTCGTCTTGTCAATGAGCAGCTTCTCGCTTAAGGCCTTCTGGGTGATTGGCTGCTGAAACGCAATCGCCATCAAAAAAATATACTGTCCGCTCCCGATTCGATACGGGGCTAACTCGGATGAGATGATTACCTGCATATGGCGGTAGATGGCAGAGATGTATTGGCCGTGTGATTCGCTCAGTGTATTCACCCCCTCTAATTAGGATGTCATTGCAACTAATTTGATAATACACCAAATAGGATGCTATTGCAACTAATATTTGGTTAAAGCTTCCATGAAAAAACAAAAAACGGCTCATTCACTAAGCTTGTGAACAGAGCCGTAATTTATTCGTATCCACAGAACGAAAATCAACTGTCGAACAATTAATATATCTTGGTTAACTCCATTTCCCCTACAAGCTTTAGTTGCTGATCAGGCAAATAATTTAACAGCATGGCTCTTAGCTCCAGGCTGAACGCGTGAGTCAGGAATGAGTGGACATCCTCAATCACCTGCATGCTATCGGATGGAACGACAAGACATTTTTGAGAAAGTGCCTTGACCTTTCCCCCTTTATAACCGGTTAGTGCGATTGTGATTGCTCCTGCTGCGTTCGCTGCTTCAAATGCTTTTAATATGTTGCCGGAGTTGCCGCTGCCTGTAATTCCAATGACCAGATCTCCCTTTTCAACCAATGGGATCAGCTGCTGGGCAAAAATATCAGAGTAGCTGACATCGTTAGCCCAAGCGGTCATTATAGGTATATTGTCGGTTAAGGCAATCACTTTAAGGCGTGGAAGGCCTTCGACAATCGTCATTTTAGAAAGGTCACAGGCAAAATGAGAAGCTGTAGAGGCACTCCCTCCGTTGCCGAAGATAAAGATTTTGCTTCCGGACTGCCATGTTTGAGCTATTTTCATGACAATTTCACCTGCAAGACTGTAATCGATTTGGGTCAATACTTTCTTCATTTCATTCATATAGTGCGCTGTAAAGCTCGTCAATAGGAACCCCTCCTCTTGTACATTCATTTTTCTATAATTTCAGATGCTTCATATAAGCTTTTTACACAGTAATCCGCATGCTTAATAAGCGTAGGATCTTTACTAAGCTCCTTAATCGTCCTCGGTGATTCCACAAGAATAGTTGTACAGCCCACATCTTTCCCCGCCCGCATGTCGTCCAAGCTGTCTCCGATCATCCACAACTGTTCACAATTCATGAATTGCTTCAAGCCCCGCAGCAATAATCCCGACCTTGGCTTTCTGCAGGAACATTGCTCCTCTTGCGTGTGCGGGCAGTAATAAATCTCGTCAATTCTCCCCTTTTCCCGTTCGACGGCTTCCAAAATAAAGGAATGAATCTGTTGGAGCTCCGATTCCTTCAGAAGGCCCTTATGAATTGCCGCCTGGTTGGTAACAATGCAGATCACATTATCCGGTTGATTTAATCTCCTTAATCCTTCAAGGGCCAAGGATAGCCATTCAAATTGGGACACATGAAGGACATAGCCCTCCTGAATATTTTTATTGAGTACACCATCCCGATCCAGAAAGATTAGCTTTCTCATCCCGATCCACTCTATTCCATATGAAAAATAATCCTGCTGCCATAATGACTCAATCGGACAGGCATTTGCTGCAAAGGCAGAGCGTTTCTTACATCCTCTTGTGCTCCTGGAGGAACATAAAGCATGAGGAAGCCTCCGCCGCCTGCACCGGCAACCTTCCCGCCAACGGCGCCTGCCTCAAGAGCTTTGTGATATAAAGCATCTATTTCTGGACTCGTTATGCCTTGTGCGAGCTGACGCTTGATTCCCCATCCCTGGTGCATGATTTCTCCTAATACATCTGCTTCCCCTTTGCGAAGGTGAGACATCAATTCCATGCTTTGGTTTTTCAGAAAGTTCAAATGATGCAGGTTAGCGGCTGTATTGTCATTTTGCGACTTCAAAATGTTGGAGGCCGATCTTGTCATACCTGTATAAAATAGCATTAAGTTTGATTCAATGCTTCGATAAGTGTCCTCCAGGAGATTTATTCTGTCTGTCGCAACCGTGCCGTCGCGATGAAAGCAGGTGAAGCGCAGCCCGCCGAATGCGGCAATATACTGGTCTTGCTTTCCGATCGGTTTTTTCAATCGGTTGATTTCAATTTCACAAGCTTCCTCTGCCAGCTGCTTCGCCCCTGCCTGGTGACCCTGAAAGGCGTAAAGTGCATTAAGCAGACCTACGGTTAGCGTACTGGAGGAGCCCAAGCCTGTCCCTTCGGATGGAATATCAGACAGAATCATGATATCTACTCCGTGATCTACACCGGTCATGAGTAAGGCTTCCCGAATAAGCTCATGTGTTATTTGCTGTACGTTGTCTACGAGCTCGGTTTGGGAATTCACTGCTCTGATTTTCTTGTCAAACCGCCTTTTGACCACGACATAAATGGATTTGTCGATGGTTGTACTAACGACAGCCCCGCCATGCACATTGAAGAATGACTCCAGGTCGGTACCGCCGCCAGTGAAACTGATCCTGAGCGGAGTTTTACTAATAATCATAAGGCCATTCCTCCTGGGCTTTGAGATAGGCTTCCATCGTGCCGATATCCAGCAAATATTCGCTCAGCATGTAGCCCTTCATGATGCCTATTAATTGCGGGAACACATCTGTGCCCAGATCTGCCGGGGTATCCTTCGTCAAATAGGAGAACAATCGTTCGTCGGCTATATAAATGCCGGCATTAGCCAGGTTGCTTTTAGGCTGAACAGGCTTTTCAACAAAACCAGTGATCATCTGCCTCTCTCCCAAAACGGCGATTCCGCAGCTTTGAGGATCCGCCGATTGAAATAAGGCCATGAACAAAATGGACGGATTTGCCAAATAAGCCTCCATCATGCGAGTCAAATTTATGTTTGTCAGGTTATCCGCGTTAATAATGAAAAAGGGTTCGCCTGCCTGTACAAACGCTTGGTTTTCTCTTATCGTGCCTGCACTTCCTAATAATTGTTCTTCGTATACGCAGTGAACCCGGATGGGGCCATTATATTGCTGCAGAAACACATGAACCATTTCAGCTTTATAATGTAGGTTAATCAGAACCTCGGTAACCCCATGCTTTTCCAATAGTTCCAGCCAAATTTCCAATAGAGGCTTCCCTTTTATCGGGACAAGGCATTTGGGCATCTGATTTGTTAAGGGACGTAATCTTGTACCTAAACCAGCTGCCAAAACATAGGCCTTCAAAGCATCCTCCTCCTCTCAACAACGGTTCACTCTTAAACCTATTAATATCGATATTCTCATACGTACCGATATGTTCTGATGAAATCATACATTTCTTCTAGATTCATAGAGAAACAGGTACTTTCCTGAATTTATTTTCATATATTGGAGTATTATTTTCAGAGAAAGGACTGAAACCGTTGAACAATAAGGCAGGAATAAGGGATTGGTCAAGGGCAGGGGTTTCTATCATAGTCAGTACCAAGCGGCCGCATCATTTTAATAACATATTGAAAAATTACAGCAGACAACGCTACCGACTGAAAGAGCTCATTATTATCTTGCATAAAAACAACATAAATCTGGAGCATTATCGAAAAAAAGCACAAAGATATCATCAGGTTTCCGTTTATCAAATGTCCGAAAAATACCGTCTGGGGCGCTGTCTGAATTATGGAATAAGCAAATCCAGATATCCGGTTATTGCTAAGTTCGACGATGATGACTACTATTCACCTTATTATTTAAGTGAACAAGTAAAGGCGCTTTACCGAAAAAAAACCGATGTCGTTGGTAAAAGAGCATATTATGTTTATCTAAAGCCTACAAAGAAGCTTATTATTCGATTTCCTAAACAGCGGAAACAATTTGTCAAATTTGTTACAGGCGGGACCCTATTATTCAAGAAAAAACTGAAGGTCAGATTTTCACCTCAAGCCTCATTAGGGGAAGATATCAACTTTTTAGAGAAGTGTAGGAAACGGGGGTACAAAATTTACTCAACAACGCCATACAACTACGTATATTTAAGGAGAAATAATCGCAGCCATTCGTGGAAAACGTCAATGAAATATTTAATGAAAGGAAGCAAGTTCATTAAAAAAACGGCTCATTATCGTAAAATGACAACACGTAAGGTGTAGCTGAAGACCTCCTTCGACTTTTGTACCTGCACCGATGGGAGTGGAAATTTCGCACAACACAATGGATTGATGCTTCAGCCGCGCATATGGAGATCATGCTAAAAACTCCCCTCCGAGCAGAGACCTAAGCCGGAGGGGAGTTCATTTTATTCAAATTGCCAATCGATTCTTCATCAACATACCCATTTCCTTGAGCAGGAGCATATTTCCAAGTCGTAGCCTAACGCCATAAAAGGAAATAGTATTGTCATGTTGTTAATACCCTAACATTTTTTTCGTTTTTTCTTTCCATAGCTCTATGAAAGGCTCATCGATAGCCCATTGAATCATGACCACAGATTCGTTCTGCTGCAGCTCGACCTTCAACAGCGGGTTAGAGTCCCCATGCCCTTCGGACGAAAAGATGGATATATCCTTGTCAGACACAATACCGAACATTTCATTGTTAGGCGATGAGAAGGCATCCAACGCATCAGGCCGAATCCGCAGGATATCGTTCCAATTGGTCGTTAGACGATCATAAGAGACGACGGACTCAGGCAAAGTAATTGGGACATCCCGAAGCTGGTACCCAAACACATGGTTTGCCGCTTGATTGCTGTAGGCAGCAAGCTGTGGAACCCACTGCCCCTGTTTGCGCCCTATTGTCCAACTCTCGCCTATATCATCAATGGACGCGGTCCCTGTGATTTTGCTAGAAGCTTGAGGCTTGTATACGTTTAACAATCTTAAACTGGGTTGTACCGCATCACCATAAATGGTTTTCAAGGAAACATGCGGATCCCGTGCAGGGTCTTGTATCGTTCTTGGGTTACTCTTCGCTATATCCTGCACTTGTTTGACCCACACATATTCGTATTGAGCCTCCTGCCCCTGATCACTCTGACGTATGGTCTGTAAGACGGACAAATAACGGTTGCCCGCAAAAAGCAGCTTCTCCGATAGCTTAAACGGTCCGGAAGTCATTGGCTGTGACACCCGATTCTTATTAGCTTCGAGAGCCTGAGAGGCACTTAGGACGATGGATTGCTCGCCCTCGTTCCTCTGGCTTTGCGGCTCAATTTTCATGAAATCGGACTTATACGGCATCAAAATACCGTCGCCTTCGGCAACCTTTTGCAGATTACCTTGATCCTTAGCCAGCAGAAGCGTCCGGTAAGTGCTGTATTCCGTTTGACCTGCTTGGATGTGATCGGTTCTCAATCCGAGCAGGACGGCGGAACGGATATGGATTTGTTGTTCATGGCTCCGAGATAACGATACCTTCGCTTCCGTTTTATCTCCTAACACAACCATGGATTCTTGCTTGAATATAGGGGACCAATCGGACGACAGGAATAAGGCGGTTGTAAGAAGAGCAACGCCGATGCCTCCGAACCAAGGAATCCATTTTCTTGGAGCATGCTTAGGCTCATCCAATCGATCTTCAATTCGTTGTCTCAACGCAATAGTAAAGCCGTTCTGTGTTAACGGTCCGCTCTCCAGCCCTTTTTTTAACTCATCGTCAATTGGTTCCATGATCCTGACCCTCTCTCAGCTTCGTTATTTTTTTACGGGCATGAAATAATCGCGATTTCACAGTTCCCTCGGTGAGTCCTAATACTTGTGCCATCTCTTTCATCGACAGTTGGTAATGTGCGTAGAGAATGAGTACTTCCCGGTATTTTACAGGCAGGCTGAGCACCATCTTCCACAGAGCATTTTGCGCCATCTTATCCATGACATCCTGCTCCGTAGATTTCGTCTCTACTGATGGGGCAAGGAATTCTACCAGGGTCACCTTTCGGTAAAATGCCGAACGTCTATAGTCTAGCGTCATATGACGGGTTATCGTTAAAATCCAGGTTTTAATCGAAGATTCATTGCGAAAAGTATATAAGTTTTTATATACCTTAATAAAAACATCCTGTGTAATGTCATCCGCCTGATCCCATTTACGGGTCATGCTATACGCATAATTCCATACATCCTGACCGTAAGCGACCATTAATTGTTCTACGATGGTTTTCTTATCGGAGCTCCCTGACAAATATCTCAAATATTCAAAATTAACTTCGGATTCCAACACTGCCACCTCTATTATTTGACGATCGACCCTCATTGCGGTGTTTAAATAGGTTATCAACATATCTTCCAAATATGTACTTTTACAACAGACTCATAGTGTCAGCAGTCTTGCAGTTTATCGAATATGTTTCATATCCGGGACGGTAACCAATTGGAAGCCTTCTCCCCTCAGGTATGCAATGATAGCGGGAAGTGCTTTAACTGTATTATCCAGCTTCCCGTGCCGACCGCCAAAGCTATGCAGCAAAATGATACTGTCTGCTTTGACATGGGATTGGATATTTTGCATCATATCCTCTGCAGAAGTGCCTGCCCAATCCTGAGGATCCACGTTCCACCCGATTAAAGGGCGTCCAGAACGGGAGACCTCTTCCTTCACTGATGCAGAAATGGCTCCGTACGGCGCCCTTACCAGGTCAGGGGTCACACCGATCGTCCTCAAAACCAACTGATCGGTTTCCTTCAGCTCTTTTTCAATTTGTGAAGCAGACAGCTTACTTAAATTTGCATGATCCCAGGAATGGTTCCCGATGGCATGGCCTTCGTCGTGAATCCTCTTCAGAACGTCAGGATGCTTGCTGGCTTGGTTGCCGACAACAAAAAAGGTCGCCTTGACGTCGTTCTGCTTTAAAATATCTAAAATTTGAGGTGTGTACTTGTTATCCGGACCATCGTCAAAGGTCAGTGCCACTTGCTTTGAAGCCATTGGAGGCGTGCTCCGCAGTGGTTCCAGCTTGGGACCCAGCTCTGTCTGGGCTACTGAGGCGGATCCGGAATGATTAACTTCCAATGAAGGCGGCTCAGCAGACATGGAAGTCGATGCATTAATATGGGACGAGCCGGCCGATACAGGTTCCTTATGAGGCTCTTTGAAACTGATTAATGTAGAATTTCCCGTTCCCGTCAATGAATAATAAGTAAACGTCAAGCTCAGCATACCGCATAAGCCGATGCCAAGCATCCAATGCTGTTTGCGTTCCGCCAAAAAACGCGCTAACATAGCAATAACCTTCCTCCATCTGCACATTTCACATCATTTACTGTAAGTATTTGACGAAACAGAGAGGGAAAAAGTTTAATATCTTGTCATAAATTTTTATGATTTTAACTTTCTATGGGGTGCCCATTTGAATGTTTGTTTAACCAATCCATAATTGTATCTACCGCCTCCCGATATCTTTGCCCCACGAGCACACCCGTATGGGTTGTATGCCACAGGCCTTTATATTCGCCGCGGAGTTGCTCCGCTGTCACCCGGCCCCGGCGGTCGTCCTCATCACTATTTACTGCCTTGATCACCAGGCATGGGCAAGAAATTGAACTGCTGTCTATTGAGATCCCTTTGGATTCGAAGGAAAAAACAAAAGCGTTAAATGCCTTGGATGATTCCATTGTCAGATACTTTTTTTGAAATGCAATCTCAGCTGGCGTTTCATCAATGCTTGAAAGCTCTTCACGCGCTGGGGCAGGAACGAGGAGTTCACGTGTGAGCTGTTCCAATTCCTTGTAGGGAACGAGATCAAAGACTTCCTTGCTTATGACTGAATCAATCAACACCAGTCCGGCCACTTCAGTGGTTTCAGCCAGCTTCTGGCTCAAGATACCTCCCATGCTAAATCCGATAAGAATCGGCGGAACACCGCACTCAGCGATAACCTCCTTAATATCCTCCAAATAATCCTCGAAAGTAATTCTCGTCATATCCAGCAGCCGGCTTTTGTAGTGGCTTCTCAAGTTCATGACATAGCACTTCCACCCTTCGCGAATAAAGTGAGGTATGTATTTGCTCCACATCCAGCTGCCCGAGAAGGCCCCGTGAATAAATAGCAAAGGGGGTCTTTGCTCAACCGCCACCGAGGTGCTCTCCCCTTCGAAAATCTCCACAAATAAATCGTTTTCCCCCATGTACTTCTCCGTATGTGCGGGTAATTCTTTCGTAAAATCTCTCATGATGATTTCCTCCCTCCCATTTGATTTGATATCAAACTATTTACTGAAAAAAAATTAGAAGTTGCTGTAAATTTTTTTTAAAACGTGAAGCAGCTCTTCCTTTTCTTTTTCTGAGATATTGAGATAAAACAGGTCTAGCATTTCTTTAGAAATGGATTCAAAGATCGGCTTCAGTTCGCTCCCCTTATCGGTTAAAGCAACATAAACAATCCTCGTGTCCTCTCTGTCCCTTTCCTTCGTCACGTACCCGAGCCGGACTAGCTTGTCGACAAGTGCGGTGACTGTAGATTTATCCTTACGAATGCTTTTGGAAATGTCCGCCATAGTGAGTCTGGGCTTCTTGAACAGCGCATAGATGATATCACCATGCGAAGTACCGATACCGTCGATTCCATGCTTCCCCATCTCTGCTACAATGAATCGATTAACTTTCTCTCTAATTTTGGAGATTAATGAAATAATATCTCTAGTTTCCATAATCGAATTATAGTTTGACGTCAAACCAATGTCAAGCTTCTTAATTTATTCAGAAATGGGATCAGTTGAATATATTCAGTTGAATCCGCCGTTTACGCGAATCGTCTGTCCTGTTATCCAACGGGCTTTGTCGCTGACAAGCAGCTCGATCACGTTCGCGATGTCCTCGGGTTCGCCAAGCCGTCCAAATGCATTCATGCGGCGGTACGAATCAACCAGCTCTTGTGATTTTCCATTCAAAAATAACTCGGTCGATACCTGCCCGGGCGAGATGCAATTGATGATGATGTCCTTGGGACCGAACTCCTTTGCCAATTGGCGGGTCAACTGCTCGACAGCACCTTTCGTTGCGGCATAGACGCTGTATGTCGGAAGCATCGCTCCCGATATAGAGGTTGAGAAGTTGATGATCGTTCCCTCTTTTGCCATATGTTTCATCGCTTGTTGACAAGCAAAATAGGTCCCTTTCACATTGATAGCGAATTGTCGATCAAATAACTCCTCCGTCACATCTGCGATAGCCGTACATTCCATAATGCCGGCATTATTGACAAGAATGTCCACGCGCCCGAATCGCTCGAGCGTTTCCAGGAATAGCGCTTCGACTTCGTTCACCTTACTTACGTCGGCACGGATTGCTGCCGCTTCGCCGCCGGTTTGTTCGATCGTTTTAACAACCTCATCCGCATTCACCGGATTTGATGAATAATTAACGACCACCTTCGCTCCGGATTGTGCCAGTTGGATGGCTACTTGCCGTCCGATCCCTCGTGATGCCCCGGTGACAATAGCTACTTTTCCATTCAAGCTCATTTCTAATCTCTCCTTTATCTGCATGTTAGCCGACCGGTCATCCGGTTCAACCTTACGAATTCATTATAATCAATGTCTCTAGCAACCCGTTAGAACGTACCTGTTCGATCCTTGCCTAATTCTCTTCGTTCACGCTATTATAAAAGCAAACGAGATTTCTCGGAAAGGAGCCGGTAATCATGGACACTGAGAATGAATCACTCCGTATAGAGCAAGCCTTGCAGCAATTGGCACGCTTGATACGTCGCCATGCTCCGTCGAGCGGAACACATCGGACACCTGTGCCTTCTTTAGCGCTTATGCATGCAACACATTGCTCTGAGCCGATGGAATCGGTATATAAGCCTTCCATTTGCGTCGTGGCGCAAGGGGCAAAAACAGCCACCCTTGCCGATGAAACCTACCGGTACGATCCCTCGACGTACCTGGTCACGTCTGTAGAATTGCCGATCCTCGGCAGAATCATCGAAGCTTCGCCCGAGATTCCGTATTTAAGCCTGAAGCTGAGTTTCGACGCAGATGTCATTCTGGACATTGTGAAGGAGACGAATCGTTCCGATTCCGTTCCCGCGGAAGCCTGTCGAGGCATAACCGTGAATCGTACGTCCTTCCCATTACTCGAGGCCATCGTGCGCCTTCTGGAGCTGCTTCATACGCCTGAGGACGTTCCGGTTCTGGCGCCGCTCATCATCCGCGAAATACTATATCGAGTGCTTCAAGGCGAACAAGGCGCAGTCATCCATCAATTCGCGATCATCGGCAGCCATGCACACAACATTGCACAAGCGATCCAGTTGATTAACCGCGAATACAACCGTCCGATCGGGATCGAGCAGCTTGCAAAGTCCGTGAACATGAGCGCGTCGGCGTTTCATAAGCATTTTAAGCGCGTCACGGCGATGAGCCCGTTGCAATATCAGAAAACGGTTCGGCTGCAAGAAGCCCGGCGCTTAATGCTGACGGAAACCGTGCAAGCCTCCGATGCGGCCTTCCGTGTAGGCTATGAGAGCCCGTCTCAATTCAGCAGGGAATATGCCCGGATGTACGGACGGCCACCGATGGTGGACGTTGAAAGTCTTCGCGGTTCGAATGCGAGCTCCAATGTACATGGTTGAGTTATGCCCCATCTGGCCCCAAACCACTGAAGATGGATGCGCTTTTCCCGGTAAATAAAAAAACCTTAGAACATGCTCTAAGGTTTCTTTAAATAATCTGAATATCCGATTAGCAGCTGCTTGTTTGGGATAAGTAATCTTTAACGGCTTGCACCGCTTCAGTGACTGTACTCGCATCTATAATAATTCTCTCGTGCTCATACTGCTTCATAGCATGCTCGTAGCGCGGATCATAGTAATGCTCCAATAGAAGCTTGACTGCCTGTTCAAATTGATCCTCCTCCAGGCTTATCATGATTTCTTTAGCTACGGGGGTGTGGATACGGTTTTTGATCTTGTTGAATGCGTTGATTAACTCTTGCTTGTGCTCCGACGGCCGATACTCTTCGACAATATGACGAATACGCTCGTGAATAGGCAATCGAATAAAAAGTTGGGTGGCCGCTTCCTTTTTATCCACAACCATTTCTGGCAGCACGACTTTGCCGATTCGCTTGCTTTCTCCCTCCAATAGCACGTAGTGCGACTGCTGCAGTTTTAGCAGATCCGTAATAAGAAGAGATTCAAACGTTTTCTGATTGTTCGCCTTCAGTCCTACTTGACCAAATATGGAGCCCCGATGTCCAGCCATTCCTTCAAGATCCAGAACCGGATATCCCTCATTTTGAAGCTGTCTAAGAATCGAGGTTTTGCCAGTGCCTGTATGGCCCAGGATAACGATAACCTGCGGTTTGAACTCAAGCTGACCGAGTGTCTCAACAACCCACCTGCGGTAGGTTCGAAAGCCTCCTGTTAAACGGTAAGCCGGTATGCCCATTAAACTAAGTACCGTTGCTGTTGTTTTACTACGCATACCGCCGCGCCAGCAGAACACCGCTTTGGGCTCTTTAATTTGCTCGAACGTCTTGATAAAAGCCGGAAGCTTGGCTGAGAAAATCTCCAGACCTCTATCCTTAGCTGCTTGAACACTGACCTGCTTGTAAATGGTACCGACCTCTGCGCGCTCCGCATCGTCAAAAAGCGGAATATTCAGGCTGCCCGGAATTGTCGAATCCGCATACTCCGATGGAGATCGCACATCAATCATCACGATTTCTTTTTTTTCCCTAAGCGCCAATAATTCATCTATGGTGATATCCTGAAACAAAAGAACCGCTCCTTATACTCTTAAAGTTAGGACTTAAAGAACAACAATGTGCCCGGGGTGGTCAGCTGTCGTTTCGCCGATTATGCTTGCTTCGACTCCCGATTGTTGAAGCTTGTTTAGCAGTTCTTCAGCTTGACCCCCATCAACCGAGATAAGAAGACCTCCCGAGGTTACGGCATCACACAAAATCCATTGCCCGATCTGATCCAATGACTCCGGGAATGTTATTGAATCCTGGACATGGGCGAAGTTATTTTTGGTACCTCCGGGAACAAAGCCTTCCTCCGCAAGCTGCCTTACTCTTGGCAGTACAGGTACATCTGAGGCAATAATGCGGATTCCCACACCGCTTCCTTTGGCCATTTCAAGCGAATGCCCCATAAGACCAAAGCCTGTCACATCCGTACAAGCATGCACATCGTAAGGCTCCATGGTCTCGGCAGCTACCTTGTTAAGGGTCGCCATAACATGGGTTACCCGCTGCACCTCTTCTTCTGACAGCTTGTCCTTCTTGATGGACGTCGTCAAAATTCCTACCCCGATAGGCTTTGTCAAAATCAATTTGTCTCCCGGGACAGCTCCTGCATTTGTACGTACCTTATCCGGATGAATAAGGCCGGTAACGGCAAGCCCAAACTTTGGCTCATTGTCATCTATGGAATGGCCGCCCACCAGCGTAATGCCCGCTTCTCTCATCTTGTCTCCCGCTCCGCGCAAAATATCCGCGAGCACCTGCTTATCAAGAGTGCGTATGGGGAATGCCACGATATTAAGGGCCGTTAGCGGTCTGCCGCCCATGGCATATATATCGCTGATCGCGTTAGCAGCGGCAACTTGTCCGAAAGCATAGGGATCATCAACAATGGGTGTGAAAAAATCGACCGTTTGGACGATCGCGAGGTCATCGCTTAGCTTGTATACTCCTGCGTCATCGCTTGTATCGATACCGACGAGCAGGTTCGGGTCCGGCATAGCCGACGGCAGAGAGCGAATTACCTGGGATAGCTCACCCGGCCCGATTTTGCAGCCACAGCCTCCCTTGGTAGAATAAGACGTCAGTTTTATTTTTTGCGTATCCGACATATGGTTATGTCCTCTCTTTTGAGTAGTGTAGTTTCTAAACTGCTTAGAGCCTCGACGCCAGTCGAAAGGTTATATGCTCTAATGATAATCGATTAGGATGATAAAATCTAATACTCGGAGGATGACATGGTACAGTCCGAACGCTTTGTGCACCAAGAAGAAAAATCAATGAGTAAAAAAGATCAGAGCAGGAAAAAGCGGCAGTCATGGACGTGAGCCCAAGACTGCCGCTTTTTTATACTAAAACGGTTAATTTAATAATTATGAGAACTTAAACCAATTGAAATTGAATAAATACCCGCTTCCTCCTGTAAACTTCAAATATACATCGTGCATTCCCGAGACATCGCTGATTGCACATGATTGCGTTGTATAAGTCTGCCACCCGCCGGTACTCGTTACCGCGCAAGTGCCAATTAGGGATCCATTAAGGCTGTCGAGTCGAATTTCAATATTTCCTCCCGCTGTCGTTGCAACCCTTGCATCAAATTTGGATGGATCTGCAGTCCCAAAGTTCACATGATTAAATACAAGATAGTCTCCATTTTGAATATAGCCTACGTTCTGGCCGCCCTCAGAGCTTGCCTCGCTTTGCACACCTGACATGCTGGTGTAGTTCTCTGCTTCAATTGTCGCATAGGGATCGATCCCATTCGTAAATTTGAGCCAGTTCACATTGAATAAATACCCGCTTCCGCCCGTAAACTTCAGATATACATTATGCGATCCTGTGACACTGCTTCCGTTGACTGCACAAGATTGCGTAGCCCAATTCTGAAAGCCGCCGGTTGCCGTTACCGCACAAGTTCCTATCAGAGTCCCAGTGAGGCTATCCAGTCTAATCTCGATGCTTCCTCCCGCTCCTGACGCAATTCTAGCATCCAATTTTGTAGGTCCCGTTGCTCCAAAGTTCACATTGTTAAATGCAAGATAGTCACCATTTTCAATAAATCCGACGTTTTGGCCGCCCTCAGAGCTTGCTTCTTTTTGTATACCCGACATGCTGGAATAGCTTTCGGCTTCGATCGTCGCATAGGCATTGAAATATCCATAAGTTGTTTTTAACCAATCTGCGGCACTCAAAGTAATTTTGGACACGCCTGCGTATTGGTTTACTGTAGATACGACACTGGATAAAGGAAAGGTTTGATATGCATAAGGCAATTGCTCGTTGTACCCATATGTGAATGTAAAGGGGGGCGAAGTTGGCGGGTTCGATTTACTCATATTTTCTACCCCAACGATATGCGAGGACCACGCCCAATTCCCAATCGTTGATTTATCATACCAAGTATAACCCTGGGTAAACAAATTATTGCCGTTATTATCCCAGCTGCTGCCTGTATAGGTTCCGTTTTTATTTGTTACCGTTGAATTTACAATCAAGCTGTGGTTCATCGCATTTTGAAACAAAACATTGAACGGTGCATTCATATTCGATATATCATCACCTTGTCGCTCTGTACCGATGATCGGCTCATTAACAGCATTATATACGTTAGTATCTGCCGCGATAGATGCTCCATTTCTAGCATCCATCCCCCGTTGCAATTTATCTCCGCCATATTTGTTGATCGAGGTAACACTGCTAGTCGCATTCTGGTGAGTAGAACCATCAAAATAATTGTTAAATAAATGCCCTACGCCTTGACGAATCATTGGCAAACGCGATCCTGTATTTGTATAATGATTATACGCCATAGTTAATTTTATACGTTGATTTCCATCTTTAACCTCGATTCCATTCGAACCAACATAGTTCGTATAATCCTTATCACCGGAGCCCACCAAATGAGTTTTAGCGTGGTATGCTGCATAGGCCATAATTTGATTTTTGGTAGCGCCTTCATTTCTCATTTTGTAATAAATGCTGGTTGACGGGTCCAATGTGCCTGCTGCATATTTTTGCTCCATAAAATCGATTGAATTGTAAATAGAGCTCGTCGCAGCAGGATTTAGATTAGCGGCTAATCCGAATTCATTCCAAGAAAGTGTAACATTGGAGGCGCCATTTTCCAGATCAATCATTCCATCTGCGCCCATTGAAAACTTACAGTGGTCAATCCATACGTTGTTTGCTCCGTTTACCTTAATAAAGGTCCAGCCTACCTCTTTATGCTGTCCCGAGTCATCCCATTGCCACATTTCATCAAAATTGAGATTTCTTATAACGATATCATTTGCCGAAGCCTGCAATTTTAATTCAGCATGTTTAATGGTCTTGCCTGAAGTCGAAAAAATGGTCAAGCCATCAATATTGGACATGCTTAATTTAGAGACTCCGGAAGCGATTAACAGAGGATTCGTAAATCCATTCGATGGATCCGGATACTTGGTAATAAAGCTATAAGTTGAAGCTTCTGTTGAATTTAGAGCTAGCTCCGTCCAACCTAAATTTATATCATTTGTAACTTCAATAACTTTTACTGTTCCATTACTCGCATCCTTGATGGCCTGTAAAAACTCTCTTCCATTGCCGACTGTACGATAATAAGAGGTTCCAACATAACTGCTTCGATCTTTCACTCCTATAGATGCATACCCAGGAACCGACAAAAAGCTGTTATCATAGCTTTTCTCTACCTTGGTTGTGTTAGGTATCGCATTAACCACCGCTGCCTCTGCTTTGCCGCCTGCATCAATGAAAGTTGAAGTCACCAGCAGACTTCCTATTGCTAAACTGCTTAACACTTTTTTGATCAAAATCTAATCCCTCCTCAAGTATGAATCAGTATAAAAGCGCTTTCAATTATTACCAACTGGTAATAATTAATAGAATTATAACATAGGGCATGGGATGATTTTGGACAAAACACATTGAGTAGTAGCCAAAAATTGCACTGGGTGGGATATTCATGTTACCTTTCTACGAGATACAAACGAAAGAATTGAGGTTATTTCGTCTATCGAAACAACTGATGTTTCCTGCGCATATGCACAGAAATATCGAAATACTTTATGTTTTTTCAGGAGTCCAATATGTCGAGATTGATGAAATTACGTATGAAATCCATGAAGGCGAAGCGGCAATCATCTTCCCGGATATTGTACATTGTTATATTAAAAAAGAAGAAGATCCTGCAGAGTCTATCGTAATTCTATGTAACCCGCGCTTGTTTGGAGGGATTTTTCCGGATTTTGAAAACTTCCAGCCCTTGTCTCCTACTATATCTAAAGCAAACATCCATGAAGAGGCTGTATATGCATTAAGGCATATCAAGAAGAAGGATGAATTTGCCGTAAAGCTTGGCTGGACCTATGTTATTATGTCTCATCTACTGCGCCAATTGGAGCTGAAGCAGCGGCAGCGAATTCCTGTTCAGGATATGAGTAAAAAAATGATGGAGTATTTAGCCAACAATTTTACAGAGCCCATTACACTCGATTCTCTTGCTGCTGAATTTTGTATGAGCAAATACTACATATCTCATATATTTTCGGACAAAATAAAAATAAATCTCAGGAACTATCTCGGAATGCTCCGTGCCGAACACGCTGCCAAGCTGATTCGTACAACCGATGCCTCATTATCCACAATAAGCAGCCATGCCGGCTTTGACAGCCAACGTACTTTCAATCGTGTTTTTCATGCCAAATATGGGATGTCCCCGAGAGAATTCAGAAATAATATGCGCAAATACTTCAAATAATAAAAAAGGATCCGCAATTCTGCGAACCCTGACGTGTGCCATATCTATGGCGATATAAAATTTTAGGATACCGATACCGTTTGACGTACCTGCTCTGACTGTGAGCTTTCATTTAGTCCTAGCGTCCGCGCTGTTAAAGCATCAATTTCCCGAATAAGCTCTGGCTTCTTCAATAATGACACTCCATAAGAAGGAATCATTTCTTTTATTTTCGGTTCCCAAGCTTTGACATGTTGCGGGAAACATTTACTGATGACCTCAAGCATGACGGAAACGGCGGTAGAAGCACCCGGAGAAGCGCCGAGTAATGCAGCTATCGAACCATCCGCGGCACTAATCACTTCCGTACCAAATTGGAGCGTTCCTTTACCGGCAGCAGTATCTTTAATAACCTGCACCCTTTGGCCCGCTACCACTAAGTCCCAGTCCTCGCTTTTAGCGTTCGGAACAAATTCACGTAATGCTTCCATACGCTGTTCTTTCGATAACATAACTTCCTTGATCAAGTATTTGGTCAATGGCACGTTTTTTACGCCTGCCGCTAGCATGGTTACAAGATTATCCGTTTTTACTGAAGTAATTAAATCAAACATGGATCCGGTTTTTAAAAACTTTGGCGAGAAGCCAGCAAACGGTCCAAAGAACAATGATTTTTTCTTGTCGATAAATCTAGTATCAAGATGTGGCACAGACATTGGAGGTGCGCCAACCGGTGCTTTACCGTATACTTTTGCATGGTGCTGCGATACAATTTCCGGTTTTTGACACACCATAAATATGCCGCTTACCGGAAACCCTCCAATTCCTCTTCCTTCAGGAATACCGGATTTTTGCAGCAAATGCAAGCTTCCTCCCCCACCGCCGATAAAGACGAATTTTGCAGTGTGGTGTTCCACCGTACCACTATCGACATTCCGTACTTTCAATTCCCATAAGCCATCGCTAGTACGTTTAATGTCATCTACATTATGTTTATATTTAATATCTACGTTTTTGCTCTTTAAGTGGGTAAACAATGTACGCGTTAAAGCGCCAAAGTTAACATCCGTTCCAGATTCGATTCTTGTTGCGGCGATAGGTTCATTCAATTCGCGGTCTTTCATAATAAGTGGAATCCATTCCATCAATTTTTGCGGGTCATCGGAAAATTCCATCCCTTGAAACAACGGATTGTTGGACATTGCATCAAAGCGTCTTTTCAAAAACGATACATTTTGTTCCCCTTGAACTAAACTCATGTGAGGCAATGGCACGATAAAGTCCCGCGGATTACGTATCAGATTGCTGTTGACTAAATAAGACCAAAACTGTTTTGAAACTTGATACTCTTCGTTAATCTTTATCGCTTTGCTAATATCTATAGATCCGTCCTGTTTTTCGACGGTGTAGTTAAGCTCGCACAGCGAGGAATGCCCTGTTCCCGCATTATTCCATTCATTAGAACTTTCTTCTCCTGCGGTTGCAAGTCTCTCAAACACTGTAATTTCCCAGTCTGGTACTAATTCTTTCAGCAGTGACCCCAAAGTCGCACTCATGATTCCGGCACCAATTAAGATAACGTCTGTTCTAGTTTGTCTGTTGCTCATTTTAACCGTCCTTATATCCTAAGATTTACAGAAAGGATGTAAGCGCTCCGGCTTAGGTATATTACAGCAAGCCAGGGCGGACCTAGTCACACATCTTTTCTGGTTCAATTTTAACCTTAGTATAGTGTATCATTATTTAATATAGATTAAAATATTTATTTACTATTATATGGGAGTATATGCGATTAAAACGGTGGTAAAAAGTGAGAAGTCAGTGAACGTCATCCTTGAAGTTCCTTAGTTGTACTGTACTGGCTTATTTTGGTTATGGAAATGTCGTCTTTCGTTTAAAAATAAAGAACGACCCTTCCGCATTTACAATGCGATCAGGGCCGTTAATGTCTTGATTTCAATTCCCGCGGCGGCTAATGCGAAGAGGAATTGATCTTTATTATTTCATCCTCTATATCATTCATTAATCCTATTAATTTGATTTGTTCATCCATTTGCACCAAGGTATCGGAAGCCTCTTGCAGCTGCATTACAAGCTCGTTGTAAACATCGAATTGAAGCTTATACTCCGTTAATTCAATATTATCTAATTGTTTTTCCAATGATAAGGGAATCGATGCTGTTAAAGCTGTAACAGGGATACGATGATCTTCAATATAGGAGGATGATGCGGGTACTACTGAACCTCTTGCTTTGTCTTGTACGTTAGGCGCTACATTTGGTCCTGAAGGTTGAGCTTTATCAGTTACTTTTTGCGTTACCGGCGAAACAGAAGTTTTCGTCTTCTCCTCTGCCTTGTGTGCAGCAGCCTGAACCGCGACCTTAGTCTTCTCTTCTTCCTTATGCGTTACGGTCTGTATCGGGGCTTTGGATTTCTCCTCTGCCTTATGCGTTACAGCCTGTACAGGCGCTTTGGATTTCTCTTCTACGTCTGCTACAGTGTGTACCGGGGCTTTGACCTTCTCTTCTGCCTTCCGCGTTACGGTCTGTATTGGGGCTTTGACTTTCTCCTCTACCTTGTGTGCTGCGGTCTGTATCGGGGTTTTCGTCTTCTCTTCTGCCTTATGTGTTACAGTCTGTACTGGGGGTTTGGCCTTCTCCTTTGTCTTTACAGCCTGTAACGGGGTTTTAGCATTCTCTTTTACCTTAGGTTGTGTTATGGGATGTACTGTTTGTTTTGCTTTTTCTTCTGCCTTATGTTTAACGTAGTGTACCGAATTTTTGGCGTTATCCTCTACTTTATGAATTCCAGTAAGCTGCGGTTTTTCGACCTTATGGTCAACGATATGAAGATGATTTTTTATTGAGGTCGGTTCCGTTTTTTTGACAACATTATTTTTGTAGGTTTCTTCAAATGGATGAAGCTCTTGAGCAGCTTCAATGTTAATAGCTTCCTTTAATTTATGGGGATGATCCCAATTTGGACGATCCTTCTTTTCAAAAGACATTTCGTTGCTTTTAGGGAAGTTTTTCCAGGCAGCAATACCTATGCCAATGATAATCAGTATTAAGACCAGAGCTGTAATCAGCATACCCATCGTTCCCTTTCATCTTCTGACATTTTCCAGAACCATTTACTGGTAAATAAGGGTTACGTTTAAAACGTAACCCGCAAAATAGAATGAAAGAAATATTTAATGAGTTTGATTTATACCCATATTGCTTTGGTTAGAGCTTTGTTGGTTGATTTGATTTGCGGATTGCTGGGATTGTTGAATTAGCTGCTGCATTTGGCTAAGCATTTGAAAGGATTGAACAGTTTGATTCGCTTGGTTCAGGGTTTGGCTGGCTTGTTGAATCGATTGTTGAAGCTGCTGAATAGCTTGTTTTTGCTGATTTTGAACTTGTTGGTTAAATTGGTTCATTTGATTCACAAGCTGGCCCAGCTGTTGCTGGTTTTGAGTAGAACCAGTGGAAGCGGTGCTTTGCGTTGGATTTTGAACTTGAGTTAAAATTTTTTGGATTTGGTTCAGCTGATTTTCCAACGGTGTTAACTCACTCGCTACTTCGGCTTTTACCTTATCTGCGATTTGTTCTTGAGTTACAGCCTCTTTTTTAGTATTCATTATAAGTCACGCCTCCTTGGAATATGTGTTGTTCGATGAACACAAAGCCTATTGTGGCTTTCCCACCAACGATCTATCCCCTTTTTCGTTATGTTTATAAATGGCAAATCAAGAAACGAACATCGGCCTATCAAAACTAGGATTCCACCCACCCGATCATACATATGCATCGACAAGACGAAGAGCTGCAGCCCCTATAAAAGGACACCTGCCGAAACGATCCAGCAGTCCACCTGTGAAAGGCCAAAAAATAATAACTGCACATAGCATGCGATATACTCAATCAATAATTCAATCGAAAGACCATAAACGAAGAACAGCTTCCTAGGATAGCTGTTCTTCGTTTTTTCACTTAATGAATTTAGTAGATTTATGCTTATTTTACTAGAAAGCACTGTCAAATTTTTAATATATTCATAGTTTATAGTATCACGAACCTGGAGGTGAAAAATAATGCCAACACAATTTCTGGATCAGCGAATTTCAGTGATCTCCCAAGGTGCAACCGTACCGATTCTTGCAACACCTGTATTAATTGGAGATATTGGCTTACAAACAGTTGGAGTCTTAGCTCAAAATGTAGGCAATGTTCGAGTCGAGCTCAATGCAATGATAATTCTTACAGGTTTAACTGCAGGAACCTACCGAGTTCAAATTGCTAGAGAAGGCACTCCACTTTTCACTGCAGATTATGCAGGAACGAATCTGGCAAATGTTAATCCGCCTTCTTATACGGTTACAGATTTCCCACCAGCTGCAAATGTTTTAACCGGTCAGATTCGTTATACTCTAACAATTCAACTGACTGGAGGAACAGGCGGCACCGTTCAAGGTTCATTCTTCGGCGGATCTGTTGTTGCCGGATAATAGGATTCAAGAAAGCAGACAATATGTACAACATCCGTTACAGTAAATTGAAGACAGAATCAAGGAAGGAGACCGTTTAGGCGGTCTCCTTCGATTTTATTCCTTTGATGAAAAGCTAATCAACTCTACACTGCTGCTGAATATTTGCCGCGGATAATTTGGGTTGCCTCTACCATGTTGCGCAAGGAGGTAATCGTCTCATCAAGCCCGCGGGTCTTAAGTCCGCAATCCGGATTAATCCAGAACAGCTTCGCATCCAATACACGCAGCGCACGCTCAATCATACGGGTCATTTCATCGACTCCAGGAATACGAGGACTGTGAATGTCGTATACGCCTAGTCCAATACCCAGTTCATAGGTGTTTAATTCAAAGCTGTGAATGAGCTCGCCATGGCTTCGGGAAGTCTCAATGGAAATAACATCGGCATCCATCGCTTTGATCGAATCAATCATATCATGGAATTCACAATAGCACATATGCGTATGAATTTGCGTGGTTGCCTGTACGGTGCAAGTGGCGATACGAAAAGCTTTGACCGCACATGCAAGATATTCGGCCTGCCCGATTTCTTTGAGCGGCAACCCTTCGCGGACCGCAGGCTCGTCGACCTGAATCATGCCGATCCCTGCCTGCTCCAGCGCCTCCACTTCTTGTCTGAGCGCATAAGCTAATTGATAGGCAATATGCTTCCGCGGGATATCTTCACGGACGAAGGACCAGTTCATAATGGTGATCGGTCCGGTCAGCATTCCTTTCACCGGCCGATTCGTTTGCGACTGGGCATATTTCGTTTCTTCGACCGTCATTTCACCCATGAACGCTACATCTCCGAAAATGACCGGAGGTTTGACGCAGCGGGAACCGTACGATTGCACCCATCCGTTTTGGGTAAATGCAAAGCCTGCAAGCTTCTCGCCAAAAAATTCAACCATATCGGTACGTTCAAACTCTCCATGCACAAGCACATCCAAGCCGATATCTTCCTGGATCTTGATCCAGATATCCATTTGCTTCCGGATAAATTCCGTATACTGCTCGTGAGTCCATTCTCCTTTTCTCCACAGTTGACGTGCTTTGCGAACCTCTGCAGATTGCGGGAAGCTGCCGATCGTTGTTGTCGGGAACAATGGCAGCTGCCATTTGGCTTGCTGAGCTGAATAACGCTCGGCAAAAGGCTGCGATCGTTCCGGTTCTTTTTCACGGAGCTCTTCAACGGCCTTCTGGATGCTTATCCGGTTGCGCTCCCCAGATTGCTGCAGGTCATGAATTACCCGCTCGCTTTGGGCCAGCTCGTCTTGAATCACAGCTTGGTTTAAAGACAATCCTTTGGTTAAAATGATAATCTCATCGAGCTTCTGATCTGCGAATGCGAGTGCATGCTTCAATTCAGCTGTAAGCTTCGTCTCGTGTTCTGTCGTTACGGGTACGTGAAGCAGGCTGCAAGAAGATTGAACCATAATTCTTTCCGAAGTAACGAGCTCAGCCAGTTCTTCCAATACATCTAGTTTGCTCTGAAGCGATGCTCGCCAAATGCCACGGCCATCAATAACGCCTGCCCCCAAAATTTTGTCCGAAGGAAAACCAAGCGTCCGGATGGCTTGAAGATTGCCGGAATATCCGTGCACGAAATCCAGGCCAATCCCTTTAACCGGCAGCGCAATAACATCATTATAATACTCAACTGATTCAAAATAGGTTTGCAGCATGATGTTCAAGGTCGGTGCCGCCGCGGCCAATGTTTCGTAGATTCTCTTCAGATTGTGGATGTCCGCTTCACTTAATTGAGTTACCAGAATCGGCTCATCAATCTGAACCCATTGAACGCCTTCTTGTTCAAGCTCTTGTACAATTTGTGCATACAGCGGAAGCAGACGGTTCAGCCAGGCCTCCGCCTCCGACTTATTGAACCCTTTGGACAGCTTCAGGAAGGTTAGAGGACCTACCAACACAGGCTTTCCTTCGATCCCGAGTTTTTCCTTCGCTTCACGATATGCCTTAAGAGGTTTGTTTTCGGTGAGCACCGGGACTGCACCGTTCAATTCAGGAACGATATAATGATAATTGGTGTTAAACCACTTGGTCATCTCGCTGGCCGCTGCATCCTTCGTTCCTCGCGCAACTCCGTAATATACGGACAATGGCACAATACCGCCCTTATAAGCAAATCTCTGCGGGATGATGCCGAACATGGCGGATGTATCGAGAATATGGTCATAATAACTGAAATCATTGACAGGAATATAGTCAATTCCTTTCTGCTGCTGTTTGCGTAAATGATTCAGGCGGATTTCTTGCAATTGACTTTCAAGCTGAGCTTCATCAAGCTTTCCTGCCCAGTACGCTTCCAATACCTTTTTCCATTCTCTATCCACACCAATACGCGGATATCCCAATACACTGCTTTTTGCCATCATGTTAACTCCTCTACTTTTTGTTACACAAAAGTTAACATAGAATCACTTATTACATGTACTTCGATATAATTATATCCAGTCATAGTTTGTAGCTATAACTGCTTGGGCATCGTGTAATTAAAGCGGAGAATAGGCCTCAAGCGCTGGCTGCAAAAAAAGGTGACGATTCCCATAATATTTCCGAGAGATCGTCACCATTTGGTTTAAAATGATATAACTTTAAAAATTGCTTATGTTTCAATTGCTTTTTTCAGGGCTTCAACATAAGCTGCCCCCAGCTTGGTTAACACCGTATTTTTCAGAGAAATCCACCCGACATGAATCGATTCCTCACACTCCAAAGGCACAGGAATGATTTCGTTGCCATTCAAATCTGCGCTTAATACACCTGTTGAAATCGTATACCCGTTCAACCCGATTAACAGATTAAACAATGTAGCCCGGTCATTCACACGAATACTTTTATGATGAGACAATGTACTTAATATTTCTTCCGAAAAATGAAATGAATTATATTCCCCCTGATCAAACGATAAGTAAGGATACTGCTGCAGCTGCTCGATGGTCACACTGGAATGATTAGCCAAAGGGTTGTTGATACTAATAAAAATATGCGGCTTCGCTGTAAATAAACTGGTAAATTGTAGATTTGCCGCCTTGAGCATTTTGTTGATCACTTTTTCATTAAACTCATTCAAATATAAAATGCCTATTTCGCTTCGCATGTTTTTGACGTCTTCAATAATTTCGTATGTCTTCGTCTCACGTAAAGCCATCTCATATTCATCCTGTCCATACTCTTGTACCAGACTGACAAAGGCATTCACCGCAAAGGCATAATGCTGCGTGGATACTGAAAAATGCTGCGGTGAAGGCTTGGCGTTAAGGTACCGGCTTTCCAGCAGTTCCGCCTGCTCAACAACTTGTCGTGCATAGCTAAGAAACTCTACACCCGCTTTGGAAAGTGTTATGCCTTTATTTGACCTATCGAATATCGAAAGCTGCATTTTTTCTTCCAAATCTCTGATTGCATTGGAAAGACTAGGTTGAGTAATAAACAGCTTTTTGGCCGCTTCATTGATAGAACCACAATTAGCGACCTCGATGACATACTTTAATTGCTGTAAAGTCATGTCAACCCCTCCTTTGTCCTAACACTTCCCTATCTTCCTGAACCTGTAATTTGAACATAGATCATGCCTAATGATACACAAAATGGATTGATTTGCAATTGTCGCAAAACAATAAACGGATCAAGCTTGTGTCACCTGATGGCAACCAAGCTTGATCCGTTAAGTAAAGTTGATGTGTGCTCCCCAACGTCAATGATCAATGCAGGAGCTCAGCCTTATTCTTTCGTTCCCATCCATTGATAATGAAAGCTTCCCTTCTGATCCAGACGCTCGAAAGTATGGGCTCCAAAATAATCCCTTTGGGCTTGCAGCAAATTGGCCGGAAGACGTGCTGAGCGATAGCTGTCATAATATGCCAATGCCGAAGAAAAAGCAGGAACCGGAATTCCTCTGGTCACAGCAATGGATATGACTTGTCTCCAGGCTGTCTGGTAGTCTTCAACGATCTTCTTGAAATATTCGTCCAAGAACAAATTTTTCAAATCCGGGTCACGATCGTAGGCATCTTTAATATTTTGTAAAAAACGCGCACGGATAATGCAGCCCCCGCGGAAAATCATGGAAATACCGCCGTAATTCAAATTCCACTTGTACTCGTCTGAAGCGGCTCTCATTTGGGCAAAGCCTTGCGCGTAGGAGGCTATTTTACTTGCAAACAAAGCTTGACGAACCGCTTCGATAAAGTGCTGCGGATCCCCGTCATAGCTGGAAACTGCAGGACCGTTAAGACGCTTGCTTGCCGCAATGCGTTCTTCTTTCATGGCGGATATAAACCGCGCAAACACGGATTCCGTAATGATGGACAACGGAACGCCTAGATCCAAAGCACTCTGACTCGTCCATTTTCCCGTTCCTTTTTGTCCAGCCGAATCCAGAATGACATCGACCATCGGTTTCCCCGTATCCGGGTCTATTTTCGAGAAGATGTCCGCTGTAATTTCAATCAAATAGCTGTCCAGCTCACCATGATTCCATTCCGTGAAAATCTCATGTAATTGACCCGTGCTTAAATTCAGTACCTCCTTCAACAAGTGGTACGCTTCTCCGATGAGCTGCATATCGCCGTATTCGATTCCATTATGAACCATTTTGACGTAATGACCTGCACCGTCTTCTCCAATGTAGGTCGAGCAAGGATCGCCATTCACCTTAGCGGAGATCGCTGTCAAGATAGGCTCCACGAGCTCATATGCATCCCTTTGTCCGCCCGGCATAATCGCAGGCCCGTGTAACGCGCCCTCTTCCCCGCCCGACACGCCGGCGCCGATAAAACGGAAGCCTTTGGCTTGCAGTTCTTTATTTCTTCTTTGCGTATCAGGGAAATAAGCATTTCCACCGTCTATGAGAATATCCCCTTGGCTCAGGTAAGGCACAAGCTGATTAATGGTATCGTCGGTCGGCTGCCCGGCTTTAACCATAATTAATATTTTGCGAGGTGTTTCCAAGGACTGAACAAATTCCTCGACAGTGAACGTACCTACGAAATTTTTACCTTGTGCTTCAGCCAAAAGCTCATTCGTTTTTTCAGATGAACGATTGTAGATTGACACGGAGAAGCCTTTACTCTCCATATTCAATGCAAGGTTTTTACCCATCACGGCTAATCCCACTACGCCTATTTGCTGCTTCTGCATGCTAATACCTCCAAACAATACATGATGCTATTTCAAAAACGATCAAAGTAAAAAAATGGACTTATTGTTGTACCGACTTCTTCCAATCCGCGGCGAATTTCTCCATCCCTTGATCGGTCAATGGATGCTTCGCCAATTGTTCAATTACCTGAAACGGCACAGTAGCAATATGTGCTCCTGCCATCGCTACACGTGTCACGTGATCCGGATGACGTACGGATGCGGCGATAATTTGTGCATCCAGGTTATGAATACGGAACAATTCGGCAATTTTCGTCACAAGCAGAACGCCGTCTTCGGAAATATCGTCCAGGCGTCCAAGGAATGGTGATACATAAGTTGCCCCTGCACGTGCCGCAAGCAAGGCCTGGTTCACGGTAAAGATCAACGTCACGTTCGTTTTAACGCCTTTTTTCGTCAAATAACGGCATGCTTCAAGACCATCCAAAGTCATTGGGAGCTTAATCGTAATATTCTTATCCCAACCGTTAATCTTGATCAGCTCATCGGCCTGCGCAATCATCTCTTCTGCAGTTAAGGCATCAGGAGTTACCTCAGCCGATACGGATTCAACTTCAGGGACAGCCTGCAAAATTTCAGCAATCCGGTCTTCGAACTTGACGCCTTCTTTGGCAACAAGGGAAGGATTGGTCGTAACCCCAGACAAAATGCCGACTTTGTACGCTTTCTTAATATCCACAAGGTTCGCAGTATCGATAAAAAATTTCATTGTTCATTCCTCCAATTTTTATTTGCTCATTAGTTTTTTCGTTAATTGAACTACATTGTTGACGGAAAATCCGAAATATTCCATAACCTCATTGCCCGGACCTGAAGCACCGAACGTATCGATGGACAACACTATGCCGTCTGGACCGGTGTACCGATCCCAGCCTAACGAAATACCGGCTTCAATGGCTAAACGCTTCGTGACTGATCTCGGTAAAATGGTTTCTTTGTACGCCTCGGATTGGCCGTCGAACAGCTCGCGGCTCGGCATAGCAACGACACGTACGGAGATGCTGTCCTTCTCCAGTTCCTCTTTGGCCCCAACGGCAAGAGATACCTCAGAGCCGGTCGCGATCAGAATAACATCCGGTTGCTGATTTGTTTCTGTCAGGATATAAGCCCCCTTGCTAACCCCTTCAACCTGTCCCTTGGTTTCCTCGAATACAGGCAGGTTTTGGCGGCTAAGCACAAGTGCCACAGGCCCCTGCTTTTGCTGCAAGGCATACGCCCAAGCGTTTGCCGTTTCGTTCGCGTCGGTTGGACGGATGACGGTCAGTCCCGGGATGGTGCGAAGCGCAGCAAGATGCTCTACCGGCTCATGAGTCGGTCCGTCTTCCCCGACGGCAATAGAGTCGTGTGTGAACACATAGATCACAGGCAGCTTTTGCAATGCGGCTAGACGAATGGCCGGACGCAAGTAGTCGCTGAATACGAAGAAGGTGCTGACGAACGGCTTCACGCCGCCATGCAGTGCCATACCGTTTCCGGCCGCACCCATCGCATGCTCACGGACACCAAAGTATACGTTGCGTCCCGAATAGGAACCAACTGCGAACACGTCATCGCCGCCGATGTTCGTCATCGTCGAATGGGACAAGTCTGCGCTGCCTCCGAAGATGGAAGGTACTGTTTGAATGAAATGATTAATCGCCTGACCGCTGGCTACACGGGTAGACACCGACTTGGATGGATCAAAGGTAAGGATATCGGCGGCCTCAATCGTCACGGAGCCGTCAACCACTTGAGCCAGCTCCTTGCCAAGCTCAGGATGTTGGGCAGCATAAGCAGCCATTAATTGGTTCCATTCCTCTTCCTTGGCCTTGCCCTTCTGTTTAAGCTGTTCAAAGTGTGCTTTCACTGCTTCCGGCACGGTAAACTCGTCCTCGTAATTCCAGCCGTAAGCTTCTTTCGTCGCCTTCGCTTCTTCCTTCCCGAGCGGATTACCATGTGCCTTGTTCGTTCCCGCCACCTTGCTTCCATAGCCGATAATCGTCCGTATTTCGATCAGGGTCGGCTGCTCGGTATTATGCTTTGCCGCTTCGATCGCTTTCACGATTTGCGAAATGTCGTTACCGTCCTCCACCCGCAAATATTCCCAATGGGCCGATTCCGCCCTCTTTTGTATGTTTTCCCCAAACGAA
This sequence comes from Paenibacillus rigui, assembly GCF_002234615.1. Lineage (GTDB taxonomy): Bacteria > Bacillota > Bacilli > Paenibacillales > NBRC-103111 > Paenibacillus_S > Paenibacillus_S rigui. The sequence continues at coordinate 100,584 of NZ_NMQW01000037.1, read as the reverse complement.
AGATTCAAGCTGCCATCCAAAGAAATATCGTTGGAATCATACAAAACGATAAGCTTACCCAGCTTCATATGGCCGGCCATCGACATGGCCTCATAAGAGATGCCTTCCATTAAGCAGCCGTCACCCACAAGCGCATACGTGTAATGGTCGACAACCGGGAAATCGTTCCGATTAAATTTGGAAGCCAGATGCGCTTCCGCCATCGCCATGCCGACAGCCATCGCAATTCCTTGACCTAATGGCCCTGTCGTTGCCTCTACCCCATCCGTGTGGCCAAATTCAGGGTGTCCCGGGGTTAAGCTGTTCAGCTTGCGGAACTGTTTCAAATCCTCAATCGACACTCGATATCCGGACAAATGCAGCAGGCTGTACAGCAGTGCGGACCCGTGGCCTGCAGAAAGGACAAAACGGTCGCGATTGAACCATTTGGCGTTGCCTGGATTATGGTTTAACAGCTTGCCCCACAAGGCATAGGCCATCGGTGCGGCCCCCATAGGCAGGCCGGGATGGCCTGAATTCGCGCTGTTGATTGCGTCAATGGACAACGTCCGAATGGTGTCAATCGCTAATTGATCAATGGTTTGAGTGATAGGCATATTGTTCTCCTTTTAATTGTATTTCCGAACTGCATTCCGAATCGAACCACCAATGATAACCGTCCTTTGCCAATAGCGCGTCGGACTCGGCGGGGCCGTAGGTGCCGGCCGGATAAGGATGCAGCGGAACAAGCTGATCGCCAAATGCTTGCAGAATGGGTTCAACCCATTGCCACGATAACTCAACCTCGTCCCAATGAGCAAAGAACGTAGGTTTACCCAGCAAAGCGTCATACAGCAAATTTTCATAAGCCTCAGGCAAATCCTGATGATTTGAATGAAAATCGATATGAATCGGTTTAAACGCTCCCTGATGCTGCGGATCTCTAGTATTTAGCTGCAATGTTATGCCCTCATGAGGGCTCATTTCAAATACGAGAAGATTCGGCATCGGCTTCTCCTCTTGAGCGGAGGCTTGCTGCTTTAACGGTTCTTTGAACTCAACCACGATACGAGTCGATTTTTCCTTTAATCTTTTTCCTGTTCGGATATAGAAAGGAACCCCTCTCCAAAAAGGCGCATCGATCTGCAGTTTTGCAGCAATAAATGTATCATTCAACGACGCTTCAGAGATATTCGGTTCGGAAGTATAACCCGGCACCGACTTTCCCTGGATGGTCCCTGCTGCGTACTGGCCGCGAATCACATGGCTTGCTATATCCTGTTTATGCAATGGCACAAGATCTTCCATGACCTTCTTCTTCTTGAGCCGCACCTCTTCAGGAGTACTGTTCTTTGGAAGGTGAATGGCTACCATCATCAGCAATTGCAGCATATGGTTTTGGAACATGTCCCTTACGGCGCCTGCCCGATCATAATAACCGGCTCTCTCTTCAACACCGACGGTTTCGTTGGCCGTGATCTGCACGTTGGCAATATAGCGGTTCGTCCATAAAGCATCCAATACCGGATTATTTTGCTGCAATGCCCCTAGCTTTTGCACCATAGGCTTCCCGAGATAGTGATCGATTCGAAAAATCTCTTGCTCCGAAAAAGCTTCGCTCAGCTGCCGATTCAATTCCCTGGCAGATTGCAAATCGTGGCCAAATGGCTTCTCGATCAAAAGCCGCTTCCAGCCAGCCGCCGAACCAAGACCGCTTTCTTTGATATTCGTAGCAATGGCTGCAAAAAATTCGGGACCAACGGATAAATAAAACATCCGGTTCGGTGTGAGGTTCAGTTCTCTCTCTCTCTGCTCAATCCGCTGCAGAAGCTTTGTATAATCCTCTTTGCGACCAATATCCAGCGCTTGATAACGGAATGCATGGACGAAGCTTTTCAGTGATACGGGGTCATTCGCTTTCCTTCTGGAGAACTGGGTCACGGATTGCTCAACACCGGCTTGAAATACTTCATCAGACAGTTCTCTTCTTCCAAGACCAATCACATGAAAACATTTGGGCAGCTTTTGCTCAAGGAACAAATTGTACAGGGCCGGGTAAATCTTCCTTTTGGCCAAGTCCCCTGTCGCACCAAACAAAACAAAAGTTACAGTCTCCATCTCTCTCTCCATCTCTCTCTCCTTCCGGTCTGGCTTCTTTTTCTTGGTTCAACTATAATACAAATCAAAGCTATACAAGTAATTAATATATTTTAGAGGAGATATAGACCGTGTCTATAGTCAATCATGAATTATACAAAGTGTTTTATTGGGCAGCCAAAACTGGAAGCCTATCCCAGGCGGCTAAAGCCTTGTATCTGACCCAGCCAAGCGTCAGTCACGCCATTAAGCAGCTGGAAGAAAGCTTGGGCATTACTTTGTTTTACCGGAATTCCAAAGGCGTTGCCTTGACACAAGAAGGCGCCGTTCTGTACTCCTATATTGAAAAGTCCCACATCTTAATTTCAATTGCCGAGAAGAAAATGACAGAACTTAAGAATTTGGATAGCGGTGAGCTGAAAATCGGTGGAAGCGAATCGCTGTTTAAGCATTATTTACTCCCCTTCCTGGAAGAATTTCATCAGCAGTATCCCGGTATAGGACTTTCCTTGATTCATGGAACGACGCCAGAGATTATTTCTTACTTAAAAGAAGGCCGTGTGGATCTGGGTGTAGTTCGGATGCCAATTACAGATCCGCAGCTTGAAGTGAGAGAGGGAATACAATTGCAGGATTGCTTTGTAGCGGGGGCGCATTACGCAGATCTTAAAAATAAGGTGATTACGCTCGAAATGCTGCTTGAGTATCCTATTATTTTGTTCTCACGCAACAGCCGGGCACGCATGGGCATCACTGAATTGTTTCACGGCTACGGTTACGAGTTGAAGCCTGAGATTGAGGTTGGAAGCGTCGGTCTTCTGATAGAATGCGCGCAAAAAGGACTCGGTATTTCTTACGTGACCAGGGAATTCGTCTCCAAAGAGCTGGAAGACGGGTCTCTTTTCGAAATCCAATTGGATGTGCAGCTTCCGCCTTCCCAAGTCGGAATCATGATCATGCGCAACATGCCTCTTTCCCGTGCAGCGAATCAGTTTATTGAGCGGATCAAATAGAATGAACCTTTCAATATGCATAAATACATTAGAAACTTATATAAATTAGTGATATAATTTGGCTATGAAGCCTATAAATCATTCTACTGACCTCAATGTCGCTGATTTCGCCCTAGCTCTCGAGCACCTGACAAGGATACTCATCCGGCTGCCGTCCATTGAAAAATTAAGCTTTACTACGCTGTCTGTCCTGCACACATTGACACGTAAAAGCCCCATGAGGCTGACTGAGCTGACAGCCCATGAGCAAATTACCCAGTCGGCCATCACTCAGCTGGTTACCCGACTTGAACGGGACGGACTTGTCGAGCGCCGGCCAGACCCGAATGATGGCCGAGTGGTTCTAGTGCATATTACCGCCCTTGGCACCCATGTTATCGACTCGCGCCGACTGGATCGCATAGCGAAGCTCTCGAATTTCATTGACGGACTTACCCTGGAGGAAAAGGAGGCAATCGCAGCCGCATTGCCTGCATTAAAGCATCTGGCCGAACTGGGAAATGATTCTTAGTCTCAAGTTCATGCCTGGCATGATCAGGTTGTTTGTTCAATCCATTTTGAGGGAGGTACACTAATGACAACAGCCCCTTTCGCTCTTGAACCATGCCCCATTCACGTAACGGATGAGGCACTTGCCGATCTTCAATCTCGTCTGAAATCTACACGATGGCCTGTCGATGCAGGGAATGATGATTGGTTTTACGGTGTTAGCCGGAAGTACCTTGAAGAACTTGTCGGTTACTGGATTCATGAGTTTGACTGGCGCAAAGCCGAGAAAGCAATCAACGCTTACGAACATTATAAAGTCAATGTGGACGGAGTTTCAGTGCACTTTATGCGTAAACCGGGTACGGGGCCCAATCCTATCCCCTTGATCTTGTCCCATGGTTGGCCTTGGACATTCTGGCATTGGTCCAAGGTCATTGATCCACTCGCAGATCCTGGCGCATTCGGGGGCGATCCCGCTGAAGCCTTTGACGTCATCGTTCCTTCACTTCCCGGCTTCGGGTTCTCGGCTCCGCTACCTAACAACCCGGACATGAACTTTTGGAAAATTGCCGATCTCTGGCATACACTTATGACGGATATTCTCGGTTATACTAAATATGCAGCAGGGGGATGCGATGTAGGCGCTCTCGTGACAGGTCAATTGGGACACAAATATCATGACGAGCTCTATGCTATACATATCGGGTCTGCTCAAAAACTGAGCTTTTTTAACGGGGATCGCGCTTGGGATTTCGCAGGAGGCCGCCCCATTCCCGACAACATCCCCGAGCCTATCCGAGCGGAGATTGTTAAATTTGATCGTCGCTTTGCATCGCATCTTGCTGTTCACGTTCTTGATCCCGGCACACTGGCCTACGGATTGAGCGACTCGCCGGCAGGCATGCTCGCATGGATTTTGGAACGATGGGTCAAGTGGAGCGACAATCACGGGAACGTCGAGAATGTTTTTTCGAAGGACGACATCCTTACGCATGCAACAATCTTCTGGGTAAACAATGCCATCGAAACCTCGATGCGCGGCTACGCAAACGCCAACCGTTACCCATGGACACCCTCACACCATCGTTCGCCAGTCATTGAGGCACCGACCGGTATTACCTTCGTAGGTTATGAAAATCCACCGGGGATCCCGACGGAAAATCGCGTACACCATTTTCTCGATAGCGATCGTGCCCCATGGTATAACCATGTAAACATCTCGGTCCATGAACATGGCGGACACTTCATCCCCTGGGAAATTCCGGACAAGTGGGTTGAGGATTTACGACGAACTTTCCGTGGACGCCGATGAATAGCAAGCAGTAGTTCTTTACAATTGAACCTTATTCTCGACATTAATTGAAACTTATGTACAAAATCATTAGCTTGAATAGGCGCTAATGATTTTTTTGTTCGATTTTGTTTTGTTCAGGGATTAACGACTCTTGACCAGCAAATCAATCGCTTCCTGGACCATTTTGCCCGTATCTCTGCCAGCTTCTTTTTCTTCTAAAATACAATGTTCTAAATTTACAGCGACAATATAGGCAATAGCCTTATCCGCCGCACTTCTTACGGCAGATAATTGGCTTACCACATCCTTGCAATCCTGCCCTTCTTCCATCATTCTTAGAACGCCTCGAATTTGACCTTCTACCCGCTTTAATCTTTTCTTCACATCATCATCGTACTGCATTGTAGGATCTTCCTTTCTGTATGATTATCCGGGGATTCCGCCCCCTGAAATTTTTTGTGGTTAGCTGATTCGTGAAGCTTCTGATATGCTTGCATACCATTCTCCAGATAGGATAGTTGTTTAAAACCATTTTTCTTCATCACTCTAGCCGCTTTCTTGCTCTTATGCTTCGAATCCGCTACGATAATGATTTCATCTTCCAAATGAAATTCGCGTTTTTTCACATAAGGTAATCTTCCTAGAGAGATATGAAAGGCTCCTTCGATGTGTCCCGCATAAAAGTCAACCTGATCTCGGACATCGAGTATTTTAAAGTCAGCTGATTTATCCTTTAAATGATTAGCCAACGATGTAACATCTATAGTCTTCAGCCCTTTGACGGGTCTGATCCATTGAATGAAATATACGATGATGAACAAGATGATAGAGTATTTAAACAAGTCATCTCCCCCTAGGTAATGAATGAAAAGCTACCACAGAATGACGTGGTAGCCTCTTTCAAGCGTAATTATCCTTTTTTTACAATAAAGGTGAATATCCCGTTGTCTTCCTTCGACTCAATAAGTTCATGATTGGTTTGGTTAACCCATGCCTGAAAATCTTTCATCGAGCCTTTATCTGTAGTTTGCAGCTCCATAATTTGTCCCGGTTCCAGAGAATCTATCCCTTTCTTCGCTTTAACAATCGGCATTGGACAAGCAAGTCCTTTTGCATCCACAACTAAATTCGCCATTTCATAATCTCTCCCTTATTTATTCGTGATGATGAACAGCACACCGATTCGGTCCGATTTCCAGTTCTATGGCCCGATCAGGTTCGACATGCAATTCACCGCGGTTAATAGCAATAATTTCTTCGAAATTTGGCGGTTTCTCTGTCGAGGCCGCTCCTGCAACTTGTTCCGTAAAAGCTTCCCGGTTTGAATTACGCATAATTTCATTATTATTTCGAATATCGCCGAGGGTTGCCCCTACAATCCCGTTATCGTTTATTTCTTTAATATCTGCATAGTGCGCCGGTAGAACCAGTACTTCATCTGACAATTGATTTACTTTGTTAAAAACCGTATCATACAAATCCTGTGCCCATTCTTTTGCTTTACCGCCCAGATCAGGCCGTCCCAAGCCACCGACGAAGATCGTATCACCGGACATCAAGAACTGGTTATTCAACAGGAACGAAGTGGAGCCTGGAGTATGACCTGGTGTCGGCAGCGCAAGCACCTCTACCTCAACTTGACCAAACCGTATCGATTTATGTTCCTCAAGCGGCTCATACGCCAGATCTGTTCCCTTTACTTCGCCGGAAGAAATATAGTATGTTGCCCCCGTTTGTTTTGCCAGTGCAGGTCCGCCGGAAATGTGGTCAGCATGCAAATGGGAATCTACAATATGTTCAATGGTAAAATTGTATTGCTGAGCCAGCTCAGTATAAAATTCAATGTTTTGGTTTGCATCTACTATCATGCCTTTGCCTTCTGAAATAACGGCATAGGATAGACACCCTTTGGACAATCGATTGATTTGAATCAGTTTCATTTTTTCATCAAATGCAACGACGGTAGGATGATAAAATTGACTCCAAGCGAGCATTCCGCCTTCAAGCACAGAGGTTTTGTAGCCTTTGTCAGCTAACGTTTCCGCAACGAACTGAGCGGAGCCGCCTTTGGAACAAATCACGACCATCTCTTCGTCCTTTGGCAAGGCTGTTAATAGCGTCTCGTCCTCCTCCAAAAAATTGAAGTAAGGAATATTCATGGATTTAACCTTCTTACCTTCAATCTTCCAATTGTCGAATTCCTCCTGATTGCGGACATCAAGAATTCGTACACTATTACCGGAATTCATATGGTCGTGCAATTGTTCTGCAGAAATCAAGGGAACATCAGCCATGGTTTGTCCTCCACTTTGTATGATTAGAAATTCAAGCTCACTTGAGCATCAAAAGCAAAGTCCAGGAATGTCGCGGCGCCTCCGAGCTCGATTCCTTCGATAAAATGTTCTTTTTCAAGCCCCATAACATCAATCGTCATTTGACAACCGATGAGACGTACTCCCGATTCTTTGGCAATTTCAATCAGTTCTTTAATCGAGGGAACATTGGCTTTTTGAAAGCCTTCCGCCAGTCCTTCATTGCCTGGCTTGAGCTTCAATAGGTGTTCGGATTCCTTATGAATGATGGATAAGCCTTCGAAAGTAAAGAAGATGGCTACCTCTGCATCCAATGCCGCTGCCGCTGTAGCAATGTTCAAAACCTTATACGCCGTCTCCAAGCCACCGCTTGATGCAATAAGTGCTACTTTTTTATTTGCCATGTTACTCGTCTCCTTTGTATGTTTAATCTTGCTCTTGAGTGTGTGTCCACTCCGACATGCCAGGGATTATATTTTTAACGTTTTGAAATCCTTTGTCTGTTAAGAGTTGGCAAGCGAGATCACTTCGGTTGCCTGAGCGGCAAACTACATAATATGGTTTACTCGGATCAAGTTGGCTCCATTTTTCTTCCAGCTCACCTAGCGGTATCGAGATGGATCCCGGGATTCGTCCGAAAGCATATTCCGCAGGTTCGCGAACATCAATGATGTGAAGTGCTTCTCCAGAAGAAATTTTGGCGTGTACTTCATCATTCGAAACCGTATGCGGGTGTACTTTTTCCGATTTTGTATCGGCTGCTTCGGCTTTACGAATAAAGTGGTGGAACACGCCGTTTTCCTCTTTTAATCCTAAATACTGATGCCCTGTTCGGCTGGACCAGCCCTTAAGATCAGCAACAGAACCTTTATCCGTTGCCCGGACTTCCAGTACTTCACCGGCGTTCATCTCGTCAATCGCCTTTTTTGTTCGAACTACGGGCAGCGGACAAGCAAGCCCTTCACATTCCAATGTACGATTTACTTGTAGTGTTGTCATGGACATAGCCTCCATTTATATATAGGATGCTTACTTGCGGTAAGCGATATCCTCAAAAGAGCGGATCCTAGCATAATATTGAGATCCAGATTTTTTAGACGATCACTATGATCAGCGCAGCATGAACCGGGGAAGCCAATCGCAAATATGGTTAATTCCATGCCATATCCATAAGGCTCCAGCATTTCTAAAATATTATCTGTTATGATGCTCAAAAGCCTAATGTTTATATACCCACCAGGGTATATAAAAGGCCAAAAAAAATTGCCAATTGCTTGTTTAAACTCATCTCTCATCTCTCATTTATCAAATGAAAGCAGGCCATTTGGTTTTTCCGAAATGTATCAACCCCTTCATTTACGTATACCTGTATGGGTATGTATATACTATAATCAAGTTTTGAATTTTCGTCAACCCCTCCTCTTCCAAACATAAGAGCCTAAGTATGAATTTACAAGCTTGGGTTACACTATGGACGATTAAAACCAAGGGTTGGGTGGTTGGGCTGGGCTAGTCCGCGCCATGTCCAATCCCGAATGATTCAGCATGTATTAACTTTCGACTCTCGGCTTGGTTGGATCACAGTTCGGGTTGGGTACCATACCTAACCCGGCCAGTTTGGTAAGATAGTAACACTCCTCCCGCATCATATGGTCCGGGATCAACGGACTGATCCGGTCGAGCACTTCGACTGACAATTCCAAATCCTCAATCTCTTGCAAGAAGGCTACAAAAAGCTTCATTTCGATATCAATGTCCTTATGGAACTTTCGAAAAGCCGGAAAATCACTCAGCTGCGTTCTCATATATCCGGCCATTTCGATACTTTTTATATAAAACTGCTGGAAGTGAACCTCGAACATTTGGCTTTTCTCCATCAAACGTTTCTCCACCATATCTAAATCGCTTGCAATAGAAGCCGCGTGACCGGATGCATCGGAAAGCCATAGCAAGTCATGGTGAATAGCATCAAAATGAGGAACAGGCCTCCCTGCTGCCAGTTCATTCACTATGCGTAAATATTCTTCAAGCTCATTTACCATATGATTAATAAAGGTAGGCGTCAGCCCGATAGATACATTTCTCGTCAGCATTTGCTTTAGCAGATCTAACTTGAAGCTGCGCAGTTGAATCGTTAGGGACAGCGCCTGCTGATTTAGAGACATAAGCTCTTCGTCCGTTAAGCTTTTACGAGCCAGCTCTAATAAGCTATCGAACGATTGAATAAATTGATGGGCTATCTGAATAGCTCTATCTTCCTTGGGTGAAAGCGTACTCCAGATGAACCGACTGTGATCTCCCAATATTTGCAGCCAGAAGCGGTGCTCGAATTGTGCGCCCTGATTCAAACAAATACCTCCTTATGTAAATCGTCAATTGAAGAAAAGATATGTGAGTGCAAATGGATTTATAACTATTCCCTTCTCCCTTGAGGAATAGGGACTCCCGGTTATAACATTCTTGTATAAAATATTATATTTTTTACCCAGTTTTAAACATACTGCGATATTCTCCTTTCATAGAATAAAAATCATTTTATGGGAGTGTGTATCATCCAATGTACAGTTTGTTCGTTTTCATCCACATTGTGGCAGCCATCATGGGGCTGGGGGCTACTTTCGGTTTTCCCATCATCGCCAAAAGCGCGAAAACCGTTTCACAAGCGAAGCATACACTGGAGCTGCTGAAGAAGCTGGAAATCCTCCCCAAGATCGGGAGTGTTACGCTTCTCGTCACAGGAATTGTTTTGGGCATCATGAACCCTTCCTTGTTCGGTACAGGGTGGTACTTGATTTCGATCGTGCTGTATCTTGCGGCTCAAGTCATTGTGATCGGCTTATTGCCGAGAAAAATGGCAGAGCAGGCGGATATTCTGAGGAAATATAACGGGGATGAGCTTCTTCCCGCGCCATATATAGCCATTGGAAAGCAGGCCGGGAAGCTGGAAGGAATAACGCATGCGCTTGCCTTTTTACTGATTTTATTTATGTATTTCAAGCCTTTTTGAACAGAAAGCGGAGCAAGTATTATTTTCGCAATGAAAAAGAAGGGTACCTAATATCGGTGCCCCTCCCTTTTTGTATCATAAGCCCCTGCCCATACTTAATTTTCTCAGCATCTGCCTCAGATTACTTCCCCTCCGCACTTCGAATACCGGCTTACGTTAGAACCCATTCAATCAAAGCCTGTTTGTTCAGCTTACCGTTCAAATTCAGTGGAAAATCAGTGATCTCAATAAATTGGCTTGGCATAATAGCCGGGAGGATGTAAAGCAATAAATGTTCTCTAAGCAAGACGGCTGAGACAGGCTCATTAACAGTATAGTAAGCAACTAATTTATTAATGCCATTAACCTTTATTTCGAGAACCTGCGCCTCTTTAATCGAGCTATGGGTCTTTAAGTGCTTGCGAATGGTCTCCGGATGTACTAAAATACTGTTGATTTTGAGCTGGCTATCGGTTCTTCCCGCATACTCGACTCGCCCGTCCTGAAGCCATCTGCCGATATCTCCCGTACGATACAAGAGCTGACCGGGCTCGTACGGATGTGCCACGAACTTCTCTTGGGTCAAGTCATCACGGTTCAAGTATCCCCTTGATACTCCATCGCCTGCAATGCAGATTTCTCCCCATACGCCTATAGGACATAGCTCCAACCGACGATTTAGCACATAAATCCTCGTATTGGCTATCGGCTTCCCCAAGGTAACCTGGTCCTGCTCCACATCCGTGGCCATTACCACGACAGTCGTCTCGGTAGGTCCATAGTGATTATACAATTTGTAGCCCTTGGCAATAACCCGATCCTTGAGCTCCCTTTCCAAAACATCCCCGCCAGTAATAACGACCCGAACACTCTCAAGCTTATCCTCATCGGTCAGCAGCGAAAGCAAGGTAGGAACCAGCGGCACGATATGCACCTGATGTTTACGAATAAAATCGTGAAAAGCCCGCTTATGGAGCAGCAGCTCGCTTCTAATAAGGATTGAAGTACCGCCATTCAATAACGCTCCAAAAATAGATTCCACCGAAGCGTCAAAGGTCAGATTAGCGGATTGAAGGATACGCGGATGATCAGCAATCTGGTATTTCGCATCCAGCCAGCAGCAGAAGTTAATGACCTCCTGATGACGCACCATTACTCCTTTGGGTGTTCCTGTCGACCCAGAGGTATAGATGACGTACGCAAGATCGGTGGAATGGCCTTCCCATTCCGTATGTAAGTCCGGTTGATCATAGGACATCGGATCGTAGGGGTCTATGAGTTCAACGCCTGCAGATCTGGACAAGCTTTTGGAAATGGCAATCTGCGCTCCACTATCCTCCAGAATCAGCTGATTATGTGCCTGTGGAGCACGAAGGTCGATAGGCAAGTAAGCCCCGCCCGATTTCAAAATCGCCAATAAGCCGATAATCATCTCGATCGTCCGGTCGGCTGTTATCGCAACGATGCAGCCCGGTCGAACCCCCCGACTTCTCAGCTTGACGGCCAATCGTGATGATCTCCGATCCAGCTCTGCATAGCTGATGCTCTCTTTATTGCAGACAACCGCCAATGAATTTGGGTTTGCAGCTGCTTGCCGCATAAAGAGACCATGGATTGTCAGTCCCTTTGGGTAGTCCGCTTGAGTTTGATTGAATTCAATAAGCAGCTGCGACCGTTCTTCGGGCGATAAAATATCCACATCTTTAATCCGCACGCGTTCATCGCGAAGCATAGCTTCATAAGCTTTTAATAAATGACCTTTCAAACGACCCAGTGAAATTTCGCCATGTAAATGCGAATTCAGCTGCCTATCGGCAAATACGATCGCTTCAAGCTCTTTTGCCCACACCGAGTCATGGGATGTAACCGATACAGGTAAAGTTAAGGAGGCGGATACTCTTCCGCTAACGTCGGTATATTCTGCAAGCAATCTGTAAAGCTTTGCCTTCAGATCCTTGATTGTATCTTCTATGGACACCTTTATTTCCAGAACCATATCTGCATCCGCATGAAGAGCAGCATGATTGCAGGTCCAGACAGGCAGCGGATACCTAGACTGAAAGGACAGCTGAAGCTGATCCGGTTCATGATATTTCATTAGCACAATGGCCCATGCCAATTGGATGCCGCTTAGGATCATGACCGCGTTCTCCCTCCATCGGAAGCTAATTCAAGGTTCCCCACAATTTGAGCTGCCGCCTCTGTTAAGACACGATCTCCTTCAGCATGCTTATGAAGCCGCTGCTCAAGACGATCCCATACCGTTTCCACTGGAACCAGCATCCCCTTTAATGCTAAATTTACGGTAGCTCGCCAGCCGTCTATATAATTCGTCACCGACTGGCGTGTCATGGTCATGTCTTCCATACCGCTTACCGGAAGTGGAGCATGATCCATTATCCGAAGGAGTCCATTCAGCCGATGCTGCATATGTCGGGTTCCCTTCAGAATTTCACACTTACGGTTGGGAGATAAATCCGTGTTTAACAACTGATTTGCGAAGCGGCCGAGGTGAAATGAATCAGACTGCAGCATCCGAGCTATGTATTGGACTGCCTGCTCATCGGATATTCGTTCACACTCCGGCTCCAAGGCTTGATAGGGCAGCTTCATGGCCTCATGCGCCTGACGCAAAGCGTCCCCAGCCATTACCCCATTGAAAGCAGGATGATCATCGAAAATCTGGTAGCTGCCGTCCGGCATGAGCTTCTGCACCCAAATATAATGCCCTGCGTGCTCAACACCGTAGAACACCTTCGCATGCGGCATATAATACAAATCACAAGGCAGCAGCACCCGCAGGCCGCTTTGCAGGGCCTCATCGATCCAGCCGCTGTTGAACTGGCGCCGGATCCCATACAGCTCGAACAGTCTCTGTTCCGTCTCCAGCACCCGCTTCAAGTTAAAATCCACTTCTGTTGCAGTCCATTCAGGGATAAAAGCCCACCTGTCAATCATAGCGGTATAAGACTGAATCTGCGGATAAATAGCCAATAGCTTATCAATGTAGCAATCCACCCATTGCTGTTTCAAGGATCTCCATTGCCTCCTTCCTGCCCATAGCCACATACCTGCTTACGAATAGGTTAAATCCGCTCCTAATTTGGAACAAATCCGATCTGACATATGGCGCAGAGTAGCGAAATTTTCGAATAAAAGCTCTTCATCATCAAAAATAATCCCAAATTCCTTTTCGAACTCGATGACTAAATTCATAGAATTAAAAGAATCCATGCCTAGACTCGCCAATTCCTGATCTAAGGTCAAGGCCTCCTCTGTTTGTAATATTTCCTTCACTTTGCTTCTAACGAAATTAGTAATGGAGTCCTTCGTTAAATGGGTTTGGCTCATACATCGTCCCTCACTTTATCGTTCTGTTTACAAGCTTACAGGAAGCTAACAAAGCTAAAGTCAATCCCTCCAAATAGCTTCCCCTCCAGCAGATCCGTACGATACCGGTTTAGAGTCCACCTTTGCATTGTGGTCCTGTCCGCTGCCTCCCAGCTGCGGAGGTACGCCGTATACAGGAGTAAATGGCGAAGCAGCATCCAATCCGGCACAGGGTGCAGCATACCCTTGGGGGTGGGCTGACTGACAGCGTAGCCCTCCATAAAATGATGCATAAACAACTGTGCAAACGACGCTTTATCTTTGGATGAACGGTCTCCGCTGACTGCATAATACAAAGCAACTGCAATGTCATTGACGAAATGATGGTACAACATTCCGGCGAAATCAAATACAATCAGTCTGCCGTTATGGACATGAAAGTTCCGAAAATGCAAATCATTATGGATTAATCCAAACTGATGGGGCTGCTCAGGCAATTGCTTGAGCCTTTGTAAACACCCGCTCAATGCTTCACTAAGCTTCGGTTCCTCCGCAAGCACAGATAACGCCGTACGGAATAATTCCTCCTCATCCCAACGGTGTCGCTTCCACTGCGGTTTGGACGGTTCATACTGGGATGCGATGCGATGAAGCTTGCCTGTCAGCCGCCCCCATTGTTCAAACAGCTCCGGCCCCCAAGCCTGGGGGTTGCTCATCTCGCCTTCCGCCCATTCAAATGCGTAGACCCAATACCCGGCGCCCGAAGGATCGTCAACGGACTCTACATAGCAGCCATGATGGGAAGCGACCGCTCTCGCCACAGGCACTCCATGAGCCGCTGCAAAATGAACGAAATCAATTTCCCCCAAAAGCTCGGCCTCCGTTTTAACCTGACGGGAAACGATTTTTAATACATACCTCCTGCCATTACGAGCCCAGGCATACACGCTGCTCTCGAAGCTTTCCAACGGAGTAAATAACGTGTGGGCTTCTGCAAACCTGCTGCCGGCTTCACGCACCCATTTATCGTCGATCTGCGGCATATCAATTCACTCTCCGCAGCTCATCGAGCAGCCCTTCCAGAAATTGCTTTTCATACGTTTTAAGCTCTTCAATACAGTGGATGGCTCTTGCAATATTGCTTGCGTCCTGAGCAATGCGCTGCTTGACGCATAGCTGATGGACAATCATTGTTTTTCTTAATAGGGTCTCTGCCATAGAGATGTATCTGGTATCCGTCAAGCAGTTGGTTTTGAACAAATAGACTACTCTTTCGATCATCATTTTTTTATGGTTCATTAGCGTTTGTAATGCCTTCATATGAATAATCGGTTTGCCTTGCTCGCGCTCCAGCTCCAGAAATAAAATGAGCAAGTCATAGGCTCTGAGTCCGAACCAGTAATCGATTCGCTTGGGATTCACCTCGGTTAACGGCTTGGAGAGCAGGTGTTCTTCCAGTGATCTCGTAATCAAGCTTATATCAAACTCAACAGCCGGTACGTTCAAAGCGTGATATGGAAATTGTATAATTTCCAATGTTTGACTGACGCGCTGAGGTACAGGACCTGCATGATTCAGCGCCTCCTGAAAGAGGTCGAAGCTGAGAGATTGGTCAACGTTAAATACCGGTGGCTTTGCAAAAAATCCGGCAATCTTGAATACACGCTGATCCCGGTCATACCCGTGCACCAGAATATGATGCGTAAGGTGGAATTTTTCATAGGAGTTCATTCCCGGTATGTAGTATTCGTCCAGCGCTATTGCTAAATATTGTCCTTTATTCAAGCAATCGATGAAAAACTCGATACAGTCAGGAAACCAGGAGTGAAGCTGATCTGTGTGCAATTTGGAAACAAAGGAATAAGGCAGGCTGTTGAATAGAGAAGATGTTGTCAGGTGAATGAAATTCCCTTTATCAAACTGTGGCACTCCAAAAATATGAATGTAGTTAGATACAATCCACGGCAGCGATTTCTCCCGTTGGGTTAACAGGATCGCTTGGGAAAATGCGTGAAAGGAATGAACATCAATAATGGGTACCTCCAGCGGGAGGCTCACAACGCGGCTGTCCGTTAACATCGCAATCCCCTTTCAATGATTCGAGCTATCGACGAATGCCTCCAGCCATTCCCCTTGCGCACGCAGCATAGAGAAGTATCGGTCCTGGAGCGCTTCCAATTTATGCGGTTGAACGCATAATCCGATCTTGTACAGCTGGTATAAGCTCTTCTTCCAGTTATTGCGGTTCTCGGTAAGCCTCCTCGCCAGTTCGTCCCAATTCCTGATCCGGTCTTGGTGTCTCCCAATAAACATCTCAAAGTAATCCAATTGATGCATCATGCCTCCGACACGTAGGCAGTAGTACATATTTTTACAAGTTTCCGTAAACTCGGAAGGACTCACGTCCATTAATCTCCGCCAATCCTCCACATAAGCTCGGTAAGCCTCCAGTCCTTGAAATCGGCCTGAGGGCAGATTGTGATGCCCAAGAAACCTTCTGATGTTGTCTACGGCCCTTTCAAACCGCTGGGCTTCCGTTGGGGGCGGGCTTAGTGACGGATCCGCTTCAACCCATGCATAGCCCCATACGCCTGCCAGTACGTGCTCTAATGATAGCGGGCCGCTGTAGGATAAGGTTTGCCCGGATACATCCAGAAATGAGGTATCTGCAACGAAGGCCGTTTTACCAGCTTCATCGATTCCATATAAAAGCAAAATATGATTTCGTTCGGCTCCATCACGGAACACGGCATGATAATCCAGATAAGGACTCCGCATGAACACTAATACAGCGCGGTTTTCCAGCAAAATCTCACGAAATACATCCAACACGTTAGGACTGATCTCAAACGTATATTGGGCGCGAAGCCCATAGGAAGCTGCAAACTGCTCAATAATCGTCTCCTGTGACGCCAGCCACATCGTACTCAAATCTCCGTTATATTCCAAATTCAAGCCGTCACTTTCAAAATAAATATCCGCTTCCGCAGCCCTGGCATCCAGTTCTGGACGCTCGCTTACGAGCAAATGGCGCAATCCTGAAAATAAACAATGATGCCCGGTCTGTATGTTCAAGCTGTTAACGACTTTCAACATCATGGATGCACCTCGCTTACAATGTCATCACGCCAAGGAATCGATTGGATCGGCATGACGATGCGGCTACCAATCCTCTCCAATTCGTGGGAGCTTATTAGCCCCGACACAATAAAATAGTCTACCCCGAGCCTCTGAAATGTGTAGAGGGACTGGCGAACCTCCTCATAGGAGCCGACAATAGAGAATCCGTTGGAAGTATTGAGCTGGGATAGTCCTGCCCATAGTGTTGAGTCCTGCCGTTCCTCCTGTTTAGAGTAATAGCTCTGATACTTGGAAATGCCTTCCGAGTCACAATTATTGCGAAAAAGCCGGTTCATTCGTTTCTGAAACGGACTCGCGCTTTCGAGAAAATGATGCGCGGCTTGCCATGCTTCCTCACTTGTTTCCCGCGCAATAATATCGATCATGATGCCGCATTTCGGTTTGGGACGATTGTCGGGCAGCAAGTGGTGGAAGGTTGCAAAATGCTGCTCAATAACCTCAAACTCATGCCCGAATACGAAATAGCCATCTGCGAATTGTGCAGCGATCTGCATGGCTTCCTCCGAGCTTCCGGCCATAAACAGCTTTCCTTGCGATGGCTCCAGCCTTGGGATCAGCTCTGCATTTTGCACATCAAAGCAATCCCCGTGATAATGAGTAATGCCTCCCTGCTGCAAGTGCCGGAACAACTCAATGAATTCCTTTGTGCGCCTATAACGGGAAGCGTGATCTCCGACCCGGGTCATTTTGCCAAGCTCCACTTGTGAGCTCCCGGTCACTATGTTCAGATCAATACGTCCATTGGACAGCAGATTAAGTGTATTAAATGCTTTAGCTGTTGTTGTCGGCAGACAATAGCTGGTGTTCTGCGCCACGAGAATGCGAATGGCTTCCGTCTGGTGCGTTAACGAAGTAGCCATAATCCAGGGATCCATATAAGCATTGGCATTTATGAGCAGCACAGCATGAAATCCGCTTGCTTCCGCAAGCTTCGTCTGCTCTACAATAAAAGCTGAATCCCCTTCAGGCAGCATCCAGCAAAATTCCATGCTTCTCACCCGCCGATTCGGTTGATTTGTTGATATTTCCGGACTAAATCTGCAATACGTCGAAGCGTGGATACATTTTCCGTCAATAGATCGTCATCATCAATCTCGATCCCAAAGCCACTTTCAAGCTCAACCACCAATTCCACAACAAGGATGGAATTCAGATTGTACTCAATCAAATCCTCATCGGGACCAAGCGATGCCAACACTTCATGCTCTTGCTTAAGCACACGCTGCAATATATCGAGCAGCTCATTTTCCATGGTTTTCAAATGTCAGCACCTCATTTATAGAAACCAGCACATACGCACAAGACCGGTGAATGCGTACCTGCAGCACGCGGCGTTCCGAACTCACCGGATTGGATCTGTAGGCTGATTTATACCGGATTTGTCAACTCAAAACATGACGCCCGTCGATAATCGTTTTGCCTGCATATAGGCTTTGCTTCTCTTTGAATTCCTTCCATGAGGTAACTATTGTACTGACCTGGCTTCGTTCGATAACCTCCTCAACAGAGCCCGCATACTCAATGGGTAATCCGTAGGTGCCGCGGAAATTGTCCATCGCCAATGGATCATAGGCCAGAATCCGATGAAATCCGCGGTCCAGCAGCAGCCCAATAATGTCCTTCGACACGGCCCCCCTGACATCATCGCTATCCGGCTTAAATGATAGTCCCAGGATGCCAACCATTTCATCGGGCTGGGCACTCGCTGTAATCCGCTCTACGATATGATTTTTAATATCCTCATTCACCTGCAGCACCGCTTTGAGCAGCATGGACTCATGTCCATAGTTCCCCGCATGGGAATATAACGATTGGGTATCCTTTGGCAGACAGTAACCTCCAAAGCCGCAGCCCGGAAATACATAGTCCGTCATTTTGGCGGGATGTCCCTGCCATCTCCTGTCTTCGTGAAGCAAGCGGAACACCTGCGGGATGTCGATTTGCCCAATCCGGTCGGCAATCATTGACAGTTCATTGGCGAAGCTGATCAAGGTGGCCAGCAGTGCATTCGATGCATATTTGACAAACTCGGCTGTATGAGCCGCAACGCGGTGGACCGGCACATCAAATGCAGCATACAGCTCGCTTAAACGCTGTGCTCCAATCGGATCGATCTCACCGATAATCACACGGTCCGGCTGAACAAAATCAGACCAAGCCGAGCCCTCCCGCAGAAACTCCGGGTTATTCGCTAAACCAATATTTTTACCGGTAATATAGCCTCTGGCTTGAAGCAGCGGCTGAATTCGATCTGTTGTGGTTGCAGCAGGAACCGTCGATTTGATCACCAATACAGGATAAGATTTTCGCTCGGGCAGCTGCTCCATCGCATCCAGGCATGTCTGAACCGCATTCTGCAGATCGCTTAAATCGGTTTCGCCGCTTGATGAGCACGGGGTACCCACGCAGAAAAAGATCGTTTCGGCTTGAGCAATAGCCTCCGCCATCGTATGACATACGATAAACCGGCTTCCTTCGTACCGTTCCAGATGCTCCTGAAGATGAGGCTCGTGAAAAGGAATTTGCTTGTGCGTATACATTTCCCGCTTGCGTTCATCCGCATCATAGGCGTAGATGGTGCAGCCGAGCCGATGCGCAAGCCCCAGTCCCGTTGTCAGTCCGACAAACCCTAGGCCAATCACCGCAATCATGAAGGGACTCCTTCTCTTTCCTGTGCCAGAAAGGACAAATATCGTCTCACTCCGTGCTCAACATCTATTTCCGGCTGAAAATGGAGCAGCTTCCTTGCTTTGGTGATGTCAGGACATCTCCGGGACGGATTACCGGTTAAATAATCCTTTTCCGTTGAGGGCTCATAACGGATTGTGCCTGAATACCCCCACAATGCTGCCGCCTGATCACGGTAAATCGCTGCGAGCTGCCGCACCGTAATTTCCGGACGATCCATCCCAATATTGAAGCAGTCGAATTCATCATGGAGCAATACTTTTATATACCCGGCGATCGCATCGGCAATATAACAGAACGTACGGGTGGGTGTCCCGTCGGAATGGATAATCAAATCCTCTTGCTGCATTATGGCTTGTGCAAAATCTGCTGGCAGCCGCTTATCCCCCATCGCCATACCCGGACCAAAGTTATTGAATGGTCTGACAATCCGAATCGGCATTTGACACGTCTGGTGATACACGTAACACAAGGTTTCACCCATTCGTTTGGATTCGTCATAACAGGCGCGTGGTCCCAGTGTACTTACGTTGCCCAAATAAGTTTCCGCAGTCGGAATGCATTCCGGTACGGGATCGCCGTACACCTCGCTGCTGGAGAAAAATAACAGCCCATCCATCGGCCGGTGACGGTAAAATTCGAGCAAATTTTTCAAGCCGAGGACATTCGCATCCATCGTTTCAATAGGAAACTTCCGATAATAGGAAGGTGAAGCAATAGACGCCATATGAATCACATAATCCGCTTGCAGTGCCTCAGGTATCGTTTCCAGCCGATCCTTGGCTATATCAAACGTATGAATTTGGATGTCTGTTTCGTTAAGGGATAACTTTTCGAGCCAGGAAGGTTTGCCGGTACGAAATGTATCAAGCAGCACAAGCGACTTATAGCAAATTCCATGCTGCTTCAAGTAGACGAAGTAATGGGTCAAGTAAAATCCGATAAAGCCTCCGCAACCGGTTATCACAATGGTTTTATTGGCGAATCGGCCGGCTTGCTCCGTTTTGCCGAATATGTACGCCAAATCCTCCAGAAAAATATCATTTCGGTTCATCAAAGGCATCGCTCCTCTTTATGCATAGTTAAGTGCAAACCTTCCGGGCCGCCCAAGGCGCGCTGCCGGAGGACCATAAGCTTTCCAAATGCTGTTTATCCCGCATCGTGTCCATGCACTCCCAGAAGCCGGTATGGCGGTAAGCCATCAACTGCCCATCCTCGGCCAAGCGAGTCAGTACATCGTTCTCCAGCACTTCCTCATCCTTGCTTAAATATGCAAGCACACCGGGCTCGAAAACGAAAAATCCGCCGTTAATCCAGCTTTCCGTGTCCAGCTTTTCCTTGAACCGTACAACCTGATCCCCCACTAAATCGACGGTTCCAAACCGGGCCCGCGGCCTAACCAAGGTTAAGGTGGCCAGCTTCCCATGGGCATGATGAAAATCCAAGAGGCGCCGCAGGTTTACGTCACTTACCCCATCGCCATACGTCACCATGAAGGTTTCCTTGTTCAGCTGATCCCTTAAACGGTGCAGCCGCCCGCCCGTCATACTGTTCAGACCCGTATCCACAAGATGTACGATCCAATCCCTGTCAGGTCGCTGCTTTACTTCAATAGCCGAATTGGATAGATGAATCGAAAAGTCATTTTGCAAATAAACATAGTTTAAAAAATACTGCTTAATCACCTCCGCCTTGTAACCAAGCGCGATAATAAATTCATTGAAGCCGTGATCGGCATACCCGTTCATAATGTGGCACAGAATGGGCATCCCGCCGACCTCCACCATCGGCTTGGGCTTAAGAGCCGTTTCCTCGCCCAATCGGGTACCGAGGCCTCCTGCTAATAATACAATCTTGGTCACATTGGGCTCCCCCTGTCCCTTCGGATTCGTGAACGTTCAACTGCTGGCGCTGGTGTAGCTGCGAATGGCCACATTCCAGAGCTTGCGGGATATAAACAAAAAGAGTATCGGGGCTACGATAAACCAAATGACATAGGAAGCGTCCAGCTTATCCATCGCATACAAGGGTGAGAAGTTCGTTATGATAAACACCGGAAACAAGAACATCCCCGCTTGCTGTACGGAACGGCCGTAAATGTTCATCGGCACATGGTTCATATCCCAAATAGCCGTCGATACCTGATTGACCGCGGTTGTGTTGACAGTCCAGAACGAAATCAAGGATGGAATCAGGAAAATGGCGTATTTCAACACAATCCCGACGAATATAAAGGCGATAAATCCGAATACCTTAACCGGTGTAACTGGAATCCCCATTCTTGTCCACCCGATCACAATCATCGCGACGCCGGCCACGACATTGGTAAAGGAGTAGCCGAAGTCGATTCTGCGCAAAGTGGCAATGAATTGCAGCGAGACCGGCTTGGTGATCAGCATATCCAATGTACCGTCACGAATATGATTGCTAAGCATCATGAAATTGGAATAAAAGAACAGGCAGTAGAACCCTGTCATCATCGTAAAGGAGCCGACATACATAAGCAGTGCGTCCGGTGTATACCCGTTAATGACGACACCTACCCGAAACGCCACTAATACATAGATTAATTTAATACATAAGTAAGCCAGCTCAATGGTATTGGCGAATAGAAAGTTAATCCGATATTCCATCTGGGAAATGAAGCAATTTTTGACGAAGATCAGGTAGATATAGGCGTATTTTTTCAACGTTTTCATAAGAAATCTACCCTCCTACCGCCACATACTTTTTCATTCCTGTGTTCCACATCATTCCGGATAGTATGGCGAACACGCCGATCCATATGATCTGCATAACCAGTCCTTGGCCTATTTGTTCCACTGAAAGCTTGCCGCTTAGCAATTGGATCGGGAAATAGACAACATAATTAAACGGAAGCAGCAGCAATATTTTTTGCATGCCGGAGCTATACACATCCAGCGGGAATAAGCCTCCGCTTGCAATCGTGGCTAACAAACCAAACGTGCGAAACGCTCCATTGGATTCGATAAACCAGAATGCGATTGCACTTAGACTGTAGTAAATAAAGAAATTGAGCAGCAGTGCCAAAGGCACAACACAAAGGAATAGCAGCACCTGCCCGCCTGCCACCGTAAACCCCAGCCACAGGTGCAATACCCAGACGACAACCATCGAAAGCGTTAAAATAGCCAGCATTTCGATTGATTTTTCCCCAAGAAAACAGCAGATCCGATACGCAAAATAACCAATCGGCTTAATCAAATATTTGTTCAAGCCGCCATCCTTAATATCACGGGCAATTTCAAATTGAAAGCTGGTACCAATCAGCTTGTTCATCAGAATCGCAAGAATGGAATAGGCGATCAATTGATTGTAAGAATAACCGAACACTTCCGAACGATTCGAGCTTGCAAATACGGCCTTCCAGAAAAAAAACTGAATCAGGATCGGAAATATACAATTGAACAGGCTCAGGAAGAAATTCGTCCGATACTCCAGCACCTTTTGAACACCGAGAGAGAAGCTCTTAACATATTTGCTCGGCATGGGAATGCGGCTCACCCCCTTTTTGATACAGCATGGCAATGCCCTCTTCAATCGGAATATCTTCAATTGTAAAGTCAACAACGGGCAGATGATCGAGCACCCAGCGGGATAATCGCTTCACATCATGCTTTTCGAATTCGATGGTGACAAGCAGATCCTTGACTTCCTTCACATTTCCAACCTGCTGAAGCGTAGAAGCATCAACGGGATGCGAGAGGGTCAGCTTCATCATTTTTTTGTCCCCGAGGATGTCATTTACTTCGTTCAGGCTGCCGTCAAAAATGACCTTGCCATGGTTAATAATGATGGTCCGTTTGCACAAATCCTCGATATCGTTCATGTAATGACTGGTCAGCAATATCGTTGTTTTTCGGTCCTGATTGTAATGCTTGAAAAATTCCCTGATCTTGCGCTGGGACAAAATATCGAGTCCAATCGTGGGCTCATCGAGAAACAATACCTTAGGCTTGTGGATTAGTGCTGCGATCAGCTCCATCTTCATCCGTTCCCCCAAGGAAAGCCTCCGCACCTGCACCTTTAACAAATGCTTCACATCCAGCAGCTCCGAAAGCTCGCCTAAAGTATTGTTGTATTGCTTGTCGTCGACTTCATATATACATTTGTTTAGATAAAGCGATTCGTTCGCGGGCAAATCCCACCACAGCTGGTTTTTCTGACCCATTACAATGGAAAACTGCCGCTTAAATTCATTTTTCCGCTCCCAAGGCGTATAGCCAAGCACGGTAGCACTGCCGCCCCCTGGATACAAAATACCCGAAAGCATCTTTAAGGTGGTCGTCTTGCCGGCTCCATTTGGTCCGAGAAAACCAACGACCTCGCCTTCCTCAATACCAAACGAGATATTGGAAACCGCATCCTTGGTCAATGTTTCCCTGCGAAACAAGTTTTTGAACGAGCTTTTTAATCCCAACTCCTTATTGTAATAGCTGAATGATTTGGACAGCCCGTTCACTTCGATAATCATGATCCTATCTCCTTTGACTTAAATAAATATGCCCATGGGGTTGACTCATTGCTCAAGCAGCGTAGAAAGCTTCGCAGCATTCACAGCAGACGTTCGAATGGATTCCAGCCATCCGGCTCTTTGGAGCGCTTCTACAAGAAGACGGCTCGATCTGACGCGCACTTCCTCTCGATGGCAGCCATGTACAGAGCTGTCTTGCAGGCAAATCACGGTATCCCGAAATGCCCTCAATTGGTTTTCATAATAATGCTGGGGCTCGAAGCTCAGTATCTGAAGAAGCCGGCCCTGCTTATCCTCTACCTTTATCGAAATTTTGTAACGGCCCAGATTCGCGCGAAAAAAGTCGTTGATCGTCAATATAGCCTGCTCTGTTTCCAGGACATGCCTTGACCGATAAGGCTTCTCGAATGAGGTGCAGAAGCTGGCAGTCACTCTACGGATGTTCTCTGGCCCACGATTCTTACTATCGCGAAGGCTATGGGACGCTGGAAAGCTGTATGTCACGGAAGCGTCAAATGTCCAATCACAGCCATAAGGTCCCTGAAAGTAAGAATTTCCCTGGGCGCACTCGATATTTTCAGTCTCCAAGCCCAACAGATTTTGAATAAATTGGAGCCAATAGCAGCCCAGATCATAAAATGCGCCTCCGCCCTTCTCGGGGAAGCATCGGTAATTCGTTGAAACCGCGTCCTGGCCGGCTCCCTTGAAGGGGACATAAATTTCCGTGCTCAGCCCGCTCAGCCGCCCATACGTTTCTTCTCCGATGAGCGTACGCAGCGCCTGCTGCCAAGGATGATGCTGTACCATCAGCCCTTCGAGAACGTGAATCTCTCTTCCCTGTATGGCTTGCCGAATCCGGAGCGCTTCAGCTCTATTCAGGCAGATGGGCTTTTCTACGAGCACATGCTTCCCGGCTTCGATGGCCCGAATAACCCACTCGGCGTGCAGCTCGTTGCTTAAAGCGATGTAGACAGCATCAATATCCGGACTGCTTACGACATCCTGCAGATTGTCAAATATTTGTGCGATCCCATACCGCTTGGCTGCCTGTTCCGCCCTCGCCCGTGTCCTGTTCGCTATGGCAGCAACTTCGATGCCGTCCACAGCGGCAAGCGGCTGAAAGATGGCTCTATGAACAATTTCCGCGCAGCCCAAAATACCTAACCGAATTGCAGCCATTCTGCCCCTCTCCCTTTATTTAATGTCATTAATAAATAATATTGTTAAATATGCTTTAACGAGGAAACTCCGTGCAAATACAACACATTGCATTTAGAGCAGGCCGGTGTCAGTCCGCCACTGTTAATCGTTTCGCGGATCTGATCATACGCTTCCGAGTTCCATATGTCCGTTAAGCTTTGCTCATGCAAATTGCCAACGGAAAATTCGGAGAAAAACTTGCATGCCGAGATATTGCCATTCGGCGTTACATCAATTCTCGTAGCCAACGCCAGACAGTCCGTCGCGCAGCGGCTTGTCATAGCCTCTCCTGTCACAAATGGTTCAATCTCGTCGAACTCCAGCCCAGGCTGATAACGAAGCCGGGTTGACCAGACGCGCCCGTTCATTTTGTTCAGCTGCTCCATTAATGGGGCCAGATGCTGAGGGTCGATTTTATACTTGAAGGCATGCCAGCTGTTGCGCTGATGCTCCTCCAGGGGACGAAGCCAATGAAAGTTTTCTTTGAAGTATTCATCCATCTTCACCGAGGTTTCATTTGAGATATACCAAGGAAAGGTCAATAGCACAAGGTCAATCCCTTTGGCTTCAAAGCTTTCCATCAGGTCATATAAATAATAAATATTGGCATTATTAATGACGCTGTGCACCGATATTCGACCCTTGAATACCCCTTTGCCCCTCATCTCCAGCAGCAAATCTATCGTTTCCATCGTTTTCCTGAAGGAGCCCTTACCCCGGATCAAATCATGATCCGCCTCGAAGCCCTCCAACGCAATCAACAGCTCCAGATTCTCTGAAATCTCATTGAGCGAATCGATAAATTTTTCGGTGAGCAGCCCATTGGTACAGATCGTTGTCTCCCGAGGATCTGCTTTAAGTAAGTCTAGAATGTCGGCAAACCGGTGATGAAACATCGGCTCTCCGCCCCACAGATACAATCTTGATTTCAAAGCTCTGGTATCATCGAGCAGCTGCTTAATGATGTTAATATCAATGTCCAGATTTTGTTCCGCTGAATCCATATGGTGGTGATAGCCGGATTCGTTCCATTGATAGCAATGCTTGCAGCGTAAATTGCAGCGGTTCGTCAGCTTAATGGCCACAAACTCAGGCAGCACCGTTTTATATTTCGCATTATGAGCACGCTCTCGCAGGGGAACCGCAATATTACGGATCGTGCGCTTGAGTATTTCAAAAGACTTTTGATCCATTTGAATCTTTGTTTTTGGCTGCATCGTCCATCGCCCTCCAATGAGTGTATTACTGGCTCGGCTTTTCGTTATAGTACAGGCAGCAGCCCGGACAAATGGAAAACAGCTGCTTTTTCAAATAATCGCGGTATTCCTTGTACTTCGGACCATTCCAAATGTCCAAAAGTCCCTGCTCGTTGACATTGCCAAGTGTCAAATCATAGAAGTTGTGACAGGAGGTTACGCCGCCTCTGGCGTTAATTTCCATGCTGATCCAAGGGAATACGCAGCGTTTTTTCATATTCGTAACCTGCTCCCACTTGGCGTTAAAATAATAGCGGATGTTCTCCTCACTGATTACCTTGGGATAGGCATTGAAATATCGCCCGCTATCTTTGCAAAACTTCTCGATCAGCTTGAGCTGTCGGGCCAAATTACCCGCATCTATGCTGCTGAAATGCTCGGGACTGCTAATAAAGCCTCGTGCAATAGGAGCAGACTGAACATGGAACTCCTCCTTCAGCACCGCAGCATAATGCTCGTAGCGTTCTTGAGTTACATATTGCTGAAGCTCCACACTGATGCAGTCAATCATTGACATATCGAGACTTTCGAAATAAAATCGCTCCAAATGTTGATGGTTAATCGGGGTGATAGCTGTACTGATTCCGATCTTCGGATACATGGAGCCTTTGCTTTCGCGTACCTCGTACAGCTTGCGAATGCCCTTCATCGCTTTCTGAAACACACCCTCTCCCCGTTGTGCATCGTTGATTTCCTCCGGGCCGTCGAGTGATATCCAGATGCGCTCCGGCGCATGCTCAACCAGCATCTCCGCATGACGCTCCAAAAGTGTGCCGTTGGTTGGAAAATGGACTCGGCTTTTATGGTATTTTATGGACTCCAGCACCTCATCAATCCAGGGGTAAATCAGCGGTTCGCCACCGTACAATTCATAGTAGGGTCTTGCAGGACTGCAATCCTCAATTATTTTTTTGACGACCGCCAGATCCAGCTTTTTCAATTCCGGCTTTTCCTTGTAAGCGCCGTTGTCACCCCATTCAAAGCACATTTTGCACCTTAGATTGCAGGATTCGAGCAGCTGGAGAAATATCCATTTGGGAATGCCGCTGTCCAGACCGATCGTCTGCCGCGCTGATTCAGTGTTTGTCAGCATGCACGGACCTCCCTTGCTTGAGTAATGGGTGGTTTTCGATAAATACCTCCGTATAGCTGGGGGTGATAGATCTTTGCCGCAATAAATTAAGATGTAGCTCATGCAAAACCTGCTCGGAGAAGCCCGTTTCCTTCCAATCTTCGTAGTAGATACCGAAGCCTTTTAAAACCCACAGCTCTCCATTTCGTTTCTCATGCGTACCGAACGGCTCCAGTATAATGACCGGAGTCCCCGACGACAGGGAATCCATTAATGTCCCGGCCCCGGGCTTGCTAACTATCGCTTTCGCTTGACGAATGACATCGTAAAGGCCGTGGTGTGACTCCTTGTTTGTGTACTCCGGCGCCTCTGATGGTTGGATCTCGGCAAATAACGGCAGATCATGCTCTCCGCTCGGACCTTTGCGCCATGCCGTCCACGCCGGATCATTCATAAAATAACGGGCTCCTGGCTTGGGCTGCAAAGTTTCCTCCCATTCGTAGGCCACAATATCGAGCTGGAAGCCCTGCTCATAAAGCTCAGGAATTTTACCCTGATACGTGCCCATGCCCCACCCGCCTCCATGAATCACATAGCGGTGATGCCGGTCCTTTAGAGGAATTACAGCCTCCTCTCCAACAGGGATGAAGCAGGAGATCTCGCTGCTCAATGAATGATAGAGCCAGACATCGTTGTAGGGCATATTGTAGTTCGGATTAAATTTTTTCAAGCCTTTCCATGAAGGGGATAAATCCGAATCTACATAGAGTAAATCCACCTTCACCTCGGGATGGCCCTCGTTATTTTCTGGATGATGGCCTTCCTTCAGCTTTGCACGGTACAGGTCCAGGATATATACCCAATGTCCGGAAAGCGCAATAAAATGATGCCTCCCCTCCTGGGCCCACGCTTCCAAGAGAAGATCCACTTGATCAAAATCAATACTGTCACGAATATCTTTCGGAATTTTTGTTGCAACCAAGGCCAATGAAAAGTTGTCATGGTACGCTTTTTTGCTGTCCAATATTTTATCCTGCTTCTCCTGCTGTACGAAGCTTTCGAATACGAATACTTCAGTCGGAATCTGCTTTTGCCTCAATTGATAGCTGATAATCAGGCCAGGATTGTAGAAGCCAAGACCAAATCCGGAGCATAGTATAGTTATTGGCGCTTCATTCAAAATCTCATCCCCTAACTGGATACCGTTATACCGAGCGATGACAGGAGCTGCCGAAGTCGACTGCAAAGCATCTCCCCTTCGACCAAGTCATGTGCGACAATCGATACGTACAACCTTGCTTTATACTTTCCGTTGGCTTGTTGGTTCACTGTAAACGTATTTGCACTCAAAGGAATAATGCCATGCGGAGCCCCATTGCTATACAAAAGCTCCTCCTGCTCCATCGCATACAGCACATCACCAAACATGACTGGACCTGGACAAACCATTGATATATAAGTCAAATATCCGTTAAGCGAGCGTGACGCAAGGAAAAGGTCGAGCTGATGCTTAATCAGACTCATCGATTTTCGTGCATTAATTTCGACAATCGGTACTGTCGTTCCATCCTTCAGCCTCATCGAATCGACGCAAACATGCCCGAAGTAACCGCTTTCAAATAAATGGCGGGCGACGTCTTGCATGAGATCAAAATACCGTTCCCGCTCCAGCTGAAGGATGAATGCGGGTGCTGCCGCAACTGACCCCTGATAAGCGAAATCGGAATTGATGACCTGTTGAACTGCAATAAAGCGATAGGAACCATCCGATTGAATCTCGAATTGACAGGAGAAGTCCATTTCCTTATTCAACAAGGGCTCTACAATAAACAAGGTTTGCTTATCCGTCTTTTGCTGCTTGGCTATATAGCTGCTAATTCTATTCAGCGTACTTTCCGTCGTAATCAACAGGTTCCCTTTGCCTGACACCCCGAAGGTATCCTTGATCAAAAATGCCCCTGCTCCTAACAGCTCCCTACCTGTGTGCTCCAGCTCTTCCCGACTCCTAATAACGTGGCTTGCATTGGGAATGCCAAGCTTGTCTTTTAGCTCGGTGGAATACAGCTTGGAATTAACATGCTGAACCACATGGAGGGCAGGTGCATGAGAAATCCAACGCTGTTGTGCAGCCAACGCACTCATGCCATCTAAAATGGCAAAAGGATCTAATACCGCTCCTTGCGGTACAAGCCGATTTACCTGAAGCGTTGGAAATACCGGCAGCATTCTTTGGAAAATATTTAGCTCCGCGGCATCGGAAGCAAGTAAAGCTGCAGTATCTATATCCTCTTCATTACATGTAAATTGAAAGCCGATTTCGTTCAAATATTCACGGTGTGCCCGATCCATCGCATACCGGGTCAGCAGCACATCCTGCTCTCTGCAAAATACAAACAGCAGTTCATCCATTGCGTCTACCACATTGCGTGTCTGCGGATCTGGAAGAGCCGGAAGCTTCGCCAGACTATCGTCCCGCCAGCCGGTTTCGGCATCAAAGGTTCCACAGTGAATGCGGGGCTTGTTCTCCTGTCTTGTCATGCGCTTTGGGATTCAATAAAGTGGCAAAATGTATCGATGGAGGTCAAGTGGACCATATCAAATTCATCAAAATCGATTTCAATGTTAAACTCGTCCTCCACGCGCAAGATGAAGTTAATCAGCTGCAGAGAATCTAAACCTCCATCGTTCAGCACATCGGAGCTGCCTTGCAGCTGCTGCAGCAAGTCTGGATCCTCTTTAATTTCACTTATAAATCCGATAATCTTTTCTTGAAGCATTCACTTCACTCCTTATTTGATTAGTTATTGACAACGGCCGAATCGATGTTTTTGACAATGACGGCCAGAATGTCCGTTTGGGCATACTTCAGGTTATAATTGGTCATATGCGGCTGTCTCGTGTCTGTAACCGAAATCAGCTTCAAGGAGGCGGGAAGTGATTTCATGATGTGCTTGATCATTGCCGATTTGGTAAACCTCCAGATCACTCCGTCAATCGAGGAATTCACCATGTATCCTTCTGTCATGGATTTGCCGGATTTCGCTTCCTCCAGAATAACAGGGTCCGCAATCCATATTTCTCCGTTATCCCGCAGCAACCGGGCACATTCAGCGAAAGCTTTCTTATGATAGCGGATATGATGAAAGCAGCGTGCAAATATAATCACATCGAAGCTCTTGTCCTCCATCGGAACCTCATAAATACCACTGAGCAGGTACGAATCGTATCTGCCTTTCTTCACTCCATAATCCAGATAGTACGGATTGATATCCAGGTTAACCATATTCTTGGACTGTTCCCTGCCCATATGCTTGTTCAATAATCCCGTACCGCAGCCTACTTGCAGGACTTTACCCCTAATCGGAGGAAGGAAGCCATACACGGAGGTTGGTTTAGGAAAATTCAGCACATACATCGACCATTCATATAAACGCGGATGCTTCTCAATCAGACGGACAAGCTTACTGATATAAAAAGGATTTTTAACTTTCTTTTTGTCAAAGTCCCGCTTGTTCCATACGTAATAAATCGGATATAACAGTAAGAAATACATCCAGTAAGCGGTTTCAATCCATTTAATCAAAACAGGATGATTTGGCTGATCAATTCGATGCTCAATTCCCCTTTCAAGCAAGATATGATTCATTTCGCCCTGCATTGTAGAACCTCCAATCTCCATGTAATTATTGGTAATAATGGAACCATTTTTTCTTAGCTTAACTTAACAACCGAATCGTCATCAATCAGACTTTTTATCACCGATTGGACTTTTTTGAATATTTTGAATTAGTTGACTAATACATTTTTGTAAAAATAAGACTTTCTTATTATCCTGCTTCCTGCTTGGCTAACTATCGCCCTTTGGATCATGAGATTTGCGAGATAAACCTGGAAAAAGCCAAAACACCGGATTTCCAAACACGGAAAATCGGTGTTTTTGTTCATTCGAGACGGTACTGGTTGTCCTCCCCCTGCAAGAGGTATAATGATATATACATTGTGTATGAAAAAGGAGGATTGGGATGAGTATCCAATCATTGACCCGTTATTGTTTAACAAAAAAAGGCAGCAAAGAGGATTACCCTTTTGGCGATGATATCTTAGTCATCAAAGTATCGTCCAAAATATTTGCTTTCATCACAGAACGAAACCATCAGCCCAGCATCAGCTTGAAATGTGATCCGTTTATTGCGGAAAATTTGAGACAGCAGCACCCTGCGGTTACTCCCGGCTACCATCTCAATAAAAGTCATTGGAATACCGTTATTCTAGACGGCTCCATTCCAGAGCAAGAAATATGCAGCATGATTGATCACTCCTACGAACTCGTATTTAAAAAGCTGGTAAAGGTTGAGAAAGAGGCCGTTCTCCAGGGGGAAGCCTAAGGGAGAGAGTGTTAGAGCTCGATGATCTTTGTTGCCACATTTTCGCAAAATTCCTTGTCATGCTCCACAAAAAGAATGGTGGGTGCGTATTCAAGCAATAACTCTTCAATTTGAATCCGTGAGATCACATCAATAAAATTAAGCGGTTCATCCCAAATATGCAAGTGAACCTTCTCACTAAGACTTTGTGCAATCAGCACTTTCTTCTTTTGCCCTCCGCTGAAAGTAGACATATCCTTTTCAAATTGAACTCTGGAGAAATCAAGCTTTCTTAGAATCGATTTAAAAAGGCTCTCATCGATCCCGTGATGTGCAGCATAATCGGATAGTTTACCTTGAAGATGGGACGTGTCCTGAGATACATAGGAGATTTGTAGCTGATGATCCTTTCTGAGGGTGCCCGTATAATTTAGCTCCTCACCGCAAATCAATTTGATAATGCTTGATTTCCCAGAGCCGTTCTGTCCCGACAGAGCAATCCGCTCCCCTTGTTCAATCATTAAATTGATATCTGTACATACTTTTTTCTCATCGTAAAAAATCGATACATGTTCAAGCTGTACAAGCTGCTTTTTATGATAAGCAAGCTGCGAAATCTCTAAGCTATCGGCGTTTTCGATATTTTTAAGAAGCTTGGATTTTTCGTCAATCGCAGATTGCTGCCTTTGCTCGATCGCTTTGGATCGCTTCATCATTTTAGCCGCCTTATGGCCAATATAACCTTTATCTACCTTAGAACCGGAATTTCTTGTTCCGTTTTTTGTCTTCTCCACCTCGTGGGACCAGTTGGAGGTCCGTTTAGCAGAATCCGATAGCCGTTTAATATCCTTTCTTAGCTTCTCGTTCTCAGCAAGCTCGAATTGATCCTGTCTCTTCTTATTTTCCCACCAGCTCGAAAAATTACCTTTTTGAATTTCTATGCTGGTCTTATTGATGGAAAGAATGTGATCCACACAGTTATCAAGAAAAGATCTGTCGTGTGAAACCAGAATAAACCCGCTTTTCGTTTTGAGATAATCACTGACAAGCTTTCTTGCATGCATGTCAAGATGATTAGTGGGTTCATCAATTAACAGAAAACGATTTTCCTTAATAAATAGGGTGGCAAGTAACACTTTCGTTTGCTCGCCATTGGACAAGGAATCAAAGGGCCGGTATAACACATCTTCCGAAACCTTCAGCAATGACAGCTCACGAATTAATTTCCATTGCACATAGTCCGGAAACAGGTCTTCGATGACGTCTATGGTGTTATTTTCCTTATGTTCGACCTGGAAAGGGAAATATTCAAAACCCACATGAGCCGCAATATGGCCGCTGTATTCATATTTACCCAGCAGCAAATTGAGAAAGGTGGTCTTGCCTCTGCCGTTCCTTCCTGTAAACCCCAATTTCCAATCGGTATCTATCTGAAAATTCACGTTTTCAAATATGTTATCGTAACTGCCTTCGTAGGCAAACGTCAGGTTTGTGACACTTATTAATGACATAAAATAATCCTCCTGTTTGATAAATATAAAAGCTACAAGAAAGTTACCTTCTTGTAGCTCAAATAAATACAACAAATCCGACCCGCTATGCAGGCAGATGAGGATATATTTAGATTGAGTGAAAAGAATAAGTAACTTTCTTGCCTATAAAAAAATAAAACATGCGAAAAACAATCGCTTTTTGTTGTTTTATTCATATATACGTTGGCAAGAAAAAAATTACATTATACTTTTCAACTCCAATCATTCAATTTACACATATCTTAGCATAACGATTTTTACAATTCAAAGGACCATTTGATTATAATCAAATAGTCCGAAGTGCCGCTCGCTGCTTCTTGATGGTTAGGTATGACGAGGGGAGTCATCGCTTTCGCGGGGACTGTTCTGTGCAGGCTGCGTCTCATGATTTTTTATAACCTGATCTGCATAGTTCGGGTTGGTGTTATATTTGTTTCCTTCATTTTTTTTCATCCCTTTCGGCATCTTTTTTCACCTCCATATCTATTCGGTTGGCTTCGCAAGACACCATTAGCATGATACATCACTGCACGAATGATGCATGTTATTTAAACATACATTTGCTCCGCCGCGATTGGAGTCAACGCTTTTGTTTGATCAATGAAAATAAAGGCGTCATATCGCTTTGGAATGACAGTAGGAACGTAATTGCCCTTTTCCCACTTGGGATGATAAACCACACCTATCGCCCGGTGGCCTATAGTCACATCGTTCAGAGAGGATTCCTCGTTGTCAAAAATAAGCAGCTTGTCTTCTGCGCCTTCCCGGTGAAGCAGCTCCTCCCAGCTGTTCGGCAAAGCCGGAGGAACCGTCATGACTTCCTGCGGCTCGCCCCATTCGGTACCGGCGACAACGGTACCCTGGTATGTACCGAAGCCGATAGCGTAGACATTTCCACTGTGCTTTTCCCGAAGCAGCTGACCGATATTGACCATACCCTCCTCAATCATATCCGTTGCACGAGCATCTCCGATGTGAGTATTGTGTGCCCACACGATGGATCGTGCTCCAGCACCGTAGAACTCCATTAGTTTTTCCAGTACGTCGATCATATGACGGTCTCTAACGTTCCAGGACTCCGCATCGTGTCGGATCATCGTGCGATAGTACCCTTCAGCACCTTTCACAGCTAAGGCGTTGAGCTCAGCGCTTAGCGCTTTCTCTCGAGCTTCGTCCTGGGTTTGCAAATGCTTCCAGCGATCTTGGAGGGAACGGAGAAGTGCGATGACCTCTTCTTCACAGCCTTCGCCATACAATGAGGCGGAAATCCCGTAGGACTGCTCATTTTTACCGTAAGGCTCGAAGCACTGCAATGCCCTTCTTACTGCCGTCAGGTCGCTGCCATCCTTGTTTTGAAGATACTTTACAATTTCATCCATGGACTCCCAGAGGCTATAAATATCAATACCGTAAAAGCCCACCTTCTCATGGTGCGGTTTGTCTTTATTATAGTGGCGCAGCCATTCTGCAAACTCCATAATTTCGCGGTTTGCCCACATCCAGGTTGGCCAACGATTGAAATCCCCCAATGCTTCCCTTACATTGCTTCCACTATCCGGATACCCCTTGATGTATCGGTTAAGCATATAGCATGAGGGCCAATCTCCTTCTACGGCAATAAACCGAAACCCCTTTTCAACAATTAACTGTTTTGACAGTTCTGCCCGATGGGTATAAAACTCGGAGGTTCCATGAGAGGCTTCACCCAGGAGTACATAATTTACGTCACCTATTTGGGCTAATAACCGCTTCCTGTCCTTTTCTCCTTTGAAAGGCGTAGCAAGCCCGTGTATGGCTTCCCTTATATCCTTCATTCAAATCCCACCTCAAAGAAAAATCCGCAGAGCTGCTATGCAAGCAACCCTGCGGTTTATATCTGCTGCTAGTCCAGCTTCCCCTGATCGGACGGGATAATTTCATCCAGCTCCGTTTCTTGCTGATGGGCTGCAGCAAGTATCTCTTGATCCTGTTCGTTAGCGCCTTGAATCTCGGCTGCTGCTTGGGCTTGATTGTTGAGCTGCTTCTCCGTTTGGCCAATACCATGTGCACCCTGATGTCCTCTGCTTGTCGGCAT
Source organism: Paenibacillus rigui (assembly GCF_002234615.1). GTDB lineage: Bacteria > Bacillota > Bacilli > Paenibacillales > NBRC-103111 > Paenibacillus_S > Paenibacillus_S rigui. Next base: position 65,262 of record NZ_NMQW01000037.1, on the reverse strand, counting down.
ATGTTCTTATCTCCCTGTCATCGTATTGAAATAACAAATCTAAGTATGTCCTAAAGAATGAAGTAAAATGCTGCGGAAAGTTACCTTGAAAAGGTGTGTGGGAAGTTAGAATAAATAAAGGAGATGTCGGAAATTTTATAACCAGCAACTTCAATTCATTCAATGAAACGAGGAGGTTAATCTTCATGGCAAGGTTTATCATAATCGCTGTTTTCTTATTGCTGTCATCAGGTTGTACGGGCAACAACAATGTAACGAAAAAACAAGCGGCTCCTGAGCAATCAAAAATTTCTACGCACACAGCCGCACCCTCTCCTGTCGTAACACAGGCATCCTCCACGTCTACATCGAATGCAGGACGGGAGTCCGTTACGATTAAAGCAGCACCGGGTGGAATCCCTCCGTATTTGCTGGACCTGATTCAATCTCCCGGGACTCCGACCACCCAAGCACCGACGGGCAATCCGGGAGCAACGATGCCATCCGGTTCACCTAACCAAGGACAGCAAGGCAACCAGGATTCAACACAGTTTGCACAGCAAGTTCTTGATCTTGTCAATCAAGAAAGGTCCAAAGCTGGGTTAAGTGCCTTAGGTATGAGTGCGGAATTGTCTAATATGGCCATGGTCAAGGCACAGGATATGTACAAGAATAATTATTTTGATCATAACTCTCCAACGCACGGATCCCCCTTTGATATGATGAAGGAGTTCGGTATCACCTACAGCACAGCTGGAGAGAACATAGCCAAAGGGCAAACCACTCCTACGCAAGTCATGAATGACTGGATGAATAGTCCTGGGCACAGAGCCAATATACTGAATAGCGGCTACACGAAAATCGGTATTGCTTATTACAACAGTGAATGGGTACAGGAATTTACGGGGTAATGTAAAAAAAGACATAAGTTCCTGTCCTAAGCTTCAGGACGAGAACTTATGTCTATCATTTTTTTGATCTTATTTTACTTGGATGCGATCATTGCCGATAAATTGACTTCCATCCTCCAATCGACCGATCAGCTTCACTTCCACATCACCCGATTGTCCCGAAAGCGCCTGAAGAAGCTGAACACGGTCAAATTTAATGGTGAATCCGTTTCTGCTGTCTCCTCTTGTCATTCCCGCCTGAATGGTTCCACCGTTATAGACATTCATGGAAACGGAAGAGATACCGACAGGTGTTGAACCGGCATATTCCGGAAGATCTACCTTCACTGTTATGGAGTGATCCCCACCGTTACTTTTAGTATTTAACGTGTTCGGAGAGATCTGAACCTTTGCAGGATAAGTTACATAAATGTTAGGTGCTGGAGGCTCGGTCATGCCCTCGCCCAAATAATAGCTCGTATGAGGCGGTTGATTATAGGCAACATTTTGCCATGCAACATCCAGACGGTACACCGGATCATGCATGAGCGTTGGAAACCGGTGTTCGGTAACGTCCGTCGTTGTGTAAATACGCAGGGCGCTGCTGTCAGCCGTTCTCCAAATCGCTTCCTCCCGCCAATCACCCAAAATATCAGCCTGCAAGCTTGGGTTGCCCTTCGTCGTATTGTTGGACAACGTTCCCGATGCAGTTAACAGATTAACGGTGGTCCCGTTGATGTAATCCCATTTATCAATCTTGCCTGGTCCTGCTGTAATGGCTGCATCGTAGTTATGGTCGAGAAGCTCGCGAAGCAAATCGCCATCCCACCAAATGCCGAAATTCACCGACGAAGGTGTGGTGCTTCCTAGCTTTTCACCTTTGACTGTATATAAGCCTACACCGCCTGAAGCCCACTGCTCTTCGCCTTTGTATCGGGGATCGATGTCGGCAGACATGCCGCGGCCGGTGTCTTTCCCTGTAAAGACACCCCAAATCACTTTACCCGTTGCAGCATCCCACTCCGCTGCACCATAAGGTGAATCTTTATGCTCCATGACTTTGAATACTTCAAGCCCTGGTCTGTCAGGATCCAGGTCTCCTACATGGAGAGCATCGCCATGCCCCAGACCTGTGCTGTACAGTACTTGCCCATTATCATCAAAAGTCATTGCACCGTAAACGATTTCATCCTTTCCGTCTCCATCGACATCAATCGCCGTCAAGCTGTGGTTCCCTTGTGCTTCATATAACGGATTGCCATTACTGGTGAAGCTCCACTGTTTGGTAAACTGGCCGTCTCTCCAGTTATAGGCCACCAAAGAAGTTTTGGCATAGTAACCGCGCGCCATGACAAGACTCGGTCTTTTGCCATCGAGATAGGCAATAGTAGCAAGGAAGCGGTCAACCCGGTTGCCGTACGCATCGCCCCAATCCGTTACCTTGCCTCTTGCAGGTTCAAATGGCACCGAAACCAGTTCTTTACCCGTTGCGCCCTCGAATAACGTAAGATATTCCGGGCCGGACAGCACATATCCTGACGCATTCCGATAATCCGCGTTCTTATCTCCAATGACCTTGCCCGCGCCGTCGACAGCCCCGTCTGCTGTTCTCATCGCTACCTCGGCTTTACCGTCTCCATCCAAATCATAGACCATAAACTGGGTGTAATGCGCTCCAGCACGAATATTCCGGCCAAGCGAAATCCTCCACAGGAACGTACCGTCCAGCTTGTACGCATCCACGAACACGTCGCCGGTAACGCCGCTCTGGGAATTGTCCTTCGAGTTGGAAGGATCCCACTTCAGAATGATTTCATACTGACCATCGCCATCCACGTCTCCTACACTCGCATCATTTGCGTTATAGGTAAAAGTAGAGCCGTCAGGATTCACTCCGTCTGCCGGTTTATGGAGGGGAACATCGAGGTAGGATCCTCCCCATACATTCACTTTATCGGAGCTTGGCTGTTCCTTGCCATTCACCACTGCTCTTACGGTATAAGTACTAGCTGACGTTCCAGATGTATCTAAATAATTCGTACTGATTGTGATGGGTGTCATATTAACCTTCTTCCCATCACGGTAAAGGTTAAATGAAATGCCGGACGGTTCGGTACCAAGCAGCCTCCAGCTTACAAAGACACCGTCATTCGTTTTTACAGCCACGAGTCCCCGATCCAGAAATTCCATCTGGCGCTTCTCATGTGAGGCACCGGCAGTTATTTGTGCAGGTTCATCTGCAAACGCTTGCAAAGGTACGCACAAAGCTGCGATCTGTAAAGAGCCGAGTAAGCAAATACCGGTTTTCTTCATTTTCCTTTTCCATTTCCATTCCTTCTGCATTCATTCGTGCCTCCTTGGACTGGTTTTTTTGTCACGTTGATGACATGGTGACTTCACGAATGTTAAATCATGCATCCTGTCCCAGCAAGAGGAAATTTTATTTTCTTTTGGACTCTTTTGCCGGCAAAAAAGTATTATTTCGTAGAAATAGTCCAATCTTACAAATTCCCCCTCTCCCTTAAAAGGATTATTCCAAAGACTACTAGAATTTATATGAAATGATAAGATTTAACTATGATTGGAGACTGCAATGACCTTCCCCATTTGGATTAACCTTGGCTTTACGAAGCTGCACCCTCATATCCTGTTTGAAGCGCTAGCCTATTTTATCGGTTTTCGCGTTTATTTAATGACACGAAGCAAAGATAAGCTGCCTGTTGAACAAGGGATGTGGGTCATTGTAGGTGCGATTCTCGGAGCTGCTGTCGGCTCCAAGGTGTTGTACTGGCTCGAGGATCCTCTGAAAACAATAGAGAATTGGAGCAGCTATACCTATTTAATGGAAGGCAAAACGATCATTGGCGGGCTGCTAGGCGGATTGATTGGTGTAGAGTGGATCAAAAAGCGCATTGGTATTACACGCTCCACCGGGGACGATATGGCGCTTCCTATTATATTGGGTATGGCGATCGGACGCATCGGCTGCTTTATGACCGGACTGGACGACCATACGTACGGTACTCCTACATCTTGGGGTACAGGCGTTGATTTTGGTGATGGTATCCCCCGTCATCCTACTCAGCTTTATGAGATCACTTTCTTGCTGCTGCTCGGCGCCTCACTGCTTTATTGGAAACGTCGGATGAATATGCGTACCATTCCGTCGCTCTCAGCAACCAGGACGATTCCCGAAGGAGCTCTGTTTCAGCTGTTTATGACGGGTTATCTCTTATTTCGCTTCGGGATCGACTTTATCAAGCCAACGCCTCATCCGTTTCTTGGCCTTAACAATATCCAGTTAGCCAGTCTGGTTGGTTTGATTTATTATGTATCCGTATTGTGCAAATGGGTTGGGAAAACACATGGCCATTATAAGGAGGCTTACCATCATGTCAACAAAAAATAGACCCTACATCTTCTACGAGCTTACAAACAGCATATGCTCCCAATGTCTGCGTAAGGTGGAAGCGAAGGTCATCATCGAGGATAACCAAGTCTTTCTTCTTAAATATTGCGGAAAGCATGGACGTGAAAAAGTATTAATCGCCAACGATGCTGCATATTACAAGAAGTGCCGAGAGTTTCTAAAGCCTGCAGAAATGCCTCTGCATTGGAACACGCCGATCCGGTATGGCTGTCCTTACGACTGCGGGCTTTGTCCCGACCATGAGCAGCACAGCTGCCTAACATTAATCGAGGTGACAGACCGGTGCAATCTCCAGTGTCCTATCTGTTATGCAGAGTCCTCGCCGCAGCGGGAAACATGGCGCTCGCTAGAGCAGATAGAGAAAATGCTTGATGCTATCGTACGTAACGAAGGGGAACCTGATATTGTACAAATTAGCGGGGGAGAATCGACAATTCATCCGCATTTTTTTGACATACTTGACCTCGCCAAAAGCAAACCGATCAAACACATCATGGTCAACACCAATGGCATCAAAATAGCCCAGGATCGTGAATTTGCCCGTAAATTGGCGAATTATATGCCTGGATTTGAAATTTACTTGCAGTTCGACAGCTTTGAAGAAGAAACACTGCGCGAGTTAAGAGGAGCTGATTTGAGGGACATTCGCCGCCGCGCCTTAGAGCATCTGAACGAATTCAATATTTCAACAACATTAGTGGTTACCCTTAAAAAAGGGTTGAATGATCATGAGATTGGCGACATCATCCAGTTCGGACTGAAGCAGCCCGCTGTGCGCGGCGTTACCTTCCAGCCTATTCAAGCTGCCGGTCGCCTGGAAGCTTATGATCCTGCTAAGGATCGCCTGACGCTAAGTGAGGTTCGGCAGCGTATTATCGAGCAATCCGGCCTGTTCCGTGATGAGGATATGATCCCTGTTCCCTGCCATCCCGACTGCCTGGCGATGGGTTACGCGCTGAAGCTTGGTGACGAGGTACTGCCGCTAACGGGGTTAATGGATCCGCAAATCTTATTGGAAGGCGGTCGCAACACCATCGTATTCGAGCAGGACCAGACCCTCAAATCCAAAATATTCGAGCTTTTCTCGACAGCGCATTCCCCGACCTCTTCAGCCCTGTCGCTTAAAAATCTGTTGTGCTGCTTGCCTATGGTCGCTGTTCCAGAAAATATCAGCTACGATAACGTATTTCGTGTCATTATTATGCAATTTCTGGACCCCTACAATTTCGATGTGCGTTCCGTCAAAAAATCTTGTGTACATATCGTCCATCCGGATGGACGAATCATCCCATTCGACACGTACAATATGTTCTATCGTGGCGATCAGGAAAAGAAGCTGGCCGAGCTGCGGCAAGAATTTGATTTACAATCGGGAGGTGACCCCCATGAGTGATGATGACAACAAAGTACCGCAAGACAACTTGCACCAAGAAGAACCTGCTCTTAACACCTTTGATAATTCTGATGGATTTAATTCTCCTTCACAGAACAAGCCTCCAAGCCATGCCAAACAGGTATGGCTCGGCATTGGGTTATTGACACTGCTTCATCTTTTACTTTTTGCGGTTCCTGTTGCATTTTTTTTCATCAGTGTCGCGCAGCTCGTCTACCTGATTCCGGCTTTAATTTTGTTCCGGAAAAATAAGGGCCTCGTTCAAGGCTTGCTGATTGGAGCAGGTATTACTTTTCTGTTGAATGCCGCTTGCTTCGGACTCTTGCTGGGCGGGAATTTAAGATTGTAATATGTTGGGCCTTCTGTGTCGTAAATTTATGCAAACTTGGTGCGGCTTATCTGATATTGGATGCCTGCCGTCGTATTGCTTAACTCCTCCGTGACGATCCAATCGTCGTGCCCTTGGTAGGTTTGTCCTAATTCCCGTCCAAGCTCAAGCTCAACCGGAGAGAAAAATTGGGACGTTTCCATAAATTCGTCCATAAACTGCGGTGTCTGGGGTTCCTTCTCCGTATCGGAATATTCGAACTCCTCATCACTTTCGAAAAACGCTTGCTGAGGTACCTCGTCCATCTCGATCTCATATTCCTCAAAGAGTTCATTCCAGCCGCCGGCGTCTTCTTTTTCGTCATACACATCGGAATACTGGTCAAATTTCCCGGCTTTTTGCGTCTTACGGTCCTTGGAAGCCTTCGCGTAGAACTTCTCGCCGGGAATATCCATCCCTCCAACCGTCGTACCCGAATCGGAAGTGAGGCTATTCGCTTCAAAATATACACCTTGCTCCTTGCGGGTCGGCGTTTCGATTTGGGTACGGCGACCGTGCTGCCCGGTGTCGTATTGCTCCGGACTCATCATGGAAGGAATGGTTCCGCTAGGAAGGGGCTCCTGCTCCTGATCCGTTGTACGTATCTTCGATGTTCCGCCAGACGAAAAAACTTGTTTCTTCTTCGAGCCCAGAATAACCCGCTCTTTCTTGGACAGCTTTGTAATCGTATCTTCATAGGCTTGCTGATGCCCGCGAGTCAATTGAGGATCTTTTTTTCTTTTTTTCTTCTTGTAATGATCCTCTCGATCCGTTACATGCTTACCGGAGCTGCCAACAGTGTCTTCTGCATAATCGCTCAAGTCCTCGCCGCCATATTCTGACTTGCGTTTACCTGTTGGCCGGCTTGTGATATCCGTGTCCGTAAAGCTGGAAGCCGGATTTTTTCCGACATGGGCATTCCAGTGGACCTTACCGCTTCCTTTTTCCTCGACGACGGTCAGTGACATTTCATCGAGTTCTTTTTTTTGCTTTGCATTGAGCTTCTTGCTCTTATGCAATTCAAATTTCTTCGATTTCGAATTTCTTGTCCAACGCAGTGATTTTTCGTCTAATCCCGTGTGCGACATAGGATACCATACAGGCAGCATCCCCTGATTTTCCTCTTTATGAAATTCCGTATTGTCCGTGGGAGCCCCTATTTTTTCATTTGCGCGGTAAAAGCCTTGCCGATTCTTAATTTTTTTGGCTTTGGTCAAGCTTTGTTGATCTACAGGCTTGATTGTCGGGACGATTGTTGTATCTCCCCCGATGTGCGCATAAAAGGCGGACTGGTCCGGATAATCATAAATTTGAGTGCGATCCTCATGCCTATTTCTTACCTCAGTCTGCTCCTGAGACGTTAGATTCTTAAAATCATCATCCTCTTCATTCAGCTGCGCCAGATTTCCGTTGTAGGTAACCAGCCTTTGTACCGTATTGGATTGTGCAACGCTTAGAGCGGATATCTGCGGCTTATCCATATACACTGGATCGCTTTCCGCGGATGGGGGAGCTTCGTTTTGCCGAAAAATGGAGTCAGAGGATTCCAGCAGTCTTCTGGTATGCTGGTTTCCTAGTGTTCGTTGTAAATAAACCGCATGCTGCGGCAGGAAGGGACCGGAAGAGGCAGGAAGGCCGCTTAACACGGGCTCTGCAGCGTTTGGGGTTGATATGGCTTTTCCTTGTCCACTTGGCTGCAGCTCCTCCTGCTGTCGATTCCAATGGGAAATAGCGCGTTGGAATGGTTTCATCACTCTGAACACATCCTTCCAAATCATGGGGCAAATTTAAATAGCAATCTATAGCTCTTTCGACATAAACACGCTGTACGGATCTTCCCTGTAATCGGCGAACGGTCCGCAGTATTGGAACCCCTTGCTTTCATAGAGCCTTCTGGCAGGAGCAAAGGATTCCATAGAGCCTGTCTCCAAACTCAGCCTTTGATAACCACGCCCCTTGGCGACCTCAATCATATGCTCGAGAATGGATTTGGCCACTCCTTTTCTCAAATGGGCCGAAGACGTTCTCATCGATTTTACCTCCGCATGGGTACGGTCCAGCTCCTTCAGGGCACCGCAGCCGAGCAGCTCGTCCTCCTCCCAGGCACTCCAGAAAGTAATGCCTGGCTTTTTTAGCTGATCGACATTGAGCGCATGACTGCTTTCCGGAGGGGTTTCCTCCAGCATGCCCAGGAGATGCTCCCGAATCAAGGCTTGAATTTTGTGGCCGGTTAAATCATCGATTTTAATTTTCAAGCAGATCCCTCCGCCCTTCCATATAAACTAAAAAGGAGGCGCAAAGTCTTATCCCCTTGGCCTCCGTTGTATGTCCTTATTTAGGCTGAATGTACCCTTCGGTTTTCAGCAATTCAGCGATCAGAACCGCACCGCCTGCTGCGCCGCGCAGCGTGTTATGCGAAAGACCTACAAATTTATAATCATAGATCGAATCCTCGCGCAATCGGCCGGTCGAAACGCCCATACCGCGTTCAATATCGCGATCCAGCCCCGTTTGAGGTCTGTTTTCTTCTTCAAAGTAAGTGATGAACTGCTTAGGTGCACTTGGCAGAGCAAGCTCCTGCGGTCTGCCTTTGTATTCCAGCCAACGTGCAAGAATTTCTTCCTTGGACGGCTTTTTCTCGAACGATGCGAACACTGTAGCCAAATGTCCGTCCGTAACCGGAACACGGATACATTGGGTAGTGATCAACGGAGCGGCTGCCTTAATGATTTGGCCGTTCTCGACATGGCCCCAGATGCGCAGCGGCTCCTGCTCGCTTTTCTCTTCCTCGCCGCCGATATAAGGGATCACATTATCGAGCATTTCCGGCCAATCGGTAAAGTTCTTACCGGCTCCTGAGATCGCCTGGTACGTCGAAGCGACAACTTTCGTCGGTTTGAAGTCGCGAAGCGCGTGCAGCGCAGGCACATAGCTTTGAATGGAGCAGTTAGGCTTCACGGCGATGAAACCGGTAGAAGTACCGAGCCGTTTTCTTTGTGCCGCAATGACCTCGATATGCTCCGGATTAATTTCCGGAATGACCATCGGAATGTCCGGTGTCCAGCGGTGAGCCGAGTTGTTGGAAATCACAGGCGTGCCGGTTTTGGCGTAAGCCTCCTCCAACGCCTGAATTTCATTCTTCTTCATATCAACCGCGCAGAAGATGAAATCGACTTGGGAAGCGACCTCCTCCACCTTGGAAGCATCCTGAACGATAATGTTTTTCACATTCTCAGGAATCGGCCCTGCCAGCTTCCATCTGTTTTGCACCGATTCTTCATACGTTTTACCTGCGGAGCTTGCGCTTGCCGCAATAGAGGTTACTTTAAACCATGGATGCTGATCGAGCAATTGGACGAACCGCTGCCCTACCATGCCTGTTCCCCCGACAATACCTACTTTTAATTTCTCTGCCATATGATATCCGAATCCTTTCAAAATGGAATGATTGCTATGTTACACTTGCTTGCCCAACAAAAAAATCCCACCCCCAAGACGTAAGTCTTGGGGACGAGATCCTATACTCGTGGTACCACCCCAGATTCGCGAATATGTCGCCATATTTGCCTCTTCAAGTACGGCAAGCCATTGGTTGGAATGCTTATACTTTAGCTCTGTAACAGGAGCTCCTGGCGCACCATCCCCCTCCTGGAAGGTTCCGATGAGCTGCTCTGAGTCTTTGTTCAATAAGCCATTCTTTGCTCCGTCTCAGCGCTGGGGAGCTCTCTGTGAAAGAATCCGGTTATTTACTCGTCTCTTCATCGCATTTGATCATTGTTGCAATTATATTATCAAATATCGTCCGTGTGGTAAACCTCTTTTTTCAAAAAAGTTTCAGCACCTGTCATTTCATGTCGAGCTTATATATCATATGGCGCTTCCCTGCCAATAGTGACGATTGGTTATTATGAGATGTTGCTGCAATGCTTACCCTTCCATCACGTCGGCGTGCAGGTCTCCGGCAACCTCCAGCATCTTGGGAATGACCGCTTCGTTCGTCCCCGACACGTAAATATCCCCCTGATAATGGCGAAACGGGATTTGAACCTCCCCGAAGCTCCACATAAAGAAATCACCTTCAATGGACATGGTGGTGGCGCCTTTTACTGTATAAACGGGCGTATACGTAAAATCCGGCTTCGTCGCGAAATACTGCTTGCATTCCTCCAAATCGATTCGTTGTTCCGGTTGCTGACGGGTTCTTGTAATCACATAACGTTTACTCATGGTCATGCCTCCAAATAGAAAAGGTCAACTTTTGTTGGTTCAGGTACCGCAGTAAGTCCGGTAAGGCCGGGCCGAGTTCTCTGGAAGCGTGCAATACTCCTCCTGCTCGGCCATGTAAGCAAAGGGCTGGGAGAGCGCCTGAAGCAGACGCTCCATGACGCTGTAGTCCCCTTCATTCACCGCCGCTTCCAAGGCTTCCTCGACGCGATGGTTGCGCGGAATAACTGCGGGATTGCTGTTCTTCATCAGCTGCAGCGAGGAAGCCTTCGATTCCTGCTGTCTGCCTAGTCTCGCACGCCACCGCTCATGCCACTCAGCAAATTCCAAGCTGCCGATCATGCCAGTCTCTTCCGGTTTATCCAAGCTTAAAGCGCGGAATGTATTGGTGTAGTCCGCACGATTTTTTTGCATGATAAGAAGCAAGTCATCCATAAGAGACTCGTCCTCTGTCTCCTCATGAAATATTCCAAGCTTTGCTCTCATTCCTGCAAGCCAATGCTCTTGAAACAGCTCGCCAAAATGGGCTAACGCCTTCTCGGCTAATTGAATCGCCTCCGCTTCATCTTCATGCAGGAGTGGCAGCAGCGATTCCGCAAATCGAGCCAAATTCCACGCGGCAATACGCGGTTGATTCCCGTAGGCATAGCGGCCCTGCACGTCGATGGAACTAAACACGGTAGCCGGGTCATACGCATCCATAAATGCACAAGGGCCATAATCGATCGTTTCCCCGCTCACTGCCATATTATCGGTGTTCATCACCCCATGTATGAAACCGACAAGCTGCCACTTGGCAATCAGCTCGGCCTGACGCCGAATCACTTCTTGAAGCAGAACAAGATAGCGGTTTTGGTTCTCATTGATTTCAACACTAGAATAATGTCTTTGCAATGTGTAATCAGCAAGGGCACGAAGTTCCTCATCGCTGCCCCAATTGGCTGCGTATTGAAAGGTACCGACACGCAAATGACTTGCAGCTACGCGGGTAAGAATGGCTCCGGGCAGCTCGGTTTCGCGAAGGATTGCCTCTCCAGTCGTAACTACCGCCAAGCTGCGGGTCGTTGGGATGCCAAGGGCATACATGGCTTCACTGATGATATATTCGCGCAGCATCGGTCCAAGCGCAGCACGCCCATCGCCCCCACGAGAGTATGGCGTTCTGCCGGAACCCTTCAGTTGAATATCAAACCGTTCGCCTTGAGGTGTGATTTGCTCGCCTAGCAGTACAGCCCTGCCATCTCCCAGTCTATTAAAATGACCGAATTGGTGGCCTGCATAAGCTTGAGCAAGAGGGCTGGCGCCATCGGGAATCCGATTGCCTGCAAATATCTTAATGTTATCTTGACTTCGAAGCGCATCGGCATTCAAACCGAGAGAGGCAGCCAGCGATTCATTTAGAACAGCAAGCTTAGGCAAAGGTACCGGAGCTGGATTGAGCTCGGTAAAAAAAATATTCGGCAGTCGGGCGTAGCTATTGTCGAGGTTCCATCCGCCTTCGTTCCCTGTCGTTTTCTCTTCCATTGTATCCCCCTTGTTCATTGTCATTTGATTTATAGTATAGTCATTTATTTTCTCTGAGTCCAAAATAAACCTCTTTAGTGTCTTCTTCTACCCGTTTATTATACCCTTTCCAGCCTGGGATGGCATCTTTTATAACGACTGCATTTTGTGCTGTTTATATATAAGCTTTCCCGATGGAATAGCCAGGTCTCCCTTTGAGCAAAGTAATTTCGTAGTAAACATTGTATAAGAAGGAGTCTGCGGCACCCTCCGCCGTATGGTGAATTGAAATGGTAAACAAAAAAGGTTTCAGCCTAAGAATAGGGCTAAGTCTCATTTGCTTTGCGCTTCTTTCCGGTTGGACATGCTCCAGGTCCGTCCCTTCCACTCAAGGGTATTATCAAAACCCGATCCTGCTTCATCGAGCGGATCCCCAGATCTATAAGCATAGGGATGGATATTATTATTTCATGTCCTCCGTGCTCCCTGACTTCGATCGTCTGGAGCTTAGAAAATCCAAGACTTTAACCGGCATTAAGGACACCAAGCCTGTCGATGTATTCTTAAAGCAGCCGTCCGGACCGCTTAGCCATAATCTATGGGCACCGGAAATTCATTATATCCATAACAAATGGTACATTTATTTCTCCGCAGCGGGCACCCCCGAGGTGTTTGACCATCGGATGTTTGTTCTCGAAAATAACTCCCCCGATCCTACCCAAGGCACTTGGGTCTATAAAGGACAAATTGTCACGAATTGGGACAGCTTTGCACTGGATGCAACCGTCTTTTCGCATCGCGGAAGCCTGTACCTGGTCTGGGCGCAGCATGATCCCGCCATTGCGGGCAACACCAATCTGTACATTGCCAAGATGCGCAACCCATGGACGATTGAGGGAAAGCAAGTCATGCTATCCAAGCCTGACCTCGTGTGGGAACAGCAGGGCTTTTGGGTCAACGAGGGCCCTGCTGTGCTGAAACGGAATGGTCAAATTTTCCTCACCTATTCCGCGAGCTCCTGCGATCCTCGTTACCTTATGGGAATGCTTCGTGCCAGTGATACAAGCGACCTGCTTCGTGCAGACTCCTGGACGAAGTCGCCGGTACCCGTCTTCCAATCCAATCCTGCGGCCCATGTGTATGGGCCCGGACATAACAGCTTCACGGTGTCCCCTGACGGAACCGAAGACTACCTTATGTATCACGCCTATTCGTCGAATACGGTTCCTACCTGCTTCGGAGATGAGCGCAGCGTACGCATGCAGCGCTTCTATTGGCGGCCGGACGGTACGCCCGATTTCGGCCAACCGGTATCCGAGGATGTAAAATTGCCGCTTCCATCGGGGGAAGCGGCTCAACAGAAAAGGTAACTATCAGCTATACCTCAAGCGGCTTGACCTCGCCATAAGTAGGCGTCGCGCCATGCGGAGCGCCAACATAGCGCACCGCATTCGCGATGACCCGCAGGACATCCTTATTATAGTAAGTAGGATATGCTTCATGCCCGGGTCTGAAGTAAAAGATTTTACCTAAGCCCCGTTGATATTCGCAGCCGCTGCGGAATACTTCCCCGCCGTGAAACCAACTAATAAACACAAGTCTCTCTGGAGCCGGAATGTCAAAAAACTCGCCATACATTTCTTCCGGCTCTACCTCAATATACTGGCCGATGCCCGCAGTAATCGGGTGTGCAGGATCTACAACCCATAACCGTTCCCTCCTTGCGTCCTCCCGCCATTTCAAATCACAAGTCGTTCCCATCAGCCGCTGAAATATTCGCGACCGATGTCCGGAATGCAATACAATAAGGCCCATGCCTTGAAGCACTCTGGCCTGAATGCGGTTCACGATTTCGTCGGACACCTGTTCGTGGGCCAAGTGCCCCCACCAAATCAACACGTCGGTTTGCTCCAATGTTTCCTTCGTCAGGCCGTGCTCCAACATTTCCAAGGTGGCAGTTCGCAGCAGAAAACCGTAAGGCTGAAGCCCTTCAGCCAAAGCGATATGAATCCCTTTAGGATACACCTTGGCGATCTGCGGGTCGGTCCTCTCGTGAATGTATTCGTTCCAGATCGTCACCCGCGGTGACCTTTTTTCGAATGATAAGCCGTTTCCGATGACCATTCTCATAGGCGTTTCTCCCCTTATCGATCTAATACCTGTCACGTCTAAATGGCATGCCCGCACTCATATACTGTACAGACATGGTATATGAGGATGTGAAACTATTGAGAAAATATGTTGCCCGCAGCGGTGACACGCTACGTTTCGTTGCACATCATTTGGATATGGATCTCGGGCATCTGATGTTGGAAAATCCGCATATTGCCTTGCCTGACAGTGACATTGCCGGTCAAGTCATCACCATCCCCTCGGAAACACATCCTGCCTCACAACAGCGGCTCATTGCTCCCTTCTGTCCGCCCTTGACCGAACCTGAATACCTTCGTACCTGGATACCTCTCACAACTGCAGAGCAAATGGCTGCGGAAGAGTACGATGTCCTGATCATCGGTACAGGTGCAGGCGGCGGGGCGGCCCTGTGGAGATTATGCGAGCAGTGGGGAAAGAACGGTAAAAAAATAGGGATTGTCGAAAGAGGCCCGCTCTTTGTACCTACCCATGTGGCGAATATTGCAACGATTAATTTTAATACTTTTCGGGCGTATCGTCCCCCGGAAGTGACTTATATGGCCGGAGACTATCTCCCGCAGTTTCCCGGTATGAAGCTCATTTATGCGCTGGGCGGCCGGACGCTGCTGTGGGGGGCCGTATCCCCCCGCATGTATCCGGGTGAATTTGCCGATTGGCCGGTAACAGCTGCCGAAATGGAATTTTATTATAAAATTGCAGAGAACGTAATGAATGTCACAACCGATTACACCAAAGATTCTACCGTTACTCAAATCCTGTTAAAACGACTTTGGGAGAACGGTTACCCGGAGGCCCTCGATATTCCCATTGCAACCGAGCTGACACCGACTCAATTGGGGCATATCCGTTCAAATGTGTTCTTTAGCTCCATCCTGTTCTTTGCCCGGGCTCTCAGCAAACGTCCCTTTGATTTGGCCGTCAATACCACTGCCGTTCAGGTGCTGACTGAGAATGGAAGAGCTGCAGGCGTGAGAGTCATGACACCTGATCGCAGGTCTCATGTGATACGAGCCAAAACTGTCATCGTCTCCGCCAGTGCCCTGCAAACCGCACGGCTCCTGCTGAATTCGAAAATTCCAGGCCCGGCGATTGGACACTATTTGACGAATCACTCTTATTTGGTAGCTACACCGAAAGTCAACACAACGGGATTCCCGGATGAGCTGGGGACTCTGGGTATCCTTGTGCCGCAGTCAGCTGGGCGTCCCTATCAACTGCAGTTTCAAGGGCTGGAGCAATATTTTCATTATCAATATGAGGAGAAACCAAGAAAGAATGAGTGGGATCTCACTTATTTCGTGTCGGGTAAGGTGGAGTCTCGTTTCGAAAATATGGTCTATATCGACCCAAACAGAATCGACTACTATGGTATGCCGGAACCACAAATCCGTTTCTCCTACAGCGCTAAAGATGGAGAGGTGATTAGGTTGATGGAAACTGCCATGCGGCAAGCCGCCTCGACAATGCAGCTAAGCTTTCCCCCAGGTTCCGTATGCATGATGCCTCCGGGAACCGACAACCATGAATCGGGCACCTGCCGGATGGGAACGAACCCTTCCACATCCGCTACCAATGCGTACGGGCAAATTCATGGCATTCCCGGCCTCTATTGTGCAGATGCCAGCGTCCTGCCTTCTATAGGGGCGACGAATCCGACTTTGACGATCGTAGCCCTAGCGATACGAACGGCCGATTACATCGCCCGGGAGATGCAATCCAATTGAGTCAGCCGATGGCCGTCACAGACTGAAATATCTCCACCGTTCACATGGAAGCTCTGCCCGATCACATAGGCCGAATCATTCGCCGGAAATTCGATTGGGACGTTCTGACATGTAGGATGAAGCCGTAATTAGAGTACATGCACATACCTCCGGTCCTCTCCCCCACTTTATGCTGCTATAGGGTCATGGGTGAATGTCCCGATGAACAACTCTTTCAGCCGCGGCTGGAAGATTTTTTTTTGAAAGATGCAGCGATGGTTACGACGAGGAGCGGCAGCAGATAAGCAACGGTTGCTTCTAGCGGATGAAGTACGGTAACGGCGTTCACCCATCGGGTCTCCCCTTTGGCGATGAACAGCATGGAGAATAGAAAGCAGGCCAGACTTACAGGAAAAACAAGCAGCTTATCGTTTTGCACACGAAACAGCTTCGTAAACGTTTCCTTGATAACAAACACAGTAATACTTGCTTTCATGAATGAATTCACTATCAGGGAGAAGCCGATAACCGACTCGATCCGCTGGATCACTCCCATCATATCAACCGTTTGCGCAACTTCAAACATCGAATATTTTCGTTCTGCGGCCATGGGGCCAAAAGTCAAAATTGTAGTGAGAGTGACGCACAGCAAACAAAATCCATTCAGGAGCAGCGCCGCATACATTCCTTTGCTCAGCATACTCTGCTCATCCGAGTTCACATAAGGAAGCAGCATGGAGAACAGGAACAATTCAACATAAGGAAATCCATACGCAAAGTAAGCCCCCAGAAGCACTGGCTTAAACCCGTCCGGCATCACAGGCAATAGGCTTTTCATGTCATAATGATTCGATGCAAGTATAATGATGAGGAATACAAACACGATGACAAAAAACATAGGAAGCACGAACATGCGCGACATCGTTTCCAGACCACTGCGCACTGTAAGAGCCACCACGATAAACATGGATAATGTAAACACATACAATGGGGTCTGTCTCATCATCGAGCTGGTCATAAATAAACCGATATCCAGAACTATTCCGCCTGCCATATGAAACTGAAACCAGATGGCCGGTATGGCGAGACAGATCGTCAACCACCTGCCTACTACAGCTTCGCTTGCCTCAATAAAGGACAAATCCGGAAATTTACGATGCAGCAGCAATATACAAGAAAGGACGATCCCCCCTGCCGTGAGGGCCAGCAAAAGAGAAATCCAGGCACCGTTCTTGGCGTAAGCGATTAATGGGCCCGGGATATTAATAATCGAAGAGCCTGTCATAAATGTGAACAAAAGGAAGGACATTTGATAAGCGCCGATCTTCTCCTTTGTTCTCATCCGAACACGCCCCTTCGACTGGACTGTACTTCTACTGCGGTGCTTTCAAGAAATCTATAATCCTATGAGCCGGCTTGTCAAAAATCGCGTCGGACAAGTCATATACATACGGCCATTTCAAGTGAAAAGCATAAACCAGACTCAAGTACATCGTGCAAAGCACAACCAAGGCATATACCCACTTATCGCTTCGGGGCTGCTTGAACAGGAGGCGTACGTCATAGCTTATCATGACTGAGTAAAGAATGATGAGAATCGTCACTTGAATCCCCATATCTGTCCATTCACTTCTTTCTCAAAACCGTTTTGTCTACGTTCGTTCCGCTGCTCATCAAGTTAACCTCAACCTCATACTCGAATGAAGTACGTGCAAAGATATCTTCCCAATCGGGCTTCCATTTCTTCCAGGTGGCCGGTTGTTTACGGTATACCTCATTGCCTAGGCCCAAACCGTCGAATTTAATTTTCTTCAAATAGTCCGTCGTGGATTTCAGCTTTTGTTTAATGGCTTGCTCGGCTTTTGTTGTGAATGCCTTTTGTTGCTCCATGGTTTCAATCTTTCCGGTGCATGTAAGCTCAGACATTGCAGCTTGCACTTGAATTTTATAATGGACAACGGGCGGTTTTTTGTGAAAATCCGCATTCATTGAGCTATGCAAGGATAGCACCTCGATCGTCTCCACTTGTTTCTTGGCTGCTCCTTTTCCGCAAGGAATCCTCACCATTCCGCTCTTGTATTTATTTATCAGCATTTGCAAGCCTTCCATCTTCTCTGCACTCAGATGTCCGATCATTTTCTCTTTTTTTATGAGTGCGGCCCCCTCAATGCTCATAACCGTCATAGAATCAATTTTGTTTATAAATACATAAGGCATCAGGGCGTTCCCGACCTCGCTTTTCGTTTGTTTTCCCAGCTCAAGCAAATTCATTTCTAATGTTTTGCCGTTACTGGACGCCGATGAACGCTGTCCTTCAAGCAGCTGCTGGCTGATCGTATTCTCAATTAACGGGTGCAATTGCATATAGTCGGCGGCACGTCCTTTTGTAATCATGATCGGCGCAATAATCCGAGGCTCGTGATCCCGGTAAAAAAAATCCAAAACATCCGTAAGACCTTTGGTTTTGGCTAACTGATCACCGATAATAATGATTCGCATGTGGCTCCACTGCATTTTCCTTCCCAGATGTCCGGGAATGTCACGAATCGCTTTGGCGATCGAGGTATCCGTCGCTTTAATATTAATGAAGGACATTTCATTCCCTTTGCTGCCCACCGCTTGGGCTGGCTTGAAGATTTGCGTCGTCAGCAGGTACTTGCCGTCATCGGTCTGATCAATGGCCAAGCCCATCACGAACCCTTTTTCCGGGAGTTCAGCCCGATCCCAGCACCCGGTCAAGAGAAGGAGCAGAGCACAGTTGACTGCCATTTTCATCTTCCAGTTCATGATCTGCCCTCCCGACGGTCTAGGACCTTCGTTTCTTAAGCTGAAGCTGTCGCGGTGACCTGAGCATGGTCTGCAGCGGTGCACGAATCAGGACATCGCTCAGCAGTTTTGGTTTAAATGGCGCCAATGGACTCATGTAGGGCTGCCCTAATGTACGCATATGGGCCAATAGCAGCCACATGAGCAGCAAAGCGATCATCAGACCGTAGCCACCTAGGAAGGCGGAGAAGACCATCAGCGGAAACCGCAGGATACGGAGTGCCACGGCAAAATTGAATTGCGGCAGGGAAAAGGATGCAATGCCTGTCAAAGCTACAATAATCACCAGAATCGGTGAAGCAACACCCGCATTGATGGATGCCTCTCCGACGACGAGGGCGCCGACGATACTGACCGCTGAGCCGACAGGTCGGGGCAGCCGGACACCGGCCTCACGCAGCAGCTCAAACGATAGCTCCATAATAAGTGCTTCGAAAATGGCCGGAAACGGGATACCTTCTCGAGAGTTAAGAATGGCCAGAAGCAGTACGGTAGGGATCAACTCCGTATGGAAGGTGCTTAAAGCGATATAAACACTTGGCAGCATTAAGGCAATAAAGAAGGCGATATAACGCATCAGCCGAATCAGACTTGCGATGAGGGTTCGTTGATAATAGTCCTCACTTGACTGGAGCAGTTCAGTGAATGTCGCAGGACAAATCAGGATCGAGCCGGTCCCATCCACCATCACGATGATTTTTCCATTAAGCAGCTCTGCGACGGCAACGTCCGGTCTTTCGGTATAGCGGCATTGGGGGAACGGATTGAGGCTGGAACCCTCAATAAGCTCCTCGATGTAAGAGGTTTCCAAAATTTCGCCGCTTTGAAGCCCATCTATTTTTTGTTTGAATTCCGAAAAGACTTCAGGCAACACCGCTCCTT
Source organism: Paenibacillus rigui (assembly GCF_002234615.1). GTDB lineage: Bacteria > Bacillota > Bacilli > Paenibacillales > NBRC-103111 > Paenibacillus_S > Paenibacillus_S rigui. The sequence continues at coordinate 45,911 of NZ_NMQW01000037.1, read as the reverse complement.
CCAGATACCCGTAGGCGACCTGGGTCTTGGTCTCGCTCTCTACAGCAAAAATTTCGATTTTGAATTTGGTTGATTTCAGCCGCATACGCAGCATCCCGATGTTTTTGTCAAGGTCCTCGATCGTGCTTTCCTTTGGCCCAAGCACCACCGGTTCGGTCGTCGGCTCTGTAACCTGCCTCTTCTCAACCCCCATAGCCTTGTAGCTTAAAGCTTTATCCCACATGTCGAAAAAAATAACAATGTGACCGTTCAGCACATCAATTACCGCTTGATCCATGCTGTACAGCACGAATGCGGATTGTGCGGAGGCGCCGTCATTTTCATAAAAGGTAAACAGCTTCTCAGGCAGTATGGAGGTTCCCGGTCCCACCTGCTCCGTAACCAGATCCTGCAAAGTTTCTTTGAAGTAGTTGTGCTCCTTCTTCTGAACAAGTGTGTCGTAATATACAGAGATGCTGCTATATTTCAGATCGGGTCCATAATGCCAAGGCAGGATAGTGATGTCGCTGCAATTCGCGAATATCTCCTTCATCATGGCAAGATTATCCGACAACTGTGTGGATATGTCAGCTTGTCCGCTATCAGATGGCTTGTTCATCGTAGGTCCCCTCAAACTAAGGATGGCGAGCTAAGGGCTCGTGAAGAATCGATATAGCGCTGTCTGCTTGTACGGCTTGTCCGGAGCGAGCACGGTCGAAGGGAAATTAGGATGGTTGGGGGAATCAGGAAAGTGCTGGGTTTCCAGACACAATCCCGCATGCTTCCCGTATGCAGCACCATCCTTCCCCTTCTCGCTGCCGTCAAGGAAATTCCCTGTGTACAGCTGCAGACCGGGCTGGTCTGTAAATACATCCATCCTGCGCCCAGAAGCAGGCGCATAGACGGAGGCGGCATGGCGCATCGTGCCCACCTTGCCGCTTAGCACATAATTGAAATCGTAGCCCTTCGCATAAAGGATCTGCGGATCCCGGGAGCGGATTCTGGAGCCGATCGCAAAGGGACGGCGAAAGTCCAAATCGGTGCCTGCCACACGCTGCAGTTGTCCGGTAGGTATAAGCTCCGGATTGACGGGGGTAAACCGTTCAGCATGAATCGTAAGCAAATGATCCAGTATATCCCCATTTCCTTGACCCTTAAGATTGTAATAATTATGCTGTGTCAGATTGATTACCGTCTTCTGATCGGAGGCCGCAGAATAATCAATTCGCAGTACGTTATCGTCTGTTAAAGTATAGACAACCTTCGCCCACACATTACCAGGAAACCCCTCTTCTCCATCCTTGCTCCAATAACGCAAAGCCAAGCCGCTGCCATGCGGGACCTTCGTTCCCTCGGCTTTCCACACCCGTTTATCGAATCCGCGCACGCCGCCTGCAAGTGTATTCCTGCCATCGTTTACGGATAAATGGTAGGTTGTTCCGTCGAGGACGAACGACCCGTTCGCGATCCGATTGGCATATCTTCCGATGATTGCACCAAAATAAGGCTTATTCCCGGTTCGGACATAATCCATCGGATCGGCGTAGCCTAACAGAACATCGCCTAATTTGCCGTTACGATCCGGAACTCGAAGTGAAAGCATAATGCCCCCGTAGTTCATTATCTCGGCCTGCACTCCGTTCGGATTCTTCAGCGTGTAAAGGTAGATTCGCTCACCGTCCGCCGTTTCGCCAACCGGCTGTTTAGTGATTGCGGGTGTATCGTCGGCATAGGATGTGAAATCAGGCGAAAGTGTGGCTGTCAGACAGAGGAGAAAAGAAATAATCCATCTCATATATCCAATTTCCTTTGGTTAATGTCGTTTCTTCTATAACATTCCAATAAACCCAGAAAATTATTCAGAGGCCTTTTCCCTAAGGAACAGAGCTGAGCCATGCTCACGAACAATATGATCCGCTGTACGCAGGGCCTGTGCAATGGTGGTCAGCGTGTTGTTCTCAGCTCCGATGAACGGAAGCACACTATTGTCCGCGGCATAGAGACCGGAAACCCCATGAATATTCCCATAAGGGTTGGCAGCAGAGGTATTGGGGTCATTCCCGATTCTGCAAGTCCCTGAATCATGATGCAGGTCACCGAAGGGAGTCAGGCAAATGGGCGGATTGCCGTTACGGGAAACCAGACGAATGCCGGCATCCGCCGCAATCCGCCTTATCCCCGCTTCCATCTGACGGACAACCGACCAATCCTCATCGCTAAAGGAGAAGTGCACCTTTATTTCGGGCACGCCAAATTCGTCTCTTTTGTCATAGTTCAAGCTGATCCGATTATCAAAGCGTGGAGATACCTTACCGTATCCGTAAAAATTGACCGTTGTTTCCGTGGAAATTGGTCTTTCCAACGCTACCGGGTACCAGTAGAAGCCTTCAGGTCCGGTTAGCAAGACGGAATACGGTCTTTGCTCTGTTTGTGGAATCATGACATTCAAGGGTCCCCAAGGAATGGGAAAGTTCCGGGTGCTGGTTTCTCCGGTCGCTTGTATGAAGGACTGTGTCGTCAGATAATGCCCTAAGGCCTTGTTCTGGATACCGGAATACATGAGCAGCCGCGGCGTCTCAAACGTACTGGCGCAGACGACGACTGTCTTGGCTTTCAATGTGTACTCCTTCTTATCTAAAGAAGCGACCTTGACTCCCGTTACTCGACCGTTATGATGCAGGATTTGCAAAGCTCTTGCATTTACGGCAAGATCATAGGGTCTCAGATTGAGCGCCCTGGCCAGCAATGAGATAGAACTGGTAAAGGTATCGGTATGAAGCTGACCATAGGTTGACGGTACGATATCCGCTGCTATCGGCAGTGGCGCTGCATAAGGGTATCCGCGCATCCAGAGGCGCTGCAGCACAATCTCGGTAAAGGAGGAGCCCTCGGCAAAGGATCGGCTTACATGCATAATCTGCTCGGCAATCCCGTAATAGCTTTGCATTTCTTGAACGGAAACAGGCCATTTCGCCAAGTCCCATGGGTACAGCCGAGGCGAAAACGCATACCAGAATAGCGTTCTCCCGCCCAAAGCAAACAACTGTCTGGCCCCTTTAAATTCAGGCTCGGATCCTCGCAGCGGTTTGGACAAGTAATTGAAGTAAGCTGTGAGACGCTCCTCATTCATTGTCGTTAAATTCCGGGCATGCGTCGGTATGATCGAATCACCCCGTTCAATAATCCCGATCCGCTTCCGCTGCTTCTTCCATTGCTCACATAACCTCCAAAGGACGGAGCCTCCTCCAGCCCCGGTTCCGATAATCAGCACATCATATTCCTGCTGAGCCATCTGCTCGAGCGGGGTAAGCGGAATCCAGTGATTCAGCATTTCCTTCGGGCCCGAAGGACACATAGGGAGCCCCCCGGTTGTACTGTAGCTGGCTCCGCTATCCCGATCAGCATCCGGATTTACAGGTAAATATACGGTTCTGCCTGTGATGATTTGGTCCGCATGATCAATGCCCGGATTCAGAGCAATAAGCTCCTCAACGGCAAAACCGTTGAGCTCGGCAATCCTTCTCAACGTCTCGTTCTTGTTGGATACCCAGATTTTCAAAGTATCACTCCCCGCTCCGCTTTAATTCAGATAGAGATGATATGGCCAGCTCCTCTTACTTATCTTATAAAGAATGCGGCTGGATATGACTTTGGAAAAAATCCGAACCATGCACAATGAGCTTCTTCTTGCCGTACGAGCTAGTCTGCTTTGTCCCGCCCAGGAACGTAAAAACATCCCTTACGGTTTTCATAAGGGATGTTTATAAGCTTATTATAGTATGAGTTAAATAAAATCATGTGACCGCTACAAAACCATCCTTCTTATGACGCTGTATCAAATGTCAATATAATCGGATACTCTCGATTCAAGGATTTCAACTAAGTCCTCGTCCATAAATGTATATTCGTCGGGGATATCCAAGCATATCATTGTCTTACTCCCTAACTCCGCTGCAAACTTATCCCGGACTCTCCTAGCGTGCTTTTTCTCCATGACAAAAATAAGATCCGCCCACCTGATATGTCCCTCGGTTACCCGAATCCTTGCGTTCTCCTCGGTTCCGGCCGATCTCACTTCATGACCGTTACGTCCGTTAAAAATTTTTTCAGCAGTCAAGCTTCTCCACTTGTTTCTGCTGCATAGAAAAAGGATTTGAATCTTATTCACGCTCCATCATCGAAAATTATCATACGTTATTGCAACAGATCAAGTATCGTTGCTGCGGAATTTTCCGCAAAGGCTCGATCAGGGCGAGATTTCAGAAACACGGTAAGTCCGATCATGGCGACGACAAGAGTCTGGGCTACCCTTTTGGCATTCACATCGCTTCTGAGTTCGCCGGCTCTTATTCCTCGTTCAAGGGTTTCTTGAAAAATCACCGTTAAATACATCTGGTGCTCTCTTGTCAGCACTTCAAATTTGGCATCATGTGGCGCCAGCTCAACCATCGCATTAAGGCAGAAGCACCCCCGGTTAGGTCCTTCTCCATAGCCTTCCGCAATTATGCCTTCAAATAATGAACGGAAAGCTTCTTTGACCGATGTACCGCTTTGAAGTCGGGCGCGCAAATAGGATGAATGAAATTGATTGTATTTGCGAAGTGCAGCTTCAAAAAGCTCCTTCTTGTCCCCATACGCCGAGTAGAGACTGGGGCGCTGGATGCCCATTTTAGCCGTTAAATCACTCAATGATGTCGCTTCATAACCTTTCTCCCAAAATAGTTCCATTGCTGCCTGCAGCGCTTTTTCTTCATCGAATGCCCGAGGCCGTACCATAAACAACACCCTTTTCATATCGATCAGTATAATAAAATCTTATCTGAAACAAGATCTATAGTCAAATTAGTTCCATATTTCGCTTGACACAACACCGATTGTTACTCTGCAGTGCCCATCAAATGTTATATACCGTTCAGTATGATATAGTATTAAGGTATGATCCGGAATTTTAGAATTAGAGGTAAGCAATAAATAAGCCGCGAATAAAAGACCGGAGTTCAATGGACCCCGGTCTTCTGTCATAATGGCTCTTTAGAGCATGCTGGAAACAGCAGTAACTGGAGTGGAATACACTCTATTTCCTCTGTCTCGTAAATAACAGCATCATAAACGAAATGAGGATAATCGCACATGTCCACACCCAAGCCATAGGCATATTCCCTGCATCGACCGCGACAAAAATGGCTGTCGGAATGGTCTGTGTCTTACCGGGAATATTCCCGGCAATCATCAAAGTGGCCCCGAATTCGCCCAGACTGCGGGCAAATCCAAGAATATAAGCAGTAACCAATGAGCGGACTGTCAACGGAAGCGTGATATAGCGCAGCACCTGCCATTCGTTGGCTCCACTGGAGCGCGCAGCACCTGCCAAATCGGGATCAACCGAAGAAAAACCGACCTTCATCGTTTGATATACCAATGGAAAAGCAACGACGATCGATGCTATGACAGCTGCCCACCAAGAAAAAATGAGCGGTGCGCCAAACAGCCCTTCAATCAGCTGGCCGAACCAGCTTCTTCTGCCCAATAAAACCAGCAGGATGAAGCCCACTACGGTAGGCGGAAGGACCAGCGGCATCATGATCACAGTTTCAACCAGGGTTTGACCTTTAAATGATCTTCGAGACATCCGCCAAGCCGCTCCCACACCAAGTACAATAACCACAAGACTGGATAAAAGGGCTACTTGCAGTGATAGCCCGACCGGAGTCCAAAATTCATGCCAATTCATTGTCGCCCCAACTATTTCAAAACGGAGAATCCGTATTTTACGAAGATATCAAGCGTTTCTTTGGACTGCAAAAAGGTGTACAGGTTCTTCGCTTCTTCACTATGCTTCGTCGCTTTCACGATACCGATAGGATACTCAACGGGAGTGTAGGTTTTGGAATCGACGGCAAAAGCCACTTTAACTTTCGGCGTTGTCAAAGCATCGGTCTTATAGACGAAGCCCACATCTGCATTTCCGGTTTCCACATATTGCAGCACTTGCCGGACGTCTTTTCCTTGTACGATTTTGGTCTGCAGGGGATCCCACAGCTTCACGTTGGTAAGCGCCTCTTTTGCATAGCTTCCTGCCGGCACACTCTCTGGAATGCCGATCGCAACCTTCTTCACTTCAGCTTTGGATAGGTCATTCATACTCCCGACCGATGCTTTTCCCTCCGTAGAAACGACAGCTACCAGCTCATTGGTCAGCAGTTTTTTTTGCTGATTCCCATCGATGAGCTGCTTGTCTACGAGGGCCTTCATGTTCTTGGCAGCAGCGGAAAGGAACAGGTCAGCCGGTGCCCCCTGCTCAATCTGCTGCTGCAGCGAGCCGGACGCGCCGAAATTGAAGTTTAATTTAATGCCGGGATTTTTACTTTCAAATGATTTTTGAATCTCTTTAAGGGCATCCGTCATGCTTGCCGCAGCCGATATGGTTAACTCAACGGTTTCAGCCGGCTTTTGACTTGAAGCATTCGCACCCGGGCTTTGCTCGTTTGCATGGCTGCCCGCAGGTGATTGCTGTGCTGTACTGCAGCCTGAGAAGACTAGCATTACGGTTAGTGCCATTGATAGAATCACACTAGATCTAACTAATTTAAACATGAATTCCCCTCCTTCGATATATGTAGTTATATTTAGATATATTTATTATAAATATCATCTCCGCGGTTGTAAACGAATATCATCTATTTTGGCAGGTTTCATCAACTATTCGGCCTATTGTGTTATAATTGATATCATCATGTGAAGAACGGTTGTAGCTAACCCGGTTTACTTAGGAGGATCCTGCCTTGTCCAGCGATATGTCATATACCACCGAAGAAATTGCCAAGCTGCTGAAAATATCGAAGCTGACGGTTTATGATCTCATAAAAAAAGGAGAGCTTCCCTCCTACCGTGTCGGCAAGCAAATGCGAGTAGACGCTTCTGACCTGGAAGCCTATAAACAGCGCGCGAAAATGAATACGATGACCGATCGATCTGCGGAAGTGGGGCAGACAGTACGTACCCAAGCACTAACTTCCACTCACTCCATACGCCCTATCGTCATAACTGGACATGATATCGGTTTGGATATATTGGCCAAGCATATGGAAAAGAGCATCCCCGGAATACGTCCTCTGCGTTCATTTGTCGGAAGCCTCGACAGCTTAATTTCCATGTACCGCGGGGAATCGGACATCGTGAGCACCCATCTTTTGGATGGCGACAGCGGAGAGTATAATCTTCCCTATATTCGCAGACTCCTTGTGGGCTCCTCTTACATGGTCGTCAATCTTCTTTCAAGAAACGCCGGATTATATGTAGCCCGCGGTAATCCGTTTAAGCTTGCCCATTGGTCCGACTTAAGCCTTCCAGGCTTGCGCTTCGTGAATCGGGAGAAGGGCTCCGGCGCACGGGTGCTGTTGGATGAACAGCTGCGTAAGCATGGAATCAAGCCGGAGCAGCTTGCCGGTTACGGCAATGAGCAGACCAATCATCTCGGAGTGGCCTCCAAGGTGGCCTCCGGTGAAGCCGATGTCGGTATCGGGATTGAGAAAACCGCTTCCCTTGTCGGACATATTGATTTTATTCCGCTGATCCAGGAACGCTATGATCTTGTCATGCTCAAAAATCCGGAAAATACGAACTGGATTCAGTCCCTGCTGCAAATTCTGCATTCCGACGGATTCAGACGAGAGCTTCAAGCAATCTCCGGCTATGACCTGTCCCGGACGGGAGAAATATTGCTTGAAACGTGAGCTTTAAGCAGCACGCTCCCTTCGAGTATTCGCTTCGGATTGTTGTGAGCAGGAGGATGAAAAATCAAACGGAACAGGTGCATGTCAAATACTTTTGACATGCACCTGTTCCGTTTTCGCGTAGCTTTTATAAACCTGTTACGAAGTGTAATTTCTTCCCAAGCCTAGCTCTGTGAGCAGCTGACGGTACGCTATCGAGGTGCGATCTGCCGGAATATGGGCTTCGGCTTGCAAATCAAGCGGTAAATCCTCCGGCGTTTGCGCCTCCACCATTTCCCGGTCCTCTTGAAACACTTGCAGGTTAAATTTAATGGTATCCTCAACAGGTACACTTTTATCAAAATTGCGGGAGATCGGGCAAAACAACCGTGTATACCGTGCTGAAACCGGGGATGCACAATTCAGAATCATGAGCTTTCCATCGTTTGGAAAATATACCGTAAGTGAAGCAGCAAATGGAGCAAACACACGGAATTCACGAAGCCAGTTAAAGCCTTCAGGCGCCGGGTTTTCCTGCCCTTTTCCGTAATTACTGACTGTGCTCCAATACTCCGCGATTAACTCGTTTCCTTCGCGCCTCACTTGATACTGAGGAACACTCGTATTATTCCGGTCACCGAATGTTTCCGTATGAACAAAGGCAAAGTGAGATACATCCAGGAAGCCTTCCATCTGACGTCCGGCCGATCCGGCAATATCGAAGCTAGGCGGCAGCACGTTCAGGTAATCAGGGTCATCCCACCCTGGGAACGAAGGAATATTTTCCTCCGAGGCTGCGAGAGATGTCCAGATCAATCCATATCGTTCAACCGCAGGATACACAATTAATTTCAGCTTAGGTGAAATTTTGGCATCAGGATGGGCGGGCACTGAGGTACACTGCCCTTCACAGCTATAGCGAAAACCGTGATAAGGGCAAACAATTTCCCCTTCCTCAACCCATCCCTTGCTGAGAGGAGCCCCTCGATGGAAGCAAAGATCACGCGCAACGACAACCTTATCCTTGCTGCGGTAGCATACTAGCTTCATGTCCAACAGCTTGACTGCAACGGGTTTATCTGTGATTTCGTTTGCCTGGGCGATTGGGTACCAATACTGGGATAACACATGCCAATCCTCCGGCGTAAACGTGCAATCCCGGGGCAGCTGAACTTCCTCATTGTATTTCTTGACATTTGAAATCATCATGGCTCTCTCCTTTGATGTCCACTTCGAATCATGTCATCATTATGTTATATTAACTAACAATTAATTTAAACGTAGTATACAACTTTGCATTAACCCCTGGCAACTCGGCAAATTCAATATAGTTAACATGCATAATAAATGGAGCATTGTTTTGTATTTTGACAACAACAACAATTTCAAAACAGAAAAAAAGCCGCTATCCATAGCGACCTTTTTCAATCAATGTGTTCATTCTACCGTTCTTCCGAATTCAGTTACCAGCTTTCCTTTGATTCACTCTCCACCCTCGTACCATAATTCCAGCGGGAGGCCCACAAGCGCTTTACCGATCCACTCCCGTGCAATGTTGTTGGAAGGGCCCATAGCAATTCCGGCTCGCGCATCCCTGAACAGTCTCTCGAATATGCCTTTTTTGTAGCCATAGCCTCCGGTAACGTCCAAAGCTGCTTTCGTCGCTTTATTGGCAACCTCAGCCGCATGAATTTTAAATTCCACCAGCGGGAGCAGGAGCTCCACCTGAGGACGGCCCTGTGCCTGCAATTCGTCCAGCTGCTCGGCAAGCGATAGCTGCCATGGCTTAAGGCTCTCGATAAGCACTTTTACTTCGGCAAGCTGCTGACGAATGATTTGGTAATCGGCCAAACGCTTGTTGAAATCCCGATGGATCATCCCTTTGACATATTCGGTCGCAGCTTCGAGCGCCGCTTCCGCAACCCCCAGCCAGGTCGAGCCAAGTCCGATGAGATAAACCGGAGACACACCGCTTTCCAGGATTTCCCGGCCTTGCCCCTCCGTGCCAAGCTTATCCTTCGGATCAACCCTAACACCCTCGTATTTAATGGGGCCGCTGTGATTGCCTCTGACACCAAGCGCCTCCCACACTCCCGGTGTAATCCCTGGAAGTGAACTATCTACAATAAAGAAGCTGACGTCCGTAGGCGTCTGAGCGCCTGGTGTTCTCGTCTGAAATACATAGAAGTCCGCCTGCCCGGAGCTGGTCGTAAAGGATTTCTCTGCATTCAGAATGTAGTCCTCTCCATCACGCGAAGCTTCACTGAAATTGAACCACCAATGGCCGCCTGATGCACGTTCGCTTGTAGAATAGGTACCGATCGAGCCGCTGCGAACGGGCTTTAACCACCGTTCCTTTTGATCCTCATTCCCATATAAAGCGATCGTTTGGACGGCACCGACGTGCATGACATAGACGAGAGAAGTCGACGGGCAGCCTCTTCCGATTTCTTCTGCCGCAATAGCAAAGGCAGCATGATCCAGCCCTTTGCCTCCAAACTGCTCAGGTATTAAAACACCGTTCCAGCCTGCCTCAGCCAGCGCTTGCAGATTCTCCCTTGGAAACTTTCCTTCCTGGTCCGTTAGTTCAGCTCTTGGTTTGATTACTTTGTCTACAATCGCCCGGATTTCCTCGCGCAGCTGTTTATAGTTAGTACGTGTACTTGTTTGATTTAGATAAGTTGTCATCGTTTCATCTCTCCTCATTTCATTTGATTTGTCGATATGTCAAATGGTGGACGCGCTCAGCAAAGCCGCCTCCTTCTCCCTTACGAGCGGGATTACTTTTTCTCCAAAGGACTGTATGTCCTCGTCATAGTGAAGGAATCCAGTCAAAATAAGATCGACTCCGATTTTCTTTAATTCGATAATTCGGTCCGCGACTTGTTCTGCCGTTCCGATCAATCCGGTCTTAAATCCATCATTATATTGAACCAGATCATCGAAGTTGGAGTTAGCCCACATGCCTTCTCTTTCCGGGGAAGCCTTGCCTGCGAACTGAACCTGGCTGCGGAAGCCTTCTACCGCTTCAGGATCGGCATGAGCAATAATATCACGTAGAACCTGACGTGCTTCTTCTTCCGTATCTCTAACGATAACGAACGCATTAACACCAAAGCTCAGCTTGCGGTTATATGCAGCTGCCAACTGGGATACCTGCTCCATTTGTGTACGGAAGCCTTCAATACTATTCCCATTCATGAAATACCAGTCTGATACTCGCGCTGCCATTTCACGTGCCGCAGCTGAATTCCCGCCTTGAAACACCGGTGGAATGACATGAGGCTTGGGCTTATGCGGAGCACCGTTGATGCGGTAAAAATCTCCTCTGAAGTTCGTTTCCTCCTCACTCCAGAGCTGCTTCAGCACGCGGATAAACTCCTCCGAACGGCGGTAACGCTCGTTATGGTCCAGCCAGGCTTCGCCAAAGCCGTGGAACTCACCTTTGAACCAGCCGCTGACGATATTCACCGCTGCACGTCCTTTGCTGATCTGGTCAATCGTAGAGATGGCTTTCGCAATCGTTCCCGGATGCCATAGCCCGGGAAGCACTGCGGCAATAAGCTTCAGCTCCGTTGTAACTGCAGCTAACGCTGAAGCCAGCGCAATCGCTTCAAGCTGATTCTCGGCCCCATAGCTTGCGATAAATCTGGTTTGGAGCAGCGCATACTCGAACCCTGCCTTCTCAGCCTGCCGGGCATATCTCGAATTAGCCTCGTATGACCAGCCTGTCCTTTGCGGGATGTTGGATATAACCAATCCGCCGCTTACGTTGGGTACCCAATAAGCAAACTTTAATGACACTGTTCTTCACCTCATCAAGGAATAAATGGATATATAGACAAGGGCAATGCCCTGTTCTAACGAAAGAATGGAACAAAAAAAGACACCTGATGACTTGCTTTCAGGCGCCTTTAGTTGACTAATAGGCAACGAAGTTATGTTTTAGGATGAAGCCGCAGGTACGGAGCTTGCATGATTTGTCGGAATCTTGTTGTTAGCAATAATTTCCCCAAAAGGGCCGATAAAGGAACGATCCTCGCTTTGGTAAGGCCGGGAATACCCCAGCTTGGGGAAAAGCAGCTCCGCAGTCATGTAGGCTTCCTCCAAATGAGGGTAGCCCGATAATATAAAGGTGTCGATCCCAAGCGCCTCGTACTCCTTGATCCTCGCCGCAACCTGGTCCGGATTTCCAACGAGAGCCGTGCCGGCGCCTCCTCTTACAAGCCCAATCCCGGACCAGAGATTAGGACCGATGACGAGACTGGAGCGATCGCCCCGATGCAGCTCGGACATTCTTTTTTGTCCAACGGAATCCATGCGGGCGAATATTTGTTGAGCGGTAGCAATGGTTTCATCGTCCAAATGAGCGATCAAGCTCTCTGCAGCCTCCCAAGCTTCCGCTTCCGTCGGGCGAACGATAACATGCATACGGATGCCAAAACGAAGGGTGCGCCCTTTCTCGGCTGCAAGACTGCGCATTCGGTTAATTTTGCGTTCAACCTGATCAGGCGGCTCACCCCACGTCAGGTACACATCGACATGCTCGGCCGCCACTTCCATTGCAGCTTCGGAGGAACCGCCAAAATACAAGGGCGGATGCGGTTTTTGAATCGTCGGATAGAGAACCGTCCCCCCTTTGACCATGAGGTATTTCCCTGTGTAGTCCACTTCTTCGCCTCCCAGCTCCTTGCGCCAAATGGACAGAAACTCATGGGTAAGCTCATAACGCTCATCGTGTCCCAGAAAAAGCCCGTCGCCTTCAAGCTCTACCGGATCTCCCCCGGCCACGACATTGATCAGCAGCCTTCCTTTGGAGAAGCGATCTAGTGTCGCAGCCATTCTGGCTGCGGTTGTTGGCGTCATGAGACCCGGGCGAGCCGCCACGAGAAACTTCAGATTCTCGGTCACCGGTATTAAGGAGGAGGCTACAATCCAGGCATCCTCACACGATTTTCCCGTCGGGAGCAGCACCCCCGTATAGCCAAGCTCATCGGCCGCCTGGGCGACTTGCTTGCAATAATTGTAGCTGACGGCTCTGGCTCCCTCCCTTGTACCCAGAAAACGGCCGTCCCCATGCGTCGGTATAAACCAAAATATATTCATCCCTGTACCCCCTTGGTTCAAATTGTTGTCATGCGTCCTTTGCTGTTTTGTTTGAGCAGTCGCCAAATCGGTGCCGTTAACGTATCCTTGTCAAATCGGCTGTAATGGTTCGCCAGGCCTCTTATCGGGTCGCCAGCATAAAACCTTTCGTACAGCAGGTGACGGGCGCCGAGCGGGCTGCCTATTACATCCCAAGCCAGCTTGAACAATTCCACCTTTTTCTCGGCACTGACACTAGCTCCTTCAAAATAGAGGTGCATCAGCTCTGAGATCGGTCCGTAAAAGTCCTCAACACCGGATGGAGTCTGTACGAAGCCGCCGGCACCGACCTGCTGCAAAATTTCAATGGCTCTAGGGTAGTATTTGGTCCCCAGGCTTCTAGCAGTTTCGATATAAGACAAATCAGGTACCAGAACACCGGCCTCGTCCAAAACCGCAGTCGTTTCGGCTGCAATAATCAGCGCTTTGATTACATCGATCTGGGTCAGCAGCTCACCAAGCTTTTCTTGGATATGCAGAAAGCCCGTGGCTCCGATGGATTCCGCTACTGCAATCGAGATTCCGGTAACGAATTCGAGCTTGGCAACAAAGCGTACGACATTTTGATGAAAAGCCAGCCCATTCGCGGTCTTGTTTGCCCTCAATGCCAGTACCTTCTCAGGATCTCCGTAAAGCAGAACCCTTTCCCAAGGGATCAGAACATCATCGAAGAAAAGGACCGCATCCATCTCGTCGTATCGGGAGCTAAGCGGATGATTCTGCTCGCGCGAATCCGCGAAGGATTCCCTGCAAACGATATGCAGCCCCTGCGAATTAGCGGGCACGATCAGTACGTGTGCATGCTTCTGATGCTGCGTCTGAAACTGCAGGAAAGAGAAAATAACAAAGTCATGGGTATATGGCGCACCTGTCGCTATCATTTTTGCCCCTCGTATAACAATGCCATCCTCGGTTTCCCTGACTACATGCAAGAACCTCTCGGATATCCTTTTATCATCAAGCCCGCTGGAACGGTCGATTTGCGGATCAATTATGGCTGTTGTCAAGAATAAGTCGTGATCTCTAGCCTCCTCATAGTAGGCGGTTATTTTAGTCGTGAAATTCGGATCCAGCGCTGACAGCTGGTGCCGTGCGGCATACCAGCCCGTAACCAATGATCGGGCGTAATCGGATAACCGGCTCATCATCCCGTTTGTTTCGGCAGACCATCGGGAAAAAGACTGACTTCGCCTAGAAAGCTCTTGTGCCGTATGGGGAACAAGAAACGCGCTATGCGCGTAGTGTCCTTGGTGCCCAACCGCATACCCCACTTGATCACGCTGAACGGGATCGTCCAGCATATTAAACAACGATTTGATAGTGGTTAATGTGCCCTTGAAGGCGGGGTGCTCGGGAATTTTATGGACTCGCTTGCCTTCCAGCCATACACTGCGTCCATCGTCAAGACTCGATATAAACTTATCTCCTCGCAAGTTGTACCTCCTTGTTTTATAATTTTTATTATTCCGATTGATTTTGTCTGCTTTATTTATTATCATAGCGATTATCCATTTAATATCAACAATCAGTATTTTTGGTATTGATGGTTACCCTACACAATTTTCAATTTCGTTGCGTAACGAAACAATAAGCTACATCACGAGCTTAATTGGGGTTGGGTTTATCCCTGTCGGATAAACAACAGATAGGATGAATTCGTTGTTTGAGGTGATATGGAGATGAAGGGTAGCAAGGGAATGGATCGAAGAATTTTTCGCACACGTACGATGATCTTTCAAGCATTTTTAGTCATTCTTCAAAAAAAGCCTTATCACGAAATTAGTATCGTAGATATCGCAGAGCAAGCCGACATTAACCGATCGACTTTTTACGCTCACTTTATTGACAAGGAAGACCTCCTGCAAAAAATGATTGCAGATAAATTGGATTTGCTTGCAGAACGGATTCGGATTGGAGTGGAACCGTCGCACAGTACACCGTCTTTTAACGATCCGGATCTTATTTTCTTGGCGCTGTTCGAGCATGTGTTTGAGCATGATTACTTTTATCAAGTTATGCTGCCTAAAGATGCCGCAGGGGATTTTCGAAACCAATTTAACGGCTTGATCCGTGAGGCCTTCTTCGCCCGACTTTCGAAGCTTGGTATAGAGCAAAAGCTCCAGGTACCGCTTGACATTCTGCTTGACTATATTAGCTGCTCAACCATTGGAATTATGGAGAAATGGCTGACGGACAGCAAAATTTATTCCCCTCACCATATGGCTCTTCAGCTAACAAGGCTGGGATTCCTCGGTATTTATAAATCGACAGGGATGTGAGTGAAACCTCTACCGAGGTCTTTTGAAAGTGTGCCGACTCACCAGAAACCTATAAACTCTTATGTGACAAAAAATGCCCTGACCTCATAGTTGCTCACTAAAAGGTCAAGGCATCTTGACTTTCGCATTCGGTGGTACATCCACCCATTATTTGGTTTTTTAACAGAAATATTATCATAGTGCCTAAATCGCGTCAGGTCAAGTAAAATCTTGTAAAACGATGGGAACGTGATTCCCGCCCCTTATGTTCTTCATCCTTTGCATCTATTCAGCCCTCTACTGGATCAGGACAGCTTTTACCTTTTCCCCGGAATCCCTTATCGTATGGATAGAGAAAGAAAGATAAGAAAAGCTCATTCCATAAGGAGGTAACCATATGGTTGCATTTGATGAAGTCAATCAGGAAAGGCTGTTTCTAGTCATCGGCGGTACCGGTGCCCAAGGAGGCTCTACGGCTCGCCAGCTGCTGGAGAGGGGGCACCGGGTACGTGTGCTTGTTCGCAATCCTAGCAAAGCCTCGGAGCTTGCCTCTCTGGGTGCCGAAGTGTTTCATGGCAACATCGACAATCCTGCAGAAGTAAAAGCTTCTTTGGAGAACGTAACTGACGTATTCGCGATCCCTCTTTTACATTGGAACGAACCGGAGAGAGAAACGAGAAATGCCTTAACATTAATTCAGGCAGCTCGACAAGCCGGTGTCCGTCACTTCGTTCAGACTAGCGTCGTTGGGGCAGGCAATCACAAGCATAACCCTCGTGCGGGAACGGGTTACTGGAACGAGCAATACTGGGAGAGCAAATGGCAGATTGAAGAGCTGGTTCGAAACGCAGGCTTCGCTGCATACACCATCCTTAAACCGGCGATGTTCATGGAAAATTTCTTGGCACCGATGGTCGATTTCATGTATCCGACTCTTCGGCAAGGCACATTGGTTACAGCAATTGCTCCGGATACCCGTATTCAGCTGATTGCAGTCGATGATATCGGGGCATTGGCTGTTGCGGCCTTTGAGAAGCCTGACCTCTATGCGGGCAAAACCATCGAGCTTGCTGCCGATGCACTGACTATGGAGGAGATCGCACATAGACTAACCGCTGCTACGGGACGCGCAGTCCAGGCAATCTCTTTATCTCCGCAAGAAGCCTTAGCCCAGGGCCGGACCCTTGTTCGCGAGGATGAATGGCTTAACGAAGTGGGGCATCATGCTTCCATCCAGGAGGCGGCATCTTATGGCGTTCCGCTGACCTCCTTTCAGCAGTGGACTGCAGCTCATGCAGGCTTCATTACCATTCATATGTCTGTGTAAACACCCTTTACTGTTCGGCACAAATTGCGGATCTCTCGACCCCATAGAGGGGTCCGCAGCTGGTCGGCAAAAGTTGCTGCAACGTCTTGAACATCCAGGATGCTTCCAGTATGATATGGATATATGCAACTTTCTTTTCCATATATTTTTAAAAATATAACATACCGAGGAAGCTCTATGAATCCACAAATCCTTCATTTTATCGCCCCGCCCATCCCTTACTTTTTAGATTTCGGAAGCGCTTTCTATCGTCAGGGAGAACGTCATATCAGCCGAAGCAGCATCGGTACGTTCGATTTGATTGTGGTCAAGAAAGGAGCTATATTCATCGGGGAAGGGCCGCACCAATGGAACGTGCAGCAGCAAGAAGCCCTCATACTCAGGCCGGATTTACACCATTATGGAGCCGCCCCCTGCGAGCGGGAAACCGAAATTATCTGGATTCACTTCCATACCTATGGTGCGTGGGAGGAATACGAGGATATGGACTCCTGTTTAGAGAATCAAGCCGCTTTAATAGAGAATCATAAGCAAAGTGCATTCTTGAACCATGCCGAGGTGAACTCCATTTTTATCCCGAAATATGTGAAGCTTACGCAAAAAGCATATGAAAGTATTGAATATTTCTTTCAGCTGGAGCACGAGTCACGGACGATTCGCAATTGGCGGAAGCAGAATGCTTTTCAATTATTTATGCAGCATATTAACCGCGAATTGATCACAACAACGGACATGACTGCCTTTCATTTGGCGGAAAAAGTTGAGCTGTTCATTCGCCAAAATTATACGCAGAAAATATCGAATGCCATGCTTCAGGAACACTTAAACTATCATTCGAACTATTTGGCCAAATGTATGCTGAAAGTGTTCGGCATGACACCCAATGACTATCTTCTTCAATACCGGATCGAGCAATCCAAAAAACTGTTGATTCAAACCGATTGGTCCATGGCCAGAGTAGCAGAGGAAAGCGGATTCCAGCATGCTTCCTATTTCTCCACTTGCTTCTCCAACAAAGAAGGCATCTCCCCGTTAAATTTCCGCAAAAATTTCACCGGTCTTTCCAATGCGGCTTCAGATCGACCGGATTAACAAAATCAGCATGAATCCAGCCTAGCAGCGATAGAACACAAGCTTCTACGGAGGACGCTCCGCTCCTCCACCCCACGCCTGACTCCCTCCGTTCTACCCTGTGCTTTGTCCCGCTCCCTTGCCTCCTTAGCTGCAAACAAAGAAAAACCCCCTTAGCAAGGAGGTCACTGAAAAACGGGCGGAGTGAACGGAATCATTGTATAGAAGCATTAGCGTTCGCCTTTGTCCCCGGATTTTGACCACTATAAGCGGATTGAAACTTAGAAAATCCGGGGGACAACAGCGATCGGAAGAATGATCCGTCCATGCAGCTTGCAGCCCGTAGCTTTTTCAGTGGCTTCTCAGCCAGAGAGATTTTTTCTTTGTTTGCTTATTATTTCACCGAAGGAATCCCGGTTTCATTCACCCATACCCGCATCTCCCCTACCCCGCGATTGCCCCAGGCATAATAGGGGATGAAAGTGGCTTGGACAGGGCTGGACGGCCACTGGGTATCGCTGAAATATAAACCGTCCTCCTCGGAAGGAATTTCAGTACGTACGGAAGAGGCGACAATTTTATGCAAACCTCCAAGCAAATGCGGGTCGTATTCGACTTGAAATGCCTTGTCACTTGTGATTTGGAGTAGGTGCAGATTGCTCCCGTTATCCACTTCCTCCATGCAGTAGAGGAAGGGTCCGCGCTGAAGCGCTATTTTCCCGGCTGTTTGCCGAATCAGCGGGTGTCCTGCTACAGAATGGACCCGCATCTCAAACTGAAGCTCCACGGTATCGCCGGACCGCCAATCTCTCAGGATTCGGGCATACCCGTCAACCACCTCATCCGGCGGATGACAAGCGACATTGTTCACCCGATATTGTACCGTTCGGCACCATTCCGGAATTCGTAAT
Source organism: Paenibacillus rigui (assembly GCF_002234615.1). Taxonomy (GTDB): domain Bacteria; phylum Bacillota; class Bacilli; order Paenibacillales; family NBRC-103111; genus Paenibacillus_S; species Paenibacillus_S rigui. The sequence goes on along the minus strand of NZ_NMQW01000037.1, from coordinate 27,508 downwards.
GCCAGAGCAAATGAAGCGGTTTCCTGATCCGTCTGCACTTCGAACCGGACACGGCCGTCCTCGGTGTAGCCGGAGCTTTGCCCGATCGTTACATATTGGCCTCCGAGATCAACTCGGGCTTCCCCCCCTATGTACAGGTGCGCGTATAGCGTGTTTTCCTTAAAGGTATACACATAACGGTTGAGCGAAGCGAGCAGTCTCGCAATGTTGGGAGGGCAGCAGGAGCAGCCGAACCACTGCTGGCGCTGCAATTTTACATGCTCATATATTTTGTTCATCGGATTGGCTTTGGGATAAACCTCCAGCGGATTCACATAGAAAAAGTGCTTACCATCCTTCGCCATCCCGCTAAGGACCGTGTTATACAGCGCGCGCTCCAGCACATGAGCATACTCGCTTCTGGGCTCCAGCTCCAACATGCGTCTGGCAAAAAAGATGAGTCCAATGGACGCGCACGTTTCCCCATAAATAGTATCGCTCGGCAGATCATAATCGACAGTGAAAGCCTCTCCATACGCCATAGCGCCTATGGCTCCGGTAACATACATTTGCTTGCGGACGATATTGGACCAAAGCTTGCGGCACGCCTCAATCAGCCCTTCATCCTTCGTTACGGCGGCAACGTGCGCCATGCCCGTGCACATATAGACAAGACGGACGGCATGACCGACGGCGGTTTCTTGCTGGCGCACGGGAATGTGCGCTTGACTGTATTTCAGATCGTGTGCGATATCCAGCTCGGGGAAATGCACCTTGTTTCCGCGCCGGCGATACTCTTGTAAATAAAATCCGGGCTGCTTGCCGCGTTCATCGAGAAAAAACTGGCTGAGCTTCAGGTATCGCGCCTCCCCTGTCACTTCATATAGCTTCATCAGAGCCAGCTCAATTTCCTGGTGTCCGTCATACCCCTGAAGCTTGTCAGGCTCATTCCCGAATACGGTATCGACGTAATCTGCAAACCGGCAGCATACATCCAATAACCTGCGCTTCCCTGTACTCTGGAAATATGCAACGCCCGCTTCAATGAGATGACCGGCGCAGTAAAGCTCGTGGCACTCCGCCAAATTGGTCCAACGGCTATCGGGCTCCTTCACCGTAAAATAGGTGTTTAAATACCCATCGGGCTGCTGCGCTTTCGCTAGCAGCTCGATGACATCATCTGCAACCTGCTCCAGTTCGGGATCAGGCTGTGCCTCCAGAATAAAACCCACAGCCTCAATCCATTTGTACAAATCGCTGTCCTGAAATACCATGCCGCTGAAGCTTCCCTGTTCTTCCCCTGCTGCGATACGGAAATTGCGGATCGCGCAGCTGGGCGCTGCCCCCTCAATCAAGTCATTCAATGCATCCCATTGATAAGGGATCACGACATCTTTTACCAATTGAATATAGGGAGACCAGAAAGGATCCTCCACACGGACGCTTAATGCCCTCGAACTAAAGTCTGCTGTTTGCTTTGTCATATGCTAGCACCACTCTCATCCACTTTTATATTATTAGCCTGTCAGCCTTTAACGCCGCCAACGGTAAGACCTTCAATAAAGAAGCGTTGGAAAAACACAAACAAAATTAGAATCGGTACTATAGACAGTACAGCTCCGGCAATTAGCACGTCATAATTATCGCTGAGCGGCGATAAGAAGGTAGCGAGCCCGATAGGAAGCGTGAATTTGTCGGTAGTCCGCATCACGATGATCGGCCACAGGAAGTTGTTCCAGCTGGCCAACGCCTGAAGAATCGCCATGGAACCATAGGCCGGTACCATCAGCGGTACCATAATTCGGAAAAATATACCGGCTTCGCCGCAGCCGTCCATGCGCCCGGCATCCATGAAATCCTTGGGCAGGCTTAAGGCAAACTGACGAAAGAAAAAAATCGGCAGCGGTGCGACGGCAAAAGGTAAAATAATACCCCAGATCGTATTAATCAGCCTGAGGGCAATCATTTCTTTGTACAGAGGAAGAATAATAATCTCGACAGGCACCATCATCGTTAGTAAAACAAGCGAAAACACGAAGTTTCTTCCAGCAAATTGATACATTGCCAAGCCGTAGCCTACCATGGACGACAGCAGTAAGCTGAGGATTGTGAAAATAACCGTAATCATTACACTGTTCTTGTACCAGGTAAAATAATGCTTGGCGGCGCCCTTGGCTTCGAAAATCGACTGGTAATTATGAAGGCTCATGAGATCGAAATCCCATCTGACGTTAAGCCCATACCGAAAAAATTCCGTTGCCGGCTTTAACGAGCCAAGAAATAACGCGTACAGCGGAAACAACGCCATGATGGCAAGAGCCGTGAAAAGAACGAAAAGCACTGTCTTAGGCATAAGAAGGCTTTGTTTGGATTTCATTGCAGGCTATTCCTCCTTCCGAAACAAGCCAAACCATGCTAATTGAATAAGATTCAGCAGCAATGTGATACCCAGCAAAGCAACGCCAATGGCGGCTCCGAAGCCTAAATTGAAATATTGGAAGCCCTGCTGATAGATGTACCCTACGATTGTGAGTCCGATATTTTGCGGGGAAGGTTTGCCCGCCCACAGCATGTAGCTCTCCGTGAACATGGCAAACCCGCCGTAAATGCTTATCGTGAGCACATAAATGGTGATCGGCCTTAGCATGGGAACAGTAATGCGGATAAACTGGTTCCAGATCCCTGCCCCATCGATCTTCGCGGATTCATACAGATCCCTTGGAATGCTCTGAAGCGCGGATAAATAATACAGAATATTGATCCCCATCCATCTCCATGCAGCCAGCAGTACCATGGCAAGCATTGCCGTGTTTTGCTGCAGCAGCCACTTTTGACTGGAGAGCCCGAAGAGCTGCAGCACGGAGTTCATCAGTGAGCCGTCCAGTTCACCGAAGATGAGCCGGAATATCGCACCTGCCACAACTACCGAGGTCAGAGCCGGAATAAACAGCGCCGATCGAAAAAAGTTGCGTGCCGGCGTCAGCTTAGCATTCAGGAGTACGGCAAGCACCATCGGGCCTGGAATGAGAACAAGCAGCGTCCAGAACGTATAGCTGAAATTGTTCGTAATGGCCTTGATAAAGTCGGGATTCCACAGCTTCCTGTAATTGTCCAATCCGATGAACGTTTCCTCACCCGGCTCAATATGCTGGAAGCTCATGAGGATTGAGCTCGCGATAGGATAGGCGAAGAACAGCAAGAACGATAGCAGGAAGGGCAATATAAACAAATAAGGCGCCCATCGGAATGTTTTCCTCCTGCTGACAGCATGAACCCTTACTAGCGCATGTTCACTCGGCATACTTTAGCTCCTGACTATTTTTTTCTTAACTCGTCCCCGACAGCCTTCAACACTTGAGCCGGGTCCTTCTTCTCAAGGAAAATTTGCGGCATCGCTTTGTTGCGTATGGCATCGAACACGAGTGGCTCGTTGTCCGTAATGTTGACAGGAGCGATTTCATTCTTCACCTTCAGCAGCGTATCGAAAATATCGTTGCCGAAGTAATCCGTAAATTTGTTGGATTCCTTCATCGCCGCATCGGTCCAGGCATCGGTCACGATCGGATCGAACCCAAGCTGCTTCCAAATTTGGATGCCGCTGTCTTTGGTCAGCTTCGAATAGGTGAGAAATTTCTTGGCGAGTTCAACATGCTTGGACTGATCTGTAATCGAGGTGGCGGTTCCACCCATACCTGCCGAACGGTTACCTCCCGGCTCCCATGCAGGCATGGGCCGTACGATCATTTTGCCTTTCAGATCCGGCATTTTATCGGTGAAGCGCCCCATGAACCAGAACGGCATGAAGACGGAGGCTGCGCCGCCTTTGTTCATAAAGCCAAAATATTCTTCCGTATCATGACCGGCACCCGGAGCGACGGCAGCGATCTTCTCATTCACGAGCTTCTGGAAAAATTGCATCGTCTTGATATTGACCTCATTGTCGATCGTCACATTCCCCTTGGCATCGACCTGGTCCGATTTCTGCTGGGAGATGGCAGGCCACCAAGACCAGTTTCCATTGCCCTCGAACGTAATGATGGGCTTGCCTGTTCTCTCAAGCACTTGATTGCCCGCGGATTCCAGGTCACTCCACAGCTTGATATTGTCTGGATTGACGCCCGCTTTGTCTAATATCTCTTTGTTGTAATAAATGACGGTCGCGCCAACATGGTAATCCACCCCGTAATACTTGCCGTTCTTGCTGTAAATATCGACCCGGGATTTCACAATATTCGGCAGCGCCGGGGATACGATGTCATCCAGAGGAACCAAATTCGTTTGACCGCGTACAAAATTCGGAAATTTACTTTGCTCGATATCAACCAGATCCGGCGCTCCCGTTTTGGTCTGCAATGCGATCAGCAGCTTGGAGTGCATATCATCGTATGGAATCGTTGTCGCTTCCAGCTGAATCGGCTCCTCCGGATGCGACTTGTTCCAGCTTTGGGCCATGCTCTCCCAATACTTCTGATGCAAATCGACGAAGGTCCAGAACGTTAACTTCGTTGGCGTCGAGCCTGCTTTCGGCGGTGCCTCCGGTTGGCTGGAGCAGGCGCTCAGCACGGTAGACAAGGCTAAGCCTAAGGCCAGCGTAATACTGAGTGATCTTTTCATATTTCTCATCCCCCATTTTATGGTTTGTGAAAGCGCTACAGCTGAATTATAAGCTAAACCGCTGCGGCTTGACGACAAAGGATCTCAACCACTTTTTTAAAAATATCAACCTATTTGCAATCAGGTGCACGGCTATCGGACTGACAAACAAAAAGCTGCCCAAGAGGCCGGGCAGGCCAGCTTGGACAGCTTCATTACACCTTACGTACCGTAAACCTTCCAGGACTCCATTCCTGTCGAATACGCAGCTTTTGCCGTAATATTGACTCTGAATTTTGTTGTCGATACCGGGGTGAAGGTGGTTGTATTGTATTGGTTCGCAGCGATGCCAAGACCCGATGGGTTCGCTACATTGACCCATGCGGTTCCATTCCAATACTGGAGCGTATAAGAGGCTGGAAGATCAATGCCTTGATCGTCATCAAACCAGTAGATGTCCGTGCTGGATATCGTTCTGGCTGAGGCGAAATCATACTGTACCCATTGCGTTGTTCCGGGGTTATCCCAATTGCCGTACACCGGGTGTCCTCTGTCATTGGAGCTTGTAGGCGCGTAGCCATCGTTCAGCCCGGCCAAGCTTTCCCAGGAGGATACAAACGAAGTCGTCGCTGTTCCCTGAGGCGCTATATCCGTCGGTCCGGTGGAGGTTGCGGCCTGCAGCTTCACATCATACGTCGCATTAGTACCGATGCTCAGGTTCACAACGGTTTTTCCGCTGCCTGCAGCACTTACAGTGCTGACCTTCGTATTGTTGATAAGCACGTCATAGGTACCCGCAGCAAGTCCGGTAAATGTGACTTTGGTTGTATGGGCCGCTGAAGTCATCATATTTTTCAGTGTAAAATATACATTGTTTTTGACGGTAGCTACCGTCGCCGCCGTGTACTGATCTCTTTCAAGCTCCATCGAGAACTTCTCAGTAATGAGGTTCAAGCGCTTGTTCAAGCCATCCTTCGGCGTGACCGTGTAAGCACCTCCGCTTAACGAAACGTCCGCTCCATAGCCATACAATCCAAAGATCGGATCGACGGCCACATCCGCGCTTAATACTTTTAACGCCCCGAACAAGCCTAGATCCGCTTCCCCGCTCATGCCTCTCCAGCCGTTGAACAACGGCCCGCCGTCCAGACCGAGAGCGCCATAATTGCCCTTATTCGCCTGGTAGGTCCACGATACCGCACCGATATTGGCAGGATCGCTGCTGATTTGTCCGGAGTTAATGGCGCTGACATTGGCAATTTTGGCGGCATAGGACAACCGCTGCTCGGTTTCCGGCTTCGTAGAATTCGTGCGGATCCAATCATCCATCGCATAACCGGCAAGCGAAGTCGTGTATTGGAAATTCCACCAGTTATCCCCGGTGATCGTTACGGGATCGGCGTAATAGTACCAGACAGGCATATGGCCGCGGGCGGCTCTTGTCTTGGCATTAATCTTGCCGCGAATCGTGTTGTTATTGTTCATTTTGGCCAGCATGTAGACGGCCTCTTCCCCTGTATTGTCGTAGTTGTATTCGGAGCCGTACGGGTAGGTGGTCGAAGCAAAATTGTTGTACTTGGTGGCCATTTTGCTGATGATATCGTTTGCCTCCGTCGTTAAGCCTTCATCCTGCAACGCTTTAATAATGTCCGGCGTCGTCAGCTCTCCCATCAAGCCCGTGTTCCAGTTATAAGCTACAGGACCGTCATACAGCGCTTTAAAAATGTTATATGCACGCAGCAGGTACGTATTTTTAGGGTTTTTGTAGGTAATGAGATTCGGGTACATTTTGGCAATTTTGTACATGCTGAAGTAAGTGTTGTAAATATGCGGGTAGGCGTAGCCTCTATAGGTCGGGGTCGTATTCGGCTGGGCCATCAAGAAGTCGGGAACGAGATAATCGCTGTGATGCCCGTTCATCAGATTGGTCCATATCGCTGTCTCCAGGTAATTGTCCAGCGCCGTCACTTCCGAAGCCACCGGTGACAATGCGTTTTTCTCCGCGAGGAACTGGCCGTGAGTTAAGCCCCAATCATCGCCCCAGCCCCAATAGCCCGCAAAATTATTGCGCTTGGCTTTGGTCTGCATCATCCAATCATCGAATACCTTATCCCGGATATCGCCGGGTACATTCCACTGCTGATTGTTCACCATGAACGTCGCATGCCGCTGCAGCGCTGTATCAATAGGCTCAATGGCGTAAAATTGAAGCACCGTCTTCTCGCCGCTTCCGTACGTCACGGTAATATTGTTAGCACCCAAATGACTCATGGTCAGCTGGTACAGCTTATGGTTGGTTCCTGTGGTGCCCAACGATGTGACGGTTGTTTCCGATGGATACTGCGGGGTGATGCTCGTAATGGTCTTCGAGGTATGCAGGTCGAACTTTGCCGTCTGATTCGTAGGCACGATCATCCCGGGCACGACATTCACATCAATCATGCCTTCGCTGTACAGCCTGTCCTGTATCGCGTACTCATCCGCCGCTTTAAAAAACTTAAAGGCGTACGTTTTGCTAGCCCCCGGGGCCAGTGTCAAGCTCGTATTCGGCAGGTAGCCGCGATTATTGCTTTTGATCACATTGGAATGAATGTAATATACGTTCAACCCTTTGGCATAGCCCCCTTGATCCGCAGCCCAGGTGCTGTTCGGATGCTCCTCGACGCGCCAGTTGTCCTGGTATTCGAGCCCCGCCCCCGTGGTGGTATCGGGAACCATCAGCAGGAAAGGCCCAATCCCACTCGGCCGCTGCGCAACAATATAGGAGCTGTTATTGCCGATAAAAGCATGCGTAATGGTTCGAGTTTCATAAATTTCCTCATTATTCCCCCCGCTAAAAAATTCGTTGAACGGAAGCGGAAGCCCGAAATCACCAATCTCCAGCGTCTGGCTGCTTGTATTGGTCACGGTAATCTGCCATTTCAAGTAATCATTCTCGAGCGCATACGATTCGTCCACTTTAAAGTTACGAATGCCCGCGCTGTTTGCTGAATTCTGATAGCTTACATTGACAGTATTGCCTGACTGCGTAATGGTTCTCACATCGGAGGATTTGTTAGTAAGCGCTTGCGTCCATGCGCCAGAACCAAGCTTGTACGTAAACATAAGCTCGCCAACCCACTGATGGTCCGCCGTATTCTGATTCGGCGCGTTCGTCGCATTCATTACATAGTTGGTCGGGTACGTATCACCTCCAATTTGCAGAGACGTAATCTCCCCGTTGGTGCCTGTCTGTACGGTGAAGTTGCTGTTGGAGATTGTTGCTGCCGATGCATCCTGAGGAAGGAACATGATGGCCGCCGCCGCGAAGGCGGAAGCTGCAAACAGCTGGATGTGCCGAGGCTTGGACCATTCGTGCCAAAACCTGCTTCCCATTTGCATGAAGAAACCTCACTCTCTTTTTTTGGATTTGTTTATAAACGCTGGGAAATATTGTCGAAGCGTTTATAGCCCTATCATATAAAAAACAACAAGGATTTACATTAATATTCACAACCATTTTTTATAAAATATGAACCTTTTCGTAAGCGGTTACATTTTACTTGTTAAAAAAACAGCCCCCTGATTTTACAAACCAAGGGGAGCTGTATAAGTTTCATCCATGCAGAGGGAATGTAATGGTAATCTCCGTACCTTCTCCCGCTGCTGAAGCGATGGAGATGCCGTACGATGTTCCGTAAAGCAACTGAATGCGGTTTTGAACATTCATCATCCCGACACCGGCTGTTTCGGAATTCAGAATGGAGGCTATTTGCTCGCTATGCATCCCCGTTCCATTATCGCGGATGGTGAAAACCAGGTTCTCCTCCACCCGTTGTCCCGATATGTGAATGAGGCCGCCCTCCGCGTGGTAGGAAAATCCATGAATAATCGCATTCTCGACAAAGGGCTGCAGGAACATCTTTGGTACCTTCGCTTCCGAAGGGATAGCATCCAGCTCATACTCTACTTTGAAAATGCCCATATACCGGTTCTCCATAATATGGATATAGCTTTGCAGCCAGACCAGATCGTCCCGGAATGCGACCTCCTCCTCCTTGTTCCTTACGGCATATTGCAGCATGAGCGAAAGACTGACGAGCATTCGGCTGATCTCTTCCTGATCCTTGTCCAACGCCATCCAGTTGATGACGTTAAGTGTATTGTACAGAAAATGAGGGTTTAATTGCAGGTTCAGCGCCATGAGCTCGGCTTCCTTCTCCCTCAGCTTCACTTCATAATTTTCCTTGATCAGCTCATGAATCCGGTCGTTCATGGAATTGAACTTCTTGATCACAATGCCGAATTCGAGATCATCCGGTTCGGCAATTTTCGTTGTGAAGTCCCCATTTCCGGTCATATGGAACCCGATCAGCAGCTTTTTCATAGGCTTCGTCAGCCAACCTGAAAGGACATAGGCCAAATAGACCGATAAAACGAGCAATATCAAAGTAATATATAGGCTGCTCGTATCAATTAATTTCAAATTCCGAATTAACTGGTCATAAGGGATGACAAGCACGGACATCCAGCCTGTAACGTCGGATGTAGCATAGCAAATGAACATTTTTTCACCGTTGATACTGCTGATTACGGTGCCTTCCTTGTTTGCAACGGCTTGCTTCAGCCAATCCGATGATTCCTGCTGCGTTAACAAATCCATGTCGGGATGAGCGATGACCGTGCCGTCGCCTGATAAGACGTACATATATGAATCCTTGATATGCAGCTCGCTTCGTACATTGCGAAAGAAGCTTTCATTAAAATTGATGAGCAGCATCGGTACCTCCACCTGCTGGCTCCAAACCTTGAATACACCGCCTTCTACGATAGAGCTTTTCATCATGCGGGCGGCGGAGAACACAAACCTGTACCTCGGATCCATCGCAGCCAACTCGTCTTGGTGAAATTGCTTGGAGAAATCATAGGTCGGGAACCAGATTAATTTACCATTCGCATGAATGGCTTGCTGGTATATCTTCGATCCCGTCAGCATGCCCGGCCTCACACTGATCAGCGTCGGACGACTTGTCACCGTGGATACATTGCCAAAGCTGTAATAGCTTGTGACAAGCTGTACGGAGTCGATGTACGTATCGAAGTAATAATATTTGTTCAGAATGTCCGATACTTTGCGGTCCATTTCAAGAAGCTCCAAAGGCTCCTGCGGCGGCTGCTCCCGGTTAAACACACGGTACAGATCCGGGTCGGCGAGCAGCGATAGCGAGCGCTGGCGTATTTCTTCCATGGCCATATCGGTAAATTGTATATTTTTCTTGACCACCTCAAGCATGCTGTTCCCGGAATTCGTCAATATGATGTTGGAGCTCGTACGATAATAATTAAAGCTGATCAGGATAAAGGGGATAACGATGAAGGCCGCATAAAATATAAGCACCTTGGTGCGAAATTTCCACGCTTGAAACGTTCTGAGGAAAGCCCTTACATATGTACTCATCGTGCACCTACTTTTTTCGCAGCATCCGTATCGACCTGCGGTATTCCTCCGGCGTCATGCCAAACTCTTTTTTGAATACGCGGTTAAAATACTTCACTTCCTGATAGCCGATTTGGGCCGCAATCGCATAGATTTTGTCGCTCTGGTTCTCCAGCAGCTGCTTGGCCTTGTTGAGCTTTACCTGCGTTACGTACTTCGTGAAATTGATGTCCAGTCTGCTGCGGAAATATTGGCTGAAATAATTGGGACTCAGCTCGAAATGGCCTGCGATTTTCTCCAAAGACAGATCTTCCATGTAATGGTCATCAATGTAAGCCAAGTATTGGTAGATCATTTCATCTTTTCGGTGCAGCTTGATCGTTTCTGCCATCTGCATCATCGCCAGCAATAATTCCTCTATGGATCCAATTAACTCCGCCATCGTGCCGGCTTGCTCGATTGCGGTCTCGACACCCTGCATAAGCTCTTTATATGTATCATGGTTCTGTCTTAGCAGCTCGACCTCATCCAACCACTTCGTAACCATCACCTTGCATCGGAGCTTCATATAATCCGGTAACGGATATTTGCCTGTCAGCATGCCGTTAATGATGCTCTGAAGCAAACTCTTTAACCCCTGGGTATCGTTCTGACGAAGAGCTTCAAGAACAGCTGTCTCTTCTTTAGCCTGGATGACCGGCTTATAATCATCCGCTATTCTGCTTTCAGAAATGATGAACACATGTCCGTCCGGTTCGTAAAATTGTTGGGCGGCTGCCGCTTCGGCTTCTTTGTACTTGTCATGAATCCCTTCCGTGAATGTCCCCCACGAGGAGACAGCAAGACAAGCATCCCTGAGAGCTGTCCCCTCCCGAGCAAGCTTTTCCCTCATTTCCACAAAATCGGAACGGCTCCGATTTCCATTGACAACAGCAGCGAGTACCGGAAGCTTATCGTGGATGACTACGCTGAACAAAAGCCCGCTCTCCTTCCAGGAGACTTCCAGCTGCTTCTGCAGCATAAGCACTTCGGTTATGGAACCGAACCGGAGACGTACCAAGCACACGTGGCCGGATTCGTGCCATGGCAGCAGCTGCTTCGTTTCCATATCTTCTTCCGGGAAAACGGTGCCCTTCATCCAAGCCATCTGCAGCCGTTCCCGATATACCTTGAATTTGGCTTCCTCCTGATCCAACGCATGCTCAGCGCGGCGAAGTACATCCTGCAAGGTGTTCAAATCCAACGGCTTCAGCAAATACGCAAATGCGCCATGAGCCAGCGCCCTTTGAGCATAGTCAAAATAGTCGTAACCGCTTAAAACAATGACCTTGGCACGGGTCCGGAGGCCGCTATCCAATCTTTCCATCAATTCCAATCCATTCATGACCTGCATCTGGATGTCCGTGAATATAAGATCAAACGTTTGTTTTTCGCATAAGCTGATCGCATCATAACCATTTCTGGCCGATGCAATATCATAGTCCGGTCTCACGCGCTGAAGAAGCTTGCGAAATCCAATGATTTGACCAGGCTCATCGTCAACCAGCAGCACACGCAGCATTACGCTTCCCTCCCAAACAGCTTTACCGTCCCCAAGCCTTCATCAGCAATCGGCTGTGCTTCCGAAACCCGAGGTTCTCTTAGCTAATCCAAGTATAGAAAACTTACAGGTACTTATCTACTAAAATAACAAAAAAATGGCTGGGTACAACCATTTTTTTTGCTTGCAGCTATTAACCTTTTACACCGGTCATTGCGATGCCTTCCACGAAATATCGCTGGCCGATCATAAACACGATCAAGGAAGGCAGCACGACGATTGAGGTGGCCGCCATCATCAAATGCCATTGGGCCGAGTAGCTGCCCTGAAATAAGGTCAGTCCCAGCATTAGCGTATAATGACTCTCTGATGTGACGAATACCATAGGCGCCAAATAATCGTTCCAGCTGGCCAGAAAGGTCAGCATGCCGACGACAATCAATGATTGCTTGCTCAAAGGCAGAATGACATGCCAATACGTTCGAAAATGGCCTGCTCCATCCATTCTGGCCGCTTCATCCATCTCCCTCGGAATCGTCAAGAAAAATTGACGCAGCAGAAAGATGTTGAACATCCCTCCGCCGAACCAGGAAGGCGCAATAAGCGGCACCAGCGTATCCGTCAAATTCACGTATTTCCAGCCCAGAAATTGGGGAATCATGACGACAAAGAACGGAAGCATCAAGCCGGTCAGCAATATGCCGAAGATGCGGTCCCTTCCCGCCCATTGAATCCGGGAGAAGCTGTACGCACATACCGAGCTGGAGAAGACGACGCCCAGTACCGATAAGACGGTCACGATCATGCTGTTCTTGAAATATTGTCCAAAGGGATGGCTTGTGAGCGCCTCAACGAAATTATCGATATTGAAGCTATCCGGAAGCCATTGCGGAGGGACTTGGAACAAGCCGCTCATGCCGACCATGGACGTTTTGAGCATCCAGTAAAATGGAAATAGAAACAGGATGCTTAGTCCAATAAGCAGCACGTAAATTATGATAATGTGAAGCTTTTTGGTAGCACTCATTTTCCCCGATCCTGCCCTTCGTAATAAACCATTGTGTTCGAAATTTTAAAAAAGAGGGCTGTGCACAGCAAAATAATCAAAAATAATAGAAATGCACTCGCACTTGCACTGCCGAATTTGGAAAATTGAAAGCCTTCCTTGAATAAATAATAAACGAACAGGTAGCTTGCGTTATTGGGACCTCCCTGCGTCATCACCGTCGGCTGGACGAACGTCTGAAAGGCATTGACGAAGCCGATAACCGTATTGAACAAAATGATGGAGGAGCTCATCGGTACCGTGATATACCACAGCTTATGACCAGCGTGCCCTCCGTCCACGTCAATGGCTTCATAAAGCTGGGATGGTATGTTTTGCAGCCCGGCCAGAAAGATCACCATCGTATTGCCGGTCAGCCAAAGACTGAACAAAATAAACGTCGGAATGACCATAACATCTGAGGATAGCCATTGCGAGGTCGGCAAATGCAGCTCGCGCAGCACGTAATTGACGATCCCGAAGTCAGGCTGCAGCATCCACATCCACACCATAGAGGATGCCGCCAACGGAATAATAACCGGAAGATAAAATACGCTTCTAAAAAAGCCCCTCGCTTTAATTTTGCTGTTCAAGAGCAGCGCCAACAGAAAGGCAAAAAGGATTCCCAGCGGGACACTGACAGCGACATAATACATCGTGCTTTTCACAGCAGCGAAGAAGAAAGGCTCCGCCCCGGTAAACAACCGGGTATAGTTTTGGAGCCCCACAAACTTAGGCTTCCCGACGATGCTGTATTCAGTGAAGCCCAGCACGAAAGTAATGAGGATCGGCCCCAGCACGAACAGCAGAAAGCCAAGCAGCACCGGGGAAGCGAACAGCAAGCCGTACAACAATTCGATGCGGCCTCTTGCTCTGGCATTCTTCGTTTTCTTCAATGCCGCCCGCTCTACTTGCTGCGATAACTCCATGAAAGATCAACCTCTCTTATTTCTGATATTTCCCTTGAATCTCCGGCTGGATTTTCGGAGCAATGTCCTTCATCGTTTGAGCCGCCGTTTGCTTGCCCATCCATACGGGATCCAATGCCGTGAAAGCCATGGAGCTGATTTTGCCGAAGTTTTGCATGTAATAGACAGGGGCAGGGACATTGTTATTGAGCAGGTTATTCATGAAAGCATCCTTGAAGCCTTCCGGATGCGCCGGATTGTTCTCAGCCCATTGGGAAACCAGCGAAGGATCGGTATACCATTTTTTCAGCGTCGGCATCCATAGACCGCCCTTGTACAGATCAATCGCTCCCGCAGGATCGGCCAGAAACTTGGTCAGCATCCATGTTTCCTGCGGATGCTTGGTCGATTTGAACATGACGTTGGCACCGCTGATCCCCATAGCCACACTCCGTTTCATTTTGGGCAGCACGCCGATGCCGTAATTGACCTTGGCTGCGCCCAGATCGAGATTGATCCATTGACCGTGCATCGTCATGGCGGCGAGCTTGGATTGCAGAGCGACCGCTTGCGACGGGATGGATTTGGCCTGAACCGGATTCGGCGCGACGTGATGCACATTAATCAAATCGGCGAGCCGTTGGATCGCTTCCACCGCCTCCGGCTTATCCAGTGCAAACGTCTTCCCGTCCTCGGAGACAATATCTCCCCCATTGTTAAATACATGGGCCATGACAGGTCCGTACCAATTTTCAAAGGAGACCCCGAACTGCTTAATATTATTCGGATCGAATGCCGGATCAGCGGCATTTTTGCCGTTTTTGTCTAAGGTTAGCTTCTTGGCCGTATCAACGAATTGATCCCAGGTCCAGGCGTTGTCCGCCTTTGTTGGAGGCGCTTCCACACCAGCTGTTTTGAAGAGGTCCTTGTTGTAAAACAAAGCGAACGTCTCCCCTGCCCCGCTAATCCCCCAAGTATAGTTCGGCTTCGTCCCATTAAACCAAATATAATCGAGGAAGTCGGATTTTTTGACATCCTTGTCCTGTGCAAACATGTCATTAAAATTAATAAATTTATCCTCTTTCTGCCATGCCTCTCCCAATTCACCATGAATATATCCGGCATCAGGCGCTTCATTGGCGGCAACCATGGCGGTAATTTTGGCATCATAATCCGCTTCCGGAATATGGATGGCATTCACCGTGATCCACGGGTATTTCTCTGTAAACTTCTTCGTTGCATCCTCCATCGCTTTCTTCTCCTGCGGGCTTCCCCACAAGGTGTATTTCAAGGTGACGGGCTCATGCTTCGCACTGTCGGAGCCTGCTTTTTCCGTTGAGCTGCCTGTCTGTTTGGTTGCGGCACCGCCTCCATTGTCCTTCGTCCCCGCTGTCGAACAGCCGGCCATCACCCCTAAGCTTAAGGCAAGCAAAGCGGCCATTGACGTTTTCCCTAGCTTCTTTGTCTTTGATTTCATCTATTGAATCCTCCCTTTTTCATTTACAGGCTCTGACCCGTTGATGGTCTCATTATAAAGAAAACGCTCTCATAAACATATTATAAATATTTCATAATGGTGGACTTATTGGAGGGTTCTTACCATGCTGCAGACCCCGTTTAGGGTCTACAGCCCCTTTTTTTCAAGCAGATTGCCCCCCTCTACACGGGTTGCACCGCTAATCTTTTTTGATTTTGGAAATACCTCCGCTGAAAACGGTCGCCTTCACATCGATCCCAGATAAGGAATTTTCATCGAGCGGGAGCTCTCCCTTAACGGCAAGCCGGTGCCATTCGGCCGGATTCGAGCGAAATAAAGCCTCGGATAAATTCAGTACGTCGATTCCCTTTGCGATGCCTTGGAGGTAGGAATCCGATATCTCCTTTTTGATCTCCTGAACGGCTAGCTGCTCCAATTGTTTCTCTGTCAAATCTGATATCAGCTGCGGAATGTTGCCGCTCGCCGTCACCTTCACCTGAAACTCGGCTTTCCCCTGCTTCACTTGAGGCTTAATTTCGGCTTTGACCTTCTCCATCACCAGCATCACAGCGGGCTTCTTATTTTGCTTAATGAACAAGTTGGCCCTGACAGCCTTGTTATTCAGCCAACGCAAGCCCCTTGTCTTGGATCTGGGAATATACCCTTTATAGCGGGAATTATGGAAAAATCCCGTTCCAATCATTTCGAGCTTGGGTGAAACCCGCTTGTTTTCCGTCCAATTGTTCGCGATCCTCAGGAAGGGAATCTTTAACGTCTCCCCTTTCTCATGCCACGACCGGGTAAATTCGAATAAGTAAATCGGGACAATGTCCGAATTTTGGGAATAAATATCCGTCGGATCGTTAAGCTGGGAATAAATGACGGAAATATTTTGTGCCGGCATAGCGTTGAAAATGGACTCAATGGGATCTTTTGTTGCAAAAATCCAGTTGGTGTAACGAAACTCGTAATACCGGTCCCAGACATCCAGCACTTCCGTGATTCGTTCGGGACTCAATGCAGCCTCACTAAAAAGGATGGTCTTCACATGACTCCAGGCGATCCGCTGCTGGGCAGTCGCGTACAGATTGAAGATAGCTTTATCAAATGTTTCCCCATCCGCCCTGGCAATCGAAATAAGCTGCTGTTCTGTTTGTGCCGCCGCCTCTTTCTTTGCGATATTAAAAAAACTGACCAATTGAGCATGGAGGACAAACTTGCCATCCTTATAATCTACACCCACCGTATTCACATAAATCATATATTCAATTTCCCGAATTCCCCAGCATCCTGTCAGCAATGTAGCAAGCATGGCTGCCGCTACCAAGGAGCGGATCCATCTCATGGCTGCGACTGCCCCCCTTTTCCACCCGACTTTTTCAAAAAATTCGGCATGGACATCATTTTGCCCCATGGCGTGCGGATCCAGACCTTCCATAGCTCCTTAGGGGTCGGCGCGGCAAGCGGCTCCATGTAGTACACCCCAAAGGAACGCTGATTCACCAAGTACAGGACGAGCCCCATCAAGCATATCAGAAATCCGAACAATCCCAGGAGCCCGCTTATGAGCAAGGTGACAATACGGAGGATGCTGACCATGCCGATCATATTCTGATTAACCAGTGTGAAGGTTGCCAAGACAGACAGTGCCACAATGACCAGGATCCCCGGCGCTGTAATCCCCGCGCTTATGGCGGCCTGGCCGATGATTAATCCACCGACAACCGATAACGTCTGTCCGAAAGTAGAAGGCAAACGCATGCCGGCCTCCCGGAAAAGCTCAAACAGGAGCAGCATGACAAAAGCTTCCACTGGAACCGGTAAAGGTACCCCCTGCCGGGAAATGACCAAGGTCGCCAGAAGAGAGAACGGAATCTGATCCTGATGATAGCTGAGCAGCGCAATCCAGAAGCCGGGAAGAAATAACGATAATAGAAGCCCCATCATTCTCATAAATCGAGTGAAGATAACGAATAGATTGAAGGTGTGGGAATCCTCCGATGTATTGAGTAAGAAGGTCAAATTGACCGGGGCGATTGAAGCGGTCGGCGATCCGTCCGTGAGAAGGATAAACCGACCGTGCAGCAAGGAGTTCACTGCATAATCCGGTCGCCCGCTGTACACGAACATAGGAAACAATGAAAAGCCTGCAAGCGCTTCTTCCAATTGGGTGGAGCTGATCAGCTCCTTGATTTGAACCTTTTCCAGCTTTTGTTGAATTTCATTCAGCGTCCCCGGAGCTATGAGATTTTGCATATACAGCAGGCTCACACTTGTCTCTGTATCTGTCCCGAAACGGTACGTACGAACGGCTAGATTACTCGTTTTGAGCCGTTTGCGGATCAATCCGATATTGACATAGATTTCCTCGGTGAATCCGTCCCGGGGGCCTTTAACTGAAACCTCCGTATTGCTTTCTTCCGTCTTTCGGGTTGGAGGATCCGCCAGATTTATACTGTACAGACACTGCAGCGGTTCGAACAACAGCAAAAGCTGACCTTGGAATACTCTCAAAACAAGGTCCTCATGGTTCAGCACGCCCTCCAACCGGTTCAACCGAAGCTGGACATAATTTTCAAGCTCCTCCGCGCTTGTAACCTCTGTGTTCTGAAAAACCCCCAGCAGGCTTGGAATAACCAGAGAGTCCATTTGTTTGATATCGCACAAGCCTTGGCAATAGATAAGCAAAACAGAAGAAGCTGGTTCGTCTTCCGGGGTGGGAAGCTTGATTTTGTCGAAAATCACATCGCCGCATAAGCGAAACAGGCTGCGAAGGTCGGACTCCAGCGTCTGCGTTGCGATAGGGTTCATGATTGTGCCCCACTCCTTTTCTTGGCATGTATCAGAACAATCAAGATCAGACTATAGCCCCCGACGCCCAGGAACAACATCGGCAGCACATAGTCGCGCAAGGAATCCAGGAAATAATTGTCGCTGATCGGATATACCGAGAAAATGACTGCCGCAAATAAGACAAAACAAAGTACAGCCCATCTGTACCCCTTTTTCTTGATCGCCAGCAAGTCCGATACCAGAAACATCGTTAACGAAATCCGAACGAAGGCGCCTGAAAACCATTGATAGATACTTAAAAAATCTAGATGCTCAATGTACCGTCCAATCGTGACCAGTCTCCACTCTTCGTAAGCGGGATATCTCAGCTTGGACAATTGCTCCGGACCGAACTCTGCGATGCCTCCCATCACCGGACCTACCGTTAAACCGACCAAAATGAGCGTTAAAACTAAAACACTCAATAATGAATAGCGGGTTCGGATGTGCTGCTGCAACAGCAACAGCATGATGATTTCGACCAGACCGGCTCCAGCATAGATCATGCCGCTCCATACCGGATGCATGCCCATTTCCAAATACGGCTTAAGCAATGCGTATTTCTTATTTGGAAGGTTGGCGGACATGACAAAGAACCCGTATATAACGACGAATGGCAGCAGCAGCGCAGATGTATTGGCAATAGAACGGATTCCGCAATACGCATTCATTAAGCAGAGCAAGCCAAAAACAGACGACAGAATGATAATCGGCACCTTAGGGAGAAAGGTAAGGTGAATCCATGTCGACGTATCCCTCAACGTAATTCCGCACAGCACCACCATATAAAGACAAGCAATCCAGGAGAGCACATTGCCAATCAAGGGAGGATAAGCTTGTTTCATCCATTGGAATATATGAAGCGTTCGCGTCTTGTTCATGGCGGTATATAGCAGTGTCACCCATACACAACCAAAGGCTCCGGCCAGCAGCACCGAGATCCAGGCATCTCTTTTAGCGGCATCCATCAAGACGGGGATGATAATGACATGATCCATAAGTCCGATAGCAAGCATGAGAATCATAACGGCTTGGAAAAAGGTGATTGTATGCTGGTTCATGAACTCCCCCATCTCTTTGCCCGGGAATGGATCAGGAAAAGGTTATGC
This sequence comes from Paenibacillus rigui, assembly GCF_002234615.1. GTDB lineage: Bacteria > Bacillota > Bacilli > Paenibacillales > NBRC-103111 > Paenibacillus_S > Paenibacillus_S rigui. The sequence goes on along the minus strand of NZ_NMQW01000037.1, from coordinate 8,609 downwards.
CAATCCATGGTTGACCTATTGTAGTTTGTTGCATTTAGTGGAATATTATTCTTAATAAGAATAGATAAGCAGGTTCATCCGGCTGGAGATAGCAGCAAAAAAAGCAGCAAAAAAGCCGCAAGGTCGCGGCTTTCCGTCACAAGCCGTTATTACCGGCTGTATTTTTATTGGGAGGAAGCTTTCACAATCGTTTTAAGCCGTCTTATAGCGTGCTCCAAAGAGGATATGAGCACCATTCGGGCGGGCAAGCGCGCGGTTGACTTTCCGACTGCCGCTGCCCATTCCTTTAGCGGCTCCCCCTTTTTCGTTTAAGTACGTTTTTCCAGCCCTCTTGAGATTGTCTATCGCCTATACGTTGAAATGACGAATAGTCTCTTGCATTTCAATGGCCTTATCATTTAATGCAGAGGAAGCGCTTTGCAGTGCTTCGAACGACCTAAACTGTTGATTGGATACCTGTTCAACATGCGAAACCGAGGATGCTGCGTCTTGAGCGATACTGGACATCTCTTGAATCGACGCATTGATTTGCTCCACATTGGCTGCCATCGTTTCGGAAGACAGCGTGATATCTTGGATTTGACGAGCAACCTCCTGGACGTATAACAACATTTCTTGAAACATTTTACCTGTGCCTTGAATTTCCCTGATCCCCTTGCTTACCTCTTGTGAACCATCCTTCATGGCTTGAACGGTATCCGCCGTAGAAAGCTGAATAGCCTCTATTAGTGAGCTGATATCATGGGACGATTCCTTGGACTGTTCAGCCAGCTTTCTTATTTCTCCAGCGACAATGACAAAGCCTTTGCCATGCTCTCCCGCCCGCGCCGCTTCGATATTGGCATTTAAAGCAAGCAAGTTTGTTTGATTCGATATTTGAGTGATCGTAGTAGCTATTTGTCCGATCTGGGATATCCGCTCACTCAGCAATTGGATCATGTATTCCACCTTGTGAGTCGATTCGCCCAAAGTGCGCATCTGGTTGATGGCGCTTAGTATGGAATCGTTCCCATGCCGCGATCGCTCGAGCAGCTCCATTGAAATATTCGACATCACACCTGCGGATTCGGCGATCTTATGCACACCTACCGTTGTATCACCGATTGAGGTCGCCATTTCTTCCGATGCCTGTGCTTGATTATGGGCTCCGACAGCCATTTCCTTATTCATCATGACAATTTCATTCGTCACATGGACGGATTCCTCGAATCCGTGCTTTAGAGAGGCTGCGGAAACGGCCACCTGGTGGGCGAGATTTTGGCTGGTCATCACCGTTTGTCGGAACGATTCGGCAATAACGTTAAAGGACATCCCGACCCGCTGGAGCTCATCCTTCGTTTCCAAATGCACCCTCACGGATAAATCACCGTTTGCAAGCTGCCTGGAGCTGTCTTCCAGCACATGCACGGTCCGCATAATGGATAAATAAAATCCGGTAAAGACATACAGCAGCAGTAAGCCGATCACGGTAACGGTAATTGACGTTGATCTTTTTTTATCAGCATAGTCTGCTTTACGGTCTTGCAGCAGTTGGTCCAGCATAGTAACTTCCGCCGCATAGAGCTTCATACTGTCATCAATCACGCTTGTAGCAAGCTGAAAGTAGGTATCGGAATTCGTATGTATTTTATCGGCCTTGATTAGCTCTTTGCGCATAAGATCTTTATAAGAGCTGACGGATGCGTTAAATTGCTTTCCGTCCTTTTCTAGCCATGGTTGAATCCCCGGATTTTTCTGAACCACGGTCTGCAAGCCGTGAGTGGCATCATCCGAGAGCGCATCGATATGGACTGACAAGGCGATCAGCTGCTCTTTCTCATCCTCCGTAGCTTTACTGCGGTAAGCCACCAAGGATCCTAACGCACGAGATAATCCTACCATTTCACTCAAAGCCGGAAGCTTGTTCACGATGGAATCCATCAAATAATAGCTGTCAAGCTCCGGATCTAATATCAGCGTCGAAGTATCGCCTACGTGCATAATGAGGGATAAGATGCCATTAATCAGTTCCGTGTGCAGCTTCAAGCTATCCTGCGGGGAAAGCTGCGGATTCATGCTGCCAAGCAGCGTCTTCCAATTCCGTTTCAGCTGCTGCCACTGTTCTACCGTCTGCAGCTCCCGACCGTATCGTTCGTCAACGGCATCCACTTTACTTATTGACGCAGCTATCGTGCCTTCCAACGCCTTCAATTTATCTTTGTAGCCCGGAGAACCATCCTGTAAATACAGGTTCGCCGTTCCCCTATGCTGCTGCAGCCCGATAAGCAGTTCGGTTAATGGCTGGATATATTGAAGACCCGAGCGCTCTTTGTCCGCGATTTGGATATTTTTATTGATTTCGGTTATGAGAAAATACATGATCTGTACAACCGCCAGAAGGCAGAGCAAGCCGATCAGAAGAAATTTGTGAGGATACTTCAGGCGATTCATCATTGTTACCACGGGAGTAAACATCGTTACAATACGCATCCTTTCAGTGGGTTCATGGAAAGGCAAGCCAAAAGAAAAACCGGTCCCGACAGAAAACTGCCAAACGGGCCGGTTTCTTGAATCTAGCTAGGTTCGGACACCAACGGGCTTACATTAACCGCACACACCTTGAAGCCCGGCATTCGGCAGGTCGGATCGAGTGCGTCATGCGTAATTTTATTCACGTTTTGGGTATCCCCCCAATGCATCGGCACGAATACGGTATCCTCTCGAATCTCCTCACGAAGCCGGCTTCGAACATAGATAACGCCGCGTCTGGTTTCCAGCTTGACTAGGGTGGCATCCTCTATGTTATAGGCTCTCGCTGTTTTCGGATGAATCTCCATGAACGACTCGATGTCTTGAGCCAACAGCGTGTAGCTTCTCCGTGTCTGCACCCCTGTTAAATAATGAGTCACGACACGTCCTGTCGTCAGGTACAGCGGAAATTGCGCATCCACCTGCTCCTTCGGTAAATGATTCTCAACAGCTGTCAATAAAGCTTTCCCGCCTGGCAGCGGGAATGAAGTCTCGAACAAACGCTTCGCCCCCGGATGATCAAGCTCAGGACACGGCCAATACACGCCTTCCTCGCGTCTCAGTCTCTCATACGTAATGCCATAGTAATCGGCTGCTCCTCCGCGGCTTGCCAGACGGAGCTCATCGAAAATTTCTTCTGCCTCTGTGAATTGAAAGTATGTTCCTCTCCCCAGCCGGTCGGCCAAATCACACAAAATGCGCCAATCATGCCTGGACTCGCCTGGAGCGGGTCTTCCCGCCTCCCTCAGCAGGACGCGTCCTTCGAGATTGGTCAATGTCCCGGTATTTTCCAAATAGGCGGAGGCAGGCAAAACCAGGTCCGCCAATTGCGCTGTCTCCGACATGAGGAAATCAACCACCACCAGAAGCTCAAGCTTCTTCAATCCGTCTTCGACGACATTGGCATTGGGATTGGATACAATCGGATTTGATCCCATGACAAGCAGCGCGCGAATCTCCTGCTCAACCACCTTTTCCATCATCTCGTAGGCTGAGACGCCTTTGCCCGGCAGCTCATCCGGTTCAATTCCCCAGACACCGGCAACGTAGGTTCGATCCTCTGGATTCTCAATCAGACGATAGCCTGGCAGTTGATCGGCTTTTTGTCCGTGTTCTCTGCCGCCTTGCCCATTCCCCTGACCCGTAACCGCACCGTAGCCGCAGCCCGGTTTGCCGATTTTTCCAGTTAATAGAACCAAGTTCAAAAAGTTGCGAACCGCCATGTGCCCGTCGGTTTGCTGTTCAACGCCTCTTGCCGTGAACACCATACCGGTTGACGCTTTCCCGTAGGCTAGAGCCGCATCCCGGATTTGCTGGGCAGGCACGCCGGTTAACTCGACGATGTCTTCCATACGGATTGCGTCCAGATGAGCTCGCAGCTCTTCGAAGCCTGAAGTCCGCTGCTCAACAAAAGTCCGATCGACAAGCCCTTCCTCCAGCAGTACCTTAAGCATCCCGTTCGCCAAAGTGGCATCCATACCCGGCTTCACCCGAAGATGAAAATTCGAGATACGCGTCGTACCCGTTTCTCTCGGATCAATGGCAATGAGTACGGCACCCTTTTCCTTAGCTCTTGTAAAATAAGGCATTAACGTCGGCTGGCATTCGGCGATATTCGTTCCGGCCAATATAATACATTCCGCCTTCTCGATATCCGCCAGCTGATTCGTCAACCCTCGGTCCAGCCCGAAAACCTTGACACCGGCTGACGCCGCCGCAGACATACAGAACCGGCCGTTGTAATCGATGTATTTCGTTTGCAAGGCAACGCGTGCAAATTTGCCCAACAAATAGGCGGTTTCGTTCGTCAAGGAGCCGCCGCCGTAAACTCCGATCGAGTGCTTGCCATAGCTGCGCTGAAGCTCTTGAAATTTGTTTGTAATGATGTCGTAAGCGTCTTCCCATGAAATCGGGACAAAACGGCCGTCTTTCTTCATGAGTGGATTTACAATTCGCTCACTGGTCAATACATGCTGATACGCATTCATCCCCTTAATACATAGGCGGCCTTCCGAAGCCAAATTCATCAGTGGAGCGACAGTGTAGGAGGAACGGGTATCTTTCGCTCCACGTTCCTCTGTAATCTGCATTTTGCATTGTACACTGCAAAAAGGGCACTGCGTATTCATCACTGTAAAGGAAACACCCGTCTCCCCCTGTGCGTTCTCGATCATTTGACCCATTCCCCTCACCTCACTTTGTTAAGGCAGCCGACGGCTGCGGAATATGTTCGGCACCATACCGTTCCTGATTCATCCTGTCAATCAAGCTTTCCCGAATGGGCGGATTGAACAAGCCTTCCCGCAGCTGAACCAGTCCTTCCCTTTCCACCCAGCTTCCAATAGATTCACCGAATCTTGCTTCTTCACGATACCATTGAAGAAACGCTTCTACGAGTTCCAGCACCTTACTCTCCGACGGCTCCATACACAGCAGCTCTCCATGGCGAACCTTCGTTCTTGAAGAGCCGCCTACATAGATCTCCCAGCCGCCTGGCGCGCCGACGAGTCCGATATCTCGGGTTAGCGTGCCGGCATCGTGCTGCGGACTTGCAGAAACACCAATACTTACTTCATAAGGCAACTGAAGAGATTCCAGCCTTCGCTCCAGCAAGGTTCCCATTTGAACCGAATCTTTCAGTGCGCCTCGGGCATACTCCAGCCCTTTGCACGTGATGACGGATTGAACCGGTTGACCGTACAGCGACTCTGGTTCCATACGTAATCCAAGCTCGGCACTGATCGTGGCAACATCTTGCGGTTGTATTCCCAGCAAGTCTATATGCGCTCCGTCAAACTTTATAGACGGGATCCGATATTTATCAATCAACTCCGCGAGCTGCCTCAGCTGCGCCGCGCTTGTCACTCCTCCATGCATCCGGGGACCCATAGCATAGGTCCCATTATCCAGCCGGCTCAAGGCCGGCATGCCTTGCGGACCTATATCCGCTGCGGCTCCCCCGGTTAACGATTGACCGATATAATACTGGAGCGCCGGACGGCATTTGGCACAACCCTGCTCATGCTTCCAATGGAAAGCCTTCATCGCTTCATGAACCGTACGGACATCTGAGCCACGCACCATGTCGCGAAGCTCCTCGTGGCTGTAAACCGTACAGCTGCAAATCGTTTCTTTGGGCGGCAAGGGAGCATTCTTGTTCTTCCGTGCAAGCTGCAGTACGGCCGAAACCAATGGCTTGCAGCCCCCGCAGGTGCTCGAAGCTCTTGTGCACGCACGGACCTCCTCCACCGTCTCACAGCCGTTCTCCTGAACAGCAGCCAATATAGCTCCTTTGGATACTCCGTTACAGGAGCAGATCGTTGCGTTCATAGCCAGTGACTCGGCATCGGGCGCTGACGGATTTGAGGCCGCTTCCTCCAGTACGGATACATCCGCTTGCTGTTTAATGTAGCCGAGCAGCTTGTGCCCCTCACTGCTGTTCCCGTACAACAGTGCGCCAACAATTTTATTGTCCCTCACACTTATTTTTTTGTAAAAATGACGAATCCCATCGTATATTTTTAAGGATGTCGAAATTTCCGAATCCCGGATCTCCCCTGCAGAGAAGACCTCTATTCCCGATACTTTTAATTGGGAATACAAGATCGACCCTTCATAGCTTTCGGTCTCCATACCACACAGCCTTTGGGCCAGCACCTTTCCCTGCTCATATAAAGGCGCTACAAGCCCATATACCATACCACGATGCTCCGCGCATTCGCCTACTGCATACACATTCGGTATATCCGTTTCCATATAATCATTGACGACAATGGCTCTATTGATCTCCAAGCCGCTGTCGGCTGCAAGCTTCACATTGGGACGTACCCCTACAGCAATCACGACGAGGTCGGCACTTACTTTGGTTCCATCCTTGAAAAGAAGTCCTTCGACCCGCTTTTTTCCGTATATTTTTTCTGTTTGCTTTTGCAAAAGGAATCGCATGCCCTGCTTTTCCAAATCCTTTTGCAGCATCAGCGCGGCCGTAGGGTCCAGCTGCCGTTCCATCAAGTGGTTGTAAATATGCACCACATGGACGTCCATCCCCAAGTTCAATAATCCGCGGGCAGCTTCCAAACCGAGGAGCCCTCCACCGATCACAACCGCTTTCTTATAGGATTTGGATGCCTCCACCATGAAATTACAGTCATGAATATCGCGAAAGGCCGTGACACCCTTCTTATCAGAGCCAGGCAGCGGAAGCATGAACGGCAACGAGCCCGTTGCAAAAATGAGATGGTCGTAGTCGATTGTACGGCCCTGCTCGCTGATGACCTTGCGCTTCGCCGTATCGACGCGGACAACCGGATCCCCTGCATACAGCGTAATGTGATGCGATGTATACCAATCCCAATCATTGATGGTAATATCGCTTACCGTCGTATCTCCCTGCAGTACCTTGGATAACAGAATACGATTATAGTTCGGATGCGGTTCTTTGCCGAATATGGTGATCTCGAAACGGTCAGGGGCCAGCTTCAAAATCTCCTCAATACAGCGTACGCCGGCCATCCCGTTACCAATCAAGACAAGCTTTTCTTTATTCATGCGGTTTCTCCCCACTCCCGATATTCGCTTTATCTTTCTTTAACCAGTGAAGCCGATATTTTTTGCCGGGCTGCCTGGTTTCGTCCCGTAGCAATGTTCATCCAGAGACACACGCAAGCAAACAGCATAAGGATAATAAAGCCTAAGGTATAGCTCCCCGTTATTTCTTTAATGACGCCCAAGAGGATCGGAGGAAAAAATCCGCCTACACCTCCGGCAGCGCCGACAATTCCGGTTACCGCTCCGGTATTACCTGTGGATACCTCCGGAACCATTTTAAATACAGCCCCGTTCCCTACTCCAAGCAAGCAAGCTGCGAGAAGATAACCGGCACTAAACCCGGCAAAATGGTGCAAGGATGCAACCATCAGAAGCGCCGATACAACGATCCCGCTGAACACGACGGCCAACACTTTACGGGAACCGATCCGGTCGGCTACCCACCCTCCAAGCGGACGAATCAGCGTGGCAATAACAATAAAACCGGCCGTTTTCATCCCTGCGTCCGTCGTCGACATGTTGAAAAGATCCTTGAACAATGTCGGCAAATAAGCTCCGAAAGCAACGAAGCTGCCAAAGGTCAAGAAATAGAACATGGACAAGTACCACGTCGAGTCCTCTTTCAGCACCTCCATGGATTGCTTAAAGGTTTTGACCTTAGCCGGCGGTGGTAAATCCCGGGTCCCCGCCCAGAAAAAGAGGGTAATCACGAAAATCATCATAGCCAAACCCCAGAACACCCAGGATAGCCCATACCGATTCAAAAGAGAAGGAAGCGTATAGCTGGCAATCGCCCCGCCGAAATTGCCGAGACCCGCTAACCCGAGAACAAAGCCTTGCCTTTCCGGAGCAAACCATCGGGAGACATAGGTTGTGTTAATGGCAAAGGTCGTCCCGGCCATTCCGATAAATAATGCACACAGCAGCAGCATTTCATACGTTTGTGCCCATCCGGCCATCAGCAGTGGAAGAGTCAGGAAGAGCATCGTCCCCGCAAATACCCGACGCCCGCCAAAACGGTCCGTATAAATTCCGAGAGGAATCCGCAGGATGGAGCCTAATAAAACCGGAGTCGCGATCAGTACGCTTTTCTGAATGGAACTCAGGTGAAAGAGCTCCTGGATTTGGCCTGCGATTGGAGCAAAGACGTTCCATATGACAAACGATGCTGTCATAGCCATCGTCGATAGTCCTAAAATATTGGCTGATCTAAGTTGCCCCACTGTGGTACACCCCTTAAAATAGAATGCTACCATTTCCTGCATGCCGTTTTATATGAGAAAATGATGCTCTTGCAAGAAAAAAAGCACTCATCAAGGAGTGCTTTCACGATTAGCACAACCGCTTCATGTACGAGCTGGCGTACTTATTTCATTTCATCTCTATTCCAAGGCCTGTCTTAAGAGGCCTTGTCAGATTGTTTCTCTATTAAAAGAATCACGTTGCCTTGATCATCAGTGTCCACCTCGAAATGCTGTACACAGCCCTCGTCGGGCGCTTGAACGAGGCCGTCGTTCAGGTCGATCTTCCAGTCGTGCAGCGGGCAATACACA
>NZ_NMQW01000036.1 GCF_002234615.1 Paenibacillus rigui | reverse complement strand
CTGAGTTGTGTCAAGCCTGAGTGGTGCCGTCCTTGGTGTGTCCGATCTGCGTGGTTCCGACCTGGGTGGTTCCGACCTGCGTGGTGCCGACCTGCGTGGTGCCGACCTGCGTGGTGCCAACCTGAGTGGTGCCAACCTGAGTGGTGCCAAAGAGGACCTATTTAAAATTTTGGATTCTGCTCCAAATGAAGTTAAAGGATTACTAGATTATCTCAATGCGGGAAAAGTGGATGGATCTACATACACTGGAGAATGCTGCTGCTTGGTAGGAACCATCGCTAATGTTCGCGGATGTAATTACGAAATGTTAGAGGGAATCACACCTGATTCAAATAGACCAGCGGAACGGTGGTTTTTAGCAATCAGGAAAGGTCACACACCTGAAAATAATCCAATTGCAAAGATTACAGCTGAGTGGGTCGAGGAATGGATTGAGAAAAACAAAGAAGGTGAATCCGCATGACCTACTGCTACTGCTGCACCAGAACAGCTACACACCGCATATACGCCGATCTCAAGCCCGTATGTACATTCCACAGGGATGAGGCTTTAGAAGAAGAGAACGAGCCTATATTAGTCCAACAGATTCATACATGGGGAGGGAAAGAGGATGCTAAACAACCAACCGCAAGCTAAGTTATCGAATGAAGATTTCCGTGAAATTAAAGGGATATTAAACAACGATGATCCGATTAGTCATCAAAGCGTATTCAATGCATTGCCATTATTGCTTGCTGAGATCGGAAGATTAAACGCCTTGTTAAGTGAGGTTGAATATGAGCTTGAATGGAGTGATGCCGAAAGCGCAATTGTGAAGTGTCAGTTCATGATCAGACAAGAGTTTGATTGGGTTGGTGAAACATATTGACCAAACAACAATTCATCCAATACCTTCGCGACCAAGCGGATTACATCAAACAGATGGCAAACGACATCGAAAACGGCGTCGAGCCACAATATTGGACAGTAGATCTGCCCATTCCGGAATACGAGCAAGAAAGAGAAATGCAAACGGCAGCTAGAGAATTCAACTGGAAGTACGATAAGGAGATTGAAGCAGAATCAGCATGAAGTCGGTGGATGACATTTTCACTTGGTACGCAATACCACCTGAAAAGAGAAAGTATGTTGAGGAAGAAGAAAGCGAGGCTGACGAGGAAGGAGGTGAATCGGAATGACAAACGGAGCCGCAATTGGTTACATGATGCTAGCAGCTAAATCTTGCGGATTGGATGAAAAAAAGATCAAGGAACTAGAGCGCGACATGTATCTTGAAATGGATATGACAACTGAAGAAGAAGCAGAAGAATACTACCGCAATAATTAATCAGGAGGTGAATTGGAGTGATCGATTTATTATGGTTAGCCAAACAGCGACCGCATAACAAAGCTATGAACCGGATACTGCTGCTGAATGCAAAGGGAAAAAGAAAAAGCTTACTGCGTCAACAGTAAGCGCTGGCTAAAAAACCTTCTGGAGAAAGTTTTGTACTGCCATTATACCACAAAGGAGCTTGATATAGATGAATATATATCAAAAGTTGATTGAGGTCAGGAAGTCAGTTCCTTACCTTCAGAAAGACTCCCAAATGACCTCTGGTCAAAGTTATAAATACAACAGCAGCAGTCAGGTAATCGGAGCAGTTCGGAAGGAAATGGACGAAAAGAATTTGCTTTTGATTACAAAAATTATGGACAAGCGTGTTCATATGGACACGGTAGAAAATAAAGACAATACCGGAAAGGTAAAGCGTACAACTACATTTTTCACAGAACTTGATTTGATGATGGTCTGGGTGAACGGTGATGAGCCAACTGAAACTGTAGAGGTTCCATGGTACGGCCAAGGTATTGATACTGCCGGGGAAAAAGGTGTAGGGAAGGCACTTACTTATGCAGAAAAGACGTTCCTTTTGAAAGAATTTAACATTGCAACTGACCAAATGGATGTTGACGCTTTTCAAGATAAGATGGAAAAAACAGTCGGCAGAATAACATCCAACGCCATCGCTCAGCTAAAGTCTGAATGGATCGGAAAAGGATATAAAGCGAACGCCCTTGGAGCAAGAGTGAAAGAACTTTATTCGTGTGGAGTAAGTGATCTATCGGAAGATCAGGCTAATGAGCTTTTGGAAAAGATTCGGTCGCATAAGGGGCAATCAGCATGATACTAACTCCTGAAAATTATTATTCAAAAGAAGCAAATCAACATTACATGAGCGTGAGCCAATTTAAAGACTTTGACAATTGTGAAGCAGCGGCGTTGGCAAAATTGAATGGCGAGTACTCGGAAGGAGAGGTCGATGCCTTCACGCTAGGTTCTTATGTACATGCTGCAGTCGAAGGAACAAGTGCTTTTGATGAATTTGTAGGCAATCACCCTGAAATATATTGCAAGTCTGGATCTAATAAAGGAGAGCTTAGGTCAGAATTTAAAAAAGCTGATCTAATGATTGACACCGTATTAAAAGATCCCCTTTGCGCTCAAATGCTTGAAGGGGATAAGGAAACCATCATCACTGCTGAATTATTCGGAGTGAAGTGGAAATCCAAGATTGATGTTCTGAATATTGACGCGGGTCGAATGACTGACCTTAAGACGGTGAAAGAAATACGGGCCAAGTACTGGAACAATGAACTTAGACGATGGGAATCGTTTGTAGAACATTACGGATACACGATTCAAATGGGTGTATACACAGAACTTGAGCGGATACATAACCGCAGATTTGATCGTCTAGAACCGTTTATCGTCGCTGTGAGTAAAGAAGAAGTGCCAGACAAGGAAATCATTTGCTTTGATGATACAACGCTTGATACGGCTTTACAGAAGGTTGCGGAGAAGTTACCGCGGATCATCTCCGTTAAAGAAGGATTTGATGAACCGAAGAGATGCGGCAAATGCAAATATTGCAGACGGACGAAGAAGGCGCAGATTGTACATTTCATGGACTTATTGGAGGTAATTTAAATGCTAAACCGTGCTATTTTGATCGGAAGATTGACGAGAGATCCTGAACTAAGGTACACACCTGCAGGTGTTGCTACCTGCACATTCACCTTGGCAGTAGACAGGCCATTTACAAATGCTCAAAAAGAGCGTGAAGCTGATTTCATTAACATCGTTACCTGGAGACAACTTGCGGAAAATGTAGCTAACTACCTTCGCAAGGGCCGGTTAACTGCAGTAGAAGGACGTATTCAGGTCCGCAACTACGAGAACAACGAAGGAAAGCGCGTATACGTTACAGAGGTTATAGCGGATAATGTACGGTTTCTCGAATCGTCTGGAGGAAACCAGCAACAGAGCCAAACGTACAGCGCGCCGAACAATCAAGACCATTTCCAAGATGATGGTAAACCAATCGATATCAGCGACGACGATCTCCCATTCTAGGAGGGATAACATATGAACTTATCTTCTCAACCAGTACGCAGCTGCTCAAAAGAATGGCAAACACGCGGGCTTAGAAATAAGCCTACACAACGCCAAATGGGCTCGATTAGCCCTAAGGTTGATAAGCAACTAAAAGAACGGTCTGAGGGGATTTGTGAGCTCTGTACAGCGGCAAAAGCAGTACAACGAGCACATATTACCGGACGGAAGCAAATTGACCATAGAACAACAGTAGATGACCTCTTGCACGTGTGCCTTCCATGCCATAAGTGGTTGGATGAAAGTGTAGAAGGGATCAAACACAAACGTAAATTACAGGCCGAAGGCCATCAATCGACTGAATAAGCCTAACGGAGTGGGGGCCGAAAGGCTTCCAGGCAGGATAGAGATAAGCCATACAACATAATGAATAAATTTGTCCCTCAGGAGGGAACGCGATGGAAGAGTTGATTAGGAAGCTGCGGGAATTGCACCAAATGGACATTTATACGGTTGACGAAAATTGGTGCATCCAACTGTTCGAATTGGATGTTTGCCCTAATGATTATGATGTGCAGCCTTGTAACAAGTTTGAATGCGTCTACGAATGGTCTGGACCAGTGCTTTATAACGTCTTGATGGATGCGTTGGAGTGGGCCGAAGAACGGCTGCGCCAAGTATCTTAGTGAATATCGAAGAACATAGGAGGCCAACATGGACATAAATAAACAAATAGAAGCTAAGTTGCAGAAAATAAGCGATGTGGAAAAAGAACGTGAATCTCTATTTGAAAATTTTGAAGCAAACAAAAATAAAATTGGTGAGTTGCATTATGAGATTGAAATTTTAAAACTTCAATACATGTTCTTGAAGAGACAACAGTTGGATGCAGCTGACCGTACTTATCACATTGTTGCTGAAAATATAGATAGCGTCAAAAGTATAAATGAAACATGTATTGGTCTCCTGCAAAAAAGACTTATTGAAGATGGATTCGGAGAACGTCTACAGCAAGAAAAACTTATATAAATCGACGAAAATGTCTGAATAATATCGAAGGACATGGAGGTTATCGAATGAAGCTTATCGTGGAGATTAGAGCGGTAAAGACACTCGATAGTGAAGAACTAGTATTTCTTTTTTATGGTACGGAAGACGAACAGCAATCGACTATCCGCTGTATAGAAGATGAATTTGTAAAATACTTCAAACGAGAGGGAGCCGAAGAAGTTACGGCTTCTGTACGTATCGAAGAATGATTTAGGGGAGGTATGTAGGATGTTTAAAGTTCGATTGGCCTTTAACCTTAAAGAGGTTCGGACGGTATATGCTGTCCAGCAGCTCGAAAATGGATTGACTCAATTTTTAGTATGGGACGACCTTTATAACAAATGGGTGTGGGTTCCAGCAAATGAGTACGTGCCAGCGGAGTGACGGACAGCTCTGAATATTTAAGGACATGAGGTGAAAATATGAGGCATTTGCTAAAGGAGCTAGTCGTCGATAATTTCGCCGGAGGAGGCGGAGCAAGCACTGGAATCGAGCTAGCGATAGGCCGAAGCGTCGATATTGCAATTAATCACGATCCAGCAGCGATCGCCATGCATAAGACAAATCACCCTGACACCAAGCATTATTGCGAATCGGTTTGGGATGTTCCTCCTCTGGAGGCTACCGGCGGGCAGCCGGTGGCACTCGCTTGGTTCAGTCCGGATTGCAAGCATTTTTCCAAAGCAAAGGGCGGCAAGCCCGTCGAGAAGGAGATTCGCGGACTGGCATGGGTGGCTGTCCGCTGGGCGGCGACAGTGAAGCCTCGAGTGATAATGCTGGAAAACGTCGAAGAGTTCCAGACCTGGGGTCCAATCAAAAACGGACAGCCGGACCCAAAACAGAAGGGGCGGACGTTCAGATGCTTCGTTAACGCGCTGCGGCGGATCGGGTATGAGGTCGAATGGCGGGAGCTCAGGGCGTGCGACTACGGCGCGCCGACGATCCGCAAGCGATTCTTCCTGGTAGCTAGGTGCGACGGTCAGCCAATCAAGTGGCCGCATCCGACGCACGGTGAACCGAACAGCATTCAGGTGAAAAAGAAGTTACTGAAACCTTGGAAGCCTGTAGGAGACGAGATCGATTGGTCGCTTAACTGTGTTAGCATATTCGAGCGAAAAAAGCCTCTTGCAGAGAAAACGCAGCTTAGGATTCATCGAGGGCTACAGCGGTTCGTATTGGAGAACCCACACCCATACATTGCACCAATCGAAGCAAAGAGAAACAACAATGTGGATCTGGTTACTGCATTCCTTGCACAATACCACAGTGAAACGACAAGCCGAGAGGCACGTGGACAAACGTTAGATAAACCTATCATGACATTAGACACATCAAATAGGTACGCTCTGGTTACATCTTATCTTGTAAAAATGAAGGGGTCTAATATTGGACAGCCGATGACGGAGCCGATCCACACTATAACTGCCGGCGGGCTTCACTTCGCTGAGGTAAGAGCGTTTTTAGTCAAATACTATGGTGCAGGGATTGGGCAGGAAATTTCGGAGCCGATTCACACAATTCCGACCAAAGATCGGTTTGGACTCGTGACTGTATATGGCGAAGATCACATGATCGTTGATATAGGATTTCGGATGCTTGAGCCACATGAGCTGTTTCCGTCACAAGGCTTCCCCAGAGAGTATATCATTGATCGTGACTACACCGGAAAGCCTTACCCTAAGACAGAGCAAGTGGCACGCTGCGGAAACTCAGTACCGCCGCCATTCGCAGAGGCGCTCGTAAGGGCAAACCTGCCGGAGTTGTGCGTCGACTTGCCATACCAGGCAGAACATCAATTAGCAATGCAGTTGGTATGATGGGCAGTTTGAATATTCAATGACATGAGGAGGACGGAAATCAATGAGAAAATTCGTGATTGCATGCACTCGGCATAATGACCTTTATTTCGGCGGAAACGCAGTATTGTTTTGGGGGCCAAACAGCAGCGGTTATACGGCTTGCTTGGAATCTGCCGGCTTATACTCCGAAGAGGAAGCCGTCGAAAAAGGGAAAGGGACACACGGTCAAGACATTCCCATCCCTATCGAAATGTTAGGTATGGGCGAATCTTTCTTCGTATCCGTGGAAACTGGTTTGAAAGAGGTATCCAGGATAACACTTTTCAACAAGCACAACGAAGCAAATAAAGCGATTTTGAACGAATGTCGGAAATTATACTGCTGAATATGGAGGGAATTGGGAGGTATGGTCTATGAATAATGTTGCTGCTCCAGCTATAAACACTTATGAAGTTCGCACTTACGACATTTGGGATGATAAGGAATACCCTAAGATTATCACCGCAGAAACCCGGAGCAAAGCGAAGTACGAGTACTGGCAGTTAATGAGCGATTGTTGGGATATTCCATTCGGGAAGCTCCTTCCGATGTTGCGAGTAAGGACGATTGGACGATTCAAACCATCTGACTTGTTCGGGAACCGCGAACGCTTCGAGAGAGTGATCCATAATAGATGCATTCCTTTTGCTTACATGGGCATGCGAATTGAGGTTTCTGGGAAAATGGGAACTATTGTTGGTGCAAACGATAGCGGAAATTTAGATATCATCTTCGATGGGCAATGGTGGAAAGAGAATTGCCATCCATGGTGGAAAACGAAATATTTTGACCGTAATGGCGCTTTGATTAAAGAGTACGCCGACTGAATACGGAAGGACATGAGGAGGTGCCAGTTTTGAAAAAATACCGAGTTCATACGGAAATGGATGTTTCCAAGGAGTTCGAAACTTTGGTACAAGCCGAGAAGATTTACGAAAGATGGAAAGATGATCTGATGTCGGAAGGTGTTCAGGCTAACGAATCATTCGTTGAAATCGCAGAGTCTGATGACGGTTTTGAAGATTACAAGGTTGTTAAGAAGGTTATTGCAGTTATCGATAACGATCGAACCGAATTGAGGACTCCAAGAGAAGAAGGCTGCGATTGGGACTACTGGGCCAAATGGCAAGAAGTTGATGGCCAGCTTTGAATATTGAAGGACATAAGGAGGGGAACAGAGTGGTAATTAATGGACCGAAATTATGTGATGATTGCATTAGAAAACAGGAACGCATGTTCAGTAGAGACTCTAGAAGGGTCAAACGTTGTAGGATGTGCAAAAAAGATAACACAACAAGAGAACACGACACTTATTGTGACGATTGCTCAGAAGAATTAAATATTTGCAGGGGCTGCGGATCGTGACGGACAGCTTTGAATATTAGGAGGGATAGCATGAAAGTTACAATATCACGACTACCTGAATCGGTTCTGGATGAGTTAGAGGATTATCTCGAGCAGCAGGATATTGACGAAGACCAAATGCGCGTTTTTCAAGCCTTACTCACGGGGTACGATGCAGCATGGGACAAATTAGATCGAATCAATGGGGGACAAGACACATGAAAGTAAAAACCTGCGATAACCCGAATTGCCAAGAAAGGATTGAGGTACAAGACGATTACGAACCGGAATATTGTTGCAGTGGTTATATGTGCGGATGTTACGGTTATACAATAAATCCGGTATTTTGCGATACGTGTGAGGAAAATCTTTTCGGGAGGTCCATATGCAGCACAAACTAACCTGGTACCAGCAATTATATGATTATATCCGTTATGGACCCATGGCAGTACGACATTACTTTTGGGAACGGAACAATAGATAGGAGGGGTTGGGGTGGAAGGGTGGGTTAGTATTCATCGGCAAATCATGGACCACTGGATTTATAAGGATGCTGAGTATTTGAAAGTATGGTTGGAAATGCTGCTTCGTGCCAGATTCTCTAAAGATCCAGGTAATGAACTTATCGACGGCGAGCTCATAACAGTAAAGCAAGGTGAGTTTATCTTTGGCCGAGTCAAGTGGAGCGAAAGGTTAGGAATTGGTGAGCAGAGGATAAGAACACTGGTGAAGAAGTTGATGAACGAGGAAATGATTTCGTTTGTATCCAGCCATCGTAAGTGTACATTGTACCGGATTTGTAATTATGAAAATTATCAAAATTTCATTTTCAAAGACGAATCGCACAATAAGTTACTTACTAAAAGTTATGTTAGCTATTTTTCCCATGACGATAACCAGCAAATAATGCAGGCGTACCAAGAGATAGCGGGAAATTATAACCATGACACTAACCACCTGCTAACCAGCATCCAACCATCAGCTAACCATCAGCTAACCACAAAAGAACAAAGTAATAAAGATAATAAAGAAATAAATAATATACACTCTACTGGCGAAATGAACCTGAATGAGGATGATTTCAAAAAAGTATCAAAGGCATTCGCAGAAATCCATGATGTCATGGAGATGCCGTATTCAAATGGACCGATATTAACAAGATTGCTTATAGAGGGGATACCATCGGATCACATTATCGGTGTGATAAAAGAAAAATGGAAACACGGAGTAACAACGTTGAAATATTACGAAGGAGCAATTAGGGATAGCTGGTACGTAAGTCAATCTCCAAAAAACGATAGGCCGAGTTTTGGTTCAAGGTACAAGCCGAGAAATGATAAACCCAAATTAACGGTAGTTAATGGCGAAACGACAACGTTACGTTCTCCAGAAGAACGTGAAGCCATGAGGCGTAGAGCACAGATGCTGGATGGAAAATAAATTGAAATGGAGTACGAGCAATGAGTGATGACAAAGATAACATTATCAGCATCGACGTTCTTAGGATTAATCGAAGGGTTCCTAAGAAATGCACCTGCAAGGTTAGGAAATTTACAGTCGATACGGAAAATCGGGAAATTACTTGTGGATGTGGTGTAATTGTCGATCCATTTGAGGCAATGCTCCATTTGGCTACCAATTACGAATATATAAATCGACAGCATCAATCACTAAACGAGCAAAGAAAAGAATGGTTAAAGCAGAAACCATACTCAGTGATTTTCAAAAGGTTAGAGAAGAGCTACAGCCGGGGAACGATGCTCCCGTATTGCCCTAAATGCAACCAACTATTTGATTATAAGGATATCAATTCACATGGAAATGCTGAGTTTTACCGTAGGTTAGAACAGAAATTACGTCAGCAAGAAATGAATATTTAACCATTGGAGGGCGATGAATATGACTGTATTAACTGAAACCGAATCCGAAGTATATAAGCAACTTAAACGAGGTAAGGGACCAAACGAGATTGGACAAGCCCTAAAAAGATCAAAGAGCTATATATTTCAAGTGCTGACGTATCTGGTCAAACGCGGTTTAGCACAAAAGACTGATAAGAAACCGTACACCTATACAGCGATTCATGTTGAATATACAATCTGCATCCGCCACCCAGGAGGACCTGGGAGGGCGTACAAGGGTAGGCGTGGGATCAAGCGATTGAAAATTATTATGCGTTTGATTGGCAAAGAAAATTTGAGATTCATTCTTAACCACCGCGGAAAGATGGACCGCAGAAAGATAGCTGAAAAAGTGGGGATCCGGAAATACGATCTAAATAACATATATCTCTTGCTCGGGCTAAGCGGCGAGGAAGCAGCATGAATCAACTCTACGAAATAGCCACGGACCCCAACACCGACATGGACGAAAGATACCAAATCGCACGGATGATGCAGTGGATGAGATTAAAGACAGGCGGTGGACATAATGAACCGTTACGAAATAACTTTTCCAAACTTCTGGCGTGAACCACTTACAAAGTATATCGAAGCTGAATCCGCTGGAAGGGAAAGGTATCTATGCTATCTGCAATTTCGAGACGCGTACGATTATACCTTCTTCGGATTCCTGACACTTATCAAGGTTCGTAAGGTTAAAGAAAAACAATGACTAGGTGGTGTTCGTAGTGATTTCTATTAACGCAATGATTAAAGATGCTGGATATAAAACATTGAAGATTGATAAAGAAATGCTGTCACATTTAGCGGAGTCAATACAAAAACAAGGGTTTGAATACGTGACCTTACTTAGCGGAGTTATTGAGGTTGTTGGGTTTGTGGTGGCAGGAAGGTTAACAGGAGATCGGGTCATTATACTTGGCAATGCGGCAAAAGAACAACCGAATAGCCAGGAGGCCAACCATGACACTTCAAACCTTTGACGGAATCGTAAAGAGCATACAGGAAACGCGGAAAATATTCTCAATCATGACGGACCAGGAGTTTGCTGCATGGTATTCACGGAGGTATCACATCACGGAACGGCGGGTACTAGCGATACTTGACCATTTGAAGGAGGAAGCGGAATGACACTTTGTGAACACAGTAATTATCATTGCCCTATTTGTGAAGTAACGCTTTTGAAGCAAGTTATAGCTGAACAGGATAAGGAAATTGAGCGGTTACGGAAGGTTGAAGAGGACTACAACGCACTCCAATCTATCATGGATCGAGCAAGAAGGATGGCGTTTCTGTCAGCGGAAGACGAAGAACCGGGACCGCGTTTCAAGATGGATGCTAACGGAAATTTAACACGGATTGAAGATTAGGAGGAACCGCAATGACCCTTCAAACCTTTGACGGAATCGTAAAGAGCATACAGGAAACGCGGAAAGTATTCTCAATCATGACAGATAAAGAGTTTGCTGCATGGTATTCAAGAAGATATCAGATCACGGAACGGCGGGTAATAGCGATTCTCGAAGCGTTGAAGGAGGAGGAAGCGAAATGAATAGGTGGTGTACAGAGGTGGATGAACCTAAATGTGGAGAGGAATTAAGCAAAGAACAGTACGACTCAATCATGCAGGAAATTGTGAAGAACCACCGTTTTGCTAAAGGTGGGAGGCACATTAAATACATTGATCCTCATTGGGACATGAGGGATGGTATGTGCTTCGCTATTCAATTCCGGGGACTGTTTGGGAATGGGAGAATCCTATTTGACGGGAGACAAAGTGAGAGGTCGATGTCAGATAGAATTATGAGTTGGCTTGATGGGGAAGACGATACCGAAGCGAAAACATCAAAATAATGATGGAGGCGAAAAGATTGAACTTATCCAAACTTTTTGAAATGCAAAGAGAGCTAGACGAAAAGATCATCAAGGAAAAGGGACTGCAGGATATGGACCGGTTGCCGTATCTTATCCTGGCACTGCAGGTGGAACTTGGAGAGTGTGCGAATGAATGGCGCGGGTTTAAGTATTGGTCGAATGAACGGGAGCCGAGGACGAGTGTGGCGGACACGAAGTACAAACCGATAACAGGTGATCCGCTAGAAGGATTTCTATCACATAAAGTACGTAACCCACTTCTAGAAGAATACGTTGACTGCCTGATCTTCATCTTGTCGATTGGGTTGACGCAAGGATATAACGAAAGTATTCCCGCACTCGGCAGAAATGTTTATAAATACAAGACTGATGAAATCACATCCCACTTCAGCACAGTGTTTAGAGCAATATCTGATTTTGAGTTCAGGCCCAACGAGGGTGATTATATGCGCATATGGATGTCTATTTTGGGTCTTGGCGAAATGCTAGGCTTCACCTGTGAACAGATCGAGCAAGCCTACATGGATTTGATCTAAACTCCAACCTTTCATAAGAATGCGGTAAACCACGAACGCCAAGGAGGGGTAAAAATGATTAGATCCGCAAGTATGCCATAGCACATGACCCGCACAATCGTCACCAAACGCGATATAACGGATTCTCAGGCTGTTAATTCACCAGTGACGACCTATTACTTGTAAGAGGATGAACTGGCCTTATATCGGCAATTAAAAGCGCCTACGAAAAGCGATGGACAACCATATCACAAACCAGTAGCTGGATTCTTAGGCGAGAGAGATAAACAAAAGCGGAGAGCGAGGAAGCAGCCATGTTAACGCGGGAGCAGATTTTGGCGATGGATTCGGGGCCGGAGTTAGATAAGTTGGTGGCTGAGAAAGTTATGGGGTGGACAAGTATAGCCAAGCTCAGATGGAAAGATCCGAAAGGGGTCACTAATTTTGTTCCAGATTATTCCACCGACATATCAGCCGCTTGGGAAGTAGTGGAGAAGATGAGTAGAGGAAAAACAGACTGCTCATTCGTGCTGCAGTTTCATTTCGAACGATATTACGCAAAGTTCGGTGAGGTACCAATAGACAACAAGAGATGGAATTCATACTTAACTGCACCTGAAGCCATATGCAAAGCAGCCCTACTATCCACTCTGGAGGTGTAACCATGGAACTGTACACGATCCACGTAAACGGCATTACCTTTTGCGAGCCGGTAGATAAAGAGTGTATCGAGTATCAGCTTGAGAGGATCCGAAAGTGCCCGGAGTTAGAGTACAAGGTTACAGAGGTTAATGGGGAAGAGGTGAAGACTGCTTGAAGAAAAAACATAAATACGGAGCTAAGCAAGTTATCGTTACAGAGGATTTAACAATATTTGAGGTGGAGCAACTCGAAAAATTCAACATTACGGATGTAAAAGGTATCAAATTCGATAGCAAGTCAGAGGGGCAGTACTACCAGAAGTTGAAGCGGATGGAGCAAAGAGGCGAGATTAAATCGATACAGCCGCAGCCGACATTTGTTCTACAGGACAAGCCCAAGATCAAATACAGCGCTGATTTCCTTGTTGAGTACATTGATGGCAGGACCGCGATCTACGATGTGAAGGGAGTAGAGACAACGGCGTTTAGGTTGAAAGTGAGATTGTTCAAGGCGAAGTTTCCTGATTTAAAGCTGATCCTGGTCAAGAAGCAAGGAAGTCGATTCGTGGAGGTGCCGGCATGAAACTACTTGCGGTAGTTTACTGGCTAGAGGGAGGAAAGGAAAAATCGAAGAGATGTTACGACCAAAGTAGTCTGAATAATCTGACTAAATGGTTAGAAAAAGTAGATTATGTTCATTGGTCGGTACTCTGCTCAGGAGATGCGTATGTACCATTTACACCACGATTGAAATTGATGAAAGTCAGTGGCGGCTTGGAAACACCATTCAGGCCTCCAAAAATGGCTGCTGATTGAGTTTTTATAGGTAGATAGACCAATTGTATTCCGAATGATAAAAACGCGTTAGAAACGATTTTAGGGAGGTGAGAGAATGGATGCAGAGTCACTACGTGTAAAATACCTTTTCAGCGATCAAGCAACAAAGGATAGGATGCTCATAGAGGCCATGATCAAGGTGCAGACGTTAGAGCAGCGGATCGAGATTATGGAGGCGAGAAAGGGGGTGCCGCAGGAGTTGAAGGCGATGGAGGAAAGGGCGAAAAGGCCTAAAATATTATCATAAAAAACAAAGTAAATATGGTGTAAAATTGCACAAATCTAAGTAAATATATGGTATAATGGTGTTAATGAAATTATATGAACGAATATGAATAAATTTAATAGAATATGATGATGGAGCGTGTGAAAATGGCAATCAACATGCAGGATCAAATTGATTTGTTAAAAAGCCAATTGGCTGAGTATCAAGCGGAGATTCCGGTGAATGAAAATAAGGTGAATGCTCTTCTTAACCGTATTAGTGAGTTGGAATACGAGATGGCCCAACAGCAGCATGCACAGCAGATTCGTGAGCAGGAGATTCAAGAAAAGGTTGAAGCCGACGAAATCAAGTTTAACGTTCCGGGCGTCGACTTTACTCAATTACCGTCAGAGCTTATTCAATTGATCGACGCTATTGTTCACGCAGATCGCAAACGTATTTACCTGGAGGAAGCAGCTAAGACGGACGAGCTCACGGCAAAGCATAAGGATGAGTTGGCGACAGCTAACAATGAGGTTGCGAACTATAAGAGTCAAGTCGATAACCTGCAAGGCATAATCAGTACTGGTAAATCAGCAATTGAGAATATTGCCAGGGAAAACAGAGAACTTCATGATCAGGTGGGATCGGTTAAGATCGAGAACGAAGATCTGCAAAAGAAACTGGCTAATGCAGCTGCTCAACTGGAGGAAAACGCGAAAGAAATCGAACGCCTGAACAGCCAAATAGAGGACTATCAAAAGGCGAAAGTGTTCGGTGAGGTAAAAGCCCAGCAAATCATTGATGTGACACCAGAAGAAACGAGCACAATGCAAAACCTCGTTAATTCGATTACCAAAAAATATGTAAACGTTACTCCAATCGGCGGTAACTGGCATGAAGCAACAGCTGAAGATGGTACAAAAACGGTAGTACACGCAAGTGAATTGCCATCACTCGAAACACAAGGTAGTCCCTTTCGTAACGATAGCGAGACTAACGTTACAAACAATCAACTTCCTGTTGCCCAAACGGTTGAGAATGTAGGTGGATCGTTTCCCATCATCTTACCGCCAAGCATACCAACCGTCGAAGCCGGGGGATCACAGGGACAGCAGCCTAATCAGCCGATGGCGCAGGAAGCAACAGTCACAACAAGCCAGCTCGAAGAAAGACTTGCCCAGTTCGCGAGCGAATACGGATTGGTAAAATCGAACGTAGCATAAATCGAACCACAGCCTCGTTACTCCATAGCGGGGCTGTTCTTTTAGGGAGGGTATGGGATGAAAGTATTCTTTGATACTGAATTTACAGGGTTACACCAAAACACAACACTTATTAGCATTGGACTTGTGAGCGAGGATGGGAAGTCGTTTTATGCAGAGTTTACAGATTATGATAAAAGTCAGATAGATGAGTGGCTGCAAACGAATGTAATTAATAATTTGATTGTTCATCCAGATAGGGAACATTATTACAAAGTGACGGACAAAGAATCCATATACAAGGACAACAGAGATATAATTAAAAATAGGCTAGAAGAGTGGTTATCGCAATTTGATGAGGTAGAAATGTGGTCAGATTGTTTGTCATATGACTGGGTCTTATTTTGCCAGATATTCGGACATGCGTTCCGCATACCAAAAAACGTTTATTATATACCTTTCGATATTTGTACACTGATGAAGTTAAAGGGTATAGACCCGGATATAACACGTGAAGAATTAGCGGAGCATGCACTCGGACGAACAGGTCCTAAACATAACGCCCTATGGGACGCGAAGGTAATTAAGTCGTGTTACGAGAAACTGATGCAATAGGCCGAAGGCCATCGACATCGACCGAAATACTTAGCGTAGCGGAGGCCGCATAAGGTCTGACTCTTTATTATAGGGGATGAACAAAGTGAAATCACAAAACATTGAAGTAGGGAAAACATATTTTAGCGGAAGTGGCGGAAGATTTGAAACAAGATGCAGAGTTCTCGAGATGGGTCTGACTGTTCATCATTTGGATGGAAAAAATACGGTTTTGGAAACTGGTGTTAGGTTCGTACAAGTGAAGGGGCCATATACTGGCAAGGAAGGTACCATTACGCTTAAAAGTTTTGCGCAGTGGGCGAAGGGTGAAGTTGCAACGGGTAAGGAGTAGATCATAAGAGGAGTGAGACAGGTGAATCAGGTAGCATATACTTGTTTTACTATATCTGGTTTGGCGTGCGTGGTATCAATCATTTGCTTAATTAGGATTATCGCATTGCATCTGAAATTCAGGAAAACGATGAACCGGAGGTGAAACCAAATGAATGACCACATAGAATGGTTGGGACATAAAAATCCAAGAATCAATCCAGATAACTTTGCTTATGTAGTTGGTATGCCATATAAATTGTTTTTTAAAATAGATGATGACGAAGAAGAACAAGAAGAAACTTGGTTATGTCCTGTCTGCGGAATGTCATGGTGTGAATGTACAGATGATAATGAGGTGAGACGAAATGAACCATAACCAATTAACCGAAATACTGAAATACTACAGAAGCTACGAATACGCAGCAATGAACTGTGGACCAGTTGAAAACGATCGGCTGCCGCTTGTTATATCCGAGCGTATGAGGAACCCTGGGATGTGGGACAAGACACGTTATAACCGCATCGTGAACATCATTAAGGGAGCAGTTGACTACTGCTTAGACGACGACCAGCGTACGGTAATCATGCGGAAGTACCTGGAGAGAAACAGGCTTACATTAAGCGAAATATCTAACCTGCTGCACAAGGACCGTACGACAATCGGAAGATGGCACAAAGAGGCATTGAGCAAGTTGGCGATTGCATTGGAGCCATTTAGTGAAGAGATATTAGAAATCACGCCATTGGAGCACATGTTTGATTCTAATTGGAAGTTTGAAGAGTCAAAAGAACCCGCGTAAATACAGCATTTATGCATCATTTTTGCTCACAAATACAGCATGAAAACTGGTATATTTATACCATGGGAAACGTTAGGGAGTACTCCGGCTAACCCAAATGAGAAGCGCTTCGTTGCATGACCGGCCTGTTGGTTGGTGAAAGTAGCGACACCGCTTCTTTTTGCTTTATCTAAAATGAGGAGGATGATGAAGATGGAATATAGTGCGAGTCTAAACAGATATGAGGCACCACGGACATTTATTGAACTATCAGAGAACGATAAGATTTACCACTTTCAAAACTACTTGAATACATTGGCGCAGCTTCAGTCTGTTGGAGTAGAGATGAAGATGGAAATAAACGCCGTAACAAGGGCGCTGAATGATATTATGGGGATCGTTGTAATTCAACCAGTGAGAAGATAGATGATGTGAAGTTGGACATATGGCAAATCAAAATAGATAACCTCTGCATCATGGCTGTATGTATCACGGTTTGGTTGAAAGTTTATGATTGGGTGTATAGGGAGAGAGAATGATCATCAGCATAATCAGCTGCATCATCTTAGTTGCAGCATATAGACATTATTTGGCGAGGTGGTGGGATGGTGGTCTATGATCCGGAAATAAGCTATCAAGGAACCGTAATTACATTCAAGTCACATCCCTTTGTTCAAAGTCCAATAGAACGGGATTTGATCGACTTAGAGACAACGATATTAAAGATTGAGCAACATGAAACAACGGTGTACGTGAAAGGCTATAATCGCAATGTCATCATTGTTCATCTAGGTTGGGGAGAGAAAACAAAAGTTTTACACGAATATTCGCACGAGATACCGACGTGGATGAAAGATGATTTTAATCGATTCTTAAGAGAATGAGGTGAGGGTATGGCATTAAGCGACGAGAAGCGTGAACAGATCAAAGCGCTTCTTGCCACAGGAGCAGCAAAAAACGATGTGGCTAAGAAGTGTAAAGTTTCTTGGGCGACAGTAGACAGTATTTCGAAGGAAGAACCGGACAAAATTGAGAGTTTTCGAGAACAGAAAAGAATGCAGTTTGTAGACCGGCTTTGGAATAGTATGGATAAAGCGTTGGGATTGGCAGATAAGCGAATTGAGTTGGCTCTCGAGGCATCTGAGAAGCTCGATGCAATTTACGATAAGATTGGTGAATCGGAGTTGGATTTCAAACAAAAACAAGAGTTGCAAAATGCAATTAACAACTTATCAACAATTCCGCTAGGTCAGATATCAACGTTCATCGGAACGATTTATGATAAGCGTGCTTTGATGATGGGCGAGAACACGGAGAATGTGGGTGTAAATGGCGAGGTGAAGCAAACACATGAGTACCGTATCGAACAACAAATTACGACCGATCCGGAAACAGCAGAGATCCTCCGTCAACTCTACAAACGTCAAACTGCAAGTTCCTCTTGAGAGACAATGGGAGATACTTGCAAAGCATGATTTTAGCTTTTTCATGGATTATGACAGCGGCGGACGTGATGCTGACGGTAAGCACTTGGATGTCCTGGATGCTACGTTACAGAAAGTGTCTGAGGGAAAACTAAGGCGCGTTATTATAACGATGCCACCGAGACATGGGAAGAGCGAGAGAGTATCTAAGAAGTTCCCGGCTTGGCACTTAGGGAGAAATCCCGGAGACGAAATGATAATAAGCTCATACTCAATCGACCTGAGCCGGGGCTTTTCTCTTATTGCCAAGCAAACATTGGAATCGAATCAGAATGTGTTTGACGTGAAGATCGATCCCAAAAGGCAAGCATCAGAAGCTTGGGGGCTAGCGGGTTACCGCGGCGGATTGAATGCAGCTGGTGTAGGCGGTCCTATCACAGGTAAAGGCGCGAGAATAGCGATTATCGATGACCCTGTTAAAAATGCCGAGGAAGCCAATTCAGAAGTAATGCGTCAGAAAATATGGGATTGGTACACATCGACATTGTATACTCGCTTGACTCCAGATGGTCGGATTATTGTAGTTATGACCAGGTGGCATGAAGATGACCTTGTTGGACGACTTCTGAAGAAGGAAAAAGAAGAGATCGAGCAAGGTACGCACAAGGGCGAGAAATGGACTGTCATCAACTTCCCTGCTCTTGCTGAGGATAACGATATATTAGGCAGATCTAACGGCGAGGCACTATGGCCTGAGTTTGGTTTTGATGTGGAACGAATGGGACAGATCAAATCAGATGTAGGCTCATACGTATTTAATGCGTTGTACCAGCAGCGCCCTAGCGCGGCCGGCGGAACGATCTTCAAGCGTGAATACTTCCGCTATTTTCGTGAAGAGACCATTTACAATCAGCAATACTTCATTGTTGGAGATAAAAGATATCAGAAACTTGAGTGTTGGGTATTTCAAACAGTGGACACAGCTAACAGTGAAAAGACGATCAACGATTATTTTGTTGTTTCTACGTTCTATGTAACGCCTGACAAGGACATATTGCTCTATGACGTTTATCGAACACACATAACGGGACCAGATCAAAAGCCATTGATGAAGCAGCAGTTGCATCGGTACCGTCCGCGATTCCAAGCAATCGAGGATAAAACGTTCGGGACTAACCTTATACAAGAATGCAAACGCGAGGGTATGACCGTCCGAGCGGTGAAAGTGGACAAGGATAAGGTGACCCGTTCGCTACCAATCGCAGCGCGGTATGAGGTGGGAAAAGTTTGGCATCGAGAGGGAGCGCCATGGTTAACGGACTTCGAGGACGAGCTGCTGAGCTTCCCGAGAGTTAAAAATGATGACCAAGTAGATACGGTATCAATGGCCGGTGAAATCGTGCATAACATCGTATCAAGTTCCGATCCGTGGAGCGCAGTACCTACAGGTGAACGGCATTCGGACTTTGATGCTGATGACGAAGAAGAGACAACGCATAGTTCATTTTGGTGAGGTGAAATGATGGACGAAACCGCCGCAATGTTAATAATCACTGCTATCCTGGCGCTGTACGTGGTCGATAAGCTATTTTCCCACCTAGAGAAACGAAAGCTGCAGGACACAATAAACGAACTCAGCAGTAAGCTGATGGCTAAGGATTATCGAGAGTACACGCAACTATCGCGCCCGGAATCGAGGGAAGAAAAGCCAATGCGAAATCCGCAGAGCTGGCATGATGATCCAATGATTGAGATTGATGACGACACACATTGATGTGTCTTTTTTAGTTGAGGAGGCGACACGATGACGTTGCTTAACAAGGTAGTAGGCATATTCACCGGCGATAATGGTAAAGGCGAGCAAGCGATAAATACGCCTGAGCAGCATAATCTTGTGAACGTTGTACAAATGGATTTCCAGTACTTCAAGTCATCCAGGCAGAAAATAGAGGGAACTTGGAGGCAAGAACAAAGGTTCTACATGGGAAATCATTGGTATGGACTACGTCCAGAAGAGGTCAGTAAGCTTCGGCCGAATAGCGTGGATAACATTGTATGGAGCCAAGTAGAGTCCATTGTATCTAAATTGACCGGCTGGGTACCGCAGCCTGATTTCCAAGCGCAGGAGCCGCATGATGAACAAAAGGCACAGGAACTGAATGAGTTTATGCCATATGAAATCAGGAAAATCAAGTTCCATCAAAAGCATATACGAGCAGTTAGACGTATGGTTATACATGGCCCACTGATCTATAAGACAATCTATGACCCGACAGTCGAGGGTGGATTTGGACAGAACAAGTATAACGGTAATAACGATATCATACCGGTTGATCTTGGAAGCTTTTTCCCGGATCCGCGCATACGAGACTTTATTTACCTCCAAAATGGCGCGGCGCACATCATCAAGACACAGCAGCCTCTTGAGTATTTTAAAGATCGATGGCCGGGACAAGGTGACAAGGTTAAGGAAGACAATGCAAGCGAGGATTCAAACATCTTCTGGCGCGATGATGTCAGCCTCCAAGGGTTTAATACGGATCGATCGGTTATGAATGGCGCGGAGATGAAAACGGCCGGACTGATTGAATACTGGTATCGCGGCAAGCCGAAGATGATGACCAAGGAAGACAAGCAACTGTTCAAAGAAATGGCAGTTGAAAAGCTTCAAGAAGGGAAAGACCCATCTGAATGTCTAGCAAAGGCCAAAGGGACGATGAAGGGCATACATTGCGTTTATATCACCACAAACGGCGTGTTCCTAGAGCACAAGAGCTACATTTACGACCATGGGCAGTATCCTTTTGTAGCACGTACTTTATTCCCTGAAGAAGATAGTATTTGGGGTAAAGGGTACATGCGGGATATGATGTCGCCTCAGATCATGCTTAACAAGTTCGCTGAGATTGCTGTCGAGACGATGGCGAAGCAAGGTAATGGCGGCATTGTGTATGATGAAAATGCAATTACGAAGCCTGAAAAGTGGAAGATGCAGAGGTCTACTCCTGGCGCCATGCTGCCGATTGCGGATATAAACGGATTCAAAGAACTCCAAGGTGTAAACGTTTCTCAAACCGTCTTCAACATGATGGGATATTACAAGGAGATGTTGCAGAAGATCCCGGGGCAATTTGATAGCTCTAACGGTGCAGCTAATCCGAACATCACAAGCGGCGCACAAGCACAAGCGCTTATTAACGCCTCAAGCGGCCGTTTGTCACTTCCTGCCGATATAATCCAGGACGCGCTGGAAGAAGTGTTTATGCAGTATATCGAACTCATGGCGCAGTTTTATACTGTTGAACGTATCGGCCGCATAATTGGTAAGGACGTCGGCATGAGCCGTGATAAGTTGGTAAATATGGCGCCAACCGATTATGAGGACAATCAGGTTCTTGAAGAGTATGTACCGCAGTTTGACATCTCCGTCAATATAAGCGTAGAGCGGCCGAAAGATCGAGAATACGCGATTCAAACGGTATTTAATCTCTTCAAAATGGTTGACCCGATGACACAGATGCCTCTCGTTGATGCTCAAGCGGTGCAATATACGATTGAGAACGGACGTATGGAGCCAATGAGCGTTATAGAGGCACGAATGCAGAAAGAGGAACAAATTAAAGCTCAAATGCAGCAACTCATCCAGCAGAATCAACAACTCCAGCAACAAATGGACGCAATGATGCAACAGATGAATCAGATGCAAGGTCATATGCAGACGATTCAAAACGATAACGCTCAAGGGCAAGCGGAAATGCTCAAACAGTATAACGAGGCACAGCGGATGCAATTCGATCAGCAGAAGGAAGCCCAAAACACAGCGCATCAACAAATGATGGACCGGAGGAAGATGGCGAATGAGGAGACTAAGACGTTCCTTCAAGGTGCGTCCGTGATGAATAAGCAAGGACAGTAGGGCTTACGCAGAGCAGCGTAGGCCCTTTTATATAGATTACCTCTGCCCCAGCCATAGGGCTATTTGATATTAAGGAGTGTTACCCATGGAAGAAACGACTCAATCCGGCAGCCAAACCGTGGAAAGTCACCAAACGCAAGACAATGCCTTACAAGACGCTTTTGAAGCGTTTGGCATACCTACACCTAATAAGCAAGAAGAAAATCCTACCGAGCAAGGCGATAACCCTCCTGCCATAGAGGAAGAAACGTCGTCGGAAACTAAGAAAATCAGCGTCAAGTTTAACAAGGAAGACGTTGAGATCGATGAAGCGCAGGTTCCTGAATTGCTGCAAAAGGGACTCGCTCTTGAAAAAGTACGCGAGCGTAATTCGGAGTATCAGAGAGCCCTTGATAGAGCTGCCAAACTCCAAGGATTCGATTCTCACGAAGATTTCATTGCGAACTTGGACAAGATCGAGGCACAGCAGAAAAAGGCAAGAGAAGACGAATACGAGGCTCAGCGCAACGATTTGTTGAATGAGCTTGAGATTGCCGGGATTGATCGGACTCGAGCAGAGAAATTCATCGATAATCATCCGTTGATGCAGCAAGCTCGTCGAGCCATCGAGGAAAAGCAACAAATTGAGCAAGTAAGACAACAAGAAACAGTACAGCAACAGGCAATGAATGATTGGGCGCAGCTTTATGATGCATTTCCGGAAACCAGGGAAACATCTCAACTGTTTACCGAGGGAAAAAATCCAGATTGGTACACCGAGGAAATGCAAGCCATGATCCAAATGGGATATAAGCCGTTACATGCTTTTAAATTGTCCCACATGGATAAGCTGAATTCCCAAACGAGGAAACAAGTGGAGCAAAAACTTATCAAAGAGCAGCGGTTAGGCAGCCGTGCACAAGTCGTTACAGACGCATCAGGAGCAACTGAAGAGGATGTTCCTGTTGAGCTGGCTACGGCTTTTTCGTTGTTTGGGCTTAACCCTAATTCTGCAAAAAAATACGTAAAAAAGTGAGGGAAAAACTATGGCTTTCAAATGGCTATATAACGAATACGGTGCACCAGTTACGCGCATAACGACTATTCTTGCAACAGATTCCGAAGCTTTTACCTTTGGTGAAGCGTTAAAACTTGCTTCTGGTAAATGGACGAAGGCAACAAATGGTGTTGCGGTTGCTGGGTTTGCGAATCAAACACTTGCAGCCGGTACTAATCAATACCTTGATGTGATTCAGGCGCGTGAAGGAGATGTATTCGAGTCTGCTTACACCGGAACTCCGGATGCAACGTTCCTTGCTGGAGCGAATACGGTTGACGTATCCGCTGACGGATTGACAGTATTGGCTTCTGATGTAACGAGTGGATCGTTTTCAATCCTTGAAGTAAATACAAATAAAACAACATGCCGGTTGAAAGTTAAAAACCGTCAATTGAGCTAAAAGGGGGATAAACCATGAACGGAAAATTGCAATGGAACCAAAACGTACTCGAAAACGTATTCCGCGAGCTGTACGCGCTGGAAATGAAGGATAAGAAGGATTTCATCCCGATGATGTATGGTGTTGAAAATTCTATGAAGGACACAGAGAGCATCGAAGGGATCGGCGGCGAAGGCTTAATGGAAGAATGGGGACGTTCTTCGAATCAAGTGTTCTACGCTGACGTCAATGAGCTTTGGCAAAAATACTTCAAGCACACGAAGTACTCTTTAGGTCGCCAAATTGACCGTGATTTCGTGGATGACTTGAAGCTAACGGCCATTAAAGACCGCATTACGAGCATGGCCGACGCTACTTACAAAACGCAGCAGTACCAGGCTGTTGAAGACTTTAACAATTTTAACCTGACGACAACGGCTGTTGACTTCCGTGGACGTACGTATAATGCTACATTGCCGGATGGTAAGGCATTATGCGCTTCAGACCACCCTTATAGCCCTACGGATACTGTGGACACGCAATCTAACCTTGGCACAGCATCTCTTTCCATCGACGCATGGGATGATACTACGGTAGCTATGCAAGGGTGGGTTGATGATCAAGGTAACTTGATGGGTCGCACACCCGACACATTGATTGTGCATCCGTATAACCGTCGTCGGGCATTACAAATTGCCGGTATTCCAGGCAAAGGCGAAGGATTTGAACCTGGATCTGCAGACAACAACATCAACGTGTATGAGGGCGAAATCAATGTCATCGTGAACCCGTTCCTTAAGAATAAATTTGTGTGGTTTGCCGCTGATTCATCGATGATGAAGCAATATCATAAATGGTTCTGGAGACGCAAACCGGAAAATGGTTCGATTACGGATTTCGACACCGAAACATTAAAGTTCAAAACAATTGGCCGGTGGTCTAAAGGTTCTGTTCATTGGTCTTGGGTCTACGGACAAAACGCTTCGAACTAAGGAGGTTTAAAAAATGCCAGGACATTCAAGGGGTCTTCATTCCGAGCGAGTCGGGATAAAGAAAAAGGGCAAATCAGCAGCAGATTTTATGACTGACCTATTTGTCAAAGATATCACGTTCGACCCTCCGTCTCTCGCAACTGTAACTGGTGCTTTATCCAGCGCAATTACGGTTACAGGTGCAGCTTTGGGCGATCGGGTTGAAGTATTTCCGCCTTATGATACTCAGGGTGTTATTGCATTTCCATTCGTAAGTGCGGCCGATACGATTAAAATCAGCTTGTTTAATCCGACTGCCGGTACGATTGATCTTGCAAGCGGAACGTGGACAGTCCATGTTATTCGGAAGTAGGTGAAGAATATGGATGAAGAAATAACTTGGGAAATCAGTAGTGGTCAGCCGGCAATCGCTGATAAGGTTGAAAAAATGGCATTCGTTGAGGAAGTTCCAATCACAGATGATATGGGGCAAGGGCAAAGGTTGTTTGCTTCCAACTACAACGAAATGCGTAGCATGCTTTTGAAATACAAACTTATGAAGACGAGATAGGGAGGGGCAAACGCCTCTCCTTTTTTTCTATTGGAGGCATTTATGTCACGATTTGGTGGATATTCAGAGCCGTTAGAGGTGCTGGTTGACATACTTAATGAAACACGGCGGACGAATGAACTGTTGGAGAAGTTATTGCCGCAACAAAATGAACAGGTCATCGATATTGATTCATTAAAACGTCCTGATCTTATGAAGTTGATGGCTCAACGTGATGATGCGCCACAGGGATGGAATAAGTGGGGGACAGAAGAAATGAGAAAATTCATTAAGGGGGATCATCATGCAGACGAGTAAACGATCGCCTGGATATATTGGTGTCGTGGGGAGTAACAAAGCCGTAGTAGTAACACCAAATGATTCGGCCGACTTAACTGGTGGGGCAACGCTAGCCATTTATATTGGTGGATCCGGTAATGTAAAGGCAGATATGGCAGATGGGAGTACAGTTACCTTTAACGCGCTTTCTGTTGGTATCGTTCACCCGCTATCTGTAAGACGGGTATACGCAACTGGTACCACTGCAACTAACATCGTTGGTTTGTATTAAGAGGTATCGGAGGTGACACATGAATCTTGGTCAGATACTAAACGAAGTAAAATTATTGGTACCTCCTAGTGCAGATATAACAGATGAACAGTTAGTGTTGAAGATTAACCAGTTGCAGCGAAGAATTTACCGTGAGCTTCAATTACCAGATAAGTTATATTATATCAAAACAACACCTGCATCTCCGTTCTACGATTTACCTATAGATTGCCCGGAGGATCGCATATCGACTGTATTAGTTAATAACGAGGCGTATGATAAGTCCGATAATCAAGATGATGTAGCGCCATCTACTTTTTGGACTATCATGACAGGAAGTTTATACCTTAGACCAAACCCAACTACTGAATTAGATTTACTGATTTATTACAAGCCTCGTTACCATGACTTGGTCGCAAGCAATACTTCTGATATTTCGGACTTACCTGAAGATTACCACGAACTATTAGTATATGGATGTGCTCAGTGGGTTGCGTCGACTCTTCGTGATGTTGACATGGTCAACAATATGCAGATGGAATATGATTCTTTGCTAAGAGATGCAAAAAACTATCTCATGAGCTTAACAGATCGAAATTTAGTGGTAAACGAAAGATGGTGATGACATGAATGTGATGGAAATTATGGGACCGGATTTGGCGAAACTAATCGCAGCTGCAAACGCAAATCTTAAAAGGGTCCCTTACGTTTACAATGTCCAAGGATATGGTGCATTAGGTAACGGCATAAACGATGATACAAGCGCTATACAGGCAGCTGTAAATGATTGCATTGCAAACGGTGGCGGCGTTGTCGTGATACCCCGGACAAGTACTTATTACAAAGTCACCGGATTTATTAACGCTACACTTACGGACGGAATGAGCCTGGTTGTAATGGGTGATGGATACCCTGAATTAAGATTTACACCCAGTACTTTCTCAGGAAATTATGTAGCTATGTTCAATTTTCTCTCTGTATCGGATACACCTGTTAATGTGAACGTAAGAGTAGAAGGAGTCAAGTTTAACGGTATTGGTGTGCCTGAGCAATGGACGGTTACTGACTTCAATAGTCTGAAAACCATCATCGGCCTTGATATCAAAGCAACCTACGCTTACGTCAATGATTGCCAGTTTGATAACCTGTACGGATACGGACTAAGGATTAAGAATTATCGTAAAGCAATCGTTAATAGTTGTCATTTTGAAAAGGTTGGGGGCCACTGGTACACAACGGACGGATACGACTCATTTGGTGATTCCGTTTATTTCGCATTTGCTCAGGATAAGTATGCAATTGCTACAGCGTCCAATTGTCGCATGATCGGTTACCCGTCTGACCGTCCTAGACTTTCTAGGATTGCGGTAACATTCGAGTTCGGTGCAGGTAATGGGTATATCGAGAATTGCTATATGGAAGGCTACGACCGCGGTGTACACGTAGAAGCTGCTTACGATATGAAACTAGATATAGAAGATGTGACAATTGAAAGATATGATGTAGGTATTTTTGTTCATGGTGGAGCTAAATCGGTTACGGTAAAAAGCGGTAAATTTTTTGATAATCAAGGTAGCTATGCCGGCACATCCGGTCCTGTTGGCACCTATTCCATCACAAATGCACCGGATTTCTTTCAGTTCAATAACTGTATATTCGATTTAGCTGCGGATTGCGAATCATTCATTGACTCGCTGACTTACTTCTACAACTGCGAATTCAAATCAAATACAGGACGTTGGACGATGAAAAGCGTTCTCGTCCAGAACTTCACGGATTGCGTCTTCATTGGAAAAGCAGTCTATTTTTACTTAAGTCAGGTTGAAAAATTTATTGGCTGCAAGTTTTTAGGTAAAACAGGAACAGGGCAAACGGAAGTATTGCGGTTTGAGGGTGGCTTTGCTAAGAAATTTGCAGATTGTCGATTTGTTAATGCATTTACTGGGCTTGCTAACTGTATTGATTTCAATTTTGAATTTGATTCATGTCGCTTTGAGAAGGATGGGACTTTGACATTAACGGATGATGCAGGCAATGCTGTAACCGGATTTATCTTCAACTTCAATACGACCATCATTATTCGGGATTGTATCCAAGTAGTCAATGCGGCGTTCCCCTTTGATTATTATGGCGGAACAGGCACGCGTTATCTTGGAACTAACAACAAAGTAGTCAATAATGTATGGTCATCGTACCCGTGATGGAGGTGGATTATGGCCTATTGGAAGGAAATCAGGGGTATTCTACCTCCTCAAACGATAAGGCAATTTAAAGGTGTATACAACAGTGAAGATAGTGGGTTTTCAACCCCTGAAGGATTTGCACAGGACATAAGGAATATAAGCTCTCAGAGTTACCCTGCGCTATCTTTGAAACCTGGTCATAGTTTGTTAGGATCAAACCTTGGCGGACGTGTTACGGGGCTCTTAAAGTGGCAAGAAACGGAGCTGCATGCTATAGCTAATGGAGTATGGTCGAAGTGGACAGGCATAGCTTGGTCCTCAGTTGCAACAGGACTAAGCACTTCGGCAGATTGCTCATTTGCTAATTTTAAAGGGAACCTGAGCGCAATTAACCTCATCATGGCAAACGGAGTCGATGCACCGAGGCGTTATGACGGAACGACAGTGCAAGTTTTAGCTGGAGCTCCAACAACTGGAAACTTTGTAGAACAGCATGACAACAGGCTCTATATGGCCACAGGAAATACAATCAGTTACTCGGCTTTATCGAAGGCTGATGATTGGAGTACTCCGAAGGACGCAGGGCAAATCGTCCTGGAAACAAACAACGGTCAAAGCATCATCGGATTGCGTGGAGGCAATCAGCATCTTACGGTGTTTAAGAAATCATCCATCCATGAGCTTTTCGGAACGGGACCAAACAATTACAGGTTAATAGAGGTCGCCAATGATATTGGAGCATTCTCAAACAAGGCAATCATCAATGCCGCTGGGGTGCTCTATTTTATTTCCAATCGAATTTATCAGTACAACGGCGGTTCACGGCCTGATTTTGAGTTTTCCAAGCCCGTACAGAACTATATATCAGGAATCAATCCCAATGCTACGGATAAATGCGTTGCAGGAACCAATGGGAGAAACGTTTATTTTGGGATCCCTTACGGCACGGCAACGGAGTGTAATTTGATTCTTGAATACGACACACAGCAGGGGGCGTGGTATGTATGGGACAACATCCCTGTAACTCAATTTATCAAGCAAGGGTATTCAGCTTGGTTCTCAGGCGATACCAACGGAAATGTATTCATGATGGGCACGGGCAGTACAGACAATGGAACTGCAACACATTGGGCATGGATATCTCCTCCATATGGCGCTGAAACATTAGCTAGACGAACAAATTGGTACAACATGTATCTGATTGTTGATTTGCCTCCAGGAAGCTCGTTAAATGTCTCTTTAAACCGTTCTGCCAACGATGATACTCAATGGTATCTAGTGAAATCTATAACGCCGCAGAATGGCATACAGAACGCCAGAATTATTATTCCATTAGCAACAGTGGCGTTGAGCAATTTCGTCCGTGTCAAATTGGATGGTTTCGGACCATTCAAACTTTACGAGTTTAATCGTCAAATGCGAGAAATGCCGATAAAGTAGGTGAGCAAATGCCGGTACCGCAAATTGGTATCATTAGTAATGATGCAACGTTAAAAGATGTAATCGATGCTCTAGCAAGGTTTCAAAAGCAGCTTTTATATATGACTGATAACGGGATTGATACTGCAAACATGTTAGAGGCCGGTGGGTGGATCGTCACACCCGGGCAGCTTGCTTCAGAGGACGGAAAAGTGGGAATGTCTACGGTCGATAGTGCAGCAGATGACATTCGCTTTTGGGCTGGTGATTTAATCACAGGAACACCGACATTTTACGTCACTAAAAGTGGGCTGATGGTAGCTCAGAATGCCAATATCAAAGGTATAATAGAGGCATTGGCAGGGCATATAGGAGGATTCACGATCACCACGGATAAGCTTTACTCGGATTCGGGGGCTGGGATTATTCAAGGTGGTACATTAAGGAGTGGACCAGATAATACAGATAGACTTGAATTTACTGGTGGTAAATTTGCTGGTTATACATCAAGTGGTGCGAAGACTGGATTATATTTTGACATCGGTACAGTCGCAGGAACTGGTATAGCTGATTTAAAGTTGTATCACAATGATTCGGAGCTACTCGTTTTTTACGATAATATTGATAGTTACACTATTCGTCCTGGTACAGGATCTTCAAGCATGAGAATCGGTACGATTGGGAAAACTTTATATCTTCAAGGGTCCATTGACCTTGGTACTAGTACAGCTACAGGTAAAGTGCAATATGCCGGTCACGCCGACTCGTCTGATTCTTCAAGTTCTGCTGATTCAGTTGATTGGAGTAATGTAACTAACCACCCGAATCCAACAACAACTCCGTTGATGGACGGAACAGGCGCAATCGGTTCATCCGGAAAGTATGCTTATTCTGATCACAGACACCCTACAGATACATCAAGGGCCCCCGTCGATTCCCCGGCATTTATCGGAACACCAACAGCACCAACAGCACCAACGGGGACGAACTCAACTCAGATCGCAACGACAGCTTTTGTTGCACAAGGATTTGCAAGCAAGACAATTCCTGCATGGACGTCTATAACACTTGCTAGCGGATGGTCGAATTTAGGCGGAGGATATGCAACGACAGCATATTACAAAGATGACTTAAGCATAGTTCACCTAAAGGGAGATGTCGCCAATGGAACGATTAGTGGGTCAGTTGCAGCATTCACCCTTCCAGCAGGTTATCGACCATCGGAAACACAAATGCGAGGACTACTAACTTTCAGTGGAGGAACTCCTGTTCTTGGAAGGCTCCTGATAATGTCAAACGGAAACTGCTTTATCGACAATGGCGCAAATTCTGCCGTAAGTTTGGATGGAATAAGCTTTAGAGCAGAGCTATGATGTGATATAATGGGTTAAAATGGAAAAGGAATGGTATTATGAGAAAATATATTATTGGTGCATTATTTGGATTTGCCTTATCGTTTTCGGTAGGCGCACATGCGGAGGTAATCAATATGATTGGAAAAGTCGTAGATGGCGTGGTAGATGTTACTGTAAATGGGAATAAACTAAATTCTCAAGCGATCACCATAGATGGTACTTCTTACCTTCCGGTGCGTGACATCGGTAATGTGCTTGGTTTAAAAGTTGATTATGACACTGCAACCGGAGTTATTGTTAATACTCCATCAACAGATAAACAAGATAAAATTAAGGAACTAGGCGAAAAATCAAGAGAAATTTTCGAAGAAAGAAAAAAAATAAATGATACGATCATCTTGCCTTATGAAATTGATAACGGTAAGCCAAAAGATGACGATTATTATGGAGCTAAGAAAAAAATTGATGAAATGACCACAGAATTAAATGATATCTATAATAAATTACAGGAAATATCAAAACAGAAATGAGTCGCTGCGGCGGCTCTTTTTATTTTGAAAAGGAGGCATACCATGGCAACTATTCCTAAGTCTCTTGGTCAACCTGCGCGACCATATATGATCGCAGGATATACCGATCAAACTCCAGCAAAGAGTTCAACAACACCGGCTCCATATCCAGGAATGTTGGCTCCTAAAGCTAACGGATCGACTTCTGGTGCGAGCATACCTACAGCATCAAGTACGGCGGCTACAATGCCATCATCTAACTACCAAGACTGGGGCGCAACAGATCAGTTTAAATACTTCCAAGCTAATCCGACAGTTGGCCAACAGGAAATTGCTCGAGCTACTAATCAAGCGAACATATATAAAGCTGCTGGAGACATGGCTAAATACAATGATGCTCAGAGTTGGTTAGGCAAGGTGAATACGGTCATGTCAGGCGTACAGATTCCAACAGCTGCATCTAAGGCTAGTCAAGCGTATACTGACGCACTAGATTCGTATAAGCAGCAGATTGCAACTCCTTACGCTTACGATCCTGCCAAAGATCAAACAGCACAAGCATACAAGGCATATTACGATAACCTTGGTAAAGAGGCATCACGTAATGCTATGGAGGATATGAACAGTAGCGGCCTGTTAAATAGCTCCATGACCGCCGGAGAAGTTGCAGCAGCTCAACAGAATGCAAATCTACAGTATGGCATGAAAGTGGCTGACCTCGGTAACCAAGCGTACCAGCGATACCAGGATAATCTTGCAAACCAAGGCAGGTTAATAGGGTTGCTTGGCAACCAGCAGCAGTTTGAAACGCAGAATCAGCAGTGGGATAAAACATATGGTTTGCAAAAACAAGGTCAAGAATTTAATCAAGGTCTTGCAACGAAACAAGAATCGAGAGCACAACAAGCGCAGGATGCTAACTACACAGGATATTACGACAATAGCGGGGACGTACGACGGAAGATGGCAGAGAATAGCGCTGCCTGGTATAACGCATCTCCGGAAGAACAACAGCGACTTCATGATGAAAATTTGCGCCTAGGCCAATCGATCGGCGCGATTTACAACGATCAGACGGGGGATTATGCGTTTAGTCCTGCGACAAGAACCTTACAGGGTCAAGCACAAGATTTAAGTAGCGCCCAAGTAATGGGTCAACTAACCGGGAAAATGCCTGATGGTACACCGACGAACGCTGCCCAGCAGCAACAGCTTCAAAACCTTTGGACTGTAGCTGAACAAACCGGAAAAATTCCTGATACATTGGCAGACTTATACGGACTTCCGAGAGGTACACAAACACAAGTAGCTAGACAGCAAGCGATTCAGAATAGGTTTGAACAACAACGCATTGGATTATCTGCCGCAGGGCAAGCGCAGTCAGCTTCCAATGCAGCTGCTAATCTTGGATTGAACAGAGATAAGTTTGAATTTGAGAAGCAACAGGCTCTAGGAAAATCCGGTTCAAAACAATTGAGTCAGTCGTCATACAGTGAGTTCTTGCAGGATTTGCCTCGAATCTCTAGTGCTGACGAAGGGTATTCACTTATTCAGTCGTACCGCCAAGATGGAGTTGACGAGACGACACTATCAAACATGCTTAAGGCGATAAATAGCAAATTCAAGGAGTGATCGTATGAGCCGGTTAGACAATCTAAGAAAAATGAATAGTGACACTCCTGATACAACATCTAGACCTATGACCAAATTAGACCAATTGCGTAATACAGCGCAGTCCATTGACTCGGCTAACCGCATGAATCAAGAGGATGTTAGATATCAAAATACAATGGATTACCAAAACCTGATTCAGTCAGTAGACACGGCGAACAGAATGAACAGGGACGATTTAGGAAAACAGAGGATTGCAGAGGGAGAAGGTCAAGCACCTAAGAATGATTTCCTTGAATCTAACAGTTTTACACGTGGTTTAAGGGATTATGTTCTAGAACCGATCAAGCAAGGAGTAGAAAACTCCCCTATGTTACTTGGACTGCCAGGTAAATTTCAAAACAATCCATTATCTCAAGCGACAGCCGAATACTCTCAACCGGACGCTCCTTACATTGGAGATCCATTTGGTCCCACAGCTAGGGAAGCTTTCTTGCAGCGTTCTGGTCAAGAAAGATCTACAGGCGTATCCAAGTTCATCGGTCAGGCCGCAGCACCTTTCTTCGTTCCGGGCGCTCAACTTGGTTCCGGAACACAGGCATCAAACGCTGCAGAAGGTCTGCTTACACGCTTTGCTCCTAAGCTTAATGGCATTGGTCAAGCAGCAGCTAGAGAAGGATTAGCAGGCGCAGTAATCGGCGCAGCATCGGAGTACGCACAGGGTCAGAATGATCTTGGTAATGCGGGATTGAATGCATTATATGGAGCTGGATTAGGAGCGGCAGGCGGTGCTGCATTCAAAGGATTGGATACCGGCTTAGAGCGGTTCAGAAATAGAGGAACCGTTGTTCCTGATAACATTTCACCACAGGTAGAGGAAATGCTTGCGCTACCATCCCCTCGCGTTGAGACGCGCGTAACAAACTCCATGGAACGCGGTAACTTGCCTCGCGGCGAAAGTCCAGTTGTTCCAGCTGCTGATATTCCAGCAAACGCTCTGCCGATGGGTAACTATATTGAACCTCAGCGTTTAAAGGTTGAAGATCCGACTACTGTGTTAAACAGTGTAATGCAGAGGATCAAACCTGAGGTAGAAGAAACAATTAACGCACTTCGTCAGTCGAATCAACCTATCGATGTTCCACAGATAGCCTTTGATACTGCCAAAAAGTATGGTTACGATCTTCCTTCATTGCTCGAAGGTAAAGCTCCTAACATTACTGAAAGAGTCTCACAGGACGCAAGCAAACGAACATACGGAATTTATCCAGATCAGTTGCCAAACGTTCGTCAGCCAGAAGGGTTCAATGTTTCCAAGCCCGGTCAAACTGCACCACTAGAAACTAGACTAGGATATAGACGTGGAGCTACACAGTCACCAAGGATATCCGCGAAATCACGGAACGAACCACTTGGGTCCGGTCGATTTTCAGCATCTGAACCTGCAATGGCGCCCGGGACAAGAAACCAGAATGAACTTGGATTTGCCCAA
Organism: Paenibacillus rigui; assembly: GCF_002234615.1. Lineage (GTDB taxonomy): Bacteria > Bacillota > Bacilli > Paenibacillales > NBRC-103111 > Paenibacillus_S > Paenibacillus_S rigui. Next base: position 29,904 of record NZ_NMQW01000036.1, on the reverse strand, counting down.
ACGGTCAGGGAATCACCAAACACTACGCAACAAGCTGTGCAGCTACTTACAGAAGCTCCATTGATGGGCAATAGAACAACGAATGCTGCAGATTTGGCGAAAGCTCAAAAACACATCGAGAAACAAGGAATCATTGGAGCGACAAACGAACTGCTGGCGAAGAAAAAAATAAGCTCTGTCGATAATTTCGTTGCCCAAGAGTTATTACAGCACTATCAAAAAACAGGTGACATGGATTCTTTCCTTTCTGTACTTAACAAAACTGCGCGTGAGAACCGGTTTATGGGGCAAGCACTCCAAGCATTGACACGTTGGAACAAGCTAGATGCCGAAGGTGCAGCGCTACTTGCGAATAAGGTTGTTAACCGCGGGAGGTCCGCTGCCGATTCGGTTGATTTAACAGTTGAACAGCTTAAGCCGATTACGGCAGCTACTGAAAAGATTGGAGCTGCCGATAAAACGCGAAATCTTGCGGATGAAGTCATGAAAATCGTCACAAATAAGGCCAATGGGGAAGCGTTGACTAAAGAGGAACAAACGGTTATCCAAGAGTTTCAAAATCAAGTGAAAGAGGTTAACGCTGCGGCTAAGAGTTTTTTACCTAAAGAAAATAAAACGGCAGATGTAACGATAAAAGAAGTTGGCGAAATCAAGCCAAAGGAACGCACACGGGATCAAGTTGTAAATTACTTGGATGCAAAGGCAGAAAAAGCACGTAAACGTCTAGCTTCCCAACGTAATATTGGATTTGCAGCACAATCCAAGGGTAACCCGGCTATTGATTACGCGATCATCGGAGCGTCTAAAGTGGCGAAAGGCGTGGTCAAACTAGCTGACTTTACTGAACAAATGGTGAAAGAGTATGGTCAAGGCGTTAAACCTATGATTAATGAAATTTACAACCGATCGGTGAACATCTTTCGCAAAGAAAATGGACTTCCGACGATTCAAGAGTTGGACCGTGTTGTTCAAACTGCTATTAAACGTAACAGTCTAACTCCAGATGAAGCTTATATGTTTAAAGCATGGGCTAATGAAATCGGGTTTATGAGTGACAACTTTAAGGTGGAAGCTACACAGGACTTGCAACTTGCGCTGAAACGGCTTGATACTTCTACATTAGGGCAGAAAATATCGTCCATTCAAGCTGCTAACCAGTTGTTGAGTATTCCAACTGTGTTAAGAAACGTCATCGGCAATGAAGCTATGAATATCACCGAAAAAATCAATAAAATTGCAGCTGTTCCTATTGACATGGCACTATCGAAACTCACAGGTCAAAGGACGATCGTGTTCAAAACAAATAACCAGGAAAAATACTGGTCAAACTTTGTTAATGGAGCTAAAGGCGGTTGGAAAGGGGTAAGTCCTAACGGTCAATTATCGTCGTCAGATATTTATCCAGAGGTGTTTGGTGAACGAAATCCTTTGAAATATCTTGTAAAGCTGACCGGTGCAGAGCTTCAATCATTCGACCATGCAAGTTACATGAGGGCATACGGTGAAACGGTGGGAACCTATGCTACGTTGTTAGGTCGTGAAAAAGGATTATCCGCCGCACAAATCAAGCAACAAATGCCACAACTCATCAAACAATTAGATGATAATATTTTAGATTTGGCTGACCAAGCCGGTCTATATGCAACATTCCAAGATGAAACCTTACTGGCAAAAGGCGCACAAGGAATGAAGAGTTTTCTTAACAACTATTCGACAGGGAAATTAAGTAGATATTTGGTCGATAAAGGAGCGTTACCAAAATCATTAAGTACAGAAGGTTTTGGATTGGGTGATGTTGTTATCAAATATGCTAAGACGCCAGCGAATATCGTAATGCGCGGTATTGATTACAGTCCATTGGGTTTCATGAGAGCGCTAGGGGAACTCATTCCACTTGTTACAAAGAAAGAGTTTAACCAACGAGAAGCAACGCTGGCATTATCACGCGCCATTACAGGCACGTTGGGACTGACAGGAATGGGTTATATCCTTGCTAATGCCGGAATCCTCACAGGTGGATCTAGCAGCGATTCAGACATTAGAGGATTAGAAGGAATGAGCGGCAAGGGAGCATACAAAGTTAACTGGTCTGGATTGGGGCGTTACATCATGAGTGGTTTAGATAAAAACGCCGCCAAATACCGTGACGGTGACAAGTTGATGAACTACGCTTGGCTGCAGCCTGCTGCATTGTCTTTAGCAATGGGCGTAGATGCTAATGTAGCCATGAATGACAAGAAGCTAGGGGTTGATAAGTCGTCATTTGAAGTGGCCTTAAATGCCCTTTCTGGTGGACTTAAATCGATGCTTGAGCAGCCTTTGGTTACTGGTATTAAGCAAATAGCTGGTATCCGTTCTTGGGATGATGTGGGCAAGATCTTCAAAGGCATACCATCTTCTTTTGTGCCTGCTTTATCAGGTCAAGCAAGAGGCTTCACAGATAATGCAACCAGAAGCACATATGATCCAAATCTGCTAAAGGAAATGCTGAACATGGTCGTAAACCGTATCCCTGGACTTTCCAAGGGATTGCCGCAGACATATAGCACTCTTGGTACTCCTAACGAACGTATCCAAGGTGGAGATGCGTTTACACCTGGACAATTCGCTAATTATTTCCTTAATCCGGCTAAGTTTACAGCTTACACAGTCACGCCAGAGGCTAAATTAGTGATCGACCTGATCAATCAGACGGGCGAAACGAAGGTTGCGCCGCGTACAGTCGGCAAAACATTGATCGTTGATGATCCTGCCACCAAGAAAAACAAATCAATTGAATTGAGCAATGAGCAATACACAAAATTGCAACAGGTTGTTGGGCAAAAAACTGCAGAAGGTTTGAAAAAGTTACAGCCATATCTAACTGACCAGAACAAAAAGGACGACGACAAGGTCAAGAAAGTTGTTGAATTGTTGGATAAGGTCGGCAACGATGCAAGAAATGACTTACGCAAACAGATGGGATATAAGATCAAAAAATAGGAGCCCTCCGGGGCTCTTTTTCATGGAGGTAACTATGATTCAACTTATCGTTGATTTCTGCACCTGCTGCAGACTTCCAGCCGATCAATGCGTAAATGATCCTCCTGTAGACACCTATGAAGTAACCTACCCGGAGGAAGTGGTAGACGATGCTCATCCTAGAAATCATCGATTGGATCTTAGACAATCCGGGTGATGCCACGATATGGACCATACTGGCACTGATTGCCCGTAAAATATTTTTAAGTGAAATCGAACGTGTCATTCAAATGGGAAGAGATGAGGAACTGATATGGACGCGAGAACAAGTGGAGCAGCTGACGGGGCAGAAATGGAATGGACCACAGCCTATTTTGAAACGAGCCCGAATCCAGTACATCGGGAAATATTATTTTTACTTACTGGGGGCTTCCCGGTGGGGATACCAATTAAGGAGGGAAAGAAAAATGAATCAACAAATTAACTGGGTCACATTAATACCGTGCTTAATTGGTGCTGTGAAGCTTATTCTACAACCTTTTGGGGTTGATTTGACAGCTATTACAGATCAAAATGTAAACGAGATTGCGAATGGCGCAGCTGCACTTGCAACAGTCATCGGGGTGTTGTTAAGTCATAAGAAAAAGGGGGCTGCTACTAATGGAAGTATTGCGCCATATACAGGCGACGGCCCTGCCATTTAGTGTTAAGCCGTTCATCGATATTACCGATACATTGCCAAGCAGAACACCTGATCCAGAGCCACGACGGACGAAAGATCAGATCACGCACATCAGCATTCATCATAGTGCGGTAGAAGGCGCTACAATAGAGAGCTACGCCAACTACCATGTGAATACACTTGGATGGGCGCATATCGGCTATCACTTTGTCATCAAAGGCGACCAGGCTTATCAAACAAATGACCTTTCGACGTTCAGTTATCACACATCGAGTAATAACTCTTATACAGTGTCCGTTTCAATCAGTGGGGATCTATCAAAAAGGCCGCTATCTGAGGTCGAGCGTAATAACCTCTATGCGGTCATATTGACGTATATGAGCTTGTTTAACATTCCTGTAGAGAATGTATTAGGGCACAACGAATACCCATCTAATAACACTTCTTGCCCGTGTATCGACATGGTTCAGGTACGCAATGATATTCGTACGTTACAGAATAAAATTTCTTACACAAATTCACCGCAATATGCACAAGAACGTGCGTTTAAGATAGCAAATCAGATACTTTTTTTCTATAACCTCGCACAAGGTAAAAATCCAGATGGCACAGCTGCATCTCCAGGTAATATTGAGTGGGGTAAAAACGTGCTGCTGGAATTAGATCCATTTATGACAGAAAAAGGCCTCCTTTAATAGGTGGCCTTCCTCTCCGTTTCCACCATCCCATCATGATAAAGATAAACGCGGTAGATCATTCCGCTATGTAAATGTAGATTGTACACGTGATAAAACTCTTCCCATTTATTTTCAATGTGAATCGTGCCGAAAAACTCCAATGTTCCCCGTTCAGTTAAATACTCTGTTGCTGCTTCGACAGAAGGAAATTTACGCCTATACTTTTTAGTCATTGTTAATATGGATTGAATGGTAATGAAATTAGTAGGATAAACACTAAAAAAAGAAGTCCAAAAACAATTGATATATCCTTCATTTGGCTTCCTCCAATTTGTTAGTTGTCCTTAGCTTTATTACTGCATTCTTCACAACAGTGATTATTGTATCAATAACAAGCGATGAGCTAATTAATACGATAAAGAACATGCTAGGGAAGAAGTATCTAAACTCATGACTCTGTGTTGTTATGAGGAACCCAAGATAATAGAAAACAGCAAATCCATATATCATGTAATATGGAAACAACTTAGTTTTATTTCGATAAATGAGACTAGCTACACCAAGTAGTATTAGGTCGATAAGGAATAATGCATACGGCTTTTTAATGATAGGATAATCACTAACAAATGATTTATAATCCTGATACATTTCGCGTCGCATCAAGGTATCACTTACACCGTATTCTTTCATCATTCCCATTTCTGTATGGTCATTCTCAAGTAATATCGCACTACCCAAATCGTGACCAATGCCCAATGAGCGTTTAATAAAATTAATTTTGTTAACTAAGAAAAACTTCTGTTTGTCTAGGGCTAAGTTTAAGTAATCTCGTTTGATTCGACTTGCATTTTCTGGTGTTGCAGCTAAATCAAGAGATAGTTTATCCCCTGTATATGCTCCCCATATCGATGTATCTTGGTTCTGTTCAACTGCAAGCTTTGTATTTCCCAAGTAATCAAGATATGCAGAGTACTTTTCATAAGCCGGATCATTAGCATCTTTCATAAGCTTAATGGCCGAAATGATCTCCCACCCAGTGCCAACAGCAGAAACATCATACTTATAAATGTTCATAATGTGCGGAGTAACTGAAATTCCGATTAATGAAAGGACAAGAGCAACCGTTTGAACAATGACAATAGATTTTGAACGTATCTTACGATATAAAAAGAAACAAAGTAGTGCAAACATAGGAATCATCGACAAAGCATTCTGACGGAATCCAAAAATAAAAACGAAAGCAATGAAGGTTAATAGTGAGTATAAATATAGATTGTCATGTCGTCCATTTCTCATCTGTCTAAATGTTGATACTAATATCATATTGCATCCAATAACAACAAATATATCCGTTGCATGATATACGCTAAATATTGCGAAAATAGGGAATGTCACATATAGCAATGAAATCAACACTGTTGACTCTACATTATTTCGTATCTCCTTCACTAAATGAAGTCCAGTAAAGAAGAAAAGGAAACTTTGAATCAAAGTGAATGCCCCAATATTATCCGTTATTCTATAGCATAGTGCCATGAATAGCGCAGGAACCACCGTAAGCCAATTTTTTGCATTTCCCTCAAGCTGTGTATCACTCATCAACAGCTTAACAAAGTTCCAACGTGCAAATGAGTCTGAATACAGGAACCCCGGATAAGAAATAAAAGTAAAATAAATTGATGCGATTAATGCAATTGCTAATATGAATCCGTTTTCGTACTTATTAAATTTTGATAGGCTATATATGCGTTCATTAGTCATTCTACTTTTCTCCTATTTTTCATCTTCTTCCGTATCTGATCCAAGTCCGCCTCCGCTCGGTCGATAATACCCTGCTTACATTCGTCACAGAACATTGTAACTTTTGACAATGTGATATGCCCACCACCTTTTAGCTGTAAGTGGTAATATTTCTGCACATCATCTCCATCGCTTCCACATTCATCACAGTTTAGTTTCCAATGCGGTAAGAGTGGTTTCATTTTTCACTCTCCTTCATCTTTAAATAATCAGCAATAGCCTTTCTTATTTCCTCTGCGATGCTTGTATGATTATCAAAAGCTAGCTTACGTAATTCCTCGTGATGTTCATCAGGGATAAAAATAGGTATTCGTTTCATTCACTCACCAACCGATATCATGATATCACTATTATACCATTGAATTGAAAATTATGGAACAACAAAAAGCCGCATAACGGATGATTTCCGATTAAGCGACTATGTGATCATGTTCCATCAGATAACCGGTGTTCGCCCCTTGATTGGTAGAGCGACCGAAGAAACTTATCACCACTATATTATAACATTGCTGGTGGAATATGTACATGTCTGAAATTTGAGGGAAGATGTGGGAGATTATTAGGCTAGTTATCAACAGATTGTGTATAACATAATAATGATCGAGGAACACTTAAAAGTTAGTACATTTATAATATTCGTTAGCACCAATGTTCCGACAAGCTTTCATTGGATGGTGCCGACATCGCCGCCTTCCGGAACGGGCTCGGTGCCGCCGGCTTTATTTATACCAGGGGACGCTTTGCTAGTGAACGCCTATGATGAAGACGGCAGAGCGGTTTCGTTGCTTTCCGATATGCGTCAAGGATGAAAGCCGCTTTGGTGGAAATGCTGACCGTTTACTTTTTGCTGCTGCTGTTGTTCCAGCCTGTGCTGCATGATATTTACTCCACGCGAGCCAATGCGGTCGAGATGGTGCTCGACAGTGCGATACAGAAAGCGTCCAATGCGGATAATGGCCGTTTTACACCTGAAATTATCGATGAGATGCAGAATACGCTGGAGAGCACCTTTTTGCTGGACGGCAGCGATATCCGGTTCGAAGGAACGACGGAGCTGACACCGAGAGGGCAATATATCGAAGGCAGGCTATCGGTGAAAAGCACACCTAGATGGCTGTACAGCAGCATGTTCGGCAGTCCGGACCCGGAGCCTGCACAAATTTCGCGCTACGCCAAGCAGATGAGCGAAGCGCTGGTCAGGTAAACCCTATGAATCGAGCGCTGCTGCTTTTATACGTCATACTGCTGTTTCTGTATACGACGGGGTTTGAAGCGGATCGCTTCGTTACATCGACGACGCATAACCGGCTCAAATTTGCATTGAACCACGGAGGTCATGACGCATCGCTGCAGGTGGACAAAGGACAGCTCTCCGAGGGGCGGATTGTTTTTGTAAGAACGGAGGCGAGATCCGCTTTTGAAGCGTCTCTTCGCTATAACCTGCAGCTTCACGAAGACGGGACGCCTGAGAGCGGGAGCTTGCTGCGCGCTGCTCCGGTCGTTGTATTCGAGGATTATGTGGATGACAGCACACCGGGGGTCTTATTTCCATACCGGTATACCCAGGAAAGCCGCAGAATCGATAAGCTGCTGAAAGGTCCTGCCGTGGTGTACCAGGTCAAAGTGAAGCTTCCGCGCAATAACGTATTATCCTTCGACGGCTACATTTATAAGACCGTTGTTTATGAATATCCGCTGCTTTAACGGCTGTTGGCAAGTAACTAATCCTACTGTACTTGTGAAATGAAAGGGGACTTGGTTTCCATGTTTAGATCACGCGTTCAAAAAAATAAAATGAAGCTTTTGCTGGCCGCTCTGCTTATCATGTTACTGCGCAAGACCGCCTATGTTTCCGCATGGATCAGCCTGCTGCCCATGATGATTAAAGGATCTGCCAAAGAGCAGGAAGACACCCGTTGGATGGATGCAAGAAATTTATAGTATAGGTGCACTCTTCTGGGCAAAATCGTTGAGTTCATCATCCGTACTCTCCTTGCTTCGAGTTGAAAGCAGCATGAAGATGGAGTACGCTTACAGATGAACAGGAAAGATTCGCCATAAGGAGGGCATAATGGATGGCTTTTATCGATTGTCATTTCTTTTCGGAAACGTTGGGCGTCTCGGCTTCCATGTACGTTATATTGCCGCAGGCGACATCCGGGCAGATTGGTATGGAATCCAGGATGGTTGGTCTCAAGCATCCGACGCTTTATTTGCTGCACGGGTTGTCAGATGATCATACGATCTGGATGCGCAGAACCTCGATTGAACGTTACGCTGCACAGTATGGTTTGGCAGTTGTTATGCCTGCTGTGAATCGAAGCTTTTATACTGATATGGTGCAAGGATACAAGTACTGGACCTTTATTAGTGAGGAGCTCCCGGCTGTGGCGCGATCCTTTTTTCCGTTATCAGCCGAACGCGAGGATAATTTCGCAGCCGGTTTATCTATGGGCGGATACGGTGCGCTTAAGCTGGCTTTAACTTACCCGGACCGATTTGCGGCAGGAGCCAGCTTATCTGGAGTCACCGATGTAGCGGAAATGGTAACAAAAAGAGATCCCGATGAATTCACCCGCGTATTCGGTGACCTTACCCAATTGGCAGGCAGCCGCAACGACTTATTCCGGTTGGCCGGTGATGTCGCAGCGGAAGCTTCGGATATGCCGAAGCTTTACCAGTGCTGCGGTACCGAGGATTTTTTATATGAAGGGAATGTTCGTTTCCGTGATCATTGCCGGCGTCTGCAATTAGAGCTGACTTATGAGGAAGAACCCGGGACGCATGAGTGGGGCTACTGGGATCGTAAAATTCAATCCGTTCTGGCATGGCTGCCGATCCGCCAGCATGAATCGTTGTCGTCAGGACGTGATGACACATGAGGAATGAACGGCTCCAACGGATAGAACGGCTTCAGGAAAGATTGCGAAAGCAGCAGACAGACGGCTGTATGATTACGCAAAACGTAGATTTATATTATTTTACCGGCTCCATGCAAACCGGATATTTATTTGTTCCTTGTGAGGGAGAGGCACGATTTTTCGTTCGCCGCAGTGTCGTCAGGGCGGAGGAGGAATCGGCAGTTGCTGTCGAAGCGTTAGGCTCATTTCGGGAGTTTGGGAAGCGTTTGGGAGAGCTGTATGCCGCGTTGTTTCAAGCTGCGGGTGCAGACAGCAAGCTGCGCTTCGCCGCCGAGTTCGATGTGCTGCCCGTTCAGCAGCTGCAGAGGCTTCAAGCCGTGCTCCCTGCAGTTGAATGGATCGACGGCAGTTTACTGATACGGGAGCTTCGGATGATCAAGTCGGCTGCAGAACTGAGCTGTATCCGGGAAGCTGCGCGTGTGGTCGACCTAGCCTTTGAAGAGGCGCTGACGACGCTTCGTCCGGGCATGACGGAGCTTGAGCTGATGAGCGGCATTGAGCTGTCAATCCGACGCGAAGGGCATATCGGCTTAATGCGAATGCGCGGGTACAACCAGGAAGTCATTACCGGCATGATTGGTGCGGGGGAAGCTGCGGCTGTGCCGAGTTATTTTGACGGTCCGGCCGGAGGCCAAGGTCTGGGCGCTGTCGTTCCGCAAAGTGTGAGCCGCCGACCCATCCAGTCGGGAGAGCCGATCCTTATGGATATCGGGTGCTGTATCGACGGGTATGTCATAGATCAGACGCGGACGGTGTCCCTGGGGCCGCCATCGGAGGACCTGCTGCAGGCGTATGAGGAGTCCGAACGCATTCTTCGTCATGTGGAGTCGATGCTGCAGCCGGGGGCAGTTTGCGAGCAATTGTACCGCCAGTCGCTGATTCTAGCTCATGAAGCCGGTTTAAGCGATCACTTTATGGGCTATGGTGCGGATCAGGTAAAGTTTTTGGGTCATGGGATCGGCCTCGAAATCGATGAGCTCCCGGTACTTGCCAAAGGCTTCAGCTATCCGCTGCAGCCGGGGATGGTCATTGCGATCGAACCGAAATTCACGTTTCCGGGTCGGGGAGTCGTTGGAATCGAGAACAGCTACGCCATTACCGACAACGGCTTTGAGAAGCTTACCGTGACGCGCGAGGGCTGGGTACAACTACATCTGTAAAGGATTGCAAGCCGCTTCGAGGCCATAAACCTCCAGCGGTTTTTTTACCACACACCAGAATTTATAAGCTTCGAGTTATTAGAGGCGAAAATTATATTTGTGATAAAACCAACCATAGAACGCGGCCGCTCATCTTGAAGGGCCTCGATAGAGATTTTCTCACCAAGCAACGACCGCCCGAAACAAGCGGCATGAATTTCCCGGGTATGGAGGAAGGAAAATAATGAAAATCAATGAATTGGCGCAAAGGCTGGGGGTGACGTCCCGAACGATTCGTTTTTATGGGGAGAAGGGGCTGCTTCCTTCCGGCAAGAGAGAAGCGAATGGCTACCGTTATTTCGATGAGGAGGATGTCTGGCGGCTGCAGACGATTGTGGCTCTGCGTGAATTCGGGCTTCCCTTGGAAACCATTCAGCAGCTGCTGCATGGCTTGGACCGGGGGGAGCCGGATACGGTTCGTCATCAATTGGAGCTTCAGCGCTCGGTCTTATTTTCCAAATGGATTCAGTGGAAGTCAGCCCTCGCAGCACTGGACCGGATGATTGAGCAGTGGAACGACCGGAGTCCGCTGCCGTCTGACGATTTATTTCGGCTTGCGGATTCGATCAAGCAGATCAAGTCGGATCGTTTCTCCTGGACAGACCGCTGGAATTATGACCTGAAGGCCGATCAATTTGATATAGGAAATGAGAGCCCGTTAGGCAGGCTGGCCACTCCTTCCGAGTATGATACGGCATTGCGTTATTCCGTGGAATGGGTTGCCCCTCAGCCAGGAGAGACGGGGGTGGACATCGGCGCAGGGACAGGTAACCTGACCTCGCGTCTTATGCACAAGGGAGCCGTTCTTTTCGCAGTGGAGCAGTCGAAATCGATGCTCGCGCGCTGCCGGGCGAAGCTTCCCGACGTGACATGCAAGCTGGGTAACTTTTTGGCGCTGCCCTTTTTTGAAGGTCAATTCGATTTTGCTGCTACGAGCTTCGCGTTTCATCACCTGAACGAAGAACAGCAGCTGCTGGCGCTGGAGGAAATGAACCGCGTGCTGAAGCCCCAGGGGCGGCTTGTCATTACCGGGCTCATGTATGAGAATGCGGATGCCCGGCATCAGCTGCTGCTTAAGCTTCAGGAATCGGGGCAAGAGGAGCTGATACGCGAGCTTCATGAGCGTTATCCGACGGATCGCTCCCGGCTTTTGGCATGGCTGCGGGAGCATGGTTACATTACAGTGCAGCAGCAGTTAAGTCCTTGGATTCATATGGTCTATGGAATGCGAAGGCCGTAATCCGGACCGTTCCTGCCAAATTTCAACGGACTTGGATTCACAAGAGGGCAATTCCCCGTGTGAGATTGGCCCTTAGCCCCGTTTTATCCTCCAGCTCCGATAACCCCTGTCCTTTCCAACAGCCACCAAAGGGCTTGCACCAGTATGATGGCGGAGCCGGCTATAACCAAATGCCGGTACCGTTTTTTTGTTCGCAGCCACAGCAGCAGAGGCATTACCAGCAGTACGATGACCAGTTGGCCAGTCTCTACCCCAAGGTTGAACGTCAGAAGCGAGCTGATGAAATATTGCTTTGGTAAGCCTATTTCATCCAAGGCCCCTGCAAAGCCCAGTCCGTGGATAAGTCCGAATACGAAGGTTAGCAGCCAGCGCAGCGCATGCTTTTGGGACCACATATTTTCGACGGCAACGTAAGCAATGGTTAGCGCGATGGCTGATTCGATCCACACCGGATTGACATCGACGTAACCCATAGCGGCAAGAAACAGTGTAATACTGTGCGCCACCGTAAAGGCGGTCACGATTTGAAGCATATTCCGCCAGCGGCTTGCAATGAGCAGCAGAGAAAATAAAAACAGCAAATGATCGTACCCGGTCACGATATGCTCAATGCCAAGGACGAAATATGTTCCCAAGGTGGAGCCCCATGTGGCCGGATGCATCGATTCGTAATGATAAGAACGGTGAGACGCATCGAAAATTGTCTGGTCGATATCGTCCCCCTCTTCAATAATGGCAAAATTCAAATGGAGCGGGTCGGCATCCTCGAACAGCAGGTTGTATTCAATCGTAAATCCGTTTATGGGCTTGCTGCTGGAATAATAGAGCTGAAAGCTTACGCCAGATACCGTCTCCTTCTCTTCCTTCTCCAAGCTGCGCATGCTGAACTCCATGGGATTCATGTCCTGAAGCAGTCGAAGATGATCTCGAAGGTCAGCTTCGATGGCTCCTTTTTGAGAGATTAGCTCTTCTGTAGACAGCTTATCGTCCTGATTGGCATCATATTTGAGGAGGCTTACTTCCGGGATGAACAGCTCGTATTCCACGCCTTCCGGATGTACGGTCAGCTGGGAATAGCCATTGTTCAATGGATGAGCCTCCGCGGCTTGTCTATCATTGATTAACCCTGAAAAAGATGCTACTATTAATAGAATTAATAACAGACGTACAACAATTTTCATCGCTCGAATCCTTCTTTTATCTCGAAACATGGAACACCTCGATTGCATAGTTGAGCCCATTTTCATCGTTACCTTTTCGGGCATGAATAGATAGACACGTTAGTCTTGGGGAGGAATGGCATATGCTGCGCTTGGGACAAAAAGTAATTATCGTAGCAGACAGCTTCGAACAAAACTTGCCTGTCGGCGAGTACGGATACATCATTGCTTACGATCGCAATGCGGACAACGTGTTTGATTACGTCGTTCGTATTCCTAAAATAAATAAGCATTTTTTCGTTTGCGGAGCCGACATCGAGCTGGAGGAAGTGTTAATTCAGCAGGAAGTGGACCGGTTGGAGCGGGAGGCTTTGATTGATTTCGCACTGGCAACCCGCAACGAAGAGCTGTTCCGCCGCATTATGAACGGAGAAGAACAGGAAGAGGAGCCTGTGGAGGCCGCCAAGGAAGTTCAGTCCCAGGCCGATTTTATCAAGCAAGTCAACTTAAAGGCTTGGATTTGACCTCTTCGGATGCACGGTGTATCTTTCAACAGCTTGCTATTTTGCATAAGAGCCGGATGATTCACCCTACAGCTTGCTTTCTAGTCCCCTTGGGACTTAAGGCAGGCTTTTTCCTGTTAACGCCGTACTGCTTTTTTCTTGTAAATGACGGCACCGCTTTTCCCTTGAAAATAGTATGCTTCCTATTATATCAGGAAATGAATAAGTGGAGCACTAGACCGTCTCGATATTTAAACGGCCAGGCAATTGAGTTCAAATTCTATCTAGTTTATAATAAGGAGATGAATTTTCAGCAAAGCTGTCGAATTTTGTTGAGGTACGGCTTTAGCAGGACATATTGAAGCGGGAGGCAAGCGATGAGTATTACGATCCAAAATGTAGAGCACGTGGCCAAACTGGCGAGACTTGAGCTGAGCGAACAGGAAAAACAAAAGTTCACAGAGCAGCTGAACGCCATTTTAAAATATGCGGAGAAATTGAACGAGCTGGATACCGACAATGTAGAGCCGACCAGCCATCCGATGCCTCTGGTGAATGTGATGCGTGAGGATGTGTCCCGACCTTCCTTGCCGATTGAAAAAGTATTGCTTAATGCGCCGGATGAAGAAGACGGACAAATTAAAGTGCCTGCTGTATTGGAGTAGTACAAAGCGAGGAACGATTGGAAACAGTTTGCAACAGCTGAAGGGAGGACGCAGTTTTGTCTTTATTTGATCTCAAATTACAAGAAGTACATACTCGGCTTAGCGCCAAGGAAATATCCGTCTCCGATTTGGTGGACGCGTCTTACGAACGGATCGGACAAGTCGACGGCAAAGTAAAAGCGTTCCTGAAGCTTGACGAAGAGAATGCCCGCGCGGCGGCCAAAGCCTTGGACGGGCAGCTTGCAGCAGGGAGCGATTCCAGAGGGCTGCTGTTCGGACTGCCTATCGGTATTAAGGATAATATCGTGACTGAAGGCGTGACGACGACCTGTGCGAGTCAATTTTTGCGCAATTTCAATCCTGTATACGATGCCACGGTCGTTCGCAAGCTGAAGGAAGCTCAAGCGATCTCTATCGGCAAATTGAACATGGATGAGTTCGCGATGGGCGGCTCGAACGAAAATTCCAGCTTCCAGCCGACCTATAACCCGTGGAATGTGGAATACGTGCCCGGCGGCTCCAGCGGCGGCTCGGCAGCATCGGTTGCAGCCGGAGAAGTTTACTTCTCCCTTGGCTCGGATACGGGCGGCTCGATTCGCCAGCCTGCGGCTTATTGCGGTATTGTCGGTCTGAAGCCTACCTACGGGCTTGTATCCCGTTTTGGATTGGTAGCCTTTGCGTCCTCCTTGGACCAAATCGGACCTTTAACCAAAAATGTCGAAGACAGCGCGTATCTGCTTCAAGCGATCGCAGGACACGACTCCGCTGACTCCACCTCGGCTAACGTGGAAATTCCGGATTATCTCAGCGCACTGACCGGCGACGTTCAAGGCTTGCGGGTCGCCGTTCCGAAGGAATATTTAGGCGAGGGGATTGATCCGAAGGTTCGCGATGCCGTGCTTTCCGCCTTGAAGGTGCTGGAAGGCCTCGGCGCAGTTGTGGAGGAGGTATCCTTGCCTCACTCCGAATACGCCGTTGCAACCTATTACCTGCTGGCTTCTTCCGAAGCCTCGTCCAACCTGGCGCGGTTTGACGGCGTCCGCTATGGTGTTCGCGCGGAGAACCCTAAGAACCTGCTGGACCTCTATCATACATCCCGCAGCGAAGGCTTCGGTCCGGAAGTGAAACGTCGTATCATGCTGGGCACGTATGCACTCAGCTCCGGTTACTATGATGCGTATTATCTGAAGGCGCAAAAAGTGCGCACCTTGATCAAGCAGGATTTTGATAAAGTATTCGAAAACTATGACGTGGTTATCGGACCCACGGCCCCAACGACCGCCTTTAAAGTAGGCTCGCAGGTCGACGATCCGATGACAATGTATTTGAACGATATATTGACGATTCCCGTGAATCTGGCCGGCGTTCCTGCTATCAGTGTTCCATGCGGTTTGGTGGACGGTCTTCCGGTTGGTCTTCAAATTATCGGCAAGCCGCTGGATGAATCCACGGTATTGCGCGTGGCCCATGCCTACGAGCAACATACGGAGCATCACAAGCTACGCCCACAGCTGTAATACTATTAGCAGGAAAGGAGCAAACCAGCATGTCAGCAACAGAAACGAAGTATGAAACGGTCATCGGTCTGGAAGTACACGTAGAACTGCACACACAGTCCAAAATATTTTGCGGATGCTCCACGGAATTCGGAGCCCCGCCTAACACACATACGTGCCCGGTATGCCTCGGCTATCCGGGGGTTTTGCCGGTTCTGAACAAGCAAGCCGTTGAATATGCAATGAAAGCGGCTATGGCTTTGAACTGCCAGATCGCAACGGACAGCAAGTTCGACCGCAAAAACTATTTTTACCCGGATTCGCCCAAGGCGTACCAGATTTCACAATATGACAAGCCGATTGGCGAGCACGGCTGGATTGAGATTGAAGTGAACGGACAGACGAAGCGTATCGGCGTCACGCGTGTCCATCTGGAAGAAGACGCAGGAAAGCTGACGCACGTGGATGGCGGCTATGCGTCACTGGCGGATTTTAACCGCGTAGGAACGCCGCTGATTGAGATTGTATCGGAGCCGGACTTGCGTTCTCCCGAGGAAGCGCGTGCTTACCTGGAGAAGCTGAAAGCGATTATGCAGTACTGTGACGTATCGGACGTGAAGATGGAGGAAGGCTCCCTTCGCTGCGACGCGAACATCAGTATTCGTCCGTATGGGCAGGAGAAATTCGGAACCCGCGCCGAATTGAAGAACATGAACTCCTTCCGCGGCGTGCAGAAGGGTCTTGAGTATGAAGAATGGCGTCAAGCGGATGTGCTGAACAGTGGGGGTACCGTTGTTCAGGAAACCCGCCGCTGGGACGAGGCGCAAGGCAAGACGCTTATGATGCGGAGCAAGGAAGAGGCGCACGATTATCGCTACTTCCCGGATCCGGATTTGGTTCGCTTGTACATCGACGAGGAGTGGAAGGCTCGTGTCAAAGCCAGCATTCCGGAGCTTCCGGATGCGCGCAAAGCCCGCTATGTGAGCGAGTACGGCTTGCCAAGCTACGATGCGGAGGTCATTACGTCCTCGATCAAAATCGCAGATTTCTTCGAGGAGAGCCTGAACTATACGAAGGATGCCAAAGCGGTATCCAACTGGATCATGGGCGACCTGCTTGGCTTCCTGAATGCAAACAACCAGGAGCTGAGTGATGTGAAAATCACAGGCAAGGGCCTGGGTGAAATGATCGGTCTGATGGAAAAAGGAACGATCAGCAGCAAGATCGCCAAAACCGTCTTTAAATCGATGCTGGAGACTGGTAAGGATCCGCAGACGATTGTAGAGGAGCAAGGACTTGTCCAGATCAGCGACGAAGGTGCGATTAAAGCGGTCGTAGATCAAGTCATTGCGAACAACCCGCAATCGGTCGCTGATTTTAAAGCGGGGAAAGACAAAGCCGTGGGCTTCCTGGTCGGCCAGGTCATGAAAGAAACGAAGGGCAAGGCCAACCCGGGCTTGGTAAACAAGCTCATTCTCGACGGATTGAATCAATAATAATTCTGGGCAGACCGGCAAGGTCTGTCCGACCCAAAAGCGGACTGTTGAGACGATGCTCTCAACAGTCTTTTTTTTCCTGCTTTCGCAGCGAATGCCGGGTCCCCCACTGATGCATCGCTTCCAGAACGGGCTCAAGGCTTCGGCCGTAGTCTGTCATGCTGTATTCCACCTTGGGTGGAATCTCCGGGAATACGACACGGCGGATAATGTCCTCATCCTCAAGCTCGCGTAACTGTACCGTCAGCATTTTCTGCGTGATCCCGGGTACACTTCGCTTCAGCGTGTTAAATCTTAACGTGCCCTTGTGCAGCAGATGCAATAAAATAATGGGCTTCCATTTTCCCGACAAAATGCTTAAAGCATCGTCTACATGACATAATTCCGGGATTTTTTCCATCAACCGTCATCTCCCTTTGGTATCATTTAGGAAACTAAGGCACTTTAAAGTGCTTACTTATCCGATTAGTTTCTATACTTTATACTATATATTGTATAGGAATTGGAAAGAAAAATGAAATCTGGGCATAATAAGCTTGGAAAAAACGTGTAACGAAGACCACAAAATGAAAATGAGGTGCTGAACATGTACGATATCGCTATTATTGGTGCAGGGCCTGCCGGAGCGAGCGCTGCGCTCTTTGCGGCCAAAGCCGGCAAAAAAACGCTAGTGATTGATAATGACAAAAGCATAACGAAGAGAGCTTGGTTCGAAAATTATTACGGTATCCTGGAAATGACCGGACCGGATCTTGTAGAGATCGGTAAGAAACAGGCGGTCAAATTTGGCGCTGAGCTGTTGACGAGTACGGTTCAGAACGTAACGAAAACGGAGACAGGCTTCCATATTGAAACCGAAAACGGAGCTTTTGATGCCAACCAGGTTATTTTGGCGACAGGGCTCGGAGTCGATCTGGCTGAAAAGGCAGGAATCCGGACCAAGAACGGTACGGAACCGCGGATTAAAACTGTCATTGATGTAGATGCCGATGGAAAGACGAATATTGACGGGATTTGGGCAGCGGGAACCGTAGCAGGAGTTAGTGTACATGCTATCATTACCGCTGGAGACGGAGCTAAGGTAGCTATCAATGTGATTAGCCAATTGAACGGAGAACGTTACGTGGACCACGACGTTTTAAAATCCTAATATTACGGTAATATACCCGGAGAGGTTAAGGATTCCGGTTTTTTCCTGAAGAGGAGTGGATTGAGAGTCCCCACCTGTTGTATACTCTAGCTTAAACGAGCTGAAGCCATCCAGGAGGGGACCTTATGATCCGTAAGATTGATTTAACTGATCATCATCAAGTATTGGATCTGCTGTTTCTGCAACAGCTATCCTACCGGGTGGAAGCCGAATTGATCGGGTTCAAGGAAATCCCCCCTTTGTGGGATTCACCCAAAACCTTAAGGGAATCCGGAGAGTGCTTCTTCGGCTACTATGATGAGGATAACAAGCTGACAGGAGCGGTTTCGGTTAAGCAGGGACCCAAAGAAATGACGTTGTGCCGGATGATGGTTCACCCGGATGCTTTCCGTCAAGGCATTGCGACGCAGCTGCTGCAATATGCCGAGAGCTTGGCAGTTCCCGGCTTAATGATCAGGGTATCGACCGGTACAAATAATGAACCGGCCGTACGCTTATATACGAAGTTCGGGTATGAGCCCGGTCAGGTCATGGAAGTGGCGCCGGGCATTACTTTGACCGTATATCATAAAACGGCACCCAGCCCGCTCACCCGCTGATCGTATATTCTTCCCAGGCAATAGGCTTTCCGTTTACGGAGGCCTTTTTTGCTGTATTCAATTCCAGCACATCCCCCCTTCGGGTGACATACTGTGCAGCTAGCTTTAGCGTTCCCGCCGCTTCCTCCTCTGCAAAGCCAGCCCGCTGTTCCTTTCGCATGGCCGCAAATGCCGCCGTACTCACGCCGCCCAGCTGCTCAGCCTCATTCGCCGGCATCGCCTCAATGACAATCCCGTTTTTTCCGGCTTGGAAAGGGCACAAGACAGACAAACGATCCCCTTTTTCCTCCACCGTAAAATCATTCATCGAATGAAATACCAGGTACACACCGCCTACTTGGCCGTAGCCGCTTCGTTTCGTAAAGTGCCAGTCTCCTTTAGGCAGGCAGCCGACAAGGGCAGGGTAAGCCGTCTCCTGGTCTGCCGAAGACAGCTCCCAGAGCTGGATGACCGCGTCTTTATGCAGCAGGACCTCCCCGGTATTGCTTGCATGGCGGTCGTCGCCAGGCTGGTACCTTGCTCCTGGATGGAAGAAGAACGCCTGATTCACACCGTCCTTTGCGGAAGGATTGGTCAAGGGCAACGTCACGTCCCACCGCTGCTGTTCATTGTCGAACTCCTCGCGGCGTTCCCAAATTCCTCCGACGGCATAATCCGGTGCAATGTAAGCATGCGTATGGGCTTCTTCTTTTACGACTTCATCGGCCCCGGCGAACCGGATCAGGCGCTTTACTTCTACGGCATTTGTTCGATCCGTACCGATCCTTCTTACTTCCTTCGAAATCTCGTACGTATACAGGCCGGCTCCTTCCAAACGGGCAATCTGCTCCGGCATCGGGAAATCGCCGAATTGAATATAATCGAGCAGCGTGTTGTTGTCTTTTGGTCCGTCATGCGGCCATTGGCGGGATTGTGCTCCTACCCACGTACCTCTCAAATAATATTGAGCCCGCAGCTGCCATAGCGTTTCCAGCATGTCTCCGGTGACAACGCGTGCCTCAGGCTGCTCTACCATTTCCCATACGCAGGTGAAGGCCTGAATCCAGTGCCAATGCCATGGCAGGGCACCATATTCCTTAAAGCCGAATTTTCGGATATGGTGAAGCTGCTGCTTCGCACAACGAATCCCTTGCTCCAACAGCTCCTGATCATCGAACTGGTGTCCAAGCAGCAGCTTCAATGCCGTATGCTTGGCTTCATGATGATGAATTTGTTCGAGCGGAAGCCGGTGCACACGGCTGTGATAAATATGAACGAAGCACAGGTTCAGCTCGCTTTTTAGCTCCACGGGCAGTGTATTTTGATATTGATGATAGAACAATAGAAGCAGGCAGCCCATCAGCTCGACGGGAAGCCCGTTAGGCTGCGCGTTGTCGGGATCTGTACCCAGGTTCAATGGCCAGTGTCCGTACATCGGATGCCCGGAATCCTGAACCTGCAGCCGGATGACCCTACGGATCATTTCCACGGCCATCTGGAGCCCGTCCCTGCGTTGTTCTTGTGTCAGCTCGCTGCTTGCTTGCGTGTCAGTGCAGTAAGCATATAAATGAATGGCGTAATAGTAGTTGTCACGGACATCGCTGTGGAACCAGAAGCCGCTTGGGAGTACAGGCAGCTCCAGCGCTTTGCGTGCGGCCAGTTGGATAATATGGTTTCGTCTATTGTTTACCGTAAGCAGGGGGTGAGTCATTTGTTGAAATCCTCCATTCTGAATAGCTCATGATTCATGGCTTGAAACGTTTCATCTCTTACTTAAGTCTACTGTCATGACGAGGGAAGTCAACCGATTTTTTTTGAAAAGTTTATCAAGGACTGGCTAAACCGTGTTAAAATAGGGTTCATTATCGTAAATGGACAAAAGGGGGAATACCGGATGGCTTCAAATCCTTGGTATATTGATCAACTACATATTACGCTTCGCCTTATATTAGCGGTATTGCTCGGAGGATTAATCGGTTTTGAACGGGAGCGCAGCAGCCATGCGGCTGGATTGCGAACGCATATTCTTGTTTGTTTGGGATCGACGCTTATCATGCTGTTATCCATGTATGGCTTTACCGAATTTTCCAAGCTGGCTAATGTTCAGCGGGATCCCGCCCGCCTTGCGGCACAAGTGATAAGCGGAATCGGCTTTTTGGGAGCGGGGACTATTTTATATACGGGTAAATCCATTACGGGACTTACTACGGCTGCTTCCCTTTGGGTTGTTGCGGCAATAGGGCTGGCCACCGGAGCGGGATTTTATTATGCATCGATTTTAACGTGCGTGTTATCGCTTTTGAGCTTGTGGGTGCTGAATGTCGTCGAGCAAAAATATTTTAACGGAAAAAAGCTTCGCATTCTACGCATTCAGGCGGACGAGAGCCCGGGACTCTTAACCCGCATTTCCTCTACCTTAACAGGCAAAGGCAGCGATATTCGAAAGCTTACGGTAGAAGAAACGGAAAGAGAGAGCCACGAAATGATCATTTCTATTTCCCTGCGTATGTCGCGCGGCACTCAAATCTCGTCGGTTGTAGAAGAACTGCAGCAAATGAGCGGCGTTCATTCCGTCTCATGCGAATAAATAGGATTGTGCCCATTTATTTTTGCAAATTGAAGGGGTTATACGATGCAGAGCGTCTAAGAAAGCAGAACGTATGACGAAGGCGGTGAAACGATGGAACATTTGACGGATGAGCAATTGGTCGACCAGATCCGTCAAGGGGAAGACGAAGCGTACCGCCACTTGATCGAGAGGCACAAAAATTATATTTATACGCTCGTCTACCGCATGGTTGAACATCGGGAAACCGCCGAAGATTTAACGCAAGAAATCTTTATTAAGTTATATCGTTCATTAATTTATTTTCGCGGCGATTCCAAATTTACGACCTGGTTGTACCGGCTGGCCACCAATGTTGTGACGGATTACCGAAGAGCGCAGAAGCGGAGACCCCATCAGACGATTGTTGATAAACTCAAGGGGTGGTTTGGCAGCAGAGACGAGGAACCGGAAGCCGTCGCTCTGCAAAAGGAACAGCAGCATACGGTACAACGCATGTTGTCGGAGCTTCCGGATAAGTACCGGCTCATTCTGTATCTATATCATTACAAACAGCTCTCTTACCAGGAAATTTCCGAGATAACCCAGCTCCCGATCAAAACGATTGAAACCCGATTGTACCGGGGAAAAGCACTCCTCAAACAAAAATGGCAGGAGGTAAGGAACCATGAGCAAGCAGCATCCGGACGATCAGCAGCTGCAAAAATATCTGAATAAAACTTGTTCTGAGCATGAATACCGTAGAATACATCATCACCTCCAAAGCTGTCCGGGCTGCAAATCCCAATTATACGGGTATGTGGAGCTGGAATCGCTGCTGGATCGTCTTCCTGTGCTTGCTGCCCCTTCGGGGCTGGAGGAGAGCATTATGGAGGCCATTCGTGAGAGCGGGACCGGAGAACGGCCGCAACCGTCTGCAAAGGCTTCCTATGCTGCACGCTTTCGTTTGGAGCTGGTCCACGGCTTCATAGCCGCTGCCGCGACGTTCCTTTTCATCAGCTCGGGCATGTGGACGAGAATGATGTCGATTAATCCGGTCCAATGGAGCGAGGACGTTCAAAGCAAGGTCAGCGTCATTGAGGTGGTTGTTCAGCGCATCTCGGCTCAGCTTCTCTCATGATATAAAACGGTTGTTGTTCAATCCCTAGCCTATTTTAATAATGGAGGTTTGTTTAGATGGAGGAATACCGGAAGGAGACTCGGGTGAACGATGAGGAGAAGGAAGAGGCGTTTCTGCGCGAAAGGCTGGAGCGCTGGGGACATCCCCAGCAGGACCGCGTACCTCCGTTTGATCCGTTTAAAGCCAGAAAAAGCAAATTTGTCGCCTGCTTGCTCTCATTCCTCATTCCAGGAACCGGCCAGCTGTACTTAGGCTTAATGCAGCGGGGGATGGGCCTCATGCTGCTTCTCATTTTGGATATTTTCGCGATTGTGTTTTTTGCGACCAACTCGAGCAGCAATATACCGCTCATCGTGCTTTTCTCGTTATTTGTGCCTGTCATCTATTTCTACAATATATTTGATGCCCTGCAGCAAACCGATCGGGTGAATGGCCGTTGGCATGACGGGCTTTCCGATCCGTTGGACAGCTTGGGGAGGGGGCAATCCTTTCCAGGTGTCCCCAAACGCTTTAAGGGAAGCACTTTCGGTTATGTGCTCATTATCGGCGGTATATTTCTGTTTCTTGTCAGTAACAAGCCTGCATGGCTGAATCAAGTATTCGAATGGATCGGCTCATCTATAGGAGCGATCATTCTGATCGTTATCGGTGTGGCGTTATTTTTGAAGGAATCTTTTAAAAAGTGAATCCCGGTGAGGAAGGAGGAAGCCTACATGCGTAAGGCGGGGCGTTTCACAGCTGCACTGCTTTTGATTGCAGTTGGTGTAGCGGTCATAGTGGACCAATATGCCAAGCTCCATTGGACAGAGCGTTTAATGGATTGGTGGCCGCTTTTGTTCATTGCACTCGGGCTCGAATATATTTGGCTTCAGTCCAGACATGGGGACAGCGATAAGCCTCTGAAGCTCGATTTGGGCGGATTGATTTTTGCTTTAATCATTTCAGCTGTTGTGATGGTCAGTCTGAACTCTTCACTGTTAATGAAGGGAGGCTGGACACATTTTACGCAGGGGCAGCCTTATGATAAAGGGACGACGCCTATAACCGTTCCCGATAGGATAGAGCGGATTGACTTGACGAATCAGGCCGGCAATGTGACGATACGTACCGGGAACTCGGATCGGATCGAGGTTCAGACGACCGTTTATGTCGCCGAAGGGGACCCGGATAAAGCCAAAGCCATCGTGGAACAATCCAGGGTAGAGGCTTCGACGCAGGGCTCGACCTTGAACATCAAAACCATAAGCCAGGAAGAGGGGAAATTTTGGGGGTTCGGCAAAATCAGGATTGATTTGATCGTAGCGATTCCTGAACAAGTGCTGCGTTCAACCAAGCTGAACCTGGATTTATCCAACGGCAGTATTACGGCGGAGCAGCTCGTTATGAGCCAGGAGCTGAAGGGCACGACAACCAATGGCGCTATCCATATTACAAATGTGGAAGCAGCGGAATTGAATCTTCAGTCGACCAACGCCAAGATCGTTGCCTCAAAGACAAAAGGCAATATGAAGCTGCAAACGACGAACGGCTCTATCGAAGCAAATGAACATCAGGGGGACGTTCGGTTAAAGTCTACAAACGGCCAACTTTCGGCCGCAGCTATAACCGGAGCCATTGGCGCAGAGACAACGAACGGCGGTATCCATCTGGATCATACTCATGCGAAGGTGGATGCCAGAACAACCAATGGATCCATTGAAGTGACCGCGGCGGAGGTGCAAGGGGACTGGGATCTTCAGACCACTCACGGTAAAATTGACGCAGCCTTGCCGGCCAATGGGGATTTCCGGGTTCAGGGCAAAGGACAGAACGTGACAAGCAACACAGCCCTGCCGCTGCGCATTCATGGGAAAGAGATTGACGGCAAGGTAGGTTCAGGCCAATATACGATTAACCTGGACACGAACGGTTCCCTCGTGGTTCGTACATCGAAATAGGCATTACCTGCTTATTGCCAAAGAAGGGCAAGCATCCGCATTGACAAATTCAAACGATGCCACGTAAAATAAAGTGATACCCTTCTTAGACGATTAGGCGGTGAGCAGCATGGATTCCAGATTGGAGCAGGCGTTAACGAAGCTGAAGATGAAAGGCGTGCGCATGACACCACAGAGACATGCGATTCTCGCTTATTTACTAAATACGATGACTCATCCGACGGCGGATGAGATTTATAAGGCACTGGCCCCTCGGTTTCCCAGTATGAGCGTAGCGACAGTTTACAATAATCTCAAGGTATTTATCGAGGTCGGGCTTGTCCGTGAAATGACCTATGGGGACCATTCCAGCCGGTTTGATGCCGATATGTCCGAGCATTACCACGCGCTTTGCGAAGAATGCGGCAAGCTGGTTGATTTCGCCTATAAGCCCCTGGATGATTTGGAGAAGACGGCCGGTATCGAAACCGGGTTTCAGGTTAAAAGCCACCGTGTCGAGGTGTACGGGATATGTGCGGACTGTGCGTCAGTGAAACAGTACTAATAATTTGATAGAACGCGATGCCATAGTTGCGGTATAATGGACGTGCTTGAAAGCCACTTGTCGGACAGGTGCTTCGAGCATGTCTTTTTTCGTTTTGGACGCGAGCCTTCCTTTGAAGGACGGCGAAAGCCGGTTATACCGCTGAACGCGGTCGCTCATCTTCGCAAGGCTTCGATAGAGGTTTTCTCAATTAAATAGCATCATGGGAGTGAAACGATGGAAACGGATTACCCAATGAAAGTACCGAAGAATAGACGTACACGCAAATGGGCCTTCTTGATGATTTTGTTAGCTATCGTATTGGGTGCGGCGGCAGCATTTTACTGGGATCAGTACGTACCGACCTCTAAACATGAAGCGCCCTCATTTGACGGCATGACCAAACCGATATTTTATCAGGGAGCTATGCTGGATAAGCCTGCTCAAGGGAAAGAAGAGACGCTGAAACTTCCTTTTGATATTGTAAAGGAACAGATTGATCCTACCATGATTTATGAAACCTCCAGTGACTCGACGATCATAACAACGCAGGATAAGGTTCTAAGGCTCAAGACGAGCCAGTTGACCGGGATGGTTAACGAAAAGCCGTTTACATTAAAGTTTCCGCTGGAGAAAATTAACGGTTCATTGTATCTTCCGATACAGCCTTTGGAGGATTTGTACCGCATTGAACTAAGGGAATCGGAGGAAACCGGGGCGGTCATCCTGTTAAAAGAGGGCGATACGCTGCAATGGGGTAAAACCGCCGCTTTTCCTGACAAGCCTGACAAGACGGTCCCTATGCGTAAGGAGCCCTTTATTAAATCTCCCATCCTTGCCGATTTGAAACAATCGGAATTCGTGATGATCTGGTCGGAGGAGCCGGAATGGTATAAAGTACAGCTGGCTAACGGGTATATGGGATATATAAGCAAGAAGCAATTGAGCAAGGACAAGACGGAGACTATCCCCAAAAAAGAACTGCAGCCGAGCTTCGTCCCGGCCAAACCGATCAACGGAAAAATCAATCTGACTTGGGATCAGATGACCACACCGAAAAATCCGGACACGTCCAAGTTTCCTCCGATGCCGGGGTTAAATGTTGTGAGCCCCACATGGTTTCATTTGGATGATGGACAGGGGACATTGAAAAACTTGGCGGACCCCGCCTACGTGAAGTGGGCCCACGATCAGAATATCCAGGTATGGGCGCTATTCAGCAATGGGTTTGAGCCGAAACGTACAACGGAAGCTCTCTCGACCTATGACAAGCGAATGAAGATGATTAAGCAGCTTCTCAGCTATGCTCAGCTATACTCTTTACAGGGAATCAATATCGACTTTGAGAATGTCAGCACCAAGGACAAGGATAATTTAACCCAATTTGTCCGTGAAATGGTCCCTTTGATGCATGAGCAGGGGCTTATCGTGTCTATGGATGTCACTCCGAAATCGAATAGTGAAATGTGGTCGCTGTTTTATGACCGCAAGGCGCTGATTGATTCTTTGGACTATATGATGATTATGGCATACGATGAATTTTGGGCCAGCAGTCCTACGGCCGGGAGTGTATCCTCCTTGCCTTGGGTAGAGAAGAATGTGGTTAAATTAATGAAAGAGGATCAAATTCCTGCTTCTAAGCTCATTTTAGGGGTTCCTTTCTACACGAGAGTGTGGACGGAAGAGACAGTGGACGGCAAAACCAAGGTCAGCTCCAAATCCGTCTACATGGAGACACCGCAAAAGACGATAAAAGAAAAAAATCTGACACCTGTTTTCTTGCCTGAGGCAGGTCAAAACTATGTAGAATATAAAGATGGAGACAAGCTGAACAAAATTTGGCTTGAAGACGAGGTTTCCATGAAGGCGCGGTTGGATTTAGTAAAGAAATATAACCTAGCCGGAGTGGCCTCCTGGAGAAGAGGCTATGAAACACCGTCCATATGGAATCTAATTAAAACATCCCTTGATAAATAACCGAACCAGCCCTGATCTTATCCTTATTCTTAAAAAAGAGAAAACCGGTACTGCTTGTGTCCCCGATCCAACGGTGGAAGAAGCGTACCGGTTTTTTTGCGATATAACTAACCTCTCAATGGGGGCTATCCTTATCGAAATATCTCTATAGACATATATTTCAAGCATAAATGTTCCTTTTCCCAGGTACGATTAACTGGCACTAGCATTCGGGTCATGCTTGGGGTCCATGGATAAGATCGTTTTGCAGAACATGCAGCGATCCGTTTTGCCTATCATTTTGGTAGGCTTACCGCATTCCGGACATTCAATAACGGTCGCGCTGGTAGACATCATGCCTGCCCAAAAATAAATGCCCATACTCCCCAGCATGGCGATGGCCCCGATAAACATAAAGGTAACGGCCATAATTTTGCCTGCAGAGCCCCAATCAAAAACAATCCCTGCCAAACCGACAATCATAAGCAGCATGCCGCCCATGGTCAGCAGCAGACCCCACAAACGGAACTCGTTGACTTTACTTGACTTGAGCTTCAACTTCTGTCACTTCTTTCTTCAAAAGGGTTTTTAAACAATGTTGTGAAATTTGTCACCAATCCGATGCAGGAAACCACCTAGTTTTGTAGAAATAATGATGTATCAATGAATGTAAATTAGGAGGCTGCAGCGATGAATGGCATAAAAGAACAGCTGGTTGCCAGGCTCCGGGAAGATGAAGCAGTCATAAGCGTACTGGCTGTAGACAACCCGTCTTTGTTTTCTGCTCTTACGGACGGTTTTGATCTCCTGCTGCTTGTCATTTCAAATGATGATCTGAAAACCGACCAACAATATCATTATATAAAAGACAACTGCCGTATACAAGAAAGATGGATATGTACCTCCTTACTTGATCGCATTATTGTGCAAGGGGAGCGCCGCAACCTTATTCATTGGATCTTAAAAGGAGAGATTCTTCTGGATCGGAATATATATTTGGAAAGCCTGCGGCACCGTATGCTCGAATTTCCTCAGGAGATGCGGGAACACAAGCTGCTCATTGAGTTTTCCAAATTTTTGCGGAGATACTCGGAGAGTAAAGAATATGTATTGGACGACCACTTGCTGGATGCCTACAACAATATATTGGAGGCTCTCCATCATTGGGCGAGGCTTGTTATTATTGAAGCGGGGCTTCATCCGGAGACGACGGTATGGCGGCAAGTGAAGGGAGTCAATCCTGGAGTCTATAAGCTTTATGAAGAGCTGACCATGAGCAAGGAAACGCTGAAGCAGCGGGTACAGTTAGTTTTGCTTGCCTGTGAATTTTCAGTCATGTCCAAAATGGAGCGGTGCTGCAAAATGCTGATTCAAGTTTTAGCCAGCCGAGAACAAGCGTGGAGCCTGCACGAGCTGCAGCAAAATGATAAATTGGCCGATATTCGAAACGAGCTGCCATTAGTTTTAAATAAGCTTGTTAAGAAGATATTGGCTAAAGAAGTTATCTATACGATGGACGAACAGGTTTCGGTGCTGGAGATCCGCTATACGAATCTATAAATAACGACTCGAACATGCGACAAAATCATATTTTTCTGCTATAATTTCATTGAACTTAATAGCCACTAGGGGAGCCTTTCGATGCGAGGCTGAGAGTAGGAAGCTGTTCCTTGACCCTTGGAACCTGATTTGTGTACCGGAACGGTATACTTCTGGATGATACCAGCGTAGGGAAGTGGATGGACGTAGCCATGCTGTCTACAGCAGATTACCAAGTCAACCCTTATGCGGTTGGCTTTTTTTGTTGTTTCCCATGAGGTTGGCATCTGGCAGAAAGCATTCTTGTAATACGGAAAGCGGGGTGGAGTTTGTGGAATTAATCATTAATGGAGATTCGCGCTCGGTAACGGACGTTGCCACAGTAGCTGATTTGCTCGTTCAGTTCAAATTGGAACAAAAAATACTTGTCATCGAGCTGAACCGAGAGATCGTTGAGCGTACAGACTATGACACAACGCAGCTGCATGAAGGTGATCGGATTGAGATTGTCCATTTCGTCGGTGGAGGCTGACCCTTACTTTTTTGTTTGATTTTTATCCAATAATTCAAGCCTGGAGGCACAGAACATGACAGATCTATTGAAAATCGGCCCTTATGAGTTTAAATCGCGCTTACTGCTGGGTACAGGAAAGTTTCCTGCGTTGGATATTCAGACACAAGCGGTGAAAGTTTCGGAGTCAGAGGTTTTAACGTTCGCTATTCGCAGATTGCCGATTGACAATCCGGATGCACCTAACTTTTTGGAATCACTTGATCTCAAAAAGTTTACGCTTCTCCCTAATACGGCAGGTGCCTATACAGTAGAGGAGGCCGTCCGTATTGCCAAGCTGGCCAAAGCTACTGGCCTGTGCGATATGATTAAGGTGGAAGTAATTGGTGACCCCAAAACATTGCTGCCGGATCCTATCGGGACCTTGGAGGCAACGAAGATATTGGTAGACCTCGGATTTATTGTGCTTCCGTATACGTCCGATGATCCAATTCTTGCGAGAAAGCTGCAGGAGGCTGGAGCTGCGGCAGTGATGCCGGGGGCGTCGCCTATTGGTTCCGGACAAGGAATCGCCAATCCGAACCAGCTTCGCTTTATTATTGAGGAGGCAAAGGTTCCTGTTATTGTAGATGCAGGGATTGGCGGACCTGCCGATGCTGCTCTTGCGATGGAACTTGGCGCTGACGGAGTTTTGCTGAATACGGCAGTTGCCGGAGCACGGAATCCTGTATTGATGGCAGAGGCGTTTAAACTGGCAGTCATGGCAGGTAGAAAAGGGTTCATGGCTGGACGTATTCCGAAAAAGCGTTATGCTTCGGCGAGCAGCCCTGAAGAAGGAATGATTGAGTAGCGGTAAAATAGGGGACTGAAATAGACTAATCTGAGAGTGAAGCCTGTTATTGGGCTTTGCTCTCAGGTACATTGAGCTTTTAGCATGGAATTTATGCTTGACTTTCAATAGCGGGCTATGATACATTATTCCTCGCCGCCAAAACGGCACACATCATTCAAAGCATGAAAAAAGCTTTTGAAAAAAAAGAAAAAAATAATGCTTGCATTAAGATGGGTGAATGTGATATATTATAAAAGTCGCCGCTGAACGAGACGACAATAACTGACAAAGCTTGAATCGCAGTTGTGATGCGGCTTTTGAGGTTTTAGTTACAAGATTGCCCTTTGAAAACTGAACAACGAGTGAGTGTTAACTGTCTCTTATACCCATCT
>NZ_NMQW01000035.1 GCF_002234615.1 Paenibacillus rigui | reverse complement strand
GGTTTAATTAAACCGGTTTAATTGCCTTATGCTGCCTATTATACATAGGCTGATTTGGGGTTACAACAGGTTTTTGTAAACTGGACATTAATTTTTAGTAAATCGCTTAACCTGCTGATAAATAAAGACTTTATCCATTGTTTTACGCTAACGTTCGACACACTTCGCCAAATAGCCCCGGTCAAGCAAACCTTGCCCAGCACTCGGATGTTCCACAACAGCCTATGCAAAAAGTAGTTGCACTTGCAACTAATACGCCGTACAATATAGTAGCATGTGCAACTAACGATAAGGAGGTCCGGAACGCATGATTGATCAACAAAACACGATTCCCCGTTGGGTATCGCTTCTATACCGCTATGGGCAAATGTATATCGGCGACCGCCTTAAGGATACGGATATCGGCAAAGGTCAGTATATTTTCCTCAATGCGTTGTATAAGGAAGACGGGCTCAGCCAGGAGGAGCTGTCCCATTACCTGAAGATCGACAAGGGCACAACCGCCAAGGCGTTGAAAAAACTCGAGGCGCAGGGCTACATCCTGCGGGAAATCCGCGATGAGGATAAACGTTCCTATCGCGTCTTTTTGACAGCCAAGGCAATGGACATGAAGGACGAAATCCGAAAGGTGCTGATCGATTGGAGGCATATTTTGTCGGACGGATTGACGGAGGAAGAACGGCACACTGCGCTGGAGCTGTTTGAGAAGATGGGCATCAACGCCGCCAAGTTTATCGAGAAGCAGATGAAGGACGCCAAAAGCAATGCAGGCCAATGATAGTTTGAAGGAAAGCTGGTGTGAACCCTTATGTCCATGATCTTAAGCAGCGGTGAGCGGTTTATACATAAGCATTTTCATGCGCTTACCCACCGAAACTTTCGTTATTTCTGGTTAGGCCAGTGCGTCTCCCTCATTGGGACCTGGATGCAAAATATCGGGCAATCCTGGCTCGTACTGACGCTGACCGGCTCGCCTTTTTTGCTGGGACTTATTGCAGCCATGCAGTTTCTGCCTATTACTATCTTCTCCTTATTCGCCGGAACCCTTATTGATAAGTTTCCCAAGAAAAAGATTTTGCTCGTGACCCAATCGGTTTCGATGGTCCTGGCGCTGACCCTTTCGATCCTCGTGTTCACCCATACGGTACAGTACAGCTATGTTATGGTGCTGGCCTTTTTGCTAGGGGTAACCAACACGTTCGATATGCCTACACGGCAGTCGTTCAATATTGAAATCGTCGGCAAGGAAGACTTGATGAATGCCATTGCGCTGAACTCGACCACGTTCAATCTGGCCCGTATCATTGGTCCGGCGATTGGAGCGACCATGATGGCTTTGCTGGGACCCGCATGGTGTTTTTTGCTGAACGGGCTTAGCTTTATCGCCGTAATCTACGGCTTGACGCGTATCCAAACGACACCTTATGTAAGGCAGAAGAAACAGAACGTCGGCATATTCAGGGAAATAAAAGACGGCTTCGTCTACATCTCCCGGGACAAACGGCTCGCGCAAACCATCCTGCTCGTCACCGTCGTCGGGACGATGGCCTATAACTTCAACGTCCTGATCCCCGTATTTACGAAGGATGTGCTTCACCTGAAGGAGCAGACGTATGGAGTACTTATGTCCTGTCTCGGCATCGGATCCTTGATCGGGGCACTGACCATGTCGCTCCGAAGCAAAACCGGCCCCAAGATGGCCGTCAGCATTGTGTGCTCGATTCTCATTTCGATCTTTCTGATTTTGAACGGATTTGCTACATCTCCCTATGTAACGGGGATTTTGCTTGCACTCAACGGGACATGCAATATTTTGTTTGCCACCACCTGCAACTCTACCCTGCAAATGTACGCCAAGGATGAATACCGGTCCCGAGTCATGAGCATTTATTCGCTGGTATTCGCGGGCTCGACGCCGATCGGCAGCTTGTTTACCGGCTCTGTCGCCAGTCATTTTGGAGCGAACGGCGCTTTCATCGCCTGCGGCTTGCTGTGTCTGATTCCCTGCTCGATCATCATCCTCCTGTATCGCAAAAAGCCGGATTCGTCCGGAGACCCGGCTGGTAATCAAGCATAAGACGGAGCGGGAACATCCGGATTACCGGCTGCTCGGTGTCACAAAAGGCATAAAGCCTCTGTCTCTTCTTGCGGGCAACGCTGCTGTACAATTATCCTCGTTTAAGCTATCTTTGTTAGAGGGCGTGTCTACTTCAGAAACGCACCGGCAACTTATACCGATATGCATAAAGGATGGATCGTGAGATGGCAGCCAACCCGATGGACCCTGCCAAAGCAGCCCGCCTGCTGGAGCAGTGGATTGAATTTTATGACATGAACGATAAAAAAGCATGGGACCCCGAGGACTATCCCTACGTGAAAAGCGTGAGTGAAGCCATGAAAACAGCCGCACAGGCGCTTCGCGGGAAAAGCTCCGGCAGCCCGGCCTTGCTGAAAAAAGCGGCCGCTCTGCTCGACGAGTGCCCTGAGGAATTCGAGATTGACGAGCCCGATGCATGGGAGCCGGAGAATCGTCCCTTCGTCAAGGATGCGCTGGAAGCGATCCGTTTTGCTTCCGCGTTTTTGAAAAAATAAAAAAATCGCCGTTCCCTGTGACGCATTGCGTCGGGGACGGCGATTTTTTTATTTGATTATTGCTTGAATGTTTTTAGTAAACGTTTGGCTTCACCATTTGGAGTCGTAATGACTTCGTAAATATTAACTGTAATCGGAGATGAAAACTCATCGGATTTGATGTTGCTTGCATCAATGGTTTGCTCCCCGCTGATCAGCTTCTTCTGACCTGTGAAGGCAGCATCCGTCGTACCAACGATACGTCCAGCCGGATCGACGATCTCAAATCTCAGCTTCGAGAAATTATCATCTACTACGACGTTTTCTTTTTGCTTGATATCCATATCCAACTTGATTTTGTACGTATACGTAATCGGATTGCCGACCATAGTCGTGTAGCTTACGCTGTAATCATTCAGTTTAATGTCGTAAGGATACAAGGAGAATGTATCCAGTGCCGTATCTTCCTTCTGTGCCGCTGTTTGCAGTGCTGCAATCGTTGTAGTATATGGTGCTGCTGCTTTGGCATCAAGAATCTTCACAGTCAAATTCTCGCCAGTCTCGCTTTGAGGTAAGTTGAACGAGTAACTAACCACATAGCTCAAACCTGGATCCAATGTAGGCGAAACCTTCGTTTGACGTGTGCCGGAATAAGTAACGCCATTGCCAGCGGTCAATTGTGTTTGGAAATCTGGCATCGGTACCGGTTGGTCGCTTGTGTTCGTCAATCTGAATTTGGCTACTCCTGTTTTGTACCCGGATTCCGGATTTTCATGCAGGTGAAGCTCCACAACGGATACTTGTGTTTTTGCATCAATTGCTTTAGCCAGCGGATCGAAAGCAATCGGTGTACCGATCAAGTAGGACGTCGCTGAAAGCGCATCGGTTTGTTTGCCTTCCGGAGCGGTAATATTCAGCTTCCCGCTTTGTACGGTCACAGCTTGAGCTGTTGTACCGGCAGCCGCGTTAGGCACGAAATTATCCGTAGTCGCAACCAACAGACTGGATACCGTTACTCCCGTTTCTACCGGAATCGCAAAGTGAATGTATTGCTTCTCACCTGGCTCCAACGCAGTCACATCCCCTTGGGAACGAGTGCCGTTGTACATTTTTTGATCGGCCAAAGCATCTACAACAAAGCCTGGGATCGTTTCACGTCCGTAGCCCGGGTTTTCCACCAACAAGGTAACGACTCTTACCGGACCGTTGGCCGAGGTTTGCTCGGACATACTCACCGGTGTATACGTAAGGCCGGAGTTCACGCCGGGAATCGTAAAGGCTTGACCCCATGCGAGAGGCTCGCTTTGTGCGCCGAAGTTACCGCCGGTTTTGTACCATACCTGCGTAGATAGTGGAATGTTAAGCAGGTAGGTTTCTTTTTTCGGATAAGTATACAAATCGACATCGACAAAAGAAAGCTGATCCACCTTAATCTGATCCTTGCTGTCAATGACAACCATGTAAATCAGCTCGCTAACTTCCTTCGGCTGAAGAGAAGTTTTGTTGCCTGCGCTTGGTTTGAGGGTATATTCAATGCCGTCTGTCGTGCGCAGACGCAATTCATGCTCAGGTACGCGATTCTGCGATGCGCCCCCGTTATACAAACGTACAACGGCAGACAGCTGCAAGCCTTGCGCCGTCGTTTCAACAGAAACGCTCTTTACGGCTGCACGGATATCCTGTGTCAGGCCATAGTTCGAGGTAGGTACGGAAACGACTGCAGTCGGTGCATCCGCCGCAAACGCAGGAAGTCCTCCTTGTACCATCAAGGTACCAAGTAATACCGCTGTAAATCCTCTTTTCCATGATTTGTTCATGATGAGTTCACTCTCCCTAATATATATTATTTCGTTGCCTTGTCTGTGCTTTTAGTCGGTACGGCAGCTTGATTATCAACTTTCTGGCCATCCTTCAATTGATTCTGTCCGGTCACGACCAACTGATCGCCTTCTTTCAAGCCTTCCAATACCTCCTGGTATTGGCCGTTAATGCGCCCCAGCTTCACTTTCCGCTTCTGGTATTGATCGCCTTGCTGTACGAATACATAAGCATCGGACTCTTCGCGGATAATACTTAAAGACGGAATGGCGATAACGGATTGCTCGGATTCTGTAGTTAACTGTACCATGACTCGGGATCCCGGCTCAATGGTATGTTCAGGGTTGGGGACTTCCAGCTCGACCGTATAGCTCTTGGTTTGAGCACTCATGACCGGCGACATATAGCTGATTTTGGCCGTTCCCTTTTTATCCGGTGTGTCGGGATTATAATAAACCAGTTCTTTTTTGTTTTTCACCAGCTGGTAGCTCGCCTCAGTGAGCTCGGTTTTGATTTTGACCGGATCCAGCTGTTGAACCTGCCCGACTTTACTGGAAGATACGTTCTGCCCCGGTACCAGCGTGAAATCCGTAAGAATGCCGCTGGCCGGTGCTTTTACGCTATAATTCTCCAAGGAACGACTCGAATCCTCCAAAGCAAGCGCAGCGGATTTCATTTGATTCTCCGCAGCCACAATTGAATTGTTGCTTTCATTCGTGGCCAGCTTGTTTTGCGCCGATTCCAGATTCATACGTGCCGTGTCTACCTGCTGCTTAGCAAGATCCACCTGATGTTGATTAGACGTTCCAGCATCGAATTCGTTGCGCGTTTTGTTATAATCATTTTCCGCATTCGTCAATGCGATTTTTGATTTTTCTACTCCATCCGCAAGATCCTTGCGGTTATTGACCTGATCGTCCTTCGCTTTTTGATATGAATCCTGTGCGCTCTTCACAGAAAGTTCATTTTTTCGAACGGTCGATTCCGCATCCTTGCTATCTACACGGAACAGGACTTCCCCTTTTTCCACATAGTCTCCGCGGTTTTTGATCACCTCGATTACTTCTCCGTTCACCTTCGGCACGACATCAATGACGTTAACCGCCGTTACTTCAGCAACCTGCTCGGTAGGGGTGCCGATGTTTTGTTTGGCTACGGCTTCCGTTTTTACCTGTCGTATTTGTAAATCCGCCTGAGCGGCCTTCGGGCCCCCCATCGAGCAGCCTGACGCCACCATGGCGGCGATGGTCAGCACAGCCATCATCCGGTACGTATGATTCATCCTTTTTCTCCTGCTCCCCGTCGTATACAATTTCATTCTCTTAAGCCTCCTCAATGCATCCCAGGTCACGTGTTTTATGACATCCATGCTTCCCTATTACATAAAAGTTACATGTCCAGCGTTCCTGCTTCGGCATCCGCCTGCTTGTTTTTATTTTTATTGAACATGCGGGACATCCGCTGCTTGAAGCCTTCCAGCATCTCATACACAATCGGAACGACAACCAGGGTCAGAATGGTAGAAGTGACCAAGCCGCCGATCACAACGATACCTAATCCTTTACCGATCAAGCCGCCTTCTCCCGATAAACCTAACGCCAGCGGAACCAAAGCCATAATCGTGGCTCCCGCCGTCATAATAATCGGCCGGAAACGAACCCGTCCCGCTTCCAGCAGTGCATGACGAACGGTGTAGCCCTCCTCGCGCAGCTGCTGTGCACGGTCGATTAATACAATCGCATTCGTAACGACAATCCCGATCAACATCATAAACCCGATCATGGACGTTACACTCAGAGGCTCACGGATCACGACAAGCCCGATCAAGCCGCCGATGGCCGCAAGAGGCAGAGAGAACAGAATCGCAAACGGTGCCGAAGCGTTACCGAAGGCCAGCACCATGATCAGATAAACGACCGCTACCGCCACGGCCATAGCCATGAACAGCTGCGAAAAGCTTTCGTTGATGTCTTCGGAAACCCCTTTGACTTCGCGGGAAACCCCATCCGGCAATTCCACTTCCTGAAGTGCTTTCGTCACTTGCTGGCTGACTTTATTTTTATCGTCCACATTGATTTTGGCAGATACACTTACAACCTGCTTTTGACTGTCACGCGCAAGGGATACCGCAGCCTTGACTTCGCTGATTTTGGCGACTTGCTTCAAGTACACGGTTGTTCCTGACGACGTGGTGAACGGAATGTTCCCCAGCTTCTCCAATGAATCCTTATCCGACATATTCATCGAAACCGTCGTCGTATAAGTCAAGTTATCAAACTTCAGATCGCCCAGTGTCTGCTTCTGAATCCAGGCCCGCGCCGTATCGCGAACGGTAGAAGCATTCAGGCCATAGGCTCTTGCCTTGCTCTGGTCTACCTCAATTTCCACCTCGGTTTTGGCATCACTCAGGTTATCTTCTATCTCACTCAGCTCAGGAAACTCCTTAAGCTTTTCCTTCACTTTAGCAGCTGCAATTTCCAACTGATCCTGATCCTCGCCCTTCAAAGAATATTTGAAATCGGTCGAGGAGACACCTGATCCGCCGCCAAGCGATCTAGGCTCCACCTCAGAGCCTTTGGGCAGCTCGGATTGAATGAAATCCTTCACCTGAGCTTTGACCGTATCCGCGTCTACCTTCTCATTCACCTCAACGTAAATTTGAGCTGCATAAGGCGTTTGCTTCTCGTCATCGCCGCTGTAGCCAACCAGCGCTTCAACGAAGGTGAACACCTTCTCGCCGCTGCTGTCCTTTGTATCCGAAAGCAGCTTCTCGAGCTCCTTGGACTTCAGGTCCATCGCATCGAAGGAGGTTTCGTTCGGCAGCTTCAGCTGAAAGTACATCGTGCGGGAAGGCTTGCTTTCCGGGATAAAAGACACCTTTAGCATCGGAACGGTAGCAGCTAATGTACCTACGAATAAAACGGCCGCGAGCAGCAATGTTTTGATCCGGTGATTCAAGCACCATTGCAGTACACGCTCATAGAGCGCCATAAACCTTCCCGGCTTCTCCTCATGGGAGCCATGCGATTTGACGCTGTTGCCCCGAAGCACGAGCAGCTTCGCCAGCATTGGAATCACGGTCAGCGCCACTAGCAAGGAGGACAGAAGCGCCACCGCCACCGTGATGGCGAACGGCCGGAACAGCTCCCCTACAATCCCGCTGACCAAACCCATCGGTGCAAATACACTCACAGTAGCCAGCGTGGAAGAGGTAATCGCCGACGATACTTGCTTCGTCGCAAGAAGGATAACCGAGTCATTCCGTTTCTGCGCTTTTTCAAGCGAGGCGTATATATTTTCTATAACGACAATCGCATCATCCACGACGCGCCCTATCGCAATGAACATCCCGCCAAGCGTCATCGTGTTCAGCGTAAGATCCAGCTGCCACATGAGCAGCAAAGTAATGAGGATCGACAACGGTATCGAGACGAGAACGATAATCGTCATCCGTATATTTCTGAGGAAAATCAAAATCATCAGCGAAGCCAATAAGGCTCCGACGACACCTTCCCGCAGCATGCCGTTAATCGATTCCTTGATCTGATCGGCACTATCGTAAGTGCTCTTGAAGACAACGTTCGGCATCGACGTTTTCCAGTCGCTGATTTGCTTCTTGATCGCATCCGAAAATTCGACTGCATTCGCACTGCCGGTCTTGTACATAATAATACCAATGGCCGGCTTGCCGTCCAATCGACCGTTAAAATCGGACTCGGTGATCGATTTCACCTTAGCCACCTGGGAGAGGGTAATCACGCCGTTCTGGCTGGTGGAAATCTCCAACTGCTCCAGCTCGTACAGGCTTTTGATATCGCCCTTGACACGGGCCATCTTCTCGTTCCCGCTCAGCTTGACGCTGCCGATCGGGCTCTTGGTCAACGCAGCGCTGATAGCATTGCTCACCTGCGTCGGAGTCAATCCGTACATATTCAATGCACTGGCGTCCAGCTCGATATCCAAGCTCGAATCACGGGCCCCTACGACATCGAGGTGGTCAATCCCCTTGATCGATTCCAGGTGGGGCTCAATCGTGTCATTGTACAATTTGTCCAGCTCGGTCTGGCTCATGCCATTCTCCGCATAGGCAACCAAATAGTTAGTGGCAAACGAAGAAGCGCCGAAGGTGGATACCTTAGGCTGTGCGGCCGTCGCAGGCAGCTTCACATCCTGCAGCAGGCTCTCAATATCCTGCTTCTTCTTATCGGTGTCCTTCACATTTTGCTTAAACTGAATAACAATTGTTGAGAAATTATCGCTTGAGGTCGAGGTCATGCTATCGAGGTCCTCAATATTTGCCAGCTTTTCCTCAATTGGATCCGTAATTTCATCCATGACATCCTTCGGTGCTCCCGCATATTGCGTCGTCACGACCACAACGGGGAACGAAATGTCCGGCATATTTTCCACTTTGAGTTTATTGGCAGCAAACACGCCGCTGCCGAACAGCAGAAGAATAATAATAAATAATGCCGAGACATTTTTCATTGAAAACTTGGTAAAACGATCCATCTGTACACTCCCCTCATCCGTTAGCGTGCAGGCTCACGCTCTTTAATCTACATTTGTTCAGTTCCGATTGTACTAGCTGAATATGAACTGAATATGTACAGCTTCCGACCGTACCCAATCCAATACGTTCCAGCAATAGTCCACGGCCGGCGTATCCTTCCCAACCTTTTTATGACGTTCTTCGTGGCGAATATCCCTTCAAATGAAAAGAAAATCCGATAAAATATCGTTTCCTAGTGGGGGAAAAACAAACAAGCTCCCGTCCCCGAAAAAGAGGGACAAGAGCTTGTATTGCGGAAATGCTGCATTACCTGAAATCCGGCGGAATGCGGCGTGCCGTACCTGTAAGGATTGCCGCTTCAATTACAGCCCGGCTGACTTTGGCGACGACCTGTTCGTTAAAAATGCTTGGAATGATATATTGCGCGTTCAGCTCGCTCTCGGTTACGACCGAGGCGATCGCTCTTGCGGCGGCCAGCTTCATCGGCTCGTTAATCCGGCGGGCCCGGCAATCCAACGCTCCGCGAAACAACCCCGGGAAGACCAGAACGTTATTAATCTGGTTCGGATAATCGCTTCGGCCTGTCGCAAAGACGCGAACATGGGGAAGCGCCTCCTCGGGATCAATCTCTGGCTTCGGGTTAGCCATGGCAAACACAATATTGTCCGGCGCCATGCTCTTGATGTCCTGTGCGCCAAGCAGCCCGCCCCGCGAGACGCCAATAAACACATCGGCCCCGTGCAGCACCTCCTGCAGGCTGCCCGGAACCGCCTCCACCTGCGGCTGCTCCGCAAGCCACTGCCACATCGGGTGCGAGTAGCTTTCACCTCGCACAATCGCACCGTCCCGGTCGACAGGGACGAGACGGTTGACCCCCGCTGCCAGCAGCATTTTGCAGATGGATACACCGGCCGCACCGATGCCGTTAACGACGACACGGATGTCGCTCATCTGCTTATGGACGACCTTGAGCGCGTTCAAGAGTCCGGCAATGACAACAACCGCCGTTCCGTGCTGGTCATCGTGGAACACCGGAATATCCAGCTCTTCGCTCAAGCGGGTTTCAATCTCAAAGCAGCGCGGCGAGCTGATATCCTCCAGATTGATGCCGCCGAAAATCGGGCTGACAGCCTTGATCGTCCGAATCATTTCCTCCGTATCCTTCGTATCGAGGCACAGCGGGAAGGCATCCACACCGGCAAGCTGCTTGAACAGCATCGCCTTCCCCTCCATGACCGGGGCCGCAGCCTCCGGCCCGATATCGCCAAGGCCGAGCACCGCAGTGCCGTCTGTGATAACCGCTACCGTATTGCGTTTGATCGTTAACGAATACGCCTTTTGCGGATTCTCGTGAATGGCGGTGCAAACGCGCGCGACACCGGGCGTGTACACCTTGGACAAGTCGTCGCGGTTTTTGATCGGCAAGGTAGGCTGGATCGAAATTTTGCCGCCCAGATGGGCAAGAAAGGTGCTGTCCGAGGTATTGACGACACGAATGCCGTCGAGCTCCTGCAGCACCCCGAGAATGTGCGTCTCGATAGCATCCGCCGCACTAACCGTAATATCGCGGATCGAGCTCTCCTGTCCGGCCCGAATCACGTCAATGGAGGTAATATCCCCTCCTGCTTTACTGATAACTGAGGCGACATCACCGAAATTTACCTTTGCATGATCAAGCTCAAGCCGAAAAATAACACTATTATAAGCCACGTTCTAATCCCCTTTATTGATTCGTATAAAGCTATTTTCGTGCAGAGGGCACAACGCCCGATGGAATCGGACAAGCGTAGGCGTGACCTCTCAAACGGTCCCGAAGCTCGGACTTCGCTTGCTCGACAAGCTCCGGACGCAGGATCGCTTCCAACGCCGTCGCCGCCATAATTTTGCCCGCATGCAGCATTCCCTTATGGGCAATCGAGGTGGCTCCGAGCGTTACCCATTGCCAGCTGTGCGGAGGCGAGCCTATCACGAAGCAAGCGGTCGTGCACTGTACGGTAGGAGCAATCCAGCTGACATCGCCGACATCTGTGGAGCCGCTCAAGAACAAACCATTCACATAGGGATTCAGGCGGTCCGCCAGCTCCTTCTCCCTCATGCCGTCGGGAATATTCGGCGCAGAGGCGATTTCCGCTTCGGAGAGGGTTGCGCGGACGGCCTGCGCCAGCTTGCGCTCCTGCTCGTCGAACGCAGGCACGCCAAGCTCTTCGAACTTCGCGTGCATGACCCGCTCCAGCACTTCATTCGGCACGAGGTTGGAGCATGCTTTATCGAATACGATCTGCACCTCCGTTCCCGTCATCAGCGCCGCGCCCCGGGCGACATCGCTGACGCGGTCAAAGATTTCTTTGGCCTGCGCGATATGCGGGGCGCGGATCAGGTACAGCACCTCGGCGCTTGGCTGCACAACATTAGGCGACAGCCCTCCTGTATTCGTCACGGCATAATGAACCCGGGCTTCCTGAATAATGTGCTCCCGCAGATAGTTCACACCCACGTTCATCAGCTCGACCGCATCCAGCGCGCTTCTGCCCAGATGAGGCGAGGCCGCGGCATGGGAGCTTTTCCCTTTGAATTTATAGTAAATTTGGTAGTTGGCGAGAGAATTCATCGACATGACGCTGTTGTAATCCATGGGATGCCAGCTTACGGCGAAGTCGATATCGTCGAACAGATGCTCGCGAGCCATAAACGTCTTGCCGGAGCCCCCCTCCTCGCCGGGACAGCCGTAGTAGCGAATGGTGCCGCCGATGCCCTGCTCCTCCATAATTTGCTTGAGCGTCACTGCAGCTGCAAGCGCCCCGGTGCCCAGCAGATTGTGGCCGCAGCCATGGCCATTGCCTCCTTGAACGACCGCCTCCTGCTCGCTGCTTGCCTTCTTCTGGCTTAAGCCGGACAAAGCGTCGAACTCACCGAGCAAGGCCACGACCGGCTTGCCGCTACCATAGCTTGCGATAAAAGCCGTCTGCATCCCCCCGACGCCGCGTTCGACGGCAAAGCCCTCCTGCTCCAGCGCCTTGCAGAGCAGCTCCGCCGAACGATATTCCTCAAACCGGGTTTCGGCATAATCCCAAATTTGATTGCTGATGTCTATATACCAATCTCTCTTTTGTTCAATGAGCTCCGATATAATCGGATTAAAATCTTCCAATCTACATTCCCTCCTCTTTCTGATTTATTTAACGAATATTTAACGAAAATTACGTATTATAATTATACCCCGCTTCCAGCCTTATTTCAATGAAATTTACCGGTTGCCAAGGATCTACGGCTTCGCCGAACAAACAACAATATGTACTTGCTATCTGGTGAAAATAAAACTGGCCACCCCCATGAGGCTTAACGATTAGTAGAGCCCGGTGTACTCTTTTCTAACTATCCAGAGACCCCCGGAACGATTGTTGACTTCACGGTCAAGAATTGATATCATGACCTCATGAGCAGACCTAGAGAATTTGATGTCGATCGCGCACTGCACCAGTCCATGGAGGTTTTCTGGAAGAAAGGCTTTAAATCGACTTCCTTTGAGGATTTGACCCGCACGACGCAGGTTAAGAAGCAAAGCTTGTATTGCGTGTTTGAAGACAAGCGAGCCTTGTTTTTAAAGGCGTTGGCGCTGTATCGCGAACAGAGTATAGCCATGCTGGAACAATTGGTCTCACAGGAAGCTTCTCCTTTGAAAAAGCTGGAGGCCATACGCGACGTAACGTTCTGTCAAGACAGCGAAGCCACTCGCAGAGGATGTCTCATGGTAAATTCCACACTGGAATTCGGAACCGATGATGAGGAGGTAACCCGTGAAATTGAGATGATGTTCACCAGTGTCGAACAAATACTAGAGAAGATAATCCGCAGCGGCCAGGAGCAGCGTTTGATTACGACCCGCCATACCAGCAAAGAGCTTGCCGATTATTTGAACAACGCTCTTCTCGGTGCGAAAATCATGGAGAAGACAGGTGCTTCCAGGGAACGGATCGATGCGGTCCTGCGTACGTCTTTTGCGTTGCTTGCACCTTGATTTTTTTTTGCAAAGTTTTTGACTCTGTAGTCAAAAAAACATCCTATCCTAAAGAATGGATGATAAATCGAATATTGGAGGCTGTTATATTATGAATTCATCTCAATCCGTTCAGTCCTTGTTCAAGCCATTCACACACGGGAATCTCTCCCTATCCAGCCGTATCGTGATGGCACCGATGACCCGGCAATTTTCTCCGGACGGAGTGCCAGGCTTGGATGTGGCGGACTATTACCGTCGCAGGGCTGAAAACAGTGTTGGACTTATCGTGACGGAAGGTACAGTAATCAATCATCCGGATGCATCCAATCAAGGCAACATACCTCACTTCCACGGTGAAGCTGCATTAAACGGTTGGGCTAACGTAGTCACTGCAGTGCACGAAGCAGGCGGGCGGATCATCCCACAGATTTGGCATATGGGTGCAAGAGGTGCGGTTGGCGATTATACGGAATCGGAAATCGCCGCAATCGTTGAAGCCTTCGCAAACGCAGCCTTGGAAGCCAAGCGGCTTGGCTTTGACGGCATCGAGCTCCATGGAGCGCATGGATATTTGATCGACCAATTCTTTTGGGAGAAAACCAATCCGCGTACCGACAGCTACGGCGGGGACATGGTTGCACGCACCCGCTTCGCGGTGGAGGTCATCGAGGCTTGCCGCCGTGCCGTTGGACCGGAATTCCCAATCGTACTGCGTTTCTCTCAATGGAAGGCGAGTGATTACACGGCAAAATTGGCTGAAACTCCAGCACTGCTGGAGCAATTCTTGGCGCCTTTAGTCGCTGCGGGCGTTGATATTTTCCACTGCTCATCCCGCCGTTTCTGGGAGCCTGAGTTCGAGGGCTCTGACCTGAATCTTGCTGGATGGACAAAAAAGCTGACAGGAAAACCGACGATTACGGTTGGATCGGTTGGGTTGGATAGTGATTTTATGAGTCTCTTTACCGAGGGAAAGGGAGCCGATAATACCATGATTGACGGGTTAATTGAAAGGCTTGAACGCGAAGAATTTGATCTGGTAGCCGTAGGCCGGGCATTGCTGGTGGACCCTGCCTGGGCACAAAAGATCCGCGACGGACGGACAGCCGAATGGATCCCCTTTACGTCCGAGGCAGTTAAAACACTTCGTTAAGCTCCTGTTTAATAGGAAACACTCTAAAGAGTTACAATAGCTTCATAAAGTACAGGCCGCCGGCATCATCGGCGGCCTGTTTAATTAACGAAGGGGATACAGAAGATCCATATTCGCACCCATTTTGACCAATCTGGTCT
Organism: Paenibacillus rigui; assembly: GCF_002234615.1. Classification (GTDB taxonomy): domain Bacteria; phylum Bacillota; class Bacilli; order Paenibacillales; family NBRC-103111; genus Paenibacillus_S; species Paenibacillus_S rigui. The sequence continues at coordinate 60,652 of NZ_NMQW01000035.1, read as the reverse complement.
CAGGTCCACCTCAGCTTTGAATCAGACGGTACAGCTTTCGCGGCCTTCCCCGCACGGCTTGAAGCTCCTCGCCCCCGACCTCCGCCAAGCCCAGCTCGCACAGACTCATCATGATGCGCTGCGCATTTCTTTGCGTCATGGAAAGCTGTGACGATAAATCCGAGGTGGTGAATTCCTCCCAGCCCATCCGGTGAACCAGCGCGGTTATTTTCTTAAACGTTTTGATGCTGACGTTGCCCTGGTTTAATTTGTCCAGCAGCTCCTTGTCATGCGAACGGTATGCATAAGCCAGCTCGTCTTCTTCCCCGACCGATTCAATTATCACGCCGTCCTGCTGGATGATGACAATTCCCCGCTCCTCCTTTTCCTTCGCATGCTGGAGCGCCCTTCTGGCGTTGTTCTCCGCAGAAAAGGCCGTACTGCCGAAGCCGATGCCGACGGCAACCGGTACGTCCGCTTCCAGGGAGACGGCATGCACCGTGTCGCGGAGCGCCCCGATTTCACGCTCGATGGCCCCCCGGGAGCTGAAGATCTGATACCGCCCGTTCCCGATATCCATCAGCGTCCCATCGATTTTCTCGCACAGCTGAAGCAGCTGCTGCTTCGCCTTCAGCTCCAGATGCTGCAAATGATAACGGGTCAGCGTCTTCTCGGCGAGCTGGTCGAATTGATCGATTTCGATAATTTCGACGCCGATCTGCATCTCTTTGAAATAGGAGCTCTTCGCCTGCTCCCTCATCACGCGCAGCGCCTGCCGGATGTCCAGCTTCGTCATCTGGATCCGATAGGCGGGCATTCCGGCGTCCCGGAGCATACTGTAAACGAGATTCATGCACGTCAGAGCAGCGTTGGTCTTCCCCTGCTTCCATAAATCAAGATGGAACTGGACCAGCACATCCGGGTTGTCGTACATGGGACCGTTGAACATTTTCATATACATCGCTTCCGTGGGAATCCCCGCTTCCAGGAACGATTCCTTGAAATCGAGATCCTCGGAATCAATCATATCTATGGAAATATTCGTTGTGAGCTCCTTTCTTTCCATGGCCAGCTGAAGCAAAGCCTTGTAGAGGCTCGCGCCGGTCGGCTTGCAATACACGATATTGGCGTCGGAGCCCAGAAACTCCCTTGCATAATGATAAGGAATCGGGCCTGAGAACAGCCATCCGTTCACTTCCTGATGATGATTTTCTATCAAGGCCTTTGATTCCTGTACATGGACGTAAGGAAAAGGCAGCCATTGGCAATCGGAAAATTGTTCCTGAGCGACGCTCAGCATTTTTTGCACAGAAGGTTCCGGGCCGATCAAGCCGAAGCGATATACCATACATTTGCTCCTCAACAACAAAAATATGAAAATATGGAAACAGACTCATTATAGCACTCGCCCGGAGCAGGAAAAAGCCCGTCCCATTTCCACCGTCCGCATCTAGGCCATGCCGGGCGGCAAAGCAAGAGGGCCGCCTTCCTGAACGCAGGAAAGCAGCCCGTTGTTTGGTTCGAGACCACTGCTTCTATAGAACGATTCCGTCCACTCGGCCAATTTGTCAGCGGCTTTCGTTTAGGTCAATACCCTTCTTGCAATGCGGCTTAACAGCTCGACCCCGCGGGGAAGAATCTCTTCCTCAATGTCGAATTTAGGATGATGATGCGGGGCCGGCAAATGAGAACCGATGATCATATACGTCCCTTTGCCGCCCTTCTCCTGCACCCGGCGGATCATGAAGCTGGCGTCCTCGCTGCCCATCGCACTCTCTACGCTCGCTTTAACCGTATGAAAGCCTTCCACCTGCCTCGCTTCCTCCATAGCAAGCTGTACCAGCTCCTCGTCGCAGCGGATCGGAATCGCCGCGCCGATCACATCGATCTCATACCGCAGCTCGTGCATCTCGGCACTGTGGGCAATAATGCGGCGGACCCGCTGCTCCAGATCGTTGTTCGTTTCCTCGGAAACCGAACGCGTCTCGATCACCATCCGTGCGAATTCCGGAACGATGTTCGCCGCCGTACCGCCCTCCAGCACACCCACGTTCACCCGGGTGGAACCGGTGGAGAAACGCGGAAGCGCATGGATGTTCATGAGCGCCGTCGCCGCGCCAAGCAGCGCGTTGCGCCCTTTCTCCGGCGACGCTCCCGCATGGGAGGACACGCCATAGAACCGGGCCGCCAGCTTCGTGCTGGCGAGAAAGCCTTGACCGCCGCCGTGGAATTCGCCCGTCGGCACATCCGTGCCTTGATGATGGCAAAATAAATAGTCGACATCGTCAAGGCAGCCTTTTTGCACGATGGCGTAGGCGCCCCGCACGCCCTCCTCAGCCGGCTGGAAGATCAGCTTCACGGTGCCGTGAAAGCTCCCGTCGGCCAGCTTCGCAGCCAGGCCGAGCCCTACCGCCGTATGGCCGTCATGGGCGCAGGCGTGCATGCTGCCTTCGTACACGGAGCGGAAGCCTTTCGCTTGAGGAGCGTGGTCCGCATCCGCACTCTCGCGGATGGGCAGCGCGTCCATATCGAATCGGAAGCCGACAGTAGGACCCGGCGCCTGTCCTTTTTTCACACCGATCACCGCGGTATAGCCGCCGCGCATTTTTGAGACGATATCCGGATTCGCTCCGTCGCGGAGCGCCCGCTGGTAAGCCTCCTCCAACGCCTCCTCGGAAGGCAGTCCTCTGCGGGAAGGACCGTCCATGGTCTCCTCCCCATATTGAACCTCATACCCGAGCGAGAGCAAAATTTCAACGACCTTTGCGGCCGTCCGAAACTCGGTGAAGCCGACCTCGGGATGTGCGTGCAAATCACGTCTTAAAGCTATTACGTCTAGTTCCATGGAAAGCATCTCCTAAAAATTAATAGAGGATCCGACGGCAATCCGCCGGATCCGTTAGGGCTATGAAGTAAACAGCAGTCTATGAATGAATTATAGTCGAGGATACACGCCAGGTCCGATCGGCAGCCCGAGCAGGTACCAGACGATCAGCATCAACGTCCATACGACGAAGAACGCTATCGGGTAAGGCAGGATGAGCGAATAATACGTGCCAAGCTGCGCATCCTTCCGATACCTTTGCAAAAAGCTCAGGAACAATGGAAGGAAAGGTGACATCGGTGCAAACGGAATGACCGAGGAATCGGCAACCCGGAAGACGATTTGCGCAAAAGCCGGATGGAACCCGAGCAGCATGAACATCGGCACGAAAACCGGCGCCAGAATAGACCAGATCGCCGAGCCGCTGGCAATGAACATGGTAAGCAGCGCAGACAGGAACATCAGACCGACAAAGACAGGAACCCCCGTCATATTTAATTTTTCCAGCACATCGATAATCGACAAGGCCATAAATTTCCCCATATTGCTCCAATTGAAGAAGGCGACGAACTGGGACAATGGAAACACCATAACAATGAATCCGGCCATATGCTTCATCGGATCACTGAGCAGGTTAGGGATATCGTTCTGCCCCCGGATCGCCTTGGTTACCAAGCCGTACACGATTGCAACCGTGAAGAAGAAAAAGATAATGATCGGAACAATCCCCGACATGAAGGGGGAAGGAACGACGCTGCCTGTTTTTGGATCACGCAATATCCCGCCGTGAGGCACAACCAGCAGAGCCGCAACAATAATGTAAAGGATGGCAGCGATCCCCGCCCAGCGCAAGCCTTTATTTTGCAGATCGGACAGCTTCTCCAGCGAAATATTAAGGTCTCCCTCATACTTTCCAAGTCTCGGCTCGATGAATTTGTCCGTAATCAGCGCCGCAAGAACGGTAAGCACGATCACGGAGGCCCCCATGAAATACCAGTTGTCCAGCACGGTAACCGACGCCGACGCACTGACGGACTTGGCTACCTCGCTTGAAATCCCCGACAGGAGCACATCCGTCGTGACGATCAGCAGGTTGGCCGTAAAGCCCGAACCTACCCCTGCTATCGCGGCAAGCAAGCCGGCAACGGGATGGCGGCCGACGGCCAGGAAAATCAATGCGCCGAGGGGCGGCATGATGACGACAGCAGCATCCGAAGAAACGTGACTGAAGAACGCGATAAACACCACAAGGTAGCTGGCAAATCTCGCATTGACCTTAGAGGCCATTTTCCGCATGATCGCTTCGAGCAGCCCGACCTTCTCGGCCAGACCGACCCCGATCACGAGCGCCAATATATAGCCTAAAGGGGTGAAGCCGGTAAAGTTTTTAATGACATTCGGCAAAATCCACTGAATCCCTTCCACACTCAGCAGGTTTTTAACGGCGACAGGCTCCTTTTTGACAGGATCAAACGCCGTAATGTGAAAGGACGACAAGATATAAGTCGTAACCATCAGGATGAGAATCAAATAAATAAATAGCAAAAACGGATTCGGAATTTTATTGCCCACTCGCTCTACCCATTTAAAAATACCCGATTGACTTTGCTGCGGCGCCGTGCCGACTGGCTGTACGTTTTCCATTGCCATCCCCCTAATCTCGTTATGTTGTTTGCTTCCTCGCTGTCTGCCGCTCCCCCGAGTGCATCATTCCAGCAGCGCCGCTCCGGCCTTCCTATGATTTCAGATCCTCCCGTACCTCCATACCGGACATGATTCGTCCCCTCTCTTCTCTCTTCTTTCTTCTGCCGAAGATGTGTGCGATGCAAGCCTTGAATAGAGGTTTTATTATTAACGATAATTTAACGAAAATTTCGCTTAAAAGAATTATATAAGGTATTTCCGCAAAACTCAATAGTTTATGTTAAGTTTTCTCACAAAAGCTATCCATTTTTTATGAGGTATTTTTTGGTAAACCGTGACCGATGAAGGGGCCCTGCAATAGATTGGACAAATTACACCAAATCCTTATTTGGAAAATCAGCTGTTATCCATGTCCATCCCGGCGTACGCACGTAAAATATACAAAAAAGTCAGGCGGTGGTCCGATGCCAATAAAAAATGGGTTGCAGTATGTTGAACGCCTCGACAGCTCCAAAGCATGTATTTGGATCCGGGGTGAGCGCTTAACCGGCCCCGTGTCCCAGCATCCTGCCTTTGCAGGACTGATCTCGACACAGGCGGCGCTGTATGATTTGCAGGGACGAGAGGAAACGATTTCCAGGATGACCTATGCGTCCCCGGCGACCGGGGCCCCGGTCGGCATGTCGTTCCTGCAGCCGCGGACGAAAGCCGATCTGGAGCGGCGCAGGCAAATGATGGGCATGTGGGCCGAAGCCCACCACGGCTTTCTTGGGCGTGCGCCGGATTATATGAACACAGGGATGATGGCATTCGGATCAGCGGCCGACCTGCTGTCGGATCTGCATCCGTCGTATGCCGATAATATGCGGAATTATTACGAATACTGCCGCGAACAGGACATCACGCTCTCCCATGCATTCATTGTCCCCCATGCCGCACGCTTGAGCACCCTAATGAAGACGTTCGAAGAGCCTGATGCCCCTAGGGTCGTCGACAAGACGAAGGACGGTCTGATCGTCAGCGGAGCGTTTCTGCTGGCCACGCAAGGGGTTACCGCGGAGGAGATTCTGATCTTTCCACCTGCACTGCCTTCGATTCATGAAGACAATCCCCATGCCTTCGCCTTTGCGATTCCGAACGATCTTCCCGGTGTCCAATTTATATGCAGAGAAAGCCTGGCGGCAGGCAGCTCCAAGTACGATTATCCGCTCAGCTCCCGGTTTGAGGAGATGGATACGCTGGTCGTGCTGGATCATGTGCTGGTGCCTCATGAACGGGTGTTTTTGTACGGGGATGAGCACATGGCGGCTCGCTTCATCGAGGAGAGCCACTTTCATACGCATGCCGGCCATCAGGTTTTGTGCAAAAATATCGCCAAGACCGAGTTTCTGCTCGGCACGCTCGAATCAATCGTCCAGGTGCTCGGGCTGGGGACCTATCCCCAGGTAATCGAGAAGATTGCCGAGGTCATCGCCGGACTGGAGACGCTGAAAGCGCTGCTTATCGCCTCCGAGGCCAATGCCAAGCCGGATCGCTGGGGGCTGATGCTGCCGGATACGAAGCCATTGTATACGGCCAGCTTTTTGTTTCCGAAGCTGTATCCGCGGATGATCGAAATCGTCCAGCTTCTCGGGGCCAGCGGATTAGTCATGCTGCCCGGTGAGCTGGATTTCCAATCGGGGGCGGCCGCCGGGATCGAACGGTATTTGCGGGGAATCGACATGGATGCGAAGGCGAAGGTCGGCCTGTTCCGGCTCGCGTGGGAGATGAGCTCGAGCGCCTTCGGCGGGCGGCAATGCTTGTATGAGCGGTTCTTTTTCGGGGATGCCGTTAAGGTGTCCTCGCGGCTGTACAACGGCTGTGCAGATAAAAAGGACTATGCGGAGCAGGTAAAAAGGTTTTTACAGGAAGATTGAGGGAATTTAGGGAAGGAAGCCTCACCGTCTGATACACACCCATTTACAGACAGAAAAAAGAGACCGTCTCCGGTCTCTTTTGGATTTCTATGGGTCGGCCTCTCGATGCCGCGTCCTTACTGCTGCCCGGGCACACCCGTCGACTGCCGGATGATCAGCTCCGGCCGAAGAACGGTGCGCTGCTTCGGCTGCGGCTGCTCCTTCTTCAATTCCTGGATCAGCAGATCGACGGCCATTGTGCCCATCTCCTCCATCGGCTGTGCCACGGTTGTGAGCGGCGGATCGGTAACGGATGCCAGAATCGTATTGTCGAAGCCGATGACCGACAAATCCTGAGGCACCCGCAGGCCCAGCTCCTTGACCGCTTGCAGGGCTCCGATGGCAAGAAGATCGTTACAGCAAAACAACGCGGTCGGCCGATCGGCCTGCGCCAGCAGCTCCAGCGTCCTGCGCTTGCCGTCCTCGACGACGAAGTCGCAGTGGAGCACGCGGCGCTCCGGCAGCTCCTGTCCCGCCTCCGCAAGCGCCTCGCGGAAGCCGCGCACCCGCTCCCGACTGCTTCGGACCTTCGCCTGCTCCGCCAGCACAGCGAACCGGCTGTGCCCTAGCTGCAGCAGATGCTTGCCCGCCAGCTTGCCGCCGATATAGTCATCGACGACAACGGTATGCACCGCCTGCTCCGGCAGCTCCCGGGCGATCATCGCAATCGGGATTTGCTTTTCCACCAGCGGGTTCAATATTTCCTTGTTGTCCATCCCGGTTCCGATGATCATGCCGTCGATGCTTTTTTGCTGGAGCAGCGTCAAATAGCGTTCAACGCGTTCATCCTTGTTATCGGTGCTGCAGATCACCAGGCTGTAGCCCAGCTGGTGCCCGCGATCCTCCACGGCTCTTGCAATCTCGGCAAAGAAAGGGTTGGAAATATCCGGCACGAGCAGCCCGAGGGTATACGTCTTTTTCCCTGCCAGAGCCGCTGCAATAACACTCGGCTGATAATTCAGCCGCTCCATAATTTCCATAATTTCATTGCGTCGTTCTTCACTGATTTTCCCTTTGCCGTTAATAACCTGCGAAACCGTCGCAATCGACACCCCGGCCTCCCGGGCAATGTCATAAATAGTCGCTTTCATCACGATTCTCCTATTTCTTTAAAGGTTTGTGAATCCTGTCAGCTTCCCGCAGGGGCTCTTTCCTTCGATCGTTGACTGCTGCCGCATATCAGAAGGATTCCGCCGCCGCTCGTTCGTTTACTGCTGATGATTCACCAAACCTTTAATGTCCGATAATTGAACTGAATAAGATTCATTATGAATGCGATCGGGTAAACTTGCAACCGTTGTTATTCTTCCGTCGGCTTCGGCTGCGCCATGATCCAGGCATGATCCGGGTCGTTGTGGAACTTCCATGTACGGGTCGGTCCCGCCATCACGTTCAAGTAGTACACGTCATACCCCGGAGGAGCGGATACGGGATGGTAGCCGCGCGGCACGAGCACCGTCTCGCCGTCCCGGACAACCAGCGTTTCGTCCAAGGACCTGTCATCGGTATACACGCGCTGAATCGCAAAGCCCTGCTCCGGCTGGACGCGGAAATAATACGTTTCCTCCAGCAGCGATTCGTTCGGCAGCGCGTCCCGGTCGTGCTTGTGCGGCGGGTAGCTGGACCAATGGCCGTTCGGCGTCAGTACCTCGACAACCAGCAGACTGTCCGCCGGCTCCTGCTCCGGCAAAATATTATGAATATAGCGCTCGATATTCCCGTAGCCGCGAACCTCCGCACCGACCTGCTGCGGCGCGATCAAGCGGGCAGGATAGCCGCCCTTACCGGGCGCGGTGCATACAGCCAGCTCCAGCTGCGTCACGGCGCGAACCTCGTAGCGGTCCCCGTTCGGCACATAAACCGAATAAGGAGCCTTCCGCTCGAATACGCTCATGCGCTCTCCAATGCCGTGCCACTCCTCGTGAGTGGTCAGCACATCCGCTTTGCCGCTAAGAAGGACAAGACATACCTCCTGATCCCCGGTATCCCTGCACAAGGTTTGGCCCTCGGACAGCTTCACCAGCTGAAAGCCTACATACTTCCACCCTGCAGATTGCGGGGTGACCTCGATGACAACCCCCTCTTCATTCGGGGACGATTCGGGCTTTACAATCAATTGCGACATGCTCTAGCTCCTCCTCTCGATTCCAGCTTCCTCGTTATGCGGATTCCGTTGTCGCCTGCGCCGATTGACGAACCAGCTCCGGCAGCTCGCTCAGGCGGACGGGACGTCCTAACCGGCTCGACAGCTTCGCCGCAAGGGCGATACGCTCCGCCTGCACGCCGTCGTAACCATCCACAGGCACCGGTTTATCGTGCAGGATGCACTCGATGAACATTTTCGTTTCCTCTATATAGGCTTCGTTATACCGCTCCAGGAAAAAATGCAGCGGCTTATCGCGCCGCACGCTGTCCGCCGTACTGATCTCTACCGTGTTGGGGTGATCGTTCGTCGCAGCGGAGCTGCCTTTGGAGCCGAACACCTCGACGCGCTGATCGTAGCCGTATACGGCCTGGCGGCTGTTGTCAATGACTCCCAGGGCACCGTTTTTGAACTTAAGCGTGACGATGGCCGTGTCCACGTCTCCATGCTGGGCGAATACCGGGTTGATCAGCACGTTGCCGTGAGCATATACCTCTTCTACCTCGCTGCCGGATAAATAACGGGCCATATCAAAATCGTGGATCATCATGTCCATAAAAATACCGCCCGATACCTTAATATAATCCTCATGCGGAGGGTTCGGGTCGCGGGATGTAATCTTCACAATATGGGCATCGCCAATGGTACCGTCCAGCACACATTCACGCACCCGTTTGAAGTTGTGGTCAAAACGGCGGTTGAAGCCAACCTGCAGCTTGACGCCCGCTTGACGCACGACATCCAAAGCCCCCTCCGTTTGAGCCAGCTCCATACTGATCGGCTTCTCGCAAAAAATATGCTTTCCTGCCAGCGCAGCCTGCTTGATAAGCGGAACATGCGTGTCCGTCGAGGAGCAAATAAAAATGGCATCAATGTCCGGGTTGTCGATAATGTCCTGACTGCTCTTCGTTACAATGCCGATTCCCCGTTGCGCCGCCCATGCCTCAAGGTCCGGGCCGGCGAACAAATCGCTGACCGCGACAATTTCCGTCTGCGGCAGACGAAGCAGATTGTCCGCATGGATTTTGCCGATTCGGCCTGCTCCGATAATACCGATCTTAATTGCTTTCATGTTGGGCTCCCTCCGCTTTTCCTGCACAGCCGAACAGATGAATTTTCGCCTTCACCGAGGCTTTGATCGCTTCGCGCGCCGGAATAAGGTAGTTGCGCGGATCATAAGCTTCGGGATGCTCATTCAAAAATTTCCGGATCGCTGCCGTGCAGGCCGATTGATTGTCTGTATTTACATTGATTTTGGCGGTGCCCAGAGCAATCGCCTGACGAATTTCGTCATCGGGCAGGCCGCTGCCGCCATGCAGCACGAGCGGCAGGCCTGTCAGCCTGCGAATTTCACCCATCCGCTCGAAGCCGAGCTTCGGCTGGCCGCGGTAAGGCCCGTGTACCGAGCCCAGCGCAGGAGCGAGGCAGTCGATGCCTGTTTCCCGTACCAAGCGGACGCATTCGTCCGGCAGCGCGTACATGCCTTCCGCCTCGTCGACGACGAGATCATCCTCACGGCCTGTAATGCGGCCAAGCTCCGCCTCCACGGTGACGCCTAATACGTGCGCCGCCTCCGTCACCCGTTGGGTGATGCCGATATTTTGTTCCAGCGGATGGTGCGATGCATCGATCATCACGGAAGTGAAGCCGGCATGCATCGCTCGGATGCAAACGTCATACGCGGAGCCGTGATCCAGATGCAAAGCAACCGGAACCGTGACACCGTAATGCGCGATAAGTGATTTCACCATGCCGGCAATGCAGGGCAGTCCCCCCATATAAGGGATATAGGCTTCGCTGACACCCAGAATAACAGGCGCCTGCTCCTCTTGAGCCGCCTGTAATATCGCTTGGGTAAATTCCAAATTGTTCAAATTAAACTGGCCGACGGCATACCCGCCCTCCAGTGCTTGATTCAGCATCTGCTTCATCGATACTAGCGTCATGATGCGCACAGCTCCTTCCTATTCCACGGAACGGAGGACGGGAAACGCGAAGGGAGCAAACGGCCCGGGTCGGGCAATCGAGCCTAGCGGCGACCCTACGCAAGGGTGCCTGACCGTGACTCATTCATATGCCCAAAGCTATGGCCGATCCTCCCGATTCTGCGCGGCACCCGCCCTGCGGTCCCTCCGTTATCCTCTAAACCGCCAGTGCTTTTACCAGCGGGCCGTCACCATTTTTTTGCGGGTATAAAATTCGACGCCGTCCATGCCATTCGCGTGCAAATCGCCGTAGAACGATTTTTTCCAGCCGGAGAACGGGAAGAAGGCCATCGGTGCCGGTACGCCCAGGTTGACTCCGAGCATCCCTGCATCGATCGTTTCGCGGAATTGGCGCATCGAGCTGCCGCTGCTTGTAAACAAGCACGCCCCGTTGGCCAGCTCCGAACGGTTCGCCAGCTCGATGGCTTCCTCCAGTGTGTCCACTCTGACAATGGAAAGCACCGGCGCGAAAATTTCGTCCTTCCAAATGTCCATGCCGCACTGTACTTGGTCAAAAATGGTCGGACCGACGAAGTAGCCGGCCTTGCCTTCCGTCGCGGCATCGTCCTTGCGGCCGTCGCGGATCAGCAGCGCGCCTTCCTTTTCTCCGATCTCGATGTATTTCAGTGTGCGTTCCTTGTGGGAGCCGCGAATAACCGGACCCAGGAACGTCCCCTCTTCCAAGCCGTTGCCGATCGTAATTTTGTCGGCAGCCTCCACCAGCTTGTTCACCAGCGTATCGCCGATTTCGCCGACAGCCACGACAACGGAGCAGGCCATGCAGCGCTCACCCGCAGAACCGAATGCGGCATTGACGATTTCCTTGACCGCCAGATTCAAGTCGGCATCCGGCATGACGATCGAGTGGTTTTTGGCGCCGGCCAGCGCCTGAACGCGTTTGCCATAACGGGAAGCGGTCGTATACACATATTCGGCCACCGGCTGCGAGCCGACGAAGGATACAGCTTTAATGTCGGGGCTTTCCAGAATGCCGTTCACCACATCATGCGCTCCGTGGACGACGTTCAGCACGCCACCCGGCAAGCCAGCCTCGTGGAACAGCTCCGCCAAACGGTTTGCAAGCAGAGGCGTACGCTCGGAAGGCTTCAGCACGAACGTATTGCCGCAGGCGATAGCCAGCGGGAACATCCAGCAAGGTACCATCATCGGGAAGTTGAACGGTGTGATGCCGCCAACGACACCGACCGGATAGCGGAACATGCCGGACTCCAGGTTGGAGGCGATGTCCGGCAGCTGCTTGCCCATCATCAGCGACGGTGCGCCCGCCGCGAACTCAACGCACTCGATGCCGCGCAGCACTTCACCGTGGGCTTCGTTGTAGCTTTTTCCGTTCTCACGGGTGATGAGCCGAGCCAGCTCCTCCCAGTGCTCAACAAGCAGCTGCTGGTACTTGAACAGGATGCGGGCACGGCGCGGAACCGGCGTACGGCTCCAGCTCTGGAACGTTTCCTTGGCATTGGAAACCGCCTCGTTCAGTTCTTCCCTCGAGGAGAGGGGGACGTAAGCCAGAATCTCTTCGGTTGCCGGGTTATAGACAGGATCGGCTTGCGCGGAACGGGATTCGACCCATTCGCCGCCGATGAAGTTTTTTAAGGTTTGTGTCATGATTTATGCGCTCCCTTGGGCGTATATTCAAAAATGTGTTTCACAGCAAAAGCATGCTTCCTAATAACAATGAACTCGTTCGTCTTCCGGCCTAGCAACATATTCGATAGAGCCCGCTGCGAGACTGAAATCATTCCTCCAATCGCTGTTGTCCCCGAATTTCCTTCTGAATAATCTGGAGCTGAAGGAATTCGGGGACAAAGGCGAACGCTTACGCTTCTATGGAATGACCTCAGTCTCTCCGCTGTATAATCCGGGCTTATGACCGGTATTCATAAATTCAATACGATACTAGGTCAACAGGGTAGCCAGCGAAGACGTTTTGAATATACGCCTATTTTTTTAAATTCGTAGAATGAGCAGATTCAAAAAGCTCAGCGGCCGGAGACACATCCTCTCCCCGCAGCCTTCCGTCTATTTGAACATACTCCTTAAGAAGCCGTAATCTCGCCGCGGTTGCAGCGCTCGATATAATCGTGGACCTGGTCGGCCGTAGGCATAGCATCCGAGCAGCTGTGGCTCGAAATGACGATGCAGGCTGCGGCGCTGCCGAATTCCATGCTTTTCTCCAGCTTCCAGCCCTGCATGACGCCGTACAGGAAGCCGGCGGCGTAAGAGTCGCCGGCGCCGAACGTTTTGACGACGCGGGCCGGGAAGCTTTTGGCACGATGGCCGACACCATCCTGCGTATAGGCGATGGAGCCGTCCTTGCCGTGCTTGATGATGACGATTTTAGCGGAGTAATCGAACCATTTGGATGCGGTAATATGGTCGCTGTGATCCGGGTTATCCTCGAACCGTTCCATCATGTCGAACTCTTCGCGTGTGCCAAGGATGATGTCGCATTTCTCGGCGGCGAGGTTATAATATACCGCAGTCTCTTCCGCGGATGTCCATGTATAAGGGCGGTAATCGAGATCGAAGACGATCACGGCGCCATGCTTTTTGGCGTAGCTCAATGCTTGGAACACTGCTTCACGCGACGGGCTCTTGGCGAGCGCCGTGCCGGAGATCAGCAGCACTTTAGCTTGGGCGATCAGCGATTCCTGCACCTCGCTTGGCGTGAGCAGCAAATCGGCCGCATTATCGCGGTACATCAAGATGCTGCAATCCGTCGGGCTTTTGATTTCGGTGAACGCAAGCCCGGTCACAGCGCCCGTCGTATCGTTCACGACATTGGTCGTTGCGATGTTGTTGCGGCGCAAATAATCCGCAATGAAACGGCCCATCTGGTCATTGGCGATTTTGCCGATAAAGGCCGTGTTCAAGCCCAAACGGGACATCCCGATCGTAATATTGGCCGGCGATCCGCCGACATATTTCGTAAACGTCATCGTTTCTTCCATCGGACGATGAATTTCGTTCGCGTTCAAATCGATGCAGAGACGGCCGATAGCGACAAAATCAAGCGGCTTCTCCGCTCCGGCAAAGGACACATAAGTCATGGCATTATACCCTTCCTTCGTTTGAGGTGAGAGATTCGATATAGCGAAGCGCGTTGCGCGCATATTCGTAAGGATTGTGGGCAGCCGGGTCCTGCTCGCCCTCGAGCATCGCCCAGCCGTTGTAGCCACGGCTCAGCAGCTCCCGGAACACCGGTGCAAAATCGAGACAGCCGTCACCCGGCACCGTAAATACGCCTTTGCGGATGCAGGTGACGAAGTCGGCCTGCTCGGCACGTGCCTCATCCAGCACCTCCTGCCGGATATCCTTCAGGTGGATGTAGGCGATCCGGTCGAAATGCTTGCGCAGCACTGTCAGCGGGTCGGCACCGCCATAGTAGGCATGGCCTGTGTCGAACAGCAGGTAAACGAGCGACGGATCGGTCAGCTCCATCAACCGGTCGATTTCATCCGGCTGCTCGACTACGGTCCCGCCATGATGATGGTAGGTCAGCTTCAGACCGTACTCCTGTGCGATCGCGCCGGCGGCGTTCAGCCCTTCGGCCAGGCTGCGCCAGCCCGCTTCGTCGAGACGAAGCACTTCCTTCTCGTTGGGCGTGCGGCGGGGATCGAAATGAAGCGAGCCGCCTACCTCCGCCGTACTGATTACTGTACTGCCCATTTCCTTTAGAAATTCAACATGCTTCCGATAAGCCTCCAGTTCCTGTTCCCTGTAGGTCGGGTCGGAGAACAGCACCGATTTCCACTGCGAGACGAGCTGTATACCGCGCCGGGACAGCTCCTGCTGGAGGACGGCGATATCCGTCGGATACTTGCGACCCATTTCGGTGCCGGTAAGCCCCAAAGCCTGAATATCGTCCAGAATGCGCTCATACGTCGTGTCGGCGCCGTGCTCCTTCACGTCCTCTCCCACCCAGTTGATCGGATGGACGCCGAGCCGAAACGGCAGATCTTGAATGCTCATGCTCTTCCTCCCTTGCTCTGATTGATCTATTTAAAACGACTTTGCCGCTTGAATCCGTTTTTTCATTTCCTCATGCGCCGACAATACTTTGCCGCTCGCCGACACCTCCGGTACGCCGACCTGCCACCAGGACTCGTAGCCGTCCGAATTCGTGCCCGGCACGACGGCAACCTCAATCAGCGTCGAGAGGGTCTCTCCCTTCGCCTGCTGCAGCACCGCCTCCAGCTCTTCTGCGGTCTCCGCTTTGTAAGCCTTCAGTCCCAGGCTGGCCGCGTGAGCAGCAAAGTCGATCGGCATGTAGCTGCCCGTTAACTTACCGGTAGCGGCTTCGCGGTAGCGGAACTCATTGCCGAAGCCGTCGCTGCCGTGGCCTCTTTGCAGGTTATGAATGCATTGGAAGCCGTGGTTGTTGAAAAGAACAACCGTCATTTTGCGGCCTTCCTGCAGGCTTGTGACCAGCTCCGAGTGAAGCAACAGGTAGCTGCCGTCGCCTACGAGCGCGTATACTTCCCGATTCGGCTCGGCCAATGCGGCCCCGAAGGCGCCGCTGACCTCGTATCCCATGCAGGAAAAGCCATATTCCATATGGTAAGTCTTCGGCTCGGCCGCCCTCCACAGCCGGTGCAGATCGCCCGGCAGGCTGCCTGCCGCACACACGACGACCGACGACGGGTCGATCGTCCGGTTCACGACGCCGAGCGCCCGCGTCTGGGCCAGCCCGGCATCGCATTCCGCGCTGTACAGGCGGTCCACCTCACGGTCCCACTGTTCCTTCAGCCCGGCTACCTCACCTGACGCGTAGCCGCTCTCGTAGCCGCGTTCGGAAAGCGCGTCGTGAAGCGCTTTCAGCGCCTCCCTGGCGTCCCCTGTAATGGCCGCCCCGTTCAGCTTCGCAGAATCGAAGGCGCTGATGTTGAGGTTCAGAAATTGGACATCCGGATTCGCAAATGCGGATTTGGATGCCGTCGTAAAGTCCGAGTAGCGCGTTCCCACGCCGATAATGAGGTCCGCCTGCTTCGCCAACACATTGGCTGCCAGCGTGCCGGTGACGCCAATACCGCCGACATTCAGCGGATGGTCCCAAGGTAAAGCGCTTTTCCCCGCCTGCGTCTCCGCTACCGGGATGCCGAACGCTTCAGCGAACTTCGTGAGCTCGGCTGCCGCAGAGGCGTACAGCACGCCGCCGCCGGCTACGAGAAGCGGCCTCTTTTTCCCTGCAACAAGCTCTGCCGCACGCTCTACCGCTTGGGGCGCAGCAGGTCTGCGGTCGATATAATGAACCTTTTTCTCGAAGAAAGCTTCCGGATAATCATAGGCTTCCGCCTGCACATCCTGCGGCAGCGCCAAGGTGACCGCACCGGTCTCCGCCGGGTCCGTCAGCACGCGCATCGCCTGCACCGCCGCCGTCATCAGCTGCTCCGGCCGGACGATTCGGTCCCAATACTTGCTGACCGATTTGAACGGATCGTTCGCGGAGATTGTGTAATCGCCCTGCACCTCCAGCTGCTGAAGCACCGGGTCAGGCTGCCGGGAAGCAAAGTTATCGCCCGGAAGCAGCAGAACCGGGATGCGGTTGACCGTTGCCGTTGCCGCAGCTGTAATCATGTTCAATGCCCCAGGTCCGATGGAGGTCGTGCATGCAAATATTTTGTTGCGGTTATGCTGCTTGGCAAATGCCGCGGCGGCATGGACCATGCCCTGCTCGTTCTTCCCTTGAATATAGATTAAATCGCCTGCGCTGCGTTCCAACGCCTCTCCGATGCCCGTCACATTCCCGTGACCGAAAATGCCCATGACGCCGTGAACGAATTTGGTTTCCTGTCCGTCTACCGAGATGTACTGTTGGTCTAGAAAGCGCAGTAAGGCTTGCGCCATCGTTAGTCGAATTGTAATCGTAGTCATCTCCCTTCACCCTTAGAGATTAACCGCTTAACCTTTGTGAGTTAAGCGCTTTACTCGATTTTACTATACAACTGAAATTCAGACAATGCCTATTGCAAAAAAAATTTTGAGAATCCGCCGATTCCCGATCCGGCATTCCTCATCCTATGAACCGTACGCCATAACATGCCTGCCTAATTCAGTGTACGGTCCGTCCCCCAGGTTTATGACGCTGCCCTGCATTTTAACCTGCACAATTATTCCAGGCAGCTGACAAAAGCTTCATGAATGCGGCCGTTGCTTGCCGTGATGTCTCTTGTTAACAGGCTGTACGCTTCGCCTCTTGTATCCGTCACTGTCCCGCCCGCTTCTTGTACGATAAGCGCTCCGGCCGCTACATCCCATGCGTTCAGACCGTTTTCCCAGAAGCCGTGCAGCCTTCCTGCGCCAACATAAGCCAGATGGCGTGCCGCAGAGCCTAAGGAACGAATCGTCCGGCATTGCTCCAGCAATCGTCCCAGTCCGTTATATACCGCACCCCGCGCCTGCATATTCGAAGGGAAGCCTGTCGCAATGACACTTCTGCCCAGCTGGTCTGCCGAGGCGACTTGAATTGGTTTGCCGTTCAAATAGGCTCCCTGGCCCTTCTCCGCCCAGAACATCTCATCCAGCACAGGATCATAGACGACACCGACCGTTAATTCGCCTCGGCAGGCAAGAGCTATCGACACCGTAAACCCCGGAATCCCCTGCACAAAGTTGCTCGTTCCGTCAATCGGATCCACAACCCAAAGAAAAGGCTCGTTCTGCGCCTCCAGAAGCACCTCCTGCAGCGGCTTGCCGCTCACAAATGATTCTTCCTCCCCGAGAAACCTGTGGTCCGGGTGCTGCAGCAAGATCCCCTTGCGGATCAGCTCCTCCGATGCCTTATCCACCTCGGTAACGACATCAAAGCTGGAGCTTTTCTCCTCCGTAGCAAAGCCGCTGTCCATCCGTTGCTTAATCAGGCTGCCCGCCGTTCTCGCCATCATCTGTGCCGTCTCCAGATAAGTCATATTCATGCCCGTTCGCTCCCTTGTTATGAAAATAGTTTTGAATAATCGCCGCAATCGCGTGCTGCTCGTGGTGCACCGTCAGTTCGTCCGCCGCTTCCTTCAGGTCCGGATGCGCATTCTCTACCGCATACCCGCGATTTGCGCAGCGCACCATCGACAAATCGTTCAGGTTATCGCCCACCGCCATGGTGTACGCATGCTCCAGATTCAGAATGCGCTGCAGCTCCTGCAGTGCTATTCCTTTCGACACATCGGGCGGAAGCACCTCCAAGTAATTCCATTCCGAATAAATCATTTCATTCGCTATTCCGCTATCTTCCACCAGCTGGCCATAACGCTTCAGCTTCTCCAGATCGTCGGAGATCAGAAGCACCTTCGTCACATCATTAAACACCGTGCGGTCTGTCAACAAATGGCAAGGTACCCGGTCCTTGCGCTCATGCTTCTCGACGATCTCATTACGATAGGGGGTATATACCTGACCACCGCGGTACAAGAAAATGCCTATGCTGTCGTCCGCCTGCTCCAGAAACTGGTCCCAGAGCGCCTGCGTCAGAGGCAAATGCCGGTCGTAAAGCACCTCTCCGGTCGCCGGACTGTAAATCCGGGCTCCGTTATACACAATGACGGGCACGTCCAGGTTCATGGCTTGCACGAACGGAATTACTGATTGCTCCATTCGGCCGGTCGCCAGCGTAAAAATACCGCCCTGCTCCCTGAACCGGCGGATCGCCTCCAAATTTTCCGGGCTGATCCGCTGCGCGGTGTCGAGCAGCGTGCCATCCAAATCCGATACAAGTAAAATACGATTCACTTCTCTCAGCCACCTATCCCAATTATGTTATGCGGAGATGGAGCTTCCGCCTGCGCTTCCTTTTTTAGTGATTTGAAAATGGTCCGCCTCAAGCGAGACGATAATCTCCATCCCCGCGATTGCCTCGAAGGCTTCCAGCAGCTTCTCCTGCTTGCTAAGACGCAGACTGAAGCAGATGTCCATCGTCGGGGTACCGTTCTCCTCGATGATCTCATCGTCACCCGGACGGATTTTCACGTTGGCAATCTGAATCCCATGCTCCCCGAATGCAGAAGAAATGCGTCCCAGCACGCCGGGATGATCGATAATCGTCATCTCGACGTCGTGCAGCCTGCGGTGCCACATCAAATGCTTTTCCCACTTATTCAGCAGGTACAGGCTGACCAGCACCATGAATGTGCTCAGCAGAGCTCCGGTAAAAAAGCCCGCCCCGGCGCACAGGCCGATCCCGGCGACAACCCAGATGGACGCGGCCGTCGTCAGCCCTTTGATCATATTGCCGTTGCGCAGAATCGCGCCGGCCCCAAGAAACCCGATGCCGCTGATCACCTGAGCCGCCAGACGCGCCGGGTCCATTCTCACGCTGCTCTCCAACGCGAACTGTGAGAATCCATACTCGGATAGCAGCATAATCGTCGCCGACCCGAGACAAACCAGAATATGCGTCCGAAATCCTGCCGCATGGTTGCTCCATTCCCTCTCGATTCCGATGGCTCCTCCAAGGACCACCGCCAAGCCCATCCGAAGCAGCAATTCCAGGTGGGTAATATGCCATATGTCCGCTGCTGTAGCTCCCATCCTCTAATGCCTCCTATAGCTCTCCCCCCAGTTACCGGGCAATGAGCTTTCCTGTCGCTTTATCGTACACGTTGACCTTCTCCAGCGGGAACCTGATATACACCAGCTTGCCGATGGGCAGCTCCAAATCCCCCATCACCTTGGCCATAATGCCTAGATCGCTGCCCGCAGACAGCTGAATGATCGTCTCGGAGCCGGCCGGCAGCGTCGAATACACATGGCACGGAATGCCTCCCTCGACAGGCTCCTGCACAACCTGAATATCCTCCGGATAAATCGCCAGCGTTACCTTGCCTGAAGCAGCCGCACCCGCTGCCCTGGAATCAAGCACCAGCTTCCCAAGCGGGGACTCCGTGATCAGCCTCCCGTTCTCATACGTACTGTCGGCATCCACGAAATTAATCGTCGGATTGCCGATAAAATCCGCAACGCGGATGTCCGCCGGCTGTCTGTAAATGCCCTTCGGCGAATCGAGCTGCACCAGGTTGCCCTCAAAGAAAATCGCGATCTTCGTCGATAACGTCAGCGCCTCAACCTGATCGTGCGTAACGTAAATAATCGTCGTCTTCAAATCGCGGTGCAGCCGCTTCAGCTCCGCCCGCATTTCCAGCCGCAGCTTGGCGTCGAGGTTCGACAGCGGCTCATCGAGCAGTAAAATTTTCGGCTTGGTCACAATAGCACGGGCAATCGCCACGCGCTGCTGCTGACCGCCGGACAGCTCGGACGGATAGCGGTCCCTGTACTTTTGGATCTGCATTTTTTCCAAAGCCTGCTCTACGCTGGTCTTAATTTCCGCCTTGGGCACCTTGTTGATATTCAAGCCGAAGGCGACATTCTCGTAAACGGTCATATGCGGCCAGAGCGCATAGCTTTGGAAAACGAGATTCAACCCGCGTTTGGACGGCGGCGCATAGAAATAATTTTCCCCGTTGACGACCTCCTTGCCCCCGATCGAAATCGTGCCCCGCTCCGGGTTCTCCAGACCGGTAATGACCCGCAGCGTCGTCGTCTTGCCGCAGCCGGACGGGCCGAGCAGCGTCATAAAGTCGCCTTCCTCGATGACGAGGTCCAAATCCTTCAAGATATGATGGTTGTCGAAATATTTATTGATCTTTTTCAGCTCGATTTTGCTCATATTAGCCTCCTATGCCTTTGGAAAGATCGGCTTTCAAAAACTTGGTCGCCAGGAAATGCGTAATTAGAATGATCGCGATAATAATGAGAATAATGGCGTCCGCATATTGCTGGTACCCTTTTTCCGCATACCGGAACGTCAAGGTGGTCAATGTGCCTGTATTCGGCGTCACGAGAAGGACGATCAAATCCAATTCCTTCATGGCGCTGATGAACAGCAGCAGGAATGCGCTGACGACGCCTTTGCGGCTAAGCGGCACCATGATTTTAATAAACCGGCGCAGCCAGGACGCGCCTTGAATTTTGGCCGCCTCCTCCAGCTCGCCGCTGATCTGGAACATGGTGCTTAAGCCGGATCTTGTAGCGAACGGCAGCTCCTTGACGATCGTAATAAGAATGACGAGCGACAGCGTGCCGTACAGCGCCGGTACGAGCAGCTGCGGCTGGGCGAACATGGACAAGTAAATGGCCGCAAACGAAATGCCCGGGATCAGATAAGGCAGGAACGACAGCTGCTCTACTACCTTGGAGGACAATGTTTTTCTCGACTTCGTGATGATGTAGCCGAACACCAGTCCGATCACAGCTGCAACGATAGCCGCCGTAAAGGCGATGGAAAGCGAATTTTTCAATGCTAGCACAATACCGTCATTGATCAGCACCCCGACCTCGCCCGAAGCAATGTTGGACATCGATTCACCGGTCCAGAAATGCAGTGTCAGGTTGCTGAAGCTGTAATCCCCGTCGCGCAGCATGAACGACTGCCAGAGGAGCAGCAGCAGCGGGAACAGCGCCGCCGAGCACAGAAACAGCAGGACTGCGCTGACTGCGGGGATTCTCCACTTCCCGAGCGGTGTCGGGTTTTTACGGGAATCCTTGCCGCCGATAGTTGCGTAGCTTTTTCTTTTGCCGATCGTGCGTTGGTTAATGTAGATGGTCAGAGACGAGATGAGAATCAGGATCAGGCTCAGCACATAAGCGTCCGAAATCATCCGGTTTTTCATACTGCCGTAGAGCATCGTTGCGATGGTGTAATATTTGACGGGCAAGCCGAGGAAGGCCGCAACCCCGAACGTTCCCATGCTTTTGGAGAAGGTCAGGATGAGTGCGGACAGGATCGCGGGCATCACGAGCGGGAATGTCACTTTGCGCAAAATGGTCAGCCTGCTGGCCCCCATAATGTCCGCCGACTCCTCCAGACTGCTGTTGATGGAGCTTAGCGCGACGGCGATCAGCAAATAAAAGAACGTGTAATAGTGCGCCGACAGGTTGATGACGATAGGCAGGAAGCCGTATGAAAGCCAGTCGGGCGGATTGATCCCAAGAACGTACTGCATGAGGCCCTGGCTGCCGCCGACCCGATCGTTCTTGAACACGACGAGCCAGGCGAACGCCTTGATCCACGAAGGCAGCATGTAAGGAATAATCGCCAGAAAGCCGATCGTCTTCTTGAACGGAATATCCGTCCGGGTAACGAGCCACGCCAGCGCGCCGCCCAGAATCATCGACAGCACCGATACGCATACCGCAATCGCGAACGAGTTCATCAGCGGCTTATAAAATACGGACTGGCTAATATCGCTCGCCAGCACGTGGGCCCAATGGTACAGTGTAAATTCCCCGGGCACTACGCCCCTTGCCACACGTATATCCTCCGAATGCCAAGTAAACGTATGCGAGATAATCTCCCACATGGGAACGACAATGGTGTAGCATAGAAACAGAAAAGCGAAAATACTGATCAGGTGAATCGGATTGCTTAGAATACTTCTCGCCATATTGATCACTCGAATCCAGTTGAATCTGGAAGGCGTCTTCGCCGCTTCAAGTTTGTACATTTGCTTGTTTTCCCTCCTTACGATCTGTAGCTGCCTGAACTGCTCTTTCCAGTCGCTGTACCGAAGCCATGACATGCTCACTCAAGGTCAGGTCCGTGTTGAATTTATCCAACGTCAGCTCCAGGTTGAATATCCCGTCGTATCCCGCCTTCACCAGCTCGTTTGTGTAGTGCTCCAAAGGCAAGCTGGAGAACGCTGTCAGCGGATTGTGGGTACCGGACGCTCCGATGCCGTGAATGTGAGTGTGAATGCCTTTATGGAGAAAAGCCAGCGGCGGCAAATCCTCTATCGGATGCTCGGGCGGCGCCTCCAGCCCGTTGCCCTTCAGCAGATTAGAGTAGTAATGCCCCATATCCCAGCAGATCCCTACGGCAGGGTGATCCACCTCATTCGCCATTCGCAGCACACCGTCCACCGAATCCCCCGGATCCACCTTGGAAGCTTTTTTCCGGTTATTTTCGAGCGCAAACCGGATCGGGAGGCTCTCGTTATCCACCATCCCGGTCCATTCCCTCAATAGCTGCACCGTTCGGCTGTGCAATACTTCCTCCGTGCCTTCCTTCGCATCAAATGCATGCAGCGTCATCATCAAGCGGTCCTGATAATTATGAAAATGCTTCAGCACATAGCTCATCGAGGGATAAGCTTCCCCGAACGTGCGGCCCGGATGATCTCCGGCTACATGACCGTGAATCGTCAGCTGCAGCCCCATACTCCAGATCATCTGGATCAGCTCCTGATAGGCCCAGGAATCGGTCCCCCGGGGAAGAATCCTCACTTCGATGGAGCCCACTCCCGCAGACTTCAGTGCGTCAAGAAACAGCTCGACATCTGCATAATGAGCGATTAAATCATGCGTGCTGCTCCGGCTAAGCTTCCCGAGAAATACCGGGCTTTGGATCGAAAATCCAAGCATCATTTCTGCCACTCCATTCCTTATGATGAAAAACGCGCCTGATCGTCTCATCCCAGAATCAGGATCGCACTCTTTCATTTGATAGCGCTTACTTTTTATTGATTTTTCAACCAGAATTCTCTGAATTTAATGAAGTTGTTATAAAAATAATCGGTGTCATAGTCCCATACCTTAATTTTATCGAGCGCCGGCTGATCCGTGCGGCCGTTGTCGCTCCTCGTCGACCAGGAACCCATAACATTAAAAGGCTTGAAGCCCTCGCCCTTCCCGTCCGCTTCTCCTGCCATCCAACGGATCATCAGCTTGGCTGCGTTCGGGTTCGGCGCATTGTTGGCAACATACAGGTAGTTCGGTCCGACGACCGACAGCTTTGGCTTAATATCGTAGGTCGCGGCGACCTTAAGCCCCTTCTCGGCAATGTCGCGCTGCTTGCTGGAAGCACTAATCGCGATCGGCGGCTTCGCTTGCCCTTTGGCCCCAACGGCGTCCACGGCTTCGTCGCTGGACTTGACGAGAATCGGATCGTTTTTCAACACGCGCTTGAAAAATTCGTAGCCGGCATTTTCCGTCCCGTTCAGCTCGATCTCCTTGCCGAACTTTTCCTTGTACGCCTGCTTCATATCGTCCGCATTCTTGACCACAGCCAGAAACAAATCCATCGTATCCGCCGATTGAATCGGATCCTCCAGAATGACCTTCCCTTTCCATTCCGGCGTGGTGAGATCCCACCAGTTGCTCACCGGCGGCTCTTTGTACACCTCGGTATTATAGTAGAATGCTCTTAACGAAACGTAGGGCACAATCCCAGGACTCTTGCTTTTGTAAGGCTCCACCATCTTGTCGGTCAAATCCTTGGGCATATACTTGTGCACCAGCCCCTTGCTGGTCAGCTCCGTCGATACCGTTCCCGCCGCATCCTTCACGAAAATCACGTCGGAGTTGAACACGCCCGCTCCCTGCTCCCGAATGACCTTCTCGACGATATCGTTCGTCGTCATATTGTAGGCATCTACCTTAATGCCGGGATATTTGGCCTCGAAGGAAGCCTTGACATCCTTGATCCGGCTCGATTGCGAATAGACGACTACCTTACCTTCCTGCTTCGCTTTTTCATACAGCTCATCGACGGTTTCCGTCTTGTTCAGGCCGACCTTCTCGGCCCACTCCGCATTTTTGCCTCCGGCTTTTCCGCTGTCCGTGCTTCCGGCCGGATTGCTCTTTCCACAAGCAGCACCCACAAGCATCACGGCACACAGCATCAATACGGCAGCGGTACGGTTTGTTCTTTTCTTGGACAAGGTTAACAGCCTCCCTATAGGTATAGTGACAGCAGACCAAACAAATTATTGTTCTTCCCTTGCATTGCGTTCGGCGATCCACCTGGACCATGGCGTTCGATGCTGCTTATCGGCTTGACTCAAGCAGTAGGCATAAAATTGTTTGATAAAAGCAAGCCGTTCCACAGCCGGTGCATACTTCGGCGAGTCCGGCGAGTCCAGTCGGTACATGTCCCGGCCGCCGGTCGCTGTATGTCTCTCCAGCAGCTCGTCAAGGCTCACATGCGGCGAGTGACGCAGCATGTCGTACATCAGCATGAACGTGGTCGTCCTGCCGACGCCGCCCCTGCAGTGGAAATGAAGCCATGTTCCTTCCGGTAACGTTTCCAGAAATGCTTGAAACCGGTCGACCTCGCTGTCCGGCGGACGGTGGTGATCCGTGACGTAAAAGCGCGCGTAGCCCAGCCCTTCGGATACGACAAGCTCCTCCTCCGAATGAACGGCATTCCGGTGGGCAACGGGTCCCTCCACATTGATGGATTTTTCCTCCACCCTGTCAAAGACGACGCTCTCCTGGAGCCTCAAACCGTCCAAGCGGGATTTTTCCTCCACCATCACTTCCTGGTTCGTTAATCCTTTATTGCCCCCATTGTGCAGTCCAAACCAATTGACAGCGAGGCCATCGACAAAGCCATGGCTCTCCTGCCTTAAATCAACGACAGTGATCGGCGTCTCCCCGATCTCCTTCATCATGCGCTGCAGCCCTTGATGCGAAAATTGGGCGCTGCCCGACATACGAAGCTCCGCAAAGCCGAACCGGTTCAAGTGATCCGGCAAGCCTGAAAGCTCCTCCTCCGTAACCGGCGTCTTGCGGAACCGGTTCGGCAGGCTGCCGTCGTTCAACGCTTCCACGATGAGATGAAGCTTAGGGGACGAACCCCCAGTGTGCTGGCCTTCCATCCTTCTTTCACTCTCCTTGTGCGGCTCTTTAAGCCTTTACCCGGCTCATCGGAGCGCAGGTTTCTCTTACAATCAGCTCCGTATCCAAAAAAATCGGGTCATGCGTCAGCACATGCTCCTTCATCATTTGCAGCAGCAGCTCCGCCGCCTTCTTCCCCATCAGATTGCGGGGCTGGGAGATCGTCGTCAGCTTGATCCAATGAAGATCAGTAACCTCCAGATTGTCAAAGCCTACGACGCTGATCCGGTCCGGCACCCGAATGCCGTTCTTCGCCAGCCACTCCAATGCGCCGATGCCCAGCATATCGTTGGCAGCGAATACGGCTGTAACCTCAGGTGCTTCCTCGTACAAACGGGCCATTGCCTTGAAGCCGTGTTCGATCGTTCTTCCCGCAAATAGCGGTTCCTTAGGAAGCGGCTCCAGACCGTGAGCGGCAAGGGTATCTATATAGCCCCGAAACCGTTCCTGTCCTGTGAAGGAATAGGGAGGGAGACCGAGAAACCCGATGCGGCTGTGACCTAATGAAAGCAAGTATTGGACCGCGCTGCATGCCCCTTGATAATGATCGACGTCGACGACCGGGATCTTCAGCCCTTCCGGCGGTCTTCTGCGCAGCAGCACGACCGGGATTTGCAGTCTTTCCAGCATGTCGACGATTTCCTCGCTCATGACATCCGGCGTGGCGATGATGCCATCCATCTTCCGTTCGATAACACTGTTCAGAAACCGGATTTCTTTTTCCTGTTTATGTGTTGTATTGCCATAGACCACCTGATAGCCGCTGTCAGATAAAATTTCCTCCACTCCATCGGCAATGGCGGCGAAGAAAGGGTCCGTAATATCGGGAATCATCAGGCCTACCGTATAGGACTTCTTGTTGATTAAGCTTCGGGCCAGGGCGTTGGGCGTGTATTGAAGCCGCTCCATCGCCTCCAATACTTCCCGTTTCGTTTCCGGCTTAATGTCCGGATGATTGTTCAGCGCCCGGGATACCGTCGAGACGGAAACCCCGATTTGTTTGGCAATATCCTTGATCGTAACCATGTCTCTCATCCTTTCCGGCAAGCGTTCTGGTAACGTTTCCGGTAACGTTACCAATATTGTACGTAGAGCGCTTACAATATGTCAATAAAAACCTGCTTGAAGCCTGTTCAGCTTCCGGAAACGTTACCAGAATTGGCTGTGAAAACCTACCGGGCCTTCGATTCGCTACCGGTTGCGCTTGATCAGCTTGCGCGGATCGATGTTCGTCACCTGCGTGAGCTTGGGATCGACTGCTTCCGCAATTTTGTCCCAGCCCAGAAGCTTGAAGTTCTGGTTCATCGTCTTGCCGTCCGTAATGTTCTCATCATCCTGCGCAACGAACAGCCCGTTAGGGAATTTGTCGCCCAGTCCGAAGGACAAGACATCAATTCCGTCGGTGACGGACGTCCCGTCGGTTTGGCTGCCATCCGCAATAACGAAGCTGGAGATGTAGTCATTGCTGCCCTCGCGCTTGTAGATCGCATAACGGCTCTCTCCCTGGTTCGAGGCAATCAAATAACCGGTGCCGTCTTTCCCGTAATACAAGGTCAGTCCTTCAATATCCGGTGTGAGGCGGGTGCCGTCAGCCGAATCGACACGGGCAATCGGAAGAATCCCGTTGTCCGGCTCGGCGTCATATTTCCAGATCGCCACATTTTCCTCCGCAAGGTACATATAGCCGTATTCATCGTCTGCAACAAGCCCCTCTGCTATCGTACCCAATTGAAACTCCCGCACCAGCTTGCCGTTCACCTTGCCGCTGCCGTTATCCAAGATTTCATACTGCTCGAATTCGCCTTCCTTGCCCAGAATAAGCGCGTAAAACTTGCCTGTCTTCAAGCTGTGGTACAAGGAGAAGCCGTATACCTCATGCATCTTCGACTTGATTTTGTCGCCGTTGATGTTTGTCAGCTCACCGGTTTCCTGATTGATTGCGAAAAATTCGACTGAATTGCTGGAACGGTTCGTCGCCGCAGCGATATCGACCTTTTTGCCGCCAAGAGGGAAATCGTAACGGACGTCAATGTTGTTGACCTTGCCGACCTTGTACGAGTACAGCTCCTGACCGGCCAAATCGTAGACGAGGATGCCTCCGCCCTTGTTCGTCGCCAACAGTGTGCTCTTGGAAGGATCCTTCGGATTTACCCAGATTGCGGGGTCATCCGCCGCATCGCTTCCGCTCTCTACAGCGGCCGTCTCCACATCCGCGGTGACGGAGACGAGCTTCTCGTCCTTCTGCTTCGCGGCATCCAGCACATTGCTGCCGGTCTGATCGCTTATTAGCTGCTCGATAAAGTCCGACGGCACCTGGGTAACCCCGTCGACGAGCTTCGCCTTCGCCCGCAGCTTGCCGGTCTTCGAGCCGAGCTTGTATTCGTCTTTGTCCAATGTAACGGACCCCGTCGTTCCGTTCAACAGCTTGAAGGCTGCCGTCTTCGTGGAGGCATCCCATACAACCGAGGCTCCGGCCTTTTGCAGACTTTCCCTGAGTGGAGCGTAGTCCTCCGCTGCCCATGCGGGTGCTTGCAGCAGAAGCGATGCGGCAAAGGCGGCTACTGCGGTTTGCTTAAGAAGCTTCATGTTTCTTCTCCCCTAACTAACAAAGATTAGGTTAAGCGCTTAATCTAAGGGGAAAAAGAACGATTGATTCCTGGTTACCATCCCTGGAGTGATGATAACGCTTGCATACTTTCATAGCCTTCATGCTAAAGACAAGTGAAAGGGTACAATTGCGCTGAATCAATCGTATGTTTCTTGTTGGGTATAACGCTTAACTTAAAACTGAGTATATCATCCCATTGGATTGTTGAAAAGATGGTAAGCCAAATTTTTTTGCCCGCAACGAAACGAGAAGCCCCCGGTTCCGTGGAACAAGGAGCTTCTCATCTTCGTTAAATACGTAAGAGGATATGTTCAATAAGGATTACGCATTCCACAATTGCTTGTGAATTTTCACGACAATTTTCTTGACGGCGCTCGGCCCGTTCACATTGCAGCAAGGACGATGCACATCGGAAGGGTAAAATACCGCAAACTGTCCGGGACGCAGCAATAAATTGAACTCATTGTCCGCCCGTTCGTAAAATACGATATCACGTGTACCCAGCATGTCCTCCTGTACGGGGAGCTCCGCCGAATACTTGGCGACCCCGATCGCCTCCTCGCCGCTAACCAGAAGCTGAATATCCGCGTACTTTTCGTGCGATTCAGGCCGACGTTTCGCTGCCGGCTCTGTCTCCAGCTCCTGAACCAGGGCAAACATCAGCTCGCCGTCGATTTCGTACTTCCCTGCAGCCTTCTCCGCCAAGCCCATCGAGACAATAGCTTCAAGGCCTTTGCGAATATGGCCGGAATACGTCGCCTTCTCTTGCTCATAATGAGCCATATCACCGAAAATCATTGAAAAGTTCCCCTTTCATTTTATGGTTTGAATTCACCGGACTTTTCCATCTTACCACAAAATGAAATCGGTTTTACCGGTAAATGGGCCCTAGAGCGGCGCAAGCTCTGTAATCCGCCCCCGTCGGCTCATTCACACCGAACGCCGTCCAAACGGTTGGACGGAACACCTGCTCATCCGGCACGTTGTGCATGCATACCGGAATGCGCAGCATCGAAGCAAGCGTGATCAAACCGGCGCCAACATGGCCATAGCTGACGGCGCAATGGTTCGAGCCCCAATGGTTCATGACCGAATATACATCCTTGAAGGCGCCCTCTCCGGTCAAGTTCGGCACGAACCAAGTCGTCGGCCAAGTCGGATTGGAGCGTTGATCCAGCGTGTCGTGCACTTCCGGAGGCAGCTCGACCGAGTAGCCTTCGGCGATTTGCAGCACCGGACCGACACCTTTAATCAGATTGATGCGTGCCATCGTCATCGGCATGCCGCCCCGTGTCGTAAAGTCCGTGGAATACCCGCCGCCGCGGAAGAAATCGACCGCCGGACACCACAAGGTCGCATCCAGGCAAGCCTTGGCCTCCTGCTCCGTAATATCCCAGAACGGCTTCATGGCCGGCTGCCCGTTCAGCAGCTGCTCACCGGTTCCGTCGAGCGCCGCCGGTCCGGAGTTGATCAAATGAATGACGCCGCCTGCCGCAGCACCGGTCAGCTCCTGTCCTGTCACGCGCTTGACCGCCTCGGGACTCCAGTATGTCCGTACATCGGCAAAAATTTGCGCGCTGTCCGTCAGCAGGTGACCAAACAGCATCGTGACCGCATTCAGGTTATCGTTCTCCGTCGCCAGCATATAAGGCTCGCGGATACCGTTCCAATCGAACGAGCTGGTCAAGATCGCTTCCATGAAGTCACCGTTCGGGAAATGATCGGTCCATGCCCGTTGGCCTTGGAAGCCCGCGGCGATCGCGTTATGTCCCATCGCCTCTTCCTCGAAGCCCATATCCGCCAGCTTCGGATTGCCGATCATCAGGTCGCGGGCGATCAGCGTCATTTTGACAACGGTCTCCCAGTCCTGCTCCTTCTGCTCCGCTGTCCGCGTCAGCTCCGGCGGGTTCACGTCAGCCCCGATACGGCAGTTCTCCTTCGTCCAGGCCAAGGCGCGCGCGTACTCGTCCTTATCATAAATTTCCCGCTCCATCCGGCGGACGAATTCGCTCATATCGACATACTCGTTGCGCATGCCGAGATATTCCTGGAAGAACGTCTCATCCACGATGCAGCCTGCAATGCCCATCGATACCGTCCCCATCGCCAAATACGATTTGCCCCGCATCGTCGCAACAGCAAGTCCCGCCTTGGCGAACTGCAGCAGCTTCGCCTGCACATCGGCAGGAATCGTGCTGTCCCCGATATCCTGCACGTCTTTGCCGTAAATGCTGAAGGCCGGAAGCCCTTTCTGGTTATGCGCGCCCATAGCCGAAGCAAGGTACACCGCACCCGGGCGCTCCGTGCCGTTAAAGCCCCAGATCGCCTTCGGCTGCAGCGGATCGGTATCGATCGTCTCCAGCGGATAGCACCAGGAAGGCGTTACCGTAATGGTCAAGCCGACACCCTCCTTGCGGAATTTTTCCGCGGTCCGGGCCGCTTCCGCAACGCCGCCGATCGTCGTGTCGGCAATGACGCATTCGACCGGCAAGCCGTTCGAATGGCGCAAATTTTCGCTCAAAAACCGGGCGCAAGCCTTCGCCATATTCATGGTCGGCTCCTCCAGCGACTCGCGGATGCCTCCGCGCCGGCCGTCGATGACAGGCCGGATTCCAATTTTGGGCAGATCTCCTTGCAAACGGTTCGTCATAGCATGCTGGCTCATACGGTATATTCCTCCTTGGAATTAAATCGATTGTATATATTTTGCTGAGATACGTTGAAGCTGCTCCACTTCCAGCCGGTTCGTCGCCGTAAAATCATGATGGCTTTTGGAGCGCGTGTGGATCCCGTTAAAGACGCCTTCCAGCATCAAATAATATTTGGCGTTGACCGGATACAGCTGCCTTTCAATGAAGGAAGCGAGGCTCAGGAAATCCGACAGCTCCTCGGCCTTCTCAGGGGATGTCTGCGCATTGCGCATCAGCCATACGTACAGCTCGGGATGAAAATTCGCCATGACCCCGCTGTACCCGGTAATGCCCAGCTTGATCGTCTCCAGCAGCGTGGCGCTGTTGGCATTATATATATTCAAGCCTGTACCTTGTATGGCTTCCAGTTTCGCCTTCATATTGTCCACGTCGCAGCTGGTATCCTTCAAAAACTGAAATCTGCCCGTATCGGCGCACCATTTCAGCATTTCCGGGGAAATAAGCCGTTTATAAGGATACGGACATTCATAAAATCCAAGCGGTACCGATTCGGGCAGCTCTTGAAGCAGCCTTTCCAGGTTAGCCTGCCAAACGGCATCGGACTCGTCTTCGGCCGCCAGCCGGTTGGTCAGCAGGACCAGCGCATCAATCCCCGTCTCCGCGATTGCCCGCAGCTCCTTGACCTGATCCTCGAACGTATCTCCAATATGTCCCGAGGCGATGACGGGCACGCGCCCGCGGGCTTTTTCCTTCACGAAGGCAGCCAGCTGTACCCTCTCCTCCAGACTTAAAAAGAACATTTCGCTGGACTGGCATACGGCAAAAAGCCCGGCTACCCCTTTGTCGATATACCATTCAATCGCTTTCCCCAAAGCGGGATAATCGATTTCATTGTCCTCCGTAAACGGAGTGACCATCGTAGGCCATACCCCTTCTGCTAATCGTATGCTCATCTCTCTTCTCCCTCTCGATCCAAAGTTTATTTACATTCGTTCACGACAAGCTGGCAAAATACGATACTCTCCCTATTCCAGGTGTACGTCAAATAGAGCCGGCTGCCCTTGGCCATGATTGCCGGGTAGGAAAATTCCCCTTCTCCCTCCTCCAGCACGAAGGCTTCGCTCCAGCTGTTCCCATTGTCCCGCGATACGCTTAAAACGAGCGGTGTGCGCACTCCCCAGTTCACGCCAACCGGATTGTACGCCAATACCAGCGTCCCGTCGTCCAGCCTCGCGACATCGATTCCGCTGTTGTTGTTCGGCAGCGATGTCGCATAAGCGTCACTCCAGGTTCGGCCGCCATCCGTCGAGTCGCTGCGGTAGATACTGCCTTCCGAGCTGCGCAGCAGCATATGTACCTGGTCCGGCGCAGATTCCCACAAGGCAGGCTGAATAACGCCCCGGCCGACAAACGATTGCTCGGAAACCGGAATCGGGCTGCCGGTTACTTTGGAGATCTCGTTGTAGTTTAATTCCTCAATACGTACCCATGAGCTGGTGGACCAGGTCCGTCCCTGATCGCGCGAAATGTCGACAACCGCTTGCCAGATGCCATCCTCTGTGGATGCCGGCGCAAGCCAGGTTCCGTCCGCCAGCACAAGCAGCTTGTTGCGCACCGGCCCCCGTCCGCCCCGGTCTCCCGGAACCAGCTCTGCCGGCTCGGACCAGGAATGGCCGCCATCCTTGGAGACCATGACCCGGGTGTACCATTGCTTGATCAGGTGTCCGACTTTGTAATAAAGCAGCAGGTCGCCGCTGCCGTTCAGATGAAACACCGGGTTCCAATGGGGCAGGCCGGGCTCATCCGCGAGCACACGCGGCTCTGTCCATCGGCCGTCATGCAGCCTGGAGCCCCAAATGGCTACATCCCCGGCCCCTTCCTTGCTGCCGGCAAACCAGGCCGCCAGCACATCCCCGTTCGGGAGAACAGCGAGATGCGAAGCATGGCAGCTGGCGAACGGTTGATTGGCAGGTTGAAAAATCAAATCCTTAGCCTCGAGTGTGAGCATGTTTCTCCGCCTCCCTCTTCATGCGAAATGTCAGCCTTTAATCCCCGTGTTGGCAATGCCTTCTACGAAGTAGCGCTGCAGCGCCAGAAACACAATGACCGAAGGAATGATCGCCATGCAGGCCCCGGCTAACGAGGTGCCGTATTGAAACTGCGCCGTCGAGTTCGCCCCGCCCATGAACTGGGCGATGCCCACCGTCAGCGGCTTCAGCGTATTTTCGCGGATCGCAATCAACGGCCATAGGAAGTTGTTCCAGTTCGTAATGAACATGAGAATCGTAACCGTCGAAATTGCCGGCTTCGATAACGGGAGCATAATCCGGGCAAAAATACCGAAGTCCTGACAGCCGTCGATGCGTGCGGCCTCCTCCAGCTCCTTCGGAATGCCTTTAAAAAAGCTCGTCAGAATAAACACGCTGGTCACGTTAGCCCCGGCCACGAGAATGATAGCGGAGTACGTGTTAAGGATGCCCAGCTTGGATACGAGCAAAAACAACGGAACGATATACGCTTGAATCGGAATGAGCAGCATCGAAACGACCAAGGTGAAAATCAGCTTTTTGCCGCGGAAATGCAGCCGGCCGAACGCGTAGGCGGCCAAGGTCGTCAGCACGAGGACAAAGACCGTCGATGCCACAGTAATAAATACGCTGTTGCCCATCCAGCTAAGATATGGGTATTTCTGCAGTACGGTCGTATAGTTGCTAAGTGTCACTTGATCCGGAATCCATTTGGGCGGATAGCTGATGATTTGCGCCTCCGGCTTCAGCGAGGAGATGAACGACCAGAGCAGCGGGAACATGAAGATGATAGCGGTAACCGCCATGATCAGGTAAACGAGCAGTTTTTTTACGTACATACTTCCTTCCCTCCCCCTACTCATCGAGCTTCAGCAGCCTGGATTGGATTTGCACCATCACGACCAGAATAGCCAAAATGGCGATACCGAGTGCGGAGCCGTAGCCGAGATTATAATTCTGGAATGCAGTGCCGTACAAATATTGAACAAGCGTCAGCGTCGCCGTTCCCGGTCCGCCGTTCGTCATTACGAAAATTTGATCGAACACCTGAATCGTATTGATAAGGGTGAGTGTAATGATCATGGACGTTATCGGCTTCAGCAAGGGCAGTGTAATTTTCATAAACGTCTGAACCTTGTTGGCCCCGTCGATCGTCGACGCCTCGTACAGCTCCTTCGAAATGTCCTGCAATCCGGCAAGATACAATATCATGTTGTAGCCCATATAAGACCAGACGGTAACGATAGCAACGGAAAATAACGCATACTTGTCGTTCGTCAGCCACTCGACCGGCGCGATGCCGATTGCTTTCAAATAGTAGTTCAAAATACCGAAGTTGTTATCGTACAGCCAGTTCCATATAATCCCTACGACCGCAGGAATCAGCACGTATGGAATAATGGAGATGGTCCGGACCGTATTGCGGAAGCGCAGCTTCTGATTCAGCAGCACCGCGAGCAGCAGGCTCAGAATGACGAGCGGCGGGAGCGTCATCAGCAGAAATTTCAGCGTATTGATGAGTGCGGTATAAAATATCGGGTCCCGGAACAGCTTGGTAAAGTTGTTCAAGCCGGCGAACGTCGCTTTGCCGACAATATTCCATTTCAAAAAGCCGACGAACAGCCCGGCGACACTCGGCCCGAAGCGAAAAACGACGAAGATCAGTAAGTAGGGTAATAAGAACAACGCCGCGATCTTGCCTTGTTTTCTCATGAGTCTACAACCCTTCCGCGGAAAATAAGATCTCTGCCCCGTAGGCAAAAAACGGGTACAGCCGGCGGAACCGGCCGTACCGTAAAGAGGTTTCCGTTATTTATCCGCCAGAATCGGATCCATGTCCTTTTTCAGCTGCTTGGCGATATCCAACGGATTTTTGTTGTTCAGTACCGCGTCCTGAGCCGCTGTCAAAATCGGGCTTGGCGCGGTGCTGGAAAAGAGCTGCGCCGCTTTCGGATGCGCCGGCAGCAGGACGGCATTGCCCAAGCTGGACACGAACGCTTCCCGTCCGGCCATCTTTTTCGCCGCTTCCATCCCGATGTTGTTCGATGGCAGCTGTCCGGATTTCGCCCAGCCGCTGGAATTTTTGTCGATCCATTTGGCAAATTCGATAGCTGCCGCTTTTTTGTTCGGATCGCCCTTTTCATTCACAGGGAATGTCAAAATTTCTGCGGCCCCCCATGCGGCCTGCTTGTCGAATACTTTCGGGTATGGCGCGCTCGACCACTTGATGCTGGACGCCTCCAGCTTGGGCGTTTGCCAAGGGCCGTCCACGAACATAGCCACTTTGCCTGTAATGAAATCATCTACCGGGGATTTCTCGCCCTTCGGTACGACCTTGTATTTAAAAATCAGATCCTCCAGAAAGCCGAATGCTTTCGCCGCCTTTTGCTCATCCAGCTCCAGCTTGCCCATTGTTTCTGTGAAAGGATTGTTACCCTGCTGATTAATCAATGCATAGGCCTGGTAGAACGCGTGGTGGTTCATATTAAAGCCGAGCCCGTACTGCGTAATGTTATTCTCGTCGAAACCGCTTTCATTCGGATGCTTGCCGTTTTTGTCCAGCGTCAGCTTCTGTGCCATCTGAATCAGCTCGTCCCCGGTTTTGGGTGCCGCGCTCAATCCCGCTTTGGTGAACAAATCCGTATTGTAGAAAACCCCGTGCATGTGCACATCCAACGGAATGGCATACTGCTTGCCTTTATAGTAGGTGCCGTTCCAGGCAAACTCGGAATAATCCGCCTTGTTCAGCTTCGCGTTCTCAACCGGCTTCGTATCCAGCACGCCCATCTCGGTAAACTGCCCCAATTCAAAAGGATGCATAGCGAGCACATCCGGCGGGTGTCCGCCCTTCATTTCGGTCAAAAACTTGGCAAACAGCGGCGTCCACTGCATGGATGTGAATTCCACCTGAATCTTGCTCTGCTCCGAGTTGAATTTATCAACAAGGCCTTTCATCGTATCGAGGTCGGGTCCTGTCCAGCCTCCCCAATAATCGATTTTGACCGGACCGCTAGCGGAAGCCCCGGAGCCGGCCGCTGCCTGTTGGCTTTCACCGCCGCTCTGACATGCTGTGAATACGGTTGTCATTAGTGCTGTTGAAGCCAGAATCGCAGACCATCTTTTTAATTTCATAAAAAAACCTCCCCAATTGTCTTCTATGTCTTAAAGCGGCCCGCTTCCCGGTAACCTTGTATGTCCAAAGCCGGCGGCTGTTAAGCAAGTGCGTCAGGCTGCGCTTGGATTAAAGCGCTTTCTTTTTCAGTAAATAAGCTGCATTCTTTTAAAATCATCGTTCCCCGCAAGTACAGGTTACGGATTACGGGAAGCGACCCTCGCCTCCGCAGGATTGGCGCAGCACCATATGGGATCTGAATACGTTCCCGGCTTGCACCTTCGATTTATGCTGCATCAGGTCGGTTAACAGGGACACGCATTCCGCAGCCATTTCTTCCACGGGCAGGTGAACTGTCGATAGCGGCGGGATGGTATAGCGTGTCACGTCGTCGTCATCATGCCCCATGAGCTCAATGTCATCCGGCACGTGAAGACCCGCTTCATTCAGTGCCATCAAAGCGCCTACGGCCATCTGATCACTGAGCGAAAATACGGCTGTCGGCCGCGGTTCTCCGGCTGCAAGCAGCTGCTGTACCGCTTGATAGCCTCCTGCTTCGGAAAAGTCACTGTAGACCGTATGATTTCCGGCCAGCTCCATTCCCAGCTCCTTGGCCTTGGAGATAAACCCCTCCAGCCTTAGAAGAATCGCTTTGGAAGAAAGTCCCGGGACGATGGCGCCTACCTTGCGATGTCCTCGGTCGGCGAATAGCTGTGCCACCTCTTCGCCGGTCTTGAAGCTGTCAACATAGACGCAGCTGTATTTCTCGGACGTGCGCTGGTACAGCACAACAGGGACCATCAGCTGGGATTGCTCCAAATACTGCTCATCCGCTTCCGTCGCATTCGCGATAATGGCACCGTTATACCGAGTCCCCGTCAACAAGCTCCGCACCTCGTGCAGCCGCGTACCCACATACGGCTGAATCAGCAGCTCGTACTCCTGGTCCAAAGACACAATGCAGTCCTGAATTCCTTTCAGAAACCGGTTGATCAGAACCGTACGCGTATCCAGCGACCAGAAAAGCGCGATAATCGGCAGGACGGTTTCACCGCCGCTCCGCAGCCGTCGTGCCGAAATATTCGGCTGATAATTCAGCTGCTGTGCGGCTTCATAAATCTTCTGCTGGGTCACGGCAGATATACGGTATTGATCTCCCTTGCCATTCAGCACCATAGAGGCTGTCCCTTGGGCGACATTCGCAAGCCGTGCAATCTCTTTAATGCTGGCCATTCCCTACACCCCATTACGAAACGCAGTAAGCTATGCTGTGATACCCCACTGACGCCAGCTGCTAATACGTTTTGCTAATACGTTTTGCTAATACGTTTTTAGTATATTTCACAAGCGCTTTCATGTCAATAACCCCGCATGAAAAAACCTCTATCGAAGCCTCGCGAAGATGAGCGACGGCATTCAGCGATTGGTGAAAAAAATAAGCTCTCCTTCGACGGAATGTCGATGAAGAGCTTGCCTTTCTAACTATATCGGTTGTATACCTTATGTCTTATGCCTTACTCCGCCGCAGCCCCGCATGATTTGCGGAAAACGATGTGCGTATCCATCCACCGGGCGGTCGCTCCCGCGACCTTGTGATGCATAAGATCAATCAGCAACTTCACGCATTCCCCTGCCATTTCTTCTACCGGCAAGTGTACCGTGGATAAAGGGGGGATGGTGAACTGCGTGACGTCGTCATTGTCGTGTCCGACCAGCTCCATGTCCTGCGGCACGCTTTTGCCGAGCTCATGCAGAGCGGACAGCGCGCCCACGGCCATCTGATCGCTAATGACGAACAAAGCGGTAGGCGGATCCCCCTGCTGATCCAGCAGGCGCTTGATTCCGTCGAATCCGCCGTGCTCGGAAAACTCGGCGAACACGACATGCTCGGGCCGCACCTCCAGACCAAGCTGCGACGCTTTGGACAAAAAGCCTTCCTTGCGCAGCCTGATCGCTCTGGACGATACATCGGGCACGATCGCACCGATGCTGCGGTGCCCACGGTCAGCGAACAGCTGTGCAACGGCTTCGCCGCTTTTGAAGCTGTCGACATTGACGGACGCATATTTCTCCGAGCCGCGTTGGTACAGGACAATGGGTACGTTCAGCTGCGCCTGCTCCAGGAACGCCTCGTCCTTCTCCGTCGGATTAGCGATGACGGCACCGTTGAACCGGGTACCGGTAACCAAACTTCGGACCTCGCTTAGCTGGTTGCCGACGTAGGGCTGAATGAGCAGCTCATACTCACCCTCGATGGAGCTCAGCATGTGCTGAAACCCTTTTAAAAATCGGCTGATCAGCACGGTCCGCGTATCCAGCGCCCAGAACAGCGCAATAATCGGCAGCACGGTTTCCCCGCCGCTGCGCAATCGGCGCGCCGAAATATTCGGTTGATAGTTCAGCTCGCGCGCAGCTTCCAATATTTTTTGCTGCGTAGCGGCCGAGATCCGGTACTGCTCGCCTTTGCCGTTCAGCACGAGAGAGGCTGTCCCTTGGGAAACATTCGCCAACCGGGCGATTTCTTTAATACTGGCCATTATGGAGTACACCCCGATACTTAGATCATCCGCGGCAGGCATGACGCCTGATTAGAATCAACTCAAGATTGTTTTTTCATCTTACCCGCCGATACTGCACGTGTCAACCACTGCAGCTCCCCATTCCATAGGGCGATCCGGTACAGATTGAACCCGCCCGATTGGACAAGCGGCACCGCCCGGACCGCATCTCGTACGGCCGCGTAAGAGACAAAGCGTCAGGTGTGACCTACAAAGGTCTGCCTACCCTAAGCGCAGCATTTCATTGTACGCCATAAGCAGCGGCGCCACGCCGTGCCCGTTGTTCTCGACAATCTTCTCCCCCTGCGTGTAATACTCGTACGTTCCGTCCCGCACAATGCCTGTGTCCGGATTCGTGCCGAGCCCCGCGCTCCGGCAAATGCCGCCCAGCAGCACCTCGCCGTCGTCTCCCTCCCGCACATAGCGGCTTACCGTCCCGTCGAAGGCCAGCCGACCCCGGGCCGCATGTTGCTGCGGAAGATAACCGAGACGCACGCCTTTGAGCATCGCATAAGCTAGCATCAGGGTCCCGCTGGATTCCAAATAATTGCCCGGCTCGCCTGCGTGATCGACAACTTGGTACCACATGCCCTCTTCATGCTGATGAACGAGCATGTCCTCCACCGTTTCCTTCAGCATTGCCTTCAGTGAATCGGTATCGGCCGGCTCTCCTTCCAGCTGCTCCAGTACGTCAACCAGCGCCATGGCCAGCCAGCCTACAGCCCGTCCCCACACATGGGGCGAACGTCCCGTCTCCTTATCGCACCAGAACATGGCGCGGCTCTCGTCATAAGCATGTACATACAGGTGCTTGCCGATGTCATAAATATATTTTCGCACATTCGCGAACTGATTCAGCGTATCGGTGTAATCCTTCACCTCGCCGAATTCCTTAATGTACTGAACATAAAAGGGCTGACCCATATACAATCCGTCAAGCCATACCTGATATGGGTAATTTTCCTTATGCCAAAAGCTGCCGGCTTCTGTTCTTGGATACGTTTTCAATTGATTGTAGATTTGATCCATCACGCGCTTGTATTTAGGATCCCGCTCCTTCTCATAAAGCCCGAAGAGCACCGTCGCCATACGGATTTGATCGATGCTGTAGTACGTTACGTCGATCACCGGAATGCTCCCCTCCGTATTGTAGAGACGGTCGATAAATTGTTTGACAAAAAGATAGTCTGCCTCACTCCCAGACTGCTTGTAGCTGTCCTGATACGATTTCAGAATGCAGCTTTCAATATAATGCCATCTTAAAGAATACCATTTCTCACTTTCTTTATACTGCTCTTTTAGACGCTGGATCATAGGATAGGACAACGGCGGTGCACCTCCTGGAGTATAATTATCCATTATAATGCATATCCGCATGAAATACATCCATTCCAGCTGCATGGACGGATCATTCTTCCGATCGCTGTTGTCCCCGGATTTTATCCATTTCAACCCGCTTATAGCGGTCAAAATCCGGGGACAAAGGCGAACGCTTACGCTTCTACAGAACGTTTCCGTCCACTCCGCCCGTTTTTCAGTGGCCTCTTCCCGAAGGAAGCTTCTTTGAACAAATCCGTTTCATGCCAAGCCCCGCCTGGCCGGGCAGACCCGACTTCAGCAGGGAGCAGCTTCCTCACTTCATTCGCTCATCCGCTAGCTGGATCAGCACCTTGCCGAAGCGGCCGCCGCTGCGAACCGCAACCTTGCCGTTCGGATAAGTGCGGCGCACGTAGTCGTTGACGATGTCTTGGCTCCGCTCCTCCGCAGACAGGTAGCGATGCCGCAGCTCCTGCATCGTTTCAGCCACGGCAGCCTCATGGGACATTTCCCGTTCCGTATATTCCCGCGTAACAATAGACCGGTAGGCGTAGCCTTTTACAAACAGGAGCTGCATCAGATAACCCATATCCGACCGTTCCGTCTCCGTCGGCTCCTTCCTTAGGAGGGGCAGCACCTCCGTTGTCAAGCTGTGCTCCCGGGGGCCGGCCGACGTGCTGATATAGCAAAATTGTGCTGCGCAGCCGATCAGCTTCTCAATACCCTCCCAGTTGGAGGCTGCCGGGCACATCGAAGCGAACACAAGATCAAATGCCTTCTCCCAGCCGCGCGATGCGTAATCGATCCGCTCGAACGGCTCTCGCACAAGATGAATGCGTCCCTGTACTCTGTTCGCATTGTTGGCTTCGAGCAGCGTGGAGAGCGGCCCGTTCGGCTCCACGGCAGTCACCTTGGCTCCCCGTTCTGTGAACGGAACGGAAAATCCTCCCGATGCGGCTCCGACGTCGAGAACCGAGGCCCCCTCGAACCGTACGCCCCCCTCCTCCAGCCAGCCCATAATCCGGTTCCGCCGGCGGATGCCTTCTTCACTGAAGGCCTGACGGTCGAATGCCTCCGCTTTGTGATCAAAAGAGTGCACAGGGTCTACACCGGCCGAACGCATCCTTGATGCGAAGCCATGCGGGTCCTCGTTCCATGCCTTTTC
Source organism: Paenibacillus rigui (assembly GCF_002234615.1). GTDB lineage: Bacteria > Bacillota > Bacilli > Paenibacillales > NBRC-103111 > Paenibacillus_S > Paenibacillus_S rigui. The sequence goes on along the minus strand of NZ_NMQW01000035.1, from coordinate 19,999 downwards.
CCATACCTCAGGATCGAACAATTCAGCAAAATCCATCCTTGCATCCCCTCTCCATAATACATACTTCATAGATATATGATATCCGTGATTATATAAAAAAGCAAGCGTTCTTTTTTATAGGCTCTTTTCGTAAATAATGTTGCTTTATTGCGTAAGAATCCTTATTGATTTTATGAGATTTTTACGCATAATTGTAATTAAGGGAGATGATTCCAAGTTGAGTAAACAGAATATCAGCACAACAGTTTCAGGAGATGTAATTTTTACCCATCTAATTGGCAAGATTAAAACAGATGATGTTTATGAATGGTTTAATGGCTTCGAGCAGGTTTGTCAGCAATTCATTTCCGAGGGTCGAAAATACAAATTGTTGGTGGATAGAAAAGGATACACGCCAAATCATTTTTCTGTTCAAAAAGCATGGAAAGATAAGTTCTTCAATGAAACCATTTTGAATCACAGTAAGGCAATTGCGTTTCTCCTTGAAGAAGGGGAGATAATGAATTATTTACAACAATCCAATACAAAAGAATCTGTAAAATTTTTTGATGATTATGAACAAGCATTAATTTGGTTGAATGAATATCCAATATAAAACCTTTATTGAACCAGTTGCTCTCAATCAACTGGTTTTTTTATGCCCGTAATGTTGCCGTTGTCATAAAATTCACTTGCTTACAAGCTTCCAACACCATTGTTTTTCTTCGCAGATTCTTGTCCAATTGCTTGTGCAATTCTAAAAAACGAAACCAAAACAAATAGTTGTCTATATACTCCGTAGCCACACCATTAAAGCGTTCCATCCATTTCTTTAACCGCCGGTGATAGGCATTAACGTGTTGGATAAGAAAAACACCTTTCTTTATACGAATGCCCTTATGGGCATTTAATATCTCATGTGGTATGCCTTTCTTTTTTGCGAATGCTTTATAATTAGTGGCTGAATCTGAACAAAGTACAATTTCTTCATCAAGGAATCCATCAAGAGAGTGGTCGATTTCATCAGCAGTGATTCGTCCACGCCCTGCCATTTTGGATAATACGTTACCATTACGGTCATGAGCAACAACAATACTTATTTGTTCTGAACTGATACCACGCTTCTTCGCTTTCCCTCCTCGCTTTCGGGGTTTACGATGAGTTACGTCTTTCTTACCTTTATCGCTTTCCAGAAAGTAAGTTTCATCACTTTCAATGATACCTCTTAGCTTCGCAAACCCAAGAGAACGCAAGGCGTTTAATATCTTATGCCGCCAATAGAAAGCAGTTGAAATATGGATTTCTAATTCTTCTGCAATTTTAGGCAGTGGAACGCCTTCAACCATCATGTTAAAGTATTTCAGCCATTTATGAGGGTGATGTGTTCCTGAAATAGGGCTGGCGGTCATGTCATTAAATGTCCTCCCACAGTCCTTACATAAATATCTTTGACGGGAACGATACTTTCCATTTCGTTTGATGCCAACACTTCCACAGTGAATACAAGCCAAACCATTGCTAAAACGAACTTCCCGAATTTCTCCAACCATATTAGCAATATCATCTTTCGGCTCTAAAAATAACGTATCTCTAATAGCCTGAAATAATGAATGTTGCTCAGACTTTGTTAAATCACTAAAATCACCGAATACAGATTGCCAGTTCATTGTGAGTCAGCCCCCTACAAACGAATGTTCTGGTTCTATTTAATCACAGGCTCTCTAATAGCAACAATATTTCAGAAAAGAGCCTTTTTATATAAACTTAGAGGGGGGCAATGGCCAACATAAACCCCAAAAAAGGCAGGTACTTGAAGTGATGCCGCTGAAAAAGCTACGGCTTCGTGTACAGATCGTTCTGCCGATCGCTGTTGTAAGCTTACGCTTCTACAGAACGATTCCGTCCACTCCGTTCGTTTTTCAGCGCTCTCTTGCAGAAGTCCCTGCCTTTTTGGGATTAACCTACGAATGACGCGAGCGATGTATTCTTTTCAGGACAGCCGGGCTGCTTAATAAGCTCTTTCATACTGCTTCGGGGGTATCGCTTCCTTGCCGTTCACTTCTGCAATGGCGTGGAGGGCCCAGTAAGGATCGCGGAGCATCCCTCTCGCGACACCGGTCAAATCGGCATCCTCATTGGCGATGATCGATTCCGCAAGCTTCGGATCGTCCAGATTGCCTACGGCAATCACCGGCACATGCAGCGCTTGCTTGAACGCGCGGGCCATAGGCACCTGATAGCCCGGGTAATTTCCCGGCTTTCTTGCGCCGGCAGGTCCTTCCCCTCCACTGCTGATATGGAACATATCGACGCCGGCCTCTTTATATTTACGCCCAATCTCGATGCTGTGCTCCAGATCGTAGCCTCCGTCCATGTACTCGATGGCGGATATTCGCATAATCAGCGGCATATCCTCAGGCATTACGGCCTTGATAGCCTGGATAACCTCTACCCCGAATTTGGCCAAATCCTTGCCATATTCGTCTTCACGGTTATTAATGGCAGGGGAGTGGAACTGATGAATCAAATAGCCGTGAGCTCCATGGATTTCAAGTGTATCAACGCCTGCTTCTACCGCTCTGCGGGCACCCTCCTGGAATTTACCGACCATCGCCTTCACTTCCTCCGTGGTCAAAGCTCTCGGCTTCTTGCTGGACGGGGTGACCGGAATATCCGAAGGACCGACAGGTACCGGGGCATCCTCCGCTTTTCGGCCGGCATGGGCGATTTGAATACCTACCTTGCTTCCATATTTATGCGCCTCAGAGATGATTCGCTTGAACGCGGGGATCTGCTCATCCGACCACAGTCCCAGATCATAGTCGGAAATCCGGCCGTCCGGCTCCACATCGGTCATCTCTATGATGATGAGTCCTGTGCCTCCAATGGCACGGGATGTATAGTGAACGAAATGCCAGTCCGTCGGCGTACCGTCCTTGGCCTCAACGGAATATTGGCACATCGGCGGCATGACGATTCGATTCTTTAACTCCAGACCTTTGAGCTTGAATGGGGTGTACAAATGATTCGGCACGATGATCTCTCCTCTGGGAAACCTGAATTTTTTATTTGCTTTGTTCCCTGCTGCTATTGTAAACACATTAACTATAAAAAAGGAAGTGGTGACATTTTTGTAACATAGTTTCCGAAAGGTACTTATTGCTTGATAGAGATGCCTTAGCGACCTTTTATATTCGTCCCGAAGCACGCCCTAGAGGTCCCGATCCTGTTCCACTACCAAGGATAACCTTTCCTTGCAAGCTTATGCATCCTTCACGCAGGAAAACCTTTACGAGGCCTTTCAAGACGAGCAACCGCGTTCATTAAAGCCAAAAAGAGCGTCCGGATAACCCGGCGCTCTCCCATAGAAGTGCATTACAAAAGCTGCTGACTATGTTAAAATTGTTGAATTCAACTATTTTACTGGGAAAGCTGGAATAAACATGAAGATAATAATGGATCAAAAAGGCGTTTCCAAGGTCGCCATCGTAGAAAGCCCCGATATCCTCATCCGTGATGTTCAGGATGCGTTAGATTTGATGGCTTCCGTCCAATACAGCCACGATTGTTACAAAATCATGATTCGGAAATCCAACCTGACGGAGGATTTCTTCGAGCTGAAAACCAGACTGGCAGGCGAAATTTTGCAAAAATATGTGAACTATCAAGTGAAGCTTGCTATTGTAGGGGATTTTGATGTCTACGACAGCAAGAGCCTGAAAGACTTCATATACGAATGCAACAACGGCAAGCAGGTGTTCTTTTTACAAGAGGAGCAAAAGGCATTGCAAGCTCTTCACCAGCTGGATTAGCCCACGTTCCTTCAAGCCGGCTTGCGCGCTGCAATCAAGAGGAACATCGGACGCCTGGTTTCATCCTTCATTTCGGGAACACGGGCTACCACTTCCGGCGTCGGCTGAGGCTCGGAAAGCTTCTCGATGCTGAAGCCCGCGTCGACCAGCCCATGGATATAGCTGGAGAAAGTACGATGATATTTAATAACGTCATGATCCAGAAATCTCGCTTGGCGCAAGCCTTCATCCTGATAGTGATCAACAGGCCAATGCAGCCGCTCGCCGTTAGGACCGTAATGCCAATCCTGCGCAGCCAGTGCGGTAAAGACCGGATGCTCGACGGAAAGGATGAACGAGCCTCCCGCGGCAAGGCAATGATACACTTTCCGGCTAACGAGGTCGAAGCGTTCAACATAGTGCAGCGCAAGCGAACTTAGGACTACATCGAATTCCGGTTCACGGAAATCGATGTCCTCAATCGCCATCCGGCGATACTCGATCGCCGGATCGTTCGTATGTTCTCTGGCTCGCTCCAGCATGTTATCCGACAAGTCGATCCCCAGCACCGACCGGGCCTGCTGCTCACGCGCATACCGGCAATGCCAGCCAAAGCCGCAGCCCAAATCCAGAATCTTTTTCCCCCGCAGGTCGGGAATCATCGCGCGGAGAGCGGGCCACTCCCCTGCAGCCTGCAGTCCTCCAATTGAACGGGGCATTTGGCTGTATTTCTCAAAAAATGAGACTTCATCGTACTTATTCTGCTTCACGGCACCCAACTCCTGAGTATGATTTGTTCCCCTTAACGTACCACTCTCCGACCCGTTCTATCAATGGAATGTATCATTATAGAGAAGCCTTCCTATACATGAAGCCGCCATTTCTCAAAATAACGTCTCATGCCTCTTCGAATGTCCTCGTACATAACTTACTAAAGTTGAGAAACTATAAAAAAACGAGTAAAGTAGAGGTATAGAAGGAGGCGGTTTTAATGGCCGAGCAGGCAAACCATATGGAAATAGGAATCAGTACGTTTTTGGAGGCTACACCGGACCCGGTGACCGGAGTGGTCATTAGTCATGCAGAGCGGCTGCGGCAAGCCGTTGAAGAGATCGTGTTGGCCGATCAGGCCGGTCTTGACGTCTATGGAATCGGGGAGCATCACCGGGCCGATTACGCGGGCACCTCTCCCGCTGTTGTGCTGGCGGCAGCCGCAGCCATGACCAAGCGCATCCGCTTGACAAGCGCGGTGACTGTGCTGTCCTCGGACGATCCGGTAAGAGTATATCAAGCTTTCTCCACACTGGACGGCATCTCGAACGGACGGGCGGAGATCATGGCCGGACGGGGTTCGTTCATCGAATCCTTTCCGCTGTTCGGGTACAGTCTGGATGATTACGAGGCATTATTCGAGGAGAAGCTGGAGCTGCTCCTTGCAATCCGCGCCTCGGAGAAAGTGACCTGGGGCGGCGGTCATCGTCCGGCCATTCATAACCTCGGAGTTTACCCGCGTTCCGTGCAGGACCCGCTGCCCGTATGGATCGCAAGCGGCGGCACGGCCGAGTCCGCTATCCGGGCCGGAACGCTGGGTCTTCCGATAGCATTCGCCATCATCGGCGGGATGCCGGAAAGCTTTGCCCCGCTGGTCTCCCTGTACAAGCAGGCCGCAGCGCGTGCCGGACACAATCCGGAGAAGCTCGCGATTGCGACGCATTCGCACGGCTTTGTCGGAGAGACGAACGAGCAGGCTGCAGATTTATTTTTCCCTTCCACCCAGGCTCAGATGAACGTTATCGGGCGGGAACGGGGATGGGGACAGCCATACACCCGTGCAACCTTTGACGCCGCGCGTACCCTCCGGGGAGCCCTCTATGTCGGCGATCCTGAGTATGTCGCGAAAAAAATACTTTTGCTGCGCAAAAACCTGGGCGTGACCCGCTTCTTCCTGCACGTCAATGTCGGTACCATGCCGCATCGCGAGGTGCTGCGCGCTATTGAGCTTCTGGGTACGAAGGTCGCCCCTATTGTACGCAGGGAGCTTGAACGGGAGAGCAAAGCATAAGCTTAAGCCAAAACGCAAAAGAGACTGCCGACATCGGCAGTCTCTCTTCCTTCTCGCTCTCGTTTCCCCTTGTAAATTACTTTATCTTTTGCATGGTTTCGTTCAAAGTCTGTATGAGCTCTTCGTTCAATTTGGACAGCACGGCCTTGTCCATCGGGCTTTTTTGCGAGCCGGCCACTTCCGGGTTCAGGCTTTTTTCGATTTTCTCATAAAGCTCTGCACTCCGCGGTCGAATGCCGTCCTCGAAGGTGCTCCAGGTTGCCTCCAGCTTAGGCCCCAGCTCTTTGACCTTCGCTTCATTACCGGCTTCAATTTCTTTTTTAAGCTCGTTCGCCGTACCCAGCAGCGTCGCCACTCCGGCTTTGATTTGATCAACGGAAATTAATTTTTGAGATAAATCATACAGGGCTTGAATCAGTTGATCGTTAATTTTAATGACGGCTTCCTTGTCGACAGGTGAGGCTTTAGCTGCCGCAATCGCCGGATTCAGGCTTTTCTCGACCTGCTCATACGCATCCGGATACTTGGGCTTGACGCCGTCTTCAAAGGAGGACCAAATTTCCTCCAGCTTGGGTCCTGTTTCCTTTATTTTCGCTTCATCGCCGGCTGTCGCCGATTTTTTCAGCTGTTTTGCCGTTTTTAGCAGCTTGGCGGTGCCCTCTACAACCGCAGCATCCGATACGGTTTTCCCGGCTGCAGGTGCTGTTTCCTTAGGGCTGGACGGAACGGATGGACTGCCTTGTGAACCGCAAGCGGAAAGGCCCAGCGCCACAATAAGGGCAATGGATCCTGTCAGGAGCTTTCTTGAAATCATACGAATACCTCCGAGCAAAGTTTATGGTTTCATTAGGATGTAATAGATGACGGTTTGGCAGACCTTTTGCTGATGCGGCTCCCGATAACAAAAGCGACAGCAGCCGCTGCAATCAGGATCTGCGGCAGGGCACTTTCCCAGGACGGGAAGAACCCTAGAAAATCAATGCTCGGCAAGACGGAGCTGTTCGATGTCTTCAGCACTCCCGCAAGCTGCAGGCTGTGAATGCCAAGGCCTGTAAACTTAATGCATAAATAAAACACGATGAAGCTTGAAACCAGGAAGAACGGGCGGATCGGCAGCTTCATGCCCACATACAGCATGAGAACCGCGATAATAATCAGGATGCCCAAGCCCAGCAGAATGCCAACAATCAGCTGCTGAACGCTGATTTGATTGACCATCCCAATAATAAACAGTACGGTCTCGGTTCCTTCTCTGAATATGGCCAGGAAGGAAAGAATGCCGAGGGAGACGATACGCCCTGTAGACAAGGCGGTCTCGGTCTTTGCCTGAATGTAGGCGTTCCACTTCTTCACGTTCGAATTGCTGTGCAGCCAATAGCTCATATAGAGCAGCATGACAGCGGCAAAAACTCCCGTACAACCGGCAATGAGAAAGTTATTCGTGCCGAAGGCCCCGGATGAAAATACAAATTTGACGATAACGGCTATGACTCCGCTGAGCAGAAGTCCTGCAATGACACCGGACCATACCCAGCGTCCTCCTTTAGCAACGTTGGATTTTTTTACAAAGGCCAGCAATGCGCCTACGACGAGCAAGGCCTCCAATCCTTCACGTATCGGAATCATGGCGGCATCCCAGTACGTGTAAGATGTTTTTTGCGCCAAAGGTGTAAGATACGCAATCATCGTAGCCAGAACTTTAGCCGCGTTGTCATACTCCTGCTTCGTCAGCATGGCATTGGCAACGACCATATCCCGCTCGGAATCACTGTACACGGATGCAGACTGTGCCACGACATGACCTTCAACGCTTAGCCAGCTTTCTCTAACTTTGCCGATCGCAGCAAGCGATGCGGCTTGGTCATGCTTCTGCGTCAGCTCCTTCGCTTGCTCCAGTAGAGCAACAAAGCCTGTGAGAGTTACGTTTTCTTCCGGCGCTTCAGCCCCATTGCCGTACTGGCCATGTATGTAGCGCTCCAGAACTTGTTTTAATTTGTCCAATGCGGAGACAATGTCTTCCTGTTTATTGATCATGAAGGCATAATCGACTTGCCCCATCTCAGCCTCAATATCTCTATAGGCCGATTTCGAGTCCGCTTTCACGGTTTCCTCTACATCCATCCATTGATCATGAAATTGATCGTACGATGCCTTCGATTTCACCGGATCTTCCTTGGCGGTGGTCAATGCTTGAGAGATAAAAGCTTCCGCTTTCACCATATTCTCGATCCCTTCGCTTGCTGCAAGGACAAATTGAGGCAATAGCAGTATAGAGACAAGGAATGGCAGGACGAATCGTATCAAAAGCTGTTTGCGCATGAACATCCCCCAAATCGGTTAACGATAAGATATCTACTTATAGACTATTTAATAATGAGAATCATTATCGAATCTTATTTTACTGGGTATTCTTTTCCCCGTCAATATACTCAAAATCAAAATATTAATGACATTTATAATCTTCCTGATCCCCTTCATGCCGTTTCATCCATCATAAAAAAACACAAGCGGCCGTAATTTAATCGGTGTAACAATTTGTCGAATGTAAGTTATGATAATGCCTAAGCATAAGAAATGAGGTGGGAAGACAAAAATGATGAAAAAAACAGTAAGTCTAGTGATGATTACGGCTCTCGGAGCCGGTACCTTGGCAGGCTGCTCCAGCGGCAAGGAAAATACAGACAATCATACGGCAGCCGGTAAGCCTGTAAAATTTTCCATCGCTTACCCTGTGACGACAGGGGACGGCTACGCTCAACGTTCACCTGATTTGAACAAGGATAAATGGATTCAGCGGCTCAATAAGCTGACGAATACCGAATTGGATGTCCGGCTGATCCAGCGGGAGAAAATGAGCGTACTCTTCGCCGGCAACGATATCCCGGATGTGCTTGGAAGTCTGGATTTGCCCACGGGTAAAGACATGTCCGGGTCTGTGGAAGCCGGCGTCTTCATGCCGCTGGATGACCTCCTGAAGCAGTACGCGCCGACGGTATATAAGACCGTACCGAAAGCAGCCTGGGATGCCGTGAGCTATAAGGGACAAATTTATGCCATCCCGAGCTATTTAACGAACCCGTCCCGCCGCGGCACGTACATTCGGACCGATCTTCTGGAGCAAACCGGCCTGCAGGCACCGAAAACGGTCGACGAGTTCTTGAACGTCATGCGCGCCTTTAAGAAGCTGGGCGTAGAGAACCCTTACCAGATGCGTGAAAATTTCAAATACGCCGATGTGATCTTGGGCGCTTTCGACGTCCTTCCTTATAAAGATCAATTCGAGAAGCAGGGCGACCAAATCGTACCGAAGTTTTTCGATGTAGAGAATACGCAAAAAGCGCTCCAAGTATACAAAACGATGTACGACGAGGGCCTGATTCCGAAGGATTTCGCGACGATTTCCTCTACCGATTACAGTAAGAACATTAACGCAGGCAAAGCGGGCATGTGGTCCGCCAATGTCGGAACGGGGCTCAAGGACTTTAGAACGACAATCAAAGCCGTGGCGCCAACCGCTAAAGTGGATGTGATCCCTTCACCGCAAGGACCTGAGGGCAAAGGCGGCTACTTCCTTTATTCCCCTATGGTGAGCGCTTACTATATCAATAAGAATGTCGATAAAGATAAAGCCATCGCTATTATGAAGTTTATTGAATGGATGACGACCGATGAGGCAGACAAGTTTTTCAGCTTGGGCGTAGAGGGCGAGAATTACACCGTAGACAACGGCAAGATCAACTACAAATTCCCGACCAATAAAGAGGAAACCCAGGAGGAGTCGTTCCGTACAACCTTGCGGCTGGCCAATGATGCAACCTACAATAAGCTTCAATTGGACTTGAGCAAGGACGGCCAAGATATTTTGGCGGCATTCAATAATGTGCTGTCCAAGGAAGGGCTCCCTGGCATCGGCTTTAACCCGGATCTGAAAGCCTTCTCGAAGTATCCGGACCTGACGCCGCTTGGGGACACCGGTCCGAAGCTCATTGTCGATCACATGGTCAAAATGATTTACGGCAAGGAGCCGATTTCGGACTGGCCGAAGGTAATCGAGGAATATAAGTCCAAGGGCGGCAACGAGATTATTAAAGAGGCCACCGAAAGATATAACAATAAAGACGGGGTCTCGATCTACTCGAATAAGTAAGCTGAGCCACCTGTGAGCTTCAACCATGAAGAACAGCAAAAAACCTGAATTCCTTTCGCTGGAATTCAGGTTTTTTCGTATATATTTAATGCAATGCCTCACTTGCTGAACGCATCGTAGGTCCGCTTCACCAAAACGATTGCCTGCTCCCGGGTCGTCTGGCCTAGCGGGTCCATCCGGTTGCCGTCGAGGCCGTTCATAATGCTGTAGCTGACAGCGAACCGGACTGCCTCCCGGGCCCACCCGGCAATGTCGGAAGCGTCGGTGAACGCCAGCTCGCCGCCGGTTTTCAACGGCCGGTCCGGCAGAGCCGCTTTGACGGCACGCAGCAGCATGACGCTTATTTCCTGACGCGTGATGGTCGCTTGGGGTGCAAAGGTATCCTCCGATACCCCTCCGGTGATGCCGAGCTTATAGGCCTTAAGCACATTGTCATTGGCCGTATCCTTGAACGGATTCGGCGCCGCCGCTTCCGCCTTTCTGCCGCTTAACGCCTCGTAAAGCTTGACGGCGATGCCGGCGAAGCCCTCGCGCGTGATCGGCTCCTGGTATTTGCCCAGCACTTCCCCTGTCGTCAAGCCAAGTGTGAACGCCTGCTTGAGCTCAGGAAGCGCCCAAGCGCTTGCCCCGTCGAACACATTCACTTTGGTTTTGGCCAGCACATCGTCCAGCCTGCCCACCATTTGGCTGTTGAGCTCGAGGCGGGTGATCGACGGATCGATTTTGTTATCGGAGGTGCCGGGCTTGACGACGACCTTATCCAGATCGGTAACGACCTTACTCGGAAGGGTTACCTTGACATTGGCAAAGGGAGCGTCGGTAACCGCCCATAGGTAGCTTATCCCTGGTGTGTTGTTCGGCGAAATCGGGTATTTATCGATGATCGGCTGAATGGAATATACGTAGAACGTATCGTGGTATTTGTCCGTCGCTTTATCCAGATAGGTTAAGGGCCCCATCGTATCGGTTGTATCGGGTACGGTAAACGTCTTGATGCCGTCCGGGCCCGACCTGGTTATTTGATAATACGATTCCATGTTGGAGTTATCGCTCCAGGTCAATAAAACGGAACCGTCCTTATTCGATTTGGCCTCCCAGTCCGTCACCTCCGAAGGCTGTAAGATTTGATACGGTCCGATAATTTCATGGGAGATGCTGTTGCTGCCTAAGATCGGCTCAAAGTAAGCGGTGAGGCGAAATTTGGCCGATGTCAGTTTCGGGTCCAGCGGAAGCGTAAACGTATGCAGGTAGGCAGGGAGGTCCATTTGGGCTGCGATCCAGGTAGCGCCGTTATCCGTCGAGTATTCAACACCGGAGGAGGTCAGGGTGGTTGATGCCGCATCATCCAAAAAATCGTAACGTATTTTTTCCCCGGCAATCACATACGAATGGGCTCCCTTATTGATTGTGAAATTCGACACATGTGCAATTGCACCAGCCTGTGAAGGGTGGATCATCCCTCCTGTGATGAACAATGACGCGGCCAATAAGGACACAAGCGTGTTATGCAGCTTCCCCATATCTCACGGCTCCTTAAGCTGATCTGACTTCGAATACCAGAAAATTATGGCACGAATCCTAAGACCGGGCAATCCTTCCGGATACCTAGCGGGCGTCGAATTTTGTTATATCGCTTTTTCTTGCTACAATAAGGAAAGAAAAAACTTTTCCAAGGAGTGGCCGCCCTATGTCCCAATTCCAAGAACTGTTATCCAAGTACGCCGAAATCGTCGTCAACGTAGGAGTCAACATTCAGCAAGGACAGACGCTTGTCATTAACGCCGCTATCGATTCGGCGGAGCTCGTCAGACTGCTGGTCAAGAAGGCTTACGAAACCGGAGCGTACCATGTCAAAGTGAACTGGACCGATGATACGGTGTCCCGATTGCGCTACGACCTTGCTCCCGACGAATCTTTCCTGGAGGAGCCCAAATGGTATGCAGGCGAAATGACCGAGCTGGCGGAAAAAGGCTTTGCCGTCATCAGCATCGTATCGGCCGACCCGGATCTGCTCAAGGGCGTCGCTCAGGAGCGGATCGTCAATCACCAGAAAACCTATGGAAAAGCCATGGCGAAGTATCGCCAGTACATGCAGTCCGACAAGTTCAGCTGGTGTGTCATTGCCGCCCCTTCCCGGGCTTGGGCAGCGAAGGTGTTCCCGGATGTGCCTGAGGAGCAGCAGGTTGGCAAGCTGTGGGAGGCGATTCTGAAAACAGTACGCGTCGATCAGCCCGATCCGACTTCCGCTTGGGAAGAGCATATCCGCACGTTGAATGCAAAATCCGATTATTTGAACGCCAAAAAGTATAAAAAGCTTCATTACCTCGCTCCGGGCACCGACCTCACGATCGAGCTGCCTGAGGGCCATATCTGGGTTGCCGCCGACAGCATCAATGAACAGGGCAATGCTTTTGTCGCGAACATGCCGACCGAGGAAGTCTTTACGGCGCCGCTGGCTTCGGGAGTGAACGGCAAAGTGTCGAGCACGAAGCCGTTAAGCTATGGAGGCAATATCATCGACGGGTTCACCCTCACCTTTGAGAACGGAAGAATCGTCGACGTCAAGGCGGAGAAGGGCGAGGACACGCTCAAAGGCCTGATCGAGATGGACGAAGGCTCGCATTACCTGGGCGAGGTTGCGCTGGTACCTCACCGCTCCCCGATTTCCGAATCGAACATTTTGTACTACAACACATTGTTCGACGAGAATGCCTCCAACCATCTGGCGATCGGCAGCGCCTACGCTTTTTGTCTTGAGGGCGGCAAAGGCTTGTCGCAGGACGAGTTAAAAGCGCGCGGGCTCAATACAAGCATCGCCCATGTGGATTTCATGATCGGCTCCGCCGAAATGGATATTTTCGGAGTCACCGCGGAAGGTAAGGAAGAGCCTATATTCCACAAGGGGAATTGGGCGTTCTAGGACGGTACTGGAACGAGTGAAGGCGGAGCCCTTCAAGGGCTGCCGGCAAATCCGCAGCAAAATAAAAAATGGGGACTGCCGCCGGCAGTCCCTTGATGTTTTACCCTTATGAAAATAACGAATCGATATCCGTCAAAACCTTCTCCGTCATCGGAAACACAAGCTGCTCCTCTTTCTCCAAATGGCTCCGCAATATACGGCAAGCATGCGTCAGCAGTGCGGCCGCTTGCTTCATACGCATGGCATCGGAATCCGATTTCAAAGCATGAACGGATCGCAGAAATGACTGCATATAGTTCATCGCGAGCTCATGGTCCTTCTCAAGGCTCAAAAAGGATGCCATCACCGTCGGGAAGGCGGAATGGCGAAAATAAGCGTTCAAAAAAGGAAACAGCTCCTTCTCTTCCCACTCGGAGTGGCGGTCAAGCTCTTCCTTGAAGGCCAACGTCCACAACCTCAGATGCAGCAAGGAACCTAACGCCCGATGCTTGTCGGTTTCCAACTCCGCCTGAACCGCCTGCTCTTCCATTTCGGTCAGCACCTGCATCAATTCACTATGCTCCTGCTTTAACCGGTCCAACACCACCGCCAGCTCCGTTATATGAGCGGTACCCGAATCAGCCTGCGGCTTCATGGGCATATTCATGGTTCCCCACCTCCAGCGAACGTTTAATTGCCTATACCCTAAAGATTACTACGGTGCCCCCCGGTTGTATGTGCGTTTTGTCACACGGACTTGGTCCTTTTTTTTCCACATAAAAAGAGGCCCTAAGCTTATGGCTTAAGGCCGTTTCACAAGCAAGGGCTTTATTCGCTTGCCGTTCTAGGCATGCAGGGTTTTATGTGTGCCGCCTGCGGTATGATTCGTGTGGTTGCCGCCTTTTCTCCGGTTGGCAGCCATTTTGCGAAGGATCGGCATCAGGTAGTAGTCCACCCCGAATTTACCGGCATTCGTTTCGGCCATAAACACCAGTCCGCCCAGCAGAATCAGCCAAGGGTTCGTGCTTACCGTACCGGCCATCAGGAACATGAAGTTCATCAGCAATCCGAAAAATGCGGCCGCGGTGGTCAGGGCACCCAAGATCAATCCTAACCCTACGCAAAACTCACCAAGAGGAATGACGAGGTTAAACCAGTTCGCGTGCGGCAGGGCAAAATGCTCGAGGAACGCTGTGAACGTCGGATACACCAGCTCATTGGTTGCTTTATCGACAATCGGTTTGGTTACCGCACCCTTGATAAAGCCTGTCGCGTCAAAGCCTCCCGTCAGCTTATGCCATCCTGCCGTTACCCATTCCCAGCCTACATACACCCGTAAGATAAAAAGCACGCCTGCCGCGTAAACATTCTCCCGCATCCATTTCAACATGATAACCAGCTCCTCCATTTGAGTGTAAAATGAGTGAATTAAATAATTCGTGATTTTTTTCACATGTATTCAATAAAAAAATAATCTGTCGTGAGATCGTTGATTGATCAAGAATGCAGGCATGGTCTCCATTCCCCTTTCGCTCTTGCAGGATCCGGAGTGTTGATTAACCTCTCCATGGCTATAATTTACCATATCCTATACGATGCAGCTGTGATAGAAATCACAAGCATTTGCCTATTTTTGAACAGCACCCGATTCATGCTGGCGAAGCCTGCGAATCGGAGAAATGATGCGGTAGCTCCCCCATAGACCGGCGCTCGGCTTGAACCGGCCGTACGGCCTTGGCAGCCTGGTGCAGGGAAAGAAAAAAACGCCTTGCGGCGTCCTTGGGTTGTTTGTACACAGGGAGGGAGTCAGGTGTAGGGCTCCGGCCGCTGTTGAACCTCGTGTTCCTTGAATCCAACCAAGCAGCGGTAGAACACAAGTTTCAAAGGCGGACGCTCCGCTCCTCCACCCACACCTGGCTCCCTCCGTTCTACTCTGTGCTTTGTGCTACTTCTTTTCTTCCTATCCGGTCTGAAAGCCGGTATTCTTATCCGTGAATAATGATCCTTTCTAGCAGCGCCTTGCTCTTTGCAATACGGTAGGTATACTTTACGACTACCCGGCATGATTTCCCCGGTTGGGCAGAATCAGCCTGATCTCGGTACCGCTTCCTACACCGGAATGGATCGTTAGCTGGCCCCCGACCGTGCGGGCCCTCTCCTCCATGCTGAACAAGCCTACGCCCGCCGCGCCCGGATCTCTCACGAAGCCTTTGCCCTGATCCGAGATGCACACCTCTACCCGGTCCGGCAAGTCATGAACCGTCACCTGCGCCTCATCCACGTCGGCGTATTTGCTGATGTTCGTCAGCGCCTCCTGAATCGTACGGTAAATCGTCGTCTCTTCCTGAGCCCCCAGCCGTCTGCGCAGACTCGTATCCAGTTGAACCCGAATGCCGTAGTGGGCGGAATAATTCTCGATGTAGGTGCGGATGGCCGGCACGACGCCCAGATCGTCCAGAACCGACGGCCTCAGCTCCCAGGCCAGTCCCCTCACATCCTCCATAATATGTGAGACATGGTTGCGCAGCTTCTCCAGCTCCGGGTGGACGTCCTCCATAATAAGTCGATCCAGCTGAATAAGCAGCGAGAATAAGCTTTGACCGATGCCATCATGCAGCTCGCGGGAAAAGCGCTTACGCTCCTCCTCCTGGATGTTCATCACCTGCTTCATCATCAGCTGCAGCTCCGCCTCGACACGCTTCAGCTCCGTCACCTCATTGCGGATCGCCAAATACTGGTGCGGCTTCCCCTGCTCATTGACGAACGGCACGATGGTCGTGTTCACCCAATACAAGCTGCCGTCCTTCGCCCGGTTGCGGATGTCACCGCGCCATACTTGGCCGGCGGAGATGGTATCCCATAGACCTTTCATAAAAGTCCGGTCATGGTAGCCCGAATTTATGATCCGATGATCCCGGCCCATCAGCTCCTCCCTGCTGTACTTGGAGATCTCGCAAAACTTATCGTTCACGTACCGGATCGCCCCTTGCCGGTCGGTCACCGCAACAATAGAGGATTCGTCCAGCGCGAACTTGAGCTCCGACAGCCGCTGAAGCGACTGCTTTAAATCCGATCGAACCTCCGGATCGTCAATATGCGCCTCCAGCTTGGATATCAATTCGTCCACATGCTCGCCGATTGCCTCATAACGCTTCTGATCCGGTTTATTCAAAATTCAGCAGCCCCTTTTTCATCGCATATTTGACGAGCTCGGGGCGTGTTTTAAACCCCAGCTTTTCCATCACATGAGACTTGTGAGTTTCCACCGTCTTGACGCTGATAATCAGCTGCTCTGCGATGTCCTTGTTGCTGTAGCCCTTGGCGATAAGCGAAACGATCTCATTCTCCCGCTCGGTCAGCATATCGGTCCGTTCCTTGGCCCCGCCGCTGCGAAGCTGCTCCAAATATTCGCCCATCAGCCGTTTGGTAGCCGACGGATACAAGTAAGCGTCGCCCGCCGACACCGTACGGATGGCCGTCACCAGCTCCTGGTGCGGGGCGCTTTTCAGAATATAGCCCGATGCGCCGGCATGGATGGCCTGAAACAAATATTCCTCGTCGTCATGCATCGTCAAAATAAGAATCGCCGTCTCCGGCAGCAGCTGTTTAATTTCCTTCGTAGCCGTCAATCCGTCCTTGCCGTGAGGCATGTTTAAATCCATCAGAATGACATCGGGATGCAGCTCGCCGGCCATGGCGATCGCCTCATCCCCCTCGGAGGCCTCCCCGACCACCTCTATATCCTCCCTCGCGTTCAACAGCATCATTAACCCCGAACGGACAACCGCATGGTCGTCTACAATCCCCAGCTTGATCATCATTGCTAAGCCCCCCCAAGATTCCGTACGTTGCGCTCGCTCTTATATTAAATCCCTAAGCTCCGCAGCGCAAGCCTGAACATACGCAATCTCCGTTACCGAATAAGCCTCGGGGGTTCGTCTGCCGACCAGCAAAAGCCAATCGTTCCCCACACCGCCGGAACGAACCGGAACCGCAGCCGCAGCCTTCAGCCCTTCGGCCAGCAGCAGCGGGCAGTCGAGATACAGGCTCCGCTTCTCAGGAGCCTTGACTGCCGTCTCCTCCATCGACGCATCCCAGGTCAGCAGGCGGCCGATCTGCCAAGCCATCCCGGCGAGGCCTCTTCCCCGCTTTACCCGCATCCGTTCATAGCGCCGGTTCGTATTCCCCGCCACAAAGCTCCACTGCAGCTGCCCCCCTTCCGAATCCAAAGGGAGCGCCAGACCGGCAAAATCGCTGCGGGTATCCAGCTTGAACCGGTCGAGCCTTACGGCCAACGCTTCTTCCTTCCTTATTTGTTCCATCCTCATCGTCTCCCTTGGATTCTCTTCCATAAGCCGCCTCTCCGGACCCGTTCCCCATTCCGGCAAGAAAAGCCGCCAACCCCTGGCAAGAGGGTTAACGGCTTGCGGTTCCACGGCTTGCGCCTGCGGATACGGACGGCCCGCGGCTTACCAGGTTTTGTAGCCTGGCGAGCCCGTTTGCATCGGACCGAACATATCCATCACCGGTATGGTATAAGCAAACATAATCAGCACGACCGTCAACGCGATCCACATCCCCCAGCGTTCGAGATAACGCGGCGTCGCCTCCTCCGGCTCCATTGTTTCCCCGAGAGGATATTCCGTGACCCCTTTCGGGCAGCGAAGCAGCGCGATGACGTTATAAATCATCAGCAGCAGTCCGAGGAACAAAACAATCCCGCCGATAGCCATCGCCACATGATATGGCATCCAAAGCACGGCATCGGGATGGTCGCCGTAGGTCGTATAGGCCGTCCGTCTCGGCGAACCAAGCAGGCCTACCGCATGCATCGAGCCCGACATGAAGAACATGCCGACGCACCAGATAACGGTTTGGAGCATGCCAAGCTTGTTGACTCTCGGCGTCATTACCCGCTGAGTGATAACGGGAATCAGCCAGTACGTGATGCCGAAGAAGGTCAGCGCCACACTCGTGGCGACCGTCAAGTGAAAGTGTCCTGTCACCCACAGCGTATTATGCACAACTTCGTTCATCTGGTTACTCGCATTGACAATCCCCCCGGCTCCCGCAGGGATGAACGTCAGCATCCCGACGAACGGCGCGAAGAAGCGGACGTCGCTCCACGGCAGCACCTTCAGCCAGCCGAACAGCCCCTTCGCCCCTTTGGCGCGCCCGTTCGTCTCGAACATCGCAAACAGCGAGAATGCCGTCATTAGTGAAGGTACAACGACCATGAAGGTCAATACAACCTGAATGTATTTCCATAGCGGGCTGATTCCGGGCTCCATCAGCTGATGGTGGAAGCCGACAGGGATCGAGAACATCAACAGCAGAATGAAGGACAGCCGGGCGAGCCCGTCGCTGTAAATTTTGCCCCCGATCAATTTCGGGATGATGACGTACCAGCACATGTAAGCGGGCAGCAGCCAGAAGTAGACGAGCGGATGGCCAAAGTACCAGAACAGCGTACGGCTCAGCATAATGTTAATACGCTCTGTCCAGCCGAACGACCAAGGAATCAGCTGCACCACAACCTCGATGGCAACACCGATCGTTGCGATCTGCCACAGCAGCATCGTACATACGGCCATAAAGCCGAATAAGGGCGACAGCTTGCCTTGATGCGTTCTTTTCCAATAACGGTATTGATAAAAAAGACCGAAGCCGCTCAGCCAGCTTCCAATGACCACAAGAGCCAGACCGATGTAAAAATACGGCGAAGCCTTCAGCGGCGCGTAGAAGGTATACAAGACGCTCGCTTTATTGAGCAAAATCATGGCGAGCGCAAGCAGCCCGCCGACCGTCATCAGTCCGTATCCCGCCCAGCCGAGCCGGTTTACCCGCGGCAGCAGATGGCCGCCAAGCGTAATCGAGGCTCCCGAATACAGAAAGCCGATAATGAAATAAGTAGTGAACACGAGCGCCATCAGCACCCCGTGCGCCGTTAGCAGCTGGTAGTAGCCGATCCCTCCGGGCAGAGTCATATTGCCGCCCCGGACCAAGCTCTGCAGCAGGCCCGCAATCCCGCCCAGGAGCAGCGCGAAGAAAGCGAACAAGATATGCGCCATGACCAGCGCCCCGTCTTTGCGGTCAAATGCTTTCGGTTGCATGGTATCCATAGGAAATCTTCCTTTTCTGTAGGAAATTATTATTTCACGACGATCTTCGTCGCCATATATTCGTGCGCGGTGCCGCAGTACTCATTGCACAGAATCAAATATTCGCCCGGCTTCGTGAACTTGTGCGAAACCTGGCTCACTTCCCCAGGGATGACCATCATATTCACGTTCGTTCCCGGAATTTCGAACCCGTGAATGACATCCTGACTTGTCACTGTAAAATGAACCGTGGAGCCGACCGGAACCTCCATCTTGTCCGGGTTATAACCGAAGGCAAAGGCGACCATAACGGCCTCGTATTCTTTGTCCGCAACCTTTTGAATGCCCGGCTTGTCGAACGGAGCGGTCTCCGACACCTTCGTCGGATCGATCATATGATGGTGCTCACTCGGGGGCTGAAGCCCCATGGCGAAAGCCGACACGCCCAGTACCCCCAAAAAGACAAACAGCATGACCAAGCCGAAGGTCAGCCACATTTTTTCCAAACGATGCATATGCATGTACGTTCCCCTTCTTTCTTTTCCCCTTATTGTCGAACCAGGTATAAGACGAACACGGCGGCCCAGGTGGCGAGAATGAACGCCCCCAGAATCATGACGCTCGCAAAAGTGCCCCGCAGCGCCGGCTCCTTGCCTTCTTGGTTGTGAACAGGCGCCTCGTCCTTCCCGGACCGGGACGGCTGAGCTTTATCCACTTCGTGCAAACCGGTATTCATATTCGAACCCCTCCAATCGACGCGTCTGCATCTGATGGATTCATTATAGAAGCTGTCGGGTGCCGAATGCTGTGATGTAATTCACATGACAAGGATAAACGGTTTCGCCATCTTTCCAGATGGCATGCGTTTGTCAAGGTAGCCGAAGGTTGGGAAATTTATACTTTCTTACTAGAGTAAAGGGCTGATTATTCAGCCCCTCCTCATCAAACCGTACGTGAGGTTTTCCCTCATACGGCTTTCCGATGTTCGTCATTCATGTGCATGCAAATTACAAGAGCGTT
>NZ_NMQW01000034.1 GCF_002234615.1 Paenibacillus rigui | reverse complement strand
GGGGAAAGTACGGGGGAGGCTGGAGGGTGCGCTGGCCGCAGGCTCGATGCTGGGCCCGCTGCTGGGCGGTGTCTTGCTCGGTGTCATCGGGTTTCGGTACGTACTGCTGTCTTTAGCCATTCTGCTGTCCTTCTGGACGATGCTGTGCATGCTGCAATTAAAGGAAAGGCAGACGGGCGCGAAGGGAGCCGTTCAACGAACCGGCATGGCAGTCCAATTCCACGGCTTGCTCCGGGAACGGAAAACCCGTGTATTTCTCCTTGCAGGAATTTGTGCGAATTTTGGTATCTTCGGACTGCTTCCCGTATTGCCTCTGCACGTGAAGCCGTATGCCGAAACTACAGCCCTGACGGCTGTATGGGTAGGGATTCTGCAAGCCATCCTGTGGGCTGCTGTATGGCTGACCTCCTCGTGGTGGGGCCGAAGAAACGATGTGAGTCCGGTTCACCGCAATTATGTCATTGCCGCCACCCTGTGCGGAATAGCTATTGTGCTTCAGGCGATGGCGCCTGCTATCGAATGGCTCGTTTCCTATCGAATTGTGCAGGGAGCGGCTTCCAGCGCATTGGTGCAATCGGTTTTTCTCATGGTAACGAGATCTGCCCCGGAGGGGGAGCTGGGAGCCAGGCTGGGCTATGCGAGAAGCATTTTATTTACAGGGCAAATTGCAGGTCCTATGGCCAGCGGACTGCTGGGAGCTGTGTTCAGCACCTCTGCCATTTTTGCACTACATGGAGCCGTGATCATCACAGGCGGCCTGCTGGTCGGGCTGTTTGCCTCTCCAAAGTCAACCCGACGCCAAATGGAGCACGATCCGAGCCGTCTCCCCCATCCCTTACCAAATGACAAGTAAAGGAGCCCAACGTATGAGCGTACCCGTGAAAAAAATGCACCTGAACCTTTTTGTTCTGAATACAGGCCATCATGAAGCTTCCTGGCGGCATCCTGAAACGATGCCCAAGTCTGTAACGGACATTCATTACTATACCCGGCTTGCCCAGATGGCGGAACAAGCGAAGCTGGATTCGTTATTTATCGCAGATGCCCTTGTATTGACACCGGCGATTCAACACAAAATCGGAGGGGGCCTGGAGCCGCTTACGATGCTCTCTGCGCTCGCGATGGGCACGGAGCGGATCGGTCTTATCGGAACCGTCTCCACTACCTACACGGAGCCCTACAATGCGGCACGCATGTTTGCTTCGCTCGATCATATTAGCGGAGGAAGGGCGGGCTGGAACAGCGTTACATCGGTGGGCGATGTGACGGCCATCAATTTCGGAAGGGAGCGCCATCCCGAGCACAGTGACCGTTATGAACAGGCCAAGGAGTTTCTTGAAGTGGTCAAAGGCTTGTGGAGCGGTTGGGAAGCGGATGCATTGGTTGCAGACAAGCAGTCAGGTACATTCGCCGATTATAGCAAAATTCACCCGCTGCGCTATAAGGGCAACTATTTTTCCGTACATGGCCCCTTAAACGTGGCCAGATCGCCTCAGGTGTTCCCTGTGCTCGTACAGGCGGGCTCCTCGGACGCAGGCAAGGAATTGGCGGCGGAAACCGCAGAGCTGGTTTTCACGGCACAGGATACGTTGGAGCATGCCAAAGCCTTTTATGCGGATTTAAAAGGAAGAATGGCGAAGTACGGAAGGCATGCGGATGAGCTGAAAATATTGCCGGGCTTCAGCCCGATTATCGGTGCGACCGAATCGGAGGCACGGGAGAAGGAGGCCATGCTGGCGGAATTAATCACACCCGACTTTGGTCTCATTCGTTTGTCGAATTCTCTCGAAATCGATTTGCACCGCTATCCGCTTGAGGGTCCCGTCCCCTTGGAGGACTTGCCCTCCATCGAGCAGGTCAAGGGACAAAAGGCACGGTTTGAGATGCTCGTAGACATGGTGAAGGCGGAGCAGCTGACCATCCGGCAGTTAATTCACCGCACGGCTACCGCGAGAGGGCATTATACGATGGTTGGGACACCGGAGCAGGTTGCCGATGTGATGGAGCAATGGGTTAAGGACGGTGCAGCCGATGGCTTCAACGTCATGCCGCCTTATTTTCCGGGAGGCTTGGAGGATTTCGTTGGCGGCGTGGTCCCGGAGCTTCAAAGACGTGGATTGTTCCGCACCGAATACAGCGGTCGTACGCTGCGGGAGCATTTTGGCCTGAAGCACCCGGATGCCCAGCCAGTGGTTACAACGACCTAGTTCCGGGAGGGAATAAGACCGAAGACGGCCCGGCATCGGCTGTGCCGGCATGACCTGGTGTATTCCTTGCAGGAAGGAAGGATAAGCTTCGCGTTTCACATTGCAGATTGACAATCAGAAAGCGACTGATTATCATTATCAATTGAAGAGGCGGAATTCCTATAACTTTCCATCAAAGGAGACATTTGAATGATGCACCCGATACATGACCGCACATGGGCGGCGGCTTATCATATTTTGTTCGATGAGGCAGGGGAAGGCTGTGTGCTGGAGCAGAAGGAGCTGCAGCAAGATGCGGCGCTGCTTGCCATGCTCGGCCGCTTTGCAGAATCGGTTCAATCACCGGCATTGCAGGTGACCGGCTCCTTGTTCATCAAGCGGTACGCTCTGCTCATTGCAGGAGCGCTGCATGGTTTTATACGGAATCAAGTGGCCCTGGATGTTTCCTTGGACCGGATGAAGCTGGTATGGAAGGAGCCTGTCCTGCAATTTGTCGTGGAATCGGAGGAGCAGCCTGCTTGCGTCATCGGAATCGAAGACGAAAAGGAGAGGCGAAGCAGCTATTTCAGGCATCTGTTTGCAGATCAGGTCGTTCCTATGCTGAGCAGGGTATCCCAAGTGACGAAGATTGACGAGGATACATTGTGGGGAACCGTCTCGTATTCGCTTGCTTACTGGAAGGAGCAGTGGCTTAACAGCGAGCTGACTGCCGGGGAGCGCGCGCATATAGAGACGTGCTTCGCCGAGCTAATGGATGCTGACGGCAAAACGCAGTTTGCTGGCAAGGACATGAACCCTTTAACTGCAGCCTTCCGCCGTGTGAACAATCCATGGGATGACAAGACAGTGCTCGTACGATCCAAATGCTGCCTGTTCTACTGTCTGCCCGGCAAAAAGGAAGGGCATTGCTACACCTGCCCGAAAATATCGGATGAGTTGCGGCTGGATAAATATGCGCAAGCGCATGGGTATGGGAATCGTCCTGAGCCCCTAACCGCTTCTGCAAAATCCTGAGTACTTCCTCAGATTATTTTAATATTCGTTTTCGCTAGGGGAGAGATGAAGGGATGGCTGTTAGAAACCTGAAGCTTACAGTGGATTCTCATATTCAAAACGCGGGCGAGCAGGAAAAATTAGCCCGTTTACATAGCTTGATCGTTAGAGAAGTATCCGCCATGGACATTGGCGAGAGGGTGAAGGTCACACTGGAATGCGCCGCTCCGGCAGATGGATTGGCGGAAGCTCATGCAGAGCGAAGCTCCAACACCCTGGTATCAAAGGACCCCGTTTCTATACCTCCCTATAAACCCGATATGAGGCTGAGCGAGCGGCAGCATCAGATTGCCGTCATGCTGTGTAACCACTATTCCATCAAAAAAATTGCAAACGAATGCTACGTTTCTGAGAATACGGTGAAAAAACACGTGCAAAACATCAAAAAAGCTTTGGAGATCGAAGGCTCCGGCGCTGATTTTATATATACCCTTAAGCAGCTGCTTTTCCCCGAAGCTGCATACTGAACGGATGACCGTTCAGTTTAGGCCTACCTCTGCAATAGAATCCCATATTTATACTCTAATTGAATAAAAAGGATTATCCGTTTGAAGAATTTACGCTGCTTTCTCCGGTGTGCTACGATAGGCTCACAGATTAATGATAATGATTATCAATATCATTAATCTGTGAATAGCGGTTCACGAGGAGGAATGATGATGTCATCTATACTGCAAGCGGACGCGAAGCCGGCATTCGTGAAAGGCTCGGTTGCCGAATGTGTCGGGCGGACGCCGCTCGTTCATTTAAGCAGGCTGTTTCCGGAAAAGCAGGTGCAGGTCATTGCCAAGCTGGAATATATGAATCCGGGCGGCAGTATGAAGGACCGCCCGGCCAGATACATTATCGAGCAGGGATTGCGCAGCGGAGCGATTGATGCCCGAACGCATATTATCGAGAGCACCTCAGGCAATCTGGGCGTGGCTCTAGCGATGATGGCACGCCTCTACGGATTGTCCGTGACCTGCGTGGTGGATCCCAAGATCGCCAGCACGAACCTGAATATTTTGCGCCAAATGGGCGCCCATATTGAAATGGTCGAGGAGCGTGATGAACAGGGAGGATACTTGATCACACGGATTCGTAAAGTGAACGAGCTGCTGCAGCGATCCCCTCACGGGTTCTGGATTAATCAATATGCTAACGAGAACAATTGGAAAGCCCATTATGAAGGCACAGGCACGGAAATTACCGATGCGCTTGACCATGCAGATATATTGATTGCCGGCGTCAGCACCTCAGGCAGTATTATGGGGACCAGCCGGAAAATGCGTGAAAAATTCCCGCATCTCCAGGTTATCGCCGTCGATGCGGTCGGATCGATTTTGTTCGGGGGTGCTCCCGGGAAGCGGGAGCTGCCGGGAATCGGCGCGAGCCGCGTCCCGGAAATATTGAACCACGCCGAAATTGACAGCGTGATCCATGTCAGCGACAAGGAATCGGCGGAAGGCTGCCGTGAGCTGCTGCTGAAGGAAGGCATATTCGCCGGAGGCTCGTCCGGGTCCATTATGGCAGCCATTCGGAAGCTGCTTCCTTCATTGGAGGCCCGGGCGGATCGTCCGCTGCGGCTGGTTACGCTGCTGCCCGATCGCGGGGACCGCTATCTGGATTTAGTATACGACGACCAGTGGGTCGCTCAATTACCCTAAACCAAATAACCGAAATCAATGAAATAAGGAGAGTTTATTCCATGATCTATCAAGCTGGACCACAGCAATCTCTTGCTGCTGCCGGGCAACTGGCGTCTTCGGGCGCGAATGGGCCCGAACTGCTTTATTTGAACCGGGAGACCATCGCTGCATTAGGCGGCGGTTCCTCCCGAATGTATGCGGAAGCGTTAGAGGAAGCCCTTGTGCTGCATGCCAAGGGGGATTTCGTACAGCCGCTGAAGCCGTATTTGCGCTCCGCCGGGAAGGAAGGGCATATTGCCGATCGGATTATTGCGATGCCTGCGCATATTGGAGGCGAGGTACCGTTATCCGGCATCAAATGGATCGGGAGCAAGCACGACAATCCGCAGGCGCGGGGATTGGAGCGGGCGAGCGGCGTCATCGTGCTTAACGATGCGGAGAGCCACTACCCTGTGGCCGTTCTGGAGGCCGGGTTGATCAGCAGCATGAGGACAGCGGCGGTGACGGTTGTGGCGGCAGCGCGGTTGGCCAAGGAAGGCTTCAAGTCGATTGCTTGCATCGGCTGCGGTCTGATTGCCAAGGCACAGCTGACCTCGTTTCTGGAGCATTATCTCCATATTGAAGAGGTCCATCTGTTCGATCAATCCGAAGCAGCTGCAGGACGGCTGGCGGAGGTGGTTCGCATTCTGTCTCCGCAAGTCAAGGTTACGGTGGCAAGCAGCGCGGAGCATGCGGTTCGCCAAGGAGAGGTCGTGGTGACCTGCACGGTGACCGACACGCCTTATATTCCTTTCGAATGGCTGCGTAAAGGGGCTTTTGTCAGCAATATTTCCATTATGGATGTACATAAAGAAGCCTATCTCCAGGCGGACAAAGTCGTTGTCGACGATTGGGAGCAGTCGAACCGGGAGAAGAAGGTGCTGAATCAGCTTGTCCTGGAAGGGCGTTTCTCCAGAGAGCAGCTTCATGCCGAGCTGGGGGAAATCATGATCGGCAGGAAGCCGGGCCGGGAAACGGATGACGAGATTATTATTTTGAATCCGATGGGCATGGCCATTGAAGATATCGCCTGCGCCCGCCGTATTTATTTGCAGGCGCTGCAGGAAGGTGCAGGGCTGAAGCTGCCTTTGTATTAAAGAATTAAAGGCTCAGCTTACGAAAGGAGACTAGGTATGCTGCATCAACACGATGTCCCGCTGCAGGCTGCGGATAGCTTTTGCACAGGTCTGGCGGAGCGCTCGGCGCTGCGGGGGCTGCTCAACAGCTTTATGCGGGAAACCGGTCTGCAGGATCCGCGGGTCGGGGACCATCCGTCCTCTTTCCTGAAGGATACAGCGACAGCCGCAATAAGGACAGACCTATGGCAGAAGCGAACCGCTGGCCGAGGCGAACCCTTTGTACTGCCGCTGACGCAGTCCCAAGCATGGATTGTAGGAACGATTACTTACTATTCCATGACAGGCCAGCATGAATATGGGGATATTTTTTATACTTCTGTAGCGGGAGCACGGGACGAGGTATACCCTGCTGCGGATGCTGGGCAGCTCATAGACGCGCTGCTGCTTGAGTTAAGCTGCCGGGAACCGGAGCCGGCACGAATGCAAAAAGCTTCGGAAATTCGCGAGCAAATCGGCAACAGCATTCGTCGGACCGTCATGTATCTTGAACGCGCAATGGAACGTGCTGAAGCGTCTGCGTCGAACGGCTTCGATTATATCCGCTCCGAGCAGTCGCTGCTGTACGGTCATCCGTTCCATCCTACGCCCAAGAGCTCGGAGGGCTTCAGCGATGAAGACTTGACCGCCTATGCGCCAGAGCTTCAGGCGGCATTTCCTCTGCACTACCTGGCCGTCTTCTCGGAGCTTGTATGCGAGGAATGGATCGGTGAAGAGCTGCCGCCAACGGCGGAAGCGGCTGAGGCTGCCCGCCGGAAGCTGGGAGAACGGGCAGCCGATTACAAGCTGCTGCCATTACATCCGTGGCAGGCAGACTACTTGGGCCAGATAAGTGCTGTACGCGGGCTGATGGACGACGGCCGGCTTGTTCCGCTTGGAGCCGTAGGCAGGAAGGTGTATCCGACCTCCTCGGTGAGGACGGTATGGGAGCCGGAGGCGGGCATCTTTTATAAGCTTCCGCTGCATGTCCGGATTACGAACTTCATCCGGGAGAACACGCCGGAGCAGCTTCGGCGTACGATGGACGCAGCGGCCGTGCTGACTATGGCACAGCGGGACGTCCAGATCCCGGGTGGAGAGGACGGCAGGGGAGATGGAGCCGGCGGCACAGCAGGACTGCGCATTTTGAAGGAAACCGGATACCGGAGCGTGGGGCTGCATAGTGATGAAGCCGATGCAACGGCTCGGGAAGCGGTATTCTCCGCTCTCGCCGTCGTATACCGGCACGCCGGGGAGCTGAATGAGGAGGAACAGAGCAGGTGCTTTGTCGTTGCTTCCCTCATGGAGCTGCCTCCCGGTCACAAGGAACCACTGCTGTTTCAGGCTGTCCGGCAGTCTGCAGGCGGAAAGCTGCCGGATTGGCACCTATGGCTTGCGGCCTATTTGAAGCTGTCGCTGTTGCCATTACTAAGCTTGTTTGCGGACATGGGCATCAGTATGGAGGCCCATGTGCAAAATTCGCTGCTGTCGCTTTCAGACGGCATGCCGGTCCGTTATTACGTCCGTGACCTGGAAGGGATTAGTGTGAGCCGGGAGCAGGCGATCCTGTATGGCTGGACCCCGGACGTCGTTCCGGAGGACAGTCCGGTGCTGTACGCGCGGGACGAGGCGTGGCTGCGGCTGCAATATTATTTTATCGTGAACCACTTGGGTGCACTGATCCATACTGTGGCACGATTCGATCAAAAGAACGAAGCCGTCTATTGGCAGACAGTCCGACAGGTGCTGCTCGAGGAACGGTCGCGGTTGGAGTCATCCGGCGGACTGGCCGGCTGCATCGGCGATTTGCTGAACAAACGAAGCCTGCCTGCCAAGGCCAATCTGATCAGCAGGTTTCAAGGACGGGGAGAAACGCCGGATTTTGTGGACATTTCGAATCCGATCTACTATTGCGGAGGTGAGCTGAAATCATGAGCGGGCTGCAAACAATGGAGAGCTTTACCGCAAGTCCGGAGGGGTTCGAATGGACAGAGGCGCTGCGTTCCCCGCAATATGCCGAGGTAGAGCGCAGAATCATTCGCCAGCTGGCGGAAGCGCTGCTGTATGAGAACATCGTGGCCTATAGCCGTTCCGCCGCTGGTGAAACAGGAGGACGCTTTGTGATCCAGGTAGTGGATGCCCAGGGGCAATCCGTTTCCTATGTATGCCATGGACGCAACAAGCTGAGCTTCGACCGCATTCGATTGAGCCGTAAGGAGCCGATTGTGCGAATGGATGAGGAAGGCGGGGCAACAGAAGCCCGCCTTGCTGATTTTGTCGTCGAGGTGCTGGGGCCTTATGTTCCTCAGGACCGTTTAGGCGGCTTCCTGGAAGAGCTCGGGCAGACACTGCTCAAAGACACGCAAGCTCAGTATGCGGGCCGGCATCTGGAGCTGTCCGGTGCACAGCGCGCCTATGACGCTCTGGAAGGAAACATCATGGATGGTCATCCATATCATCCGTGCTACAAATCGAGAATTGGCTTTAACGGGCAGGATAATGCAGCGTTCGGACCGGAGTTTCGGCCATCACTGAAGCCGCTGTGGCTGGCCGTGCTGGCTGAGGACAGTATTCATGCCATTTCGGCCTCGCTGTCCTACGAAGCGTTCATGGAAGCGGAGCTGGGCGCAGAGACAGCGTCCGCTTTTGCCGCCAAGCTCGAAGCGGCAGGGAAAGACCCGCAGCAGTTTCAATATATTCCGGTTCATCCTTGGCAGTGGAGGGAAACGACGCTGCGTGTGTTTTACCGCCAGCTGGCCGAGGGACGGATGATTGTGCTCGGTGAAGGGGCGGACGTCTACCGCCCTCAGCAATCCATTCGTACGCTCGCCAACGTGACCTCACCGTATAAATCGTATCTGAAGCTGCCTATGAACCTGGTGAACACGTCTACGGGAAGGATGCTGGCCAAGCATACGATTCGTAATGCGCCGCTCATTTCCGATTGGCTTAGCGGGCTCGTGAGGCAGGATGAGGAAGCGCTGCGGATGGATTTTGTACTGCTTCGTGAAGTGGCCGGCGTAACTTACAACCATGAAACGCTGCCGGAGCTGCTGAGGCCCCGTGCCTACGGTACACTCGGGGCGATCTGGAGGGAAAGCCTTCACCTGTATGCCAAGGACGGTGAGGAAGCTGTACCGTTCAATGCTTTGTGTCACCTGGAACGTTCGGGGAAACCGTTCATCGATGCCTGGATACAGGCAGAAGGGGTGGAGGCCTGGACGCAAAAGCTGCTGGAGGCAGCTGTGCTGCCGCTTATTCATTTGCTATTCGCCCAAGGCGTGGCGTTGGAGTCGCATGCCCAGAATATGATTTTGCTGCATCGGGGCGGAAAGCCAACGCGGGTAGCCTTCAAGGATTTCCATGACGGGATCCGGTTCTCCCGGCGACATCTGACTCATCCGGAAGCTTGCCCGGAGCTGCATTCAGTATCCGAGCATCATAAGCGGATTAATCCGAATTCATTTATCGAAACAGAGCAGGCCGATGTCGTAAGGGATTTTGTACATGATGCCTTCTTCTTTATCAATATTACCGAGCTGTGCTTCCTGCTGGAGGAGCATTATGGGCTCCAGGAAGCGGACTTCTGGGGGATGGTGGCGCACCTTATACACGATTACCGGCAGCGGCATCCGCAGCATGAAGCGCGGTTTCAAGCTTTCGATTTGTTTGCCGAGACGATCGAGGTGGAGCAGCTGACTGCGAGAAGGTTGTTCGGGGATACGGAGCTTCGCCTTCAGAGGGCGTCGAATCCGCTCCATCCTTTCCGGTGACGCGATGCTGAAAGAAAATCGTTTGAAGCAAAAGCTCGGGCTTGGGGAAACCGTGTTCGGCTTGATCGGTTCGATTCCCTCGCCCGTTGTCGTCGAGATGGTCGGCTGCGCCGGTTTTGATTTTATCATTATCGATACGGAGCATGTGCTGGTCAATCCGGAGACGCTGGAGCATATGATCCGGGCCGCCGAGGTGGCCGGACTGACGGCGTTGGTACGCGTCAGCGAACCGAACCCGAAGGAAATGCTGCGTGCTCTTGATGCCGGGGCCATGGGCATTGTCGTTCCTCATGTGGAAACCCGCGAGCAGGCGGAGCTTATCGTCCGTGCTTGCAGATACGGTCCGCTAGGCAGCAGAAGCTTGAACAGCGGACGCGCCGGAACCTTCGGCAAGTATGATTTGACGCAATATATTGCAAGGGCGAACGAGGAAGTGATGGTCGTTCCCATGATCGAGAGCAGGAAGGGTGTAGAGCAGGCGGAGGCCATTTTATCGGTTCCCGGGATCGACATGGTTCTGGAGGGGGCTGCGGACTTATCGCAGTCGTACGGCATTCCATGGCAGACCCGCTCGCCCCGGGTGAAAGAAGGGCTGCGGCAGCTGTTCACCGCCTCCAGGCAAGCAGGGGTGCCTTATTGTGCCATTCCGCGCGCAGCTGAGGATTATACGGATTGGCAGCAGCTTGGCGTGAAGGCTTTCGTGCTGGGAGACGAACGGGGCGTATCGTTTCGCGCTTTGAGATCACATCTGCAGGCGTTCCAGCCTGAGCGGGAGTAAGCGTTCGGCCTCCGTGAAGCAGCGCTGCATCGCTTGTCAGGCTGGCGCATGAAGCGGAAAAATGAGCGGCTCTGCAAGCCGTCAGTACACAAGGAAAGGTGTGGATGAAATTCAATGAATCCGTTGGTTACGGAAGATCATAAGGTCATTAGCCGCATAGAACAGTGGAAACAGGAGCGTCCGGAGCCGGTGTGCGCTTTCCTGTATGATATGCAGGCTCTTCGGGAGCATGTGAGAACATGCGTCAGCACGCTGCCGGAAGGCTGCCGTCTGTTTTATGCAATGAAAGCGAATCCGACCCGGGAGCTGCTGGAAGCCTTGGTGCCTATCGTGCACGGCTTCGAAACGGCATCGATTGGAGAAATACGCAAGGTTCGGCATGTTTCTGCGGATATTCCGGTTATTTTCGGCGGTCCGGGCAAAAAAGATTCGGAGATCAGCGAAGCGCTTGATCTCGGTGTGACGCTAATTCACGCGGAAAGCACGCATGAGCTGCGGCGCATATCCCATATCGCAGGAAAGCTCGGGAAGAAGGCCTCCGTCCTTCTTCGTGTCAACCTGAGAGCTTCCTTCCCGGAGGCTACCCTGGTGATGGCAGGCCGCCCGACCCAGTTCGGAGTTGACGAGGAGCAGGCGGGCCGTGCTATTGAGCTTGCGGCTGCCTTGCCGCATGTGCAGCTGGAAGGCTTTCATCTGCATTCGATCTCGAATAATTTGGATGCCCGTTTACATGCCAAGCTCGTATCCGTGTACTGGGCTCGCGTCCAGGAATGGCAGACCCGTTACGGGCTGGAGCTCCGCTATCTGAATGCGGGCGGAGGCTTCGGCATTTCTTATACGGACTTGGAGTGTAAGTTTGAGTGGCCTGTTTTCATTGAGGCGCTGCAAAAAGTATTGGAAGCGCAGCGGCTTCCCGGCGTTGAGCTTGTATTTGAGCCCGGACGCTATTTGGCAGCTGCATGCGGCTATTATGCCGCAGAGGTGATTGATTTGAAGTGCAATCACGGCAAGCACTACGCGATTCTCCGGGGCGGCTCGCACCATTTCCGGCTTCCGGGCGCCTGGCAGCACAGCCATCCGTTCGATATCGTCCCTTTGGATAAGTGGGACTATCCGTTTGAAAGGCCTGAGGTCCGCGATGTGGAGATTACGGCCGCCGGCGAGCTGTGCACGCCGAAGGATGTACTCGCGAAGGACGTTCGGGTGTCCCGGCTGCGTGTCGGAGACGTCCTGCTGTTCCGGTACACCGGGGCGTACGGCTGGACGATATCGGCCCATGATTTTTTAAGCCATGATCATCCGGAGCATATTTTTATTGAGCCAAGCTGATAAGGAAGGAGGTACAAGGAGATGAAGGAGGCCGTTACAGAGCCGCTCCAAAGCGATAACAGGTCCGAGCCTGCTTCAGCGGGGGTGCAAGAACAGAGCCCTCTGCAGCAGGCGGAGGAACGGATTTTATCCGATCTCGTCAATGCGCTTTTGGCGGAAGGCTTGTGGGAAGCAGGGGGCCGCGTGGAAATTGTGGACGCAGCCCAGCTGAATACAGATAGCCGTCTGTTGGAATGGAACGCGAACCTGAATCGGGATCCGGATCAGAATTCCGATCGGGGAAGGAAGGCAGCGGATTACGTCAGGCTGCTTCGTTGGTCGAGTCACCGCCAGGAGGGGCATCAGCTTGTGTTCCCGGTCCGGCCAGCCATCGTCCAGGCTTACCGGTATGTGACTGGCGGGGGAGTATACGAGGTTCCCACTGCTCCGGGGGCCATACCGGCCCGCATCGGAGTGATGGAAGTATGGAAGCGTGTGACCGAAGCGTTATTCCCGTCGAATGGACTTCAACCGGAAGGAGAGCCGGAAAACGGAGCGACCCGATTGACGAAGCTGCTCCAGCTGACGCTTGAGCAAACCCGATGGACGCGAGAAGAGCATTCCCTGTCCACAGCGGGGGGGAGCCTGCCACGGCTGGAGGATTTGGCAGGTCTTGAACGGCTGGCAGCGCTCCGGGATCGCCCGTTTCATCCGGTTGCTAAAGCCAAAGGGGGCTGGACGCAGGCGGACTATCACCGCTATAGCGCAGAATCCGGGCAGCCGGTCACTCTGCAATGGATCGCAGTGCAGCGCCAGCATCTGCTGCACAGCGGCGGGCTTAGGGAGGCCGAATTGGCCTCGATCACCTGCCCGGCGGATCTGCTGCTGAGCTCAGAGGAGCGCAGTCTGCTTCGGGAGGCTATGCAGCGCCTCGAGCTGCCGGAGGAGCAATATATAGCGCTGCCCGTTCATCCTTGGCAGCTAGCCGTTATACTGCCGAAGCTGCTGGCAAGCGAGCTGGCAGCTGGGGATTTTGTGCCGCTGCATGCGGCAGCCGGCGCATACTATGCCACCTCCTCCGCACGCTCCTTGGCTCCGGCAGGAGGAGGCGCGGCACATGTGAAGCTGCCGCTAGGAATCGTGTCGCTTGGCGCGGTCCGTTACCTGCCCGCTGTTCATATGATGAACGGGGAGCGGGGCCAGCGTCTGCTGGAGCAAGCCAGGCAGCGTGACGCCGTGCTGAAGGAGCGGCTGAGCTTGTGCGACGAGACGAATTGGTGGGCTTATCTGCCGGAATCAGCGGATTTTTTTGACGATCCGCCGAGACACTTATCGGCCCTGATTCGAACCTATCCTTCCGAAATCATAGATTCGGAAGGAACGGTGCTCGTGCCGATGTCAGCGTTGGCGGTCCATGCACCAAACGGCACACATGTGCTGGATGCATGGATGCAGATGAAAGGAATGCAGATAAATGAAGCGGGAGCCGAGTCTTTATTTGGTGAGGTATGCCTTCACTTTCTTCATCTGTGCTTGCGGCTGTTCCGACTTGGGGTCATGCCGGAAATACATGGACAAAATGCGCTGCTCATTGTGAAGCATGGACACGTATCCGGGATGCTGCTTCGCGATCACGATTCTGTCCGGCTGCACCTGCCGTGGATGAATGAGCACGGACTGAGTGATCCCTGCTATAAGATGAAGCCGGGCTATCCGAATTCCTTATATAACGAGACCCCTCAGAAGCTCTTGTTTTATTTGCAAACGCTAGGTATCCAGGTGAATTTGTATTCGATTCTCGAAGCGGTAGCCGATCGGTACGGCATCGAGGAAAGCAGGCTGTGGCATGCGCTGAAAAGCAGCCTCAACCTGGCTATGGGGCTGGCGGAGCTCCCGGCTGACGTCAAGGCTATCGTAGAGCAGGCGATGCTGGGCGAGGCGAGCTGGCCATGGAAAAACCTGCTGAAGCCGCTGCTTGAGCAGGAGGGGGTTCCTTCCGGGAGCATGCCTTCGGGTGCAGGTCAATCGGTTAATCCGTTCCGGCAATTGAATTCAGTTCAACCAGGCGATGGATAAATCAAAGCAGGTTTCCATAGCGCTGTCATTTCGCAAATCGCGAGGGCAGCGCTATTTTTGTGCCAACGCCAGCACAAAGCACAGAGTAGAACGTAGGGAGTCAGGTGTGGGGTCTCCTTCCCCAAGCACAAACGTAATTTGTTAGCCAAGGACGCCTGCAGGGCGTTCTTCCCAGCTCTATCCTTCCAGCTGCAACTCGCTGACGGATGCTAATAATAGGCTGATAGGATGGAAACAGGCCCACACTTCTGGTATGATAAATTGATGCAGCCTATACATAGTTAGTGCGGTACCTTTCCGCTTCTACACTCATATTCTATTAGAAGCATAGCGCGTATTATGAATTTACAGACAAAGGAAGCGAGATCTTGTGCAGCAAGCGATAGCCATATTGGATTCCGGAGTAGGCGGGCTTACCGTGGCCAAAGAAGTCATGCGCCAGCTCCCGCAAGAAAAAATCATTTATTTCGGCGACACGGCCCGCACTCCTTATGGACCAAGATCACCCCATGAAGTGATTGAATTCACACACCAAATCGTCGATTATTTGCTGCAATTTCAACCGAAAATGATTGTTATCGCCTGCAATACCGCAACAGCCGTCGCGTTGGATGAAATTCGTGCCCGCCTGTCGATTCCCGTTGTCGGAGTCATCCATCCGGGTGCCCGCGCAGCTATCAAAACGACACAATCTGGTAAAGTCGGTGTCATCGGAACCGAAGGAACGATCAAAAGCAGTGCATACGAGCTGGCGCTTCGCCAAATATCGCCGCATATTCAAGTGGTCAGCCAGCCTTGTCCTTTGTTCGTACCCCTTGTGGAAAAAGGATTGTTCCGAACGGATCAAACGCGGAGTGTCGTTGAGAAATCGCTTCAGGACCTGCGGCAAATCCCTATGGATTGCCTGATTCTGGGGTGCACGCATTATCCGTTTTTGTCAGACGTCATCGCGGATGTGATGGGCCCCAACGTTACCTTGATTAGCTCTGCGGATGAGACGGCGAGGGAGATCAGCACGATTTTATATCATAAGGGTATGCTGGCGACCTCGAATCCTATGCCCGTACATCAGTTTTTTTGCAGCGGCGATCCGGCGATGTTCAAGAAAATTGCCCAGACCTGGCTGAACGAGCAAATTCGCGTGACCCCTGTCGTTTGGCAAGTCCCTCATATCATTTAAGTAAACCGCAAGAGACGATGCCCCAGGCCATAACGGGGGTCGTCTTTTTTTGCATGCTCCGGCATACATATAAGGTTAACCGCCAAGAGTCGGAGAGGGGGACTTGGAAGGATGGTTTATTCGTACGTGGTTCAAAAGGGCGACACACTGTTCCGCATTGCCCGGCGTTACAATATTCATACGGATTCTATTTATAGCGTCAATCCCCAATTAAAAGGACAAAGGTATATTTACCCCGGACAGGTGATTCAGCTCCAGCTCCCCGAGGTGCCGAAGTATGTAATTCAAGCAGGGGATACCTTTTACGATATCGCTCACCGGTTTCGTATTTCCTTAACGGATTTGCTGGCAGCGAATCCGGGTGTGAACCCGAGGAGGCTGCTGATTGGACAGATCATCGTGCTGCCGCTCAGCAAGGGTATGGACATCGTGGACACCACGAATGATTACGGGTATGTCGAATTGCTGGAGGATATCGGTCTGCTGGGACAAAGATACCCGTTCCTGCAGGCCGATTCTATCGGAAACAGTGTATTGGGCAAACCAATTCCTGTTATCCGTATCGGTACAGGACCCAAGCAGGTCCATTACAACGGCTCGTTTCACGCGAATGAATGGATCACTACGCTTCTGCTTATGAAGTTTCTTGAGGATTACGCCAATGCGTTCACCGGATCGGGACTGCTGCGGGGGAAAAATATGAAAGTGCTCTATGAGGAGACCTCATTATGGGTCGTACCGATGGTCAATCCGGACGGGGTAGAGCTGGTTCAAGAGGGGGCCATGCCAACCCATCCTTATTACATGCAGCTGCTGGAATGGAACTTTGGCTCGAGAGACTTTTCGGGGTGGAAAGCCAACATTCGGGGAGTGGACTTGAATGACCAATTTCCGGCGAATTGGGAGCTGGAGCGCGACCGCAGGGAAGTAGCCGGACCCGGCCCGAGAGATTATACGGGGGAAACTCCGCTAAGCGAGCCTGAAGCGAAAGCAATTGCCGATTTTACCCAAGCGCATGACTTTCGGCTCGTGATCGCCTTCCACACGCAAGGGCAAGAGATTTATTGGAATTATCGGGATTTGGAGCCGCCCGAGTCCGAAACGATTGCGAATCGGCTCGCCCAGGTTAGCCGCTACCGGGCGATCAAGCTTCCCGAAAGCGATGCGGGATATAAGGATTGGTTTATCCAGCAGTACCGCCGTCCGGGCTTCACTGTGGAAGCGGGAATCGGGACGAATCCGCTGCCCATTTCACAATTCCGTTCGATCTATGACGACGTGATAGGCTTGCTTATTGAGGGCTTGATTGTTTAACAGCATGAATGATTTGGATTTAACCGACTCTAGCGGTATACTGATAAGAGAGCAGTCTGTCGAACGGTAGGCTGCCGAGAATACCGTTGGAAGTCCGGCGAATAAGCAGCGGAGCGAGTGGGATGGTTCTGGGGAAGCGCCAGCGTTCGCCGCACCGGGCAATCGCTTACCGGGCTTTTTTAGAGGAGGGATGGACATGTGGAGACGATTGTTATCCTTGCGTCATTGGGGGCATGTATTTCGGCGCATCGGTCCTTTATTGACTTCTCCGAAGGTGCCTTTAGGGGAAAAACTGCTCTTTGCCATCCCGGTCATCGTCTATTGGGTTATGCCGGATGTGCTGCCTTGGATCCCGGTGGATGACATTGCAGTGACGCTCTTTTTAATGAACTTTTTCACGGATCGGGTTGAACGTAAATATTTGACGAGATAGTTGGAGCCAGCAGTACAGCACCTAATGCATTACAATGCAGCAGGTAATGGAGCACAAGCTCATCCAAAGCAAGGCAGTTTCACTCAGGTGCGGCACGGCATGCTTCTTATAAAACTGGACGTACTGCCGGGCATAAGCAAAGTAAAGCAAAGGACCGTTTCCCTTCCGGGGAGCGGTCCTTAAATTGTGTTTATCTTATATATGCTGGACTGCAGCCACTCTGACAAACGTGCCCCGGCCCTTGAAGGACGGCGCTGCCGGCTGTGTTGGACTACTCGCCCTCCGGCCAACGGATCCAGCGCTGGAGATAGCCTTGCTCATACAGAGCCTTGATCGTAATAATCAGCACAGGCGATAGGATCAGACCGGCTACCCCGAACAAGGACAAGGAAATCATCATAAAGGACAGCATGGTAAAAGCCGATACGCCAAGCGAATCCCCGGTAATTTTGGGCTCCATAATTTGCCTTACCAGGATCACGACCACAAGCAGAACGGACAGCCAGGTGGCAAGCAGCGTTTGTCCGACCACGAATAAGTAAATAATCCACGGAATGAACAGTGTCGATACGCCGAGCAGGGGCAGAACGTCGAAAATAGCCGACAGCAGGGCGATCGAGAACGCATTTTTCACATTCAAGGCAAGCAGAGCGATGAAAATAACGATGAACGTCAGGCTGATGAGCTTCATCTGGGATTTTAAATAGCCGACAATCCCTTTAAGCACGTTATCCTTCAAAAAAAGAAACGCCGATTTGAACGTTTTGGGCGTATGTTCCTTTGCCATCCGTTTCCAGGACTCAATCTCAATACTGAGGAAGTAAGCAAGAATGATAGCAATGACGAAATTCACGACAAAGGTGGAAAAGCTCGACAGCATCGTGAAGGTGCTGGTCAGGAAATGGCCTGCCAATGCCGTGATCTTGGCGGTAAGCTGTGCGGAATAATCGGTAATTTTTTGAACGACATCATCAGGCAGCGCATCCAGCCGGTTATGAAGAAAATCAGTTTTGAGCAAAATTTCCTTTTGCATCACGGCCGAATAGCCCGGAAGCTTATCGATCAAATTAAGAATTTGACTTGTGAAAATAGCTCCGACTCCGGTGATGAGGCCGAGAAGGACCAGTACGAACAACACCGTTGAGATAGCGGTTGCGATACTTTTGCCCATCCCCTTTCGGTGCAGAAAGCGCGCTAACGGCTCAATGATTAAATAAACGACGAAAGCGAGAAAAATCGGAGTGGCAATCCGGTACAAATAGCTGAACAGCAGCATGAACAGATAGACTGTCAGCAGCAGCAGTCCAATGTCAAAAACAGTTTTCCAATATTTGCGGTAAAACGCTATCATTCAAGCACCTCGTAAGCTATAGAGATAGGACTCGGCTTGTTAAGACCATTTGGCGGCCCAAAGCTTCATTTCCTTCAGTATCTGGTGAAGATCCTGCCCTTTAGGTGTTAAGGTGTATTCTACGGTGACGGGCACGGTGGGGTATGCTGTGCGCTCCAGCACGCCTTCCTCCTCAAGATGACGAAGCGTCTCGGTCAAGGATTTAGGGCTGATCGCTTTGATTTTCTTTTGCAATTCTCCAAATCGTTTGGTTCCTCCAAACAGCTCCCGAAGCACGAGAAACGACCATTTGCCGCCTATCGCGTCCAACGTTTTTTCAATAGAGCACTCGATGTGGGTAGGTTGTTTGGGCACGTAGTTGTTTGTTTGCGCGAGCATTTTGCTGGTGGTTCCGCTTTCAGGCATAGACATTCATTCTTCATCCTTTCCTACATAGCTTATTACTTACAGGTTACTAGATATCTATCCTGCAATAAGGGAAATAGGATCTCACTACTATCCATACTAAAGAACTGAGAATAAAATAGCAAGACTTAGCATTTGGTGGCACTTTGTATGGCAAAAAGGGAAGCAGCCGCTTCAACCCTCGCACGGCGCCTCCCTCGGGTGGTTCTATTTACATCTTTGCAGCATCATCGAAGCTGCACTCCTCCAGAGACAGCACCTTGGTCTTGTGCTTCCACTTATAGCCCAGCCAGAAGACAAGGAACAGCGGAATCCCGATATACGAGGCAAACAGGTACGCCCAATCGATCTGGCCGTCCTTGATGGCTCCCATACATTGACCGACAATGACGATGGCGCAAAGCACCCCGGCAAGCCAAGGCCCGAAGGGGAACCATTTGGCGCGGTACGGCAGCTCCTGCAGGGAATGCCCCTGAGCCACGAACGCTTTGCGGAAACGATAATGGCTTGCGGCGATTCCGAGCCAGGCGATAAAGCCCGACATGCCGGAGGCGTTCAGCAGCCATGTATACACGACGCCGTCACCGAAGGAGGAGGACAGGAACGCGAACATCCCCAGCATACCCGTAGCGATGAGTGCATAGACCGGGACGCCGTAACGGTTGAGCCGCTGCAGGAAGCGGGGGGCTTTGCCTTCCTTGGCCAACGCCCACAGCATCCGGGTGGAAGCGTACATGCCCGAATTGCCCGCGGACAGCACCGAAGTCAGAATTACTGCATTCATCACCGATGCCGCGATGCTTAACCCGGCCTTCTCGAACACCATGGTGAAGGGGCTCATAGCCACACTATCGCTGGCTAAGTTGTCGCTCGTATAAGGGACAAGCAGGCCGATAATGAAAATGGCCATCATGTAAAAGAGTACGATCCGCCAAAATACGGATCGAATGGACCGCGGCACATTTTCTCTCGGGTTGTCGCTCTCCCCTGCGGTTACGCCGACGAGCTCGGTCCCCTGGAAGGAGAAGCCGGCCGCCATAAATACGCTCAGCGCAGCGAGGAAGCCCCCGGGAAACGGCGCGTCCCCGATTGTAAAGTTGCGGAAGCCTACAGGCCCTGTCGATTGAAAGATGCCGACAATCATCATGAGACCGATGACAATAAAGATGATGACGGTGACGACCTTAATCAGGGCGAACCAGAATTCGGACTCCCCGTAAGCTTTAACCGACAGCAGATTCAAGCCGATCATCAGTAAAAGGAACAGTGCGCTCCATAAGAAGGATGAGCTGTCCGGAAACCAGAACTTCATGATTAGCGTAGCCGCTGACAGCTCGGCCGCAATGGTAATTGCCCAGTTGTACCAGTAATTCCAGCCGAGTGCAAAGCCGAGCGAGGGGTCGATGAACCGCGAGGCGTATGTACTGAACGTACCGGATACCGGCAAGTAGGCAGCCATCTCTCCAAGGCTTGTGACCAGAAAGTAAACCATGATCCCGATAACAAAATAGGCCAGAAGTGCACCGCCTGGACCCGCTGTATGAATGGCTCCGCCGCTCGCCAGAAACAGGCCGGTTCCGATGGATCCGCCCAGCGCAATCATCGTCATGTGCCTGGAATTGAGACCTCTGCGTAATTG
Source organism: Paenibacillus rigui (assembly GCF_002234615.1). GTDB lineage: Bacteria > Bacillota > Bacilli > Paenibacillales > NBRC-103111 > Paenibacillus_S > Paenibacillus_S rigui. The sequence continues at coordinate 117,062 of NZ_NMQW01000034.1, read as the reverse complement.
GTCCGGGGATTGCTGTTTGTTGTTAGTTGCCAATGTGAACACTCCTTATCTCCAATAAAACATAATAGAGAAAACTTTCATTATTGTCCAATGGTTAATAATACTTTTTCCCGTATCCATTCCAGGAAGGCTTGCGCCAAAGGAGAGAGCTCTTCATTAGACCTGGTGCAAACGGCAATGGGATTGCTTAACTCGGCCTGTTTGACATATACCCGGGCCACCGAGCCAAGACGGATCGCGTCATCCACCTCCATCGCAGAGAAGAAGCCTGCGCCGTAACCGGCCGCTATCGCACGGATGGTCTCATTCAGGCCATTGAATTGGAGACCTGCGGCAGGTAGATGGATTTGATGAAGCCTGCACAGCGCAAGCAGCTTCTCTCTGGATGAGCTGCCCTCCTCCCGCAAAATAAACGGCTCCCTCATCATTTCCTCCAGCTCCACGGTTTTTCCGGCCAAGCGGTGATTCGCGGGGACGATAAACCACAGCTCGTCCTCCATCAGCTCTTCCCGTTGGACCCCTTCCGGCATGTCCTTGCTGCCGCCGATGAAAGCCAGGTCGGCTTCGTAGTGAAGCAGCTGCTGATACGCCGTTCTCGAATTGGCCGTGGTCAAGGCAATATGTAATAAATCGTTGGTTTGTTTGTAAGCTGCCATCCAGGCGGGAAGCATGTAATTGGCAGGCAAATAGGTTGCGCTGATTCTCAGCGTTCCCTTGCGGCCGTCGCGGTAGTCAGCAAGCTCTTGAAGCATCTGGCGCTCCAGCGCAAACATGCGGGAGGCGTGCCGGAAAAGAAGCTCGCCCGCAGAAGTCAGCTGTACGCCTCTTCCTTTGGGGACGAACAGCGTCATAGCCAGCTCATGCTCCAAATTGCGAATTTGGGCGGTGACGGCGGGCTGGCTCAGGTGAAGCCGTTCCGCTGCTTTCGTTACCCCTCCGCAGGTGACGGTCTCGTAAAATAATTTTAATGCGTGCAAATTCATCGGCACATGTGTCCTTTCTGTTCAAATCATCAGTGATATTTATGAAAACCTAAAAAATATATATTAGATTTATATGACTTCATTCCTTATTGTATGAAGAAAGAGACCGCCAACGCAAGGCATGCAGTCATGCACATCCATTTTGAAATTACAGAGGGGGAGCCTGGATGAGTTTTTATTTTCAATGCGTCAATTGCTCAAGTACTTATAAGGAAGAGATGGTGGGCAATCCATTTATATGCAAGTGCGGTGGACTGCTGGAGGTGGTCAGGCCGTGGAAGGGAATCGACAGTGAGAAGCTGAAGCAGCTTTGGGACAACCGTTTATCCGAGCGGATGACGGTCTACGCAAGCGGCGTGTGGAGGTACAAGGAGCTGATTTACCCTGAGCTTCCCGAGCCATACATTACAACCAAATACGAGGGCAACACCGGATTGTATCCGACGGAAACCATAGCCCGTTATACAGGAGTACGGCAGCTGCTGCTCAAAGCCCAGAGCGAAAATCCGAGCGGCTCCTTCAAGGATAACGGGATGACCGTAGCGGTCTCCCATGGACGATCCTTAGGCTACGAGCGGTTTACGTGTACCTCGACAGGCAACACCTCCTCCTCGCTTGCCATGTATGCGGCTTTAGCCGGCTGTACCTCCGTCGTGTATTTGCCGGGCAATCATATCTCCGCGAGCAAGGTTCGGCAGACGGCCGCCTATGGGGCGGAGCTGATTTTGTTCAACGGAACATATGATGACGGCATCCGCTTTAGCCGGCAGTACAGCGAGCCGCTTGGCCAGTACGTCTGCAATTCGATGAATCCGTTCCGGATTGAAGGGCAGAAGAGCATCGTGTACGAAATGGCACATCAGCTTCGATGGGAGCTGCCCGATTGGATTGTTGTCCCCGGCGGCGCGCTGAGCAATGCGACTGCTTTGGGCAAGGGCCTGCTGGAGCTGAAGCAGCTTGGCTTCATTCAGAAGCTGCCTCGGGTAGCGGTCATTCAAGCCGAGGGCGCGAGTCCGTTTCACCGAATGGTTTCCCTTGGCGATACGAGTCTCATTCCCGAACCGCAGCCGATGACTATCGCTTCGGCCTTGAACATCGGCAACCCGCCCAGCTGGCGGAAGGCGCTGCATTACATCATTGGTCAGCTCCAAGGCGTAACCGCTTCGGTCACAGACGAAGAAATCATGGAGGCGAAGGGCTTGATCGACCGGTGCGGGATCGGCTGTGAGCCGGCATCTGCGGCGCCCGTAGCGGGGCTGAAGCAGCTGGTCCGCGATGGAGTCGTTCACCCTGAAGAAACGGCTGCTTGCATTTTGACAGGGCATCTGCTGAAGGACACGGAGGTCATCCCCTATTCTTATTCCCCTTCACCTATTGATTTATCGTTGGAGGCCGTCAACGGGTTGCTTTCCCGCGGGTGATTCTTTACAATAAGGAGAAAACCTTACAGTGGGAGTTGTTTGACAGATGAATTGCAAAATTTCCCGCAATGCAGCCAAGATGCTGCTTGCTGAACTTGAAAAAGAAGAAAACAAAGAGCTGAAGCTTCGCGTATACGTGACGCACAGCCACGGGGATCACGCCCATTACGGTATGAGCCTGGATACTCCTACGGAGAAGGATGAAGTCGTATCCACGGACAAAAATATCGACGTTATTTTGCAAAAGGACGAGCCTTTGCTGGACGGTGTTCGCATTGACTATTTCTATGCGCCTGAAGAAGGCTTTGCTGTGACCAACCCGAGCAAAGGGAACCACGGAGACCATTAAATCACCCGGGTTCCGGCGTGAACCTGGTCTATACGGAAGTTTGATGCCAATCGGGGTGTGCTGTCCTTTACTACCTTTTCGCGGGCAGTGACATTCCGATGTGGTAAGAAAGGAAATGTAAGTGATGGCGAACGATATTCGCGTCTGCGATAAGTGCAAGCATATGAAAATGAAAACCGCGCTGCCCAAGCTTCAAAAGCTCGCACCCGATGCGGACATTAAGGTCGGCTGCAAGTCTTATTGCGGACCCTGCTCCCGATTTGCATTCATCTATATTAATGGCCGTTATGTAACAGGAGCTACCGAGGACGAAGCGATTGAGAAGGCGCAAAAATATATTAAGAAATAAAGGCGTTTGGCTGCGAGAGCCAAGCGCTTTTTTTTGTGGAAAAAAAAGTGAAAACTCCCCAGTTGAACTTCGGCAACATGAAATATTTACAATATCTTCATATAGCCTTTACATTCTCCGAATAGTGTCAACTTATGCTAGAAATAGGAATTATTCTAGTTCATTCGTCGGAGGGGATCATGTTCATGCTAGGTAAAAAGAAATGGCTTATCGCGGGTGTAGCCGCTTTAACGCTTACAGGAGTACAAGCGGCAGGCGCCGCGGACAATGCGCTGCAAGCCGTTACCGTTCCTTTCAAGATTTTGTCGGACGGTAAAGAGGTCAAAAGCGATAAAAATCCCGTGGTGATTGACGGAAGCACCTACGTGCCGTTAAGAGCACTGGGCGAGGCATTGGGTAAGCAGGTGGAGTGGAACGAGTGGACACAGTCCATCCGTTTGAAGGAGCAGCCTCAAGTGACGGGGATTCACGAATGGAAGAACGCTCCCGAGCTGACAGCCGGTATCAAGGAAGGCGGCTTCTCCGGTTTGCTCCATATGTCAGGGGATCCGGCGGATACGTTCTATACGCTTGCAGACCGCGGACCTAACGGCGAGTTCGGAAAGGACAAGCTGCGCACTTTCCCTGATGAAACGTATGTGCCCCGTATTTATAAAATAAAAGCGGCGAATGGAACCATCGAAGTATTGGAGACGATCAAGCTCCATCTGCCGGAGGGGAAAGCGGACGCCTATACGAAAACGACGGCTGTTACCGGTCTGCCGAACCTGGAAGGTCCTGACGAGGTTCCTTACGACGGCACCGGCACGAAAAAGCTTGGACTTGACCCGGATGGCCTGGATCTGGAGGGGATTGCCTACAGTCCTTCGGATGATACGTTCTGGCTGTCGGACGAGTACCGTCCTTCTCTTGTACAGATTAAACGCGACGGTACGATTATCGGCCGATACGTTCCGCAGGGCATGAAGGAAAAGCTTGCAGCGGCAGGGGCGCAAAGCGAAATCTACGATATTCTGCCGGCAGTTTACAGTAACCGGATTTCGAATCGCGGTTTTGAAGGTGTAACGATTTCACCGGACGGCAAATATTTGTATACATCCATCCAAAGCCCAATGGCGGTACCGGATAAGAAGACGGGTGAAGCCTCCCGCAACCTGCGGATTTTGAAAATCGATCTGGCAGCGAAGAAGCCGGTAGGCGAATATATGTACATCGCAGAGAATGCGGCGAATTTCGTGAAAGTGAATCAAAAGGACGTTGTCATTAGCGACTTGTCCGCACTGAATTCGGATGTGCTGCTTGTGGACGAGCGTGACAAAAATGCGGGCGATGAAGCGCAAATCAAAAGAATCTACAAGGCGGATTTCTCCAAAGCGACGAATCTGCTTGGAACGGAAACGAGTGAGAAGAGCTGGGAGAAGCTGACGGTTGCCCAAGTGAAGGAGCAAGGCATTGTTCCGGTAACGAAGGAGCTTGTTGTCGATGTAGCGAAGCTGGGCTACCCTCATGAAAAGCTGGAGGGCTTGGCGGTTGTGGATCCGCATACGATTGCTATCGTGAATGACAATGACTTCGGTGTAGACGGCTACGATGATCAGGGCAAGCTGAAGGTAAATCAAAAGCCGAGCCAGCTGTACACAATTCAAGTCGGCGAAGAGCTGAAATAGCTGAAATAATGAAAGAAAGCTGCCGGGATGCTTCTCGACAGCTTAGAACGCCAGTCCTAATGTGACTGGCGTTTTTTTGTTGATGCTTATCCTAAGCTTCCTATGCCATCGGACTAATACGCTGTCCATCCCGCATCCGCCGTTACAACCGTACCATTGACAAAGCTGGAGTCATCCGATGCCAGGAACAAAGCGACTTTGGCAATCTCCTCCGGCGTCCCTACACGGGGATTTATCTGGATGCCCGCCATAGCTCTCTCCATCCCAAAGGCATTCGGTGAATTGATCGATGTGTTGATATTCGTATTGACGGCGCCGGGTGCGATGGCATTGCAGCGGATGCCCAGGCTTGCATATTGAAAGCCGACGTTTTTGGTGAAGCCTACGACAGCATGCTTGGCGGCTGTGTAAGCTGCTCCTGCGCGGGAGCCTTGCAGTCCGCCTGCCGAGGCCACGTTGACGATGACGCCGCTTTTTTTCTCCAAAAATATCGGGAGCACTTTACGAGTCGTTCTCATAGGGCCTGTTGTATTGATTGCAAAGACGCGGTCCCACAGCTCATCGGTCAATTCTGCCGCAGGAACGAAGTTATCCATAATTCCGGCGTTGTTTATTAAAATATCCACTGTGCCTAATTGTTGAACAGCCGATTCGATTAAATGCTGAACATCCTCTTCTTTTGCCACGTTACAAGCGATTGCAATGGCTTTGCCGTCCTTGGCTTCAATATCCGCCGCCACGGCTTGAGCCGGTTCAATCCGAAGGTCCGAAACAACCACCTGCGCGCCTTCTGCCGCGAAAAGCTCGGCGATGGCTTTGCCCATGCCTGAAGCAGCCCCTGTGACAACAGCAACTTTACCTGCCAGTCTCATATTCATATGCCTTACCTCCCATTTTATTGTGTAAGCCAATCTTATAAAGTATTAGGTTAGCTGATATAATGAACAAATGTTGAATAGAGAACATCTGTTACTTCGAGTATAATAAGGTCCGGAAGGAATAACAATCATCAAAAATCAGCTCATTGTTATGTACCCAACAAAACGGGCAGTTTTGTTCAATAAAACGATAAGGGACGGATTGGCATGTCAGATAAAACGGATCGACGTATCTTGCGTAGTAAAAGGGCCTTGCGGGAGGCCCTCCTTTCACTGATGGAACGAAAACCGTTTCATTCCATTTCGATTACGGAAATCGTCGAGCTTGCCAACTATAATCGGGGAACATTTTATTCCAATTACGAAAGCAAGGATCAGCTGCTTGACGATGTGTTCTCGGAGCTTATTCGTAAACTTGTCGAATCGTTTCGAGCCCCCTATGAAAAGGTGGAAGTGTTTCACATTCATGAGCTGGCCGCTAACTCCGTCATGATATTTCAACATGTGTATCAGAACTCCAGTGTATACACGGTGCTATTAAAAAGCGATGTACTTCCCATCTTGAAACAGAAAATGTTTATTGCCCTGAAACAAATTACTCAAGAGGAGCTCATCTATTCCGATACGGATATTGATCAAGAGCTTCTTGCCGTTTACGGCATCCATGCATTGCTTGGGCTTGTTTTCTACTGGGTGGAAAGCGGATTCGAGCATTCCACCTCCTATATGCAGGATCAGCTTATAAAAATTATTCAATGGCGTTCGACAGATGCCAAAACTGCTATTAAAAAATCCGATGCTTGAGAGTATGAACGTGGTTTTATACGAAAAGACATTAGGCTTTCCGATAAATAGGTCTTAAGGCTGTGGAAAAACGATAAAAATAGGTACAAAGATATATGTATTCATTGTAATCAATCTTATATGCTAATGTTGTCGTATTTTGTTACACAAAACATACTACAAGAGCCCGATAAATGGCAAAGCAAGCGAAAGCTTGTGACGCAAAGCTACAGGGGCGAAGGATTCCGAACCGGGATCCCGCCAGCCAGCTGCCGAAGGAATTGGTGATGCGTTATAGATGCTTGCGGACTCCTGCCTGGGCGAAGGGGGTCCTATTATTTTTTTAGGGGAAAGGAGGACGATGGACATGGTAAATGAGGATAAAAGCATGATGACGCGGGAAGGCTTTTATGCGGTGATCGGAAAAGATATGCTTGGCGTTTACTTGTCAAACGAAGGTCCCAAAATGTTCGTGAATAAAGAGGTATTCGATCTGAAAGAGCCATGCTGGGATGTGGAGATGGTGATGGGAAAGAGCAGTCATCTGATCACGTTTTATTGGCGCGGGGAAGTCAAGTTCTCGCTGCGCAGCCAGGTGGAAAACGATTTGTTCTTAAGCTTGTACGATTATTTAAGCTGCCGCTCCGAGGTAAAGCGGTTAGCGTAGAACATAGCACTTATTTGAAAAGTATGCTCCGCGGTCGGCGAGCCGGTCTGCCGTGGCATGCTTTTTTTATATGGGAAAAAATATAGCCCTTGCGTATTATTGCATTCGCTGGAAGGAATTTCTTCCTACATGTAGAATTACCAAGCTTAACCTACATATTAGAACAGGAGACCTATATGCACATTTCAACAAGACATGAAGCACTGCGTTTATCCCTAGTCATTCTGCTGATTGCAGTCATGCTGGGGGGAGTTTTACCCTATTCGGCTCAGGCCGAAGCGGCTTTGCTGGTACCTAATGCCCAGCTGGAGAAAGCGATTCGCGTCCAGCTGAAAAAGCCCTCTGGAGAGCTCGCCCCGGAACAACTACAAAGATTGACCGCCTTGAATGCCAACGGCTTCAAAGGCAAGGCAGGCATCGACAACCTTATCGGGCTGCAGTATGCCAGCAGTTTAAATAGATTGGTGCTGCGCAACAATCAGATACAAGATGTGTATCCGATCAGCGGGTTAAAGCAGCTGACGATGCTGGATCTTACGGGCAATCAAATATCCGACCTGCGATCCTTGAGCAATCTGGATAAGCTCCAAACGTTATTTCTGGACGGCAACCCCATCGAAGACGCAAAACCGTTGTGGGGGTTGAACCAGCTGGGGCAGCTGTTTATTTCCGACACCAGCCTTCATGATCTGTCCGGGATCGGGACGATGCAGAAGCTGGACATATTGGATTTGTCTTCGAATCCGATTGAGGAGCTGGGGGATGTGACCAAGCTGGCGGAGCTGTCCAATTTGTTCATGAATCAGACCAGATTAAACAATATTGAATCGATTCGTTCCATGAAAAATCTCAAAGTATTGTATTTGAAAAACAATCAAATTGAAGAAATCGGGGCTTTGCTGGAGCTCCCTAACCTTCATGAAGTATACCTTCAGGGCAACCCGCTTGCACCTTCAGCTGCAGAGGTATTGAAAAGGCTGCAGGAGCAGGGGGTGAAAATAGGCTTTGATGCGGAACGATTCACCGATTTTCAGCCTCCGATCTCGGTATTTGTAGACGATGAGAGGCTCCGCTTCGAGGAATCACCGTACAATGACGGGGGAGCGGTGCTGGTGCCTTTCCGAAAGATATTCGAGAAGCTGGGGCTTACCGTTACCTGGAATGAGACCACACAGCAGATTCAAGGAACGAAAGACGGCTTCACCGTCGTACTTACGCCCGGCAGCAGCCAGGCTGAAATCAATGGTTTACCCGTGAAGCTGGATGCCGCGCCTGTGCTGAAGCACGGGACGACCTTCGTGCCGCTGCGTTTTGTTAGTGAAGCCTCCAAGAAAGAGGTGTACTGGAACGAGGACAAGCTGGCCGCGTATGTCGTTACTCCGGTGAAGGACGGCTTTGGGAAAACCTATGATACGGCAGGACGGCTTCGCTATGCGGGGAACTTCCGTGACGGCAAGTATGATGGATCGGGCAAGCTGTACAATCTGGACGGAGACGTGGAATATGACGGTTTCTGGAAGGAAGGGCACAAGGAGGGACGGGGTAAGCTGTACGGCCTTCAGAACAAGCTGGTACAGCAAGGGACGTTTGTCCACGACGAACTGGATGGATACGGGAAGCTGATATATCCTGACGGCGACAAATGGATCGGCAGCTTCAAGAAAGGAAAGCCCAATGGCTCGGGCAGGCTTTATGATTCGGACGGCCGTCTTTACTACATAGGGGAAATGGCCGACAATGTGCTGCAAGGGCACGGTAAAATATTTTACAAGAAGGGAGGCTCATTCTCCGGATCGTTTGTGAAAAACGCGAGCTCCGGCAGCGGAATCGTTCGTTACGAGGATGGAGACCGCGTGGAAGGCCAAGTCAGCAAGGGGTCTATACTTGAGGGCAAATATTATGTGGACTCCTCCTACTTGTTGTTTGAAGGCAAGTTCAAAGATAACCAGTTTGCCGAAGGAACGATGTATTTTCCTGACGGGGTTACCTATACAGGGACTTTCTTGAAGGGAAAATTCGATCAGGGTGAGTTTAAAAGCCGCAGCGGCCAGCGCGTTGAGCCCGGTAAGAACGGCAGCGGTGTTATTTATTACACGAATGGAGAACGGTTTGAGGGGGAAATCCAGGATAACCAGCCGAATGGCAAAGGGATCTATTATTATGCCGATTCTGGCAGAGTCGAAGGGAATTTCAAGAACGGCAAGCTTGAAGGCAGCAACAAGGTTTACAATGCCAAGGGAACGCTTCTGTTCGAGGGCGGCTATAGCTCCGATAAACGGGAGGGGGCCGGGAAAGATTATACCTCCGAGGGGAAGCTGTGGTTCGAAGGGGAGTATGTGAACGGGAAAAAAAGCGGCCAAGGCAAGTCGTATGATTGGGAAGGGAAGCTGATCTATTCCGGCGGTTTTCTGAATGGCATGCGGGAAGGGCAAGGCACTGTTTATCGCGATGGCAAAGTCATCTATGAAGGGCAGTTCCATAAATCCCGGTATGACGGGCAGGGGAAGCTAGTTTTTTATAATGGGGATACGTACACAGGGACATTCAAGGAGGGCGGCTATGCCGACGGTGATCAGGGTGTTTTTGCGGATGCCCAAGGCAATCCGTTAAACAATGGCGCACAGCAGGGGAATGGGATCTTCCGGTTTGCCTACGGGAGCGTCTACAAAGGTGAATTTGTGAACGGGGAGATGGAGGGCCAGGGGGAAACCTACCGCGCAGACGGTAAGCTGAGCCATCAAGGGCAGTACAAGAAAGGAAGGCCTGAAGGCTATGGTCAGTCTTGGGATTCGGACGGCCGGAAATGGTACGAAGGGCAGTACGAGAATGGCTATGAGCAGGGCCAAGGCAAAGCGTTTGATGAGAACGGCAAGCTGCTGTATGAAGGGCAGTTCGAATATGGAGATTGGAGCGGTACGGGTAAGCAATACACGAAATCCGGCAGGCTCTTGTACGAAGGGGAGTTTGAAGAAGGAGAGTTTCACGGTCAAGGCACATTGTATTACGCGGATGGCATCCGTTACACGGGGACGTTCGAATATGGGGGCTTGACGGATGACGGTGAATTTACGGATGCTTCGGGAGCCTATCTGGATCTCAACCAGACGATCAACGGAGAAGGCAAGCTGTATAAGGGCAGAGGAGAGCGTTATGAAGGCCCCCTTGTAGATGGGGAGCCCCAAGGCCGCGGGAAGCTGTTTGATGCGGATGGAAAGCTGGAATACGAAGGCGAATTTGATAACGGCAGCCGCGTGAATAAGAAGTAACAGCAAAAAGCACAATTGAATTTACCCCAAAAAAGAACGGAGCCTTCAGCCCATCCATAAGGATAGGCCGAAGGCTCCGTTTGATGTTGCAGCTGCAGCAGCGAGTTTACTGCTGCGGCTCGCGCGGCGGACGGGGAGGCAGCGGCCCCAGGTATTGGAACAAATTGCACTCGATGCGGCCGTTAAACAGCTTCCGCTTCTTGTCTGCTTTACGGCCCATGTAATGCTCGAGCTGCTTGCTCGGACTCAGGATGAAGGTGGACCACGTCGGCAGCTGCGAGGTCACGCCGCCGAGCTGGCGCAGCACCCGCTCGACTTCGTCGCGATCCCCCAACCGTTCGCCGTACGGCGGGTTGGTGATCACGACGCCGTAGTCGCCGCGGGGCCGGGCCTTCGCCACCGGCACCACCTGCAGGCTCAGCTCCTTCGCCAGCCCGGCCGCCTTGGCGGCGGCCAAGGCGACATCGATGGCTTCGCTATCGATGTCGGAGCCGGTGATCTCGAGCGGCACGTCATCCCGCACGAGATCGAAAGCCTCATCCCGTGCGTCGGCCCACAGGGTCTCCGGCACGATCGGCCACGCCTCGGCAGCGAAGGTGCGCCGCAGACCCGGCGCCAGGTTCCAGCCGATCATCGCCGCCTCGATCGGGATCGTGCCCGACCCGCAGAACGGGTCGTACAGCGGGCGCTCCGGGCGCCAGCGGCTCAGCAGCACCATCGCTGCCGCCATTGTTTCCCGGAGGGGGGCCTCCGTGACGAGCTTGCGGTAGCCTCGTTTGTGCAAGCCGATACCCGTCGTATCGAGCGTCAGGGTGGCGATGTCATTCAGCATCGCCACCTCGATCACGTAGCGGGCGCCGGTTTCCCGGAACCATTCGGTGCCGTAGCGCTGCTTCATGCTCTCGACGATCGCCTTCTTCACGATGCCTTGGCAGGCAGGCACGCTGGACAGCTGGGATTTGTGGGAACGTCCTTCAACCGGAAATTCGGCGTTTTCCGGGATCCATTCAGGCCAAGGCAGCGCCTTCGTGCCTTCGAACAGCTCGTCGAAGGTCATGGCCTTGAACTGTCCCATCTTGACCAATACCCGTTCGGCGGTACGCAGCCACAGGTTGGCGCGGCAGATCGCCATTTCATCGCCTTGGAACAGCACCCGCCCGTTTTCGACGGTGACCTGGTCATAGCCGAGGTCACGTACCTCACGGGCTACGACGGCCTCGAGTCCCATGGGACAGGTTGCGATTAATTCAATATGCGACATTCGTTTTCACTCCATATTCTAATCCTGCGCGGGTCAGGCGCAAGTTGAAGTCTTTTTGGAAAAGCCATACAATAGTCTAGTATAGGATAAACCCTTGGTTTATACAAATGATTCGGGAGGAATCGTAGCATGACGCAGCTATCGGCGGAGGAATATGTGGAATCCCTACTGGAGCGGGATGCCCAGTTGGAGCGAGTGAAGGAAGTGATTCGTGCGGAAGGCATGCCCGACATCTCCGTAGCGGCCGGCTACGGCAAGCTGCTGACGCTGCTTGTCAAAATGACCGGAGCGCAGCGAATATTGGAAATCGGGGCGCTGGGCGGTTACAGCGGCATCTGCCTGGCACGCGGCTTGGGCGCAGAGGGAAGGCTGGTTTCCCTGGAGCTGAAGCGGGAATATGCGGATGTGGCGCACCGTAATCTGACGGAGGCCGGACTCGGGGACGGCGTCGAGTACCGGGTCGGCGAAGCGCTGGACAGCCTGAAGCAGCTGGAAGCGGAAGGGGTCAGGTTCGATCTCTTTTTTATCGATGCGGACAAAGGGAATTATCCGAATTATTTGGAATGGGCCATCCGGCTGGCCAATCCGGGCGCAGTGATCGTTGGGGACAACACACTGCTGCACGGGGACAGCATGGACCCGCAGGCGCAGGGCAACCGCGTTGTAAGAATGCGCCAGTTTAATGAGGGGATGACCAAGGATCCTCGGCTGGAAGGCGTGATTTTGCCGGCATACGATGGCCTTGCTATCGCCAGAGTACGCTGACGTTATGGCATGTGCTGTGCAAATGCAAATTCAGCATAAGAGAAGTTGAGATCAAAACGCCGGAGGACCTTGGCTGAAGATGAAGCAGCCAAGGTCCTCTTTTTTACAGTGCAAGGAAGTGTTTCGCCTGGACGATATTAGGCTGCAGCGCCCTTGCTTTTACCCTGCTCTTTGCTTCGTCCCGCCATGAAACAGGGTCTTGCGAACCCAAAGCATGTTGGCAAACAGCAGCACGGCAGCCATCACGAACAACCCTTTAATGCCAATGGAGCTGGAGAGAACCCCGCCCACAACAGGTCCAAGCATGTTGCCCAATGAGAGCGCGCTCGTATTGAAGCTGTAGGAGCGGCTTTCCATACCGTTAGGGGTATAGGTCCGAATGAGCATCTGCACGCTCGGAAGCATGCCTCCCATAAAGATGCCCAGCATGAACCGCGCGGCTAACAGCTGCCAAATATTCGTGACGAGTGCCTGTGGAATGAAGGAGACCGCTGCACCGAGCAAGCAGAAGGCGAGAATTTTGACGGGACCGATTCGGTCACTCAGCCGTCCAAGCAGAGGCGAAGCAATCATATTGGAGAAACCGGTAACGGAGCCGACGAGTCCGGCATAAAATGCCAGCATTTCACCTTTGCCATGGAGCTCCTGGACAAACAGCGGGATCAGGGCCATCGAGCTGAGCATCGAAAATTGGATGACGAAGGTTACCGCATACAAAGCCGGCAGCTCTCTGGTTTGCTTCAGCTCCCGGAAGCCTTGCAGGAGCGAAATTTTAGGCTTGCTTTGCGCAGCCGACGCATCGAATTTCTCTTTGACGAGAAACAGGGCAAGCAGCGAGGCACAGAATAGCAGTATTCCGGTAATGTAAAAGATGGAGCGGAAGCCGATCCACTCGGCCAAAAGCCCGCCGATAAACGGGCCCAGAATGGAGCCCGCTACGCCTCCGGATTGGAGTGTGCCCATCGCGAAGCCGATTTTTTCCCGTGGCGTGTTGGTGGACATCAATGCAACGGCTGCCGGCATAAAGCCGGAGATGACTCCGTTCATTACCCGGAGGAGCAGCAGATGCAGCGGATCGCTTGCGAAGCCCATGAGCGTCATGACAACTGCCATGCCGAAGCCGGAGCGCAGCAGCATGACCTTCCTGCCATAGCGGTCGGCCAGTCCTCCCCAGAGCGGCTGGAACAGAAACGAGGTCACGAAATTTCCTGCGAAAATAACACTGGACCACATAGCGACTTCATGCGCATCAGTTACGCCCATTTCCTGTATGTATAAGGGAAGGAAAGGAATGATCATCGTCATTCCCCCCATCACCAGAAACTGACCGAGCCAAAGCACGGTTAAATTAATTTGCCATCGGGCCAAAATGATTCTCCTCTTTTCCTGCTGTATAGACTGACTTCGCTGTTCATTGCTCCAAGCCTGTTCTCATTTCATAACGAAACCTTTCAAGATTCGGCAGCTGGACCTGCTCGGCGATGGCAATCACTTGCTCCACATTGTAAGGAACACGAACCATCTGAATGGAAAACGGCTCGTCCGCTCCGCCATCCGGCTTCCCCTCTACGATCGTATAAGACGCTTGGGGGATACCGTCATAGGGAGCTCCCACGCTGCCGGTATTGAACAAGAGCAGGCCGTGGCCTTCCTTCGTTTTGACGGTCTGGACGAAAGGGACATGGATATCCCCATAGCCGACGACGTCGGGAGTCCGTCCTTCGAATTCGCCTTCCGGGAACCCCGTCAGCTCCGTATGCTGGAACAGGCTGAGTCTTTCTTTCTTTGAGGCTTTACGCGGAATGCGGTGGTATACGCTTTTGGAGGAGGCATGCAGCAGGCGGAGCCAACGGCCGCTTAAGTGAAGATCTGCGGAAAAAGGCAGATCCTTTAAATAACGGAGCCGTTCCTCGCCGAGTCTTTCCTGCTGCCATAGCCCAGCATCCTTGACCTGGGGCTCCTGGATGCCCAAGTCCCAATTCCCCTGTACCGTCAATTCACATATTTCGCGAATACGGTCCACGACTTCAGCAGGCTGGGGGCCTTTGCCCACCAAATCTCCAAGACAAACGATACGTTTTATTTTCCGTCTCCGAATATCCTTAATGACGGCTTCCAATGCAGGCAGATTTCCATGGATATCGGATAGGATTGCCACTTTTGCCATGGTCCATGACTCCTTTCGTTGAGCTTTTGTCGTATTGTACTTATATTATAAAGTTTTTTAACGGAAAGAGACACCCAAAGCCTGGATGTCCCTTCCATTGATTTAATAGATTCGATGAATCACTTCCTCGAAATCCGGCTCTTCCATGTGTACATCCTCGATAGTGCCCCACTGCTCGATTTGGCGCAGCACCTCCATGGCCTGAATGTTTTTCCGGTTGCACTGAACGGTCATGGACGTTCCGTTGCGTTCCACGATGGTAAATCCGCCGCTCCAATCAGGCGGGATGTGCATTGGTTCAGCAAAGCTGATTTTTATTAAAGTCGGGAGTCCGATGCGTTCCCGCAAGCCGTCAATTGTACCGTCATAAGCGAGCTGTCCGCGGTTGATGACCATCACCCGTTCGCATAGCTGCTCAATATCATCCATATCGTGGGTGGTGAGCAGGATCGTCTTGCCCAAATCGCGGTTCAACGATTTCAGCAGGCTCCGGATGGCCTTCTTGGCTACAATATCGAGGCCGATGGTCGGCTCATCAAGAAACAGGATATCGGGGTTATGCAGCATGGCCGCTGCGAGATCCCCCCGCATCCGCTGTCCGAGAGATAGCTTGCGAACGGGTGTTCTTATGAATTCATCGAGCTGAAGCAGCTCGCTAAGCTCGGATAAGGTGCGGCGCTTCTGCACCGGGTCGATGTTGTACATAGCTGCCAGGATATCAAAGGAATCCTTCACAGGCAAATCCCACCACAGCTGGCTTCGCTGGCCGAACACAACGCCGAGCTTGCGGACAACCTGACGCCTTGCCCGGTGGGGACTGCGGCCGTCAATAAGCACGGCTCCGGAGGAAGGATGCAGAATGCCGGTCAGCATCTTGATTGTTGTCGATTTCCCGGCTCCGTTCGGTCCGATATAGCCTACGAATTCACCTCGGTCAACCTGAAAGCTGATGTCGTGGACAGCTTTCTTCTCTTCATGCTTTCCGGTCAGCAGCGCATGAATCTTGTCCCATCTTCCTTTGCCGGAGACCGGAATCCGAAAGCTTTTGGTAAGGTGTTGTACTTCTATCATGTGTCATTGGCTCCTTTCAGCGTACAGACAGCTGAAGACTGCAGATCTCCGCCATTTGGCGGGAGGTGCGCTGCAGCCTCCTGGACTGTACCTTGGACATGCAGATTTGTTTGGTGCAGGCCGCCATGAATCCGATCAGCTTCCCGTACTTTGGTAACGTGTCATACCCAGTTTCCAGAACTGCAGCATGAGCCACAAGAACACGGCAGCGAATAGCGTGGTTGCGGGCAGCAGCCACCAGCCGAATTCGTCGCGAAGCACATACAGTGCAGGTACATAGTTGGCTATTCCGACCGGAATAAGTGTTAACAAAATACCGCGGAGCCAGCCGGGGTACAGCTCCATCGGGTATTGGACGGCGGTGCGGGCCGCATCCTCGGTTACATTTTGCAAATCGCTGACTCTCGTAATCCAGAAGCCGAACGTTGCGGTTCCGAGTCCAATGGCGAACAAGATCACGGACCCGATGAGGATAACGGCAATGGTCTGGGGGATGGCCCATCCATCGATCTGACCCGTGCTTAGCATCGTTTTCATACACAGCACTAGAATAATTCCGCCTTGAATGTATTCTCCGAACATGACGCGGAAGTTTTGGGCCATGAGCGCGAGCAGCAGCGGAATCGGGCGGATCAGCAGCTGGTCGAGGTCGCCTGAAACCAAATATTTTTCGAGATGATGCACATCGTTGGCGAAGCTGCGGTAAATGGCCTTGGACAGCATGATGGTGCCGTATAAGTAACCGATTTCATAAATGGACCAGCCTTTGAGACTGCCGAACTTCCACAGGATGATGGAAATGAGCGCGAAATCCATCAAGTTCACAATGGCTGCCAGCAGCGTAGAGAGCCAAAAATTGAATTTATACTGCATCCTGCTTCGCACACTGGCTCGCACGAGAAGGATATACATTCGGATTGTGTTCAACCTCCCTGCACCTCCAGCTTTCGGCGAACAAGTGAAGTCGCGCCTAAACAGAGCAGAGTTAAGATCAAACACCATAGCAAAGCGCCGGTTACGACGGAGGAGGCTTGAGCCAGGCCAAGATAAATTTTGGAAGGGAAGTATTGCATATAAGGGTAGAATGACAGCTGACTGATGCTTCTGAGCCATGCAGGCAGCCAATCGATAGGAATAAGGAAGCCGGACAGCACCGTCGATAAGGAGTAATGGACCCAGAACAGCCAGTTGGACTCGGTTGTCCACAGGGCTGTCACGCCGATTAAATAATTGATGCAAATATTCATGTATGCCGCCATTGTCAATGCGAACACCGTCCACAGCCAGGTCGCGGCACTCGTCGGAACCGGTAGATCCAGCGCCAGAACATAGAGCAGATAAATAGGCAGTGATTTGTACAACAGCTGATATCCGATCTGTCCCCATTCGCGGCACATCAAGTGGTAGAACAAATGCACAGGACGCATCAGATCGAGCGAAATTTGTCCGGTTCGTACCGAACGCTCGATACCGAGACCGTTGGTAATAAACAGCGTTATCCAAAGGCAGACTTGATTGAAGGCGACATAGTGGATCACATTGTCCAGCGTATAGCCACCGCCATTTGCAGGCTGGCCGACGCCCTTCCAGATCGACACGTAAATAAGCCCGAATGCTGCACTCGCTACTGTGTTAATGATGTGCGACGCCCGGTACTGCAGGTTGCGTTCATACGCTTTTTTAATTAATATCGCAAAAAGCATGGGCACCTCCTAAAAGTTTTGTGTAGCAAAACTTGCTTCGAAAGCGATACTTGGTTAATACTAATTTCGTTTGCTCGATTACGGCAGCGTGCGGCACCGGCTGGTAACGGCAGCGGGTACGTTCAAACAAGTGAATGGGTGAGTAACGGTACTTGCAGCGGGTGCATAAGTGGTAACTTGTAGAGGATACAGCGTAGGGTGAAATGAGAGACGAAGAGAATCATATCAAAAAATGGATGGGTTTGGCAACTGTTATTTTTGCCACTATGGATTCATGACCTGTCCGGCAAGTTTTGGTATAATAGCAGGAGTCTACAAAGCATGGTACTTCAAAGTACGGATTGATACAGATAAAGGAGTAGGTCATCATAGAATCCCGTTCAACAAAACATCAGAAGGCCAAGGTCAATCAAAACAAACGTAACACTTGGATCACCATAGGTGTGCTCAGCCTGGTTACGATTGCTTCCTTCTCTTATTTAATGAACTGGTTATCAAGAGAAGAAGGCACTGCCCCGCAAGCGGTACAATCTCCGGCAAACTCTGCTCCGCAAACAGTGAATCCGATGGTCATATCAGGGGGAACGATACCGCCGTCTTCAACCGGCTCTGATGCTGGAAGGGCTTCAGGAGATCCGTCAGCCGGAGGGAAGGTAGAAACGGCTTCCGCAGACAGTCAGAAAGAGGGTACGGTAAACCTGTCTTTCATCGGTGACGTGATGTTTGCGAGCAAGGTGGAGGATTTGTTGAAGAAAAACGGTTGGGATTATCCGTTCCAATTCGTATCCGACAATTTGAAAAAAGCGGACATTACTGTAGCGAACTTGGAAACGCCTTTCACGACACAGGGGACGGCCCAGTCCAAGGAGTATGTGTATCGATCCTCGCCGGAGGCGCTGCCGGCTCTTCAGGCTGCCGGGATTGACCTGGTCAACACGGCGAATAATCATATTATGGATTATGGTCAGATCGGATTGCTGGACACGCTGGATTATCTTGATAAGGCGGGTGTGAAGCGGGTAGGGACAGGAAGAGATAGCGATGAGGCTTACAAACCCGTCATCATGGAGCGTTCGGGCGTTAAAATCGCTTTTCTCGGCTTTAGCCGGGTCGTTCCCGATAATTCCTGGTATGCAGGTAAAAACAAGCCCGGCGTAGCCGGTACATACTCCCCTGAGCTTCCGTTGGAAGCGATAGCCTCGGCCAGAGAGCAGGCGGACCTTGTTGTCGTGATTGCCCACTGGGGAGTAGAGCGGCAAAATAACGCCGCCAAGGAACAAACCGATCTGGCCCACAAATATATTGATCAGGGGGCCGATCTTGTTATCGGCAGTCACCCTCATGTGGTGCAGGGTTTCGAGCAATATAAAGGGAAGTGGATCGCCTACAGCCTGGGCAATTTCATATTTACGACGAATGAAGATTCCAATACATGGGAAAGTATGATTCTGAATGCGGAGTGCACGAAGGATAGAAATTGCGACCTTCAGATGACGCCGATTTTAACGAAATGGGCGCAGCCGGTAAAGATGACAGAGGAGGACGGGGCCAAGCTGTTTGACAAAATGGGACGCATTTCCATCAATGCCCGTGTGGATAAGGATGGCAGCATCGTTCAGGCTCCACCTCAGCCTGCGCCTGCACCGGTGCCTGCTGTCGTCAAGAAAGCGACCGAAACGAAGAAAACGAGCGGGGCTGCTTCGGGCGGAAGCACCACCAAAAGCACGGCTCCATCCAACGGAGCCGCCAAGGGCAGTGCGCCAGCATCGGGGAGCAAGACGGAAGGCAACTCGTCTACGTCCAAGTCGCAGACCACACCAGCTCCAAAGCCAACAACGACGCAGCCTCCCAAAAAAACGGAGCCCTGACAGACTCCAAGCTGCGATCCAATATTTATATAAAGCGAAGCAGCCAATGCGATCTCCTTGACGGAGCCGTTGGCTGCTTTGCTTTTTTCGAATAAACCGATTATCTAATGAATGGACGGAAAAGCCGGATAGGCTTGGTTATTTCACGCTGCCCGACGTGTAGATGTCCCTCACGACGCGGTATGCCTGCTTGGGCTTTCGGTATTCATTCAACAAGCCTTTGTTGTTGAAGCTTCTGGCCCGGTCGCGGAAGCTGTTCCGCTGGCTTTGCAGGTCGGCGCGCACATCGGCGAACTGCCAAATGTAGGTCCCTCCGATTCTAGGATCGCTGCGGAAGATACGGAGCGCCTCGGAAATGACGTGGGCCTGGTAATCCTCGCTGAATAAGCGAGGCTCCCAGCCAGTGTCCCCATAGATGCCGGCCGCGCCGAATTCTGTCATCAGAATCGGCTTGTTTCCGGCGCCCATGGACTCCGCGTAGGCATGAAACTGCCCCAGCATGTCCTCGAAGCCCTCCACTTTGCCTTCGTACCAGCCATGGTATTTGTTAATCCCGATGACATCGAACAAGGGCAGCAGCACATCGTTCAACGGATGCATAGTAGCATAGGAGACAAGCCGCGATGTATCCTTGCTGCGCACGAGCTCAATCATCGGTACGGTCAAATCCAGTGCTTCCTGGCAGGTCGTATCGATCTCATTATGCACCGACCAGAACACAATGCTCGGATGGTGAAAATCGCGTTCAATCATTTCGTCTATCATTTGCATGGCACGCTGCCGGAATAGAGCGTCAGTCGTCACTTCTTTCGGCATAAGAGCGCCCCACATCGGGATTTCGCTCCAATAAAGGATACCGTGCTCATCCAGCAGATCGATCCAGTACGGGCTTTGGGGATAATGCGAACCCCGTACGGTATTGCATCCGAGCTCTTTGATGAGATCGAGATCCTTTTTCATCAGCTTCGGCGGAAAAGCAAACCCCCACTCCGGATGCTCGTCGTGGCGGTTAACGCCCTGCAAGTAAATAGGCTCGCCGTTTATGCAGATACGGCGGTCCTTGACCTCGATTCGGCGGAAGCCGATCCGGTCGATTTTATCATCCGTATCGGTGGCTGCACGGATCGTATACAGCTCGGCCCGGCCCGGCTGCCAGAGTCGAACCTGCTCCCATATTTGCCGGACCTCAACACTGACGGTCTGCCCGGCTGGAACATGGACGGTTTCCTCGTGGAACACCGTGCCGTCAGACTGCAGGGTCAGAGGCACGGTTTGATCCGCAGAGCCAAGAGAGCGAAGCTCGACGGTGACCCCAACCTCCGCACGGGCCTGATCGTGCAAGGTGTAGCTGATGCGGAGCTTTTCGATGAAAACATCAGACAGGTACTGAAGCTCCACAGGGCGAATGATACCGCCGTAATGAAACCAATCGACCAGATCGATCGGAATGGTCTGCCGGGTCAGTGTGCTGTCTGTACGTATAATCAGCTCATGATTTCCTGCAGCCGCATGGGTCACGATCAATTCAAACGGGGAGTAGCCTCCGTAATGATAGCCGAGATGTACTCCGTCCAAGTACACGTCCGCGTGTCCGAGTACGGCATGACATATGAACCGCAGATGCTCGGGCTTGACCAGCTCGAAGGTTGTCCGGTACCAGGCCACGCCTTCATAATCGTACAACCCGAATTCGTTGTTCCAGCATGCAGGGACAAAAACAGTGGTTTGAGGTTTGGGGAACGACTTGAACCATTGCTGCTGCATGCCGATATTGTCGGGATCGGTGACAAAATCCCATTGACCGCTGATCTCTTGTGTTTGTCGAATTCGATGCTCGGCGAATGCTCTGATCATATGATATTCCTCCTGAAATAGGCCGTTTTATGAGTGATGAAACCTTTTAAACTAAGCAAATTTTATCACTGATAGGAGGGGGAGAGAATGGAAAAAAGATGATTCCTTCTTGTACAAATCGCTCTTACAGGGGTATAGTTAATTGACACAACAGGAGGAGGGGCGCTAATGGTTGATATGAATCGTCTTCACCTGCATATTCGCTGGGTGTTGGACAAACCGACAGCGTCAGGCTGGACAGACAAACGGAACAATACGGACGCGCATACCTTGTACTGGATTCATGAAGGCAAAGGCATCTTTACAACGGATCAGGCGTTCCCGGTGGAAGGCGGGATGATGGCCTATATGAGGCCCGGCCTGCAAATGGACATGCGCTCTGACGAGCGGTATCCGCTGCAAATGACGATGATTCTGTTTGACTGCGCTGAGGTAGGGTATGATGTACGCTGGACTGAAATTATGCCGATTGCCGAGCTGGAGCTCCCCTTCCTGAAGCCATTTCATACGGATAAAAGCAAGGCGCTTGGCTTGCGGTTCCGTGACCTTTATCGCAGCTGGGTACCGGGCGTGCAAGGCGGGGCGCTGCTGCCCCAGCTTAAGCTGACGGGCCTGCTGTACGAGCTGCTTCTTCCCTCGAATGGGGATACAGGGAGCGAGGGTGCCGAATCAGCCGGTCAGGCACTGGAGCGGGTTAAGGAGTATTTGGAATCGTCCTACAACATGGATTTTACGATTCATGAGCTGGCAGAACGCTTTCATATTTCGGTTTCGTATTTGCGCAAAATGTTTCACAAAACCGTAGGCATGAGCCCGAAGCATTACCACAGTCATATTCGTAATGAGCATGCACGCCATTATTTAATGTACTCCGAGCTGCCGGTCAAGGCAATAGCCAAAGCCTGCGGGTATATGGAGGAATATCACTTCAGCAAATCATTCAAGCAAATGAACGGCATTTCGCCCAGCGGCTTTCGATTGCAGTACATGGCGACCAAGGAAGGTCAGCCGGCGGGCCAGACTGCGAAGGATGAATCCGATTGAGATTTCCATCTGCTTGACTTATAATTTGTTGCATGAAGATCAAGCGTTTATTTAAGGAGAATGAAGGAGGAACGATTAACGATGGCTTCGATTCGCAACATTTATTGTGTAGGCCGCAACTACGGCCTGCATGCCGCTGAGCTTGGCAACGACATTCCGGAGGAGCCGATGATTTTCATCAAACCGACGCACGCCTTCGTCCCCATGCAGGATCAAGCGATTGCTTTGCCTGGAGGTAAAGGGGAGATTCATTTTGAAACGGAGCTTGTCCTTCATATCGGTGGAGACTATGCAGCAGGCAAGTCAGTGGATCAACTGGTGGATCAAATGGCGTTAGGTATTGATTTCACCTTGCGTGACGTTCAAACGGTATTGAAAAAGAAGGGGCACCCGTGGCTGCCTGCCAAAGGCTTCCTCAATTCGTCCCCTTGCTCCGAATTTCGCCCTTTTCCCGGGTTTGAGGCCGTCAAGCAAACGGAATTTTCACTGCGCAAAAACGGAGAAGAAGTGCAGCGGGGAAATATTAATGATATGATTTTCAATCTTCAGGTGATTGTCGATTACATTGCAGCGAACTATGGATTAGGGGCTGGAGATGTCATTTACACAGGGACGCCAGCAGGTGTGGCTGCCGTACAATCGGGCGACCGTCTGGAGCTGCTGTGGGGGGAAGAAAGCTTCGGTGCCTTTACGGTCCAAATAAACGAGTAAATCAAAAGAAGCTCCGAAGCCGCCTGGACGGCTGCAGAGCTTCTTTTTCTGTCATGTATCCTCAATTGCTCTCCAACGCATGATCGGAGTATGCATCTCTGATCTTCAACAGTTCGGGCAGCAGCTTGAAGAAAACATCGACAACCTGCGGATCAAAGTGCCTGCCTCGTTCTTCTTTGATCAAGTCTATAATCCGATCCAGCTCCCAAGCCGCTTTATATACCCGCTTGCTCCCCAGAGCATCGAAAACATCGGCAATGGCCGTGATTCTGCCAAAGATGTGGATTTCTTCTCCCCTCAGTCCCTGAGGATAGCCAAGTCCGTTCCATTTCTCATGGTGCTGATGGGCAACGATAGCTGCGGCCTTTAGTATTTTGCGGTTCGATTTGTTCAACAGCTCGTAGCCGACCTGCGAATGCGTCTTCATGATCGTGAACTCTTCGTCTGTCAGCTTGCCCGGTTTTTTGAGCACCTCGTCTGGGATGGCCACCTTGCCGATATCATGCATCGGAGAAGCGATTTTTAACAGCTCCGCTTCTTCCTCTGATAAGCCTAAGCCGAGGGCAAGGGTATAGGAAAACTCCGCGACCCGCTTCACATGATTGCCCGTTTCCTTGGACCGGCTTTCCCCGATTTCACCCATCGTGAAAATAATTTCCTTTTGGGTTTCCTCGATTTCATGAGTCAGCAGGGACGATTCCAATGATTTGCCGGCATAAGAAGCGGCAAGCGTTAAGTAATCCATATCCTTCTTAGAGAATTGCTCATCTTCCGTCAGCTTGTTAACCGCCTGGTAGGCCCCCATAATGTCCCCGTTATTGTTGCGGAAGGGAATGACCATCAAAGCCTTGGTGCGATAGCCGGTTTTCCTGTCCATGGCCAGGGCGCCGCTTTCCAATACCTCTTTAAACTCGACGTTTTGATACGCGTCATCTATAAAAACAGGCTTTCCCGTCGTCACGGAATAACCGACCAAACCTGCATGCAGAGGCATTCTCAGCAGCGGAACCCCATGGGCGACCGCGGAATACAGCTCCTCGTTTTGATGATCCAGCAGCCATACCGTACAGCGATCGGCAACAATCATTTCCCGTCCCATATCCGCCATCAGCTTTAGCAGATGCTCCAAGCGGCGCTCATTTGCGATTTTTGCAGCATAGTCAAAAATAATACGCAGCATTTCATGCGGCTCAGGTTCCCTCATCATCCCTGACGATCCGGCCTGCTCGGCATTCAGCACACTAATACCCTCCCGACATGTTTCATTTTTCCATCTACGCAAATCATATTATAATGTGTATAGTCTGTAAATCATTAGTTTCCTATTTTCATCCACAAAAAGAGTATAGAAAGGGGCACGCAATTTATGCTGGAATGGATCGTTGGACTCGGCTGCAGTGTCATCGTTGCAGGTGCCGCTTTTGCAAAAAAATCGCTTTCTTTGTCCGGTGCTTTGGCAGCGGTTGTCGTTGGGACCTTGCTCTATGCAGCGGGCAATGCGGCCTGGTTCGGAACGCTGCTGGTATTCTTTATCACGTCTACTTTATTATCCAAGTGGAAGCATCGGCAGAAGGCATCGGTGGAAGCGAATTATGCCAAATCCGGACGCAGAGATGCGGGACAAGTCATGGCGAACGGAGGCTTGGCTGCTGTGATGTGCCTCGGTAACCTGCTATGGCCAAGTCCTTTTTGGTGGGCTGCATTTGTCGGAATTATGGCTACCGTGAATGCAGATACGTGGGCGACGGAGATCGGCGGATTGAGCCATTCGCAGCCCCGATCCATCGTGAGCGGAAGGAAGGTGCCTGCCGGCACCTCCGGAGGGGTGACGCGGCTCGGCTTGACGGCTTCCGCTGCCGGAGGCTTGTTGATAGGAGCATCGGCCTGGGTGCTAAGCGGTGGGGAGCTGAACCCGGCGAATGTACCTGCCAATGGAGCCCAGGATCCCGGGGCAGCCTATTCCCTGTGGTCTTTGCTCGTACTGGGAGGTATAGGCGGGACAATAGGGTCGTTGGTTGATTCATGGCTTGGGGCGGTATGCCAGGTCATGTACCGATGTCACATATGCGGCCGCGATCTGGAGAAAAATAGCCACTGCGATACGGCTGCGCAGCATATTCGCGGCTTCAAATGGATGACCAATGATCTGGTTAATCTGACCAGCTCTGTCATAGGAGGGGCCTGCAGTATTGGTTTATACACTTGGCTTATCTGAGAGCAGCCGTTAAGCAAATAAAGACGCCTCCAAATCCACATCGGAATGTGGTTGGGGGCGTCTTAGCCGTTGGAAGGCTCCGGTTTTCTCAAAGCTGTTCCACACCGGGTCGGGACAATACCCTGTGGGGGCTGGACTTAAGGAAGCGTCACAGACCCTACGTCCTTGAAGGAGGCGAGCTCGGTAGCTTTTAACATTTGCTCGGAGGAAGTGTACAGCGTAGTTCCTATGGACAGAATACGTCGAATATTACGTTCAAAGGCCGAGCCGTATTGACCGGATTTATCATAATCCTCTTGTGTCAGATGGGTAATTTTCCCCTGCAGCTTAAAGCCGCCGGTTAAGTCCAGTTTATAGACGTAAGCCCCTTGGAATGTGAAGCTGCCGTAACGCAGAGCTGCATTCTCTTTTACTGAAGAGGCTGGGGAGCTGGTATGGTCGACTTCCCGAACGGTTACTGGAAATGCAAGAATTCCTTGCTCTTTCGAATAAAGCAGCGCTTTATGATTGTGCAATAGCTCGGAATCGGTGCCGCGGTCCCCGATATTTTCCGTATAAAGCACCTTCGGATGTTCTACGTCGGTCACATCAAACAAGGCCATTTTCATCCCTTGGTAAAATACACTGGATGGCTGCATGCCTGTCACACTGGGTAAGTCATTGCTCACTTCCAAGGTATCCTTGCCGAAGCCGATCAAATGATTTTCATCGTAAGGATGCAAGTAATTGCTGTAGCCCGGAATTTTGAGCTTGCCGAGAATTTTTGGCTCCTGAGGCTGTTTGAGATCAATCACGAAGAGCGGATCGACGGTACGGAAGGTGACCATGTAGGCACGGTCTCCTGCATAGCGAACGGAATAGATTTGTTCCCCTGGGGCAATGTCCTCTATGTTTCCGATTGTTTTCAACGATTCATCCAGTACGTACATTTGATTCGTTGTTACATATTGATTGCTGCTGTCCATCTGACCTTGAGTCGTGGCGATGCGGAAGTAGCCGTTGCTTTCGTCCATTGCAAACTGATTGATGCTATGACCGGGTACTTTGCCGCGGCCGGCATACCGGATTTTGCCTTCACCCATACCGAACTTGTAGATGACACTATGTTCTTGCATGGGGAAGGCGATGCGCCTTTTGGATTCGGCGATATCTTGCGGCTGCACGGGTACGGAGGTGTATTCATTTGTTACAACGTATATATTGTTGGGAGACGCATACACCTGACTCCCGGAGCCAAGATAGCTCTGTACAGACATTTTCTGATCGGGCTGCTCCAGATTAACACCCCCGATCATCAAATAATTCGGCTGAACGGATTCCGGAAAATATCGGATATCCTCATAGCCGATGTGGATGAATTCATCTCCAGCCGCCGAGTCCTTATAAGCCGGAGCCGGGTAGTTCGGGGCAGAGGAGTTCTCCTTCAGCTCCGACAAATTGCCGCCCTTGACTCTCAGTATAGGGTAGTAGCCAAAATGCTTGTTCGCTATCAGGTAAAGCGAGCTGCCTACCTTGCGGGAG
Source organism: Paenibacillus rigui (assembly GCF_002234615.1). Lineage (GTDB taxonomy): Bacteria > Bacillota > Bacilli > Paenibacillales > NBRC-103111 > Paenibacillus_S > Paenibacillus_S rigui. The sequence continues at coordinate 90,519 of NZ_NMQW01000034.1, read as the reverse complement.
GATACGTAGGAGCCTTCAAGCTCAACCTCGCGCACTTTTTTTAATGTGCTGCTCCGATTACCCAGCTCGTAGATGATCGCTTTGGTCGTTACCTGCTGGGGACGCACGGGAAGAACGGCGATTTTCTTCATCGTTGCTGCTCCATCCACAGGCTGTACGGCAGGGGCGGAACTGTCTTGTGATCCGGCAGGCTGTATGGAACGATCCACAGGATAGTGAGTGCTGCCGATAACCACCATTTGTTTATCGTCAATATACAGCTCTGCTGCACGGAAATTGACATCCTCGAACGTCAAGGCTTGAACAACCTTCATCCTGTCCGCGGGATAGGCTTCGGTAATGATGACCCGGTTGCGATTCACCTGGTAAATATAAGTTCCATCGGTTTTAATCATATCCGACTCATCCACACCTTCAACCTGAACATTGGTCGTGGAATAGGAGGGAGCTGGATTGGACGGGGCTGCCGCCGGGACAGAGGCCGCGCTCTTTTCCTTCATGGTCGTGACCGGCTCCCGCTGGACTGCGACCGAGCTATCCTCTAAGGCGATCATAGAGCCAGGGGGCATAGTTATAGCATAGCCGGCCGAGGAAGCTTGCTGCAGCAGCTGCTGCAAATGCTCTTCCGTCCCAATGGCAGGCAAGGACTTGGAAGGGTCCACGATGGAGACCGTTTGGTTTGGCCCATCCCACATAACATTGAAGTCAAAGGACTCGCTGAAAAAGCGAAGGGGCACGAACAATTTGCCATTCTCCATACGCGGAGCCGTTTCCAGCTGGATTGGATGGTCTTGACGCGTCGCCTGCCTATCATCAACGGTTAACCCGATGTGGAGCTCCTCTTTTTTTGCAGTTGCGGTACGGCGGGTCTCGTCCCAGTCCACCTCAACCCCCAAGGCTTCGGCTATGTCCCTTAGCGGAACCATAAGCGTACTGTCCATCATGCGAGGCTCGGCACTGAGGCTCATCGCCTCCCCGTTCAATTGCAGGGCGATGCCTGATCCGGGGACAGGCTCGGCTGCAGAAGGCAGTGAAGCGCCAGAAGAAAATACGGTGCATGCCAGCAGGCAGGCTAAAGCTGCTATTTTTTTCATGAAATCCCTCCGACATCGTTTGGATGAAGCTTCATCTTGATGTAAAAGCTTCTTTCAATTCTCTTAACGTAATTGAATTCCTTTTTGTTCCAGACAAATACAAGTTCATACAAAAAAATCCGCCTGCTCCGATGAGGAACTTGCGGATTTGTTTATGCTTCACATTGGTAAATTCTTGATAAATTCCGGCCATCCTGTTTGGCTTGATACAGCGCTTTGTCCGCGCGAATGAACAGCTCCTCCGGATCCATGTCGCGCGATGGGGTCATCGTGGCTGTCCCCAGGCTGACGGTGACAAGGGTCGTTTCCGAGCGGTTGTGCACGATTCGCAGCGATTCCACAGCCTTCCGCAGCTTCTCTGCAACCTTGTAAGCACCGCGTGTGTCCGTTGCCGGGAGCAGTAGAACGAATTCCTCCCCGCCGTATCGCGCAATAAAATCTCCTGGCCGTTCCGCCGCTTGGCTTAGAGCGACAGCTACCTTTTTGAGACACAAGTCCCCTTGGGCATGACCATGGGAGTCGTTATATCTTTTGAAATTGTCGATATCGACAAGAATCATAGATAGAGCCGTGGCATCACGAACGCCTTGTTTCCATTCGCGCTGGAAGCATTCGTCAAAGCCGCGACGGTTCGCAACGCCTGTTAAGGCATCGACCGTTGATATTTTTTGCAGCAGCTCATTGGTTTCGAGAAGCTGGCGCTCCACATGCTTGCGAGCCGAAATGTCCCGGGAAATAGAAATAATCTCCGTTTGGAGTCCTTGATCATTTAAAATATAACGGGCCGTCGATTCGAACCAAATATAGGTCCCGTCTTTTTTGCGGAACCGGTAGGCGTTCAGATTCAAATGCAGATCGCTCAGCTGCATCTTCTCTTGATAGAGCTGAACCATAAATTCTTCAGGGTGAAAAAATTCATACACCCGGTGTCCGATCAACTCCTCCGGTTCATAACCGAGCAGCGTTTTGGAAGCAGGAGAGATGTAGAGAAACATGCCGTCGAGTGCAATCCGCGCAATCATGTCGGTGGAATTGTCCGCGAGCATCCGGTACATGCTCTCACTTTCCTGCAGCGTTTGTTCCGTATGCTTAGCTTGGGTAATATCCCGAAAAAATGCACTGTACATGTTATCTCGCGGATAAGAATGGACCTCGAACCAACGATTCGAAGGTGCGTAGTACAATTCCTGCTTCGATGAAATTTGTGTTGTCGTGCAGGATAAATAATGATCATACAAAGGGGTGCCGACGGCCTCTGGGAAGCTGTACCAGACGGATCGTCCAATCAGCTTGTCCCGATTGCACTTCATCATCTGTTCTGCGGCTTTGTTCATATAAGTAAAACGGCTGTAAGAATCGATGCAGATAAACCCGTCAGGAATTTTGTCCAGAGCCTCTTCAAGGGAAGGCAGGGACACGGCGGTTTCCCCACTGGCATGCTGGAGTGACCGGAAGGGGGTCGTTTTTTTCAATTCCAGCAGAAATGCACAGTTGGACGCCGTAGAAGGCTCGAGTAGCTTAAGAGCTGCATGTGCGTGAACAGGGTAACCTTCCAGATGAAGGAAGTGGATTTCCTCAGCCGACTCCAAGCGGCTTATGTCCTTAGCGTGCATTCTGGGGTGAAGCAAGGTATGTAAGGGCTCTCCAGCAAGCTGTCCGTTCTCGTAGCCTAATACTTGATGAAACGCTGCGTTGGCTAATCGTATGATTCCATCTTGTGATAATAATGCCATGCCGGATTCAGAGCATTGAAAGGCGATCATGCCCATTTGTAATTGTTCCTGCTGCGTTAAGGGATCTATCATACGTTGGATCCTTCCTACATTATGCTATGTTTGCTAACATTATAAATTACATATTAATGAAAGTTCTTCCAGAGTTCAATGTAAAAATGGAAAATATTCGGACAAAATTTTCTTTAGATTCAAGTCTACTCCACAGGTTTCGTGTCACTGCTGATGGAGGGAGCTGCAGCCGGTGAAGGAGCGGCAGGAGCCGTTACCGTCGTTTCAGTCTGGATTGGTCCCGATTTCAGGTCGTTCAGCTGTTTTTCGAGCGTTTTGATCGTGCGTTTGAGCTTGAATTGCTTGGTTATGCCAATCAAGCCGACGATCAGTCCTCCGAGCAGAGTCGAGCTCAAAATAATTAGAATGAGCGGAGCCGTAGTCTCGGTGAACAACAGATGCACCTGAACCGGCTCTACGTTAATGACAGCGAATAGGGCGGTAACCAAGGCAAATATCAAGATGAATATAAAAGTCCACTGTGCTTTCATTTGCAAGACATCCTTTCAATGAGAAAAAATCAACAAGGCTGCGAACATGATTTGGCCATGTTTGCAGCCTTGTAGTGGCATTATTCTTACGAAAGCAGCTTATTTCGCCAATTGCTCCATTTGCTCCAGCAGGCCTTTGAAGACATCCATGGCTTGTTGAATCGGCTCCGGTGTAGACATATCCACGCCGGCCTTTTTTAGAATATTGATGGAGTAATCGCTGCCGCCGCTTTTCAGGAAGCCAAGATAGCGGTCGATGGCAGGCTGGCCTTCCTCTAAAATCTGCTTGGAGAAGCTGGTTGCTGCGGAAAAGCCGGTTGCGTATTTGTATACGTAGAAGCTGTTATAGAAATGAGGGATGCGCGCCCATTCCATCTCAATATCCTGATCAACGACCATACCGTCCCCGTAGTACAGCTTGTTCAGATCGTAGTAAATTTTGCTGAATTCCTGCGGTGTCAAGGATTCGCCTTGCTCTGCCTTCTCATGGGTAATCTTCTCGAACTCGGCGAACATCGTTTGACGGAACACCGTCGTCCGGAATTGATCCATGTAGTATGTGAGCAGATACATTTTTTCCTTCGGATCGGTCGATTTCTTCAGCATGTAATCCATCAACAGCGCTTCGTTCAAAGTGGAAGCCACTTCCGCCAGAAAAATAGTGTACTGTGCGTAACGGTAAGGCTGATTTGCATCGGATAAATACGAATGAATGGCGTGGCCCATTTCGTGAGTCAACGTAAACATGCTGTTCAAGTTATCCTTATGGTTCAGCAGCACGTAGGGGTGAGTACCGAAGGCGCCCCAGCTGTAGGCCCCGTTGCGTTTGCCCTCATTCTCGTACACGTCGATCCAACGGTCGTTAAAGCCCTCCTGCAAAATATTCAAGTAATCCTGGCCAAGCGGCTTCAAGCTGTCCAGCACCGTTTGCTTCGCTTGCTCGTAGGTAATATCCATTTTATATTCATCCACCAATGGCGCGAACAGATCGTACATATGCAGTTCGTCCACCTTGAGCAGCTTTTTGCGGAGCTCCATATAACGGTGCATCAGCGGCAAAGATTTATGAATCGTATCGATCAGATTCGTGTACACTTCTTTGTTGATATTATCGCCGTACAGCGACATTTCCAGCGTTGAAGGGTACTTGCGCGCTTTGGAGTAAAAAATATTTTTTGTAATGTTGGCGGACAAGGTGGCGCCGATGGTGTTTTTATTTTTGGCGTACGTGTCGTACATTGCCTTGAAAGCTTCTTTACGAACCTCGCGGTTGCGGCTTTCCAGGAACTGAATGTAACGGCCATGCGTCAGCTCGACTTCTTCGCCCTGCTCGTTTTTTACTTTCGGGAATTTCAGATCGGCATTGTTCAGCATGCTGAAGATCGTTCCCGGCGCCTGGGACAAATTCCCGACCTGGGCAAGCAGCGCTTCCTCGGCCTTGGACAGCACGTGCTGCTTCTCGCGAACCATTTCCTCAAGCGTTCGTTTGTAGAAGCTAAGCTCAGGATTGGCAATCAGCTTGGTTAGCTCCTCATCGGACAAGCTCAATATTTCGGGGGAGATGAAGGAAAGGGCCTCCCCGGTTTCGACGCTTAATCTCTTCGCTTTATCGGACAATGCCTGATATGTAGGTTCTGCTGTATCCTCGTGATGCTTCATGTTCGCATACACGTACAATCTTTCCATATGTAAGGAGATCTCGTCTTCCAGCTTAAAGCACTGCTTAATCGCTGCCGGCTCTTTCAGCCTGCCTTGAAAAGAAGCTACCTTTGTTAAGGCTTCCTTGACTACTTGGTACTCTTGATCCCAAGCCTGTTGATTGGGGAACAGATCCTCCAACTTCCAACGGTGCTCTTCCGGAACATCTTTACGTGTAAGTACTTGATTCATGGGAGCCCTCCTTGATATTTTGGATGGTTTGGTTGTGCCTTCTGCCGATAGCGGAGCGGTCAATACCGTTCCGGTCAACAGCACGCCCGTCATGACCAGGGGAAAAAAACGCATTGCGCACACGCTCCCTGCAATTTTTTTCCTAGTATGACCGGAATGTAGCTTCATTATAAAAAAAATACGTTTCGATGTAAAACAAAGTGTTCAGCTATCCTTGATGCAAACTGAAAAAGCTGTAAACGATCAGGGAGAACGAGAAGGCGACCATGACGAGTGCAAGAATGGCCAATGGCCGTTTCATGCTTGCTGGCAGCGTATCTTTTTTCATAATGAGGATCAGGGCAAAGCAGAAAGAAACGATAATAAAGGTAAGAATGGAAGCACTGTTGCTCATAATAAAGGTCACCTCATCTGACGGCGTGGTTGAATTCATAATACGGGCGGCATGTGTGTAAATTTCTTCGTCTGTCAGCCATTTCCTTTATTATGCTCAAAAAATGAGGGAGGGCTGGATGAAGCGCGCCCTCCCTTTAGTCATTGTACGGGATAATGGTTCAAAACAGAACGGGGCAGCTTTAGCCGTTCGACTTAACCAAAACCAATCGTCCTTGCTCATCCTCACTTGCCGTAAAGCTATCGTCGGGACGAATGCCCGCTTCCTGGACAAGCTCGTTTGGAATCGTCAAATGTCCTTTGTCATTGATCGAGACGTTAAAGCCGAACCATTTCTTCCACAATCCGCCTACGAGGACGCCAGCGACAACAAGCACAATCAACGCCCATTTGACGACAGGGTTGGCTTCGAACCAGGAGTGAACCAGGGGGTCCTCCGTCAGCATTTTTCCTGCGGTAAAGGCTAGTACTGCGGCACCGGCATACATAATCCACGGGAATTTTTCCATCCATTTAATAAATAAGGTGCTTCCGGCGATCACGATCGGTACGCTGATCAGTAATCCAAGCACGACCAACAAGAAGCTTCCATGCGATACGCCTGCTACCGCCATCACATTATCGAAGCCCATAACCGCATCCGCCACGATAATCGTTTGAATTGCCGGCCAAAGCTGCTTTTGGGCTTGAATCTCATGATCTTTTTTGTCTACCAGCAGTTTGTACGCAATCCAGACAAGCACGACACCCCCGATCAGCAGCAATGCAGGCAGCTTCAGCAGCCATACGACGACAAGTGTAGCTACGGCTCGAATGACGATGGCTCCGACGGTCCCCCAGATGATGGCTTTCTTCTGATGCTCCTTCGGGAGATTTCTGGCTGCAAGGCCGATCACAATTGCGTTGTCCCCGGCCAGCACGAGGTCGATGAGAACGATGCTGAGTAATGCGGTAAAAAATGCTGCGTCTAACCATTCCATGTTTCATCCGCTCCTTTTTTTGTGTTCTTTTACATAAAAAAGACCTCTACCGGCTCGGTACAGGTCTCTTTGAACACAAAAGACCTCTACCGTAAACGGCAAAGGTCTTGCTAACAACATATCGTTGCCAATAAAGCCGGGGCTTACGCCCGAACTGACGACTTTACTGTGACAGCTACTCCCCTTTGGAGGATTTCTTATGTAATTAACTTCATTATAAAAGGGGGACAAGCCGGAAGTCAAGCCTTCTGGCGCGGAAAAAAATCATACTTCTTTGAAAGCTGCCATAATCGCGTTATATTCTTCTTCATTATCTGTGAAGTCTTCTTTGCGGAAACGGTTCTCCGCCCAATGCATCATGGCTGGACGGCTTAGGAAGGTATGGCATTCCTCGCCCCATTGATCGGAAATCTCACGTAAAATTAACGTCTTGCCATTTTCTTCAACGGTAAGCATGTTCCATTTATCTCGCTTATAAATAAGATGCTGTTTGATCATCGCTTTGTTCTCCATTTCTATAACTGGGCTATCGGCTGAATCATACCGCAAGCCGCTGCGGAAATCAAGTGGAAGGGGGAGGAGGGGCTATTTTTCAGAAAAAAGGGAGTTGCCAGCATTTGTAAGGTGTGTTAAAATTCGCTCTAAGCTTTGCAGAGGTGAAGCGGTTGAAGAGATGAGTTGAGTTGAGAATAGCAGAGGAGAGATGATGAGTATGAACGAGAAGATTTATATGCAAACAGGTGTGGCTATGACCTGCAGGTCATACGCGGAGTATGAAAGGATGTTCGCATTAAAACCCGAGCATTTAAGCGCAGGAGCTATATTGGATGTAGCGTCAGGGGCTTCGTCTTTTGTCGCCGAGGCTTGCCGTATGGGCTATGATGCCCATGCCGCGGACCCGCTGTACGCCATGGATACCGATGAGATCATTGAGCAAGGCAGGAAGGAAATTGACGTTTCCACCGCCAAGCTGGCTGGGATACAGGATGTGTTTGATTGGACGTTCTACGGAAGCCTGGAGCGTCACCGATCGCTTCGCGAAGCTTCCATGCATACATTTGCAGGGCATATGCGGGAATCGGGGGTGGAGCGATACGTATCCGCAAAGCTCCCCGAGCTTCCATTCAACGAGCATTCGTTTGCGTTGGTGCTGTGCAGCCATTTTTTGTTTTTGTATCAGGATCAGTTTGATGAGCAGTTTCATTTGGACGCCATTCGGGAGCTCATCCGGGTATGCCGCCCTGGCGGACAGGTGAGAATCTACCCGCTGCTGTCGCTGCAATGGGTCCGTTATCCACAGCTGGAGCGGTTGATGCAGCAGCTGTCCCAGGATGGAATCAGAGCGGAGCTGATCGCCTCGGAGCTGCCTTTTATCCCCGGATCCACAGAGCTTTTATGCCTCACCAAATGACCGTACAGAAGCCGTTTTTAGGGACTTTTGAAGGTTGATTTATAAAAAAGGTGATGCTATAATATTTATATTCGCCCTTAGATGGCGATACTTCTAGGAGGTTGTTTTCATTGAAAGGTACAGTAAAATGGTTTAACGCAGAAAAAGGCTACGGTTTCATTTCCGTTGACGGCGGCGACGATGTATTCGTTCACTTCTCCGCAATTCAAGGCGAAGGTTTCAAAACACTTGAAGAAGGCCAATCCGTTGAGTTCGAAATTACTCAAGGCAACCGTGGTCCTCAAGCAGCTAACGTCATTAAGTTATAAGATCTAAAAACTTCGATGGGGTTACTTGGAAATCAGCTTGTTCCGGCTATCACGAATGAAGCTTCCTGGTTTCTTGAGAAGCAACCGTCCTCATGCGGCCTTCTTCGAACTTCATCGTAAAAGTTTTCTTATATATTAGTGCATAGCTCTAAAAGAGAAAGCAGTTCTCGGAAATTATATTTTCGGGAACTGCTTTTTTTGCCGTTTTCCTTTGAATTTGGCGTCATCCTCTCACTTCCAGGACGTATTCACTTTGACCGCTAACCTGATTCAATGGTAAAATGATTCATGATACTTATCCATAGGGAGCGTTAATGAAATGAAGTTTAAATTGTTTAAGGACCGTAAAGGTAAAGCAGACCAGGCTAAGAATAATCAGTTCGTTAAACTGGGACGGGAAATATTCGTGGCCGCACGTAAGGGCGGACCGAACCCCGATGCGAACTTTGCTTTGAAAGTGGCGATTGAAAGTGCCCGCCGGATTCATATGCCGAAGGACAATATTGAGCGTGCAATCAAGAAGGCTACCGGTGACGGGGAAAATATCGAGTACGAGGAAATCATGTATGAAGGCTACGGACCAGGCGGCATTGCCATTATGGTCAAATGCTTGACTGATAACCGGAACCGTTCAGCGGCTGATGTTCGTGCCGTTTTCAACAAGCGCGGCGGGAATATGGGTGAGTCCGGCTGTGTGTCCTACATGTTCGACGAGAAAGGAATCCTGACGATCGACCGGGAACTACATGAGCTCGATGAGGACGAGCTGATGATGCAGGCGTTGGAAGCGGGAGCTGACGATGTGAAGGTGAACGACGATAGCTACGAGATCACGACGCATCCGCATGAGTTCGAGAAAGTAAAGACGGCCTTGGAGCAGCAAGGTCTTGAATTTGCCGAAGCTTCCGTGAGCTGGGTGCCGCAGAACACGATCAAAGTGGAGGGCGAGAACGCGGAGAAGCTGATGAAAATGATGGATTCCTTTGATGATCTCGACGACGTTCAAGATGTATATTCCAACTATGAGATGGATGAAGAAGAGATGGCTCGCATCGGCTAGCCGGTTCTTGCCCTATAAGAATTTGTTAGCTTCTGATGAATCGGAAAACAAACTTGTTATGGTTGAACAAAACTTCTGCTTAAAACATGTGAAGAAGGGATGTTTCGGTAAACAGGCTGCAGGGCAGCTTGTTACCGGTACATCCCTTCTTTGTTTGTAAATATAAACGTAAGCCGGGCTTGGTCTATGACTCCCTGATAAACCAATGCAGCAGCAGAAAGCCGATCGCTGCAATGAAGGAGAGTCCGGCACCGACAGCGTACATGAGGTGAGGTCCGCCGCTATTGAACAGCCAGCCGCCGATCGTCCCGCTTAGCAGACCGGCGACTCCCGACCATGTGACCGCATATATCGCCTGCCCGGTAGCCCGGTATTCGTCCGGCACGATGCGTTGAATATAACGGATGACCGTAAACATAAAAATACCGAAGGTGACGCTGTGCAGCGCCTGAATGGCAATAACCCACATGGGATTGTCAACCTGGCTCATCAGAATGAAACGGACGACATAGAGCAGGGAGCAGATGACCAGCAGAGGCAGCTCTTTATAGCGGTGCCCATATTTGCTGAGCAAGAAAAACATGGGAATCTCACTGACGGCGGACACCATCCAAGACCAGCCGACAATCGATTGATCCGCTCCGAGCCTTTGGAGAAACAAGGCAAGAAATCCATCGTTAAAACGATGTGCCACGGAAATGGTGACAACGGTTAACAAGAACAAGAGAAATGATTTGGAACCGATAATCTCGATGACGCCGGCAAAGCTAATTTTTTTGTAGCTTGAGCTTTGAGCATCCCTCAAAAATAATGCAAGCAGAAGCGAGAGGGTGATCGTACCCATGCACAATAAAACGGTCATGCTTGCCCCTTGATGCTTCAGCAGCATGCCGAACAAGAGAGAGGCGAAGGCAAAGCCGATGGAGCCCCACACGCGAAAGGAGGCATAGCTTTTTTTCGTGCCGCTAATGGTTAGCAGTGTCAGGCTGTCGTTCAAGGAAGACGTTGGGGTTTGGAAGAAAAAAAACATGGCCATGAACAGCATGAGCCAGCTGAATTGCGTCGTTTGGAATACAAGGGTTGCCATAATCAGCTGCCCTGACAGGATGCCGATTAATATTTTTTTAACCGTACGCGCCCGGTCGCTTATTAATCCCCAGAACAAGTTCGAGACAATGCCCAGCATGGGGCCGATCGAATACAGAAGCCCGATTTGAATCGTGGAATAGCCTTTTGCCTGGAAATAAAGCGGGAAGTAAGAGGTAATAACGGCCATCGTCATATAGAAGGAGAACGAAAACCCCCGAAGCATAGTATGTCTAGGTCTGGGAAGTGTTTGCCCGTGAGTCATTGATGTCCCTCCTTTCTATGATTTAAATGTCATGCGCAACGGCTGTCTTCCGGTAGTCCGTCCCAGCTCTCGAAGTACAAACCAGACAACTGCGGTTTCCGCTGCCACCCCCAGTGACTGAGCCAGAGCCCCGATCATTCCGTTCCAGCCTGGACTCATCCAGACACCCAGCACTAGAGTGATCAAGGTTACCGACACATTGGCTGCTTGAGACCAAACCATAACCTTGGTCTCGCCCTTGAGCATGATCATGCCGTTGCCAAAGTCCAGCCAAGGAAAGACAAGCGTGGTAATCATAAAGACACGTAAAGTATCCAGACTTGCGTGCATTAATCGTTCATTGACGCCCATCACGGTTTGCATAAACCAAGGTCCGAGCGGTGTGTAGGACAGAAGTGCAATCAGCAGCCCGGGGATGAAGGCGAGAATGAAGGTAAAGCGGATGACGGAGCTTGGATCTTTCCGGTAAAAGTTCAATACGATTTGATGAATGTAGGAGAAAAAGCTTTGCACAAGCTGTGTCAAGCTGGCTGCAATCGCGAAGGAAGCGACAGCCAGTTGAAAGTCCATCGTTTTTCCCAGAAAGGCGTTAACTGCGGGGCCGATAATAACGGCAATGATGGAAGAGAACAGCAGCGGCCTGTAAAACTGGAATATTTGACGGGGACGCTCGACCGGATGATCGGGCTTTTTCTCCGGAATTTGCTTCAGCAGGGATCTTCCCTCCCAGAAGCTGACTCCCGCTTCGATCATCATGCCCGATAAAAATATAATGGCTCCGACTTGCCCGCTGTTCACCTGATTGGTTTGAATGAAATAAAGCGACAGCAAATACATGGCGACGAGCCGAATGATCATGCCTATCGTTAACCATTTGGTCCGCATATTGAATATGATGATACCATGATACAAACAGCGAAGGCCGGAGAAGAAGCTTACAAACATCAATATTTTATAAACATCCAGCATGGGCTGGATCAACGATTCCTCGACCCCGAAAAAATGCAAAAAAACCCATTTGCCAATGGGGGAATAACAAATGAGGGCACCCAGAAGCATGATGCTGGCAAAAATATACCAGCTGATAACGGACATGGCCCGAAAGGAAACGCGGTCCCGCACGAGAGCCGAGCAGGTTTGTCTCATTAATACAGCCGGCCGCTCCGTATCCGAGTATACTTAAAGGCAGCGCATAGCTTGCTATAATAATTTCCGGATTCGCAGAACGGGCGAGCGTACTATTGATAATAACGTGAGAAATGGTGACCAGACTTGCTGAAATGCCGAGCGGAATAAAGAAGGTAAGCAGTTGACGGAAGGTCACCTGCTGCTCTGGATGACTACTCATAATGACATGACTCCTATTTGCATGGAAAATTACCGCACACGCGGCTGGTTTGCTTCAAAGAAACGAGCGCTCCGTTTTCACAAAATCATCGTTCTAGTATAGCACACAACTTAGGACTGTGAAGCGAGAAATTTTGCAGCGCACCACTGGGCAGAAGGCACTGCTTCATGGTACATTAATCTTTATAGGATCTGGATTGAAGCTGAGCTCTTTTCTGCTCATGCTTATTTTGTTATCAGAAGAAAGGTGGCTAAGACCATGACCTGGGCATTTGTTATTGACGATCGTCTCGGGATTCCGCTGCCGCAGTTGGATTTGGAATGGGAACAATATTCCGATAGAGACCGTTCTGAAATATTGCTCCGCTGGGAAGAAATACGGGGAACGATTCCCGACCAAGTCAAGCGATTAGAGCAAATCATTATAAAAAAACAAGGGCAGCTGAATGTCGAGGAAAACTTTAAGCTCTCTTGTGAACTGAACAGTGAAATTGCAGAATTGGCCGCAACGATTAATGAATTGCACTTGTGGTTCAGAGTGAATCAGGATATTACAGCATCGGCTTCCCATCATTAATATTAAGAGTGGGATTTGTCGAATAATTGTAATATAATATACGTTATGAGTTTTACAGGAAGTGAAGGTGAAGCTGTTTTGTCATGGACTGAAGCCGTTGCTAGAATAGGTCGTATGCTGGCGGAACATCGTCCCTCCCTCTACCCGACGGAGGAATGGGATGATTTGATCGATATTAGAATCTCGAAGCTGTCTTTGGATGGAGCTGGAGCGGATTCGGGTAAAGGCGATGACGGCCAAGCTGTTAAATCCGTCCTTCACTTATGGAATGAGAGTCTGGATTTGTCCCATGAGCTGTCCCAGGATATGCATACGCCGCTGGGGAGCTGTTTGCATGGAATCATGCACCGTATGGAGGGCGACTACAGCAATGCGAAGTACTGGTTTCGTCAGGCCGGTTCTTTACCTGTGCACTCTTCCTTGCTAGAGCAAGCCAAAGCGTTATTCCCAATCGGAGATGGGGAACGAATCGGCAGCGTTACTCTGCGATCCCAGCTGGAGAGGCTTGTGAGCGCGTCTGCCTGGGACTCGCTATTGTTCGTTGATGCAATCGCTCATCAAGTCACCGTTGCGCACGACGCGGCAGCGGAAGAGCTGCTGCTGGAGCTGCAATGGGCGGAACTCAAATTGCTTCTTCAGTATGCTATTCAACAGTCCGGGGGGGAATCGCTTGAGCTCTGAAGCTAGTCCTACTTCACTAGTCCCCCGCACTCCCGTGCAATTGATGATGCGAGTGTACCGTTACGTGCTCCCGGAGGTTCGTGAACAGCTTCGGTATTGGCGTTCAAAGGCGGATCGCATGCCTGATCCTGAACTGCAAAAGCAGGCGATAGCAAGTATGACCAGCAAGCAGTTTCATTGTCAGGGTGGGGCCGTGTACGCGATCGGTAATTTGCCGATGCGGCATATCCTTATCCCGCTGATCGTTGCTTTCCAAACGATTAGCGATTATTTGGACAATTTGTGCGACCGCAGCACCTCAATGGACCCCGAAGACTTTCGCAGATTGCATCAGTCCATGCTGGATGCAGTGGATCCTGCGGAGCCTTTGCATGACTACTATGCCTTCCGGGCGGAGAAGGACGACGGAGGCTATTTGAGTGACCTGGTCAAAACGTGCCAGGCCAGTGTGAGGCTGCTGCCTTCCTATGCTTTGGTTGAGCATAACGTACGTGAGCTGGTCGGGTTGTACTGTGATCTTCAGGTGTACAAGCATATACGCCACGAGCTGAGAGAGGAAGCGCTGCAAAATTGGTGGAAGCTTCACGCATCCCGCTTTCCGACCATAAGCTGGAATGAGTTTGCTGCAGCAACCGGCTCGACCTTAGGCGTGTTTATGCTGTTTTTGGCGGCTGCGGATCCCAAGCTTAAGCAGGATACCGTAGCTGCCATTCATGAAGCTTATTTTCCGTATATTTGCGGATTGCATATATTGCTTGATTATTTGATCGATCAAGAGGAAGATGAGGTCGGCGGTGATCTGAATTTTTGCAGCTATTATCAAGGGATGGACCAAACGATTGACAGGATTGCTTTGATTGTCAGGGAAGCAAGGGAGAAGGCGAGTCATTTGGAGACGCCCTCTTTTCATCGCATGATTATCGAAGGTCTGCTTGCGCTCTATTTGTCCGATCCTAAAGTAAGCAAGCAAAAGCAAGTGAAACAGGTATCGCGGGAGTTGATGAAGGGGAGCCCGCTTATGCGGTTGTTTTTCCTTGTCAACAGTATGTGGGTTCGTAAAACATCGTAACAGCAGTACCATTTTTGAGGAGGAAGCCATACATGTCAGTTAAAAAGATAGCCGTACTCACAAGCGGCGGAGATTCGCAAGGAATGAATGCGGCCGTTCGTGCCGTGGTACGCAGCGGGTTGTTTCATGGTCTGGAAGTTTATGCGGTACAGCGCGGTTATGCCGGTTTGATCAATGACGATATCCGTCAAATGGATCTGCGCAGTGTGGGTGACATCATTCAGCGTGGGGGAACCATCCTTCAGACGGCTCGATGTAAAGAATTTATGACGCCTGAGGGTCAGCAGCTAGGTGCGGACAATCTGCGTAAAAGAGGGATCGACGGACTTGTAGTTATCGGCGGCGACGGATCCTATCAAGGGGCGAACAAGCTGAGTAAGCTCGGAATCAAAACCATGGGGCTTCCGGGTACGATTGATAACGATATTCCATTCACCGATTTGACGATCGGGTTTGATACGGCTGTCAGCATCGTTGTAGATGCAATCAACAAGCTGCGGGATACGATGAGCTCGCACGAACGTTCTTCTGTCGTTGAAGTAATGGGGCGTCATTGCGGTGACATTGCGTTGTATGCCGGTTTGGCCAGCGGTGCGGAAACGATCCTGGTGCCTGAGGTGCCTTATGACCTGGATGAAGTCGCACAAAGGATGGCAGGAAACTTCGAGCAGGGCAAGCGCCATAGTATCGTTCTTGTTGCCGAAGGTGTGGGTAAGGGCGAAGATATCGCGAATGAAATTACGAAACGCAACGGAATCGAACCGCGTGTGACCGTTTTGGGTCATATTCAAAGGGGCGGAGCGCCTACGCACAACGACCGTATTTTGGCAAGCAACCTGGGTGACTTTGCCGTCCGTAAGCTGATTGAAGGAGATTCGGGCAAGGCTTGCGGTATTATTAAGGGCGAGTTGACGGTTACCGATATCGATACAGTCGTTCACTCCAAAAAAGAATTTAACCTCGAGCTGTATGAATTGGCGAAGCGTCTTTCCCAATAAGCTTCGGGGACATATAAATACAAAAGAAACATGCAGCCAAGCCTGGTAGAAGGGAATAGGGCTGCATGTTTTTTTGCATCATCGTTGTTTCTGCCGGATTACCTCTGCTCTTGAAGTGCAGCTATGATTTCCTGGGTAGGACGGTTGCCCTTTCTTGCATAGGCTATTCGCCCATCCTTGTTAATGACATACACGATGCGCTGCTGCCCGAGCAGAAACATTTTACCGACATCATACAGCAGGCGAATTCGTTCTTCTGTATCAGATACTAGTGGGAAATCGTAATGATGCTTGGCTGCAAACTGCCGGTGTTCGTCCAGCGAACCGGGGTTAACCCCTAGAACAATAGCCTCCTGCTGGGCATAAAGAGCCTTGGAATCGCGTACATTACAGAGCTGCTTCGTGCAAATCGGTGTCTCGTCCTTTGGATAAAAAATGAGAACAATCGGCTGCCTGCCCAAATAATCATCCAATCGGATGGGGCCTTGCGTGCTCACAGCCTCAAAGGACGGTGCTTGTTGACCGACGGAAAGCATGGCATAGTACTCCTTTCAAATACGGTGATAAGACCATTGTGCCGTAAGCAGAAAAGACATGCAAGGGGGCTTCGCTTCTGTTACGATAGACAGGTGGCATGTTAACGACTACAACGCCCGGGAGGATTTCAAATAATGTATATGTATAAGCTTGAGGTTGAACTAAAGGAACAGACAGCGCATGTCATTGTAATGGCGGAGAATGACGAACAAGCCTTTGATTATTTGGAGGAGCACCTGGTCCGGCATTTTGTATATAACCCGGAGGTTGTTGAAGCAAGCATTATTGAGAAGAAGAGGGCGGTTAAAGGTTCGGGCTATGTCATCGCGCCTGAAGTTTAAAAAGAATCTTTTCCTTATATTGACTTAGTATATATTGTATACTAATATGTATGTAAAGTGATAAGTCAAAGGAGTTTTTTTCATGAGAATAACTATAGTGTCCGGAAGCAACCGCAAGCAAGCGACAAGTACGCAATTATCTGTTTATTTAGCCAAGGTTTTGGAAAGCAACGGCGTGAAAGCGACATTGATTGATCTGAATGCGGCTCCGCTTCCTTTTTACAGCCCGGACGTGGAACACCGTGACGAGCATTTAAATGCTTACAAAAAAAGCTTGAACGAAGCTGACGGTATTGTTCTGGTTACGCCTGAATACCACGGAGCACCGAGCGGCGTTCTGAAAAACGCACTGGATCATGTAGGCTTTGAGCAATTCGATGGAAAAGTAGTGTTGTCCGTGAGCTCTGCCGGTGGTGCCGTAGGCGTGAGCTCGCTGCAGCAGCTGCAAACGATCGTTCGTAATGTACACGGCGTGAACTGCCCGGAGTGGATCTCGATTGGTGGAGAGCAAAGAGCCTTTACACCGGAAGGAGAGCCGGCCGATAGTAAAACGAAAGATCGGGTGCAGCGCACGGTTCTTTATTTCTTACAGATGGTCCGTACGTTCCGCAAAGAGGAGCAGCCGCAGGATTAAGTAATCAAAGCTTTGGAGTGAATAGGAATCATGTCGATATTAAAGAACGATTGGGCGGAGCTTCTACAGGAAGAGTTTGAACAACCTTACTATAGGGAGCTTCGCCAGTTTCTGAAGGAAGAATACCAAACACGTACCATTTATCCTGATATGCATGATATTTTCAATGCGCTTCATCTGACTTCTTATGGGAATACGAAGGTGGTCATTCTAGGCCAAGACCCGTACCATGGTCCGGGGCAGGCTCATGGTCTCAGCTTTTCGGTGAAGCCCGGTGTGCCTGCGCCGCCATCCCTGCAAAACATGTTCAAGGAGCTTCGTAACGATCTCGGCTTCGACATTCCGAATCACGGACATTTGGTCCATTGGGCTGAGCAGGGGGTGCTTTTGCTGAATACCGTACTTACCGTGCGTGAGGCAACACCGAATTCCCATAAGGGGATGGGCTGGGAACGGTTTACGGATCAGGTGATCCGGAGCTTAAATGAGCGCGAAAAGCCGGTCGTGTTCATCCTATGGGGAAGTCATGCGCACCAGAAGGCGCAGCTCATTACGAATAAGCGCCATGCCATTCTCCGCTCCGTGCATCCGAGCCCGTTGTCGGCTCACCGGGGCTTCTTCGGCAGCAAGCCATACTCGCAGGCCAATGAATTGTTGCAGCATGCGGGGGAAAGCCCGATTGACTGGTGCATCCCTAGCTTGGAAAAAGTATCGCTTTCTTCCTGAAATGTATCCGCATCGTAAAAGGCTTCTCCCGAGTCAAAGTTCTGACGAGGGAGAAGCCTTTTGCTGTCGAGCATTTAAGATTTATTATAATCAACATCCGGTGTATACGTGTTGACGGCGTTCCAGAGGAGGAATTCATCGACGCCGTTGTCCTTTAAGGCACGAATCTGCTCTTCAATCTCATGTTTACCGTATTTGATATAGCCTGGAACCCATGAGGCCGTAAAATCCTGCAGCCAAGGACGAATCACCGGCTTCAAATTCCCGATAGGTTCAAGCTTTTTGAAAGTATCTTTCATGGCTCCATTGATGGTAACATAAGGCGCGGCGTCGGGAACCTTGGCTCCAAACCAGCCTGTGCTGTAATGACTCGGGTAAATCATGGGAGAAATCACGTCGACATTCTCGGAAATTTTCTCAAAATCTTGCCCGATGCCTTCGGCTGCCGGAACCGATGCAGCATAGCCGAATATATCGACAGATACTCTTACACCGAGGGGTTCGAGCTGTTCCCGGGCATACTTCACAAATTCAGCGACAGCCTGAATTCTTGTCCGCTCGTCTTTATCGTATTTCAAGCTATCCGATCGTTTCTCGAAGCCTTCCGGAAACCGTACATAATCAAACTGAATTTCCTTAAATCCGGCCTTAGCCGCTTCTTTGGCGACCTTGACATTGTAATCCCATACTTCCTTTTTGTAGGGGTTTACAAAGCTGTCAGGTGTAGCTTTACCATTGTTCCATAGCGTACCATCGGGATTAATAAACGATAATTCCGGATGCTTTTTGGCAAGGATGGTGTCCTTGAACACGACAATACGGGCAATCGGATACACTTGATGCTCTTGCAGGGTAGAGATGAGCTTCGACATATCGGGAATGATTTTTTGTGTTGTTTCCATAGCTTCAAGCTCCGGATTGTCCGTCTTGTAAGTGATGTAGCCCCAATCATCCTTAATATCGACGACAACCGAATTCAACTCCGTATCGTCCATTAATTTCATAAGCGTGTTCAATCGGGAGCCCCCTGCACTGTGAGCCGTCATGTAGACACCTTTCACCTTGGGAGCATCCTTTTGCGGGTCTTGTTTGTTGACAGGTTTTAAATAGTCATCGCCTGCCGTTCCTGAAGCGGTCGTACTTGTTTGTTGAACAACGGCATTTTTCGAATCAAGGGAAGCCTGCACCAGCTGATCGAAGCTGACATTCGGTTGGTCGGCGTTCACCTGCCCCATAACCATAAGTAAGGAAGCGAGTAAGAGTTCCATGCTTTGTCAATCTCTCCTTGCAACAATAATATGTTCCATTATAATAAAAGAGCTGATAGGTTAATAGAGAACATTGACGCATTTTGTTGATATTTGGTGCCGTTTTTATTTATGTACACGCAGGCGGTGTATTTCTTAGGCTGTCCTCCGCATCTTTATTGGATTCCATTCCGATTACAAAAGCGACAGAGGACTAAAACACATAAAAAAACCATCTCCGCTTTCTTAAGCGAGATGGTTTAACTTTATTGTTTAGTCTGGTTCCCGTTGGAGTTATCGTGGGCGATGACTTCAGGGCTTGCAGTATTCAGCTCTTTTTTAGGCGCTGGAGCCGCTTCGTCGTTCGATGAAGAATTGCCGCCTCCGGTTGTCGCATCCTTAAATTCACGGAACATTTTACCAAAACCGCGTCCGAGCTCAGGTAATTTGTTAGGTCCGAACAGTAATAAAGCTACGAGCGCAATTAGTATAATATGCCATGGAGATAAAGCTCCCATGTAATACACCTCCGATTTTGGTTAACATATGTATCATACCACGTATTTATCAAAAAATTAATGCGAAATTATTACGAAACCATAACATTTTTTTGGAAACGGTAAAATAAAGACGCCCCTTAATGAAGCAAGGCGTCTTTTTGATGTTCAGAAATGCTGTATTGAATAATTTCCATAGCGTCTTCAGTTTCCAAAGCTTCAAGCCCGTTACGAAGTACAATCTCAAAATCGAGCTCCGATCGCTTAAGAAAAGGATATAACTCGGGAGTCAATCTCATTACAATCGCCGATAACTTTACTGTTTCCACAAGCATCACCCTTTCTCATCATCTGTTGGAGAGGATCAGGCTAGACTTTCAGGAGTCGTACAGGTAAAGCGTGAGGAGTTGAATGAAATTACACCTTCAATTATATCATACGTGGAGAAAAAATGAATGGATTAAATTCTCATTCCTCAGTTTAACCTCGCCTAAATTGCCCCATAATGCCTATCGTTTCGACAATATTTACAAACGCATCCGGATCCGTATTACGGATCATATTGCGTAAATCGATGAGTTCATAACGTGTCGTGACAGTCATGAGCATATGCTGCGGCTGCTTGGTATAGGCTCCCTCGGTATTGACGATGGTGACACCCCGATGAACCTTCATCAATTGTTCTACCAGAGGTTCTTTATTCCGGGTCATGATGAAAACCGTCACTTTTAAATGGCGTGTATGGATCATATCAATGACCTTCGCCGTAATGTAGATGGACAGCATCGAGTTAAGCGCAAGATCCCAATTATTTTTGTAATACCCTAAAGCGAGAATGACCAGGCCATTCAACATAAAAAGGGAGGTGCCCAAAGGGAAATCGCGTTTCTGGGTTACGATCGAACCAATAATATCGAAGCCGCCTGTAGACCCGCCAACCCTCATCGAAATGCCTGTGCCGACTCCTATCAGCACACCTCCAGTGACTGCAGCCAAAATATCGTTTTGCGCAACGGGGATTTCCGGAATGATGTGCATAAACCAAGTAGTAAAAATGACAGAGGTCACGCTAAGCAAAATAAATTTTCGGCCGATTCGGAGCAAGCCCCATATAATTACTGGGAGATTGCTTAATAAATAGAGGAAGGCGATATTCCAATTTGTAAAATAACCGACCATCATCGATATACCTGACAGTCCCCCGCTCAAAATTTGTCTCGGAATCAGGAATAAGTTAAAGCTGGCTGCAACCAGCGCAGCGCCAAGAACTGTAATGCAGATGGGAAACACCCATTGACGGAACACGACGGTACCCTCCGCTTCTTGCCTCTAGAGGCTGATCTATAGAATCTTACTCCTATTATGTGCCTAGAGTATCGGAAGGCATTCCAATTTCATGAAACGCGGGTAAAAGAAAAAGCTTCTCATCGGTTCAAATTTCACCCTTGAGAAGCTTTTGGTATCCTTTTCAATATGAAGCGCATTGATGAGGCGTTATTTCTTCTTAAAGGACCCTGACCTCGTACTCGTACTCGGCTTGGAGCCCGAGCTGCTATTCGAAGGCGCTTTATAGGTCGGGGTAGAGCCGTCGCTTTTCCGGCTTGAGCTGCTGTCGCTGCTCGGCGTGGTTGGTGTAGTTGGTGTAGTTGCTTTGGAAGGGCTGCTGCTGAAGCTGCCTTTCCTTTCCGTCGTAGACGGTGCCGGTGTTGAAGGCTTGCTGGTTGTACCGCTGCCCGAAGGGCTTGGCGCAGTCTGGTACTTCCCGTAATCATC
This sequence comes from Paenibacillus rigui, assembly GCF_002234615.1. GTDB lineage: Bacteria > Bacillota > Bacilli > Paenibacillales > NBRC-103111 > Paenibacillus_S > Paenibacillus_S rigui. Next base: position 69,330 of record NZ_NMQW01000034.1, on the reverse strand, counting down.
ATAACGTTTGGTGGATGTATATCCCCTATAATCGTATCCTGCGCCGCGGCTGTTGTTAAACCAACCGCCTCCGAAAAGCGATTGAAGCAAAGATGCTGCAACGTAGCCTTGAAGAAACGAGGAGTCATAATTTTGCTTCGCATACTCAATAGAATCAAGCTCAACTAATGTATTATTTGCGTTGCTCGGGTCTTTTTGCAGGTTAATAATTTTGTCATCATAAACAAGAAACATCTGGTCTTCGGATTCTTTGCTTACCTCTTGAGGTTTTTCGTTGTCAGCCAGCTCTTTTGCAACCGTTGGAACTGTTTTGCCTTCCACGGAATAGATTTTTGCGGTCGTTTTGCCTTGTCCTTGCACATCAACTAGCGAATAATTATCTTTAATATAATTGCTGGCACTTCCGCAGCCGACAAGCAAAGTGAAGACCAGGAGGATCGATAGCCATTGCAGTGCTCGCTTTTTCATTCGTCGCTCACCTCCATCCGTACCTTCCTGCATGATTCGTTCTTTCATATGGTTGCAGCTTATCGGCTGCCTTTCATAAATTTGATTTGCCCGGCAGGTGTCTTCGTACCTTCCATTGCTACGAATTTACCGTCCTGCCACTGGAGGAAGAAGTATCGTCCCTCTGAGCCGAAATAGCGCCACATCATGACTTCGTCATTTGCACGAAAGTCCGTATTTCCATCAGCACGAACCATATCGCTTCGCTGGTGCTCCAAATTGTACGTTACCTCTCCGTTCACATCCAGCTCGGTAGGCACATCATTCGGGCTATCCAGGGATCCTTCGACGAAGATGCAGTTAAAGCATTCATAAGTTCGGCCCTTTTCGATTAACAGGCAGGATACCGAGCTGCCATTTTGTAAATAATAAACAAAGCGGTGGGGAGGAAAGCCGCGGTCAAAATAAACTAATTTCCCTGAAACGACGTACTCCTCAAGGTCCATATTTATAATATCTCCAACTTGTGTGTCTTCCATCGGGTTCGTTACTTTGGCCGGGGGTTGTTCTTTATTGCTCTTAATAATAGAACCGACTCTTTTCCAAATCGACATGGGCAAACGCTCCTTTAGATGAATACCCGTCAAAAGGGTAATGTTTTGTTCATTATACCAATTATATACGAAAAAGCGGAAGTTCAGGTTTCATTCTGAAATTTCTGGAATATCGATTTCGTTTGTGGTATAATACTAAAGATATTCTTAAGTACGGCCTTGCGTATTTAATTACGAATGCTTCGGACGCATTTTGCAGATACAATAAAAGGATATAGGAGTCGCACTTAAGGGTATAAACACAAAAGAACCCTATTTAAAAGGAGATTGAAATCATTTGAAAAATTTCAGCGAATTCGGACTAGAGCCTAAGGTATTGCGTGCCATTACCGAGATGGGCTTTGAAGAGTCGACACCGATTCAAGAAAAAGCGATCCCAATTGCGATGGAAAATCGTGACATGATTGGGCAAGCCCAAACCGGTACGGGGAAAACTGCGGCTTTTGGGATCCCATTGGTTAACAAAATTGATGTAAAAGAAGAAAAGATCGTTGCTTTGATCATGTGTCCAACACGTGAGCTGGCTATTCAAGTAGCGGAAGAAATTGAAAAGCTGGGCAGATTCAAAGGAATTCGTTCTTTGCCGATCTACGGTGGTCAAGACATCGTAAAGCAAATTCGCGCTTTGAAGAAAAGACCGCAAATCATCATCGGAACGCCTGGACGTTTGCTCGACCACATCAACCGCAAGACGATCAAGCTGGAAGATGTACAAACCGTTATTTTGGACGAAGCGGATGAAATGCTGGATATGGGCTTCATGGAGGATATCCAGTCCATTCTTAAGCTGGTTCCTGATGAGCGCCACACGATGCTGTTTTCCGCAACAATGCCTACCAACATTCAAAGGCTGGCTCAACAATTTTTGCGTAATCCAGAGCATGTGTCGGTAATCCCTAAGCAAGTAAGCGCACCGCTCATCGACCAATCATACATCGAGCTGCAAGAAAGACAAAAATTTGACGCATTGTGCCGTTTGCTTGATATGGAAGCTCCTGAGCTTGCTATTATTTTCGGCCGTACGAAGCGCCGGGTTGATGAATTGGCTGAAGGCTTGCAAAAGCGCGGCTACACTGCTGAAGGCTTGCATGGCGACTTGTCCCAGAACCAACGTGATAACGTAATGCGCAAATTCCGTGATGGCAGCATCGACGTCCTTGTAGCAACGGATGTAGCGGCTCGCGGATTGGACGTTTCGGGTGTAACACACGTCGTAAACTTTGACCTTCCACAAGACCCTGAAAGCTATGTTCACCGTATTGGCCGTACTGGCCGTGCAGGAAAAGAAGGGGCGGCTTACACGTTTGTAACGCCTAGAGAGATCGACCACCTGTACTTCATTGAGAAAATTACGCGTCACAAAATTACAAGAAAACCAATCCCGAGCTTGGCTGAAGCTATCGAAGGTAAACAAAAAATGACAGCTGAGCGGATTCTCGAAGTGCTTGGTAAAGATGAGCACAACGAATTCAAAGGCTTGGCTATCCAATTGCTTGAGCAGCACGATTCCGTACATTTGCTTGCTTCGGCACTTAAACTGCTGACTGGCGATAAAAAGGAAGTCAATGTTGAATTGACGCCGGAAGAGCCGCTTCGCGCTAAGAAAAGAAGAAATGACGTTCGCAGCTCCGGACGCAAGCCATCCGGTCCATACGGAACGGCTAGCGGAGCGCGTCGTGACGGTGGAAGACCTTACGATCGTGATCGCAACAGCTCTTCCCGTCCTCCACGCAGAGACGGAGGCGGCAGCAGAGACTATGCTTCCCGCGGCGGACGTTCTGAAGGTCGCGACTACCCGCGTGACCGTGGCTTCAACCGTTCGACTTCTTCCCGTTCCAACGAGGAAATGGTTAAGAACTAAAAGGGATATCAAAAGAAAAGGTGAAGCCTCATGATTGAGCTTCACCTTTTCTTTTACCATTTATATTAGTAGCCAAATCCTCCTTGAAGAACAATGACCAACAGGATATACAGTACTAGTATGGTACCAGTTGTCGTCCAGAGAACTGCATGGGACATGGAGCTTACCTCCTTTGCTTTGTCATTACCGGGTGGTAATATACTATATGTCTACGGGCTAATTACGCATAGACGGCTACCTAGATCTATGAAAATAGGCTATAATATAATCCATACACATCGAATACGAACAACGCAGTTTACTGAGGAGGGTGTCTTTTTTGGAATTTAGAGGCATTATGGGAGGCTTTTATCGCATTTCGGAATGGATCATGCGGCTATCCGTAATCAATGTATTATGGGTAATATGTGCGATACCCTTTTTCTTGCTAGGCTTAATGACTTTACAAACTGAGACAGTTGATCAACTATTATCGACATTAATTATTGTAGCTGTCGTATCACCATTCACCATATTCCCGTCTACAGCAGCTATGTTTACCGTAGCTCGCAAGTGGATGACGGGTGAGGAAGATGCCCCTCTGTTCAAAACTTTTTTTAGAGGCTACAAGGAGAACTTCAAGCAAAGCGTGCTCGGCGGATTAATCTATGTATTGCTGGGTGTTATTTTATACACGAATTTCAAGTTTTATGGAAATCAAACAGGTTCCTTCGGTGTACTCCGATTCCTGGTGTTGACGCTTACAGTATTGATTTCCGTCTCGTTTTTCCATTTCTTTTCCATTATGTCCCATCTTCACATGAAGCTGTTTCAAATTATTAAAAATGCGTTATTAATATCTATTGGACATCCCATTCGTTCCATCTCCATGATTGCTTGTAATGGTCTGGTCATTTACATCAGCTTGACCAAGTTTACATTCCTTATCCCGTTTTTCATGGGCAGCTTGATCGCGATTATTTCGTTCTGGCACTTTAACCATATATTTGGGCGATTGCAGATGAAGCAGCAGGAGCTGGCCGAGAAGGAAGCCGAAGCTAATAAGGAGCAGCTGGAAGCGTTGGAGGATGGAAGTGAGCCGGAACGGCTGACTGATCAAGCCAAAGCGCTGGAGGAACGTACAAGCACTGATTCCAAAGCAACGGTTCAAGATGTGGATCAAACCCCGGCTGATGGAGATAATAAGCAGCACAAGGGGTAAAATCCTGGTTTGGCAGCAAGTAACTTGGGATCGAGGTTTACTTTCGCGAAAGAAACTCTTATAATAGGAATACAACAAAATCCTGCGATGTACGTTTCGGTTTTAAGTTGTTTTGAACCAATGACTGTTTCTTGGGAGACCTATATTGAATCGTTGCTGACATGCCCTCGAAAAGGGACTTCAAATGCGGTTCTGCGGACACCCACCTGCGAGAGCGGGTTTGAAACGCTAAATCGGACGGCATATGCGGGTTTTTTTGCGTCCAAAAACTGAAAATCATTCGTTTTTTGGTTTTGGGCTTATTATGAAAAGGATAAGGAAGGGTGACAAGCTTGAAACTGTTTATTGACACAGCTAACGTTGAAGAGATTCGCAAAGCGCATGATCTGGGAGTTATTGCAGGGGTCACGACAAACCCTTCCCTTATTGCCAAAGAAGGCAGAGATTTTTTTGAAACGGTAAGAGAGATTGTTTCCATCGTAGGGAACATTCCGATCAGTGCCGAAGTGATCAGCCTTGAGTCCAAGGAAATGGTAGAACAAGGCCGCAAGCTTGCTGAACTAGGTGAAGGTATCGTAGTGAAGGTGCCTATGACGGAAGAAGGGCTTAAAGCTACGAAAATTTTTACCGGGCTCGGGATAAAAACGAATGTGACGCTTATTTTCAGCTCGACTCAAGCTTTGCTTGCTGCACGTGCCGGGGCTACTTACGTGTCTCCCTTCATTGGACGCTTGGATGATATTAACCAGGTGGGTATGAACTTAATTAAAGAAATCAGTGATATCTTCAAAGTACATAATATTTCCTCGGAAATTATTGCTGCTAGCGTGCGTCATTCCGCGCATGTCATTGAAGCGGCGCTTCTGGGTTCCGATATTGCAACTGTCCCTTATAAAGTGATTCAGCAAATGATCAAGCATCCGTTAACGGATGTGGGGATTGAAAGGTTCCTTGCAGATTGGGAAGGCGCAAAGCTGAGTCAATTTTAATGTCTGGTATGAATGAAATAGAGAGCCTGTGGAGGAACGAATTCCTCCCAGGCTTTTTTCTGTGACGTAAAGAGGATAGCAGGCATGGAGCACAATGAAGGCGGAGGACACTTTGGAGACATGACAGTCTCAACCTATGATGCATAAACTGTAGAGGAGAAAAGAGGCAACGTAGGAACCGAACAATCCTGTAAAGAAAAAAAACACGGTACTCCGAAGAGTATCGTGTTCTTAGGGCATCTAAGGCAGGCTTCGAATTAAACCAAGTCGCTCAGTTGATGCAGTGTGGATTTCAGTGTAGGGTATAAGGTTTTATATACATCATAATACTGCTGGTAGAGTGCCTGGCTGTCTGGATTCGGTTCTACGCGATCTACGACCTGAATCCAACGCTCGCATAGGTCGCTGATGTCTTGGCCTAGAACGCCGGATGCAGCCATTACAGCAGCGCCATAGGCAGGGCCGTCTGTGGAATTGACCGTGACGACAGGATAGCCGAATATATCCGCAATCATTTGACGCCAGAACAAGCTGCGGGCACCTCCGCCATTTACTCGAAGCTCCTTGATTTCAATGCCGGACGCCTCGATGAGCTCCATCGAATCCCTTAAACCGAAAGTAATGCCTTCCATCACGGCACGTGTCAGGTGGGCTTTGGAATGACGCAGGTTCAAGCCAATGAACCCGCCGCGTGCTTTTGGGTCCGGGTGAGGCGTACGCTCACCTGTCAAATACGGCATGAATAATAAACCTTCGCTGCCGATTGGTGCTGTCTCTGCTTTGGCTGTGAGAATCTCGTACACATCCCTGCCTTCGGCTTCAGCTTGCTGAAGCTCCTCAAAGGCCAGATGGTTTTTCCACCATTGGAACGAGCCTCCGGCCGCCAGCATGACACCCATACGGTGCCATTTGCCAGGCACGCCGTGACAGAAGGAGTGCAGCCGGCACTCCGGATCAACTTGATAGGTGTCGTCGTGAACGAATACGACACCGGAAGTGCCCAGCGCGACAGATGCGATGCCCTGTCGCACGACCCCGACGCCGACCGCGCCGCAGGCTTGGTCGCCGCCGCCGGCAACGACTGGCGTACCGACCGCCAGTCCAGTCCGTTCCGCCGCGGCCGGCAGGAGATGGCCGGCCACGTCGTTGCTCTCATAGAGCGGCGGAAGCCATTCCATAGGAATGTTCAGCCGCTCGGTCACTACCGGCGACCATCTGCGGTTCGCCACATCCAAGAGCAGCGTGCCGCTTGCGTCTGCCATGTCCATACCGAAGGCGCCTGTCAGCTGGAGGCGCACATAGTCCTTCGGCAGCATCAAATGCGCCGTACGGCTGTAGTTTTCCGGCTCGTGATTGCGGAGCCAGACGACCTTGGGCGCAGTGAAGCCTGTCAGCGCCTTGTTGCCGGTAAGGCGGCCCAGAGCCTCACGGCCGCCTACCGCTTCCTCGATCCAGTCGCACTCTGCAGCGGTGCGCTGATCACACCAGAGCAGAGCAGGGCGGACAACCTGAAGCTCACGATCGAGGAATACCGACCCGTGCATTTGCCCGGACAATCCAATGCCTGCTACTTCTTGGCCTGTAACACCAGACTTGCTCAGCAATGCCTGGATGCATGCAGCTGTTCCCTGCCACCAGTCCTCAGGATGCTGCTCCGCCCAGCCTGGTTGAGGCTGAAGCAGCGGATATTCAACGCTGTGGCTGGATTTCACCGTGCCTTGATCATCAACCAAAATACATTTTACTGCGGAAGTACCCAAATCAATGCCTAAAAAGTATGCCATGGTTCCACCTCTTCTAAAGTTTGTTTAATAGTTACTTTGTTTAATGAATAAACAAATGGTTGATACTATATATTCGGAGGTGGAAGGCAAAATCCTGCTGGTGTTTTAAATCATTTTTTGGAATTAGGGTCATAAAATGAGCTTCATTTCGTGCCAGGCAATACCTGCATGTCCTGAAGCGGACGGTTTAACATAAACGAACCCTGCTCTTTGGTAAAAGTGGATTAAATGCTCCTCGCACATGAGCAGTACATGTTCCAGGTTGTCTTGCTTGGCTTGTTGGATGACCGCGTTCAACAGCTCATATCCGATGCCATGACCCCGAAAATCAGCATCTACAGCTACGGTCAGCAAGCAAAAGTTGCGTCCATCCTGATCATAACCGGACATTTGCTTCATGCCTTCGTCGGACAAGTCCTCGTGATTCAGCCGAATGCCATTGGCTACGCCTACGATTTGGTGATCTTGCTCGGCTACTATAAAGTAAGGATGAAATAAGCGAAAACGTTCATAAAATGCATTCAATGACGCAGCGGCCTCCAGGGGATAGGAGGCTTCCTCGATCTTGTAAGCCTCCTGCACCTCAGCAATAGATTGGGCGGTTCGGATAAGCATAGGTAATTCTCCTTGAAATTGAAGTTATTTGCTTGCGCCTTATTGCGCTGTATAATTTTAGCTCTATTCATGGCCGTCCTATATAGGAATAATGTCCCAATGGAATGAGGAGGGAATATCTGTCATTCATTTGTAATATTTCTTCATAAAACGTTAACAATCATGTCAAAAATGTGAAATAACTCTTTCTCTGCAAGGCAAACAATGATATGATTAAAGATAGTGTTTACCGGATATTGTATTGTACTTCTATGAGGAGGGAAGGCTTTGTTAAAGCGAACCTTAATCGGCCTTATTCGCAGCCATGAAACAACTGGGGAGAAAGCGAAAGATCCGGCTTTAAAGACCCGATACTATAAACTGTCTATGGATCAGGTTTGGGATGAAGTCACGAACATGTTTAAGAAAATGAATGGCTACAAGCTTCTGCATGAGGTCAGGAGTGTGGGTGAGATTGTAGTCGAACGGAGAACGGTAACGGGCCGGACTCAAGATATTACCCTAACCTTGTTTGCGATTAACCCGCTGAAAAGTGCAGTCGATATTTATTCGGCTTCGAGAGGATCGTTAGGTGATCTCGGGTCGAATTATCGAACGATTTTGGAAATATACAAACAGTTGGATAAACGACTGGCCGCTCATAAAATAGACCAATAAACATAAAAAACATCGGGATTAGCCTTGGGCCTCTCCCGATGTTTTTCTATGTAACAAGGACTGACCTTTCCTTTAAGCTGAGGCGGTCAGAGCGCTTAAGAAGGATTAAACGAGCTTTTGAACTGCAGCTACTGCGTTCTCGTAGTTCGGGTGCTCAGTCATTTCGCCCAGGTACTCAACGTATTGGATGGTATCGTTAGCGTCGATAACGAAGATCGATCTCATCAACAATTGGATTTCATTGATCAACACACCGTAGGATGTACCGAAGTTACGGTCTTTGTAGTCGGACAAAGTGATTACTTTGTCGATGCCTGCAGCACCGCACCAGCGGGATTGTGCGAAAGGAAGATCCACGCTGATCGTGAGAACGACCACATTGTCGCCCAGCTTAGCAGCTTCTTCATTGAAACGACGTGTTTGAGCGTCGCATACGCCCGTGTCCAGGGAAGGGACCACGCTGATCAATTTAATTTTACCTGCATAATCAGCCAGAGAAACTTGCTCTGTCAAGTTTTTATTCACTTTAAAGTCTGGAGCTTTATCGCCAACTTTCAATTCCGGTCCGATCAAAGTAATCGGGTTGCCTTTTAAAGTTGCAACACCTGTACGCTCTTGTGCCATGTAGATGGGCCTCCTTATTATTTTAAGTATGATTGGTATTTCACCAAGATTTATTATAAACTTTTTAAAAGGAACTTGTCCAATCGGAAGGGGAGCAGCAGTGGAATTAAGACAGCTTCAATATTTTGTGAAAGTGGCGCGCAAGGAGCATGTAACCCAGGCAGCGGAGGAACTGCACGTCGCTCAATCCGCCGTAAGCCGGCAAATTCATCAGCTGGAAGAGGAGCTGGGTGTCCCTTTGTTTGTACAAAAGGGCCGCAATTTGCAGCTAACCTCTGTAGGCAAGCTGTTTCTTGGCCGGGCGGAAGCGATCCTGACCGAGCTTGAAAGGGCGGTCATGGAGGTACGTGAGTTTTTGGATCCGGAAGCGGGAGAAATTCGGATTGGATTTCCTCACAGCTTAGGCATTTATTTGCTTCCAACTGTCGTTGCCGGTTTCAGGCAGACACACCCGAATGTGAAATTTCGATTGCGGCAAGGAACCTATAACAGCTTGATTCGTGATGTTGTTAACGGAGAGCTGGATTTGGCCTTTATATCGCCTTTTCCGGAGCGACATGAGCATGTCACAGGAGAGCTGCTTCTTCAGGAGGAGCTATATGCCATCGTGCCTGAGGGGCATGTACTGGCGGAATATCAGACGATCCGGCTGGAGCAGCTAAAGGATGATTCGTTCGTTATGTTTAGCGAAGAGTATTCGCTTCGTAATATTGTGCTGGAAGCCTGTGCGAAGGCGGGCTTCGTGCCTCGAATCGGGTTCGAGGGCGAAGAGACGGATACGATCCGCGGGCTGGTAGCCGCGGGTGTAGGGGTTAGCCTGCTGCCCGAAATGGCGTTGACAGAGATCAGCCAGCTTCAACCGGCCAAAGTACGTGTGATCGATCCTCTGGTAACCCGAAGCATAGGTCTGATTCAGCGAAAAGGGGAAAAGCTTCCGTTAGTGGCCGAAGTTTTCCATAGCTTTTTGATGAATTTTTTCGATCCTTATAAAAAATAAGATTTTATTAAAGTCAGACTTGACTTATAAGAAAACGCCGGACCCATTAGGGATCCGGCGTTTTGGTTTGCAACGAATTTAGTCGTCGTTGCGGTTATTAAAGATCATGATGTACTTCAGCAGCTCGAGCAGGGAAATTAACGCTGCAGCAACATACGTAAGTGCGGCTGCATTCAACACTTTGGCTACTCCGCGTTCTTCATCATTCGTAATAAAGCCCTCGGCGACCATCAAATCTCTTGCGCGATTGCTCGCATTGAACTCGACAGGGAGAGTAACCAGTTGAAAGGCTACCGCCGCCGAGAAGAAGATGATGCCAAAGCCAAGCAGAAAATTAAACTGCTGGAAGAACAAGCCGGCCAAAATTAGTAAAGGTGCAACGCCGGAAGCAAAGTTTACTACTGGGAACATACGATGACGCAGCGTCAGCATCGGATAGTGTACTTTATGCTGGATCGCGTGACCTACCTCGTGGCAGGCTACCGAAATGGCTGAAATCGAATTTTCATAATAGACGGGCTCCGATAATCTAACTACACGTGACATCGGGTCGTAATGGTCTGTGAGACGCCCTTGAATCGGTTCTACGGGTACATCATACAATCCGTTGGCATCCAGCATACGCCGGGCTGCTTCATAACCGGTCATGCCGGAGTAGGTTCGTACCTCGGACCACTTGTTGAATGTCCCCTTAACGCGGAATTGGGCCCACAGAGAAAGCACAAAAGCAATGATGATCAAGAAATCCATCGGGTGAAAAAACATAGCAGCAGACCTCCGTTTATATTTAGGATAAGGGGCTTTTACCCAGTAGTAACAGCAAGGCTTCGATACAGGCTGCAGTATGCGGAGTCAGCACTTTATTCAAATTTTTCATTTGAGTCGGCTTGAGCTTGTCAAGAAAGGGCAGAATCTCTTGTGCTTCCTTTTGCAGCTGCTGCAAATGAAGCTGGAAAGATGTGAGCTTATCTGTCACGATCTCGTCTTGACCAACTTTTTTCCACAATGCGAGGCTCGCCTTGATTTCCTCTAAGGTATATTTCTCCCTCTTCATACTTTCAATACGTTTCAACCGGCTTAAGGTTTCATCGCTGTACAGCCGATAATTCGTACCGGAGCGGGTTTCCGGTTCGATCAAACCCATTTTTGTATAGTAATCAATGGTTCTGGGGCTTACATCCGACATCCGTGCCAGCTCGCCAATTTTATAAAGCTTCATATCCCCATAGTATCACCCCTGTATTAATTAAGTTGATTTCATGTAGTTCACTATTCGATTCTACCGCCCTATTAAGGTATGATCGTGAATCGTTCTTTAGTAATCATGATAACTGAAATGAAACCATACAGTCAAACGTTATGCTTTTATGCCGTACAAACAAGGGCTTGTGAATCTCTTCCTATATAAGGAAGAAAAAAATTGTTGTTCAAAACCTGACGTGTCAGATCACGTTATATTGTAGAAAGGAATGCATTAATTGATAGATTTGATAGAAATGATTACAGCATTATCATGAAAAACTCTGTATCTATAAGGAAAATCCGAATTATGAACATTGTATGTTAGGTTATTTTTCGTTTTTTTGCGTTTTTTCACGAAAACCCTATTGTCAAATACCAAAAAGCTGTATATAATGACATTAAGATTTTCAAAAGATGTTAATTAAACTAACATTAAGAAGGAAGTGGTCAGCAATGTTTAAGAAAATGCTCCTATCAACAGGCCTCATGTCCATGCTCGTTCCAACAATGGCTTTTGCGGCAGACGACAAAACACCCGCACAATTAGCCAGCGCAATTGACTCTGTATGGGTCATGCTTGCAGCAATCCTTGTTATCTTCATGCAAGCAGGCTTTGCTTTACTTGAAGCGGGTTCGACTAGGATGAAAAACGCGGGTCACGTTGCAGGTAAAACCATTCTTACTTTCGGTATTTGCGCCATTGCCTTCTGGGCAGTCGGTTTCGGATTAGCTTTTGGTGACGGTAACAGCTTTGTAGGTGAAGGCGGGTTTTTCCTGGATGGTACACAAGAGCAAATTAAAAGCTCTGTCAGCCTTTTTGCAGAATCCCCGATTCCTATCGGTATTTTGTTCTTGTTCCAATTAGCCTTTGCAGGTGTATCGCTTGCGATTGCATGGGGCGGATTCGCTGAACGCGGCAAGCTCCCGGTTTACTTCATTTTCGGTATTTTATTCACCGTTCTAATTTATCCTGTTGTTGCTCACTGGGTATGGGGCGGCGGCTGGTTGGGTCAATTGGGTATGCAAGATTTCGCCGGTTCGACCGTAGTTCACTTGCAAGGTGCAACGGCGGCACTCGTAGCAACTATTTTGCTTAAACCACGTATTGGCAAATACAATAAAGATAAAACGCCTAACTTGATTCCTGGTCACAACCAAGTATTGTCGGTTCTCGGTGTTATCATTTTGTGGATCGGCTGGTTCGGGTTTAACGCAGGTTCCACTTTGAGTGCCACAGGCGACGGATTCTTCGGTTATGTAGCCTTGACCACAAACCTTGCAGCAGCAGCCGGTGCGGTAGCGGCGCTAGTCGTTTCCTGGATGTACTTTGGTAAAGCGGATATTCCAAGTATGTTGAACGGTGTTCTTGCAGCACTGGTTGCAATCACGGCAGCTTGCGCATTCGTTTCTCCTCGCGATGCAATCATTATCGGTGCACTTGCAGGGATCATTACTTTCTTCACGGCTCAATGGTTCGAGAAAGCAGGTATCGACGATCCGATCTACGCTTTCTCCGTACATGGTATTGCAGGGATTTGGGGAACATTGTCCACAGGGATTTTCGCTCGGCCTGAATTGGCTGAGAAGGTAGCTGTTGGTAAAGCGGGTCTTCTGTACGGCGGAGGCTTGGAGCAGCTGGGTGTGCAAGCGCTGGGCGTGTTCGGTGCATTCATCTTCGTTCTTGTCGTGTCCTTCATTATCTTGGGTCTTATCAAAATTACAATCGGTCTTCGGGTTACGGAAGAAGAGGAAATCATCGGTCTGGATCTTTCCGAGCATGGCACTTACGGCTACCCTGAGCAAATGAAAAAAGCAGCGGCTCAAGGTGCAGGTGGAGCAGCAAGCACGCTTTAAGGAAAGAACGGAATCATTAAACAATTACAACATCAGACTGAAGGAGAACCCGTATGGAAAATTTCTCGTTGGAAATGGTTCGTAGTGAAATTGCGAATGCTGGGCATGTTGAGCAGCTGAGGCAATTTCGGGATCAATTGCATGAGGAGTTCGAGGGGCGTCTCCTTCTTTCCCATTCTCTTGATTGGAATAAGCAGTTGAATCAGGTGCATGATTTATTTATTGCGAGAGCGGTTCAACTGGCTCAGCATTCATTACAGCAAGATCAGGGGCTGGAGGCGCCGGTTGCATTTGCCTTCGTCTTGTTTGGCAGTGGGGGGCGGCAGGAACAAACGCTCTGGAGTGATCAGGATAATGGTTTAATCTATGAGGATTCGAATGATCCGGAGCTTGCAGCAAAGTCCGACGTGTATTTTACAGCGCTGGCGGAACGAATTAGCGATTTGTTGTTAAGGCTTGGCTATCCTCCATGCTCGGGCGAGGTTATCTGCACGAACGAGAAATGGCGCAACTCTTGGAGCGGATATCGGAGCATGCTGTACGAATGGTTGAGTGACCCGCACTGGGAGCACATGCGGTATTTGCTTATTTTTGCAGATATGCGATTGATTTATGGGGAACAGAGCCTGCCGGGCCGGCTAACGGATGAAATGCTTCATTATTGCAAGCAGCATCCGGTTATGCTGGAGCATCTGCTTCATAACACCCTTCATCACAAAATTTCTTTAGGTTTATTCGGGCAATTAATTAAAGAACGGTACGGGGAAGATGCAGGGGGCGTCGATATCAAGTACGGTGCCTATATCCCTATTGTAAACGGCATCCGGCTGCTTAGTGTAGAGGCTGGAATACGGGAAACGTCTACGGATGCCAGAATTGCCGCACTGATGGAAGGTGGATGGGTGGAAGAGGAAATTGCCCAGGATTGGCTTGAAGCTTTGTCGATTGCATTAAAGCTGCGTTCGCTAACCCCATTTCAGCTCGAGGACGGTTATTACACAACACGGGGCAAGCTGCCGGCCGATAGACTAACTAAAGAGCGCACGAGCGAACTGAAGCTTGCATTAAGAATCGGCAACGAGTTGCAAAAGTTTGTGAAGAAAAGCGTTCAAAAAGAGATGGAAAAAGGTTAGGTGAGATCCTGTGAAAGACATGAGACCTGCGGGTAGGATGTGGCATCTATACAAAATGGGCGGTATTACCCCTGCCATAACTTCGATGTTCGATGTGCAGAGCGCCCAGCAGATGGCTTTCATACGATCCATTATGAAAGAGCAGCGGAAAAATTCATTATATGATATCCCCTTGGACACGGTGGAACTGGTAGTTTTCGATTTGGAAACTACCGGTTTTTCGCCGTATAATGGGGACGAAATTATTTCCTTCGGCGCTGTAGCCGTTCAAGGGGATACCATCAAGGAAGAGGAAACCTTCTATCGTCTGGTAAATCCGAAGCGGGCTATTCCGGACAATATAACTGAATTAACGGGAATTACGAATGATATGGCCGCGAAAGCTCCGGATCTTATTAATGGATTGCATGATTTCTTGGAATTCGTTCAGCAAAAAGTGCTCGTAGCCCATGGCACGGGCCATGATAAGCATTTTTTAAATTCAGCGTTGTGGAAAACGTCCAAAATTAATTTGTCACACCGTATGCTGGATACCATGATGCTGGGAAAATGGTTGAACCCCCGCTTGAAAAGCTATGACTTGGACACAATGCTGGACGCTTATGGAATCGATGTAACAGTGCGCCACCATGCTTTGGAGGATGCGCGCATGACAGCAAGGCTATGGAGCCGGTTTATGCGAGAGATTCGTAACCGTGATATCCATACGCTGGGTGATCTTTATGCACATTTAAGCCATCATCAATAAGAGCTCCAGCCTTGGCAGTCTGCCAGCTGAAGCTCTTTTTTTACCACATAGCGCAACCAAAACCTGCTCTCCTATTGACGAGAAAAGCCATTGCTGAGCACAGTCGCACAGCTTCGGAAGGTCCAGATATAACGTTTCTCCTACTCAATTCATGTGGTTGTAATCAAACGCAAGGGCTTGAATCGGGTAAGGCTGCCGGACTCGTTTGGATGAAGCTTTTCATAGCGGTAAGCTTGCCATTCCGGTTGATCGGCATTCTGTATGGATACAATCCAATGGCTGGGCACGTCGATCCATGAGGTTTGAAGATCCTCAACAGAAGGAACCGGAGGAGCTGAAGGATGGGAATGGAATATGCCTATAATGGATTCATGGGATGGATTCGGTACGAACAAATAAGGAATGAACACGGACGGATCCATGACAAAATGCCGCCGCGGGTTTGCAGCTGTATTGGGAATCCCGACAAAACGGCGGACAAATAACGGCATTTCAGTTTGCGGCTTAGCTTCCGTGCCGAGTAAAAGACCGCAGGCCTCATAAGGCAAATGGGCAATGCAGTATTGCTCAATTTGTTGCATTAGTCGGGAGGAAATGGATATACAATCCTTCATCGCGGCGGACATCCTTGCATAATTAGAATAAAATAACTTCTTCTAATTATATATGAAATCTGTCCTGGACTGCATCCTGCTCCTGAAGGATAGGTCAGCTGATGGTTCCCTTCGGTTTAATCAGGAAAAAGGCCAATCCCAAAGTAATCAAGGATAACGACGTTACGGTTATAAAGACGGTAGCATGCGAAATGTCCATCATCCAGCTAAACAACGGGGGGCCAAAAGCGACGCCAAGAAACCTCAAGCTGTTGTAAATGGAAGTGATCATCCCCCGCTGTTGCTTCTCCACCGAACCGGTAATCATCGTGTTTAAGCAAGGCAGAAGCAGCCCGGTACCGATACTGCTTAGCGTAAGCAGGCCGATGAGAAAATATAAGTTTTTGCCGAGTGTGATGCTACATACCCCTAGAGCTGCTGTCATTAAAGCCAGTCCGATATTGATGAGCCATCGCATCACGGTCCCGTTTTTCTTGATGAGCGCCCCCGTCGTATATGCGGTAACGACTTGCCCCAGTAATGGGATAGCGAGTACGAAGCCTTTTTTGACTCCTTTGATATTGTAAGGCGCCTCCTCTAAAATATCGGATAAGTAAAAAAGTACCCCAAACAAAATAAACAACGCCAGAGATCCAGCAAAAAAGGATGTAATAAGCCAACGGCCTTTCTCCTTAAGGATGGTACCGATCGATTTCAAGTATGGCTTCAACTTGGGGGCGGGCTGCCCTTTTTTTGGCTCCTTCAATAAGAAAACGACGGCTAAAAGGGACAAAAGACAAAAAACAGGAAAAGCGAAAAATGCGGCATACCAGACGATGAGCGCGAGCAGAGAGCCCAGAATCGGGCTGATGACTTTGCCAGTGCCGTTGGATGCCTCCGTCAAGCCTAGAGCCTTACTTTCCGTTCCTCCCGAATACATATCACCGGCCAACGCCATAGCAATAGGAGCGGTTCCTGCGGCTCCAAGCCCTTGTATTGCCCGCGCGATAATAATCGTCGTATAGGAGTTCCAAACAGCTCCGAACCCTGCCAGCACGCCTGCAGCTCCATAAATAATTAAAGAGGGGATAATAATGCACTTTCTCGAAAACCGGTCTGACAAATATCCGGAAATGGGAATGATGAGTCCGGCCGTAACGGAAAATAAGGTGATGACCAATGAGCTTTGAAATTTACTGATGCCTAGTCGATCCTGCAAATCCGGCAAAATGGGAACAAGCATAGAGTTGCCCAAAACCAGAACCAGCGGTACGGAGGCAAGCGCAATAAATTCCGAAACTTTTCCTTTGGAGCCACCCGATTTCTGGCCCGCTTTCTGCTTCTTGGCCGGGGGTGACTCCATGTCACTTTCAAAGGTAATATTCAGCTTCCTTGTTCGAGTCTTTTCCATGGTTGCAAATCTCCTCTGGAACGCAAGTTTGTAACCCTAATGTACCCTTTGATGAAAAGCGCCATGCTCTCAATCTATTCCATGGAGAGTATGAACTAAAGAATGTATTTTTGGGAACAATAAAGGAATAGGGGAACGGCAGTTCATAGGAAGGAGCTTTTACATGAAGCGCAATATGCCTGTCATGCTCATTGCACTACTTTTGGTTGGTTTGGCGATGTATCAAAGCGGTACGATAAAAGAGACGTCGCAGGCTTCGGCAGCCGCAGCGGGTATGGGCTCCGCAGTGGAGATGGCCCGCAACAAACCGGTTCCGGGCTTTACCTTGGAAAGCTTGGATGGACATACCTACCAAGTCGGAGGGCAGAGGGAAAAGCCCCTGATGATTAATTTCTGGGCCACCTGGTGCGGACCTTGTCATGAGGAAGCCCCTGACTTAAAGCAAGTGTATGAAAAGTATAAGGACAAGTTCGATGTTTATGCGGTCAATGTGACAAAAGGAGATCGTGTAGCCGATGTGAAGGGGTTTGTAAAGCAGTATCAGCTCCCATTTCCTGTGCTGTTGGATAAAGAGGGGAAGGCTGCGGAGATGTACCGGATTTTATTCGTCCCGACCAGCTTCTTAATCGATAAGCAAGGTGTTCTGAGGGATGTTATTCACGTGCTGCCCAGAGAACAGCTGGAGAAAAGAATTCAGATGCTGGTTGAAGGATAAAATAAAAACAAGGAGCGCCGTATTCAACATACTGCTCCTTGTTTTTGCTTTTAAAGGATATATCTAATCGTAACTTAGAAATTAATGATTTACCAAGCCCAAACGCTCTCTCTGCTCTTCGACATGCAGCTCGACCTTAGGCTTGCCCAGCAGCGCATAGCGAATACTGTCAATTAATGCGTCCCAGCTTGCTTCGATGACATTGTCGGAAACGCCGACGGTACTCCATGAGTTGTTAAAGTCCGTGGACTCGATAAGTACGCGTACTTTGGCAGCGGTCGTATCCTTCTCATCCAATACGCGAACCTTGTAGTCGCTCAAATGGATGTTTTGCAGAGCAGGGTAATGCTGCTGCAAGCATTTGCGCAGTGCGTTATCCAAGGCATTAACAGGTCCGTTGCCTTCTGCAGCATTGTACACCGTCTCACCTTGCACATTCAGCTTCACGATTGCTTCCGTGACTACAGGCTGGTTCTCGTTCTTGAACATCAGGATTTTAAACGATTCGACTTTGAACGCTTCCTCCAGCTTACCGTAAGCGTTGCGGATCAGCAGCTCCAGCGAAGCATCGGCTCCTTCAAATTGATAGCCTTGATGCTCCATTTCCTTGATTTGCTCGATCAACTGCTTCGTTTGCTGGTTATCATTATCGAAATCAAGTCCGAGCTCCTGCGCTTTGAACACCAGATTGCTCTGACCCGCGAGCTCAGATACGAGTACGCGCTGCTTGTTGCCGACCAGCTCAGGGGTGATATGCTCGTACGTACTGGAGTTGCGCAGGATGGCAGATACGTGGATTCCGCCTTTATGCGCGAATGCGGCGGACCCGACATAAGGCTGATTCATCGGCATATGCATATTCGCAATTTCACTGACGTAGCGGGCAACGCTTGCCAAGCTTTGCAATTGCTCCGCGCTAATACAGCTGTAATTCATTTTTAGCTGAAGGTTCGGAATGATCGAGCACAGATTGCCATTGCCGCAGCGCTCGCCATAGCCGTTAATCGTTCCTTGCACTTGAGTGGCTCCTGCCGCTACGGCAGCCAGACTGTTCGCAACTCCGAGCTCGCAGTCGTTGTGGGCATGGATCCCGATAGGCGCAGCAACGGTTTGCTTAACTACCGTCACAATTTCGGTAATCTCATGCGGGAGGGAGCCGCCGTTCGTATCGCAAAGGACGATCCAGTCCGCGCCGGCTTCCTCGGCCTTTTTAATGGTTTGCAGCGCATAGTCCCGGTTGTTTTTGAAACCGTCAAAGAAGTGCTCTGCGTCATAAATAACCTCAAGCCCTTTACTTTTCAAATAACGGACGGAGTCATAGATCATAGCCAGGTTTTCTTCCAGTGTTGTTTGGATGGCTTGGAAAACATGGAAGTCCCACGATTTGCCGAAGATCGTAGCGACAGGCACGCCAACCTCCAGAATGCGATTCAAATTCATATCATTCTCGGGCAGTGTATCCTTTCTGCGCGTACTTCCGAAAGCGGTAACCTTGGCATTCTTCAGTTGAAGCTCAGACACCCGGGTGAAAAATTCAATATCCTTATTGTTACTGCCGGGCCAGCCGCCCTCAATATAGTGAACTCCGAGGGAATCCAGCTTTCGGGCGATTTTCATTTTATCCTCTACTGATAAGCTGATGCCTTCGCCTTGGGTTCCATCTCTTAAAGTCGTATCGAAAATTTTCACGTTAGTCGCCATGGATATCCTCCTAAATCATACAAGCTTGCGTAAAATATAATTAAATATTATATCACAATGTTTCCTTAGAAAGATACGTCTTTAACAAATTAGACGGGCGTTTGGCTTGACCCTCCGGGAGGAGGATTGTATGCTGGAAAAAGAAGTGATTCGATGAAGAACTACAGTTGCGGAGGGCCGTATGGAGATAACGGTTCGTGCTTATGATGCACAATGATCAAACATTAAAGGCCTACCCGGTCAACGGGCGGGTGATTCTTCATATTGATATGAATGCCTTTTATTGTTCTGTCCATGAGGCGGTGGAGCCGCAGACGTACAAAGGCAAACCGACCGCCGTAGCCGGCAGCGTTGAACTGCGGAAAGGGATTATTGTAACCTGCTCCTACCCGGCCCGGGCCTTGGGCATCAAGACGGGAATGCTTGTCAGCCAAGCGCTGAAGATTTGTCCCGAGCTGCTGCTGATTCGCCCGAATTTTGAGCTGTACCGTCAATTTTCACGACGTTTTATGAAGATTGCCTACAGCTACTCTCCATTGGTGCAGGCGATGTCTATCGATGAGTGCTATGTGGACATTACAGGCTCGAAGCAATTCGGGACGCCGCTGGACATTACGCAGCAGATTCAGCATCAAATTCGCACCGTGCTGCAGCTTCCATGCTCCATCGGCATCGCACCGAACAAGCTGCTGGCCAAAATGGCCTCCGATATGAAAAAGCCGAACGGTATATCCGTGCTGCGCAAGCGGGATGTCCCTCATGTGCTGTGGGATAAGCCCTGCGCTTATCTATATGGCATAGGCGGGAAAACCGCAGAAAAGCTCAAGCGATTGAACATTCATACATTGGGTCAGCTGGCGAAGGCGAGCGACACGCTGCTTAAGGAGCACTTCGGTGTAATGGGGGCCGTGCTGAAGCGCTCTGCCAATGGCGAGGATGACAGTGAAGTGGATCCGGAGCAGGAGCAAAGCAAGTCGATTGGGCATACGACAACCTTGCCATCGAATTTGACGGAGCGCAGCGATATTTTTCGGGTCTTTCTGAATGTGGCCGATCAGGTAGGAAGACGTTTGCGGCGTCAGAAGCTGATGACGCATACCGTGCAAATTACAATTCGGGACCCGGATATGAAGACGATAACCAGAGCGGCCAAGCTGAATGCCCCGACGGAGAATATGGAAGATATTTACCATATGGCATGCAAGCTGTTCGATGATCACTGGAATGAAGGGAAGCCTGTACGATTGCTCGGCATTACCCTTCAAAGCTTGTCAAGCAAGCAGGAAACGGCTGTTCAGCTGGATTTGTTCGATTACCAGAAGCAGCCTGCGAAGGAGAAGCTCAACAAAGCGCTTGATGCCTTGCGGGATAAATTCGGTGAGAACGCGGTATTGACCGCAGGGATGCTTGGTGACGATCCGTCCTCCTTGATCCGCAATCATAAGGTAAGGGGCACTTCGCTTCAAATGGATCATATGAAGGAGCAGCGTCTGGAGGAGGAGTGAGGCTAAGATATGGCTGTGGTTATTGGATTGGCGGGGTATTCCAACAGCGGAAAAACGACCCTCGTTACGAAGCTGGTGCGGCATTTTGTCGGGAAAGGGCTCCGGACTGGGGTAATTAAACATGATGGGCATGGGCATTATAAAGAAGTCGAGGGAGCCGACTCCACACTGTTCATTGAAGCCGGTGCGGATGCGGCGATGGTCGTGTCACCGGATGCTTATCGGGTCTACAGAAGACAAGCTTTGCTTGAATGGGAGCAAATGCTTTCACAGCTGCCGCTTCAAGAGCTGGATCTCGTTCTTGTCGAAGGGTTTAAGGGCGGGGCTCACGATCAAATTGCGATATTTCGGCATGCCGATCAAGCGAGTCTGCTGAATCAGCTTTACAAGCCTCCGATTGCAGCGGTAGCTCCAGTAGAACTATGGGAATATGCTGAAGCGTTGGAAATTCCTTGTTTTGAGCCGGATGATATCAATTCTCTTGCAGGACTGATTCAAGAACGTTATCGACTTTTTATTTGAACTTTGCCTTGTTTTATATTATATTTTAGGATGAGGTTACAAATTAGGAGGAATGTAGAGATGGCTAAATACACTTGGGTAGAGAAAGATACCTGTATTGCATGCGGAGCTTGCGGCGCAACGGCTCCTGATATTTATGATTATGACGATGAGGGTTTGGCTGAAGTAATTTTCGACGGCGATGGCAACAAAGGCGTAACGGAAATTCCAGAAGACCTGTACGATGATCTGCAAGATGCACAAGATGGATGTCCAACAGATTCCATCAAAGTAGCAGATACTCCTTTCAACTAATCATAGGTTAAAATAAAAAGCCTTCTTCTTTTAGGTCTTCTGGCCTAAGGAGAGGGCTTTTTTCTTTGTGTCTTGACAGAAACTTGATATTTTCCGGAGAAAATTATGTTAATATAGTTAACGAAAACCAAGTAAACGGGGGGCATTTATGAAAAAGGGTGTACGTAAATCTGCCGTCATTTTGATCGGGAATGCATGCGTTGTCCTGATATGCTTTATTTTTTTACTGTTTGGTGTTTGGAAGGTCTTATCGGACCGAACCTATGATTTCAATATGAAACAGTCGATGACCGGGCAGCCGAATGAGGATATTGTGGTAATCGGTATCGACACGGAATCGATCAAGTCGGTAGGTCCTTATCCATGGGACCGCAAAGTATATGCGCAGCTGATCAGCCAGCTGGAAAAAGCCGGAGCCAAAGTGATCGGTTTCGATATTGAGCTCTATACAGCCAGCGCCAATCCCGAGAGCGATAAGCTGTTGTCGGAAGAGCTTGCCAAGCATAAAAATATTGTGCTGCCTTCTCACGCGAAGCTGGGAAGCGACTTTGACCGTTCCACGAAAGTGAAAGAAGGCGAGCTCATTTCAGCCGATGAGGTGGAGCAGCCGATTTCCTTGTTCAAACCGTATAGTAACAAAGCCCATATAAACGCGACCTATGATACCGATGGAATCATCCGTTCGAATTGGCTGCAGATCAAGACGCCGGAGGGAATCTTTCCATCCATGGGTCTTGCTATGGCTCAATTGGCGGGGGCGGACGTTACCAAATATGTAAACTTGCCTCTGCTGCAAAATCGCCCCAAATCGGAGATGCTGATTAAATGGGATGCGCTCGAGTATAACTTCGAAACGATATCTTTTGCCAGAGTATTAAACGGCTCCATTCCTCCCCAAACGTTCAAGGACCGTATCGTGCTTGTCGGGTATACGGCACCGGGGTCCGACGAAGGCATCACGCCGGTCGAAAAGCATATGCATCTGGTGTATGCCCACGCGAATATTTTGAATCAAATATTAAATCAGAGGCTGATTTCCCCTGCGGGCGGCGCAGTGACTATCGCTCTGTCGGCATTTATGATCGCCTTGTTCGGTTTCTTGACCTGGCGCTTGAAGGCGATCACGGGTATTGTACTTGTATTCGGCATGTCGGTGATTTTGCTTGTCGTGCAATATATGACGTTTGCTTACAACGATATTTACATCGAAACCGTGGGCGGGGTCGCGAGCGGACTTATCTCCTATCTGGGCAATATCGCGATGAAAACCTATTTTGAGACCAAACAAAAAAACTATATCACTAAGCAGTTCGGACGCTACATTTCACCGGATCTTGTAAACGAGATCGCTAAGAGCGATTCAGAAATCAAGCTGGGTGGCATCAGCAAAAATTTGACGGTGCTGTTCCTGGACGTCCGGGGATTCACGCCGCTCTCAGAGAAGCTGAAGCCCGAGGAAGTCGTCGATTTTTTAAATATGATGTTCGACTTGATCACGGAGAAGGCGCTGCATAACCATGGGACTATCGATAAATTCATTGGCGATGCCGCGATGATTCTGTACAACGCTCCGTTGGATGTGAAGGATCATCCTTATTACGCCGTGAGGACCGCTTTTGAAATCCAGAAAGGCATGGAGAAGGTCCGGGCGGAAGTGATGGAGAAATACGGCGTTTCCATTAGTGTAGGGATCGGTATTAATACAGGAGACGTCGTTGTGGGCAACATCGGTTCGTATTTGCGGGTAGATTACACGGCTATCGGCGACAATGTCAATACAGCTGCACGTATTGAGTCCAACACGAGCCCGAATCAAATTCTGGTTTCCGAATCGACTTATGAGCTGACCAAGGCTTATTTTGAATATAACTATGTCGGTGAAAAGCTGATGAAGGGGAAAAGTGTTCCCTTAAAGCTGTTCGAGGTGACAGGTTGGGTCCAGGCACCGGCTGCGAAAGCAGGGGAAGGCAAAGTTTCGTAGCACTAGCAATCGGATGAATTGGCTGAATCCGGCTCGGATCCTGTCAATATTTGCATTGCCATTTCCTGCCTGCCAAATTACAATTAATAGAGATGAATTTCATAGGTTAATGACTTACGATGATAGGTTTGGAGAGGAGTTTTCATGTGATAAAGAAGTATAGGGGAAGAGCCGCAAACAAGATATCGGCCTTATCAGCTTTTGTCGCATCTTGTCTTGTTTTATTGGTGTTCTCAGCGTGGATAGGCGCCTTGCCTGCGCAGGCTGCGGCACGTGCGGCAATTGTAGTCGAGGTTCATGGGGACGTCAGTGTGAAAAAGGCCGGCGGCTCCAAAACGTATACCGCGTATGAAGATATGAGCTTGAACCAGGGAGATATGATTTATACGGGAGAATCCTCCTCCCTCGTGTTAAAAATTGCGGATCATGATGATAACATGACCATTGGCGAGAATGCCGAGGTATCGATCTCCGATTTGGTTGACCAAGGCGGCGGCAAAGTGTCCAAATTTAAAATTTGGGCAGGCTCCGCATGGACCAAAGTCAAAAGCCTCGTAGGCTCCGAGGACGAGTTCGAGGTGGAAACGCCTACCGCGGTCATGGGCGTTCGGGGAACTTTATTATATACCGGCGTAGATCCGGTAACCGGGGAAACGAAGCTGGTTGTCGGTTCCGGCGTGGTAGGTGCCAGGACAATAACTTCTACTAACGCTGGGGAAGAGGGATTCCGGCAAACCAGCCGGTACGTCACCGTCTACCCTTCGCAGCAGCTGCAGCTGGATACCCGTAACGTTCACTCGGATTTGAAAACGAAAGTCGATATGGTGAACGTAGACGACCTTGTCAATCAGGCCTCACCTGAAGTGATACAAGCCATCATTCAAAATTCGTTGGAAACACAGCAGGAGAATGCGCAGCTGAAGCAAAAACTGCTGGATGATTTGAATAAAGGCATTCAAAAGCCGGATCCGCAGTCGATTCTGCTGATTAAAAATAAAGATGATTTAAACAAGGTCGGCACCAATTTCGATGCCTTTATTCCACAGCTGGCTAAAGAAGCTGTAGATCGGAAAAAGGCCGATTTGAAAATCATAGACGATTCCAATAAAAAAATTGAGCTCCCGCTCAAAAAGATTGATTTGAACAAGCTGGATTCTCTGGATAAACAGGCCGGCTTGGATCCTGAGGTCGTGAAGCTCAAGGAACAAGCCGAGAAAGAGCAGCTAAAGTATGTAAAGGAGCTTCAGCAAGTTCAATCTAATCAGGATAAGCTTGGATTGCTGCTAAAACAGATTGAGAATGAACGAAGCAAACTGCAAGAAGCCAATAAACAAACCCAAGCGGATCAGTTGAAGGCTATTACCGATCAATATTTGTCACAGTTGAGTCCTGAGGAAAGAAAGCGGTTTGAGGAAGCGGTAAAGAAAAATAACGGAGGCGATGTCGTTACTACACCGGTCTCGTCCGGAGGGAGCGGCCATAAAGGCTCAAGCGGCGGTTCAACCGGCAGCGGGCCCAGTGCACCTGCCTTGATCAGCCCATCCTCTGCGGTAACGAGCAATGCACCTGCTCTTGTAGTCAAGGCGCCTGTCGGCACCGTCATAAAGGTATTGAATAACGGTGTTGTTATTGCTCAAGCGGACGGGAATGGGGATCAAGAGGTGCATATTCCCCTTACCTCGTTAGTCACCGAAGGAACAACGGTTTATGATAAGCTTACGATTGTAACGGAATTGAACGGCGTTCAGAGTGCTGCGGTATCGGTTCCGGCTATCACGGTTGACACGACCTCAGGGATTTTCTTAACATCTGTTGACAAGCAAAATCAATCCGTTACCGCAAACCTGACGATGAAAAATTTTAAAGGCACCAAAGCGTTGTATGCGGTTGAGGTTCACCTTATGTACGACAACCGGCTTAGCTACGATGGGGACGGGAGTGTGCCAACCAATACAAGCACTGTGTTCGGTTCGCAGCCTGATAGTGTGCAAATCTTGAAGCAAATCAAGGGAGCATCCAGCTCCGAGCTGATCTATGCCGCTACGAGCTCTCAGCCTGCCCCGGGTAATTTTGAGGTTGATGGGGAACAGCCGCTAATTTCAATCCCATTGCATCTGACAAGCGTGGATACAACGAATCTGGATGTCAAGTTGGTTTCTTATATGGTCGTGGATCAAGCAGGCAATGTGATCGTAGAGTTCGATTCCGGGAATGCACCTGTTTCGGTTCCGGTCCCGTAGTGGTCTGAAGTTAATTGGAATTAAAGGAGAAGCTTATGAAAAGAACAGCAAAAATGGTGGCCGCATCGGTGCTTGCCATGAGTTTATTGGGCGGTACGCAGGCTTGGGCTTCGTCCGCCTCCCTCTCGAGGGATGGCCTTAAAAATAGCAATGGCGGGCTCATGGTCGATGTTACCACCTTCGCTGGCTTAGGGGATGACGGCAGCAGCGACGCCCCAAGGCCTATTGCCACATTCCGTGCCCCGTCAGCGCTATTGATTAAAGAAGACGGAACGATGCTTGTGTCGGACACGAGAAACCATCTGCTCAGAAGCGTTCAAGGGGATCAGGTCGGCACTTTTGCGGGCATAATCCCGTGGAAAGACAGCAAGGGACAGCCCGTCGGCACACGATTGGACGGCAAGGCGGAGCTTTCTATATTCCAAGAGCCTATGGGTTTGGCATCTGATGCTGGTGGAAACGTGTATGTTGCGGATGCAGGCAACCATGCGATTCGTAAAATAGATGCCGCGGGGAACGTAACGACTATTGCAGGCAATGGTCTTATCGGGAGAAAAGACGGCAAGGGCCCGGATGCAACCTTCGATCACCCGCAGGATGTTGCGGTTGCTGCAGACGGAACCGTTTATGTAGCGGATACGCTGAACCATGTGATACGAAGTATTCGTACGGACGGCAGCACCTCAACATTAACCGCACCCTCCGACCGACTGATTGAAGTGACCCCGGGTCAGGTTGTAAATGCCGGAGACTATTTGGATGGTGACATCGCTCAAGCCAAGTTCAATGAACCTGCGGGATTGGTTCTGGATGCTAAAGGCAACTTGTACGTCAGTGACTCGGGGAATCAGCGCATTCGTTATATGGATTTCAGTACTGGGAAAGTCACGACGGTTGCAGGTGCGAACGAAGCTGCTGCAGGCCAACTGTACAACAAGCAAGACTTGTATGCCCCGGGGAGCTTCGCTGATGGCGATGCGGGGAAGGCGCAGTTTAATTTCCCGCAGGGCATTGCGCTTACGCCTGAAGGCGGGCTTGTGATTGCGGACAGCATGAATCATTCTATCCGGTATCTGCTGGATGGGAAAGTGACCACTTTGGCCGGGGATCGCCATCAACAAACCGGTGAGACGGACGGTGTGGAGTATGGAGCGGCGTTCCTGAAGCCGATGGATGTTGCGATTTCAACGGACGGCAGCTTGTATGTGGCCGATGCCTTTAATAACAAGGTACGCAAACTGAATGCTTATCAACTGCCTCCCAGCCTTCCTCAGGATGACCGGATCAAGGTCGTGGTAGGATCAAACGTCATAGCGTTCGATGCGCAGCCCGAAATAGTGAACGGCAGGACGATGGTACCGGTACGAGCCATCACGGAAGCTCTCGGTTATACGGTTGGCTTCAGGGAAGAGGACCGGAGCGTTCAGCTGACTAAAGGCGATGTGACCATTGAGCTTTCGATCGATAAGACAGGGATTCAAAGGCTCGAGAAAAATAAGCAGCCCCTTTCCAAAACAATGGACGTATCCCCTTACGTCAAGGAGGACCGTACTTATGTGCCGGTACGTTTTTTTGCCGAAGAAATCGGTATGGATGTTCAGTGGGATGACGCGACAAGAACGGCTATTTTGCGCCCGGCAACGAATATAATCAAGTAAGTAAATAAAGACCTATGGTGCGTTAGGAGTGCTAATCACTTCACATCATAGGTCTTTTCGATTATGATAAATGACATACATTACAGAGTGGAGGGCGATGAGACGGTGTCCGACATACAGCAGCTGCTGAACAAAATCAATGAATTGGAGAAGCGCAACGATGAGCTTACTTACAAGCTGAAATCGGCTGATGTTATGAAGAACAGCGTTACAGCCAAAGAACAACTGTTTTCGATGAGTGTGATCCGTTCCCTGGTTCTTGCCTTGGATTCCCGGGATCCATACACAGCAGGGCATTCATCCCGAGTTGCCTTGTATTCGTTGTGGATTGCCCGGCAGCTGGAGATGGACGAAGAAGAAGCAGGGCACTTCTACCGTGCAGCCTTAATGCATGATATTGGAAAAATCGGCGTTCCCGATAGGGTATTGCTGAAGGCCGACAGCTTGAACCACGAAGAGTTTCAAATTATGATCTCCCATACGACCATCGGTGCGAGAATCTTATCCAAGATGGAGCCGGAGAAACGGATGCTGCAAGCAACGGAAATCGCCAAATTTCATCACGAGAAGATGGATGGAACGGGTTATCCCGAAGGCTTAAAGGGGGAAGAAATTCCTTATCACGCCCGCATTGTGGCAGTAGCCGATGCTTTTGATGCGATGACGACAGACAGGCCCTATGCAAGAGGGAGAAGCTACCGTGAAGGTGTAGAGGAAATCATTCGCTGCAAAGGCACACATTTCGATCCTGTCGTTGTGGAGGCATTCGAAAAAGTGATGCGGGACCGTTCTTATCTGGAAGGGATGAAGCCGCATTTACTGGCGGAATCACCGATCGAAGAATAAGTGGCACGATCCGACACCTCAGTTCAGTTTGAAGCGAACGAAGGTGTTTTTTCTTTAAAAAATGAGGCTGTTTGCCGATATTACGTTTAGTAGGCATCTGTGTCCTACATCATTACGGTGCACTCGGTAGGGGCTGCACAAGTCCGAAGAGGGGGGCTGGAATGAAAACGAAGGATCATGAGGAGCAGCTGCAGCATTTGTTTCAGCATCATCTATTAAACGATCCGATGTATCTGAAGACTTATGTCCGTCAGCATCCTGGAAATAAAATGGCATGGTATTTGCTTGGCCGTGAATATGACGCTCAAGGAAAGCGCGGAAAAGCATTGTATTGTTATAAGCAAGCCGGGGAGATTTATGAGGCCTTCGAGGAGAAAACAATCACTTTCTCGCCGGAATCGGAGGAATCCCTTCAACAATGGCAGCGCCGCGGTAAAAAAAAGAGGCTGCTTTCCCGCTTGCGCAGCGGGGTCGCAGCTATGCTTGGGGCTGCAGCGATATTGCTGTTTCCGTGGTATTCGCATGAATCGCTACCCCAGCAGGAAACCGCTGCAAATGCGCTTCCGCAGGGGGTCACACCCGCCCAGGCCCAGCAGACGAAGGTATATTACGTCGCAGGCGGTAAAACCAAGGAGAACGTGGGCAACGCGCTGCAGGAAATGCTTTTGAAGGAAAGGGTTTCAAGCTATGCGATCCTAGCCTCCGGCAAGACTACAGAGGATGGGCGCTGGATATCCTGGCTGCAGCCTCCTGACATTGTCTTGTCGGTTGAAGGCAAGGCGGATGCGGCACAGCAGCAGATTGAATACCATGATGCGGAAAGCTGCGCCTGCCAGCCGACGGATCCTGCCAAGCCGAGAGCGATTTACCGCTCTTGGGCGGAGCAGCGGGAGCAGGAGCTTGTCGCGCGTTCGGCGGTTGCCGCTTACACGCGGCTGAAGGGGGCGCCGCCTGCTTCCTTGCAGGAGCTCAGTCAGCCTTATCCGAACAATATGCTTCCGGGGGCTACGGCTTACATGCAGCAGCTGTACGAGCAGCAGAAGGAGCAGTGGGTGAAGGAGGCGGCAGCTATGGGGGGAGCAGCAAGCGTTCCTTCTACAACAGCCTCCAATACGAGCGCTCCGACAGATTCTGGTGGGACTGTGGGGAAAGCGCCTGCTGCCGGAGGACTGATCAAGCCATTGACAGAGCCTATGCAAATTATTGTGGATAAAACGAATCACCGGCTGGCACTGGTCAGCGGCCAAATCATCGTTCGTAATTATCCGGTTGGTCTCGGGGCGGAACGAACACCAGAAGGAACGTTTGCCATTTCGGAGAAGGTTCGTAATCCGAACGGCAAATCGAATGGGGAATTCGGAAGCAGAGGCATGACGTTATCGGATACGAATTATGCCATTCATGGAACGAACAAGCCGTCAAGCATCGGAAAGGACCAATCCTTGGGCTGCGTACGTATGCTGCAGGAAGATCTGGAAGAATTATTTGATATGGCTCCGATGGGAACCCCGGTAACGATAGGAAAGGGACTGCTTCCTTCGGAGGTGAAGCGGGGGACGCCGGTCTTTCAGCTCCCAATGTTCAGTGAGGAGACGAACCCGGGAAAAGTATATAAGTGGCTGGATTAAAGGAAAGAGCCTTGGGCCCTTTCCTTTCTTGTGTACTTATACCTGAAGCGTTTACTTATTAAAGATCAATAAAACGGCCATCCCAATAATCAATAAGACAAATACAGAGCTGATCCAAAGGATGAGCTTTTTGTTGACGGTTTCTTGCGGTTTTCTTTGCTGCAAGTAGGATGGTTTTTTTCTTTGCATAGGTTTATGCCCTTCCTTTATGATGGATTTAAGCATATTTTAACATAATGTACCCGGGCAAGAACATGATTTTGCATAGCATGTCCCCTTTATTTTTGACGCATAAAACGATAAACTGTTCAAGGAGAGCAACTTACAGAACGGTTAGGGGAGAGACATGCATGCTTTACAAGAACATAGCAAAACCGGTGCTGTTCCGAATGGATCCGGAAAAAGCGCATCATTTAACCATTGACGGGCTGCACACCGTGGCGAACCTTCCAGGTGGAAGAGCCCTTCTGCGGGGAATGTATTCCGTTCCGGCTTATGCGGAGCTGGAGACGAGCCTTTGTGGGCTGCGTTTTGCGAATCCGGTCGGATTGGCCGCAGGTTTGGATAAAAACGCGAAGGCGGTTCCGGGTTTTTCCAGCATCGGGTTTGGATTTATGGAAGTGGGTACGGTAACGCCCAAGCCTCAGGCAGGCAATGAATTGCCCCGATTGTTCCGATTGCCGGAGGATGCGGCATTAATTAATCGGATGGGCTTTAACAACGTTGGTATCGAGACGATGGCCGAGCATTTGCGGCAGGCAGGCAAAAGGACGATACCTGTGGCCGTGAACATCGGTAAAAATAAAGTGACGCCCAATGAGCAGGCCGAGGAAGACTACAGGGCATGCATTCGTGGACTTTACGGGTACGGGGACTTTTTTGTGGTCAATATAAGCTCGCCGAATACCCCGGACCTGCGCAATTTGCAGCATGGCGATGATTTATCCCGATTGCTTGCGGCCGTGCAAGACGAAATGAAGCTGCAGCATCAGAAGCATGGCGGTCAAGCCAAGCCGGTTCTGGTAAAAATTGCGCCGGATCTCGAGGGTGATGAAATTACTTATATGGTGCGTACGATCGTAGACAGCGGTGTCTCCGGCATCATTGCATCCAACACGACGATTTCCCGCGCAGGCTTGACCAACAAGCATAAGGGAGAGACCGGGGGACTCAGCGGCAGACCGTTAACGGAGAAGTCAACCCAACTGATTCATACGATCTACAGTGCAACCGAAGGGAAGCTTCCGATTATCGGCTCGGGAGGCATTTTCTCGGCACAGGACGCTTACGACAAAATCCGAGCGGGTGCGAGCCTCGTTGAGGTATATACCGCATTAATTTATGAAGGGCCGGGATTGATCCGGCGACTGAACGAAGGCTTGAGAGAATTGCTCCGCAAGGACGGCTTTAAACATATTTCGGAGGCTGTCGGCGCGGCTCACAGATCGTAGCTAGGAAAATGGAGGAATATGGATGGATGGACGCGACTGGAAAAAATTTCTGATGCCTTATGAGCAAGCCGTTGAGGAATTGAAGGTCAAATTTAAAACTTTACGTGGCGAGCTGAAAAGCCGCGAAGAATATTCACCGATTGAATTCGTAACCGGTCGGGTTAAAAAGACCTCCAGCATCTTGGAGAAAGCCAAGCGGCTGAACGTTCCGATGGATCAGTTGGAAACAGGCATCGAAGACATTGCAGGCATTCGGATCATGTGTCAATTTGTCGAAGACATTGAACGGCTCGCGGAGCTGATCCGTGAGCGTGAAGATATGACGTTATTGTATGAGAAGGATTATATCCGTAACAAAAAGCCGAGCGGCTACCGCAGCTACCATATGATTGTCGAGTACCCGGTGCAGACTGCACTCGGTATGAAGCGGGTATTGGCGGAGGTGCAAATTCGCACCCTGGCCATGAATTTTTGGGCTACGATCGAGCATTCGCTAAACTACAAGTATCGGGAGAGTCTTCCGGAGGACGTAATCAAGCGACTCAGTAAAGCGGCGGAAGCCGCCTATATTCTCGATCAGGAAATGAGCAGCATCCGGGATGATATTATGGCTTCACAGCAGCTGTTCGAGGATAAATCGAATATCGTGACCCGGGTGCTGAACGGGATTCAGGAGCTGTATTTTTATCATCGAGTCCGCGAGGCAGCACAATTTCAGCTTCGATTCAACGAGCATTGGGAAAGCGACGATGTCTGGTACCTCAAAGAGCTTTCCAATGAAATTGAGGAAGCCATCGTGCGTGCCAAGAAGGGCAACAGCAGCAATTAACTTATTTGCTTAAAATACCGGCAGCTGTCGACTCGTGCTTCGAGGGTCCTCGGCTGCCGGCCACGCATAAAGCCCGAATCGAGGTGGTCCGAATTGAGCGAGCAGGATCCAAGTCTATATGATAGGCTTTACGTTGAATTTATTTATTATTTTAACGTAGCGCGCGATTATTTCGAATGCCATGAGGTGATGGAAGAGCTGTGGCTGGAGGAAGGCAGAGCTCCGTTATATCAAGGTCTGCTGCAGGTTGCGGTGGGTCTTTACCATTATCGTAACGGCAACCTGAGCGGAGCGGTGAAGCTGTTTACCGCAGCGATTGACAAGCTGGAGCCTCGTCGGGCGCAGCAAGGCACCGGTATTGATCTGGCGCGGCTCGTGGATGACAGCAAGCGGTATTTGCAGCAGCTGGAGCGGGCAAATGAGGAACCGTTCGCTTTTTATGATTTGGATATATTGATCGTCGATCCGCAGCTCGAGAAGCAGGTAGATGACCTTATCGGGCATCCTCCAATGGCTGGCGAAGAGCACTAGCATAAGGATTAGGCATAGGCATAGGCAGGGGATACAGCTCCTCTGCTTTTTTGTGCTGCAGCAGCTCTTTTAAAGAATGGAAACCTGATTTTCCGAATATTCACAAGGTGCAAGGAGGGATTTTCGAATGAGGCATGGAATAATTCAATTAGCCTACAAGACTGCGGGGAATTGTTATGGGAAAATGGAATTACCGGTCTGTAAACCCTTACATTTGGTTGATTTCGGGGATCATGCTGCTGAGCGGATTGTTCTTCATTATATATACAACCGTACTGCCGACATCTCAGCGACCGCCGCGCCAAGTGGACGCAGCCAATGCAGTGGAAGTGAGCGCTAAAGTGCTTCATGCGGCGGAAAGCTACCGCGTTCTGGAGCAATTTCAAGCTCGTAACCCCATGCTGCCCCAGCATTCATTCGGAGCACTGCAGCTAGCCCGATCGAAGGCCGCGAAGGGGATACAGGCTTTAGTGAAAAAAGCGCATATTCTTGACACTTATGTCACGCCGGACGGGGCTCAGGCCGTATATTTCGTACAAAGAAATGAAATGCAGAGCCCACATGCCTGGACCCAAATCGACGTACTGACTATGGCACCGGAAACACAGCAAATCGATCAGGAGCCGATCGGATACATTTATGGGGAAGATACGGAGGCCGTAGCCCAATCCACCTTGCTGTGCGGATTTATTTCCAAGGATGAATTCCTGTATACGACGGTTGCCAATGCGGACCAGGAATGGGTCTATGTCGTGAACAAGTTTAATATGACACAGAAAACCGTCACTCCGGTATTGGAGCTGTTCCGCTATGAGCCCTTGACCGCAGTCACGGGCGGCTCACAGCCAAAGGCGCCCGTTCTGTACAAAGCCGTTCTGACACCTGACAAGAAGCATCTGCTGATCCGCGACAGCATGAATGGGATTACCAGTTACACGCTGGAGACAGGGACGAAGAAGGGGATCATTCCCGGTTCTAACGAGCGCCGCTCCGGGGAGCAGTTCGAGGTTGTCGGGGAAAGCGGCATTGCCTTGTATAATGCCAACCGGTTTCAGAGCGATATTTGGTGGATTGATACCCAGACCGGCAGCGCGAAGCAGCCATTTTCATCCGAGCAAGGGCTGATTGAGGTGGGGATGGATGCAAACGGCAAAGTGATGTATTATAATTTTACATATGACCGTAATCCCGCCAACCTGCTTATAGGGCCGGATCAAAGCTTATTACTATCCTACGGGGTGCAGGTGCTGGATACCGGGGGCCATCCGTTGAAAAGATTCAGCTTGCCGAAGGATTCCAAGGAACGGCTGGAATTCGGCGGCTACAGCGAGACGAAAAAGGCGGTTTTGCTGCATAAATACACTCTTGCAACGAACAAGGAGGGTCGTACGTACAAAAAGACGTCCGGGTGGCTTTTCGGTGATATGAACACAGGAGCCATGACCGCGCTGAACCGTCTGGATGTACCCGACAGCTGGGATAAGTCCGATGTTGTGGTCGGAAAAGCAACGTTGGAGCCGTACTCGCAGGCTGCTGAAGAGCAGGTATTCGCTAACTATCTCGACAATTCTTACTACATGTGCCGTTGGAAAACAAAGCAAATGATTCAGCGGCAGGATGAGGATGTTATTATATATGCGGATGAACCGAGTAAGCGGGTATTCGTCAGTTCCTTTACCCGTCCGGACCTGGTAGTTGCAGCTTTTAATTACAAAAAATACAATTGGGACAATAAGGCCTTCAGCTGGTTGAACGGACATTGGATGTCACGGCATCAAATCCAGCCGGAAGGCGACAAGGTTTATTTGTTCCAAATTAACTAGTGCAGATCGTGCGGAAAGTTGGATCACAGATGACAGGCAGCCATTTGCCTAAAGCTTTTACGGATAAATTGGAGCGCCTGCTTGGCGACGAATATGAAGCGTTCCTTGCTTCTTATCATCATTCACGGTTATATGGACTCCGGATCAATACGCTGAAATGCAGCGTTGATTCTTTTCTAGCAATGTCCTCAATGGAGCTTGAGCCTATTGCTTGGGCGCCTACCGGATTTTATTACCGGGAGGAAGCACGGCCAGGCAAACACCCCTATTACCATGCAGGGCTGTATTATATTCAGGAGCCAAGTGCGATGGCACCCGCGGAGCTGTTGGACGTTCGTCCCGGTGAGCGGGTGCTCGATTTATGCGCGGCACCGGGCGGCAAATCAACACAAATCGCTGCAAAGCTTCAGGGGCAGGGACTGCTGGTAACGAACGACATTCATTCGGATCGGGTGAAGGCACTGGTCAAAAATATCGAGCTGTGCGGTGTGCGTAACGCCGTGGTGCTCAATGAACAGCCTGAGAAGCTGCAGCACGCCTGCCGCGGCTATTTCGATAAAATTTTAATTGATGCTCCGTGCTCAGGAGAAGGCATGTTCCGTAAGGAAGAGGATATGGCGAAAGCGTGGCAGCCGGATTGGGTCGTGCGGTATGCCGGAATGCAGCGGGAGCTGCTGCGGCAAGCGGCCGTTATGCTGAAGCCGGGTGGTCGCATCGTGTATTCCACCTGCACCTTCTCGCCGGAGGAAAATGAAGAGATGATCGCTGAATTCCTGACGGACCATCCGCAATTTCATGTTTTGCCTGTTGCTATGCGGTACGGATTTCGTCCGGGGCGTCCGGATTGGGTAGAAGGATCCGAGCGGCTTCAGGAAAATGAAGCGAAGCACGGCGAGAGTCTGGACGCGGACGCGGCATCCTGGCACCAAGCGGTAAGGGAGGCGGCGGAGGAAGTCAAGGGCACCGCACGCCTGTGGCCGCATCATGTGCCGGGAGAAGGCCATTATGTCGCTGTGCTGGTTTACAGTGGCAGTGACCCGGTGCAAGCCGGCGAAGCGGGTGCGGTTGGATCAGCGATGCAGGCCGATGAGGCTGCTCTTTCAGTAAAAGCTGAGCCGGAGCGTGAGCGTGAGCTTGAGAAGATCAACAGGAAGCAGCCGAAGCTGAAAAAGCAGCGCGGAGGCAGCTCCAAGCAGGCTGCGGAGAAGCAGCCGACCTTGGATTTGCAGCCCTTTTACGATTTCATGCGTGAAATGGTTCCGGAGCTTCACATCCCGCATCTAACCCTTCACGGGGAGCATATTTACGCCTCACCGGAAGGACTGCCGGACTTCTCGGGCATTCGGGTGATTCGTCCGGGCTGGTATCTCGGCAGTGTGAGGAAGCAGCGCTTCGAGCCTTCCCATGCTCTGGCTATGGGACTTAAGCTTGAGGAAGCTGCAAGATCGGTTTCGCTGTCGCTGGCTGAACCGGCTGCGCTGCGCTATTTGAAGGGGGAAACCCTGGAGGTCCCGGTGGAACAGGTGCGCTGCGCGAGTGAGGATATGAAGCCCAAAGGCTATGGTCTCGTAGCCATTGACGGCTTTCCTGTGGGATGGGGCAAATGGATGGACGGCATATTGAAGAATGAATACCCTGCTGGATGGAGGTGGACCTAAATGAAAGCAACGCTGCGTTTGGACAAGCTGCTGTCCCATACCGGGTTCGGCTCCAGAAGTGAGATCAAGCTGCTTGTCAAAAAAGGTCTGGTCATGGTGAACGACCGGTTGGTTAAGGATAGCGGGGTTCAGGTCAACCCCGGGCGGGATCGCATTACGGTAGATGGAGAGGCTGTCCAATACCGCGAGTTTATTTATTTGATGCTGAATAAGCCTCAGGGGGTCATCTCGGCGACGGAGGACACGCGTGACCGGACCGTCATTGATTTACTGGATGCTTCCCATGCGCATTTCGAGCCGTTTCCCGTTGGAAGGCTGGATAAGGATACGGAAGGGCTCTTATTGCTCACGAATGATGGGAAGCTGGCACATAATCTGCTCTCTCCCCGGAAGCATGTACCCAAAACGTATTTTGCCGAGGTTGAGGGCGCCGTTACCGAGGAGGATGCTGAAGCTTTTGCGCGGGGAGTTGCCTTGGATGACGGGTATGTAACCATGCCTGCCCGGCTTAACATTCTTGCAACCGGGAATCCCCATACGGGGCAGGTTTCCAAGATCGAGTTAACGATCATGGAAGGGAAGTTTCATCAAGTAAAACGTATGTTTCAAGCCGTAGGGAAGCGGGTTGTATTTCTGAAACGGATTTCCATGGGGACGCTTCTCCTGGATGAGCACTTGTCACCCGGCGAGTACCGTGAACTGTCGGAAACAGAGCTGCTTCAGCTGCAGCAGGCCAATGCCGGTGGAACGGACATCCATACACCAAACGGCATCAGGGAGTGAAGAAAAGGAAGCTTTGCGTCCTTAAAATAAGAAGACCGGAGTCCACTGGACCCCGGTCTTCTGTCATGCAAGGGAATGTTTAAGTTTGTATACTTGGATCCATTCTGGAATGGATCCAAGCTTTTCAACTTATGGCTTCGCATTTCACTTGACTAAAATAGCTAACGTTCCAAGGGGGCGAAGCCTTTGTAGCTACATCTTTATCTCATCCTTCACGGATGGCAGGCTTACAGCCAGCCCGCGCGAGTCACGATAACCAAAAGGATGAACAGTACCAAGATAACACCTGTGCTAGTGTACAAACCTCCAACTGCAGACATGCTGATTCCTCCCATATTCTAATAGTTTACCGATGAAGCAAGAGGTAAGCGTTCGGATTAGTGTTACGCTTCGGCAGGAACCCAATGCTTAATTTTGTTTCTTCTCATCGGTCTACTCTTATTGTATGAGGAAACCGGCTGTGCGTATGGACTCCTATCCCTGCGCATATATTTTGGGCTAATTAGGACACGCTAGTAAAGGTGGTTTTTAAAGGTACACCAGCCATGAAGGAACCAATGGAGGCGAGACAATGACGGAGGTTGTAATTAGACCGGATTTGAAAACGGCAGGCGGCGAAGTAAACGATATTTTGTGGAACAATCGGTTTATCGGCACCATGACTTTGGTTTACCGTGAGACGGACCGCATTTCCGGGGCCATCCAATTGGAGCAAACGACCTTACCCCCGAATGCGAAACAGCGTGTAACCAGCGAACTGCAGCTGTACGTTCAATCGCTGATTGATGCTATGAGCATCGAAACATGCGATGTTCTTGTAACCTACAGTGAGTACGATCATATTATAGCTACGGATACGTGGGATGCCTCCTATGAGGATGTAGAGGAGGATTACGACTACGATTATGACGGGTCGGACAGCGATCGCCTTGAAGACGAGAAGCCCGCGGAGTACGGCGAATATAGGATGATACACCTTGAGGGGGAGCCGATTGAGACAGATGACGTGCTTCTTAGCGAAGAGGACGCGCCATTCTCCGGAGTCGGCCGAGCGAACCGCCATGAGCTTGTCATCGTAGCAGAAACACGCA
This sequence comes from Paenibacillus rigui, assembly GCF_002234615.1. Lineage (GTDB taxonomy): Bacteria > Bacillota > Bacilli > Paenibacillales > NBRC-103111 > Paenibacillus_S > Paenibacillus_S rigui. Next base: position 31,304 of record NZ_NMQW01000034.1, on the reverse strand, counting down.
ATACCGTCGAGTATCATATTTATGACGAAATGATGGAGCTGCTAGCCGAGGCGGAGCTGTATATCGAGGATCGGGAGGTAAGCGGCACGGTCACCTGGCTGCTGGAACCGGACGAGGAAGAGCTGGAAGAGGTGGCTGACCTGCTGGTCAGTGATTTCGATAAGGATGAGATTGATGCCTTCGTCATTCATATGGAGTGGGATCATGAGATTATCGAGACGATTGAGCTCACGCATGGCGATCTTTTAGATGAAGATGATGCATTATTGTTTGAGGAAGACGAGGGTCAACCATTTATCCGTGACGACTATACGGTAGTTCTGGCAAGGGATGACGGAGAGATGCTTACGTATGAAATTTATCAGTCTTCTTATGGGGGACTTCCCATCGGAACGGCTACAGTCGATATTAGCGAACGTCAAATTACCGGATTCATTGATTTTCGCGAGCCGGGAAATTCGGATGACCGTGAATATATAGCAACCCTTTTAATGGAAGAACTGGATAAGGAAAAAGAGTACGAGTCGTTTAACGTCACAATGCTATTCCGGAATCAGCCCTTTGAGGAGTTGTTTTTCGAGTCGGACACGATTCATTAATTAAGAGCTTCCATCAGGCTCCCTTCGCTTATCTCTATGTCGGCTGCAATATAGCTGGCAATAAGAATAGCGAAAGGGAGCGTTTTGCATTTTTTTCTACTCTCCCCATTGGTGCTTCTTATTGTAGGTGTGAGAGGTGCGTGCTATAATTAGGGTTGGTTTTTTTGTGGGGAAAGGATGAAACAACGATGGAATACGAAATCCCTGTCAAAGTGCAGCGGCTTGGAGTGGAAATTCAAGAAGAGCAGCTCAAATATCACGATAAAGAAGTTCTTGTCTCCAAGGAATTTACATTTGATAGCGCTCATCACCTTCATTGCTATGACGGCAAATGCAAAAGCTTGCACGGGCATACGTATAAATTGCAGGTTTTCATGAGAGGAAAGGTCGATCATCGTGGTATCACGATTGATTTTGCAGATATCAAAAGAATCGCCAAGGAGCGGATTCTCGATCGGCTGGATCACCGGTATTTGAATGATGCGCTGCCTCTGATGAATACGACTGCGGAGAATATGGTAGTTTGGATGTATGAACAGCTCAGCAGCGCCCTGAAAGAGGAGGGGCTGACGCCCCGTGTTCGCTTGGAGGAAGTTCGCCTATGGGAGACACCTACAAGCTTCGCAGCTGTGACGGCATCCATGATGGGGGATGACTCCAATTGAATACGGTAAAGCTGCCTATGGTCGAAATTTTCGAAACCGTTGAGGGAGAAGGGACACGAGCCGGTTTTCCTACGGTGTTCGTCCGCTTGTTCGGCTGTAATCTTCGCTGCACCTGGTGCGATACGAAATATAGCTATCCGCCGGAAGAGGCGGAATTTGTTATGACCATGGGTGAGATTGTTGAGCAAGTGAAGGGCTTCCGCTCGACGCATGTTTGTTTAACGGGCGGTGAACCGCTGTTATACGGAGACAAATCCGCTGCGCTGATTGAAGCTCTCCTGGGTATCGACAGATTGACGGACATTCATGTCGAAACGAATGGCGCCATTGATCTGACCCTGTTCCTGGAGCGAATTCATTCGCCGAAGGTGCGTTACGTGATGGATTACAAGCTTCCGGATTCGGGAGAGTCGGACAAGATGCTGCTCAGTAATTTCGGTAAGCTTCGGGGACAGGATGAGCTGAAGTTTGTCATTGGCAGTCTCGAGGACTTTCACGAAGCCAGAAGGCTGCTGGAGCAGGTACCGACAAAGGCGCTGCCTTTATTTAGCCCGGTTTGGGAAACGATGCCTCCGGCCCGTCTTGTCGAGCTCATGCTTGAGCACGGTCTCTCTCAGGTGAAGCTGAATATGCAGCTGCATAAAATCATTTGGAACCCTGCGGCACGCGGGGTGTAAGTAGCAAGCAACGTCGGGAGGAGGAAGCGACCCCGGCGTTTTGACATATCTATTTGAAAAAAAGGTGGAGCAAGACATGACTACGAACCAGGGGAAGAAAGCAGTTATTATTTTAAGCGGAGGCTTGGACAGCACCACCTGTATGGGGATCGCCCAGGCCGAGGGCTATGAGCTGTATCCGATTACTTTCGACTACGGCCAAAGACATAAAATCGAGCTGGAGAATGCACGCCAGGTTGCAGCGCATTATGGAGTAGCGGACCGGCATAAAGTAATTCAGCTCGGATTTCTAAAAGAATTCGGCGGCAGTGCGTTGACCGATGAATCGCTGGAAGTGCCCGATATGACAAAACCGAAACCGGAACAAGCTTCGTCAGCCGACGGGGCCCAGGAATCGGAGGTGCCGATTACTTATGTGCCCGGAAGAAATTTGCTGTTCTTATCCATCGCGACGTCCTATGCTGAGGTGACGGAGGCTGAGGTCATTTATATTGGTGTCAACGCGTTGGACTACAGCGGCTACCCAGATTGCCGGCCGGAGTTTATCCGCAAGGTCGAAGAGGTGATGGCTCTTGCAACACGCGTAGGCGTGGAAGGCGGGCCGATCCGGATTGCAACTCCATTAAGCGAATGGACCAAAGCGGAAATTATCCGCGAGGGCATGAAGCTGAATGTTCCGTATCACTTGACAACCTCGTGCTATAACGGCCAGGAGGAAGCGTGCGGTGTGTGCGACAGCTGCCGTTTGCGTCTGAAGGGATTTGCCGAAGCCGGCAGCCAAGACCCGATTGCTTACAAATAAGGCGAAAGCCCGCTTTCCTCAAATAGAGGAGGCGGGCTTTTTTTGGTTTTCCTAGACTTTGTCTATCAGGAGGACAAACGCATGCCATCTGTTACTCCGATTCGTGCTTTTGCTTCCAGAACAAGGCGGTCAACATGCGTTCAATCCATTCCTTGTCCTGCTCTGTCAGCTCCATGCCATCGAATATGAAATCATTCTCCCTAAGAAATCTGCGCAGATTAATAGGGGCTTTCGTATAAGCATAGCTGCCTGGCCGTGCGTCGGAGTCTGACGGTTTTTCCATGTAACCGGCAAGCTGCATCAAATCCGGATAAGGCGTGTTGAGTCCTTCGGATAATTTCATAAGTACGTCAGGCGAAGGAACACCCCGATTGCCGTTCTCCAGCTGTGAGATGTAGGCTGCGGATACCCCGGAACGGTCGGCTAATTCGCGTATGGTGAAGCCCTTCAGCTTGCGCATATCCCGCAATTGATCGTAGAAATTCATAATTTCACACCCGCATTGTCCAAAAAGTAAACTAAAGTTAACAAACTTATCATAACAGTAAACAATTGTAAATTCAATGCCGAGGGTTAGAGAGGTAAGATGAGTTTGCGGGTTAATGATGTATACAATAGTGAAAATAATATATTACTATAGTGAACAATATGGTATAATGGTAATTAACGGAAAATGAAAGGGGATCTCAACAATGAAAATAAGGACGAAGTCTGCAGCATTTACTAAAGCAAGAATCATAAAGGGGTTATCCCAGAGGGAGCTAGCCGTTCGATCCGGCCTCAGTTCATCTTATATCAGTTTACTGGAGCGTTCCGTAAAAAGCGTTGGTCCCGCAACCGCCAAGAAACTAAGCGACCTGCTGGACCAACCGGTGGATGCTTTATTTAAGATTGAGTAAGGCTGCTGCGGATCACTTCTTCGTAGGTCGGCATGCCTTCCTGTGCACCGAATTTGGTTACGGAGAGTGATGCGGCTCGAATGGCAAAAGTGACGGCGTCATTCAAAGTACCCCCTGCAGCGAGGCTGTAGGCCAAAGCGGCATTAAAGCAGTCGCCCGCGCCTGTCGTGTCAACCACTTGAACGGAAGGCGCAGCGGCGGTTCGCAGTTCTCCGTTATGAATGTAGGAGCTGCCTTTCTCCCCGCGGGTGATAATCAGGGTTTGGCGGTATTTGTTCTCCCAAGCCTTCATGCCTTCCAGCAGTTCTTCCTCCGAAGGGTAAGACTTTCCGCTCAGGGCTTCAAATTCCGTTTCGTTCGGCGTAAGAATATCGACAAGGCTTAACAATTCATCGGTTAAGGGCTTGGCCGGGGCGGGATTAAGAACGGTTTTCACCCCGTGGGACCGGGCAGTGCGCAGCGCCTCAAGCACGGTTGCCATAGGAATTTCCAACTGCACCAGCATAATGTCGGCATGTTGAATGACCTCACGGTTGGAGGTTACTGAAGCTTCGGTTGTTTTCCCATTAGCTCCAGGCACAATAACGATACAATTGTCCTGAGCGGTGTGCAGAATCGTAGCTGTGCCCGTAGGGATACCCTCCAGCTGGACGATCCGTTCTGTAACAATCCCGTAATTCGTCAGCTGTGACAGGATTTGCTGGCCGAACGCGTCTTGACCGACAGAGCCGATCATCGTGACTTCCGCGCCGAGTCTTGCGCAGCCGACAGCCTGGTTGGCTCCTTTTCCGCCCGGGATGTAGTGGATGTTGGATCCTTCGATCGTTTCTCCGATACGCGGCATCCGATCGGCAGTAACGACCAGATCCATATTCAAGCTTCCGATGACGACCATTTTGGGTTGGTTCATAAGGTTAAATCCTCATTTCGCTATGTGATGTTATGTATGAACATTTGAATGCTTTACCCGTAGGCGACGACTTTGTTTTTGCCGCTTGTTTTGGCTTTATACATCGCTTCATCCGCCTGTTTAATCAGCTCTTCCGCGGATATATTTTTCCGGAAATAGCTGTACCCCATACTGACTGTGACGATGGTCTCCGCCTCCACACGCGCTCGAATGCGTTCAGCAAGCTCGCTTGCATCCACTTCCGTATCCGTTACAAGCACAACCATCTCTTCTCCGCCGTAACGGCCGCAGATACCGATATGCTCCGCTTCCTCCTTCACAATTTGAGCCACCTGCTTCAAGACAAGGTCGCCCATATGATGCCCTTTCGTGTCGTTTAACTTCTTGAAGTTATCGATGTCACTGAAGATAACGGTTACGGCAATTTTCTGCGCTACATGCTGGTTTACACGATTATAAAAGTATTTACGGTTGTACAGCTTGGTCAATCCGTCCGTAATGGAGGAGTTGTAAATGGCTTGCATGATCTCGATGACCCGCTCGAAGATAAACAAAAAGAGTACGACATGGAAGGCTATAGGAATGAGCTGCTCAAACTTTCTCAGGATAGCCTGCTGGTTATTAAACAAATACAAGTTGGTCATATGGATCATATGGGAACAGAAGTAAAAGGTCAGCATCAGCTGATACTTGCCATTTTGCCCAATGCGGGGATTCAAAAGCAAGAAGCTGACGAAAATCAGCAGGAACAGATATAATTCCATTCCGAGAGGCTGCATCAGCTGAATCTGCTCTGCGCTGCCTTGGATCCAGTCCGGCATATACCAATAAGTCAGGGATACGAATGCGGTCATAACGATGACCAGTATAACTACGATGGTGTCTTTTAGCTTGGTGGCATTGTATAACTGGTATACCCCGATATTTACAAAAATAAAGGAAATGACCTTTAACAGGAGTGCGATAAAATTGGCTATAGAGCCCTCCGTTTGGGTGAGCTGAAATTGAATGAGCTGGAAGTACTGCACGATCAAAATCAGCAAAGAAATCATAATGGAGAAGTATCCAATCTTTCGTCTGCTTATGAGCAGCCGGAAGGAGGTGACCAGCGTCAAAAATATAATCGTCAGGATCACCGTGTAAGAAATGACGGCCCCTAAGGTGCCTAGCCATAAATCAGACCAGTTCAAAACATTCATCAATAGTTATTGCCTCCATCGTTAGCTAAAAGATATGTACATTATAGCAAACACACATTCGTTTTGGGGAGAAAAATGTCAGTTTATGTCCTATTTTTCTTTTGCGGGATACCCTTGTGGTCGCTTCGCAATACTGTTACCATGTAGATATGAGTGGTTGTAGCCTGGTGCATTTTATAATCACGCAAGACATACGGAGGGCTATCATGAATATTTTACAAGCTTTGTTTTTTCCCCCGGAGCAGCCGGGAGGCGTTTCTTCCATGGTCCCCTTTATGTTGGATCGGTTTAATAAGCGGGGCTGGGAGATGGAATTGTTCTCTTTACCCAAGCGAGTGCGCAGCAAGGGAATTGAACCTGTGCAATTTACGACCTTTGAGTGGGAAGCCTATGCCGGCCACCCTGTCGTTGATAAATACATACAGACCTACAAGGACTACGTCTGGTGGACCAAGATGCGTTTGACCAAAACGTACGATTTGATCCATGCGCATCATCCGATTGCCGCGTTAGTCATGAAGCAGCTGTTTCCCGATACCCCGGTACTGATGACGGTTCACTCCAGCTATGAGCGGGAGCTGATCTTGAACGGTAAAATTCAGGAGAATGGACCGGAGCATGCCTTTTTAACGTCCATTTACCGCGAGCTGGAGGAAAGGGTAGACCAGCTGTTGACGGTTTCCAATTCGTTCCGCCAATATTTATCCGACTATGTACAGGAACCGGAAAAAATCGGTGTCATCCCGAACGGATTTGATGAGAAGCGTTTCCGTCCGGTCCCTCATGAGAACAAAATCCCGCAGCTGATTACGGTATGCCGGCTCGTTCCGGCCAAGGGGCTGGATACGCTCTTGATGGCCTGCGCTGAGCTGAAAAAGCGGGGACATAATTTCGTGCTGCATCTCATCGGGGACGGTCCCATCCGTACCGAGCTGGAACAAATGGCGATTGAGCTGAACATATATGAGGAAATTATATTTTACGGTTACATGCTGCATCCGGAAGATTTTATGCCGTTCTTCGACGTATTTGTTCTGCCGTCCCGGGCGGAGGCATTCGGCTCGGTGTTTGCGGAAGCGGCTTTATGTGGACTGGCTCTGATCGGTACAGACGTTGGAGGGATTCCGGAGCAAATATCCCATGGACATAACGGGCTGCTCGTCCCGCCCGAGGATGTGCCTGCACTGACCTCTGCGCTGGAAAAGGTGATCAGCGACCGGATTTATCGGTATAATCTCGGCCGGGTGGCATGGGATAAGGCTCAAAAGTCCTATTCCATGTCCAGAGTCGTGCAGCAGCTGAAGGGTGTGTACCGTACGTACCGCAAGGAGCAGTAGCCTGCCATTTATCCATCCTACCTTAACCCAAAAAACGACGGCTCCGCGCTATGCGCTTACCGTCGTTTTTTATTGCGCTGCGGCTGCCGAACTCCCGTCAGCTAACCGGCTAATCGAAGGATCAATACACCGATAAAGGCACATGTCAAACCGCACGCTTCCATACGGCTGAACCGTTCCTTCAGAACGAAACGGGCGTAGAACAAAACAAAGACGACATTCATCGCAATGACGACGGATACAAGCCCGGTTACGCCCAGCTTGAAGGCTGGCATGACCAGCATCATCCCGCTGATATTGGTCAGTCCCACAACCATGCCCCATAGCAGCGTTCGCATGAAGTTCCAGGGCACGGGAATCGTCTCAGGAGCAACAAAGCCTGGCGAATCCGCAGCTCCATGAATAGCTGCATTGTCCGCAGAGGCGGCGACAAGCCGGCGTGCCGCTGCCTGCTTGCGCTCGCCTATATACCATGCGAGGCCGAACAGCAGCGTGCCTGTAACGTACATAAGAACAAGCGTAGGGAGGGTTTCCGCACCCAGCCGGGTAGCTTGCTTCGAGGATAAGTCCGTAATCCCGAAGCCGAGCATTGCAAGCGCCCCCCAGCCAGCGCCCTTAAGGTTTCTCCAGGAGATGTCGCTGGAATAACGGATCAGAAGGATCCCTGATATGATGACAAGAAAAGAAAGGGACTGCCATATATTCAGCTTTTCACCCCATAAAAGGTAGGCGAGTATGACGACAACAACCGGCGGAAGGCCGGTGAACATCGCGACAAGCGATGCCTTGCCGACGGCAAAGCCCCGGTACATCGAAGCGTTGGACATGAAAGAGAATACGCCCATGCCCACTCCGATCCATGCCCCGGTGGACCAGGCTTGCCCCACGAACCCGTTGACCGCCAGGGCAACGATCGTCCCGCACAAATAAACGCCCAGCAGCAGTAAATTACGATTAATGGGCCGCTGGGATGTCCATTGATACAAAATACCTCTCAGGCCGAAGCATACGGCCGAGGCAGCTGCGAAAATAAACCACATGATTGTTTGCTCCCTTGCATTTTCACAAAATACATTGCTTTTTTTAGTGTATATAAATACTATAGTATATAGTATAACGAACGGGGGCGCAATGATGGATCGGGAGCAAAAAACAGACCGCGAAATCACCTTCAAGGTAGGCTGGAAGCGTGGGAAAATCAAGCTGAATCAGAACAAGCTCCCAGTTCAGGAGCCCAGTGTAGAGCAGGAGAAGAGCCTCTCCCAACCGGTAATTATGTTATTCAAGCAATGGAATGAACGATGGATATGGAGACGGGCCGGGCATGGGTCTGACAGATTGCTGAAGCCGGTGCTCTTCGTCTTCCCGGCTGCGGCGTTTCTTTTATCTCTCTGGTTAATCTACCAGCTATCCTCTCAGCCGTAAGACTAGAGTCTGCAACGAATATGCTAGAAAGAGATCCTGCATAGGGCAGAGATCTCCTCAGTGGGGGTACCAATATGAAGTTAACATTAGCTGTGCTGGCCGGCGTCGTCGGCCTGATTGTAACCGCATCGGCGGTCATGCTTATCTGGTTTGTCATGCAGCAGAAGCAGAAGATGCAGAATAAGCCGGAGGAACTACAGGCAAACAACCATCCGGAGGAGGGTCATGGAGCGGAGGAGCAGATGCAGGGCAGCTCGCCGTTGCAGTCCATCGCACCTCTGCTGCTGCAATGGACTTTTTTCGATTATGCACTGATCGGCGTGTTTGCTGTAGGAAGCTTGTTCCTGTTTACGGATGTTATCGCAGTCATTCGGGATGCTGCAAGCTATCCATTATACCACTACGGTTATTTGCTTTGCGGCTTTGTCTTTACGCTGCTGTCCATGCTGTTTATGATTTTGCGCTTCGCTACGGTACTAAGCCTAGTTCGTTCTGGCAGGGCGTTCTCTGCGGCAGATAAGCATAGTCATCCAGGCGAGACTAATCAGGCCGAATAAAGGATACAGCGTGGAGAGCAGTGCCTTGAATCCGAGCTGGCTGACACCATAGCTTAAGAGCAGAATCATGATTAATATCCAGTGTCGCGGGAGCCGGGTTCTTTGTCCGATTTGCAGAGAAAGACCATAGACATCGGCAATAAAAGTCGTGAAAATTTCCCCGTAAATGACACAGATGAAAAGCAGCTGGACGATCGGGCCTACCTTTTGAATAAGACGGGCCATAGGGATGTCAAATTGTGAAATGCCTGGCATTTGGGCCGATAAAGCGAAGTGGCCGCCGAGAAGCATAATCCCGATGATGGCCCCGCCCAGGATGCCGCCCCAGATTAGAATAGAACGGTCTTTGACCTGCGCACCCAGAGGGACGAGCACCCCCTGGGCCATTGTCAGGTTGAAGGCGGTATACAGCAATGGAGCGAACCAAATACGTTCCAGGGCGTAGTCCGATGTTAAGCGCAGCCAATTGCCTGCCCCAGGCAGATCGCTGGAATGCCATACGACGATGGTACTAAAGCAGAGCATAAGTGGGACGACAATCGAATTAACGACGACGATTGCCTGCATGCCTTGATGAAGCACCCAATAGGAGAGCATTAGGGTTATAGCTAATCCCAGCTGATAAGGCAGATGAAACTGCTCCTCGAAGACGGAGCCGGCTCCTGCCAGCATGACGGTCGTAACGCCGAATAAAGTGACGAGTGTGAACAAGCTGATCCATTCTCCGATTCTGGGGCCGAATAATACTTTGTTCAAATCCTCGTAGGACTCCGCCTGTACTTCATTGGCCAGCAGCATCAGCTTGATGCCAAGCCATACGAAGAGCAGACTGGCCAACCCGATCGTCAACGTCGCCATCCATCCGTAACGGGTAAAAAACTGCAATATTTCTTGGCCGGTCGCAAATCCTGCTCCTACGACGGTGCCGACATAAGTGAAGCAGACCTGCATAATTAAACTCAGCTTTCTCATCAATCAGGGGCCACCTTTCGTAAGGCTTGTTCCACCCATATAGTACAAGGTATGAACAAGTCGGCACTCCCATGACTCGAACTTGGGAAAACCTATCGTTTCTGTTAGAATAGGTAGGGTAGGATTAGCCCCTGTGTGATTTAAACATATATTTTGCACTTCATTTTATAAGCTGGAGCGTGTCTGTGTGCTGGATGATATTTTGTTGCTGATTGAACATTACGGATATATCGCCCTGTTTGGCTTACTTGCTGTAGGGATTGTCGGACTTCCTGTTCCCGATGAGATATTAATGACGACAGTCGGATCGTTAACCTTGCATGGGGGACCGTTTTCCTTTTACAAATCATTGATCGTCAGCTATTTAGGTACGATGACAGGAATGCTTGTTAGTTATTTTTTGGGAAGGAAAGTAGGCAAGCCCTTTCTTTATAAGTACGGCAAGTGGGTGAAGCTGACACCGCAGCGTCTTGAGGTCGCCGAAGGCTGGTTTAAAAAATACGGTCTATGGGCTGTCGCGTTCGGCTATTATGTGCCGGGGGTACGGCATTTTACATGCTATCTTGCCGGAGTTAGCGGGGTTGTACTATGGAGGTACCTGTTGTATGCAGGAACGGGTGCGATTATCTGGTGCACGACCTTCTTGACACTTGGTCACCTGATTGGTGTGAATGCTCCCAAAATCATGTACGTCGTCCATCATTATATGGGGATTAGTGCAGCGGTCCTGGCAGCCTTACTGCTTGTTGCAGGCCTCATTTATTGGAAATACCGCAAACGGGCGGCAGCCCGGCAGCAGCAGTCCTGAACTTATTGAAAAAAGCCTGGCTAGGATCCAATCGAATCCTGTCCAGGCTTTTATTGCGTAACGCATTATTCGGCGAAAAGCTTAATGGAGTTAACTTTATCCGATTTGGGGTCGATATCGAGCTTCAGGATCCCCCCGGTGGATTTGTACGTCATGACATAGCTTGTGTTGGAATCCGGTTTCCCCAGAGCTTTGAATACTTCGCTGGTGGACTGACCCAGTCTCAAGCCGTTCAATCCCGGGTTAATGTCGCTGCTGCGGATATCGATAAACTGCAGCTGATTCTGAGTGTTATAGCCAATCAAGAAATCGACATAGTCATAAACCGTGATGGGATCCGAATCATCATCCATTTGAAACTGATCCTTCGGTTTACCATATTTGGAGGTTGCCAGTTGAGGTGATGATTTCAAGGTTAGTCCCAGCAAAGTGGGTTTGGCCTCATTAAAAGGGTCTTGAATATCGATTTTGGGCTTGGTAGCAGCCGGTTTCGGATTCTCGTTGGGCTCGTTCGTCTTGGCTGAGCTCTCGTTGCTTGCAAGCGAGACTTTATCATTCGGATTGGCAATGACAGGTTTTTGGTCGGAAGCTGCGGCATCCACAGTAGGTTCCTTGGGCGGAGCTTCGGGCGGCGTTACGGTTGTTTTCGACGGAGAAGTCGCCACTTCGCCTCCGGTTGGATTATTCATGGCTTCGGGTGTATGTTTACATCCTGTAATCAGCATAATGAGGATGAAAGGAACGGACCAAAAAGCGAGGCTGTACGGTTTGCGAATCATCCAAATCTTCCTTTCATGTAGTGTTAATTATAACCTTATTAATCATACTCTGCCGAAATTGAATCATCAAAGAGCAAATTCGTCCAAAAGCAGCACAATTTTCATGAAAATGAACGTTAGTTATTTTCATAGTGCTCTTTTCGCTGTCCTGATCGTTGTTTCTTGCATTCTACTATAAATAACGTATTTCATCAGGAAAAAGTTGCACTCCTTTTTGAAAAGATTATGAACTTAGGACTTGAAACGCAGATTCCCCATGTGATAAGTTAACGGAAAAGGTTTTCGGATGGAGGGTTTCAGGAAATGGAATTGTTAAAACAAAAAATACGCGAAGTCGGAGTTATTATTTCTGACGATATTATTAAATTGGATGCGATACTGAATCATGCGGTGGACCCGGTGCTGACGACGGCTATGGGGAAAGAGTTTGCCCGTCTGTACCGCGAAGAGAATGTGACCAAGGTTATGACGATCGAATCGTCAGGCATTCCCATCGCATTTGCTACGGCGCAAGAATTGAACGTGCCTATGGTGTTTGCCCGCCGGAAGAAGACACTCAATACGGAGCACACGGAAATGTACTCGGAGCGGGTGCCTTCTTTTACGAAGGGCTTTGTTACGGATATTATGGTTTCACGGGAATGTCTCGCTGAACAGGATCGCATTCTGCTCATCGATGATTTCATTGCGAACGGCGATGCGGCGCGAGGGCTGATTCGCATTATTCGCCGCTCCGGTGCAGAGCTGGTAGGGGTAGGGATTGCCGTGGAGAAGTCGTTTCAGGCAGGCGGACGGACGATTCGGGAGTCGGGCATTCGTGTAGAGTCGTTAGCCAAAATTTCTTCATTAAAAGGCGGCATTATCGAGTTCGAATAACGGCACGGAAACCTTGAAACATTTTCAAAGGGAGAAAAGCTTTTCTCGAATCTGTTTTTCCTTTATAATGGAACCATGCAAAACAGAGGAGGCATTGCTATGGGGAATGAGATTCCGGCCGATTTTTTCAAGACCAAGTTGAACGAAGCTAAAATTCATTTTGAACGTGCCCTCGATTGTAAGCATACAGAGTTTGACGACCTGTATCCCTATATGATTGAACATCCTCAATTTTTCTGGTACAAAAGATATGTGGCGTGGTCCGAGCTGTTGACTATCGTCAAGCTTTGTGAGGAACTTGAGATGGAGTGGCAGCCGCAATTTTCCGCGGCACAGGTAGAATATATACAAAAGCGGGTTATGTCGAGCAAGGTTCTGGACTATTGGTTTGAAACGAATGATTCCAAGGAGCATGTTAGCTAACAATTGACTCGTACCGCACTTATATGTACATGCTTACACAGTCCTGTTCAGCAGGACTTGAGTAAAGAAACTATTCCTTCTTAAAGGGGGAATAGTTTTTTTGTAGGGAGGAAAGCAGATGATAAGCGAAGAACAGCTGGATCAATACCGGATCGAGGGTACCGTGCTTCGAGTGGTAAGGGATGCTGATATAAAGAATGATGTTAAAGGGATTGTCGTAGCCTGGGATGATACGTCTGTCATGATCCGCAAGCAGAACCGGAGGATCGTCAAGCTCGATAGGGGCTATTATTACCAGCCTTTTACTGAGGAGCGACATGACGTTATGTCGGGAATCGATGGGGCTCGATGAGTGCTTTTCCTTTATGGGAAGGCGTTGTCCAGACGCCGATTGACGGCGTGTCTTTCCGGCTTGTCGATCTGGAGCGGAACAGCTATTATGTAATCGAAAGCAAGCAGCCGCTGCGTACATTGAATTCTTCCATGTGGGGAGAAGGGCTAGGATGGCATCAGGCTCTCTTGAATCGTCAAGTGGACAATACCTATCTGTGTGACGATCCGCTAACAGAAATGCACTCTTTTATGGCGGAGCAGGGGATCGCAATACAAGAAACGGCTGCCCTGCTTACTGCAGCGAGAGTTCAAGATTGCGGTTACAGCGAGCGAGTGACGGATGCAGGCTTTCGCGTTTGCACCTGGGCAACGGTTGGCCTTAGCAACAAAGCAAGGGCAGGGTATAAGCAGCCGCGTCATCAGCTATATCCCGGAACGATTAATATTATCGTACTAATTGATGGAGAATTAACGGATGCAGCGATGGTGAATGCGGTCATTACTACAACCGAAGCTAAGACGGCCGCATTGCAGGATTGCTGCATACGGCTTGACACTGAGGACATTCCCGCAACAGGAACGACGACAGATGCGGTCATAATCGCGGCCACACAGAGAGGGCCAGTCTCGCGCTATGCGGGAACCTCAACCGAGGTAGGGTATGGTATCGGCCGTACGGTCTATGAGTCGGTTATGGCTTCAACCGCAGCCTATAAACGCTGGATAAAGCAAAAAACAGCAGCGATGAATCCTATCGCAAAGGAATAAAGCCGGATTTCCGACCAGGAAATTCCGGCTTGCTTTTTGTGTCAAAGGATTGACCTTATCATCATTTACTCGGATTCGCAGCTGCGCTTGTTTTTGGGTTTAGGTTGTAGAACGCTATCGGCCAGCTTGTCTCCAAACTGATCAAGGCGGGATGGACTGCTTGCAGGTCCGTCATTGCGCGGTTTATTGTTTCTGCCTGTCATGTTGATCACCTCCAGAACTTAGCGTCTCAATTTGAAGGCTGGAGTATGCCTGTTTTCCGATGCCGCTTCTTGCTAAGAGTATCCTGCGTAACAACAGGAAACAATGAGTGTGAGAAAGCCGTTAATCCATTACCGGACAAAGGAGGCCTTTCGATGATGCAGAGGCAAGAAGACGGACATTGGGTAGCATTGGATAATTATTTCTATCTTCGGGTATGTGTGGATGAACATGGCGCTTGCAGTGGTGAAGTCGTGCGGAGAGATCCGGATGCGGAAGGGCTTGCGACGCATATTTTTGATGTGCCGCCTCAACGCAATGCAAATGATTTGAAGGATTGGGCTGCGCGGGCGTTGGAAGCATACCGCGAAGGGTAGAGGGGGAGAAAGGCTGTTTCCAGGATGGAATAACGCACACATGCAGATTAAGGTTTGAAAGCACCGATGATATATAGCAGTCCCAACGTCGCTAACATCCCGATCATAATAAAAATCAGTCCGCTTATAAATAAGAAAGCGCCTGGAATCAAAAAGCTGATCACAAGCGTCACTCCGATAATCCAGAGCACGACCTGAAAAGTCAATTTAATAAATCCCCAAAGCAGCAGCGCAGCTACAATTCCCATAGCTAATTGAAGCAATACCATGAACGCGCCTCCCAGAGTGTATACTGACAAGTCAAATGACCTTAATACTACAGATCGGTCTTGTCTTATGTATATGTGCTCGGCTCCAAATGATGATATAGTTTAGTTGGAAGCATGCATAAGGGTCAGCACAGGGTCATAAATATAAACTCTAAGAACGCTAAGGGATCGCATGAGAGGAGTCGGTCATGATGCAGGAAGGCTCAGCCTTAAAGGGGACCTTGTACGGAATTTTGATTGCGCTTCCAATTTGGGGTTTTGTTGCTTGGCTTCTTTGTAAATGGTTATAGTTTCACTCCAAGTAAAAAGGACCCCAATGGGATCCTTATCTCACCACAAACGAATTTATAAGCTTCCGAGGTCATCGGATGTGAAAATTATATTTGGCGATAAACCAGCCATAGAACGCGGTCGCTGATCTTGATAGGCCTCGGTAGAGGTATTCTCATAGGCCCGATTCTGATTTGGAAATGAGCTTATTGTTGCGGAAGGTCAGCTTCGCATTTGCGTTCTCTTTTCCTTCGGCAGGAAATTGGTAAGTTACGGAATAATCCGGATTTCCTTTGGTTCCGGATTCGGAGATGATTTTGCCTTCACCGCCAATAATTTTAACCGCATCCTCATAAGTGGACTTATCATCGATTTGATCATACTCTGCTTTGGTAATTGTTGCTGCCTGAGGAGGCGTGGCCGGTTTATTGCCGCCATTGCTGCTTGTATTGCAGCCTGCCAATAGTACAGTGATTGCAGTGACAATAGCAAGAATGAATCCAAGTTTACGCATAAGATCCTCCTTTATGTTTTTTGTGTTATATTGCACAGCCTATAATAAACTATACGTAAAAAAAGTTCAAATTGTTGCCGTCATCGGGCGGAAAAATGTTGACAGGCACGAGGTTGGAATGATAATATACATCTTGTCCCCTTTTTTAAGTAAGGGAGACAACCATAAGCGGTCATGGCGGAATTGGCAGACGCGCACGGTTCAGGTCCGTGTGGGCTAACCCCCCGTGGAGGTTCGAGTCCTCTTGACCGCATTCTTGCTTTAGATGATATAAACCACTTGATATCTCAGATACCAGGTGGTTTTTTCATTTGTAACATACCGGTGAGGAAGGGATCGAACATGAACATCCGACAAGCAAAAAGAGAAGACCTGAGTGCCATTGTGGACATCTATAACGATGCGGTTCTTCATACGGTCGCTACATTCGATACCGTTCCCCGTACCCTGGCTCAGCAGGAGGCATGGTTTGAAGCACATGGTGCCATGTATCCGGTGGTTGTGGCGGAGCAGGAGGGGCAGGTTGTCGGCTGGGCTTCATTGAATCCTTATTCGGATAGGCTGGCCTATGAGCGAACAGCGGAGCTTTCCCTCTACATCCATAACGAATATCGCGGGCAAGGGCTCGGACAACGTTTGACAGCCGCTGTGCTGGAGGCCGGGAGGCTTGCCGGACTGCACACCGTTCTATCCAGAATTGCCGAGGGGAATGACAGCAGCGTATATATACATGAAAAATTCGGCTTCACTCATGTAGGAGTCATGAAAGAAGTAGGATATAAGTTCGGGCGTCTGCTGGACGTGCTTATCATGCAGAAAATACTCTGAGTAAACAAATAATGCATCTCTGGTTCCATTGTGGATCGATAATTTAAACGGGCGCCGCTCGAATAGCCTGCGATGATGTCCAATTGGCCGTCTCTGGCCTCCAAGCGTTTTCTTCTATCTGCCACAGCATCATGGATGCGGGCTTCATTTCCCTAAACGGTCCATGGGATTCCAGCCTTGACTCCATTTTTGATGACCGATATAATGTTACTTAATGCAAATGATGGCAACCTCGATTGAAGTCTGGCAGCACCCCGTTCGGGGTGCTTTATTGGTGTTCAAGAATATAGATGGATTGAATCAGAAATGGACTGATTGGTAGAAATGAAAGGGGATAAATAGAATGAATTATAAAAGCATACTTGCCTCGCAGCTGGCATCCCAGCTGGAGGGGGTTACGGAGGAAGCTATTGCGGAATTGATCGAATACCCGCCGAACCCGCAAATGGGCGATTTGTCGATGCCTTGTTTTAAGCTGAGCAAGCAGCTGCGCAAGGCGCCGCAAGCGATCGCGGAGGAGCTAAAGCAGCAGTGGAGCGGACATCCGGCGATACAACGGGTGGAAGCGGTATCCGGCTATTTTAACGTGTACTTGAATCCGACGCATTTCGCAGCAAGTGTCATTGGTGAGGTGCTGGAGCGCAAAGAACGGTACGGCTCGCAAAATATCGGTCAAGGCCGCAATATCGTACTTGACTTTTCTTCACCGAATATTGCCAAAGCGTTCCATATTGGCCATTTGCGGACAACGATGATCGGAAACGCAATCTATAAAATATATGAGTTCCTTGGTTATAAATCTGTCGGGGTCAACCATCTTGGCGATTGGGGAACCCAATTCGGTAAACTGATTGTAGCCTACAAGCTGTGGGGCAACAAGGAAACCGTGGAAGCAGAAGGAATCGATGAGCTGCAGCGATTGTATGTGCAGTTCCACGATGAAGCCGATAACAAGCCGGAGCTTGAGGATGAAGCACGCGCCTGGTTCGTGAAGCTGGAGCAGGGGGATGAGGAAGCGACCCGTCTGTGGAAATGGTTCGTGGAAATCAGTTTGAAGGAGTTCCAGAAAATTTACGATCTGCTCGGCGTACACTTCGATTCCTACGCAGGAGAAAGCTTTTATAACGATAAGATGGCTGCGGTCGTTGACGAGCTGAAGCAAAAAAATCTGCTGGAAGAAGACGAAGGCGCGCTGCTGGTCCGCCTGGACGACTACAACATGCCTCCGGCGCTGATGATCAAGAAGGACGGAGGTACGCTGTACCATACCCGTGACGTAACGGCTGCGATCTACCGGAAGAATACGTATGATTTTGACAAGTGCATCTATGTGACGGATGCAGGACAAAGCTTGCACTTTAAGCAATGGTTCAAGGTCATCGAGCTGATGGGCTATACTTGGGCGGATCAATTGCAGCATGTGCCGTTCGGCAAAGTCAGCCTGGAAGGGGCCAAGCTGTCCACGCGTAAAGGCAACGTTGTTCGATTAGAGGAGCTGTTGACGCAATCGATCGCCAAAATTCACGACATCATCGCGGAGAAAAATCCGAATCTTGAAAATAAGGATGAGGTGGCCCGTCAAGTCGGCGTTGGTGCCATTATATTCAATGATTTGAGCAACAACCGGATCAAAGACATCGTGTTCTCCTGGGAGGATGCGTTGAACTTCGAGGGCGAGACGGGACCTTATGTCCAATACGCACATGCCCGTGCCTGCAGCTTACTCCGCAGAGCGAATGGAGGCAGCGACTCCATCGAATTCGGGGGGACGCTGGAGCAATTGGATTTGAGCCAGTTGGAGGATGCACCGACACAGGGGCTGCTCAAGCAGTTGTACCTGTTTAAGGAGCGGGTGGAGCAGTCCATGCACAAGCTGGAGCCTTCGATTATCAGCCGCCATCTGGTGGATATGGCCCAAAGCTTCAACTACTTCTACCACGAATGCCCGATTCTGGTGGACGACCAAGCGATTCGTCAAGCAAGACTTGCATTGGTAAAATGCTTCCAGATCACGTTGAAAAACGGACTGGCGCTGATCGGCCTCGAAGCACCTGAGAAAATGTAACATGGCGTACAGCGCCCGGCAAGCCGCTCCGAAAGGAATGGTTGCCGGGCGCTTTTTTTTGCTGCAGATGGACGCTTGCATTCGCGAGGGGCTGCTGATTTCAAGCAACAAGCCATTCGGAGGAGGTGTCGTTGCTCCTTGTTGAGAATCAATTGAGAATCCGGTGCTGCTGCACGTTTGAGCCTTTCCCTCATTGGCAACAATGGAAGAATGGGGGTGTCGGCCTATTGGCTAAAGGTGATGAGTTAATCAAATATATGACCGAGCAGTTTATTAAATATATGGAGACGCCGAAGGAAGTCCGCAAGCAGGCAAAAGCAAGCCAACGCGAGGTACGCGAGCATTGGCAGTACCGCTGGTTCGGTATGGTTCCGCTGGCCATCCGTATGTGGTTGAATGGTCTGCGCAAAAAAAAATGAAAAGCTTCTCCCCTATAGCACAGGGATGGGAAGCTTTTCTATATGTGAGGAGGAGAATAACCTAAGAGTTTTCGCCAGAAAACTGGCATCGGAAGCATAAGCTTAGAGTTTTCGCCAGAAAACTGGCGTCGGAAGCATAAGCTTAGAGTTTTCGCCAGAAAACTGGCATCGGAAGCATAAGCTTAGAGTTTTCGCCAGAAAACTGGCGTCGGAAGCATAAGTGCCCAGCGCGTTTTCGCTAGAAAACGGGCGGCGTGTCCTGCTGGTGGAACAGTTTGCCGGCTGCCGCAGCATAGCGGTAGGGGATCGCCCTGTGCCCGTTGTGCTCAAGCTGCAGGTACCCGTCCTCATTGGACCATTGCTGGTAACCGGTTACGGCAAACGGGATGTTCACTTGCCCCCCGTAGAGCTCGGCAATGAAGGTGAGCCGGGCAGGAACCGGCGTGTCAAGCAATGCCTGCAGTCCGGCAAAAGCCATGGACGGCAGAGGCTGCTGGAGCAGCCATGTCATGTTATCGTACGGATCGAAGCCGTCGATTTGCCGATTGGTGCTGATGTCATTCCGGGGTGTCACCGTAGAAGGGCTTATGATATCGGCGCTGCTTGCTTGTTCAGCATCAAGCAGCTGCTGCCTGGAGGTAAGGGGCAGCACTTCGCCGGATGACGCATCAATAAAGTAGGTATGATCTTCCGTTGTCACAATCCAGAGAGCGTGCATCGGGTCGATGTACCAGCGTTCTGCCTCATAAGAAGTATCGATAAGTTCAAGCTGTACCAGACTTTGGTACAGTGTGTTCATACTGAAAAGCGGGTTGCTGCCGCTGCCGTATTCGGACAGCTGGTACGTGTTCGGCTGATTCGGGTCCGCCGCGTGAATGACCAGGTAACCGACTTCACGGCCACCGGCCTGCAGCAGCACGATCCATCCGTGCGTCCCCGGACCGAGGGGATAGCTTGTCCAAGCGGCGGAGGACCAGGCCTCATAGCCCTTCTCTTTGGCAATGCGTCCCACCCATTGATTCACCGCATCCATGAAGGTCGGCGTAGTCATTGTCTTCAACCGTTCCGGGGAATCGGGCTTGACGATGGGAGCCGGTTGGGGCGGATGCTCTTGAATCGCTGCTGTGGAAAGCGGGCTTGCCGTCAGCAGGCTTGTCCATAAAAGGAGCGTTGAGAGCCTTAACACCAATTTTTTCATCCAGTCACCTGCTTGTTTGGGAGATGGGGCTCGATTTGCTATGCCCTTATTGTATAAAATATGCCTTGAAAAGTTTGTTAGAACCTGTAGGCCGCAAAAATAATAATTGCTTCTATTTTTGCAATCATTTAGCGGAACCCGTCAGTTCATGCCCGGATTCCCCGTTAGCAAATGAAACAGGCCGCAATTGATGACGGATATTTGGATACGGGGCCGGTACTGCCAATCGATTTCTTGCTCCCGGTTCCGATATTGATTCTCAATATCCGCCTTGGCCTCAGGCTCCGCCGCTTGAAGCAGGGGCTCGTAGTAGCTGCGGATTCGGGCGATCTCATCCTCCAGCCGAATTCTGGCTTCCGAGGCCCAGGTATGATCGTAGCTGCGAAGCTTCTGTTCCAAATACTGTTCAAGATAAATGACCGCGCGCGGCAGCGTAAATTTATCAGGCACCATGTAAACGTGGGCAGGGAGGACGGGGGTCAAAGCACGATCCTTGAGCACTTCTTGAAACTGCTCAACGATTTGACCTGTCACGAGATGGATGCCGAGCGAATGAATTTCACTGCGCTTCATGTCGCAGGCAAGCTCGACCTTGAAATTGACCTGCATCCAGCTTTCATAAGCTTGCGTGGAAAAGGTTTTCGAACGCGGCTCGCTCCTCACCTCTTCGAATAAGTGCACGAAGCGCCCCTTGCTGCGCACGGCGTCGAAGATTTGCTCGAGCCGGCGGCTGCCGAATGTCACCTCATCCTTCGGTACGCGTGCCACCACCTGCGTCGGGACGAAGCCGAAATAACGACCCAGGATGCTATCGGGGGCATGTTGAACGCCACCGGTGGCGCCTGCGTTAGGACCGCCGACCGCTGCGGCCCCGGTGAGGGGGGCGGTTCCTGAACCCGCAGGTGCTGTCGGAGCGGCCATCCCGGACGAATCCGGACGCTCAACTGCCTGCGGGGTGGCCGAGGACTGGGAGGCTTTATACGACTCCGGATTGAAGATGAATGTGCAGGTCATCGTCTCGGGGGGGACGCCGGTCCGTTCGACGAAGCTCCAGTAGTAAGGGCGGAAGGTCAGCTCCTTGTCGGCGGAGGGGGAGAGCTTGACGGTGACATAGTCCGGGTGCTTCTCCAGGATGTCGCACTGCTCCGCTTCTAAATAACGCATCACAAAATCTTGAATTTGTGCAGGCTTCACGGCGCCGCCTCCGCTTCATTCGGAATGGTCTGTCCCAGCGAATTTAAAATATTGCCCGCAATCGCAGGATTCTGCTGCGGACTGCGTTCGACCTCAGAGCGAATCGTGGAGAAGGAGCGCCCCAGATCGTCCATTTGCTTGCGGATCTCGTCTTCACTGCGGGAAGAGAGAATCATTTTGGCAAGATGCGTCTCAAGCGAATTGGACTTTTCGAACCGTTCCAGGATCGTGTCCAGCTCCCCGATCACGAGCTCGAACATATTAATCTTCTCGTGAAGCAGCGACAAAATGTATTCCTCAATTGTTCCCTTGGTGGACAAATTGTATATTTTCACATCGTCCTGCTGGCCCAGCCGGTGGACGCGTCCGATCCGTTGTTCCACGCGCATCGGGTTCCACGGCAAATCGAAATTGATCATATGGTGGCAAAATTGTAGATTAATCCCTTCGCCTCCGGCTTCGGTTGCCACCAGGACCTGCGCCCGGTTGCGGAACAAATCCATCATCCAATCCTTCTTGCCCCGATTCATGCCGCCACGGTAGGGGACAGCGGATATTTTGTTGTCCTTCAGGTATTGCATCAGGTATTCCTGAGAAGCGCGGTATTCGGTGAATATGATCACCTTCTCATTAATATCCCGTACGATTTCCATGACCTTCTCGGCCTTCGTATTCGCTTTGATGCTTCGGATCAGCTCTACGAGCTGCCAAATCCGTGGACGCATCGGCGAGTCCTCGGGCGTTTTCTTAAACATATTGACCAGAGTAATGAACACCGCATCCCGGCTGCTGCATACTTCCCGCTGGAGGGTGACCAGTGACAGAGCGCTGCTGATATCGCCGCCCGATTCCTCGTAGCGCCCTTTGACGAAGTCCGTGACGCCGTCGTACAGCGCCTGCTCCTCGGGGGACAGGGTAAGCGGAATATTGCGCACCACCCGCTTGGTGAAATTGACGTTGCCATTGCTGCGCCGATTGCGGATCATGACCTTGGACAGCTCCTGCTGAAGCTGCTCCTCGTTTTTGGGGATACGTTTATCCACAACGAAATTGGCTTGAAAGCTTCCTTGACCTCCGAGCTGGCCCGGCTTGAGAAGAGTAATGAGGTTGTAAAGCTCCTTCAGGTCATTTTGCACCGGCGTAGCGGTTAGCAGCAGGCAATATTTTTTGCGGAGATCGTTGATGAACTGATAGTTTGTCGTTTTTTTATTTTTCAGCTTGTGGGCCTCATCGACAATCAGCATATCGTATTCCATACCCAGCACAATGTCGCGATGCGGATCGCGTTTGGCGGTATCCATCGAGGCGACGATGATGTCGCACTGCGCCCACATGTATTCTTTTTTCTGGGCAACGGCAGGAATCCCGAATTTCGAATTCAGCTCCCGGACCCATTGAAGGACGAGGGAGGCCGGCACGAGGATCAGCACTTTTTTGATGAGCCCGCGAATCAAATATTCTTTCAGGATCAACCCGGCTTCTATCGTTTTGCCAAGCCCGACTTCATCGGCAAGAATGGCCCTTCCCCGCATCTCGGTCAAAACCTTCTTGGCAGTTTCAATCTGATGAGGCATGGGTGTCAGCTGTTGGATATGCAAGAGCGATTGCAGCTCGTCAAAGTCTGAAATCAGACTGGCCCGTTCGGCTTCGTAAGCCAGCTGATACAACGTCCAGTCGTCCCATGGACCGCCTCGCTGTGCTCGCTGATGCAGGTTTTCGAACCATTCCCGGTCAAAATGCAGCTGGACATCTTCGTTGAAGGGGCGCACGTGTTCTTTTTTCTCTGTTGGTTGCATGCGATGCCGCTCCTTTGGTGCCTTCCTTCGGGAAGGAAAGCTGGCATTTGGTGTGGCTATAAATAAGTAATTGTAATTTTTAGTATGGACGAAAAGAAACTCTTTCATAACCTTAACGAATCCATTATGATGAGTATTAGCATGAGGGAAGGGACGGATGGGGTTTGAATAAATGGGGCGTGGCGCTCATAGCCGCCGTTTGTATAAGTATCGGTATGCTGTTCTGGTTTCAACGGACAGAGCCGCCTCGTATTACTCCTGTCGATGAGGAAGTGACCAAAGCGATCGACGAAACCGGCGATTTGCTTGCAGCGGATGAGTTTCAGGTGTTCAGTGTGAACAGCAAGACGGAGAGCGGCAAGCCGATTCTGCAAACGACCGAGCCGATCAGCGGCATCAACTATACAGCCGAACATACGGTCATTACCGTATTTAATAGTAACGATCCGAAGGCGTTCCGTGGATTTTATGTACGGGACAAGCAGTCCGGCAGCTTCCTGCAATATGCAACGCCTCAGATGTCGCCCAAGTGCAGCTACGTTTCCGGCGATTTGATGTTTCTGACTGCTGCGGAGAAAACGGTGCAAAAGGGCAGCGAAATGACGAAGGTCGGCATTTATCAGCTGAAGGAGCATAAGTGGGTGAAGGAGTGGCTGGTGCCGGGGGGAGTTGAGGATGTGATGGGCCAAGGCAAGGACGTCTATTTCGTCACTTCCAATAATACGGATACGAGCTCAAACCTGTACAAGGCGGATCTGCTGACAGGCGAATGGGGCAAAATGATCCAGGAAGCGCGCCGGTATCCTTTGGACCAGGTAGCGCTGGATACGAGCGGAGATATTTATATAGGAACAACTCAGCGGGTAAAAAGCGAATGGTCCAATAAAATTTATCGCTTCAATCCGCAGCAGGTGCCTTATGAGCTGACGAGCAATTTTGTTTCCAATACGAGGCCCTTTTTCTTTACTATGACGGCTTTGAACGGTAAAATGCTTGTATTGCGGTTCGACACGTCCAATAAGGTTGTGGATATGGAAAAGCCCCTGGCATTGCTTGATTTGAAGTCCCGTAAGCAGATGCATCTGGCATGGCAGCACCGTCCGGTGGATGCGGTTGCCGTAGATGGCGGGTTTCATGTCCTTGGAGAGGACGGGATGTTGGCATTCGTAGCGCCGGATGTGGCAGAGAAGCCGACCCGGGAGTTTCAAATTCCAGAGCTGACGGCCGGGAAGTGGATCGCCGCGAAGAAGTGAGAGGCAGGTAGATAGAAGTATGAAAGAACAGTGGCGTTTTATTTCATCAGGGCCTCAAGACCCTGCATACAATATGGCAGCAGATGAAGCGATTCTCATCGCTCATAGCGAGGGAAAAGTTCCTCCGACCGTACGGTTTTATGGTTGGGATCCCGCAACATTATCGATCGGGTATTTTCAGAAGGCGATGGAAGAGATTGATTTTGAACAGCTTAAGGCAGAAGGGCTTGGATTCGTGCGTCGGCCGACCGGTGGGCGCGCGGTGCTCCACGATAAAGAACTGACGTACAGCATCATCGTTGCTGAGAGCTATCCGGGCATTCCGAGAGGCGTAACGGAAGCATACCGGGTGCTGAGCGAAGGGCTGCTGGCCGGCTTTCGCAACCTGGGACTCGATGCGCAGATGGTGCAGCTTGCAAGCGAAGAGGACAAAACGAAGTACGCGTCGATGGGCTCCGCAGCCTGCTTCGATTCCCCATCATGGTACGAGCTGGTCGTGGAGGGACGAAAAATTGCAGGAAGTGCCCAGACGCGGCAAAAGCAAGTGGTGCTGCAGCACGGATCGATCCTGCTGGATATGGATACGGATCAGCTGTTCCGCGTATTGAAGTTTAAAAATGAGCGTATCCAGGCGAGATTGAAGCAGCAGTTCGTTCACAAGGCTGTGGCCATCAACGATCTGTGCCGGCAGCTGCAAAGAGATACCGTACAAATGGACGAAGCGGAGCAGGCTTTTCGTATCGGGATGGCGGAAGGCTTGGATGTGGAGCTGGTGGAAGGCGAGCTGACGGATTACGAACAGTCGCTGGTACAGCAATTAATAGATGAGAAATATGCGAATGAAAGTTGGAACCTTCGGAGGTAGCCTTTGCTGCCCGAGGCCACTGAAAAAGTTACGGCTGCATGGACGGATCATTCTTCGGATCGCTGTTGTCCCCCGGATTTTTTTAATTTCAACCCGCTTATAGCGGTCAAAATCCGGGGTAAAGGCGACCACTTACGCTTCTACAGAACGATTCCGTCCACTCCGCCCGTTTTTCAATGGCTTCTGTAACCTCCGGAGGTTTTTTTTTGGTAGATAAGAAAGCAAAAAGTTTCAATTTAAAGAGACGGAGAAGCTGCAGGAATGAGCTGGGCGAACGCCTGCTGCAGTTTAACAGTGATAGCTCCCGGGGCCCCGGTTCCAATAGTCTGCCCGTCAACTTGAATAATTGGCGTTACTTCCTGCGTCGTGCTTGTCAGAAAGGCTTCATCGGCTTGCTGTACATTCTCCACTGTAAAGGGCTGCTCCTGAACCGGAATCGATAGCTCCCGGGCCAGCTTAAGCACGACATCCCTTGTAATCCCATGTAAAATCAGGTGGTTCGCCGGGTGGGTATGTAAGACACCTTCTTTGACGATCATGAAATTGGACGCGCTGCATTCGGTCACAGTACCGCTGCGATGAAGAATGACTTCATCCGCACCCTGATCCAAAGCGTGCTGCTTCGCCATCACATTGGGAAGCAAATTCAGTGTCTTCAGGTCGCAGCGCAGCCAACGGATATCGTCCATAGTAATAGCACGAATCCCGTGTTCGATCGTTGACAGCGGTCTTGCCATAGGTGAGCAGTACGCCATAAGGACAGGCTCCGCCTGTTTGGGAAAAGGGTGTGACCGAGGCGCGGCTCCCCGGGTAATTTGCATATACACGATGCCTTCCGTCAGCTCGTTGAGCCGAATAAGCTCTTCCAAATTTCCGTTCAATTCCGAAATTGAGCTGGGCAGTGCAATCCGGGTATCCTTCGCGCTTTTCTCCAATCTGCGGTAATGCCCGTCCGGTTCGAAGATGACCCCGTTATATACGCGGAATACTTCGTAGATCCCGTCGCCGAAATAATACCCGCGGTCCTCGGGTGAAATGGGCACTTGCTCCTTCGGCATAAATTGATTCTGAAACAAATACATGCTGAAGCCTCCTCTGGGAGTCCGCTCCTGGGAAACCGTACAGATGTCACCCAAGCCTCTCCATATAATCGAATCGCGTATTCAGAACTAGGTTATCAAAGGTCAGACGCGCATGTCAAAGGGAGGCAATCGTTTTACGCAGACTCATCATGAAACCGGTATGCACACCTTCGTGATACAAGCTGAAGCCCATCATCCCGCCCACGGTGTCAATGCCTTTGAAAGGAGCCGCCAACAAGTCCTCCGTCCGGTTGTACAGCTTTTGTTTGATTCTTAAAGGCTGCTCTGTCAATATGGATTTCAACGTTTCGAGTGAGGGAGGCTCGGTTTGCCAGTCGGCAGGCTTCGTACCATTTGCAAAAAGCACAGGGAACGTTTCCGGAAGTCCGAACGGTTCTCCCGCAAGCTTCAAGCACATATTTTCCTGGATGGTAGCAATGTGACCCAGATGCCAGCGCAGCGTATTGTTATACCCTGAAGGCATCAGGTCCGCAGTATCCTCGGTAACAAGGTCAAGCAGTTGTATGGTTCTCTCACGTACAAGCTCCAATTGGTGAAAAAGCTGTTCATTCTTCATAGGATAATGTCCCTTTCCAGATAAAAGATTAAGTCTTGCCTCATCTAGTATATGGTATACCAAATCAATGATGCAAGCTGCTTCGCAAGGAAGACTTCATCCTGATTTGACTATAGGCCTTAGGTTTCAATTCCGGTACGGTTCGGTGGGAAAAAGAGTCCGATCCTGTCGAAATATTTTATGAAGCGCTATACAAAAAAGAGAGCTTATTCGAGCAAATGGAAGCAATCGGGTTCGTTCCTTGTCCTAATTACCAAAATTCGCTACTCGCCTATTAGAAACACAATATATTGTAATGTATAATGAGTTTTGCACACTATATATTGTGTTTGGTGGATTTTACATTGCGGGAGGTTGTCGTATTGAAGACCGTGCATGGGAGTAAGTTGAATGGACTCAGTGAGAAAATTTTTCTCGATCGATATGCGCTAAAAAATGCAGATACCCGTCTTACGAAAGTCGGAGATACGGTACTGGTATTGACTAAGGACGATCCGAAATTTCCCGCCAAGGAGGTCGGGGAAGTGATCGCACGTACAGGCGATATTGTCCAGGTGCAGCTTCGGAGTGGTGATGTGGTTGAATCGCATGTCGAGAAGCTGACATTAACCGTAGAGAAAACCCCGGAGCAGCTGTGGGAACGATTGGCGAAGGCCATGGCTTCGGTAGAAGCAACCCCTGAGAAGAGAGAAGAATGGACACATAAATTTAAATATATTTTGCAGGACTGGAAGCTGGTTCCGGGCGGACGGATTGCAGCCGGTGCGGATGCGAGCGATGAGCTGACGCTGTTTAACTGCTACGTGATTCCGTCGCCCAAGGACAGCCGTGGCGGGATTATGAGCACCCTGACGGAAATGACGGAGATTATGGCTCGGGGCGGCGGTGTTGGTATTAACCTGTCTTCGCTTCGGCCGAGACGCGCTATTGTTAAAGGCGTGAACGGATCCTCCAGCGGCGCGGTATCCTGGGGCGGCTTGTTCAGCTACGCGACGGGTCTTATCGAACAGGGGGGCAGCCGACGCGGTGCGCTCATGCTGATGATGAACGACTGGCATCCGGATGTGGTTGATTTTATTACGGTGAAGCAGACGATGGGGCAGATTACGAACGCGAATTTATCGGTCTGCGTGAGCAACGGATTTATGCAAGCGGTGAAAGAGGATCTGGATTGGGAGCTAGTGTTCCCGGATACGAACGATCCCGAGTACGATGAGCTGTGGGACGGCAATCTCGACAAATGGAAGCAGCTTGGTAAAAAAGTCGTCGTTCAGCGAACAGTGAAAGCCCGCGAGGTATGGCATACGATTATCGAATCCGCATGGAAATCAGCGGAGCCTGGCGTTGTATTTATGGAGTACTATAATCAGATGTCCAACAGCTGGTATTTCAATCCCATCATTTGTACGAATCCGTGCGGTGAGCAGGGGCTGCCGGCTTGGGGCGTCTGCAATTTATCCGCGATCAACCTGTCCCAGTTCTATGATGCAGAGAAGCAGGATGTAGCATGGCATGAGCTTGGCAAGGTCGTGCGCTACTCTACCCGGTTCCTGGATAACGTCATTGACAAAACGCCGTACCACTTCGAAGAAAACCGGATGAACCAGCAGAACGAGCGCCGTGTAGGTCTGGGGACGATGGGCTTGGCGGAGCTGATGATTAAGCTTGAAATCCGTTACGGCAGCCCGGAATCGCTGCTGTTCCTGGATCAATTGTACGGCTTTATGGCAAAAGAGGCCTATCTGGCTTCTGCAGATATTGCGGAGGAAAAAGGCAGCTTTCAGCAGTTCGCGGCAGAGCCGTTCCTGCAAAGCGGCTTCATGAAGACGATGACGAGCGTCTATCCGGAGGTAGGGGCGGCCATTCAGAAAAAAGGGATGCGCAACGTAACGGTGATCACCCAGGCGCCGACGGGCAGTACCGGAACGATGGTGGGCACGTCCACGGGTATTGAACCGTACTTTGCTTTTGAATATTATCGTCAAAGCCGTCTCGGCTTCGACAAGCAGTATGTTCCGATTGCTCAGGAATGGAAGGATGCGCATCCGGATCAGGAGCTGCCGGACTATTTTGTAACGGCGATGGATTTATCGGCGGAGGATCATATTCGGGCCCAAGCGGCGATACAGAAATGGGTGGACAGCTCAATCTCGAAGACGGCGAACTGCCCGGCCGATTTTACTGTTGAGGAGACGAAGCGTTTGTATGAGCTTGCCTTCGACCTGGGCTGCAAAGGCGTGACGATCTACCGCGACGGCAGCCGGGATGTGCAGGTGCTGTCTACCGAGAAGAAGGAGGACAGTAAAGGCGCTGCGGAAGAAGCAAAGAGAAGTGAGCCGGTTCCGGCTCAGGCCGAGGTGCTGAATGCCGATACAAGGGAAGCGGCTCAAGCAGCGGATGGCAGCTACACTTCAGCTGCGGCACCGTCCTCTGCAACAAGCCTGACTTCCGGCGGAGGCTTGGTCAGTTCCTTAACCTCTGCTATCTCGGGAGCTGAGGTCGATAAGCAGTACAAACGCCGGCCGCAAATTTTGCGCGGGGCCACCTATAAATTCAATACGCCGTTCGGCATGGCGTATATTACGATCAACGATATGAACGGCTCGCCAAGCGAGGTGTTCCTGAATGTAGGCAAGGCGGGATCGGACGTATTTGCCATGTCCGAGGCACTCGGACGGGTGTGCTCTCTGTTCCTGCGCTACGGCGACCATGGCAACAAAGTACAGCTGCTGACCAAGCACCTGAAAGGCATTGGCGGCTCGGGCGCCATCGGTTTCGGTGCAAACCGCGTCGAATCGATTGCCGACGCGGTCGCCAAGGCGCTGGAGATGCACGGCGAGTTCCACGACGATGCGGACGCCTACGTGACGGCGACGCAGGAAATCGTCGCGGAGCCGCTAGCATCGCAGTATGCCGTGAACCGGCATGCGGCGACGTCGCTGGACCTGTGCCCGTCTTGCGGCTCGGCCTCGCTGATTAACAGCGAGGGCTGCAGAAATTGCAGCAGCTGCGGCTACAGCAGGTGCAGTTAAAGAGGGGAGGGGAGGCCCAGGGAGGGGCCTCTTGTGATTTTGCATAAAACATGAGAATTTTTACGTACTAAGTGAGAATTATTCGTCAGAAATATTGAGAATAATGAATATATGCAATGAGCTGTATTTTTATACAATTTTATATGCTATATTAACTTTCAACTCATAATATAAGCCTGTAGCAGTAAAATTTACATAGCTACAGGCTTGTTTCATATCTTGTATTGGAGTATAGATTTTAACTTTCAAAATGTTTGAGATTCTTGTTGTATGCTGAGTTTAAGTCTGTGCCCAAAGTTGATCTTGTGAAAAATTGGTGCAGGTGTGTCCTCCCGATTTAAAACTGATTTCTTTTTCGGCAAATTTATAACCCTTATTGTAGTATTCAATATTGATGAGCTGAGCTTTATAATTGACTTCATAGTAAATTCCTAATGCATATCTACAAACATGCTCTGGAAAAGTTTTACCATCAAACGACCAGATATCGTCGTAGCTTTCTTTCGTTAGAGCAATCAATCTATATCGGTCACTTTCTTTCTGCTCTTGTTTCCTATTAGATTTTTTCATTTCAATCGCAATTAGATTATCCTGATAGATATTATTACCTCTACTGTGAACAATAAGATCACAATTTATCTTTACAACAATGTCCTGAGGTCCGCGAATTGTTTTTAAAGATGTTTTAACTTTTCCATTTTTGTTTCGATTGTATTCCACATCAACTTTATAATCGGCAAACTCAGAATTTTGTACCAAAATATTGAGATGTAACATTAGTGCTCCACACAGCGTCCTTTCAGAGACGTTTGAAAGCAATAGTTCTAGATCATCATTAATGAATTTTTCATTTGCTTTTTCAAATATTTCAGTTAACCTTTCTTCCATAGTGCCTCCTACTCGTTTTTTTGATATAGCAATTTCAGTTGAAATTCTCTAAATTCAAAATCTGGCGGTCTTTCTTCTTTCCTTAATGAGGATCGAAAGGTCCGAAACGTGTATTATTAAGAGCAGTTTACGAAGCTTACATGTAAAGCCCCATTATTTATAACCTTCATCTAGCTTCTTGATTAAACCAGTAATACTATTTACTAAATACTCTAACAATTCATCACTCAATTGTTGGACTCCTTTGTAAATAGATTCACCAATGGCTATTTCATCATCCCAATGGTCATATCTATGGACTAACTTATTTCTTATCAATCTTAGATGAATCAATTTCATAAATTGAATGCCTTGAGCAGCTTGAGTTTTTAAGACATGAAAAAAGGAGTACCTCCCCAAATCTCGAAGTGTTTAGTACCCCTACCATACACTGAGAGAAGGTTGCAC
>NZ_NMQW01000033.1 GCF_002234615.1 Paenibacillus rigui | reverse complement strand
TACGGCTG
Organism: Paenibacillus rigui; assembly: GCF_002234615.1. Classification (GTDB taxonomy): domain Bacteria; phylum Bacillota; class Bacilli; order Paenibacillales; family NBRC-103111; genus Paenibacillus_S; species Paenibacillus_S rigui. The sequence continues at coordinate 233,945 of NZ_NMQW01000033.1, read as the reverse complement.
CATGGACGGATCATTCTTCCGATCGCTGTTGTCCCCGGATTTTATCCATTTCAACCCGCTTATAGCGGTCAAAATCCGGGGACAAAGGCGAACGCTTACACTTCTGCAGAACGATTCCGTCCACTCCGCCAGTTTTTCAGTGGCCTCTAAAGAAGCCGCATGCTTTTTCTGTAAAGGAATGGTTTTATTTTTGCTTACGTCCGTGCTTCACCAAGGTCATCCGCCGCGAATGGCGGAGCCAAGAATAATACGCTTTCAGATCTCTCAATTGAATATCCTCGGACACTTTGCCAAGGAAGGTCACGATAATCATTTTATGTAACGGGTTACCGGCAATATCGATTTCATCCTTCAATTCTACGAATTCGGCCACCATGACCAAATCCTCATCGATTAAATAAACGTCCTTTTCATGCTCATAGTAGGGCTGAATTCGATGATCCTTGAGCGTTTCCCACAAAAATGAGCATATGGGCTCTATGCCTCCAGCTTCGTTCTCCACACGCTCCGCCCAACGCGACAAAGCATGGCTTGTGATCACGATATCCGCAATTTTATAGCCGTTAAACTCCACAAAAAAGGGTTCGTACGTGCTCCATCGGTTCATAATTTTGTCTCTCATCAACACGGTCCCCCTCATGATGTGGTTTATTTCTCCTTCTATTCCACTGTAGTATTCATACTACAATTCGTCAAGCCATACCTTATATTTATTAGCTAATTTTTAGGTCTATACCATAACATATTCCATAATTGATCCCGTAAAATCGACATTTTTGGGGCTCCTATTTATTTTCAATCCTCCGTCCTTTACAATAGTACAGAAAGGGGTGATGACAGTGGGACAACCTATCCCCGATTTCGGTAAATTTCTGGAGAGCTTGCGAGGATCGATGTCCTTGCGGGAAGCGGCCAAAAAGAGCGGCTTATCACATGCATACATACGAGACTTGGAATTGGAAAGAAACCGCTCCACCAATGAGAAAATAACACCTTCCCCGGATACTCTGCAAAAATTGTCGCTAGCCTATGATTACTCCTATACCGACCTCATGATCAAAGCGGGACATTTGGCAGAGGAACAAACGTTTACAGAGACAGCTTCGGATACGTCGTCAATCGATCTCTCTGCCATCCATTACATTCAAATCGGGATGAAAGATATTTTGTATTGCAATCAAGAGCAAAGAGTGACAAGAAACATCAATTCTTTAAAGGATTTCAGCCGTTTCCTGGATTTGTTGGATGAGCGGGATTACAAAAAGATCGACACGGATCTATATGTTAATTTCCAGCATATTCGCAAATATGACGAACGCGGGGGCAAGCTTTATTTCGATGTGGAGGGTACCGGACCTGCACTGACCCTGTCCGCTTTGCGTCAACGCAAATACCACGAACTGATCCTTCGGACTATTGCCAAAAACAATCAAACTTGCCTGGAATATTCCTTCGGCACCGTTGGGAGCGGCACAGCAGCGGTCGTCCCTTCCGAATAACCAACTACAATTACATCATCCGTTTTGACAGACAGAAAGGTTCACATGACGCAGCTTAGAGAAATTTTCACTTATTTTATAGTGTGGTCTTCCGTTACGGTTTTTTGCTTTGCACTCTTTCGGTTTCGGCTCTCCGCCTACCGGAAGCAGCTATTTTTCACTTCGGTCATTTTAACGCAGGGCGCTTATTTTGCCCCTATGCTTCATTTACATGATTTTAAGCCGCTTATTTTTACAATTCTGTTATTTGCCTGTATTATCCTGTTTTTCAAAATTCACTGGCTGCACGCTCTTATTATGGTATTGGCCACTTATGCGTTCTGTATATTGTCCTTATTCGTATCCAGATTCGCTCTCACGGGCTGGAGCCTTGAGCAGCTAAGCTTTCCCAAACCGCTGCCGATCAAGGTGAGATTATTTGCCGCGCTCTATATGTACACCGTGACATGGCTGCTGTATCGATTCCGCCGCGGCTTTACATTTATCCCGTCCTATCCGGTGAAGTGCACGGGACCAACGCCGCGTTGGATTAAGATCATTCTGGTGCTGGGTGCCTTCTCCATCTGCATCCGGGTCCTCTCCTTTTTCGTGTGGGATCATCTGGTGCCGTTGGATTTAGCCGTAGTTTCCATCCTGTTTATCGTCGTCTTATATTTGTTTTATAAAAAAGAAAACTCTTAACCAGACCTCTGATGAAGGAAAAAGTGAAGTCCTGTACTGAAACTTTTTTCTTTTTTTTTCGTTTATAACAGTAGTTATGCAAATTTCTGTAAATTGAAGGGAACCTTTTTCATGTCAGCCAATTTATCGAGCAATCCGAAGGTGCGTCCTGCCGCTGCCCCCAAGAAGACTCGTTCACCCCGAAAAAAGAAGGCGAAGTCCGCTATTCTTACCTTATTCTTCTATACCGTTTTTGTCCTTCTGTTTTTTGGGATGCTTACAAGTCTTTGGTTTTTCCTAACGGAATCCGGAACGAATGTCCGCTATATGATGGCCGATACGCTGATTTCGACCCAGCATCGGCATTGGGCTAAGTATTTGATCGGCGAGGAGGAGCTGCAAAAGCGGGTCGACCGGTATTGGAAGCAATTCGACACCTATACCCAGGTGAAGGACGAGCATAGGGTACAAGTCGGCAAAACGCAGACACCCGCTAAAGCTCAGGAAAAAAAGCCTGCCGTCGAAATTCAGCCCATCGAAGGCAGCAATTTCAAAGGAAAGCTGCTTATCGTGAACGACCCGAAATCATTGCGAATTGCCGTTCCCGGAACCGCGGGAAAAGGGGAAAAGGTTTCCTCTATGGTGAAGCGGCTCGGCGCGGTGGCAGGGGTTAACGCAGGCGGGTTCGTAGACCCTGAATGGAAAGGCAATGGATTTCAGCCTACCGGCCTGGTGATCTCGGGAGGAAAAATCTTTTACAATGATGGCGGGATGAACACCCCGAATCACATCGTCGGCATCGATAAGGACGGCAGGCTCATCGCTGGGAAATACAAGCCTTCCGAGCTTCTGCAGATGGGTGTGCAGGAAGCGGTCACCTTTGCGCCTCGGTTCATCGTCAATGGCGTTGGGCAAATCAAGAATCAGGCCGACGGCTGGGGCATCGCGCCAAGAACCTGTATCGCGCAAAAGGAAGACGGCACGATCATGTTCGCCATTATCGACGGAAGGCAGCCAGGCTACAGTATCGGTGCGACGCTTTACGACATCCAGAAAATTTTTCTGGAGCACGGGGCTGTCACGGCGGCCAATTTGGACGGTGGCTCTTCCACCGTGCTGGTGCATGACAACCAGATTGTGAACCGCCCATCGAGTGAGTACGGCGAACGATACCTGCCTACCGCATGGCTCGTGTTCGAGCATCCCGAGAAAGTGACGATCCGCAACATTTGGGAAGGTCTGGATCCGAGTAAGATTGACCCTTCCAAGTGGTAGTTTGTTGGAACTGGATATTCAAAATGATAACACCTCCCGATCATCGTTTCGCATGATGCGGGAGGTGTTTTTCTATGGTCAGTTCCCGGCATGATTCCTAAATCATTCCCAATATCTTCCCGCTCCATTTCCCGGCTGCCTCTCATGTCACCAAGACGTCTCCCGCTGTAAGATGGATGAAGTAAGTCATTTCCATTTACGGAGGGTTAACAAATGAAAAAAATGAACAAAGGAATCAAATGGATTGCAGGAGCTGCGTTGATAGCGGCTTTGGTTGTACCGACAACGGCGAATGCCAAGCCAGAAGCGAAGCCGGAGGCAGCCTTTGCCGCCAAGCCTGAGGCGAAGCCGGAGGTTGCTGCTAAGCCTGAGGCGAAGCCGGAGGCAGCCTTCGCGGCCAAGCCTGAGGCAAGGCCGGAGGTTGCTGCCAAGCCCGAGGCGAAGCCGGAGGCAGCCTTTGCCGCCAAGCCTGAGGCAAGGCCGGAGGTTGCTGCCAAGCCCGAGGCGAAGCCGGAGGTTGCTTTGGCGGGGAGCTCTCTCCTCGCCTAATGGCGCTAGGAAGGCAATCAGAGCAGTAAGGATTCGGATAAAGGAGAGGTTAAGAAAAAATGATGTGGACACTAGGTAAACAAATGCGGCGGTCGGCTGTATCTCTCGTGCTTGCAGGCTGCCTATCGGTTAGCGGGATCGCAGGCGCTTTTGGCGAGACGGCGCCCGCAGGGGTGGAAATAAAACAGTTTAGCCTATTAGATACGGCTTCGGACGTGGTCGGTGCAGCAGATTTTACACCGGAAGGCAATAAGGACGGTCATTTCAGGTTACAACTGAGCCTTGCCAAGAAAACGGTCATTAAATCGGTGGTCCTCCGCTCAACGGATGACTATGGCAAGGATAACTATCAGGGTGTGTGGAGAACCAATCGCGTGACCACCGGCTGGCTGCTTGGCATTGTGCAGGACAAAACGGTGGTTACCGCGAACGGCACGACCCATACCAGCGAAACCATCAATCCTGGTTTTCGAAAGGATGTAAACGAACCTGTCGGTGAGTTTGAAGGAGAGCTCGTATTTGATCTGTACGCCAGCAATAACGGCACGATCAAGGAAACGCAAGCTTATGTATTGGAAATCGAGACACCACAAGGAACGGTCACCTCCAAGCCGATTAAATACAACAAGCCGATGGTCACAGGGGGCACGTCCTCAACACCGGCGCCTACACCAACACCAACACCAACGCCGGCACCTACACCTGAGCCTGCACCTACACCAACGCCAGCACCTACACCTACTCCTGCGCCTGTGGAGGGTCCCGCCATCCATGTATTTTTCAAGGGACAGGAGCTTCACTTTGACGGTGCGCAGCCTATCCTGAAGGACGGTTCCACACTTGTCCCGTTCCGCAAGCTGTTCGAAACCCTCGGCTTTACAGTGAAATGGGTGGATACAGGTTCAGTCCAGCAAGCGCTTGGGATCAAAGACGGACTCACCATTGAGCTGACTTTGAACAGCACAACGGCAAAAGTGAATGGCAGCAGCGTTACCTTGGATGTCCCGGCCCAAAACATTGGCGGGAGCACGCTGTTTCCTTTAAGATTCGTTGCAGAGAACAGCGGCTACCAGGTTTCTTATGCCAGAGAAGGCAATACTGCAACAATTCAAATCGAAGAAGGGGACGGTACCTCGAATCCTGAGCCCACGCCGACGCCCACGCCTACTCCTACACCGACACCGACACCTGCTCCGAACCCCGAGCCTGTCCCGACTCCGGTACCGGAGCCTTCGAAGGAAGAAGTCGAACCTTATGTTGTAAAAGGGTTTATCCGTAACGCGGAAGGTCAACCGATCTCAGGTGTTACGGTGTTCGCGGATAATACGATGCTGTATGACAGCAACATTTTAACAGTGACGGACGAAAACGGCCATTATAGAATCGAATTGCCTCAAATCGCCACTTCCTGGCGTATGGGAGCCGACTTAACCAAGCAGTACAACGGTAAAAAATACACGTTCCACCTCAGCTCCGATGTGGATCAGCCTTTTATCAGCAGCAGCGGCGGCGTCAGAGATTTCACATGGACGAAGTTCGACGGGCAAGTTTACATTTACCCTAGTTTCAACAACTTCACTGATGATTTGCCCGAGTTTAATATGAGCGACCTCGAGTTGACGCTGACTCCTGTCGGTCCATTATTAGACGGCAGCACTGGGAAAACGCTTGTAAAACATGCCGGTCCTATTATGGGCGGGGCAGGGGTCGACGGCATTCCGATTGGCCGCTACAAGGTGACAGCCCGATGGGTGCCGGAAGGACATGCGCCTAGGCCGGTGAAAATCCGGGTGAGCTATGTAGGAAAATACGGTGATTCTGCCGAATTTGAATTTGCGGAGCCGCGAAGTGCCTCGACAAGCAATTACTTGGGTGAACTTGAAGTGCAGCTGCCTTAGCTTCCAGACGAAGTATGAGAAACTTATACTCGCTTATCTATTGAACAATCAAGCTGCCCGCCCCACATGGGGAACGGGCAGCTTGATTTGTTTCACAACGGCGTACAAACCTGTTTGCCGAAGCAAGCCTTAAGCACGCATAACTATAGACCTCGATGACGCTTGATCTCAGTCTTCGTTTTTATCCTCATGCGTTGCAGCGACAGGCGCTTCCTCTACCAGGTTCGATTCGCAGCGGCCGTTTTTCCAGGAAAGCGCGGCTTCCTTCGCTTTGCCCGCCCATTCGCTTGTATGCTTGCCGATCACTTGTGCGGTTTGCTGTGTTTTATCGCTGATTGTCCCTGCCAGCTGCTTGGATTTATCCGCTACCGTGCCTGCCACCTGTGTCGTTTTCTCCGTCACGTTTTGAACGCCTTCTGCGATGTCCGCCCGCAGCTCACGGCCGGATTTAGGCGCAAACAACAGTGCCGTTACCGCTCCCAGAACGGTCCCTACTACGGCCCCGATCAACAAATCTTTTCCTTTTTTCTCTACCGTCATCTTCCTCAGCTCCCTCATGGTTGATCATCCGCCGGTGCTGCTGCTTTGGCGGCTCGAGCGGCCTGCCATTTGTGCCACAAATGCATCCCCGTGGTGGTTAGCTCAATCAGGTCCCTTACGGTGTCCTGACGGCTATGTAACCGATCCGCCGCCTCCACCACCGTTTCCGATAACGTGCGGGATGCTTGCTGCATCGACCGGGATATACGGCTCGCCGCTTCTCCTGTCTGGTCCATCGCCTCGACGAAGCCGTCCGCGGCCTTCAGCTTGTGCTGGACATCCTCCAGCACCCGGCTTGAAAGCTGGAACATGCGGACCGATTCCTCCGCCGTTCTCTGCAGCTCCTTTTCCATCTTGGCCAGAGTGGCCTGTGCCTGCTGCATCGCCTTACGGCTCTCCTTGATGGCTGCAATGAGAAACCCGACCAGTACGATGAAAGCGATGCAGGCTAAACCTATACAAAGCTGCATCATCCTTCGTCTGCCGCCTCCCTTCCAAAGCAACTTCCCTAGACGAATGCCTATGGAATAGTACAGTATAAGTAGGCGCATCGCTTTTTGACACAACTTTTCGAAAAAAAATCAAGCTTCTGCCCCATTCCCACCCGGGAAGCCTATCCAAGCAAATGACTTAGGACGAAGACGGTTTCAAAATCAAGCAAACAATGGCATAATAGATTGCATACTGGGACAAGGTGGAGAAGCAGATGAATCGGGAACAAGGCTTACAGCTTATTGAACAAACACGGATTATCGCCATCGTGCGCGGTGTCGGGGAGCAGCATATCGAAGGTGTAGCCCACGCCCTGCTGGAAGGCGGCGTACGCGTGATGGAAATTACGCTGAACACGGATGGAGCGCCTGCCATGATAGCCTCGCTGCAGCAAAAACTGGGAGATCAGATGTACATCGGAGCGGGAACCGTGCTGGATGTGGAGGATGCGAAAATTGCACTCGAGGCCGGGGCTTCTTATATTGTCACGCCGAATATGGATGAGGATGTGATCCGCTACGCAGTGGAGCAGGGCGTTCCCATTTACCCCGGGGCGATGACTCCCACAGAAATCGTCAAGGCCTGGAAAGCCGGTGCAACGGCCGTCAAAATCTTCCCTGGCGCGAGTCTCGGATTAGGCTTCATCAAGGAGCTGCAGGGCCCGCTGAGCCACATTCCTATGGTAGCCGTAGGCGGGGTGAAAGAGGACAATATCGCCCAATTTCTGCAAGCCGGCTGCTGTGCCGTAGGCATTGGGGGTTCTCTTGTGAATCTGGCGGAGATTGCGGCAGGAAACTACGATTGGGTTCGGGATAAAGCGCAGCGGCTTATCGCGAATGTGAATAAATAAGCTGTAGGCGAACAGCTGACAAAGCGGGCGAAAGCCCGCTTTTTTGCATGCCGTAAAGGATCCGCGAAATCTCCGGTACTAGAAAAAGTTAGTACTTATGAACCAGCGCCGAATTCAATACAATGATCCCATAACCAATTGAAAATATTTGGAAGCGAGATGACTTGTAATGAATGATACGCTGAGAAAATCCTGGATTTACTTGCTGGGCGCGCTGTTTATTGTCAGCTCGTTCATTTATTTACTGAAATATACAGTGGACCAGGGGTGGATCACGGACGGGATCAAGATCGGCCTGGGGCTGGCCTTCGGCTCCGGCTGCGTGATCGGCGGGCTGAAATGGCTTCAGAAGAAGCAGCAGCTGGTCGGAGAAATCGTCGCCGGCATGGGTGTTGCAATGCTGTATACTACCTTCTCCTTTTCCGGTATTTACTACGCCTTCTGGGAACCGATGACCGTCTTTCTCTGTATGATCGCATTAACCCTCGGCCTCAGTGTGCTGGCCTTCCGGATTCGTCTGCGCCTGCTGATGAATATCAGCTTGCTCGGCGGACTCCTCTCACCTTGGATGCTGAGACCGGAGACGGATCAGGTGTTTACGCTGTTCCTCTATTTGCTCGTGCTGAACGCGGCCTTCTTCACCGTCAGCCTGAAGCATCGCTGGACAGAGCTGAGGCTGACCTCTTTTATCGGAACCTGGATCCTGTATGCAGTATATTTCCTCCAGTTTGACCCGGAGCTTGGAAAGCTGTGGAGCCTGCCGTTTCGTTATGCCCTGGCCGCATTCGGATTCTATGTCATCGCATTCCTGGTTTCCTCCTGGAAAAACAATGTGAATTTCGACGGCTTGAATTTATATCTTGGTATCGTCAACGCCATTGTATTCGGCCTGTGGTCTATCATTATCCTGGATCGCATCGTCCCGTATTCTTATCCGCTGATTTTCATGGGTGTGCTGTATGTCGCCCTGGCATGCATAGTGCAGCGGCTAACCCGTTCGTTCAACGGGCCTGTGATCACTAAGCTGGTCGGCGGGCTGCTGCTCATCCTGATTGCCTCAACACAATTAGGCCACCATATGGCGGTGAAGCCTTTAATCAACGTCTACTTCTGGACGGCCATCGCGATTGCGCTTCTGATCGCCGGTACAATTAAAGCCTATGATTCCTTAAAAGCAGTCTCCATCGCAATTTGGTTTATCGTTGTCCTCTACTGGTATACAATGACTTGGAGCACACCATGGGGGACCTGGTTCGGGACATTCATCCCGTTCCTCAACTGGGCCGCGTTGGCTTGGGAGCTGCTTGCTGCCATCGGGTTTTACTTATCCTTGCGAATCTCCTTTAACAAGCTGGGCGCTACGGAAAACAAACTGTTAGCCTATGTATATTCCGTTATAAGCCACTTGATTATCGGAGGGCTGCTGACCGTACAAATTCGAAATATGATCAGAGAGTACCAGCTCGGGTCCTGGATGGACTTTCAGCTGACCTTATCGATTGCTTGGGGGATTTATGCACTGCTGCTGTTTCTATGGGGGGCATACAGCAGGCAATCGGTTTACCGGATCTTCGGCTCCATCGTCTTGATCGCCGTTGCTATCAAAACATTGCTGTTCGACCTGTCCGGCAGCGAAACCATATATAAGGTTCTTGTTCTGTTCACGCTAGGAGTCATTTCCTTCGTTATCGCTTATGTAAACGGGAGATGGAAGAACACGAGAGAAGTTTCACAAGAAATATCAGAAGAAGTACCAGGAGAACCGTCGGAAGAGTCATCCGGGGAAATGAAAATATAGGTTTACACCGTTTCGAATAGCCGTAAAAGGCAAAAAAACCATCGTCCCCCGCCAAGCAAGGCGACGGGACGATGGTTTTATTTTTCCTGTATCACATAAGAGCATTTCATTCCGCCTTTAACCAGGCATTCCGTCCGCTCCACATCCGCACCCAGTAAAGTCTCGAACATGAGCAGTTCGCATTGACATGCATGGTTGTATTGGTTCGCCACCTGTGAAATGGGGCAATTATGCTCGTTGATAATGAACTGACCGTCCTCTGTTGCTGTCCAATCCACCATGTAGCCATTGGCGTTCTGAATATCCGCCAGCGTCTGAACGCGTTCAGATAAAGGCTTGCCTTTAAGCTGTTCCTCGTAGCGGCCGATCAAACGTTCCTTGCGCCGATCAAAAAGCTGCTGGACTTTCGCTTCTCCCGCTTCCTCCATCAATTCCCCCAATAAATCCAGAGTCAAATGATGGTATTTCTTAGGAAACAGCTCGTCAGCGCTTTCCGTTAACGAGTACAGGTTTGTCGGCCGGCCCATGGCTTGACGCACCAGCTTGGACTCGATCAGACCGTCGCGCTCCAGCGTATTCAAGTGTCTCCGCACAGCCATCTCTGTAATACCTAGCTGCTTGGCCATATCGCTGACAGTTAAGGCGCCTTTCGTCTTCAGCATGGTCAATATGACTTTACGCGTTGAAACATCCTGCTCCTGGTTCATCCGGTCTCACCGCCCTTTTCTTCTCTGTCTGTGTAATAAGACTTTATTGTCATTGTATACGAAATGAAGGCATAAGTAAATTAGTATACTAAAATGTATCAAAAAGCCTAACAGAGGAAAATCAAGGCTTTGAGCACGTTTTCTTATACCATTTCACGTTGAATAAACGCAGGTACCGCTTCGGCAAAAGAAGCTAAAGCAGCAGGAAGCTGAACGATGAGCGGATGCAATCCTTCCCTTTCATAAGCCGTGTATTCCTGAGCAAGCGGCCGGCGCAGCTGAACCAGCTGACGAAGCACCGAGGTGACCTGCTCACCGAAGACCCCTTCTCCCTGCAAAATTTCAATGATATCTTCATAGCTGCTCGCATCCCGCATCATAAATGCGTCAATAAGCAAGCTGCCGACGTCCGTGACGGTTTCGATAGCCAAGTGCAGCGTACGCTCCTGCGCAAAATGCAAAAGAAGCCGCTCCGAGGATGGATACGCATCCCACTTCTCCACAAGCAGACGGCAGGATTCATTCAGTTGCGGAATAAAATGAAGCCGCAAATCAATTTGTTCCTGATTGACATAGTACATCGCTTTTTAACCCCGTTTCCTCTTTCTCCGTTTGGCCCACCATATAATAGCCGGAAAGCAGGCAATGACCAAAAATATCAGCATAACCGCCTGCATTAAGTATTCATAGCTCATCTTCTATCGCTGCTCCTTCGCTCGCGTCTGTCCTTCGCGCCAATAGGCCCAATGATTCGTAGGCCCGTGACCCGCCCCGATCCCAAGCTCGTTGCGAATGGCCAAGGTTATAAACCGCTTGGCCGTCTGAACCGCTTCAAGGAGACGGGCGCCCTTGGCCAGCTCCGCAGTAATGACGGCCGAGAAGGTACAGCCCGTTCCATGCGTATGCCGGGTTTCATATCGCTGCTCGGTGAACAAATGAAAAGTGTCCCCGTCGTACAGCACATCGGTCGGCTCTCCTTGGCTGTGGCCGCCCTTCACGACCGCCGCTTTGGCGCCGAACTGCTCCACGAGGCGCAATGCAGCTTCCTTCATGTCCGCAAGCGTCGAAACCTGAAGCCCGGTGATCACTTCCGCCTCCGGGATATTTGGCGTTACGACCGCTGCCAGCGGCAGAAGACGGGTGCGCAGCGCGTGCTGTGCGCTTTCGGCCAGCAGGCTTGCACCGCCTTTGGCGATCATCACCGGATCGACAACAAGCTTGTCCAGCCGATATTTACTGACCTGATCGGCTACAAGCTCGATAACAGCCGGCTGAGACAGCATGCCTGTCTTGACCGCATCCACACCGATGTCGCTGATAACGGCTTCCAGCTGCTTCTGAATCCCTTCGAGCGGTAAATCATAAATACCGTGCACACCTAACGTATTTTGTGCGGTGACTGCTGTGATCGCAGACATACCATACACCTCGAGCATTTGGAAGGTTTTCAAGTCCGCTTGGATTCCTGCGCCCCCGCCGCTATCCGATCCGGCAATGGTCAATGCTTTGCAAACCCTTTCCATCACGATTCCCCTTTCATCCTGTTAGCTGAATAACCGAAGCCTGTTTTTCTTCATCCATTTAGTTTATCGGTCTCCAATCACAGCGTCAAGCTGATCCGCGGTTGAATTGTCCCCGTTTCTTGATATTTTTATGACATCTTGGGCAAACGCTTTACGCTCCCCGGAGGCTGCGCTATGATTAATGAAAAAGAAAGGAAGGGCGGAAGGATGAGCAGCAGAAAGCATCAACTGCATGTGATTACGACGGGTAAGCAGGAGCTGCCCCAGCTCAAGGAGCTGTTCGAAGGCTGCCCGACGGAGCTTATCGATGTACTTCACATCCGGGAGAAGCAGCGCGGCGCCCGAGAGGTGGCCGAATGGTACTTGGGCCTGGAACCCTACTTCCCGCTGAGCAGCATCTATATAAACGACAGGCTCGATGCAGCCCTGGCTGTGGGCGCCCCTGGCGTCCAGCTCGGGTACACCAGCCTCAGCGTCCGGGCAAGCCGCGGCTTGCTGCCTTCCGGCGTCCGTATCGGGTGCTCCGTCCATTCCCGGGAAGAGGCGGCGCAAGCGGTTGAAGAAGGCCCAGACTACGTCTTGTTCGGCCATATTTTCGCTTCCGGTTCGAAGCCCGGGCTCGAGCCGCGAGGCCTGGACGCACTGGAAGCCATCGTTCAGGCTTGTCCGCTGCCCGTCATCGCCATAGGCGGGATGGAGCCCGAGAGGGTCGAGGAGGTTGCGGCGACGGGCTGTGCCGGCATTGCTGTCCTTTCGTCCATTCTGCTGCATGACCGCCCTGCTGAGCAAATCGTCCGATTTCGTGAAGCATTAGACCGGACGCATTATATTCCTAGGAGACGATTTCCATGACGCGCACTATTGATTCCGCTTCAGCTATTGTGATTGGAGGAGGCATGATCGGCTGTTCCATAGCCCTCGACCTGCTGCGTGCCGGGGTTCAAACCACTCTGTTCGACAAAGGCAAGCTGCTGCAAGAAGCTTCTACGGCCGCTGCAGGTATGTTGGGAGCACAGGTGGAGATTCATCATCCCGGTGCTTTCTACGAGCTGTGCCGGTTCAGCCAGAGCATCTACAAAGGGTGGACGGAGGAACTGGAGCAGTGCAGCGGATTATCTGCACAATATATTGAACGAGGGATTCTGCGAATTGCTTACAACGAAGAGGACGAGGCGGAGCTGCGGAGCCGGTTGAGCTGGATGCAGGATGCCGAATGGATCGATTCCGGCACGATTCGGAGCCTGGAGCCCGGTGTCGCTTACGGAGAGCGCGGAGGGCTGCATTTTGCAAAAGACCATCAAATCCACCCGGTCCACACAGCCAGAGCACTGGAGGCCGCTCTACGCCGGGAAGGCTGCACGATCCACGAGGAATCGCCGGTTTTCGGTCTCATTGAAAAAAACGGCCGGATCTGCGGCATCCGTACAGCTGGGGAGGAACACTATGCCGATCATATCGTGTTGGCATCCGGGGCTTGGGCCTCTGCCTTGACGGAGCCGTTCGGCCTGTCCCTGCCGATCTTTCCCGTGAAAGGGCAATGCATTTCCGTTCGTCTGCCCTCTCCGATTATTGAGCACACCGTCTTTACCAAGGGATGCTACGTGGTCCCCAAAATGGACGGCTCCCTGCTTATCGGGGCAACACAAGAGGAAGCCGGCTACGATAAAAAGGCACATGTATCGGTCATTGCTGCCCTTTACCGCAGAGCCGTGGAGCTGCTGCCGGAGCTGGCCGAAGCCGAGCTCGTCAGCACCTGGGCGGGGCTGAGACCCGGTACCCGGGACGAGCTGCCTTTCATCGGCACCTCCAGCCGATTGCCTGGTTTGATTATAGCTGCAGGGCATTACCGCAATGGCATCCTGCTTGCTCCGGCCACAGGAAAGCTGATCAAGCAAATCGTCCTTGGCGAAGCGCCATCCGTTGATCTGTCTGCTTTCAACCCGGACCGTGTCTTGAATCTGACACCGGCGCATTAATTATTTCAATCGGGCCAACAGCGCCCATTTGCGTTCAAAGCGACGCTTATACTTCGGAAGTCCGCGATAGAGCTCTACCGTTTCACGGTAAGCCTTGCGGGCTTCTTCTTTTTGCCCCAGACGGGTATAAAGCTGTCCCAGGCGGTAATAAGCTTCGCAGGAGGAAGATTGAATGGATGCGAACGATTGCAGGTAGCTGATTGCTTTGCCCGCGTCCCGCTCCGCCCATGCTTCCGCTAACCGGAGGTACGGCTCGCCGTATTTGACGCGAGCGTTCATCTCCAGCGCTTCCAGCACCAGCCGCTCTCCCGCTTCCAACGAGCCCAGCTTCAGCTCGCAGATACCCAGCTCCGCCCGAACATCCGCGGAGTCGTCCATCACAGCGGCCACCTGCTCCAGCAGCTCCTTGGCCTCGCCATACTGCTTGCGTTCGATCATAATTCGGGCCACATCCAGCTTGATCGACGTATGATGCGGGTTAAGCCGCAGCTCCTGACGAAGCTTCGCCAGCCTTCGCGAACGCTTGAGCGGCTTCAAAATACTCGGCGTCAAGCCGATATAGCGGCGCTCCAGCACGTAAAATACAACCAGCAGGACGATCAAGGCCACAATAGGACTTCCCGTTAACCAGGTCAATACAAAAAATAATAGCAGCTTGCTCATACCTTCATTTCCTTTCCTTCACTTATCTGAATACCCAAGTATTCATTGTACCATAAAATGGGTTTGGAAGGTTCTGGATAAAAATGATTGGAAATGTGAACAATTTGCGTACATGGAGGACTTTAAAGCCATCCTGGCGAAAGGAACTAGGTTAAGTTATATCGTAGGGGGATACCAGATTATGAATGCAGTCCAAGCTGACAAATGGCGCAAAACGAGAACGATGGGCAAAGGCAAATATGTGATGTATTTCGGGGTTCTGGCCTGGGGCCTGTCACTGGCAGCCTTATTCACAGCGATCGAATGGCTTACACAGCAAACGTTTACACCATTTTGGGTATACATCCGGCTCGGAGTGATGGCAGTCATCGGTTTTTTCATCGCCAATTTCCGTTGGGAGAGCCGCGAGCAAAAGCTGCGACTTATAGACCAGCCCGCCGCAAAAAGCACCCGCTAACCAGTCGGCAGATCCAGGTAGAGGGAGCCATTGAATTTATAACGCCGTATCCAATACTCCCTTTCCCATCCGCTCCTCACTCGACAATCCTCTGCTTCCCCACAAACACAATATCGCCTAGCTCCCGAATCTTGGTTGGATCAGCTTTCAACCGGGTAGCGAATGCCTTGTGTACATACCATTTCTCCTTCATGGTGTCGGCTGTCCCAGCTCCGCTATCCGCTTCGCCATCTCTTTCCTTACTTGACCATAGGAAAGAACCGATTCCTTCCAAGCCTCTCTAGGTCCCCAATGGGTTTCATTCGCATCATCGGTGAACAATTCAACCGTAACATCCTCATATGCACTGAGAGACGCTTCATCATACCAGTCCGCATCGGATGGTACGTCCTTCCGCAATACGGCCACCATATCAAAATCCTGATCCTTCGATTCGCCGAACAAAACGATATACGGCTGGTCATCCCCCTCTACCCATACTTCCACGTCGCCGACCCATGCCTCGCCGCGCTTAAGAATTCGTCTAAACTTTGCTTCTTTCACCTTCATCGTTGGTCCCCTCGCTGTCTATCCATTAAATATTTACATTTCATCAGACTTAGCTTTTCTCCCGCAACGCATCATATTCAAAATTAATCTATTATTTAATCATAGTCACTTGACATTCGTAAGTAAAACATTTAATATACTTACATAAAGTAAGTTATTACTTTTTTATGTAAACTACTTATTTTTTTTGAATCAATCACCCTAAGGAGGAATTATTGAATGTCTACTGTTCTTTTTGTAAAAGCAAATGGCCGTCCTGCCGAGCAAGCTGCCAGCGTGAAGCTGTATGATGCTTTCCTGAAGTCCTACAAAGAAACTCATCCGACGGACTCCATCGTTGAGCTGGATTTGTTCGCAGAGGAGCTGCCTTATTATGATGTAGATACATTGAACGGCTTATTCAAGCTGGGCAAAGGCTTTGAATTGACAGCAGTAGAAGAGCAAAAAGCTGCTAATGTCAACAAATATTTGGAGCAGTTCCTTGCTGCGGATAAAGTCGTGTTTGCTTTCCCATTGTGGAACTTCACAATCCCGGCTCAATTGCTTACTTACTTGTTCTATGTCGTTCAAGCAGGCAAAACATTTACTTATACAGCACAAGGTCCACAAGGCTTGCAAGCCGGCAAAAAAGTTGCTCTGCTTAATGCAAGAGGCGGCGTTTATTCCGAAGGCCCTGCGGCTGCACTTGAAATGTCCCTGAACTATGTGAAAACAATCATGGGCTTTATCGGCGTGCAAGATGTTACGACCGTTGTGGTTGAAGGACATAACCAATTCCCTGACAAAGCGGAATCGATCATTCAAGATGGTTTGAAGCAAGCGGCTGAAGCGGCTGCATCGTTCTAATCCGTCTGAATCATTCCATTCCTGATCCATAAGCAAGTACGAACTCCTTGTCCGCTCCGGACAGGGAGTTTTTCTCATACTTTTATTCAAAAGGCAGTATGGGAAAAAGAAAAAGACCTGCGGTTCATTTAAGAACAGCAGGCCATCCAAGGTATATATTTAAAAAGGGGGTCTTATTTATTATATCCGCCCAATATGAACACCAGATGAATATCAGATTACAATTCCATTACGGGGTTTTTGTATTGTCCTTCGATTTCTTCTTCATTACGAATAACGTAAAAAACAGCAGCACCTCGATATTGACAAAAGCAATTCCGAAGCCGAATAAGCCGAACATGCGTGAAAAACCTTCGAATAAACCGGCCCACCAAATGCCTGCCGTAAGAAAAATAGCCAGATTGACGATAAACGATACGAGAAAGGATAGCAGCAGCTTATGAAATTTGAGCATCAAGCCGACACCGAGAACATTGCTGATGACAAAAGCCGCGCCCATGATAAACCAGTAAATAAAATCGTAAGACAACAACGCTCACTCCTGCATGGATGGATTGGAACCAGTAGGTCTCTTCTAGGTTACCAAATGCTAGTGGCGAACACAACCAATCTTGTCCAATGTTTCAAAACTGTCATACTATCCATCTGCATCCGAGTCGCGTATAATGGTTGGTAAGGAAAACAATCAAAAATCGTCCTAAAGGAGGTGCCTTTATGGCACTTAGCAAAGCTAAAAAACACCGGTTGAAGTCGGAACGCGAAGGAAGAATAAATCCTGAGCTGCAGCGGCTGGGCTGGAACGGTCTAGTCCCGATTGAACGCAAAACACCCACTCGGGCCGAACAGCTGCAAAAACTGGAACGCAAGCACAAACACAAATGGAACCGTACACTGCACAACGGCAGCGACGGTTCCATTTGTGTTTGTTGGGCTTATCAGGTTCTTCTTGCATAACGATGCCGTTTGCTTGCCATCCTAATAAGGCATCTCGTCTTAACCAAGTCAAGCACAGGAGGCAAATGAACATGTCTAAATCGAAAAATCGCAGAGAAAATGCGGACAAAATCCGTAAACAGACTCCTCATCCCCATGGTGCCATCAAATCACTGGAAGAATACGCCGAGGAATACGAAGCTCAGCATACGAATTCAAACAAAGTTCAAAAATAGCCATCATATTTTTTCCTCTCCGGCCCTTTACCGCCCTTCATTCCTGCATCTTCCCGCAGCTTATCTCATAGGATGGGATAAGAGCGTGAAGAAAGGGATGAGTGAATGGCACATGTATGGGCTGAGCTTCTTCTCTGGATGATCGGATTAGCGGGAATTGTCGGGGGATTCTGTGCCTGTCTTTATCGGTTTATCTCCGACGATACGACCGAGTTTGACCTGGAGTTTGTATGGAACCGTCAATACACTCGCAAGGATCTTGAATTAGAGCAAAAATAACGAGCTCGAAGAAAGCCCCCGGCTGCCGATTCCTACTGCACCGGGGGCTCGATCATTTATTTGGCCTGCAGCCATTGCTGCTTCAAAAAGCTCAGCGAGGCAGGCAGCTCGCTATCTCTTTCGCGAAGCGTGCATTCCGCCGAGATCATTCCTTGGTAACCGGCAGCACGCAGCTCCGCCATAAACCTCTCGTACGGGTAAGCGCCCGTACCTGGTGCAAGCCTCCCTGTATCGGCTACGTGAATGTGGGCGAGCCAATCCTTATGCTCTGAAATCGTGTCGAGTGCCTCCCCCTCCTCGTCCATATGATAAAAATCAGCCAGCACCCGAATCGGCGATCGATTGATTTGCCGGGCGAAATGCACCCCTTCCGCTACACTGTTTATTATGTTCGATTCCTTCGTATTTAGCGGTTCGATCGCAATGACAAGTCCGGTACCGGAGCACTCGTCCGCCATGATGTTTAACAGCTCCACAATTTGATGCTCCGCCCTCTCCCGCGACCAGCCCTCCGGAACATGACGGGATCTGCCGCTGCCGAACACAACGATGGATGAACCGATCCGGTTTACAGTTTCAACCGCTCTGGCTACGTAGCTGCGAATCCGGTCAGGCTGCACCTCGGGGCCTACTACACGCAAGTCTCCCGGGAACATCACATTCCAGGCCCGGACGGGAAGAGGGCTGTCAAGATAACGTTGCAGCGACTTTTTGAAAGCGTCATCATTTTCTTGCATAAAAGAAGCCAGCGGACATTCAATGTAATCAAATCCGAATTTTCCAAGCTCTTCTGCATGCTCAATGCCCATGCACCAACCAAATGCCGTCATGTGAAACGCCTCCTAAAGGTAAGGGTTATCATTTATTGTACAGCAGTATAGGATGGATTACAGGACCTTTCTTGCTGAAATGCGTACAATTCTACATTTCTTGCCAGTAAGCTTCTACGAATTTTTCCCAAAAAAATACCGCCCGGCTACCCGGACGGTGACGTGCGCTTTTTTCCCCATAGGACTCGTCTTGAGCTTCAGCTTAAGCGGGGTCTCTCCATTGCGGTAAATAAGATAAACGGCGAATTTCCAGTTCATACAGGGGTTCGCTTACCAAATAGCCTTGGATATATTCGCAGCCCCACGCTTGCAGGAATTTGAGCTGCTCCTCCGTCTCAACGCCCTCCGCAACAACCTGAATACCCATTTTGTGAACAAGGTGAATAATCGACTCCGTCAGTGCAGCCTGCATCGGTTCGTTGACAATATCCTGAATGAAGGACCGGTCAATTTTTAACGTTTCAATCGGCAGCAGGCGCAAATAGCTCAAGGATGAATAACCGGTTCCGAAGTCATCCAATGCAATCCTGATCCCATGCCCCCGAAGCTGCTCCAGCGCATGAACCGATTCATGAAATGATTCCATCATGATCGATTCGGTAATTTCCAGCTCCAGATGATGAGGCTCAACGTGAGTCTCCCGTAAAATATTCATAACCATATCTACAAAATCATGACGCTTCAGTTGGACAGGTGAAACATTGACGGAAATAATCGCATGCTCGAAGTGATATTTCTGAATCGCCTTGATCCGCTCGCAAGCTGTCCGGATGACCCATTCCCCAATCGGGACAATGACTCCCGTCTCCTCTGCGATCGGAATAAACTCGGCGGGAGAGATGGTCCCTAGCTCCGGGTGGACCCATCGAATCAGTGCCTCGAACCCTCTGACCGATTCGGTAGTGGCATGGCATTGCGGTTGAAATTGTAAAATGAACTCATTATGTATAAGAGCCTTGCGCAAGGAATCCTCTAGCTTACTTCGCCTCAGCAGTGATTCCCGCATGTCCGCATTGTAAAAGCAGCATTGATTTTTGCCTGTTTTCTTGGCCTTGTAGATGGCCGTGCCCGCATTGCGTATCAAGTCTTCGGCGTTCTTCCCATCGCCCGGGTAGACCGCCACTCCCATCGAGATGCGGGAATGAATCGGCTCACCCCGTATAAACAACGGAAATTGAAACTGCTCTTGAACCGTTTCGATACAGCTCAGCAAGGGTTGAATTTGATCCATATCCTCCAGGAGAACGGCGTATTCATCCTCACCCATTTTGGCCACCGTGTACTGAGGCGAAAACAGCTGCTGCAGCTGGTTGCCAACGGCTTTCAGAAGCTCATCCCCAAAAGCGTAGCCCCGTGTATCATTAACAAACTTGAAATTGTCCAAATCAATAAGCACCAGGGCATGCATCATCTCGTCCCCGTTGAGTGTCGCTTGATGCAGCCTCTCTGTTAGCAGCTTCCGGTTCGGCAGCTCCGTCAAGGTATCGAAATAAGAAAGCTGTCTTATATGCTGTTCCGACTTGCGGACGCTTGTGATGTCATAGCAGGTACCGATCGCCGATTTCATCTGGCCATCCGCCCCGATCACCGGGGAAAGCGTTGTCACGTAAATCCGAGAGCCGTCCTGACCGTTCACGATTTCCTTTTCGGCACTGATTGAGGTTTGGGTCTGGATCAATTGGGACAGCATTTCCTCCCAATCCGACAGCTCGCTGCGTACAAGCAGCAGCTCGTTTAACGATTTTTGGGACAACTCCTCTTGGCTCAATCCCGTCGCTTGCATAAACTTCGGATTCGCCGAAATGAGCCTGCCCTGCAGGTCGCAGTTAAAAATCAAATCCTGGGAATGCTCCGCCAGCATTCGATATTGATGCTCGCGTTCATGCAATTTCTGCTCCATAGAGCCCTTGCGGCGCTGGGAAAATAGATAGAAGCGGACCAGCATCAGGATGAATGTATATAGCAGGATGACCGGCACCACTGCATCTGCCAAAATATTTGCAAAGGAACCTTCATCCAGACGATTCCAGTTCCACAGCAGTACTTCTATTGAAAGCAAAAGGCCAAGAAAGGTATATCTTGCGAAGGAAAGAGGGTACCGCTTGCCTGCATGGAAAGCAAGCAGTCCTGTACACGCGGCCGTAATTCCAGCCCCGTACTCCGCCAAGGAAGCGGGTTCCCCGAACAGCCACAACCCCGCTTCCGTCACGACCAGAGAGACGATGCCAGGCACGGTGCCATATAACACCCCCGACAGCCCAAGGACCAGCTCCGTCGCGCCCAGACTCCCCCCATCCCAGCTGATCAGCGGATAGTGCATCATGATCAGTGCAGTCAGGCCATAAAGAAGGCCCCAAATCCCCTTCCTCACCCCGTCACGAAACCTCGTGATCCAAGGGCACAGCATGGCGAATACAAAGCCGAAAAATACAAGAAAAGAAGCATTGAACATGACTTTCTCCAACAATCCGACACCACTAGACAGCATGCGGCACTCTCCTCCGCTTTCTCCCGTTTATCTGCCTTTCAGTTCAAGCAATCGGGTCTCCTCTTCATAAAAAAACTGCAATATTAACGAATACAGCCTTCGCGTAGAGTGGATTTCCAGCTTGCGCATCATATTGTCCAAATGATTTTTAACCGTTTTAACGGATATATCACAATGCTCTGCCAATTCCTTGTTCGAGTAACCATACATTAAGAGCAAGCCCACCATTTCTTTCTCGCGTGGTGTCAACTGATTTCGTTCCGCAAAAACTTCCAGCGCTCTATTCACAAAATCAACATTACTCACATCATGGACTGACATTCTTTCAATAATCACTGTTTGAAACCCCCAACATTTTTTTGGAAAAGTTGAAATATATGTCGAAATGACTCACCGTCTTTTCCTATTATGAGGGAAAGATATAAAAAAAGTTTATGATTGAATGTTAATATAAACTAACAATTTCCATGAAATTCCGCTATTTTCCTTAGTTGCCATAGAGGGAAGTGCACGCTATGCATTCACAAACTTGTAACCGACACCCCATACGGTTCTTATATATTTAGGCTGCTTCGAGTCTTCCTCCATTTTTTTGCGCAGATTACCGATATGCACATCAATGGCGCGATCGTTCACAAAGGAGTCGAATCCGCGAACCGCGTTAATCAATTCTTCCCTGCTGTAGACTTTGCCTTGATTCGCTATAAACAGCTTCATAATCTCGAATTCGGAGAACGTCGTCTCCACATATTTGCCATTGACGAATAACGACCTTTTATCATAATTCAAAAAGATCTTATTCGGCCCCTGCGAAGGAAATGGCCTTTCCTCAGACGAAGGCTGCTCCTGCCTCTGCTGGTTATAATGTGTCCTTCGAATCATAGCGGCTACTTTGGCTGACAGCTCCCGCATGCTGAACGGTTTGCACATATAATCGTCGGCCCCGGCATTCAGCGCATGAACCCGGTCCATTACCTCGGTTTTCATGGAGACAACCAGGATGGGAACCGTGGACTTTTTGCGCAGCTCGTCACACAGCTCGATGCCGCTTATATCCGGCAGTACAATATCGAGAAGGATAATATCCGGCTGGTGAAGCTCCAAATAGGCCATGGCTGATTTGCCGTTCTCCGCCCTCTCCACGCCATACCCTTCCTCTGCTAAATACATGCTCAGCATATCGCCTATTAAAGCGTCGTCTTCTATAATAAATACTTTGTACATCAGCGCCCACCTTCTGCAAAGGTATTAACTTCCTGTATCCGGCTTCGTTAACCCGGCCTGCTCCATTGACAGTAAAATGGTATCCACCTCTTGCTTGATGGCAAGAAACTGCTGCTCCAAACCGTCCGTCCGCTTCGCCTTAAGCGAGCCTTCCATGCTGCTTGCGGCCGCGAACAAGCGGTCCGCCGCCATATTGGCGGCAACCCCCTTCAGAGAATGGATGCTGCGTTGAACGGTTTCTTGTTCTCCCTGACCAAGAAGCTCTTGAAGGTTCGCAGCAAAATCCGCGTAATCTTGATAAAACTTTCTCAATACATGAAGCGCAATCGGCACTTTCCCGTTTAAATGATCCAACAGCCGGTGCACATCAATCCCTACCAATTCAGGCAGAGCCGCCGCCGCTTCGCGTTCGGCTTCTTTATCCGGTGCCCACTGTTGTAAAATGGCTGCCAGCTCATTCATATCCATCGGCTTATTCATCACAGCGTTGATCCCTATAGTAAAGCAAGTCTCCCGCTGCTCCGGCAGGACGTCCGCGGTCAAGGCTATGATAGGCAGCTTGTTGAACCGGCTGTCCGCCCTAATAATCCGGGCTGCTTCATATCCATCCATCTCAGGCATCTGAATATCCATCAGGATGACATCCCAGCCCGTCGGATTCAGCTCCAGCTTCTCCAACAGCTGCAGCCCATTTGAAGCAACAACGGTCGCATAGCCATGGCTTTTCAGCATTTCAACGGCAACCTGTTGATTCAGCTCGTTATCTTCTGCGAGCAAGATGTGCCCGCGAATTGTTTCTGCTTCAAGCTCGGGCAACCGAGGAGCTGCTGCCGGAGCCATCTGGACTGACGGCGTGGGCCCCTCCAAGGCGGCATGGAGCATTTGGTACAAGCCAAGCCGGTTGATCGGCTTGACGATTACCCAGTCAGGGCGCTGCTGCTCCGGCAGCCCCAGTAATTCTTCTCTGCCGTAAGCTGTCGTCATAGCTATCGAAATCGATCCCGCCGACCGAATCCGCTCATGCAGGTCCAGCCATGTATCGACGCCATACATATCCTCCGCCTCCATATCCATAAGCACCAGATGATAAGGTGCTGTTTTGGCATTTTGCAGCAGCAGGTATCCTTCATGCCATGAGGGGGCCATAGTGACCTGCAGCGAGAAGGACTGCAGCATATGATGCAGTTTGCTGACCATTGTGCTGCTCTGCTGGATGACAAGGACAGAGTAGGGTACAGCTGAATAAGGGAGCCGAAGGATCTCATTTCTTGCTGTAAAATCCACCTCGAACGGGAGCTGGAACGTAAATCGGGTGCCTTCTCCTTGTCTACTATGAACGTGCAGGGTCCCTCCCATCAAATCGATGAGGCTTTTGGAAATGACCAGTCCCAGACCGGTTCCGCCATATTTGCGGCTCGTAGAGTCATCCGCCTGCCTGAACGGCTCAAAAATTTTGGTCAGCTGCTCTTCATTCATTCCGATACCCGAATCTTCCACTGTAAATTCAATAAGCACTTCATTCGCGTACTGGCGAAGCAGCTCAAGCTTCACCAAAATATACCCCTGCTTCGTAAATTTCAGCGCATTGCTGCACAGATTCAGAAGCACCTGCTCCAGACGCAAGGGATCCCCGATCACGGTGCTCGGCAGCTGCTCCGGCGTATCGATAAACACCTCGACGGCTTCTTTGCCCAAATGCACACTTATCATATCGCATATATGGCAAACCGTTTCATTCAGGCTGAACCGGGTTCGCTCCAGCTCGATTTTACCTGCCTCCACCTTGGAGAAATCCAGAATATCATTCACAATGCGAAGCAAGGTGTGCGAGGATGCCACAATCTTGTGACCGTATTCCTGCTGTATATCGTTCATTCCGGTACGCATCATCAATTGGGTGAAACCGATAATTCCATTGAGCGGCGTTCGAATTTCGTGGCTCATCCGGGCAAGAAACCGGGTTTTGGCTTCATTGGCCTGATCGGCTACCTGCTTGGCCTGGACAAGCTCGCGCTGTATTCGCTTCTGCTCCAATATGTCGCGGGCAATGACGGAATAGTATGCTTTTCCCTGCTTATCCTTATGTGCCACCAAGATCATGGACATCGGAACCTCGCGTCCGCTGCGGGTCCGTAGCACCGTTTCACGTTCCCAATACCCATTCCTGTGCAACTGGTGCAGCCCCTCAAGAAAGCCCTGAAGCTGCTGCTTCTCAAAATAGTCCTTTGTATAGTTTGTATCCGAATTTAATTCTTCCATTTCCAGCAGTTCCATCCCTGCCGGGTTGATATAGAAGATATAGCCTCTATCGTCTACGGATGCAATCAAATCCTTGGCCGCATCCAGTATGCTTAACAGCCGGTTTCGCGTCTCCTCGGCATGCTTGTACAACCGAATCTCGTGGGCGATCGCAACATAACCGGTAACGGACCCGTTAGGGTCCCGCATGGGAGTCACGTTCAAGTTCACCGGAAACTTCGAGCCGTCCTTATGTACGAAAGTCCAATGATAATTCTCAGGCACATCGCGAACCGATTTGGTTAAGAACACAGAAATGTCCGGCGGAATCCTAACCCCGAGCTCGGAGGACAACCGCTCCGCCCGACGCAATATTTCGGCTTCATCGTGCCATAAGAACATCGACTCCCTGTACATGACCTCCGCTGCCTTGTACCCAAGAAGCGTTTCCGCCTTACGGTTAAAATAAGTAACCAAGCCATCGGGATCGACCACGATAATGACGTAATCATTTTGGTTAATAATGGCGTTCAGCCGCTCAAACATCGTACGCAGATTGTCAACCATCCCGTTAACGGAATGAGCCAATGCCCCGATTTCATCCTTTGCTTTGTAATGGATAGGCTGAACCTTGAGATTGCCTCCTGCCACATTTTCAGTCAGCCCCAAAATGTTCCGCAAGCGCCCAAGCATGCTTCCGAGCAGGATGAACATGATCAGCCCGAGCGCCATCTCCGTCAATGAAACGGTTCCTACTGTCATCCAAAACAACTTGCTCAACGGGCCATCCAACAGCTTCATAGGGGCAAGAACGCCCGAACGCCAGCCGGTGCCGGACACTTCGGCGTACGAAAGCAGATAAGCCTCAGAGTTTAGTGTCGTTTCCAACGTGCCATAGGCCTGATCGGTATCGAAGGGAATCACGTTTTGAACAGGCAGCTTTATGTCCTTCCGATTCATAAGCTCCACATTTCCATAGGGAGAATTCAGCAGAATCGTTCCGTCTTTGTGAACCAGCAGGGCTGTAACAGGCTCGCCTTCCAGCATCTCCCCGGTAATGCGCTTGAAGGCCTCATCGGCCAGCCATGCGCCATACAGGATTTGTTCATTTTTGAGCTCATGATTATAAACAGGTACTTGTATCGAAATAATCGGCTTATCTTTGCCAAGGACACTCATATAGGGATCGGAAATGACCTCATAACCTCGCTTCGAAGTCAAAAAGTACGGATCCTCGGAGACGCTGACCGTTTTGCCGTTCATATCCGTAAGCATTCCTTGCTGATCTATGAACCCGAATGAAAAATAGTCTCCGTCAGACCGGCCCAGCTCCTTTATTAGGTAGTCCATCCGGCTCTCGTCATCGCCGAACCGGATCTGGTCGGTATGACTTAACAGCTTAAGCTCCGTCAGTCTCGTTGCAATCCATGTCGAAAGCTGCTGTGACTGCATTCGGGCTTTGGTCTGGGCATTGTCCTTCCATGATTGAAGAATCGCGTCCTTGGCCGTCTGATAGTTACAGAAGCCGACGAACGATAACGAGAAGCTGGTAACGATAAGAAACAGCAGCGTAATTTTGACGCGCAGCGACGTTCTCATTGATCCCCTCCGTTATTGTCATTTTGTTAATAATATTATAACGTCTGACAAGCGGTTAGCCCACTTTTATCTCAAAATTCGACACGAAACCCTATAATTCTTCGTTTCCGCCAGTCTCCAGGCCTGTTTTCTTGTGAAAATGCTTCTATGTGCATAACGGCAGTTCGCGTACTTTTGATTCCGGTTCCATGCTATAATACAAGAGGCTATTCTTGTTATTTCAAAGTCAGCGTATGCTTTCGAAGCCAGTTTTTGCTGGCGCAAAAACTCTCAAGGAGGAGAAGCTATGAGCACAACTACCGCACCTAAAGCATATGAAGCCGATTATCAGGGAGAACGCGCTGTCTATTTGCAATCCGATCGGTTTGAAGCTATTGTACTGCCCGAAATCGGAGCTAATCTGATTGCATTCCGTGATACGGTAAATCAATACCGTTTCTTGCACGAGCCTGCGCTGGAGGAGATGGCTTCATTTAAAAAAAGCCCGATCATTCACGGCATTCCCGTCTTGTTTCCTCCGAACCGGTACGAAGACGGAAAATTCCCGTGGAACGGCAAGACCTACGAGTTTCCGGTCAACGAGCCGAGCACGGGCAATCACCTGCACGGATTTCTACATAACATTCCTTGGAGCGTAGAATACTACGGAGCCAACGAACAGGAAAGCTGGGTTACGCTTGTACAAAAGGTAACGCCAGGCCATCCCGTCTATTCGTATTTGCCCCACGCCTTCACGATCAAGCTGCGTTATACGCTGAGCGAGCATGGTTTGCTGCAGCACTTATTCGTCCGCAATGACGGAGAGGATGCCATGCCTTGCCTTCTGGCGTTCCATACGGCGATCAATGCGCCTTTTGCTCCGAACAGCTCTGCGAGCGACTACACGTTCCAGATGACGATCGGCAACCGGTGGGCGTTGAATGAACGGATGCTGCCGACAGGCGAATTCCAGCCGCTGACAGCCGATGAGGAAATGATGAAGCGCGGCGGACTGTCTCCCTTCTTCGCTGCGATGGACAACCATTATACCGTGGAGCCGCAGAACGGCCGCAACCGGATGGAGCTGACGGACAACCGCAACAATGTCACCCTTGTGTATGACGTAGGCACATCCTTTAAACAATGGATGATATGGAATAACAACGCAACGGAAGGCTTCTTCTGCCCTGAGCCTCAGGTGAATCTCGTCAATGCGCCAAGATCCAGTCTTCCCGCCGATGAAATCGGTCTCTTCTCGCTGGAGCCGGGCGAAATTTGGGAGGAAACGGGCCGCTTGTACCCGATCACCAAAAAGAAGCTTTAATCCTAAGCTTCTGCCCTGCCTCCTATCCGAAATTGCGGATAGGAGGCTTTTTTATGCCACTAGAGTGGATAGGCTTCCGAGGGCATCGGATATGAAAATCGATAAATCCTGCCGCTGAACGCGGTCGCTCATCTTCGCAAGGCTTTGATAGTGGTTGTCTCATGACGATGGAGCTGCGTTCCACCATGTGACTGCACTCATGGCTCCAGCACCTCCGGGTTGCCTATGTATAACGGCTTGCTCCCAGCCAGGACGGCCAGAACCTGCTCGGCCACTGTCGTAGCCATCCTGTAATTGGACTCCCTCGTCGTTCCTCCCACGTGCGGTGTTACGATGACATTGGGCAGCTGCAGCAGCTTGAGATCGCTGGGCGGCGGCTCCGATTCGAAAACATCGAGACCTGCTCCCGCTATAAGCCCGGTTTGCAATGCTTCCAGCAAAGCTTCCTGATCGATTACCCCGCCGCGGGCTGTATTAATGAGAAAAGCCCCCTTTTTCATCCGGGAAAAATGATGACGGTTGATGCTTCCGCGGGTGAATGAATTCAACGGAATATGAACCGAGACGAAATCCGACTGCGCGAACAGCTGATCCAGATCCGTTGTCAGCTCCACCTCCAGCTCTTCTGCCGCCTGTCTGTGCTTCAATGGATCATCGCTGCGCACCCAAGCGGTTACTTTCATATCGAAGCCGAACCGCAGCCGCTTCGCGACCTCCTTTGCAATCCTTCCGAAGCCGACAAGCCCGACGCGTTTGCCCTGCACCTCCATGGAGGAATAGATCATGCGCGAATGGTAGTTCCCCCTGCTCATCTCCGCATGAAAGGGCAGCAGCGACTTGCTCAATGCCAGAAGCAGCATGACCGTATGCTCTGCGGTCGATACGCTGTTCACAGCCGGGGCGTGCAGCACCGGAATTCTTTTGATGGAAGCATAGTGCACATCGATGTTATCAAGGCCTACGCCAGCGCCGGAGATGACCTTTAACCGCGGGGCTGCATCGATGATCCGCGGAGTGATGCGCGCCGGCGCGCGCAGAACAATTCCCTCCACATCGCGCACAAGCTCGCAGAGATGCTCCTCATCATCGTTATGCGTGACCATAAGCTCCGCCCCCTGTTGAAGAATGTGCTCTCCCGCCTCGTGATACATAGATAAGATTTGTAAAATTTTCGGTTTAGCCAACTTCAAACCTCCTCCATTTAAGAGAATTGGAAGACATTGTGCCATGAAATCTATCAAATCTAGTGATAGAATAAGAGGGCAAAAAAAAGCAAGGCCGAAGCTTCTATTAGAAGCGCGGGGGAACCATCCTTCTATGGGGTGAAGTCACTTACCGTGACAGGGTGCTTGCTCTTTGACCCGAATCCGTCAGCTAACCTCGCAGGCCAAAAAAAGGAGAGGATTTTGTTGAATCGTTTGCAAAAATTTGTTGTCACTGGTGCGCTGGTTTTGGCGCCCGTTCTTAGTGTTAGTGCAGCTTCCGCTGCAACGCCGGCTACGGTTACCCTTAATCAAATTGATCAGAGCACGGTGAACACGATTGCTCAAAAGTATGGATTCGATCTGTCGTCCCTGCTGCAAGGGAACCCATCGAATATTTATTGGGGCGGCTTGGTTATCAAGTATCCATTCCAATACGGCAGCGGCAATGCCGGACATTGGAACAGCACCCCTGACGCTGGAGGCACGCAAGGCTCTACAGAGCAGCCGGGCAGCGCTAACAACGCGGATAACGGAGCCGCGACTGGCAATACGGACGAAAATTCCGCAGATAGCGGAACAGCTGCAGATACAACCCCAGGTACAACCACAGATACACCTGCAGCTAACACGGGTAGCACTGACACAAGCAATGGCGGCAGCAGCCAAGGAACAGCAACGGAAACAACGGGTACATCCGCTTCCTATGCGAGCCAAGTTGTTGATCTCGTAAATCAAGAACGTACGAAAGCAGGTCTGAAGCCGCTGACAAGCGACAGCGCATTAACCAATGTCGCTCTCGCGAAGGCCAAAGACATGTATACGAATAATTACTTTGATCATACGTCCCCGACGTACGGTTCTCCTTTTGATATGATGAAATC
The DNA here is from genome assembly GCF_002234615.1 of Paenibacillus rigui. GTDB lineage: Bacteria > Bacillota > Bacilli > Paenibacillales > NBRC-103111 > Paenibacillus_S > Paenibacillus_S rigui. The sequence goes on along the minus strand of NZ_NMQW01000033.1, from coordinate 204,447 downwards.
GTTCGGTATTTCTTACACCTATGCCGGCGAGAACATCGCCAAAGGCCAACGTAACCCGCAAGAGGTTATGACTGCCTGGATGAACAGCGCGGGACACCGTCAAAATATTTTGAGCCCTAATTACACTAAAATCGGCGTCGCTTACTTCAATGGCGAGTGGGTTCAAGAATTTATCGCAAATTAAAAGTATTTCGTATTCTCATTTATGCGGTATAAGAGAAGAGGCTGGCTCATTTTTCCATGAGTCGGCCTCTTGTTTGTTTCATTATCCTTGCCTTTTGTATAGTTTATGAGCTTTAACGAATACTATACGCACTACCTTTTAGGCGGAAGCACCGGCAGTGAGCGGTTGTTCTTTCCCTTTCTTCAACACATAAGCGCCTAAAGCCCAGACCAGATTATCCACTTCGGAATAACGGACCCCTTCCGGCGTCATTTTATGGCCTACAAGGGAATAGCGGATATTATCTGCCAGATCCTTGTTATGGCTGCCTATCAAATCTGTGTAATACTGAATCTCCTCACGTGTCACCATCGCATCTACATTGTACCAATAGGCAAAAAGACGCTTGATATGCCGATCCGGCTTAAAGCCATTCCAGCCCAAATTCCGGAAAAACTCGGACGCCAGCGCATATCCCATGCCGTGCAGCTTCAACGATTCCGGCCGCTCCTGGAACGGAAGCTCCGAGCCGGCCAGTACGGACCAGCCTTTCCAACGGCTCGAAGGGCTGGATAACAGCCCGGACATGCAAATCATCATATGCTCATCAGGCAGTGTGTCTCCATGGATTTGATGAAAGGCATCGACAATGTTCAAAATAACTTTCGCATAGTAATTCGGAATACGGGACAATGTCCGGACCCAGCCGGCGACCGCCCGGCAGTCAGTGGAACAGGAGGTCCCCGGGAAATAAGGCCTCAATTGCTGCAGCAGCGTTTCTTCGTCCATCATGCTTGCCTGCACGGGGTTATACCCGGCGAGAAGCTTGCGCAGCGCGGGCTCCTTGGCAATAAAGGTCGACCAGTCGCGTGAGTTGCTTCCGATCGATTTCACCGCGGCCTCGAACACTTCCTCATTCGTTATCTGCCTCTGGATCGGCTTGACCTGCTGCTTCAGCGCTTGAAGCAAGAGCCGATGGAATTCACCCGCTCCGCTAGCCGGTTCCACAATCCCGTAGCTTTTACGAAGACGTCCTTCGGCATGCTGATAGATCAGCTGTTTCATAGCATCGAGATTCAAGGTCATCTTCTGCCGCCCTCCCCTGCTATAGGGGACACAATCCCTTCACTGGCAGTGACCAGATCGCTTCCCTTCAAAAAAATTTGCAGCCCTCTGCGGCCTGCGCTGATGCTGACCTGATCCAATGGAACAACGGATATGTCAATATACAGAGGGTATTTTTTCTTCAAGCCAAGCGGAGATACCCCACCTCGTATATATCCCGTCACATTCTGAATGTCCTTGACCGGAATCATTTCCACCTTCTTGTTGCCGCTGATGGAGGCAAGCTCCTTCAAATTCAGCTCCAAGTGCCCTGGGATGCAGGCTATAAGAATGCCGGTTTTATCCCCGCGCAGGACCAAGGTCTTGTACATATGCTCCTCGGCAATGCCTACACGGGCCGCAACCGTAGCCGTATCCAAATGGTCTTCATCCCACTCATACGGATGTAAGGAGTACGGGATTTGAAGCTTATCCAATATTCTGCAAGCGTTCGTTTTTGCTGCCGTCATAACCTTTACCTCATCTAATTAAGAATGTATAGCTATAAGAAGCATTATGACATGAGTTTCCATGCCGAGGCAACCGCTTAGCATGATAACGGCATAGGGCTCGAGCAGCTGCCTGTCCCGAATCAAGTCCTGCACAAAAAAAGCAAACCCGGCTCCTGTTGCGGAACCGGGTTCATTGTTGACTAAACCGCCTCATCCCTTGACGGCCGTACTGGACACGCCTTGGATTATAAACTTCTGGCCAATCAAAAACAGGATCAGAATCGGTATAATTCCCGCCGAGGTTGCCGCCATCATCCCGTTGTAATCGATATTGAATTCAAGGATGAAATTTTGCAAGCCGAGCGGTACGGTAAACAGCTTTTGGTCCAGCAGAAACACCAGCGCATTCTCATAATCGTTCCAATGCCAGGAGAAGTCGATAATGGCTAACGTTGCCAAAGCGGGCTTGGCCAGAGGAAGAATCAGCTGCATAAAAATACGCAGGTGCCCTGCCCCATCGATAAAGGCGGATTCGGATATTTCCTTCGGGATGCCGATCATGAACTGCCTCATAAGAAACACGCCGAAGATCGTAAACAGTCCCGGTAATATCAACGCCCAATGCGTGTTATAGATGCCCACCCAGTTAAACATAATGAACTTGGGCACGAACAGCACTTGCGGCGGAATCATCATCATCGATAAGTATACGACGAATAAAGCATCTCGGCCCTTGAACTCTACCCGGGAGAAGCCGTAGGCCGCCAGAGCGGACAGGAATGTTGCCCCTGCTGTAGAAATAACGGCAATTTTCAACGAATTGATATAATACCCGAGAAAGCTCTTCTCTCCGAACCATACCTTGTAATGGTGCTCCAGTACCCAATGCTCCGGGATCCAGCGAACGGGATACTGAAACACCTCGGCAGGCGTTTTGAAGGAAGTGCTGATCATCCATAGAAACGGCAGGATGGTGGCAAGCGCGAAGAACAGCATGATCGCCGTCCACAGCACTTTGCTCCAGCTGAGCCCGCTTCGGCCGATGCGCAATCGGGTCGTTGTCGAGGCTTTCCCGGTGAGGGACATTTTTTGCGGATAGCTCATCGTTTGCCTCCTAGTTTAGTAATGAACCCATTTCTTTTGTCCAAACCACTGCAGCAGGGTAATCAGCAGGATAATGACGAACAGCGCCCAGGAGATAGCCGAGGCATAGCCCATTTCATAGTAGGAAAACGCCGTTTTGTATACGAAAAGGGATAAAATCGTCGTGCTGCTTCCGGGCCCCCCCTGGGTTGTTGCTTCGATAATTCCGAACGTTTTGACCGTCATAATCAGCCCGGTAATCAGCAGCAGGAACGTTGTCGGGCTGACCAAAGGAAATACGATATTCCGAATGATCTTGCCGTAGCTTGCTCCGTCGATCCTCGCCGCCTCCAGCAGCTCGGAAGAGATTTCCTGCAGCGCAGCCAAATAAATAATCATGTTATAGCCCAGCATGAACCAAATCCAAATGATGTCGATCGCATACATCGAAGTATCCATGGACGCTAACCATTCCGGAGGATGGCTCACGCCCAGCATGCGGAGAAACTGATTGATTGGCCCCTGTGTCGGGTGGAACAGCAGCATCCATACGAACCCGATCGCCACGCCGCTCGTAATGTAAGGCATGAAATACATCGCCCGCAGCAGGCCCTTTACATAAACGGACTGATTCAAAACAATGGCTACAAGAAACGCCAAAATGATCGATATCGGAACGGAAAGTAAAAACAATCCCGTATTTTTCAAAGAAATATAAAACAAATCATCATGCAGCAGACGAGTAATATTGTCCAACCCTACAAAGTGGAACACCGGACTCCCGAACTTCCAATCCGTAAAAACGAGCCCTAACGAAAATAACGCGGGGATAATGAAAAACAACAGCACCCCGATCATATTCGGCGCAATGAAAAGCATTCCTATCCATTGCTGACGCCGCAACCAACTGCCTCCCATGCTCCTTGCCTCCTGTTTGCGAATTCAGCGGCGGGTTTTAAGAAAGGAAGCGCAACCGCTTCGCGCTTCCTTCTGAGCCCTGCCTATTTCTTGCTTTGCTTCAGGAAATCGTTATGCCGTTTAGCCAACGCGTCGAGCGTCGTTTTCAAATCCTGCTTGCCCAAGAAATATTTCTCGTACTCTTCTCTTCTCAAATCCATTACCTGCTGAGGCAGATCCCGGTTATACGTAGTGAACTTGCCGAACACCACTTTTTTCAAAGAATCCTGGTCATACGTGCCAGCCGCATCGCCAAGGAGCAGCTTCGTTGCTTCCTCTGCACTCGCATCCTTCGAGGACGGAATCCGTCCACCGGAAGCCATCGGCATCATGCCGCCGTCGGCATACCATTTCAGGAACTTCCATGCCGCCTCTTTATTCGCACTTTTGGCGGAGATCGAGATCGTATCGCCCAGACCGCCGCGGATTTTGTAATCCGCCTGCTCCTTCGTCACTTTAGGCACCGGAGCAAACGCGATTTTGAAATCACGCGGATTCGCCTTCAGATCGTTGGCGCTGCGGAAAATCCATTCGCCCGCATTCATCATGGCCGCTTCGCCCTTCAGGAACACCGTTTCGACCGGCATCTTGGTCGTCAGCTGCTCCCCGAGCGGAGGCGTTGCCTTGCCATCCTGCATCATGGCGTTCAATGTTTCCAACCAAGTGCCCACGAGCGGATTATTGAAGTCCGAGGTGCCGTCCGCTTTAACATACTTTTTGGCAGCCAGCGATCCGTCCATCGGATCCGGGAAGGCTTCCATATGCTGTACCAAGCCGTACCGTTTGTCCGTCTTCAGCTTCACCGCATAATCTTGAACATCCTTCCACGTCCATTCGGTTGGTACGGGAAGGCCCGCTTTATCCAGGGCATCTTTATTCAGCCAAAAGAAGTAAATATTTTTTTTGGTTGGAAGTCCGTAATATTTACCGTCCAGCTTCCATTCAGCCGCTTCCGGTCCCATCTTCTCGTCGATGTTGTAATCCTTCCAAGCCGACATATCGACAACGTTACCGTTATCCACGCGTTTTTGCAGCCGGGTAGTGGAGTAATTGACGAACAAGTCCACATTCTGCCCTGCAATCAAAGCGGTATCGAGCTTCAGATTGCCGGCATCGTCGTTAACGAACCGCTCATACTTGACCTGAATGTCCGGGTTCTGCTTGTTCCACGCATCAACAACCGCCTTCGGACCGTTCTCCTCCGGTACGCCGCCCCAGAATGTAAGCGTAACCGGTTGTTTCTTCTCGGCTGCCGGCGTGTTCGCTGCAGATGGAGCTGCCGCTTGTTTCGTATCCGTACCGGAGCCGGTGCTGCAGCCGGCGATCGTGCCCGCTACCAGAGTCATTGATACGATCGATATCCATGCTTTCTTTGAATTCATCTCTGCTTGACCTCCCGTATATCGTCTGCTTTGTGATTACAGACTTAGTATATCGCGTCCATCCGACAGGAATAAGAAACAGATTCTTGCGATCGATAGATCAAAATCTTGAGGATCGCTTGCAAAACAAAAAAAATAGAACAATTTCTTGTTCTATTTCCAGACGCCCCTCGCCTAAGCATCGCGCTGCAGCTTCCGGTAGTGCTGCGGGGTCATATGACAAAACCTTTTAAAAATTTTGATAAAATAGTTATCATTCACAAATCCGACCTTTTCGCCGATTTCACTGACGGAGGTATTCGTTTGGATCAACAGCTCACAGGCTCTTTCAATCCTGATACGATGCAAATAATGGACAAAGGTATCTCCGGTCTTCTTCTTGAACAGCTGGCTAATGTATTTGACGTCCATTGCCACATACTGCGCCAGAAACGACAAGCTAATCTCTTCCTGATAATGCTCATGAAGATACGCCAGGATCTTGTTAATTTCCGGATGATCCGTCGGTTCATAGCCGGGAGCCTTCTGCTCCATCGCTGCGGCTGCTCCCTCTGTGACGGTGTGTGCCTGAACCGAAGCCGTCCGAGGGGCAAGCTCCAGCTCCTTCTTCACCTTCTCCAGCGCATCCTTCAGGGACTGCACCTTCATGGACAGCTTCAGGATATAATTGGAGGCGCCGTATTCCATCGCCTGCCGGACATATTCAAAATCACTCATGCAGGAAAGCATGACAAACCGGGAGGATATTCCCGTCTCCCGCACCTTTTGAAGCAGCTCGACCCCGTTCATCTTGGGCATAATGATATCGGAGATGACCACATCCGGCCGATGGGCGCAGATGAATTCAAACGCCTCCTGCCCATCCCCCGCTTCTCCGATGACCGTAAAGCCCATTGCTTCCCAGTCCATGATCCGCTGCACGGACTCTCTGACAAATACTTCGTCTTCTACTAGCAGCACCGTCCACATGATGATCACTCTTTTCCATAAGGCTTAGATAACAATAAGGGCAAATGATACTGAACCATCGTTCCGGCTTCCATGGACTGCACAAGCATGCCGGCCTGATCTTTGAACAACAGGGCGAGCCGCTCCTTCAGATTGCTGAGCCCGATCCCGCTGCGCTTGCGCCCGGAACGGTTTTTTTGCAGCTCAGCCTCGGCCAGGCCAATTCCGTTATCCTCCACTTCAACAACCAGCGATGCCTCCCGGGGGTAAGCCCGAATCCAGATTTGGCCTTCGCCCTGCTTCCCGCTCAACCCGTGCTGAATGCTGTTCTCAACGAGCAGCTGCAGACTGAGCTTCGGAACGAGAGCGAATTCGAGTGCCGGGTCCACATCGTAGTGGACGACAAAGCTCTGCTTATAACGGAAGTTTTGAATATACACATAGGCTTCGACCAGCTCGATTTCATCCTTCAAGTGTAAAAGCTCCACCTCGGAATTCAAGCTGGCCTCCAGCAGCCTCCCCAGCGACACGCAAATTTCGGCAACCTCCTCATCCCCTTTGCCGAGAGCGATCCACTTGATGGTATTCAACGTATTGAGCAAAAAGTGCGGATTCGTTTGCGAAAGCAGCATTTGAAAATGGACGGCTTCCTTCTGGCGCTCCTCCTTTTTTAGCCGCTGCACAAGATCGTTCATGTCCCCGACCATTTGGTTGAAGGTTTGGGAAAGCTCAAGAATTTCACCCCGGTAGCCTTCTTCCGGCAGGTACACCTTCAAGTTTTTGCGCACGACCGACTGCATCTTCAGCTGCAGCTGCTTCAAGGGCCGTGTCGTCGCCGATGCAATCAGAAACGTGATGCCGATAAACGTCAGGGTAAAGATAAGAAACGAGATGAAAAAGGACGCCTTCAGCTTGTCGATCTCCGCATAAACGATATCCTTCGGCACCCGCTTCAAGAAGTACCAATCAAGCCAGGGAACGTAGCTGTAATTCATAATGTAGCTGCTGTCCATTCCGTAACCGCTTTCCGTATGACTGCTAAGCGGTACATTCAGCTCCGAAAGATCGAGGGGCGCATCCGTGCTTTGGGCAATGAGCTGGCGGTTCGCATCCACAAGGAAATATTGTTTATCCTCGGAAGTCCCGTAGGTGATGGAACGGAACCAATCCAGGTAGTCGATGCTGATCCGAACGACGGCAAAAGCGCTTCCATCCGCTTGCCTGAAATTACCGTACACGGACAGCAGACGGGGATTCGGAGACTCGTCCTTATGCACGTAGTTTTTCTCCAAATACCAGCGAAAGGCCCCCTTCGCTTCCTTTCCTTCCTGAAACCAGTCTTCCTGCGATAGTCTGTTATAATCCAACGGCTCCAGCGGCTTGTAGGAGGTATAATAATGCCCCTTTCGATCCAGCACGGTATAGTACACCCGGGGACTGGTCAGGAAAATACTGTTCGTTATCGCCTTGAACTTATTCTCGAGGTTGGCTTGGGTATCGTAAGCATCGTACTTTCCCGGATTGCGCAGCATATCCGATATATTGGGGTCCTGCTCCAGCAGAGTAAAGGTCCGGTTCGTAATCGTAATGATTTCTTCGAACGCTTTATTCATCCGGTTCAGCTCCTCCTGGCTTTGCTCGCTGATTTTGACCCGGAGCACCGATTCCATCTTGGCGAAATTATAATAATTCAATATCGAGAAGGGAACGAGAATGAGCAGCAGAAAGGCTAGCGTCAATTTATTTTTTAATGTGGAGGGAAACCATCGGGCAAGTCTCATCGTCATCCGCTCCTCATGCGGTAATCTGTCATCCGTGTTTATCTTAGCAAATCCGTCTGGCTTTGAATACAAGAAAAGATACACAAGAACGCAGTGAAGATAGGATACGGACCGGGCTGCAGCCTTCTAACCTATTGAAAAAGCCCCGAACCATCGCGGTCCAGGGCCAGTTGTGCTGCATATTCAGTTAGATCATCCCCGGACGTGCCGGAACTGCCTCCAGCTCCTCCTCGCTCCACAGCCGATCCCATAAAGCGGAAGGAAGCTCCCGCAACGCCGGCTTCTCGATGGAATCGACAAGCTCCTGAACCAGCTGCTTATCGAACAGGTCCGGGCTTAGCCAACGCTCGATCTGCTCCGGATTTAAAATGACCGGAACCTGCTCCTCAAGCCCAAGCGCTTCGTTCCACACCCTCCGGGTCAGAATCGTGCAGGTGCGGAGTTCCTCATCGAACGACCCGTTCCATTCATCGAACACCGCTGCCATCCCAAAGGTTGAACGACTCGGCATGACGAACCTTCTGACCTTTTCCTGCTTCTTGCTTAACACGGTCACTTGGTCAAAGCTGCTGGCCGGGACGACGCAACGCTGCCGTTTTATTAGATGATCGAACGCCCTTTTCTCGAAAACGGTGCTGATATCAGCCCGGTTGGCATCCTGCGCCCAAAAAGGCATGAGCCCCCAGCGGCATTCATCCAGCGTCCTTTCGTTCTCCTTCGTACGAATGACCGCAATCGATTCATTCGGGACAAGACTCCGCTGATTCGCATAGTAAAATAACACCCGCGAAACACCGAAGCTGTCCGTTAATTCGGACACATCGGCCTGCAAGTTCAGTCGGTTGCACATGCTGCAAAACTCCTCTGCTTGTTTTGAGCAGTAGTATTGGCAATATGTGCTGGTTCTATGCCTTGCTGCTTACAGCTGCAGCAGGCCTCTTCTCTCCGCTTGCGGCTTGCACGCATCGCAGAGCCCTACGACCTGTCCCTGCTCGGATGCGTAGAAGGAAAGGCGCGCCGCCTTTTTCTTACACAAAGAGCAGGGCTGGCGGGAGGGCTGGCCTGCCTTGCCCCGTACCGTCGACAGCTTGACCACCTTGCTGTTCCGCCGTTTATGCGGTTGACGCATAACGATCCAGATGCAGCAGCCCGCGAGCAGCGCTGCGCCAAGCAGCCACCAGATCATCTCTACTCCTCCTTAACGGCTTGAGCCTGGAGCCGCTATCACTGTGTAATCAATTTCCTGGAAATCCGTGACATCCCGCTTCCACACTTCCTCCACATACTGGACATGAACCGGGTGAACGTTGTAAGAATCATAATCAGCCTGGTTCGCGAATTCCATATAGAAGCCGTAGTCATACGGATTTTTACCGCTTTGCTGCTTTAATACTTGAAAATGAAGAACATTCGGAATTTCTGTCAATGTGGAGGCGCTGCTGTGTAAAAAAGTTTCCGCTTCTGCTGACTGTGGAGCAAAGCGCAGTTTAAAAAAGACCGTATGTGCAATATTTGTGTTCATCATGGCTCATTTCCTTCCTTAATGGTTTGGTTGGTTACATCGGAAAATTTCTTGGCGAGCTTCAAGAGCTCGTCCACATCATCATAGTGCAGCACATTGGCAAGCGAGACGATCACTTCCGGAGAAGGAAGGAATCTGCCGTTTTCAATGGAGTTCATGATGGAGTAGCTGACTCCCGCCTTTTCGCCAAGCTTACGCAATGAAATATCCTGCTGCTGCCTGAGTTGCTTCAGTCTGCTTCCCAAGTTCATTCTTATGTCTCCTTGCCGGATCGGTTTACTCATCCTTTACCTAATTTTCTACATCAGCCTTCAAAATCCTTTTGTACCCGTCAAAGAGTACCGAGCTGCGTCCGCTATGCATACTGACTTCTGAATTGCGTGATGGTCTATCCCCGCTGTCTCAGGCGCTGCTTGCCCTCGGCTTCCTTGTCACGGGAATCCTCCGCCTCGGACACCCACAGTAAGCCCATCGACAGGCCGAACATGATACATACGAGTGCAATCCCTAGAATCACATAACCGTGGATTTCAAGATAAATCACAGCCGGTATCGAGAGCATCAGACAGCTGTACAGGAGAAACCCCACTCTTTTGGCCAATGACCGCTTCATAGCCACCCCTCCGGTCCCATCATTTCAAGCTATATCCTATTATGTATTCACAAATACAAGCTTTCAGACGTGCCGGCAAGTATAAAGCGAATGAATCCGGCCATCCTGATAGGTGGGAGGTGATATCCATGGCAAAAGATGTATTGTGCGAAGTAAATTCCTGTACCTATTGGGGGGCCGGCAACAAATGCTCCGCTACCTCGATTTATGTTGTCAACAACCGCAGCAAGCAAGCGGAAAATGCCGCAGAAACGGATTGCAAAACGTTTGAACCTAAAATTTAGTCATACGAGGATAAACGGCTTCGCCAGCTTGCCAGGCGGCATGCATTTGTCAAGGTAGCCGGAAGTTAAGTAACACATACTTTATTATTCCCGACGGAAAGAGGGCAGCGAGTGATCGCTGCCCTCTTTCCGTTGGGAAACCTTATTTATCTGTACCCACTTTTAGGCTTCAGCCGAGCGGGGAGTCTTGGCCGCGGCCAGAGGCTGCCCCATATCCTGCTGCCGCGATAAGTTATACAGCATGAACCAGATGAGCAGAAAGCCGACGATTTGGGCTGCCGTCACATTTTGATGGAATACCAGCCAATTCACCAGCACCCCGATGGCAGGAAAGAACAGCTCCGCCAGCGTGGCATAAGAGGCTTTCGTGCCGGATAGCCCGCGGTAATACAGCAGAAGACTAAGCAGCCCCGGAAGAAACGCCTGCAGCAGCAAATTCCCTGATACGGCCAGCCAATCGGAGGTCTGTACCGGCAAATTCCATGCGCCGCCTCCCGACCATGTAGTGAAGAAAAGGAGCGGCAGCGCAAGCGTGAATCGCAGCGCCGTCACCGATTCGAACGGCATTTTATCCAGCAGCAGCCTTCCCATGACGGTAGAACCGCCCCACAGCGCCGCGGCACCGATAGATAATAATCCGCCTATCGCAGCGACATCCGACATTTGCTCGAACGGCAGCGATACACCGAAGGTAAGAAGATACGTGCCGACAAGAGCCATCAATACAAAACCAAAGAATCGTGCAGGCAATCGTTCTTTCAGGATCCATCTTGCCATAAGTATAGCAAATAACGGCTGCAGCTTTTGCAGCAGCAGCACCCCGTTCAGGTTTCCATGCGCGAAAGCGGTCGTAAACATGATCGTGGCGATAGCCGATCCCCCCCACGAGATAAACAGCAGCGCCCCGATATGACGCAGATTTAAGCCGCGGATCTGTTTGCGCTGCAGCCACAGCACAGGTACGGAGTACACAAGCAGCAGCAAATGCTCCAGCAGCACAATTTGTGATGAAGTAAAGAACTTCAGCAGCAATATGCGGAAGAGTGGATCTACTCCCCATAAAGCGGCGCCCAGCGCAACCAGCCATACTCCGCTTCTGTTGGAAACGGCTGTACTTCCAGTTCCCGTCTTTGCGCCAGGTTGAATCGAAATATTATCCAGCATGCCAAAAACCTCCCAAGGATCTTTCGCCAGACACCGGCGTTGCCGTCCGCGTCTGTCGTTAGTCTTTTGAATAGGAAGCTTCGAAAGAAGACAGCCCCGTTATCTGCAAACGATAACGGGGCATGCTTAAACAGGCTTGGATCCGGAACTGAATTTTGCATGTGCAAAATAAACGTTAGCCGAATGATCACGCTTGTTTTGACCTTCTCCCATCCGGACTGTACCGTCGGCTTTGGAATTTCACCAAATCAGTCGCAAGCCTCCATATGGCAAGCTGCGAGTCGCGGGCTAAGAGTCACGTACGACTCCTCACCGCCGGTCGGGAATTTCACCCTGCCCCGAAGATCCGTATTCAATTATTTTGCATTCTATCACACGCTTCAACAAATGACAAGATACTAACAAAAAATTAGTTGAATCATTAAAAAAAATTTACGACATTTTTCCTCTAAATTCGCTATAATATTTTTACTAGGCTTTAGAAAGAAGATGAGACGATGTACCGTAAAAAAACAGCCGTCCTGCTGCTGGCCCTCTTGCTTGCAGGCTGCGGGCACAAGCCAGTTGAGGTCGCAGCCCCCACACCGGCGAACGACAGCCCTGCACCCGCACCGGCATTAACAGCGTCGGGAGCAGTCCACAACCCAGACATGAACTTGGTCGAGACGGCGCATACCGGCGAAGAAGCTGTGCACTCCAGCTACAATCTGAAGGAGCATGTCACCTACTCCGGATCGAGAAGCCGCAAGCAGGTAGCTCTTACGTTCGACGATGGTCCGGATGCCAAATATACGCAGCAAATTATTGACATTCTAAGAAAAGAAAATGTAAAGGCGACCTTCTTTGTCACCGGCGAGCATGCCGAAGCCCATCCTGACATGATGAAACGAATTGTTAACGGCGGTCATGAAATCGGCAATCATTCCTGGGATCATACGAACCTGACCACCTTAACCGACCCTCAGCTGGCAGATGAAATAGATAAAACAGATGCAGTCATTCAACAATTTACAGGTCATCCTTCGAACCTGCTGCGCCCGCCTTACGGGGCTCTGTCCAAGCAAGTAGCCGATTATGCCGAGAAGTCGCACCGCATTGTTTGCTGGTCTGTCGATACGCGTGACTGGGAGGGTATCTCTGCGGATCGCATCCTGGAAAATGTAAAAAAAGAAGTAAAGCCTGGGGCTATTATTCTTCAGCACTCCGCCGGAGGGAAAAAAGGGAATTTATCGAACACCGTTGCGGCCTTGCCCCACTTGATTCAATATTTAAAAGAGCACGGCTACCAGTTCGCTACCGTATCCGAGCTTCTCAATTAACAAATGGCAAGTCTATACGAAGCAAAGGAGCAAAAGCCCGATGGCTGATGCTCCTTTGCTTTTTTTATCGAAAGTGTACATTCGGCCGGCTTATGAGCTCAGATGAATGTTAACTGGCGATTTGTATAAAAAAACCGAACAATGCTTCTAATTCCTGCATCGTAATGCCGAGCGCTCCCGCCTGCTGCTCAAAGCTTAAATCCGGCCGCTCTTTGATCAACACGAGCAATTCGGCCATCCGATCCAGCTTATTGACCTCTTCTGCCGTGTCCGCTACCCGGTACACACTGCCCGGACCCAGCTTTTCTATCATGCCGAACTGGATTAAACGATCCAGCCAGCGTGTGATTTCGTCCGAAGCCACATCCAGAAAATTAGCCATTACTTTATGCGGCAGCGTGCAGCGATCCTCTTCTATCGTCTTCAGCTTAATCAATTTAATTAATCGTTGATAGTTATCGATTCGATGCATAGTCATTTGAACGATGTCGGAAGTAAGCATGACAAGCCTATCCTTTCTGCTGCGGTAATGATCCTATCCTGCCTTCATCATACCATGAGACCCTGTGACTCCGTCAACGATGCTCCGCCGGATGTCCTCATACGAGCTCATCCTTCCTGCTCAGCGGATACGGAAAGGCTTTAACAGCTCAATTAACGCAGAGGTATGGAACAGCTCATTATAAATGTCGGGCTTCGTACCCAACATTCCCGGATACCGGTAGCTCAGATTCTGTTCCCGATGATTATGAAAATAATTGGACACCGCTGCATCTCCTGCCTTTCGCATTCCATTGACCATCACCTGAAGGTCGGACGGACTGTAAAACAGCTTGGGACCGATCGCCATCACATAAGGCGTCTGAACGGTTGCAACAGCCTGAACCAAGGCGCTGATTTCATCATGATTCGGAAGAGCAGTAAAGGTCGTTACAGGATGAGAGACCGCAGATAAGCGCTCGGTTGCCTGTTGATCAGGACTGAGGTCCAATACACAGCACTTGTAGTTGCTATAGGTTTGCTCATATAGGTTCTCCAGGGCCTGTAAAGCGCCTTCATTGTCCGCTTTGACCGTCAGCAGAAGTGTCACCTCCAGCGCGATTTCTCTTCGGGTCCGGGCCAGATGCCTCGCAAGATGGTAAGCATATCGCCACTTTCGGTGCTTTTCCTGCGATTTCAGGCTGGCCGATATACTGAAAGCGGAATCGACCCGGTAGTCGATCAGCTCTTCCGGAATGTAACGGATGTCGCAGTGCTCCGTGAGGCGCAGCCAATAATCGTAATCCTCTACGGGCTCAAGGCCGTAGCCGTCGATGAGCTTGGCATAGCACGATTTATACATGAAAGAAACTCCGATAAGAGAGGAGTCCAGCAGAAGCTCTTTCGGCTGTGCCTGATACTTCCGCTGCAAGGCTAGTTGCCTCTCTGCATACAAGGGCCTCCCCGCATCATCAATCGATTGAAAGGAGCTGTACGCAACGCCAAGCTGCTCGGGTCCCTGATGGAGCGCCGCTCTTAACGTTTCCAAAAACGCCGGCCGGTATAGATTATCGCTCGAAACCCAAGTCAAATAAGCTATGGACGGGTCCTCCAACAGCAGCTCGAATCCGGTATTTAATGCTTGGGCCACCCCCCGATTGTCCGCATAGGAGATGACCTCTGCACGCGGGTCGCCGGCAACGGCTGCCCGAACCAGCGGTTCCATTTCCGGTGCGCCGTCAATCACGATAATAAACCTGAAATCGTTCCAAGTCTGTGTTCGGATGGATTGTATCGCCGCCTCTAAAAACTCCGGCTTTTGCTTATAAACGGGCATCACCACCCCAAGATCAACCATGCCGGCACCCCTTCCGTTATGGAATCCATTCTTATCTATTGTATGGCTTTTCGCTTATATTGCTTGTGCAGGCGTATAGCTGCTGTAAGACGCAAATGAAATACGTTCTCATTCCTGTAAACAGGGCAGGGCTTATGCCATGCGGATCACAACAGGCAAGCTGCCACGACAGGTGTCATGACGGTACGGTTAGACGATCGTTGAATTTGTCATGGAAGGACATTTGTCCAAACATTTCAACCAAAGCAACATATCTTTATGTTAGGACTAACGAAACGAAGTCCTTAATCAAATGAACCGAGAGGAGAAATGAGACATGAGCGGAATCGTAGGCGGAGCAGGTTGCTGTCCTGGTTACGGCGGTGCTTTTACAAGCGTTGGCGTCATCCTGGTTCTTTTTATCTTGTTGGTTATTATCAGCCGCGCTTGGATCTAATCCGTGGAGTCAACCGGTTCCTCTCCAAGTCAGGGACCGGTTTTGCCCCCCTGGGCTAGCATCCGGCAGCACAACCTGATTTAAGCCTACGGAGTGCCTCGCCCGTCCTCCGTCTGGCATACATAGCTATTGTGAGCTTAAAGTCATCCGTGATACGATAGGCAACAAAACATCCTTCCCTGGATTTTTGGCTATAGTTGTGACAGGAGAGTGCGCCATGAATCGAAATCATAGTCCCGCCGTTGCCTTTTATTCACATCTGGGTTTACGCTCCAAAATGTTAATCATTTTCGTATTGATTATGGTCATCCCCCTTACCTTGCAGGGCATCCTCACCTACTACGAATTCTCCGCATCGGTTGAGCGAAGGTCTGCGGACTATTCCACCCAAATCGTCGGGCAAATTAACCGCAACCTGGACCGGACCCTCATGGAAATGCAGAGGCTCTCTCTTATGCCTTTATACGATACCCAGGTATTGACGATTGTAAAAAAATACAGTCAGCCCCAGTATGCTCAAACACGCCCCACCCTTGCCGAAATGGAAAAAATGTTTCTTTACATATCAGGCTCCGCCTACAACCGTCCCGAAGTGAAAGGAATCCAAATAATTACCAACAACGGATTTATTTTCACAAATGTCGATTCCTCCATGATGAATTTTTACGCGGATGTCCGACAGGAGGACTGGTTCCGAAGAGTTCAAGTCGCAGATGGAGCCTGGGTCGTGCTCCCTCAGCATCAGCCCAATTATTATCATGAAGGCTCACCGCAAGTTTTTTCAGTAGCCCGTATGATTCGCGAGCCTGATAAGAATGTCGTTATAGGCATGATTAAAATTGATTTAAAGCTGGATGTGTTCAGGGAGATTTTATCCAATGTAAAATTCGAGGAAAAAGGCAGCATGCTCGTCGTTAACGACCGAAATGAGCTTTTATTTGAGGAAAGCAGCTCCAATCTGGAACCCCGCTTCGCCAAAACGCTTCGCGATACCAAGCAGCCCAATGAGAATGCCGTTAGGGATCAGGTTCTGAATGGCCAGCGCTTTCTTACCATTGTAGATTATTCATCCTACTCAGGCCTGAAGGTCATTGATTTCATTCCCGTCGACTCCTTGCTGACCGAGACGAAGAAGTTACGCAACTTCACTATCGGGATTGCCGTTATTTTCGTTGTGGCCGCCGGTATCCTGTCCTTTATCTTCTCATATCAATTAAGCAGTCCTTTGATCCGGCTTAAACAAAAAATGCAGCTGCTCGAGCGGGGACAGTTCAACCAAAGTGTGCCGGTGATTTCACAGGATGAAATCGGACAGCTCAGCAGAGGCTTCAATCGGATGTCCGAGGAAATTAATCGTTTAATTAAGGAAGTTTATTTGATAGGACTAAGGGAAAAGGAAGCGGAGCTGGCGGCACTGCAAAGTCAGATCAATCCGCACTTTATTTATAACACACTCGAATCCATTAATATGAAAGCCCTGGAACGTGAAAATTACGAGGTATCGGATATGGTCTCCACTTTGGGGCAATTGATGAGGTACTCCGTCGATCAATACGACAGGCTGGTGCTGCTGGAGGAAGAGCTGGCTTCTGTAGGCTCCTATGCAAAAATCCAGCAGCTGCGCTATGGGAACCGTCTGCATTTTATTTTCGATATCGAGCCTGGCGTGGAGCACGTTCTTGTCCCCAAGCTGCTGCTGCAGCCGCTTGTAGAAAATTCAATCTTTCACGGCGTTGGAGACACACATACAGGCGGTACAATATGGATTACTGCCGTTCGATTCGGCGATGAACTGCTTTTAACGGTCAGGGATGACGGAATCGGTATGTCAGAACGTGAAATCGAACGGTTGAGATCGTCTTTATCATCCCCCCTGCCGGATGGAGAGCGTAAACAAGGCGTTGCCTTACGCAATATCAACCAGCGGCTCGTGTTAATGTTCGGTCCCCTCTATGAGCTTCAATTCGACGGAAGTCCCGGCCAAGGCATTGCCTTTACCATCACGATCCCCCTAACGGAAAGGAAGAATGAAGATGTTCAAAATATTACTGGTTGAGGATGAAGAAATTATCCGGACAGGCATCAGACATTTAATTACCAAAGTGTCGGGGGAATTTGAAATTGTTAAAGAAGCCGCTCATGGTAAAGAAGCGTTAGCCTATTTGCAAGCGGAAATGCCTGATGTGGTTATTACAGACATACGGATGCGCGAGATGGACGGATTATCGCTGATCGCCAAAATCAGAGAGCGTTACGCTGATATGCCGCTTTTAATTATAAGCGGGTACAGCGACTTTGAGTACGCCCAAAGGGCGCTGCGCTTCGGAGTATCGGATTATTTGCTAAAACCGATTAATCGTATGGCATTGGTATCCGCCCTGGAACGCATCCATCAAGCGCTTGAGCGCAAGGGACATGAAGGACCAACGAAAAGAGCAGAAGCGCATACGGAAACAAGCACGAAGGATCCCATGATAAAAAACGGCGAAGGAAAACGGCTCATCCGCAAAATCAAAGAGTACATTCAAGCTCATCCCGAAGGCGATTTGCGTCTTCAGACCTTGTCCGACTACATCCATTTAAACCCGGCCTATCTCAGCCAGTTATTCAAATCGGAAACAGCGATGAATTTATCCGATTATATTATGCAAATCCGGATTGAAAGGGCTAAGCATCTTCTTGTGCAGACCGATTTGAAAATATACGACGTGGCCCGGCTATCCGGTTATCAAAGCCCAAAGCATTTCATGCTTGTATTCAAGCAGCAGGTCGGCATGTCACCAGGCTCTTACCGGGAGGATCATGGTACATAAAACATCTATAAATAACGAACCAAACCTAAACGCTGCGTGATTTTTTGGTACCACCGCCGCCTATATAATGAAAGCTGTAGACAGTATTTATGAATCGAGGGGGGAATTGCATGAAGAAATGGGTAAGCAGTCTTTTAGTCATACCTATGCTCGCTCTGTCCGCAGGATGTTCCACGAAGGAACCTGCAAAGCAAGATGCTGCTCAAGCCGGTGCAGGCAATAAACCGGTGACATTGAAATTTTTGACTTGGGGGAATCAAGCACATCTTGATATGTACAACAAGCTGCTTGAGACTTACAAAAAGACGCATCCGAATGTGACTGTAACTATGGAGTCGATTCCATTCGCCGACTATCAGCAGAAGGTATCCGTGCTAGCCGCAGGACGTGAGCTGCCAGATCTTGCTTGGGTATCCGAGCGTATGGTGCCTCAGTTTATGGCTAACGATATTTTGGCCGATGTGTCTGATGTCAAAACAGATGCTTCATTCCATATGGATGATTTCATTCCTTCCACGTTGAGCTTGTTTACCAAAGACGACAAATTGTACGGTTTACCTTTCTCAACGCCTCCGAGCGTCATGTTCTACAATCAGGATTTGTTCGACAAAGCCGGACTTCCCTCTCCAAACGAGCTGGCTAAGCAAGGCAAGTGGACCTGGGAGGAATTTACCAAATCAGCTAAAGCTATCACAAGCGGTACTGGAGCCAACAAAGTATACGGCGCCAATTTCTTCCGCGATTGGAAAACGTGGATTATCCTGTCATCCTATGCATGGTCGAATGGCAGCGGGCCGTTCGATAAAGAGATGACCAAGTTTACATGGAACGATAAGTACGGTGTCGATACTTTGAAAATGCTTCAAAATATGATGTTCGTCGATCAATCGCATCCTAAGGCAGGAGAACAAATCAATTTCGAATCTGGAAAAATAGGCATGTTCTTCGATGGATACAGCTACGTGTCCAAAGCCCGTACCATCAAGGATTTTAAATGGAGCATCGCTCCGATGCCTTCCGGATCCAAAGGATCGGTTCCGATGATGGGACAAGCGGGCTACGTTGTTTTTAAAGAAAGTAAAAATCAGAAGGAAGTTAAGGAGCTGCTGAAGTTTTTTGCCAGCCAGGAAGGTATTCAAAGCTCTTCCACCTTCTTCGTGCCTCCGCGCAAATCCGTGCTGAATTCGGATTCTTTTCTTAAACAGCCCGATGGTCCGGAGCCTGCAATCATTAAGCAAGCCGTTATCGATGAGATGGCCAAAGCCATCGTACAGCCGGGACACGTTCAATGGCAGAAGATCGATAACGAGATTTTAGCCGGATTTGATCAGCTGTTCGGCCAAACGGCACAGCCTGAACAAATTATAAAAACGATGGATGAAAAAATCACACCGCTTCTAAAAAAATAACGGTGATGTCAAGAAACGGTTCGTTTCACAACGAGCCGTTTCTTTACTCAGAAAGGAGCTCACATGAACCGGTTACGTCAAGCCTTGCATGAACCCAAGCTTCAACTATTCGTCAGTCTGCCTTCGAACGACCTGAATCTGGCCAAAGCCGCCCTTCAGGAAGGTGCGGAGGGACTGAAGGTACACATAAATGTAGATCATCGTGCCAGCGGTAACAGCTTCGGCCCCTTATCCGAATATACGGACACGTTCCGGGAAATACGTTCTCTTTTCAATGGTCCGCTAGGTATTGTTCCAGGAGGGGCGCTGGAGTCTGTTAACCCGCACGAAATCGAACAGCTGAGCGAATTGGACATAGACTTCTACTCGATTTACGCATGGCATATGCCTGCCTTTCTATTGCAAGCAAAATTGGCCTCTACCTTCGCTATTGATAGTCAATTTGACACCAGGCTGCTGGAAGCCGCGAAAGCTTTTCCTATCGAAGCCCTGGAGGCTTCTATCATTCCCTCATCGGAATACGGAACTCCACTCAACTTTGCTGACCTGCTGCGGTATCGTTGGTTGGCCCACAATGCCCATTTGCCTGTAATCGTTCCCTCCCAGCGCAAATTGGCTGCAGCCGATGTTCCTGCTCTTAAGGATAGCGGTATTAAAGCCTTGTTGCTTGGGGCTGTGGTTACCGGAAAAAGCGCAGATGAAATAAAACGAGCGGTACATGACTTTCGCAATGCGATCGACAGTTAGGGGTGAAGGGAATATGGAAGGATCACCTTCGGCAAAAAGAAAAAAAACAACAAATCCGCTAACACGCGAAGCGAACATTACTGGATGGATTTTTGTCTCGCCTATGGTAATAGGCTTTACTGCCCTACTGATGGTCCCTCTGCTCCAGGCGTTTTATATGAGCTTAACGGATTGGCCCTTGCTCGGCAAATCAAAATTCATCGGATTCGATAATTATGCTCACATTGTTTCCGATCGAGAATTTTGGCGTGTGCTTGGCAACACCTTTTATTTTGCAGCGGGGCTCGTACCATTAAATATTACGATAGCTCTCTTATTAGCAGTGCTGCTGAGTAAAAGCATGAAAGGCATCAGCTGGTTCCGCACTGCCTTATTTGTTCCTGTCATGACCTCGCTAATCGTCTGGTCTATCGTCTGGAAATACATGTTCGCCACAGATTCCGGCTTCATTAACCAGATTTTGCAGCTCGTAGGCATCCAGGGACCGGCATGGCTGTATAATCCTCATTTGGCTATGCCTGCAGTCATCCTTACGAGCGTTCTGAAGAATGTAGGCTTAAACATGGTACTCTTTATAGCAGCTTTGCAGCAGGTCCCTGCTCATTTGTATGAAGCTGCGAAGATAGACGGTGCGGGACGATTCACTCAATTTATACGGGTTACGATTCCACTCATTTCACCAACCTTGTTTCTGACGATCATCATGACGGTCATTGGCTCTATGAAGGTGTTCGGTCAAATTTACGTCATGACTCAAGGCGGTCCCGGGAGCAGCACCAAGGTGATGGTGTACTATATTTGGGAAAAAGCATTTAAGCTATTTGAATTCGGCTATGCTTCAGCTTTGGCTTATATTCTTTTCTTTCTGATCATGGCCTTCACATTGATTCAGTGGACGCTTAGGAAAAGGTGGATTTTTCATGAAAACTAAACCCTTGACAGCTGCCCTTAGTCGATTAAGCGTTACTCTGCACTATGCTGTTCTGACTCTGTTCTCCATTCTTATGCTTATCCCTTTTATCTGGATGATCTCAACCTCTTTAAAGGAACCGGCCAAAATTTTTATCTTCCCGCCGGAATTGATCCCATCACCCGTTCGTTGGGAAAATTACTCCGAGGTGCTTCGAATCATTCCATTTCATTTGTTCTATTTTAACAGCCTATACATTGCAATTGTCGTTGTTGCCGGTACGATTTTCTTTGCTTCGCTAGCCGGTTACGCGATCGGCCGCATCCCCTTCGCAGGAAGAAACCTTATATTTCTTGTACTGCTAAGCACCATGATGGTTCCTACTGAAGTGACGGCCATCCCCATGTTTCTGTTCATGCGTGATATTGGCTTCCTCAATACGCACATCCCTCTCATCATACTGCCGATATTCGGGGCGGGTGGCATCTTCGGCGTCTTCGTCATGCGCCAATTTTTTTTCGGAATACCGAAGGATCTGGAAGAAGCGGCTATGATCGATGGCTGTTCAAGGTTTCGTATCTATTGGAACATTATGCTGCCATTGGCCAAACCCGCGATAGCTACGCTGACTATTTTCACATTTTTAACAAGCTGGAATGATTTTTTTGAGCCGCTTATTTTTATTAACGACCGCAAACTTATGACGTTGCCGCTCGCTTTATCACTTTTTACCGATGAAGCAGGTACAGCCTGGCATCATTTGATGAGCGCTTCAGCCATGGCGACACTGCCGCTGCTTATAGTCTTCTTTTTTGCACAGAAGCAATTTATTGAGGGTGCAGCGATGACAGGGTTAAAAGAATAGGAGAGATGATAATGACTCGCAAGCTACAGGCGGATGTTGTGGTTATCGGAGGAGGCCCTGCCGGGATCAACGCTGCTATTGCCGCTGGAAGACAAGGAGCCAGCACGATACTGATCGAACGGTACGGTTTTTTAGGCGGAATGTCGACCGCAGCGTCCGTCTACCCATGGATGACATTTCATACCGAACAGGGACAACAAGTTATTAAAGGAATTGCTCAGGAGATCGTTGAGCGATTGATCCAGCGCGGAGGCTCGCCCGGGCATTTGCGTGATACCATAGGCTTTGTCCATACCGTGACGCCCTATCATCCGGAAATGTATAAGCTTCTGGCCATTGATATGCTGAAGGAAGCAGGTGTTAAACTGCTCCTACACAGCTTTGTAGATGGCGTACAGGTGGAGAATCAGTATATCCGTTCTGTGCAGCTCTCGGGAAAATCGGGGCCGATCCAAGTGTTTGGCCGCATGTTCGTCGACACTTCGGGCGATGCTGATGTCGCCTATTTGTCCGGGGTCCCTACACTAATGGGACGTGAGGGGGATAAACGGACCCAGCCGATGACCATGAAATTCCGTATGCGCGGAGTGGATATTGAAGCCATCCGCCAAAATATGATAGAGAATCCAACTAACTTTTATCACAAAACGCCGTTTAGCGAGCTTAACGCTTTACCGCTTACAGGGATTCAGGGCTTTTATTCCCAATGGCAAGCAGCTCAAGTACCGATTAACCGGGATCAGGTTTTACTGTTCACCGGACCGGCTCATGACGAGGTTCTAGTCAATTGCACCCGGGTGCAAGGATTAGACGGTACCAATGTCGAGGACCTGACTCAGGCAGAGGAGGAAGGACTTCGGCAGGTGATGCTGATGGCCGAGTTTCTGCAAACCTCTGTTCCCGGATTTGCCCAAGCCTCCATTTCGTCTGTAGGCACTCAGATCGGTATACGAGAAACCCGGCGGATTGACGGGTTGTATCAGCTTAGCATCGACGACGTAGTTACAGGGAGACGATTCGAAGATGTTATCGCGCGAAGCGGCTATCCGATCGATATCCACGATCCGTCCGGGAAAGGCGTGACCGAAGCACTGGTCCGGGGGGATGGAGCTTACGACATCCCTTATCGCTGCCTTGTCCCGCAGCAGGTGCACAATCTGCTGGCGGCCGGACGCTGCTTGTCCACCACGCACGAAGCTTTGGCAACAACCCGGTTGACTCCAAGCTGCATGGCCACAGGACAAGCGGCCGGCACAGCCGCAGCGATGGCCAGCGCTGCCGGAACGTCAGCTGCAAAGATCGATGTTGCCCGGCTGCAGCAGCTGCTTCGTCAAGGAAATGCTGTGTTGGACTAATGGTGAGCTGTGAAAACCACGCATGAAAGATTTGAAGGGACGCCTGGCGGCGTCCTTGATTTGCATTCTGACGCCCCTTACCCGCAGCTGTTAATCCTCATCCAAGGCGAAAGCATTGATGCTGCAGTCGCTGGTGCTGCATCGTCCGCCTTGCTCGAGATCGAAGATCCAGCGGTGTCTCGGACACATGATCGTCTTCCCAGCCACCCAGCCTTGGGATAGATCGCCCCCCTCATGAGGGCATAACCGGTTGATGGCATACCGTGTACCGCCGGCTTCGACGACAATGCGCTCCTGATTCGTTTCAAGCGCAAGCAGCTTCTCGCAAAACCAGCTCATATCCTCCGCCTCCATGGTCAGAAAGCCGTGAATCAGTGTCGAGAAAATATCCGGCTCCCGGTTGAACCGCATCCTAAACGACAGCATAAAGTCTTCCCAGGTTAACGTCCCGTCGAAGATCCGTTCGATTTCCCAGGAATTCGCGGTCATGGAATAATAGTTCGTATCCGTAACGGCGGCCGCCCGTTCGATGGTTTTGGAAGGAAAATCAATTCTCAACATTTGATCCGGAGCGTTGCGGAACTGAAAATAGAGCGGCACGGTGACCCGCTGATGCAGGGTCAGATGATCGAGCTTATGCTGAAATTCCTGCTCCAGCTTGGCGAGTGTATCCCCGGGCGGCACATGGGAATATCTTTTCTCCCTTGCATCGAAAAGGCTTGCATACAGAGCGGCATAATCTTGAATGTAAGCCTCAAGGTTGGATGGATCGACGGGCTGCCCGGAGCGGTGTATGAATTGACGGGAGCCGACATCCAGAATGTCGCCGGGCATGAGGTTCGGAACGTCCACCTTCAGCTTCTTCAGTCTTTTCTTCAGAAATGCGATCACTTGAGGCGTATGCGGGAAAATGTTATTTTGCTCGAAATTCAAATGGATAAGGCTCGGATCGAGAAAACAGGCGGGGCCGGCGGAAGGCAAATACACCGCAGGACGAACCGTTTCCAACGAACGGGCTACGGCTTCGAACTTGCTTCTGACCTTTGCCTTGGCAATTTTCTCATATTTGCTTTTGGGGTAATCGTAGCAGGTTGGATGCCAGATGGCGCCGGAGAACTGGGCTGCGTACACATCGATGGGCCCTTCCTGCTCCACAATCGCCGGCAGTCTTTCCATCAGCTTGCAATCGTTCAAATTGAGAAAAGCCTGGTCCGCCGTTTTCACCAGAATAGCGGAATCCCGGTTGATTTCCGAATCAATCAGGTATAGCTTCATGTAGCCGTCGGCAAAAGCCAAAGCCTCGTTGTCCTCCAGGCTGACCAGCTGCTTGCATTTGTAGTGGCCAAGCACCTCGCGAAGCTCTTCCCGGCGGAATTTGGCTACGACAATCGTGAAATCCCGGTTCTCAAGACTCTCCAGAAATTTGAGATCAAAATGATCCTTATGCTCATGGCTTATATACAAATAGCGTTCCTTATGCGTATGCTTTAGCTTTTCTTGAACATAGGCCCCCATATGATGATTGCGGGGAAATTGAAACCATGCACCGTCAAAAGCCCCTGTCGGGGACAGCCATGGATCCATAATAATGATGGCATGGGATGTTTCCACACAAAAACCGGCATGACCCAAAAACGTAATCTCCATCGTTTCCACCCTTCTCCTGAATTGGACTGCCCGTCCGCAGGCGAATCAGATTCCTCGTGCTAACGCCTGACTTTCTTCCTATAAATTTTCGTTCGGGCAATAATCCTGACGTTACCCGACAGCAGCTTGTTGTCCTCGACCTTCCAAGTATGGTTCGTACGGTTTTGCCTGCGAATGGCGACATAGTTGTACCTATCGCCCGAGTAGATCTTATAGCCTTTGGCTCTGCATCGCCGTAAAAAATTTGAATCCGAACCGGATTTCAGCTTCGTGGCGAATGGGACCCGCTTCAAGATTCGCTTGTAAAAGAACAGGGTCGCACCCGCGACATGGTGATAAAAGCGATGCTCCCGATTCGGATTCATCTGCAGCAGCATGTTTTTACTTTGCAGGTACAAATAAAACGTTTTTTTGCCTACAATGTCGGCCTTGGAGCGTTGCAATACATTCAAAGCCCTCGTAACATAATGCGGCGCATAATAGTCATCGTCATCGAATTTGGCGATGACGCCATACTTTGCCCGGCGGATGGCATAATTCAAGCATGCCCCAAGATTCAAATGCTGCGGCTGCCTAAGCACCCTGATATTATGCTCCCCTTCAACCGCCCTCCGGTACTTGCCAAGCTTCATATCATCCCGGTTCAACACAATAATAAGCTCTTTCTTTTTCCAGGTCTGATTCCTGTAGTTTCTCAATATTTTATTGAAATACTGTGGGCGGTTCGTACAAGTAATGACGGATACGCCTCGAGTCGCCACAACCTCACCTCATCTCACGTGTATGAGCAATGTATGAGCAAACTGCAGCGGTGGTGTGGGCGCCCGCACAGCTTCACTAGGCTTTCATTCCGCTGCCTTTTTGCAGATGATTCGACGGCATTCGAACATATTTTCATTTCTTCCCCCCAATTGTGATATAAATAACAGAAAAGAATTGAACGGCGTGTTAAGCTTATAGCATCATGAATACACCATAAGGGATGAGAGAAAATGCCGCGCAAAGTACTTCGAAGTCAATCCGAATTGTATCCTTTTGTTGTAGAGCTGAACAAAACCAGAGTCATTACCCGTGAGGGCAAGGGCCTCATCACAAAAAAAACGAATGAATGGATTTACGTCCTTTTGGACAAAAACAACCAAACGATAAAAACCAGCATTTACTTGGTCGAATGCATGGAGACCGCTTAGTTCTTAATTGATCCACATCAGCTGAATACACAATGCAAAAGATCCTCTGAATGAGAGCATTCGGAGGATCTTCGTTTATTTTTGTGCTCCTCGCCTTTCCGACTTCCCGGCATCCGGGCTTCCCGCTTACTTGGATAAGCCCGGATGCTTTCTCCACCAGGCTATCGTTGCCTCAAGCCCTTCCTCTAACGTAAACTTCGGCTGCCAGCACAATTCACGGCGGAGCCTCCCGGTATGAGCCCCGACGAATAGAGGCTCCCCCTTGGGAAACGGAATCGCACCGAATCGAATCCGTCCCTGCTCGCCTATGCTGTCTTCTATCAGGGCGGCAAGCTTCTTCACTTGAACGGATTCGCCGGACGCAATATTCACCGTTCCCTCCACATCACTTAGCAGCAATCGGACAAGCGCATCCGCCGCGTCCGCAGCATGGAGGAAATCGCGGTACTGATTGCCGTGCGTGCAGCGTACTTCTTCTTTACTCAATAAAGAATAAATGATCGCAGAAATGAGCCGATTCCCCGGGTCATGTGGTCCGTATAGATGAAAAATGCGCCCCCAGCCCCAGCTTAACCCTGTGTCCGCCGAGTAGGAATCAAGCCAGCTCCGAAACCTGTTTTTGCACGCGGCATAAGGCGTTGCATAGGTAAGCGGAGTGGACGACTCGGACAAATACCCGTTGGCCCACCGATATTCCGCGCACGTACCCGCAACGACGACTCTTTGCCCGCCGTACCCGGCGAAGCTCTCAATCAAGCCCATACTCGCCTTCACCCATGCGTAATTCGCGGGAGCTCTGTAGCATTCCGGGGGTACCGCCTCCCATGCAAGATGCAGCAGGCGGGCGGGCTTTACCTTCATCATCAGCTCCTCAGCTTCCTCCGTCCGGAGGAGATCCGCCTGATGCCACGTGCACGGAATGTGCAGGAGAGGGGTCCTTCGGTAGGTTGCGTGAACCTCATAGCCAAGCTCCAGCAGAATGGGAACCACATACCGGCCAATCCACCCGTTGCCGCCCGTTACCAGTACTTTATCCATGGGCTACAGCACCTGTACTTCGGGTACGAGGACAACGAATTGACCGCCCCATTCCCGGATATAGGCGCATTCGTCCATAATCTCTTCCTTGAGGTTCCACGGAAGAATCAGCACATAGTCGGGCCGGGTTCGCTTGATCTCCTCCGGATCCTTGACCGGGATGCGGGAGCCCGGCAGCAGCTGCCCCTGCTTATGTGGATTACGGTCTACCGTATAAGGCAGCAACTCTTTCCCGATACCGCAATAATTCAAAAGCGTATTGCCCTTGGCAGGGGCCCCATAACCTGCTATCGACCTTTTTCCTTGGCAAGCCTCTAGAAAAAACTGCATGATATCGAGCTTCATCTGCACCACAAGGGCACCGAATTGAACGTACGTTTGCAATTGGTGGAGTCCGTGGTCTTGTTCCTTCTGAAGTACGGACGCCACATTAGGGTGAATCTCGTTATGAGGCTGCTCATGCTTCACAAATAATCTTAGAGAACCTCCATGCGTTACCAATTCTTCAACATCAACCACCTGCAGCTGATGCTGTGCCAGAATTCGGCTGACGGTTCCAAGGGAGAAGTAAGAAAAGTGTTCATGATAAATCGTATCGAACTGCCTGTTAATGATGAGCTGCAGCAGATGCGGGAATTCGATGGTAACAACACCGTCCGGCTGCAGCAGCAGCTTGAATCCGGCAACGAAGTCGTGCAGGTCTGGCACGTGCGCCAGCACATTATTCGCGACGATGAGATCCGCCCGCACCCCTTCCTGCACCAATTCACCCGCAAGCTCCCTTCCGAAAAATCGGGCCCGTGTCGGAATGCCCTTGTCCGTTGAAATTTGGGCCAAATTTTGCGCCGGTTCAATCCCTAAAGTGCGTATTCCCCTTTGTTGAAAATATTGCAGCAAGTAGCCGTCATTGCTTGCAGCCTCAATGACTTGCGAATCCTTGTGCAGCCTGAACCGGTTTATGGCCATGTCTGCATATTGCTCCGCATGAAGCAGCCAGCTCGAGGAATAGGAGCTGAAATACAAATAGTGATTGAAAATATGATTCGGGGACTCGAACTGACCCAGCTGCACGAGAAAGCAGGCTTCACACACAAAAGCGTGCAGCGGATAAAAAGGCTCCATTTGATGCAGGCCGCCATCATTCACAAATGAATTTGCCAGAGGGGAGACCCCCAGGTCAACAAACGTATGCTTAACTAATGAACCGCAAAAACGGCATGTTCCATGCAACATGTTCCACGACTCCTTACTTGCTTACTTGGTTTCAAATACCCGAATCTGCTGCTGAGTGAAGGACCTCATATTTCCGCCTGCTTGAAACTGTTTGTACCATAGCACCGTCCATTCCACCGCCTCTTTCGTAGACAGCTTGGGGAGCCAGCCGAGAGCCTGAACCGACTTACTGCTATCCAGCCCAAGTACAGGGGCTTCATATACCTCCGGCTGCGGAGCTGCCGTGATGTCCAAACGCTCCTGCCACGTCTCGGCAGCCAAACGGGTCATGTCCCCGACAGTCATATATAAAGGGCCTACAGGCCCAAAATTCCACGCTTCCGCATACCGGGCATCGTCCCACAGCTTCCGGGCGAGCAGCAAATAGCCATGCAGCGGGTCCAATACATGCTGCCATGGGCGAATCGCGCCCGGGTTTCTCACGACGAGCGGCAGAGCAGCCAGGTAAGCTCGAACCAAGTCGGGGATCAGCCGGTCCTCCGCCCAATCCCCGCCGCCGATGACGTTACCGGCCCTTACGGACGCCAGCCGAGGCTGAGACGTGCCGTCCGGATCATAGAAAGACTGCCGATACGAAGCGGTCACCAGCTCGGCGCAGGCTTTGCTCGCACTGTAAGGATCATGCCCGCCCAGCGGATCGCTTTCTTTAAAGAGATGAACGCTGTGGCCCTCATTCAAATAGCATTTATCGCTGGTGACATTGATAACGACGCGGACACTCGGCGTCCTTCGTGCCGCCTCCAGCAAATGGACCGTACCCATCACATTCGTTTGAAACGTGCTTACAGGATCCTTGTAAGACGATCGGACCAATGGCTGGGCAGCCAGGTGAAATACAATCTCAGGCTGGTGATCCTGAAGAACCTGACGAAGCTTGGGGGAATCGCAAATGTCCCCGTGTAAGGAGCAGCAGTCGGAGGCGATGCTGGCCGCCTCGAACAAACTCGGCGATGAGGGGGGCTGGAGGGCGTAACCGACCACCTGCGCACCGATCATCGTCAGCCATTGTGTCAGCCAGGAGCCCTTGAACCCGGTGTGGCCGGTGATCAAGATCTTTTTGCGTGACCAGAAGCTTGTGTCCATGCTACCAAACCTTCCAGGGTGCATTGTGATTTTGCCAGAGCTCAACCAGCTTCTTCTTATCCCGCAGCGTGTCCATAGGATGCCAGAAGCCTTCATGCCGATAGGCGGCAAGCTGATTGCTGCTCACAAGACGAGTCAGTACATCCGTTTCCCATACCGAGCTGTCACCCTCTATGAGGTCGAATACCGCCGGCTCCAGTACAAAGAACCCGCCGTTGATCCAGCCTCCGTCGCCTGCCGGCTTCTCTTGAAACTCGACAACCTGCTCCTCCCGCAGCACCAGGGAGCCGAATCTGCCTGGAGGCTGAACGGCCGTTACGGTTGCGAGCTTCCCGTGCTGCCGATGAAACGCGAAGAGCTGCTTCATATCCACATTGCTAAGACCGTCTCCATACGTCATGCAAAAGGTTTCGGCTCCTATATAGTCCTGTATTCTTTTGATCCTGCCGCCGGTTTCCGTATGCTCCCCCGTATCGATGAGGGTCACCTTCCATGGCTCCGCCTTATTAGTGTGATAAGTCGTTTCGTTCGCAGCCATATCCAGCGTGACATCCGACTTGTACAAGCTGTAATTCGCAAAATATTCTTTAATGACATGCCCTTTATACCCCAAGCAAATAATGAATTCCTGAATCCCGCAGGCGCTCAATATTTTCATGATATGCCACAGAATCGGCTGACTTCCTATTTCGATCATCGGCTTCGGGATCAAGTGGGTTTCTTCTCCGATCCGTGTTCCGAAGCCCCCTGCAAGAATGACGGCTTTCATCCTGCCTCCCATCACAACAGACACTCCTTTCTTGAACAAGAAACCCCCGGCACCTATAAAAGCCCCAGCTGCCGGTATTCGGGAATGAGACGCAGGTCTTCCGTTTGGCCTGCAAAGTGAAGATACGTATGCTCCAATTGTTCCTTCGTGGTCAGGTGGTACGTTCCCAGCCCCAGCTGCTTGCCTTGTGAAGAAAGCGTAGGGCCGATTTGCAGCTTCCTTTGACGCATGGCCTCATTCCATGGACTGAAAACAAATTTCAGTATGAAGGCAGGTGACGGGTACACACGATACGGCCATGGCGACCAGTGTCTTCCCGGCGTATAGCTGCCGTCCCCATACTTGTGAATAAACCGGCCTATAAACGGCTGATTCGGATCATGAGGAAAATAACCATGGTGCCTTTGTTTTACCAGCGGAACTGTGTATACAGGGTCTGGGTACCCTGCATTCAACGGATCCACCATCACAATCGTTCTTATCGAATACATCTGCTCTCCTAACAAGGGAAGCGAGTCGAAAAATGGCTGTTTATCCCAGCAGCATAGGAATTCCGTCGTGTTTAAGACCATTTTCCAGCCCGCACATTCCTTCTCAATCTCCATCACTTCCGCATCCACCTGAATGGGATCAAACTCAGGCACCCTGGAATGGCGCACCTCCCAATGAGGTGCAAATTGGCGGCACATCTCCAAAGAATGGTCCGTCGAGCCTCGATTGATCAGAATCCCGTGATCGAACAACGGAACGTGGTGCATGAGCCACCAGGGCAACAAATATTGCTCATTATAAAAATGGGAAATTAAGGTCGTCACATGATCCCCCCCTCGTCTGACACAAGCATAGAACGACAGTTTCTCTTACTAATGTATGTCCTCTATGAAAAAGGGTTCTCATATATTTATAGTTACGTATCTTGATTGGGGACCCAGTTTACGTTAATCCAACTGTCTCGACTTTTTCTAAAGGTTAATTTAGAATTGAAGCACATGGGGATAGTGATTCATCCGGATGTTTATTGTATAGTTGAACTTTGGGGAAATATAAAGCAGGATGGGGATCATACTTGGAGATTGTAATGATTACGGCGAAGGATATTATAGTAAACTTGTCCATTTTGACTGCCTATTTGTTCATCAGCAGCCAAATGTTCAAATCCGATTACATCATGGGTGCCTCCCGCTCGATTTGGTCCAAAATATGCATCGGGGTCCGAAACGGGATCCTGGGTATGCTCCTGATGATTTTTACGGTCCGTTTCTCCGATATTACGATTCTTGATTTCCGGCAGCTCGCTATGATTTATGCCGGCTATCTGGGCGGCTTCTACTCTGCGCTTATCACCAGCCTCTTCATCGCTGCCATGCGGCTGTTTGCTTTCGGCCCCATCAGCTCCGTGACCATTGCCGCTACAATAAGCAATCTGGCTATCGGAATCGGCATCGGAGTCATCTGTACGAGGCATCTGATCTATTGGAAAAAATGGGCCTTGTGCCTGTTGATAGGTATGATCGGTACGTCTGTTGTACTCATCTTCAACTTTGGCCTTCAAGGCATCGTTCCTTCCTTGCTCTACATCATGATGATGCTGTTAGGCGGTACCTTTACATCTTACCTGCTCTCCTTCCTGATTCAAACCAACGCATACCATTATCGGCTGAAAAAAGAAGCCACCACTGATTTCTTAACCGGGCTCGGCAATTACCGCACCTTTGACGCCATGTTCAACACCGTGCTGAGAAACGAGGACGATCATCGGGTGCCCTTATCTTTATTGATGATAGATATCGATTATTTCAAAAAAATTAACGATGTTCACGGTCATTTGAACGGCGACGCCATTTTGACCCAGCTGGGGATGCTGTTAAAAAAAGTGACCCGCCCGTTCGAAACGCCTTCCCGCATCGGCGGCGAGGAGTTTGCCGTCCTGCTCCACCACTGCCCGCATCCGCAAGCATTGGCCCTCGCGGAGCAAATCCGGCATGCGGTTGAACATCATATGTTTAAGCTCATTAATGAAGAGCCCATTCAAATTACAGTGTCCATTGGCGTTGCGACCTTCCCGGAAACCGCCTTGGAAGAACTGAAGTCCGTCGCAGACCAAGCACTTTATAAGGCCAAGCACAACGGCAGAAATCAGGTAGTAAGCACGTTAGGCGTCCGATGAATGCATGCCGCACACAGGCAGAGCCTTCCTCCGACCGGTAACGCTCCAGCACAAGTTTAAAGCAAATGCAAAACAAACGGCTTCGCCATCCCTTATCAAAGGACGGTGAAGCCGTTTGTCTATCTGACTCAGAATAAAACCACGCAGTGGTTATACCATAATTTTGCAAATGTCATTCGTAAATTCAACCGGATCCTGGATCGGCAAACCTTCAATCAAGAGCGCCTGGTTGTACAGCAGCGCCGTATACAGGTTCAGCTTCTCCTTGTCCTTCTCATAAGCCTCCGTCAAGGAACGGAACACGTCATGGTTCACGTTGATCTCCAGCACCTTTTCCGCTTTCACATTCGGGTTGTTCGGCATCGCATTTAAGATTTTCTCCATCTCGATGGTCACATCCCCTTCCGTCGTCAAGCAGACCGGATGTGTTTTGAGACGCTTGGAGATTCGAACCTTCGACACCTTGCCCGACAGCTGGTCCTTCATGTAGTCGAACAGTGCCTGGTGATCGTTCTTGTCGTCACTAGCCTTATCTCCGTTCTCCTCCGCTTCGATGCCCAGATCGCCGCTGGAAACGGACTTGAATTCCTTTTCCTTGTAGTTCATCAGCATCTTGATGGCAAATTCATCGATATCGTCGGTAAAGTACAGCAGCTCGTAGCCTTTATCTGTAACCAGCTCGGTCTGAGGCAGCTTCTCGATTCTTTCAATCGACTCGCCTGAAGCATAGTAGATGTATTTTTGATCCTCCGGCATCCGGGATACATACTCGTCCAACGTAACCAGCTTCTTCTCTTTGGAAGAATAGAACATCAACAGATCCTGAAGCGTTGCTTTATGCATGCCATAATCGCTGTATACACCGAATTTCAGCTGTCTGCCGAACGATTGATAGAACTTCTCGTACTTTTCTCTCTCATCCTTCAGCAAGCTTTGCAGCTGGCCTTTAATTTTACTCTCGATGTTCTTGGCAATCAGCTTCAGCTGGCGGTCATGCTGCAGCATTTCCCTGGAAATGTTGAGCGACAGGCTCTCCGAATCGACCATCCCTTTGACAAAGCTGAAGTAGTCGGGAAGAAGATCGGAGCATTTGTTCATGATCAGTACACCGTTGGCATACAGCTCAAGTCCTTTCTCGAACTCCTTGGAGTAATAGTCAAAAGGGACGCTTTCCGGGATATACAGGATCGCCTGGTAGACGACGGCCCCGTCGGCGCTGATATGAATATGCTTGAGCGGCTTATCGAAGCCGTAATGCTTTTCGTTGTAAAATTTTTCGTAGTCTTCCGCAGTCAGCTCGCTTTTATTTTTTCTCCAGATCGGCACCATGCTGTTCACGACTTGCTCTTCCTGAACATCCTCGAATTCGTTGTCGCTGCCTTCCTTCAGCTTCTTGGTAACCATATCCATTTTGATCGGATAGCGAATGAAATCGGAATATTTCTTAATGATCGACCTTAAGCGGTATTCCTCCAAAAATTCATCGTAGCTCTCGTCTTCCGTATTTTCTTTGATTTTTAAAGTAATTACCGTACCGACCGAATCCTTCTCGCACGGTTCAATGGTATAGCCCTCTGCACCAGTAGATTCCCACTTGTAGGCAGTATCGCTGCCCAAAGCTTTACTAACTACGGTCACGACATCCGCTACCATAAAGGCCGAATAAAACCCGACACCGAACTGTCCGATGATATTATGTCCGTCTTTGGCTTCGTTCTCTTTCTTGAACGCCAATGAACCGCTTTTCGCGATGACCCCAAGATGGTTCTCCAGATCCTCGTGATTCATCCCGATCCCGGTATCTTGAATAGTCAAGGTTCTGTTCTGCTTGTCGGCTGTAATTCGAATGTAGTAATTGTCTTTGTCAAAAACCAAATTGGCATCCGTTAAAGCTTTGTAGTAAATCTTGTCGATGGCATCGCTCGCATTGGAAATGAGCTCTCTTAAGAAAATCTCTTTTTGTGTATAGATGGAGTTGATCATCATTTCCAACAAACGCTTGGATTCAGCTTGAAACTGCTTTTTTTCCATTCAAAAACACTCCTCTTTCCAATGGGATAAGTCTGTTAGCACTCCTCGTCTTCGAGTGCCATTACCTTTTTTTATATCACTGCTTATTTTCGATGTCAATATGATGATTGCATATCGAAGACTTCCCGTCAAAGTTTCAGCAGCGGGACAGTTCATGGCACAGCTCCAATGAGCCGTATGATCGACGATGGGGCTGCCGCGGAAGTGTTCCCGCCGCCTGCCAGAATCCCCTACACACACAACAGTACCCGGTAAGCGGGATGACAAAAAATGGCTGAGCAGAGAGGTCTGCTCAGCCACAATGCTCATTCTACTCGATAAAATCAACCTTCTTCAAGAATCGCTTCAGCATGGCTGCCGCTTGAGCCCGAGTTGCGGACTGCGATGGCGCGAATCTGCCTCCATCCATGCCTTCAATGATTCCTGCGCGGACCGTACGGCCTACGGAGTCCTTGGACCACGACTCAATGGCGTCATGATCCGTAAACGCGGCAAGCGTTTGATTATTCTCTTGCCCCTTGTCATCGCCGGACGTGATGGTTAAGGCTCTGGCGATCATCACCGCCATCTGTTCACGGCTGATCCGCCCATCCGGATCGAAGCGATCCGCTTCTACGCCATTGACCAGCTTGGCTTTGACGGCCGCTTCTACTGTTCGCGCATACCAGGCAGTCGAAGAAACGTCACTAAAGCCCTTGTACCCCTCATCATGCTCCAAGGATAATCCCATCGAGCGGACGAGCAGCGAGGCGAATTCCGCCCGCGTGACGCTGTCTTCCGGTACGTACCGGTCGGCTGAAACGCCGTTCACGATCAGCCTCGAAGCGAGCAATTCCACATCCTGCTTTGCCCAATGGCCCATCATGTCCGTAAACGACCTGTCCTTCGTCTCGATAACGGCATAAATACTATAATGCGGTGCTTTCATGACCGCTTCCTTGCTCCCGTCAGCCCTCGAGCTTAAGTGTGTCGGGATATACGAAACCGTGCCCGTAACGGGATCATATTGGATGGCAATGACATTGCCCTTCCCTGATCCTGTGTTATATACGATAGCTCTCACCATATACGCACCGCCAAAATCGCGTATCTCGACACTCCGGCCGTTGGCCTCGGCCATGACTCGGAAATTAACGGGGCTCCCTACGGTTTGGAATCCCATATTCGTTCCGATTCGTTCCAGGTCCGCCCCCACCGACTTGCTAGCCCGTTCCATCGAGGTGACGATTTTCAGATCGGATAGCGCAACGCCCAGACGCTTGGCCAAGCCCGCCAGATCCGGCACGCTCGCTTTCAGCTCCAGGCTGGAGCGGTTCAATTCGGTTACGATGGCGGCGTTCGGATAAGACTGGGCTAAAGCCGCGATGAATGTCCCGGAAAGCTGAACCTGAACGCCTTTTTCCGTGTCGTTAATTCGGATGATGATAACAGGCTTGGATGCGCCCTTCAGCTGCTCCGCGGCTTGATTCAGAATGTCCTCAGGGAGAATCAGCTTTTGAATGACTGTTCCATCCGCTTCCGTTTCCGTCACTAAGGCTGACGCCTGGACGTTGATAACGATACCGCCTGAGGCATCGGCAGCGATGATGAATTTTTCAGGTTCACCCGAAGCTCCCGGAGTAGAAGTCGAGCTCGGCTTCGAGTGGCTTCCTGACGAAACTGGCGTCGAGTCGCTGACCGTTATCGTTAATGTTTGTGCCGCTCCCGCGCTGAACACGAACGTTAGGCTGAGCGAGCCTGTCGGCTGTGCCTGCAAATAGGCCTTCGAGATCGTGGCCGTACTGCCCGTAACGGTGTAGTCCGTATCCGGTGTCAGCGTCGCCGCGCCGTTCATAATCCCTGTTAATGTATTCCCGTTCAGCGTTAGCGTAGTCGTTACATCGGCATGCGCCACGGATCCGGTGTACTTGTCAAAACCGGCTGCGGCCG
This sequence comes from Paenibacillus rigui, assembly GCF_002234615.1. Lineage (GTDB taxonomy): Bacteria > Bacillota > Bacilli > Paenibacillales > NBRC-103111 > Paenibacillus_S > Paenibacillus_S rigui. The sequence continues at coordinate 168,216 of NZ_NMQW01000033.1, read as the reverse complement.
GGCTGATGACGCTGTTATTCGGGAGCGAAATCAGATTTTGTATATCAATCTTATTCACTGCCTCATTCCCTGCTGCATCCTTGGCATATACGGTGTAAATCCCATTACTGGAAACCACAAAGCTTTTAGCTGCCAATATATCCGTTCCGGCGCTTACAAATGCTGCAGCGTTGTTGTCCCCCGGAAGCCATTTCAACACAGCTAACGAATTGCTGGCACCATACGTTTGCACCGTCACCGATACATTCACCGGATCTGTCGTATTGACTGTTGTCGATGGAGTTAACATGACTACCGGTGCCTCAGGCTTAACAACTGTAACTACCTTGGATGCCATGACCCCAGACGCATACATGCTGTCACCCATATACAATGCACTTATATTATGACTGCCTGCAATCAAGCTTGAAGTAGTCAGCTCGGCTGTGCCATCGACTGCAAGCGAAACCTCATTAGACAGCTGTCCATTATCAAAAAAACGGACGGCGCCGGCAGGCGTATGAAGGCCTTCTGCTCCCGTAACGGCAGCCGTAAATGTCACGGGCTCCAAATAAGTAGAAGAGGTGACGGATGCGCTTAGCGACAGCTGCGGCTGAATATAAACTCTTTTTGGCGTCAACTGCTGCCCGGTTGTTGCTCCACCGTCTCCCAGCAATCCGTAATTCCCCGTATTCCCCTGTCCACCCCAGGCCCATAACAGGCCGTTGGCATCAAGTCCATACGATACCTCATACCCGGCGAATAAAGATGTGAATTGGAACGGAATCCCGTTATCGGAAACCGGAACCTTATGAGGCACGTCCGAATGAACTGTCGTATTATCTCCTAACTGCCCCGAAGCGTTCCGCCCCCAAGTCCACATGTCGCCGTTTGTGTCCAATGCCAGTACATCCATGTTGCCCGCGGTGATCTTCACAAGCTTAACCGGGTTGCCGTTGTCCGTGATGGACAGTTTGGTCGGGGACCCAACGATTCCGGTCACTGCCCCGTTCCCCTGCTGGCCTTCCTCGTCCGGCCCCCAGCTCCACAGCTCTCCATTCGTGTCCAAAGCCAAACGCTGTCGTCCAATACCGGATCCGTAATCTCCGCCGGCAAATATCGATTGGAACTCAACCTCTGTTCCACCATCCATGACCGTAAGCTCCCCAGATGAATAGGCACCGTCATATATTCTCCATAGGTGGTTTGAGGAATCGAGAGCCATTCCATTTTCATCGCTCCCCTCTAACGCAGTAAAGACGGCCGGATTTCCATGATTGTCAGTTAATGACTGCTTCGTAGGCACACGGAAATCGGGTGATCCTGTCCTGAAGCCCCATATCCACAATTGCCCGTTACTGTCGAGAGCAAATGATGTTCCCCGCAGGGAAGCTATTTTCTTAAAAACGACAGCAGAGCCGCCATCCGTCACTTGAAGTTTCGTCCAGACTAGAACACTGGCAGTACCTGAGCCGAGTCCCAATTGCCCCGATCCGTTATCTCCGGTACCCCATATATTTCCGTTCGTATCCAACGCGAGGGAAGCATTGAAGCCGGGCTTCACTTCCTTAAACGATACCGGTACTCCATTGTCTGTGACCGTAATCTGCTTGGGCCAATACGAATATCTTACGGTTCCATCGCCCAAGTTACCGCTCACGTTCCACCCCCATCCCCATATACGGCCGTTAGCATCCAATGCCAATGTCGTATTATGCTGCGAAGCAACGGATGTAAACATTACACTCGCTGCATGAGCCTCTGCCGGTTTGAGCAAAGGACTTATGACCATAATGGCCATCATGATAGCGGAAAGCAGTTTTTTCACAATCAAATCCCCTTTCAAATCATTTCAATTAACTTATGAACATAAAGTAAGCAGGTATATAATCACGCCTCCTCATCTGTATCATTCTACCATAAAAATCCTTTAGTATATTAAAAAATGATAGAATTCATAACATCAACGGTTCAATAGTCTATCAAGCATCTTGTTCCCTATCGAATCTTGGGGAGAGGACTGCCCAATCCAAAAAAAACGCCGCTCCATTTATCGTAAATGAAGTGGCGCGCCTCTCTATGAAACATCTGAAAACAAATCATGTGAGGTTCAGCATGAACGGATGCCTTCAAATGCACTGCTGACCAAATGCTGCACATAGGCATCATCCAATCGATCCCCGGTAACTAACAACCGGTAAAAAATCGGCCCGTAAATAAGATCCGTGCTAACCTCGATATCAAGGTTTTCCCTCAGCTCTCCGCGCTCGTTTCCTCTCTCCATCAGTCTTCTGGCCTCAAGCCTGCGGGGTTGAAAATATCGGGTACGGTACGCTTCAGCGAGACCGGGGTCCATCTGCCCTTCACCTATTAGCTCCGTAATGACCGTCCCTTCCCGGCTTGTAAGAAACCGGACTAAATTCGTAGCATGTATTAGAATGTCATTATAGACTGAACCCGTGTCTGGCACGGGAAGGCGCTCTGAAGCAGCGGACATAAAGCCGTCCATCACCACGGCCGCCTTGTTGGGCCACCATTTATAGATCGTGGCCTTGCTCACTTTGGCCCGTTCGGCAATTTTCTCCACAGTAACCGCACTAAAGCCCTGCTCGAGCAATAACTCATAGGACGCGGAAAGGATTGACCTTTGCGTCTCAACGTTACGCGGCCTCCCACGCTTTCCTTCCACTCAAACTCCCCCATTCATAATCCGTTCCCCAATGGGAAAAAATAAACGATACGTTCATTATATCAAATAAAAACGAAAATGAGAATGATTTTACCCATTTACAAAACGTAGCGTTCAGTATATAATCTGAATAACAAATTAATAAACGATACGTTCAGTATTTATTTGCTGAATGCGAGGAGGATTTCTTATGCAGGAGCAACGTGCAACGGATACCAAACCTATTTCCACCTGGATGATGTTTTTGCTGGCAGCCGCATGCGGCCTTATTGTAGCGAATCTTTATTATGCCCAAACGCTTGTGGGACCCATCCGGATCTCTACCGGCCTTTCTTCCACAGCTGCAGGACTTATTGTCACCTTAACTCAAGTCGGTTATGTTGTCGGACTTCTGTTTATCGTACCGCTTAGCGACATCATTGAGAATCGGCGTCTCATGGTCACAGCCCTCCTGGTCGCAGTCGCTGCACTGCTGGGTGCGGCCTTTGCCTCTAACGGGCCTTTATTTCTGATCGCGTCCCTGTTTATCGGGATCGGGTCCGTTGTCGCCCAAATCCTCGTGCCTTACGCTACCTATTTGTCATCGGCCGAGCAGCGGGGACGCGTTGTCGGGAACGTCATGAGCGGCCTGCTGCTGGGAATTATGTTCGCTCGTCCCGTGGCCAGCTTTATAACGAGTCTCTGGGGCTGGCACGCGGTGTTTGTATTGTCCGCCATCATCATAACGCTGCTGACGCTCCTGCTTTCGCTGGCTCTTCCGAAGCGCAAGCCTGTAGCCTCCGCCTCCTACGGGAAACTGATCTTATCCCTTGGCACGCTGCTAAAAAATACGCCTGCCCTGCGCCGCCGCGCGCTTTATCAGGCTTGCTTGTTCGGTGCTTTCAGCATGTTCTGGACGATCGTCCCGCTTCGGCTGGCAGATGATTTTGGCATGTCGCAGCAAGGAATCGCCTTGTTTGCTTTGGTCGGTGTTGGCGGTGCGGTTGCGGCCCCCATTGCCGGGAGATGGGCAGACAAGGGCTGGAGCCGTGTGCTAACCGCGTTGGCCATGATCCTTGCCGCGCTGTCCTTCCTGCTGATCTATATCGTGCAAAGTCATTCTACCTCTGCTCTCGTCATGCTGTTTATTTCCGCCATCACCCTGGATATGGCCGTATCCGGCAATCTTGTGCTCGGGCAGCGGGTGATATACTCGCTGGGGAGCGAAGCCAGAGGTCGTCTGAACGGACTGTTCATGTCCATCTTTTTCATTGGCGGTGCCGTCGGTTCTTCTCTGGGAGGCTGGGCTTATGCAACGGGAGGCTGGAATTTGACCGCTCTCATCGGAACCGCATTGCCCCTGATTGCTTTACTTTACTACTTCACGGAGAAAAAGAGCGATTGAGCTCTTTTCTCCTTATCCCCGCTTCGTGCCCTTTGCTCCGAACTCCTGGATACGGACTTTCACCTGAATGTCGATCGGGAGCCGGCTAAATCGATCCTCCCAGTCGTCTTTTACCCGCTTCCATACCTCTGGATGAGTAATGCATCCATCCATCCAGCCGCCTGACTTCTTTTACCTCCGACACGGACATGATGGAATCTACAACCGTCCTCTCCCATGACTCTGAAGCCGATACCGATGCACCCGACTCCACACGCATAAGCGGCCCTAGGATATGGTCTTTAATAGTCGACTTGTCGGCAAGACCGTCAATGTAAATCAGCAGCGCTTGCCTTGAATTGCCACTCGTGCGGAACAAACGAAACACCACGTCCGGACTATGCCCGATGACGTTCTTCACTGCCTCCATATTAATATGAAGCTCTTTGGAGAGCTGATTATCATCCGGCATGATGCGCAAACCCCTTTGTTTATCCATATCATCACTGTTAGAATCCCCCAAAAGTGGATTTCCATTCTAGCATCCACCGGCTTAGCAGCTACGTTCAGCCTTTTTCGCCGATTTACCTGAAACGGGTCGATCAGGAGCCCCGACATGCTGAAAAGGAGCTAAGCGGCGTGTATCTGCTTAGCTCCTTTATGTTTTGCACCCGCAACTGCGTTCTTGAGCAGATAATGGGCGAATCCAGATTTTGATTGGGTATGCTCTCGTGACAGCTTGAAGCTAACTACGGTTCGGCATCAGGGAGTTGACAACCAAGGATAACGTTTGCCTATACACGGTTTGGGCCGAATGGATATCACCCAAGTGGCCGCCAAGGTAAAGATGAATAACTCCATGGAGGGAGGCCCAAAATATCCGAACCACAGAATCCGTGTCGTACGGACCGGGAATACGCCCTTGTTCTTGTGCATTATGGATCACAGTCAACAATTGCCGCATAGCGGTTACAGTGCCTTGCATGCTTTCCTCATCCGGCTTAAAATCTGCGAAGGCTCCTCCGAACATTAGCTTATAGTAGCTGGAATAGCGCTGACCAAATTGCCAAAAGGCTTCACCTAAATTGAGGAATTGCTGTACTGGATCAGCAGACTTCGGAGCCCCTTCCAATTCGTTTGCGAGAATCTTGCAACCCTCCAAATATAACTGCTGAGCCAAGCCCTCCTTATTGACGAACAGGCTATAAATGATTTTTGTCGAGCAATCCATTTTCTGTGCTACTTTACGCACCGTAACGGCTTCCGGGCCTTCTTCCTGCAGGAGCGCTGCCGCAGCATCAACAACGAGCTTGCGGAGGTTTTCAATATTTTGCAAGCGGGCTTCCTGGTAGGTTTTTACCTTTCGTGTGCTTGCAAGGGAGGAGCTATCCGGATCGTTCATAATCATCACCTTTGGTTATCGCGTTTTTGCCGGGAAACAAAGTTTCCGTCTCTCTTATCAGGAAGTTTAAACCGTTAGTCAGTAGTTGTCAATGTGGTGCCGCACGGATGAATTGGATATTGACTTTCCAGAAAAGGGAGGATACAATGAATTTCATTGGAAACAGTGTTACCAAATTGATTCGATGATTCCGTTATCTTCTCCGGATGAACGGAGCATCTTCTTGGCCAGTAGGTAACAGTGTTTTTTTATAATAACATCGAATCCAAAGGAGAGTAGAACTATGAAGCTTAAAAGAAATGGGCGCTCATTGCGGAGCAGCCTTTGGTATTGGAGAGCCATTTCACAAGACAACTGGCTAAACATGACGGACATGATGTGACGAAAGCTTTCGTCTTCTCGTCGGTAAAATCCTTGTCCCATCTAAAAAAATTCAACTTACATAACATAGGAGGCGCACGAATGCCCAACTTGCCAGATTTTTCAGCTACAGCTGCCAAAGACGTAAGTAATTCGAAACACTCATCACATAAAAGGATTCGAAGCATCGGATTAATACTGCTATCGGTGATCCTGCTCGGAGGGATTGTTTTCTTGCTAGCCCCTTCACCTATCGAGCCGGCAAAATGGGACGCGCCGGCGGCTCCCTCTTTTCAGGAAGCAAGTCCATGGCAGAAGAACAACAAATTCAGCTCTGCTCAGCTTGTTGCGGATGCGCCTAAATCACCGGAATTTATAACCTTCGATAAGGAAGGTTCCCTTTATACCGGAGATGCTGACGGAAAAATCTATAAGGTTCGTTTCGATGCAGCTGACAATCCGCAAGAAGCCCAACTCTTTGCAGATACCAAAGGAACACCCAATGGGCTTAAGTTTGATACCAATGGAAATTTAATTGTTGCTGACATTCAGAAGGGTCTGCTATCTATAGCCCCGTCCGGGACCATTAAGGTATTGGCCGATCAAGTGGATGGAACACCGATTTATTTGGCTAATGAGCTGGATATTGCTCAAGATGGCTCCATTTATTTTTCAGACACCTCGAACTATGGCCGGGTGACTTTCAGAGAAATTGCCGAGAACAAGCCGCATGGACGACTGCTGAAGTATGATCCAGTTACCAAGCGTGCTACTGTCTTGTTAGAAGGGTTGTATTTTGCAAATGGAATCGCTTTGTCTCGTGAGGAAGATTATGTGCTTGTGTCGGAATCCTATCATTATCAACTGACCCGATACTGGCTTAAGGGCCCGAAGATGGGAACATCCGATATTTTTGCGGACAATCTCGCAGGCTTTCCCGACAACATTACGACAGATGAACAAGGTCATTTCTGGGTTGGCATCTTCACCACTCGCATTCCTTTTGTAGATCAAATGCATCGCAGCCCTTGGTTGGCCCGCTTCATGGCTAAATTGCCAGAGTCATTGCTGAGCGGCGCAAGCGCACCGGCAAAGCATGGGCTTGCTGCGGAGTTCAGCGCCGAGGGGAAGCTGATCGGAAGCTGGCACGATCCTGAAGGCTTGCTGTACGGTGTAACGACGGTTGTAAATCATGGTGGATATTTGTATATAGGAACGGCACCAGGAGGCAGTCAAGGGGTTCATCGCGTGGCATTAACAAAATAATGGTGGAATTTGAATTCGGCCGATAAAAGGATTGTCTTATGAAGGCATTGTAATTCAGTATCCATGAATATACAGTCATAGCGAATGAAATAATATCCTCAGCGGCACCAAAATAATTAAAGACTTCGGTTGTTACAACGAAATTATCCACGTATAAGGAGTCGATAAGGTTGAAAAGCTTTGAGCATGAAGAACCAACAATCGCCCCTGGCATGAACACGCATGATCCACTTGAAGAAAAGGCAACTGAAGACGAAATCGAGAAGGGTGACACCACCTCGGTTACTCGCTTATATTTGGATCGTACACCCGAGGACTAAAATAGTTGGAGGGATCATAATCGGTTTAGTATGATCCCTCCAGTTATCATTTCCATACTCTTTTGAAATGTGAGGAGCAATCACTATGAGTGTTTTAGAATCTGCAGCTAAAATCCTAAAAGATCTGATCGATCCACATAAAAATCCTCTTCACGTCGGTGAGGTAATGTCGTGTTGGCTTTATTTAGCTGGACTTGAAGAAGCTAAGGGCTATGTTGAATCTGCACTCAGCACCACTGTTGACAGTGAGTTAATACATGCACTTAAAGAAGATGAACGGGTAGGCAAAGACCAACGCCAACGTTTAAAATTATTCATGTTGAATGAGGGTGTAACTCTCCCACCTGCACCGGAACCAAAGCCAACCTCTGACCCGAATAATGTGCCAATGGGCGTTAAATTTACTGATGATGAAATTGCAAATGCTTTATCAATTAAAATTGTCGCGCTTATCGTTAACGCAGCTACGTCATCGGCGCAATCCATAAGAACTGACGTTGGACTCATGTTTACAGAATTCCAAGCAGAGAAAATGATATTAGGAGCTAATCTGAAAGAACTAATGCGCAAGAGGGGCTGGCTAAAAGTTCCCCCCTATTATTATCCTATTGGGTCAAACAAATCATAAATGCTAACATAAACCTCTAGCGGTGGATTCAGACGCCGTGCTCCTTCGCTCGATGTCCATACTCCGAGGCATCTTCCCCGCTCCGTCCGGGAGTTTGTATGATTCGACGTACAAATATCATCGTCTATCCATTAAAACTCTATTTTGTACGACTTATCACACCCAAACCACAACAATATGTAAAAAAAACAGCAACGCACTGCAAAGTATGGTAGAGCTTAGGGGGATGTCTGAATCCTTATCTTAGGCTGACGATGCTTCCCTGCGTAGCCTCTTGCGGTAGATTCGAACGCCGTGCTCCTTCGCTCGATGCCATGCTCCGAGGCATCTTACCCACTCCGTCCGTGCAAACGAACCCTCGGGGTTCGCTCCCCCTTTTGCGGCAATAAAAAAATCCCCGGAACCCTGTTGGTTCCGAGGACTTTTTTTATGGAGCCTAGGGCATGTCTGAATCCTTATCTTAGGCTGACGATGCTTCCTTCGTAGCCTCTTGCGGTGGATTCAGACGCCGTGCTCCTTCGCTCGATGCCCATGCTCCGAGGCTCTTACCCACTCCGTCCGCGCGGACGAACCTTCGGGGTTCGCTCCCCCTTTTGCGGCAATAAAAAAATCCCCGGAACCCTGTTGGTTCCGAGGACTTTTTTTATGGAGCCTAGGGCATGTCTGAATCCTTATCTTAGGCTGACGATGCTTCTCTTCGTAGCCTCTAGCGGTGGATTCAGACGCCGTGCTCCTTCGCTCGATGCCCATGCTCCGAGGCATCTTACCCGCTCCGTCCGCGCGGACGAACCTTCGGGGTTCGCTCCCCCTTTTGCGGCAATAAAAAAATCCCCGGAACCCTGTTGGTTCCGAGGACTTTTTTTATGGAGCCAAGGGGGATCGAACCCCTGACCTCATCGCTGCCAGCGATGCGCTCTCCCAGCTGAGCTAAGGCCCCGTGTGGCGACAAAAATGATAATACCACAGGAGTCAAAACCTTGTCAACAGGTTTGTCCATTTTTTCTGTAATCATTACTTGTCTACCACTCCGTGCTTTGATAAGATCTCGGTGAGTTCTTTCATGAACATGTTGATGTCCTTGAATTGCCGATAAACCGATGCAAAGCGGATATACGCCACTTCATCCACAGGGTATAGCTGCCCCATGACAATTTCTCCAATTTCGCGGCTGTCCACCTCGGCGGAAGCTGTGTTGCGGATTTCCTTTTCCACCTGAGATACGATCATATCGAGCTGCTCCACAGATACAGGCCGCTTCTCACAGGCGCGGATCAGCCCACGGAGCATTTTCTCACGGCTGAATTCCTCGCGGCTGCCATCTTTTTTGATCACAATTAGCGGCGTCTCTTCCACCATCTCGAACGTGGTGAACCGCTTCGTGCATTTCTCGCACTCTCTGCGGCGGCGAATCGATTTGTTCTCGTTAGCGGAGCGCGAATCCAAAACCTTCGTACCGGCATAATCACAGTATGGACACTTCATAAAGGTCTCTCCCCCTTTCGAATAATAATGTAGCGCCGATGGCCACAATGCCATTTACAGCTGGGTGCAATACAGAATTTATTGCCAGTGAATCCCTGTAATGATCTTCAGGGAAAAGCACATAATAGGATTACCAACCGACAAGGAGGTGAACAGACATGGGTGCAGGACAATCCAGAAGCAGCAACGCATTGGTTGTGCCACAAGCGAACCAAGCGTTGGATCAACTGAAATACGAGGTTGCACAAGAACTGGGTATCGCCATTCCTCAAGATGGTTACATGGGTAACATGGCTACTCGTGATGCTGGTGCAATCGGTGGACACATTACTCGCCGTTTGGTGCAAATCGCCGAGCAGCAACTTGCTGGCGGCAGCCGTTAATTAGAAGTAAAGAAGAAGTATTGGACAACAGGTTCCTTATGGAGCTTGTCCAATGCTTCTTTCTTTTTCTCCGGCAAGGCCCCATTCTTCCGAATAAAGCTTGTAATATTTATTATAATAATACAAAACGCGCTGAATGTAATGTCTTGTTTCACCGTAAGGAATATCATCGGTGTGGTGTAGCGTTCCGTCCCACTCCTCATTTTGCAGCCAGCGAGCCACTTTTCCTTGTCCGGCATTATATCCGGCGATCACAGCAACCTGATTTCCCTTGAATTGCTTATGAAGATAGCTTAAATACCATGTCCCCAGCTGGATGCTAACCGAAGGATTGTCCAGGTTCGTTCTCCATTCCGGATCAAACTTCCCCGCTTCCACAATCCAGTCCGAAGTTTCCGGCATCAGCTGCATCAAGCCGAAAGCGCCTTTTTTTGAAGAAATGTTCGTCTTATAATTGGACTCGACCCGGATAATAGCCGCGACCAGCAAAGGATCGACCTCATATTTCTCCGCATTCGAACGGATTTCTTTTTCATATTGAATCGGATACAACAGCCTGCCGACTGTATCGCTGCTAATAAATAATAAGATAACAAAGGTGATGAACAATAGAGCAAATACACGCTTTTTACGCCAAAAGCCGAAGCTCATAGCAGCCTCCTTTCCTTTAAGAAAGCTTCCACTTGCCCTTCCGTTTGTTCCATCGTCCCTTGGTTATCGATTACAATATCCGCCAATTCCTTTTTGCGTTCAATGTCCATTTGGGCTTGAAGCCGCTGCTCCGCCTGCTCACGGGACAACCCGTCGCGAAGCATCAGCCTGTCCAGCTGTACCGTTCTCGGAACATAGACGACCATCACGGCTTCGAACATCGATTGCAGTCCGGATTCATATAGCAAGGGGATGTCTACAACGACCAGCTTGTCCGGGTTGCTGCGCTCATATTCCGCCATTCGCTCCCGAATGGTTGCCCGGATCGGCGGATGGGTAATTTCCTGCAGCTGCTGCAAAGCTTGAGGGTTGCCGAACACGATCTCCCCAAGCTTTTTACGGTGCAGCGAGCCGTCAGGCAGCAAGAGCTCAGGACCCCAACGCTCCACAATTTGCGATAGAGCAGGCATCCCCGGCTCCACAACCTCCCGCGCAATGCGGTCGGCATCAACCAGCATCGCCCCGCGCTGCACCAACATGCCCGAAACGGTGCTTTTGCCACAGGCGATGCCTCCGGTCAAACCGATATTCATAGCCATTCTCCTAAGTAGTAATAATGAAGCCTACATCAATTTCATGATACCCATAATAATTAAAACAAATCCGGGAAACATCGATAACCGCCGAATCCAGGACAGCTCTGAGTACAAAAACCCGATCCGAAGCCCGCTAGCCAAAAAAGTGCCGCTGGCCATTGCAATCACGGTGGATGTTAGCCACGGGGTAAAGCCGATCAACGCCGCCCCGATTCCCGCTCCGAAAGCATCCAGGGACAGAGCCACCCCAAGCAGCAATGCTTCATAAGGCGAAATATTGCCCGAACGGTCCATATCCGCAACCGACGGCGTCTTCAAAATCTGAATCACGAGGCCGAGACGTTTCAATTCAATATACAAAATTTCTTTGGTCCGGTGTACAGGCGGCAGAGGGCTCAGAGCAGCTAAACCGTCAGCCTGCTCGCTTGCCTGCTGCTCCTTCTTGGCGAGCTCTTCTTCGGCCTTTTCCTTCTTCTCGCTCATGACATGATAGACGGCCCAAATACCGATTCCGATCAAAATGACCCCGCCTATCGCCTTGGCAAACACAGGGTCGACGAAGCCGCTGATCCAGACGCCGATTTGCATCGCCATAAAAATAATACAACCGGAGCATAAAGAAATAATGGCTATTGAAACTAGCGGCATTCGGATTTTGCGCAAACCATACATGACTCCGACACCAAATCCGTCTAAGCTCACGGCTAAAGCCAGCACCAATAGGGAAACCACAGGCAGCATTCCCAAATCCCTCCCGACCGTTTTAACCTTACTATATGGCGAAAATGGGCGGAGGGTGCACGGACCCCAGGACGATCCTTTGTGTAGAGCTAAGCTTTTCTTACACGCTTGCGTTTGAGCGGCTGGCAATTCGGACAAAAATGCGTCCCGCGCCCTCCGAGCACCGTCTTCTCAATGGCATGCCCGCAGACCGAGCATGGCTCTCCCTTGCGTCCGTACGTTTTCAATTGATGCTGAAAAAGGCCGATTTCCCCTTGTCCGTTGACATAGGACTTAATCGAGGAGCCGCCTGCCGCCACAGCATCCTGCAGCGTACTGACAATCGCCTGATGGAGCTCCGCAAGCTCTTTGGCGGACAATGTATTGGCTTCCCGCTCCGGATGAATTCCCGCCAAGAACAAGGACTCATCCACATAAATATTCCCGATCCCAACGATATATTCCTGATTGAGCAGGAGCGGCTTGATCTTGGTCGTACGCTTGGCCACCTTGGCCTTGAACGCCTCCAGGCTAAAGTCCTCATCCAACGGCTCGAGCCCGAGCTTCTTCAACGGCTTTTCCTCAAGCTCCCGTCCTTTAGGGAACAGGTGCATCGTTCCAAATTGTCTTACATCCTTGTACCGCAGCTCGCTGCCGTCCGTAAAATGAAAGACGACATGCGTATGCCGCTCCAAGGGGTCCAGCTTATCATACAGGCCGTAGCGGCCTTCCATGCGCAAATGGGAGACAAGCGTAAAATCATCCAGCAGGAACCGAAGAAATTTCCCCCTGCGTTCCACCGTGTGGAACCTCTGTCCTTCCAGCAGCAGGCGAAATTCCTCGATTTCTTCCGGCAGCTGAATAATGCGGGGCAGGTGAACGCTCACCTGCTCGATTTGTTTGCCTACGACAAGCTGATTCAACGTTCGTCGAATCGTTTCAACCTCCGGCAGCTCCGGCATGATGCAATCACCTCTGTACGTTGTTCAATATATTATTTGGCCTCATACCAATTCAGTCCGGAATCCACATCCGCCTTCAACGGAACATCGAGCTTCAAGGCGCTCTCCATCACTTGAGGCACCAATACCTTCATCGTTTCGATTTCGTCCTCAGGCACCTCGAATACCAATTCATCGTGCACCTGCAGCAGCATACGGCTGCGCAGCTTTTCCTTCTTCAAACGTTCATCCATCTGCACCATGGCAAGCTTGATAATATCTGCCGCTGTCCCTTGGATTGGCGTGTTCATTGCCGTCCTCTCGGCAAATGAGCGCAGATTGAAATTCGAAGCCTTAATCTCCGGCAAATAGCGGCGGCGCTGCAGCAGCGTCGTCACGTAGCCGTCCTCGCGTGCTTTTTGGACGATATCGTCCATATATTTTCGAACCCCCTGGAACACGGCAAAATATTGCTCGATAAACGCCGCGGCGTCCTTACGGGTAATATTCAGGTTTTGGGACAAGCCGTAATCGCTGATCCCATAGACGATACCGAAGTTTACGGCCTTCGCCTGGCGGCGCATATTGGAATCCACCTCAGACTCGGCCACCCCGAACACATCCATCGCCGTCTTAGTATGGATATCCATATTGTTCACGAACGCTTCCATCAGCCGTTCGTCCTGCGAAATATGGGCCAGCACCCGCAGCTCAATCTGCGAATAGTCGGCGGTCAGAATCGACCAGCCCGGCTGGGAAGGCACGAAGACCTTGCGGATCTTGCGTCCTTCCTCCAGACGGATCGGGATGTTTTGCAGGTTCGGGTATTGACTGCTCAAACGGCCTGTAGCCGCAATCGTCTGCTTATAATAAGTATGCACCTTCCCGGTTTCCGGGCGTACCTCCTTCAGCAGACCCTCCACATAGGTAGATTGCAGCTTGGCCAGCGTACGGTACAATAAAATATGGCCGATCACCGGATGGTGAGGCTCCAGCTTTTCCAGTACCTCGGCGTCGGTGGAATAACCGGTTTTGGTCTTTTTCACCGGGGGCAGCTGAAGCTTCTCGAACAAAATCTCCCCCAGCTGCTTGGGCGAATTCAAGTTAAACTCCGTTCCCGCCGCCTCATAAATGGCATTGACGATCCGCTCAATCTCGGCTCCGAGCTCGGCGCCGTACTGCTTCAGCGCAGCGGTGTCGACCTGGATGCCCTTCTTCTCCATGGAAGCCAGCACGCCGGCAAGCGGGAGCTCCAGCTCATAAAATAACTGGTGCATCTCGTTGCTCTCCAAATCCCGCTTCATCGGTTCAATGAGTCCTTGAATCGCCGTAACCTTGCGGCACAAATGCTCGCTCAGAATGGCGGTCTCCGGCACCTTGAATTTGGCACCCTTACCGAACACCTCTTCATCGGCAGGCAGCGTCGGCAGGCCGTATTTCGCCGCCAAGCCGCTTAACCATAGCGCCGATTCCGTCGGATCCAGCAAATATCCTGCAAGCAGCGCATCGAACGATACGCCTCTTAGATGAATGCCGGCCCAGGCCAGAGCAATCTCGGCCCGATGCTGATCGTAGACGGCAACGGACTTGTCCGCTGTCTCCAGCCAGTCTCTAAGCTTGGCGGAAGCTTCTCCTTGCTGTACAAGCGCAAACGGAACATAGTAGCAGGTATCCCCCGCAAGCAGTGCCAGACCGATGATTTCACCGTGGTGCGGATTATCTCCAACCACCTCGATGTGGAGCGCCGTCACTTGAGGCAATACGGCAACCAGCTCGTCCACACGATTGTCATCTACCTCGACGGTTTGAATGTCCGCCTTCGGCGGCAAATCCCCGGCTCCTTCACTCCCTGAAAAATCCATTTTCTCCAGCAAAGATTTAAATTCCAGCTTACGGAACATCGTACCGAGCGTGGGTCCGTCGTAGCCTTGATAGACCAGCTCGTCCCATGTTTTTTCCAGAGGCATATTGCGGAAGATCGTAGCCAGCTCCTTGCTCATCCGGGCACTGTCCGCGTGCTCCACCACTTTTTCCTTCATCTTCCCTTTCAATTCGTCGGCATGGGACAGCACGCCCTCCACAGTCTCGTACTCATGGAGCAGCTTGAGCGCCGTCTTCTCACCGACTCCCGGTATACCCGGAATATTGTCGCTGGTATCCCCCATTAATCCCTTCAGATCGATAATCTGCTTCGGGACAAGGCCATACTTCTCCTTAATGAGAGCAGGATCGTGAAGCTCCACCTCACTGATGCCTTTACGCGTAATGGCGATCTTGACTTTATCGGATGCCAGCTGAAGCATATCCTTGTCTCCGGATACTACGATGACTTCCATATCGCCGGATTCATCCGCGAGACGTGTCAGGGTCCCGATAATATCGTCGGCCTCGTAGCCCTCCTGCTCGTATTGCGCGATGCCGAACGAACGGATCAAATCCTTCAGCACCGGGAATTGCTCTGAGAGCTCGGGCGGGGTCTTGCTGCGCCCCCCTTTATATTCTGCATATTGTGTATGTCGAAACGTCACTTTTCCTGCATCGAATGCGATGAGAAAATGCGTAGGCTTTTGTTCCTCCAGCAGCTTGAGCAGCATGGTCGTGAAACCGTACAGCGCATTCGTATGCAGGCCGCTTGAATTGCTTAATAATGGCAGGGCAAAAAATGCGCGGTAAGCAATGCTGTTGCCGTCGATCAAAATTAATTTGGACATGGTTGCACCTCATTTTCCATAACTATCTCCATGATAGCATAGGACAACGAAAGAAAAAAAGCTTACCCCCACATTCCGAATGTTAGGGGTGACGCTCCTTGCTGGCGCATACGTATAAGTATAGGCAAAAAGGGAAGGCGATACGTTCCGTATGAACGGAGGAAGGAAAACTTATGAATAACGCTCAACGGACTCATGGAAAAAAAGCCATTTGCTTCGACGTAAACCAGACCTTGATTCATCAAGGCATCCATTTCGAGCAGGCCTTTCGTTTGGTATGGGAGGAATACACCTCCCGCTGGGTTCAGGAGGCTGTACCCGGGGCAGATATGTTGTGGAGCAAATACCAAGCTTATTGGCAGCAGCATAAGAAAGTCAAGACCGTGCGCATCCATCTCGACGACTTGCAGCAGCAGTGCTTACAGGAAGCGCTTGTCGAGCTCGACATTCCGGTGCATCAGCAGTTTGCCAAGGATTTCTTTCACATGGTACGCAAGCAGCGGCTCGCTGCCAAATCACTGGCTCCCGGTGTCGAAGATACGCTTCGCACGCTAGCCCCGCGCTTCAAGCTGGCCATTATCAGTAATTCTCCGCGCAGCGAGGTGATCCATCTGCTGGAGCGCTTCAGACTCCAGGATTACTTCCCGGAGGAACGGATTTTCACAGCGCAGCACCCCAGGGACAAAAAGCCTGGAATGCAGCTGTTCAAAAGCGCAATCCGGACGCTAGCGCTAACCCCCAGGCAGCTGCTGATGGTGGGGAATTCGTGGAAGCATGACGTATGCGGAGCGACCAAAGCCGGACTCGATGCCGTGTGGGTGCAAAGCGGCACCACCATCAAGAAGGTTTCCCAACAAAAGCTTGGGAAACGGAACGTCTACTGCATCCAGCACATGGAGCAGCTGCTGGAATTATTTTGACCGGCATGCCTAAGCATGGGCTTATTAAAGCACAAGCGGAGAGTCGGGAGCGCTGAACCGTGTCTCGACCTCGACTTGAGGCTGACCCATATGGCATACGCAGTAAATGCTCCCCGGGCTCGATTTGGCCCGCTTCTTCAATCCGGCCGCCGCCTGGGAGATATCCTCCAAGGTGACCGGGCTTGCCGAAGGTCCGCAGATCACGAGCGACAAGGAAACGGTAACTCCCTTGTTCTCTACCCGATTGCCCATACGGTCCTCGACATAGGACATGTCCTCCCCTTCATAAAATAAATCGATGCCCTGCTCGAATCTGCGGATCATTTCCAGACACAGCTTCTCGGGATCCTCGGATGTGGTAATTGCAATAAAATCGTCCCCGCCGATATGGCCGACGAAATCATAGGGATTGCCGCAAATGACTAACGATTGTTGAATGATATCTGCTGTATATTGAAGCAGCTGATCGCCTTTTTGGAAGCCATACCGGTCATTAAACCATTTAAAAAAGTCAAGGTCGATATACAGTACGGAAAAGGACTTTTTGTCCATGAGCCGTTTTTGCAGCTCGCGATGAATCTGGAGATTGCCCGGAAGCCCCGTCAGCGGGCTGGCCACCTTCGCATATTCCATCCTCGCGTTCGTTATGCATTCGAGTATCGAACGAATGGTCGAGGCTCCTCTAAGGAGCCCTTTTTTTGTAATAATGACAAGATCGTACAAATTATGGTTATCCCGGGCCGTAGCCAGCTGTGATACGCTCTCAACAGGGGTCGATTCCTCCACGATAAGCGGATGGGGGTCCATGATTTGATCAATCGAGCGATTCCAGAATAGGGAGAAGCCATACTGTCCCGCCAGCTGCTGGAACAGCCGCTCTCGCATCATTAATCCGACCGGTGCCTGCTGGTTGACGATGACCACGCCGGGGGCGTTCTCGTGTTTTTTGAAATAATTAGCCACTTCCGAAATGAGCGCTTTGCTCTCAAAGACACCGACCGGAGCGGCCAGGTCTCCGATCGACCATCCCCCCCCGACTGAATCGCGGGCTCTGCGGTGCTGAACAATATGTTCCTTGATCTCGGGAGTTATCCGGCTTTTCGCTGTCGCAGGGTGACCCAGCAAGTAGCCCTGACCGTAATGCACGCCGAGCCGGGTCAGCAGCTGCAGCTCATCCCATTGCTCTATCCCCTCTGCAATCATTTGGATATGCAGCTTTTGCGCGAAGGTAACGAGTGTTTCCACTATCGTTTCTTTCGTTTTGTGCAGGTGAATATTTTTGATCAGGGAACGGTCCACCTTGATAAAATCGGGGTGCAGCTCCGCAATAGCCTGAAGCGACGAATAGCCTGCACCCGCATCATCTATAGCAATCCGATAGCCCTGCTTGCGGTAGTGCTCCAAAATGCGCTGTGCTGCGGAAAAATCCTCGATGGAGCTGCGCTCTGTGATTTCAAAAACAATCCGGCTCGGGAGCATCCCGACGGATTCGAGCACCTCCAGCGTTCTGCCGCTCGTGAAGCCGGGATCCTGCAGGATCGCTGCAGAAATGTTAATAAACAGCAGCTCATTGTCCTCCAGCATGAACGCCCCGCGGATTGCAGTTTCCCGGGCCAGCTTCTCGAACGGATACAGCACTCCCTGCTCTTCTGCCAGCTTGAACAGCTTCAAGGGCGAAACCAGCGGGCTGTGCTCAGGCCCCCTGGTTAACGCTTCATATCCCGCAATAGTGCCAGTGTGCAGCGAAACGATCGGTTGATAGACGGAGCGGATCGATTTATGAAGCAGCACACGCTGCAATTCATCCGCCAGATCATCGACGGTATCCTTCTCCATATTGTCCTGCTGTTGCATTCGATTGTGCTCTGCCATGTTCATCCCTACTTAAGCGTAGTTTGCGATATGCGTTTACTATAGCACAGGTAAATAAAGCCAGTGTAAAAAGACCTAGTACACCATGTAAATTTATTGTTAAAATTTATACGGCCATTGACAGACCGCCGGTCGGTATGTAAAATGAAATTATTGACAACAGACCGCCAGTCGGTATGTAAATACAAAGAAACGGAGCTTACGACCAACAATGACAAATATACAGCAGTTGAGTACCAATCCCAGCTTTTTGCTTCTATTGGAAGCCGCCGAGCAGCTCATTCTCGAAAAGGGCTGCCGCAGCACGACATTGCAGGACATTATTAATCGCACCGGGCTTTCCAAAGGAGCCATTTATCACTATGTATCCAGCAAGGATGAACTGTTCGGACTTATCCTGCAAACGAAGATGGAGCTGATGAATCAACGGTTTCATGAGGCAGTCCAGCAAGCCGCAGGAACAGGCGAAAATTCGCTCCCCTTTCATGCCATTGCAGAGGGGCTGGCGGAGAACAGCCTGGAGCAAAGCGTGCTCAATACGATTTTCATCTATTTGCTAAGCCACAAGGATCAGCCGAAGATTGCGGCTATTCTGGAGCAGCACCAGACATCCGTCTATGAAACCGTGCTTCAATGGATTCGGATCGGCCAGCAAGCCCGTGTCATTCCGGCTGAAGCCGATGCTTCCAAGATTGCTTCCATGTACATTGTGTTCTCTTACGGTCTTCGCGTGCAGCAGCAACTAAACCCTGCTGTTCCTATAACAACGAAAGATATTTTCAATGTGATTCTTCGTCCGGGTCAGAAAGGCTGACCTACTGAAAAACGTTTATCAAACTATTTAATAAGGTGGAATGTGACATGACTCAGCAGCCTTTATTCGAGCTTGGATTTACGAACCTGGACAGCGAAATACAACAGCAGCCGTTAGCCGTCACCGGCATCATCCCAGCTTGGCTGAGCGGAACGCTTTTCCGAAACGGTCCCGCCAAATTCACGACAGCGCAGGGCTGGCACACCCACTGGTTCGACGGCTTGGCCATGCTGCATAAGTTCACCTTTGGCGATGCCCGCGTGCACTATTCCAACAAATTCCTTCGCTCCAATGCATACCACCGCGCAATGGAAACGGGGGAGCTGGGCTCCGGCTTCGGATCCGTTCACGGGAGGAAGACGACTCAGGGCAACAACGCAAATGTGAATCTGTCCGTTATTAACGGCCATTACGTGGCGATGACAGAAACCCCGGCCGTCGTTGAATTCGATCCTTTTACTCTTGATACGATAGATGTACTGCCGTTCGATAACGCCTTCCCCGGACAATTCACTACGGCTCATCCGCATATCGACTTCAAGACGCGTGATCATTTGAATTTCACCATCGATTTCGGACGGACCAGCTCCTATCAATTCTACTCCATTGGACCGAACAGCACGCGCAAGGAGTTCATAGGTTCCATTCCTGTACTGGAGCCTTCCTACATTCATAGCTTTGCCGTTACCGAGCATTATATCGTCCTTGCCGAGTTCCCTTTTGTCGTTAATCCTCAGGAGCTGGTGTCCAGCGGCAAATCGTTTATCGAGAATTTTCATTGGAAGCCGGAGCAAGGCACGCGGTTTCATGTCATCCAAAAATCCGATGGCGCGCTGCTCAAAACGTTTGAATCGGAGGCCTTCTTCTCCTTTCACCATGTGAATGCCTATGAGTACGGGGGCGAGCTCATTGTGGATCTTTGCGCTTCACGTACTGCGGGCATCGTCGGCAGTTTGCAGGTCGACAAGCTGACCTCTACGGTAGAAGATCATCACACTGACGATGCCCGCGACAATTTTACCGAGCTCCGCAGATACCGTCTTCCGCTGCATCAAAGCAGTCACTCAAGCTTCATTTCGGGAGAAGTACTGTCTTCCGAGACCATGGATCTGCCGACAGTGAATGATGCAAGGTGCGGAAGCCGGTCTTATCGGTACGCTTATGGGATCAGCACGAACCAGGCGCAGGTGGAAAGCTTTTCGAACCAGCTCGTCAAAGCCGATGTTCACTCGGGAGCGTCCAAGGTGTGGTATGAGGCGGGGTGCTACCCCGGCGAACCGATTTTTGTGGAGAGGCCTCATGCCAAAAGTGAGGATGATGGCGTCATCTTATCCGTCGTGCTGGACGGCAAGCAGGGTCATTCGTTCTTATTAATACTGGACGCCGTTACCTTTCAGGAGCTAGGCAAAGTCCATGTCCCTCATCACATTCCATTCGGCTTTCACGGTATGTTTACCGAGGAGCTGTTCATTCGTCACCGCTAGCTTGCTTGGATGGGTCACAATCATGCAAAAAATCTTCATTACATTGGAGGGCGTTATGAGTAAAATCGTTCGCGGCATTGTCATCACATTAATCATTAATGGAATCATTCCTTACTTTGTTTATGTGCTTCTGAAGCCCCATATGACCAGCTTCGCGGCACTATCCGCTGCCACCCTTATCCCCCTGCTGGATAATCTGATTCATTTAATCCGCCACAAAAAGCTGGACGCCTTCGCAGGCATGATGCTCTTCACCTTCATTCTCGGGATCCTGCTCATCCTTATGGGGGGAGACGAACGTCTGTTATTGATTCGTGAATCGTTCGTCACAGTGGCCGTAGGCTTGCTATTTCTGGTTTCCCTGCTGTTTCGCCGGCCGTTAATTTATTATTTGGCTCTTCGCTTCACCGTGCCTGACAATGCGGCGGATCAAGCCGCCTTTGCTGCCAAGTGGGAGCTTCCTTCTTTCCGTACCGCCATTCGTTTGATCACTTGGGTTTGGGGTTTACTGTTATTGGCCGAAGCAATTGTACGTACAGTGCTGGTTTACGAGCTGTCCACCGCGCAGTTTCTGGCGGTATCCCATTTTGTGTTCTACGGCTTCATTGGAGCCGCCATCTTGTGGACGGTCTCGATTCGGAGACGTGCCGCGAAGCACATGGCGAAATAATGGCAAAACCCCTGCTTCCCGGTGATGGGAGGCAGGGGTTCTCTTTTTCCGCGGCTAAAGCTGCAAATGCGGCTTATTCCGAAATGGCGTTCCAGAACGTGATGTCCTCAATCGGCAGACGGACCGTCGGATGAGCCTCTTGAGCCGCTTTCCCGATTGCGATTAGCATAACGGATTGATACCGCTCCGAGATGCCGAAGGCTTCTTTAAATGCAGGCTTGTCATAGCCTCCCATAGCGACCGTGTCATAGCCCCTCGCTTTGGCCGACAGCATGATCTGCATCGAAACCAGACCGCTGTCGACAAGCAGGGAACGCTTCACTTCCTCCGGCATATTCGCATAGTACCACTTCATATTCTGAATGAGCTGCTCCTTAGCCTGCTCCGTCATATAACCTGCCTGAACGGCGGCCCCGTAGATTTGATCTATCTTGGAATCGGCCTGCGTATCCGCCAGAACGGCGATAATGGCAGAGGCTTGCACAACCTGCTCCTGATTCCTTGCAATGGGCAACAGAGTCGCTTTCAAAGCAGGGTCATTGATAATGAGAAATCGCCATGGCTGTATGTTCGCGCCGGAAGGAGCCAATGTAGCTTCGGCAAGGATCTCCGTCAGCTCTTCTTTGGAAATGGTCACGCTCGGGTCATACTTGCGCACAGAATGGCGGTCGCGCACTACCGATGAATATAAGGCCTGTTGGGTTGCTTGGGTCATCTCTTCCTCATCCTCCTATAGTTAACTACTCTCATCTTAACTGCATCCATTTAAAGCACAGTTAAACCAAAAATTAAAGCAGCTCGTCAAATAACTGCAACTGTTATAAGCACATTATATTCCGTATGAATGGGAATTGCAACCATAATTATGAAACAAAAGCAGATACGACCCAAAGGCCGATCCGCTTTGTTTTTAATCATTTGAACATTATTTTTTCTCTGCCGCAGCAGGATTGCACACGCCGTCAGCACAAGCGGAATCCGTACCGGTGCTTCCCGCTTCATTTACAAACGTAAGCTTCGGATGGGCTTCATCCCAAGCTTGATGAAGGGCTTGAAGAAACACCTCCGGTGATTGGGCTCCGGATACACCATATTTGCGGTCAATGACAAAGAACGGAACTCCTCTTGCCCCGAAATCCGAAGCCGCCTGCTCGTCCGCCCGAACTTCTTGTGTATACGCATCGCCGGCCAGCATATCAGACACAGCCTGGGAATCAAGACCAAGCTCTCCTGCCAAGGAGGCCAGCACGGTCGGATCGCCAATATGCTTGGAATCGGTAAAGTAGGCCTTCAAAAGCCTTTCCGTCATTTGTGCCCCTTTGCCGTGCTTGGCTGCAAAGTGGGTCAGGCGGTGGGCATCAAACGTATTGGTCAAAATGGCCGTATCAAAACGATAGGTCAGTCCCACAGCTTGCGCCTGCTGGGTCAGGTCGTCGTGCATTCCTTGAGACTTCTCGCGGCTCATGCTGTATTTTTTGGCGACCATGTCATAGACGTCATGATCCACATCACGCGGCGCATGGGGGTCCAGCTCGAAGCTGCGATACACAACCTCCACTTCATCGTGATGGCCAAACTGCTTCAGCGCGTTCTCGAACCGGCGTTTTCCAATATAACAAAACGGACATATGAAATCAGACCAAATTTCCACTTTCATTTCAGCGCACCTCCAGGTGAATGATCAAGATGTAATCATTATAGTTACAACAAAGGTATAAGTCAAATGCAAACCCAATGACATAAACAAAGGCAGTCTCAATCAGATTGAGCTGCCATGTGTACGAGATCTAGAATCGTATATTTTCTTAAATATTCAATGGTTTGCTGGTCGGCCGCTTCCATGATGGTTTCCAAAGCTTGATCCAACTGCACTATGCCTGCACAAGCTTCCATCGGCTGCTGTTGGCAGTCGCCCTTGACCGCGATATATATATCCCCCAGCGTAATTTGCTCCGCGGGCAGCTTCAAACCGTACCCTCCGTCGCGCCCTTCCCTGGTTTCAACGATGCCTGCCTGCGCTAAGGACGCCAGCACTCTGCGTAAGAAGGTGGCGTGTGAATGGACTTCGCATGCAATGGCTGCACTCGATAAAAAGCCGCGATCCTTGGCAAGCCGGATAAGGATATGCGTGGCAACCCGGAATCTAGGCGGTCCAATCTGATTTATGCGATTTGTGTTCATAGACCGATCCCCCTTTCGTAAAGTGTAACTCATGATGTTAGATATAAGCAACGCCAAAAGACCCAGAGGCACGCAAGCGGCGCGTTTCTGGGTTTACGGGAGATTTCTGTACGATATTAGATGTTCAGATCCTTGCGCTTCCCTGTAACCATATAAATAACACCCTCACCGATGTTGGTACAGTGGTCGCCGACCCGCTCCAGGTAATGAGCAACGAACATAAGCTGGGACAGCTGGCGGTTACGTGCAAATTCATTATTCATTAAGCCCAAAATTTCATTCATCAGCGTACTGTACAGCTTATCTACCTCATCGTCCCTTTCTGCAAGTGCGGCAGCCCGGTGAATGTTGCGCTCCGTGTAAGACAGCAGGCTTTCATGCAGCATATCTCTGACGAGGATAGCCATACGAGGGATATCCTGCAGCGGCTTGATCAGCTCTTCACCAGCAAGGCGAAGCGTGATCTTGGCAATATCTACAGCATGGTCGCTGATCCGCTCCAAATCCGTAGCAATCTTCAATGCCGTTCCAATAATTCGAAGATCGCTCGCCATCGGCTGCTGCAGGGCGATCAGCCGCATGCAGCGCTCTTCGATCTCGAGCATCATTTCATCGATCGTATCGTCCTGATCTACCGTTTTGCGTGCCAGCAGCTCATCCGAGGTCGCGAGTGATTCAACGGCCTGAGAGATCGATTCTTCAACGAGATTTCCCATTTTGAGTAAAGACTCCTGCAGCTCATCCACCATCTGGTGGAAATTAAACCTTGTATCCATTCTCATCCCCCTAAGGGCTTTCCTATGGAAAGCCATCTTCGTAAGCATCCGCTGGGCTTTCCATAGGAAAGCCGTCTTCGTAAGCATTTTCTTAAACTTTCCGAAGGAAAGTTATCTTCGTTACTCAGCCTATTAGCCGAATCGTCCTGTAATGTAATCTTCCGTTCTTTGATCCGTAGGAGCGGTAAAAATTTTGTCCGTTTGGTCGGACTCAATCAGTTCACCGTTCAGGAAGAAGGAAGTGTAGTCCGAAATCCTCGCCGCTTGCTGCATGTTATGGGTTACGATGATGATCGTATACTTTTCTTTCAGCGTTTGCGTCAGCTCTTCTACCTTCAACGTCGAGATCGGATCGAGCGCAGACGTCGGCTCATCCATCAGCAGCACATCCGGCTCAACAGCCAGCAATCTGGCAATACATAGACGCTGCTGCTGTCCGCCGGACAAGCCCAGGGCAGATTTATGGAGACGATCCTTTACTTCATCCCAAAGCGCGGCTTGCACCAGGCTTTTCTCTACAATTTCATCCAGAACGGCTTTTTTCTTCGTGCCGTGAATTCTCGGTCCATACGCAATATTGTCATAAATGCTCATCGGAAAAGGATTCGGGCGTTGGAACACCATCCCGACCTTTTTGCGAAGCGATACAACATCCATTTCTTGACCATAAATATTATGACCGTCAACATAGATATTGCCGTTAATGCGAACACTATCAATCAAGTCATTCATTCGGTTCAATGTCCGAAGAAACGTGGATTTCCCGCAGCCCGAAGGTCCGATTAACGCAACGATCGAATTATTTTTTATTTCAAGACCGATGCTGTGAAGTGCCTGGTTCTCGCCGTAGAACAGATTCAGCTTCTCTACTTTGATTTTATTTTTTTCGATCACGTTTATTTCCCCCCGGAAAGTCTTTTTTGTAAAATACGGCTTGGAATGCCGATCGCCAGGTTGAACACAAGAACAACGATGAGAAGCAGCGCCGCGCTGCCTTTGGCGATTTGCTTGGCATCAGGCACAATGGCTTCCGATTGCACGTACCACAGATGAACGGCCAGCGTTTCTCCCATCGTGAGCGGATTCCAATCCGGGAAGAAGCGCGATACGGACAAGCCCGCCGTATAAATCAGAATCGCAGACTCGCCCAGCGCCCGGCCGGCAACGAGCGTAATCCCGGTAATCAAGCTCGGCATTGCCGCAGGTAAAAGCACTTTGCGAATCGCCTGCCAGCGTGTAGAGCCCAGGGCAAGTGAAGCTTCCCAGTACGAATCAGGCACCGAGCGCAGCGATTCTTCCGTCACTCGAACAAGTACAGGCAGGTTCAGCAAAGCGAGCGTCGCGGAACCGCCGATAATCGAAAATTTCAAGCCCATCAAATTAACGAACAACAGAAATCCGAACAAGCCGAATACAATCGATGGCACCGAGGACAAAGCCTCGACGGAAATCCGGATAAAATCCGTGAACCGGTTCTGCTTGGCATAAATCGTTAAGTAAATGCCTGCACCGATCCCGATCGGCAAGGAAAACAGCAGCGACAAGAACAAAATATAGAAAGAGTTGAACAGCATCGGTCCGACGCCGCCGCCCGCCATAATTTCCTGCGGCTTACCCGTGATGAACTTCCAGGACAATTGAGGCAGCCCGTCACCCAGAATGCGGACGAGGAACCACGCCAACAGCAGCATAATAACAACGCCGCTCGCCCAAAAATAAATCGTTGCAAGTCTATCTGTCGATTTGCTCGTCATTTCACTTCACTCCTCTTGGCGACATAACGGATGACGACGATCAGGAACAAGGAGATCAGCAGCAGAACAAGCGCCATCAAATACAAAGCGTTATTCCAGGTCGTTCCGTAATTCGTATTTCCCATATCTTTTACAATCGCGGTAGTCAATACGGTAGTGGAATCAAGAAGCGATTCCGGCATTTGCGGCGAGTTTCCTATCACCATGAACACAGCCATCGTTTCGCCAATCGCTCTTCCCATCCCAAGGATGGTTCCTGTAATGATACCCGGACGCGCTGCCGGAAGCAGCACTCTCCAGATCGTCTGCCATCTTGTTGCGCCCAGTGCCAGGGATGCTTCTTCCAGACGGCCCGGCAGCGCACGAATCGCATCTTCGGAGATACTAAGGATGGTCGGTAAAATCATGATGGCCAGGATGATAGCCGCAGGCAGAATCCCGTAGCCGATACCGCCGGTCATTTTGGCCAAAGCAGGAACGATGACCGTCAGCCCGATCAAGCCATACACTACCGAAGGAATTCCTACGAATAAATCAGTAGCCGGACGCATGATCTCACGCACCCAGTTCGGAGCAATCTTGGCCATAAATACGGCGCCTGACAAGGCCAGAGGAACTGCCATAACGATGGACAACAGCGTCAGCAGCAGGGTGCTGTACAAGAAGGCGAAAATACCGAATTCGCCCTTGGACGGCGTCCATTCCGGCGAGAAGAAAAAGTGCAGCGGCGACACGTCTGCGAAGGTTTTCATACCCTGCATACCTACGAATACAATAATGGAAAAAATAATGGCCGATACGAGAATCGCGCTGCCTATAAAGATAAATTTCATCCATTGATCGTAACGGTTTTGTTTCTTGGTCCAATGACTTAATTTCTTGTCCAGCTTCATTTTTTCAGTCAGCTTCTCAGCGATAGAACTCACAACCTTTGCCCCCCAGCTCATGTAAATTGCTTGAATACGGATTGGTTTGGTACCGTATGTTTTTTTCAGCGAACACCTCGTGCTCTCTAGTTCTTTTTTATCATAGAGGACAAATGTAAAAGCCGTACGCGCGAATTGTTAAGGGAATGTAAAAATTAATATTTCGACAACATTCGGCAAACGACAAAAAGACACGGTCCAATGGACCGCATCTCCCTGTAGTGAACCTATTATTTTTTCAACAGGTTGGCAGGCAGGAACTTCAATTCTTCTACCTTTTTACCTTGGAAATCAGCGCTGCCGATGTAGTCCAAGAACGCTTTAACTGCGTCTTTAGCTTCACCCTTCGTGTACATATGCTCTACGCCATACAATGGATATTTACCGTCTTTAATGGAATCTTTGCTGAAAGCAACGCCTTCGAATTTCAGAGCTTTCAATGTATCGTTGATGTAAGGCGTATCTACATAACCGATCGCGCCGGAAGTGGAGCCAACCGTAGTAGCAACCGCACCGCTGGACTCTTGCGTTACGCCGTCTTTTGTGAATTCTTTGCCGTCAAGAACGATTTTCTTCACCAATGCTTTGGAGCCGGAGCTGTCAGGACGGTGAACAACGACGATTTTCGCGTCTTTACCGCCAACGTCTTTCCAGTTCGTGATTTTACCCATGAAAATGTCTGCTGCTTGCGCTTTTGTCAAGTTATCGACAGCTACGTCTTTATTCACGATCAAAGCAAATGGAGCGATAGCTACAACATGGTCAACCAAGCCTTTATCTTTATACTCGTCGCCAGCTTCGATATCGGAGTTACCGATGTCGGATGTACCGTCTGCTACGTTTTTCAACCCTGTACCGGATCCGCCTGCGGTTACGTTCACAGTCACCTTCGGATTTTTCTCCATGAATTCCGTTGCCGCTTGTTTAACCAAAGGAAGCAATGCGCTGGAGCCGGAAGCTGTAACTGTGCCGCTCAGTTCTTTAGCAGGCTCAGGCTTTTTATCTGTAGCTGGCGCTGTTGTACCCGCAGCCGGTGTCTTTGTATCCGGTGCTGCCGTTTTACTTCCGCAAGCTGCCAGAACCCCCATTAATAAAATTGCGATCAGTGCGAAACTAAAACCTTTTCTCGAGAAATGCTTCAACATCTTGCATGTCCTCCCTTTATTCTTGTGTGTTTTTTGTTTACTTGGACATCTTACCAACCGAATGTAAAGTGACAACCCTCGAAACGTTAACGGAATGTTAAAAATAATTCGGGTCCACATTTTACATCATCTTTACAAAATGAGGCTTTTGTCTTAATATTCCATCCCTATACTGGGCCTTAGATGAATATAATGTAGGATTTTGTCATGGAGGGATATTATGAGTCTTTGGAAGCAGAAGCTAACCGTTTTCAAATCATCTTCATTAAAAGTCAAGTTATTGTCGGGATTTTCGGTCATGCTGATCCTGTTCCTCGGCGTCGCTTTGTACAATTTACAGCAGGTTAACAATATTAAGGCCCACTTAAGCGAACAGAATGAGAAGGTCGAGCTGAAGCTCATGGCGCTGGAGCTGAAGGAGATGGTTCAGGAGCTGAACATTATTGCCTCCGGCTTGGAAATTTCGAAAAAAGTTGAATATATTCCTAAATATAATGAGAAACGCAAAGTTTTTGACGGCATGATCAAAAAAATCGGGGATACGGCTACGACCCCGGAGCAGATTAAATGGCGCAGCCAGCTGATCTCACTGACCGTGGATTATACGAATACGTTCGACGTCGCCGCGAAGCTCGTTCAAGAGAACAAGCTGCCGCAAGCGGACCTCGACCGCAATATGGAGTACTTATATAATGAATCACAAAAATATATGGGCGATATTTTTAACAATGTGGACCAATTTTATATCGCCTATTCCAAAGATGCCGAGGTGGCGGTAGCCGCAACCCAATCCATGCTCAACCATACGGTTATCGTCATGCTGATCGCCTCGGTTATTGTCCTGATCTCCAGTGTTGCGATTGCTTACCTGCTGCTTCGGTCCTTTATCCATCCGATTCAAAAGCTGCAGCATGCCGTACGGCTGATGGCATCCGGTGATTTGAGGAACAAAATCAACAGCCGCTCTACCGATGAGCTCGGCAAGCTCAGCCGCGATTTCGACCATATGATCGACCAGGTGCGCGCGATGCTGTCGAACACCCAAACCATCGCTTCCTCCTTAACGGAGCATTCGAAAACATTCCACAGCTTCTCGGGAGCAACAGCATCTGCCAATGCGGATATCATCCGCGCAATCCAGGAAATTTCGGCCGGTGCCGATCAACAGGCCAATTATTCGGAGCAAAGCTCCTACATCATCACCGAGCTTGAGCATGAGATCGAGACAATCTCTGAATTCACCAATACGATGCAGCGCAAAAGCCGTGAAGCCGCGTTCAATACGCATACCGGCTCCGCGTCTATGGAAGCTTTAAAGGAAGCGTCCAGCCTGTCCCAAGAAGTGCTGGCCAAAGTGTACAGTGCCATGGAAGGCTTATCTGCAAGCTCCGCGCAGATTAACAAAATCGTCAACACGATCACGGATATTTCCCAGCAGACGAACGTGCTTGCTTTGAATGCAGCCATCGAAGCGGCGAGAGCCGGCGTTCACGGCCGCGGGTTCTCCGTCATCGCAGAAGAGGTCCGGCAGCTATCCCTGCAAACGAATCAATCGTCCAAGTCGATCGCTTCTATTATTGTCTCGCTTCAAAATCAGACGCAGTCGCTCGAAAGCTCTTTATTCGAGGCCCGCGCTTCCTTTGATCAACAAAAAGGCAAAATGAACGACAGCATCGATGCATTCCAGCAAATCCGCGGCTCCATGGACGAGCTGTCTTCCCATATCGAGCAAATTCACCAGCAGATTGCATCGGCGAAGGAAAGAAACAGCCGCCTCGTCGAATCGGTACAATTCGTAGCATCGATCGCGCAAGAAACCGCCGCCGGCGTGGAAGAGGTCAACTCGACCTCCATCCAGCAGGATGCAGCCATTCAACAAATCGCATCCCAAGCGGATGATATTCAAATACTATCCCAAAAGCTGTTTCAGGAAATAAGCCGATTCCAAATCGGTGGAGTGTCGAAGGAAGGGGAGCAAGGGGAAGGGCCGTTGGATTCAGGGTCAGAAGCGCCAACGAAAACGGAAGGCAATAGCCGTCATGGAGCCGAAGGCAAGTCTATCGAATCGACAGAGTCCCCGGCAAAAGTGCTCCAGGCCGCGTACGAGCCTTCCGCAGCCAACCCGGGTTCCCACAGCTCCTCCTCAGGCAGGCAAGAGCCTACCGGGTCCCAGTCCGGGAATTCCGTTGAAGTACATGACGAGGGACAGACGCGGGAGAACAAGCGCCAAGAGAAGGAAGAGGAAGAAAAGAAGCTGCTTCCGGTATGAGGTATACCTCTATCGAAGCCTTGCGAAGATGAGCGACCGCGTCGAGCGGCGGGATTTATCGCGAGGTGATAAGCAAAAGCCGTGATGGCTGCCCCCTGGAGGGGCTTCCGTCACGGCTTTTTATTATGCTGTTTCCACGTAAACAGCGTGGTCTTGTCCGGCAGCTTTACCCGCCGGTCCTTCGGGATGCTTACCCTTTGCGAGGTATAAATCCCGCTGTGGCCCGAGAATAAATAGCTGATCACACAGGCTGCAAACATGTACACCGCAGCCTCGGAGCCGAACAGCTCGATGCCCAGCAAAAAGCAGGCTATCGGCGTATTCGTCGCTCCGCAAAATACCGCAATCAGCCCGAGGCCAGCCAGAAAAGAACCGGACAGCTGCAGCAGCGGGGCCAGTGCATTGCCGAGTGTGGCGCCAATTACGAACAGCGGGGTCACTTCCCCGCCTTGGTAGCCTGCCCCCAGCGTCAAGGAAGTGAATACCAGCTTCCAAAGAAAGGCCCAGCTGGAGACCGCTTCATGAAACGACTGCTGCAGCAGCGGCAGCCCTAACCCAAGATAATCCCTTGTCCCTGCTGCATATACAAGCAGGATGACGACACATCCGCCTGCAAAGCTCTTGACCGCCGGATGCGGCAGCAGCTTTGCAAACCAGAGCTTCAGCTTATGCGTCAGCTCGCTGAATGCAAGACTCGTCAGGCCGAATAGGATCGAGGCCGCGGCGACTTTTCCAAGCACGGCTAAGCTGAGGGGCGGGACGGCTCCCATTGCATAATGCGCATGATGAATCCCCCAGGCCGTCGTCACGGCATGTCCCGCCAAGCTTGCGGTCAGGCACGGAAGCAGCGCCTCGTAGCGGATCAATCCGATGGCCAGCACCTCCAGGCCGAATACGGCTCCTGCCAACGGTGTACCGAATACGGAGCCGAAGCCCGCACTGATCCCGCACATGAGCAAAATTTTGCGATCATCCGGACGAATGCGAACCAGCCTGCCGAGCCATTCGGACAGGCTGCCGCCCATCTGCACGGCCGTGCCCTCCCGTCCGGCGGAGCCGCCGAACAAGTGAGTGATCAAGGTGCCTCCCAGCACCAACGGTGTCATACGAAGCGGAACCGGCACCGGGTCATTCTCTTCATGAATTTGCTCCAGGATCAGATTGTTCCCCTTGGCACAGCTGCCGCCGTATTTCAGATACACCCAGCTGACGAAAGCACCCCCGAGCGGCAGCAAAAACAGCAGCCAAGGATGGTCGGTCCGCAGCCCGGTTACCCCATCCAAACTGCTGAGGAACAACGCGGAAGCCGAGCCCGACAACGCACCGACGGCTGACGCTAGAAAAAGCCATTGAAGCACGTAAGCTGCAATACCTTTGTGCAGGCTTAATTTATCGTAATAACCATTGATCCACCGCATAAGCAATCCCATCCTCGTGCATCGTTTGGGTCACGAACCGCGCCTTTGCCTTTAGAGCGTCCCCCGCATTCCCCATAGCAATCCCCATCCCGACCGTCTCAATCATTTCCAGATCGTTCAGTCCATCGCCGAATGCAGCAGCTTCTTCCTTAGGAATGCCCAAATGATCGAGCAGCTTCATTAAGCCGACCGCTTTATTCATGCCGCTCGGATTGAAGTCTACGGCCCAATCACGCCAGCGGTGGACATAAAGAGGCTCCTGCTCCTGCCCGGTATAGGCGGCTTCCTCCTGCTCCGTGCAAAATACGATGCATTGATAGATGTCCGGCACATCGTCTATTGATTGCAGCTGCACCGGCTCCATAAAGCCGATTTCGACTTGCGCCCTACGGAAAAGCGGCGCATCGGGCCGGTTGCTGAACATGAGCTCCGCCCCGTATAACAGCACCTCATGTCCGGCCCGCTCCGCCTCACGCAGCCAGCGTGTAACCGTCTCTTTTTCAAAAGGCGTACCGAAAACCGTCGACCCGCGGTGTCCAATATGGCTGCCGTTGCATGTAATCGCCCAATCGATTTCCAGCTCCTTATACAGCGAAGCCATCTCGTATTCACTGCGACCGGTGCATAACGCAAGCTGCACGCCCTCTTCTTTCAGCTTATGCAGTGCAAGCTTGGTGGACTCAGGCAAATAGTCTCTGTCCCTGAGTGTACCGTCTACATCAAATGCCGCCAGTTTAATCATCTGTTCCCCACTCCATTCATTAGCCGCAACGGCTTGTCAGCTTTCAACATAACATGAGTAAGAAGTCTAAGACAAGGGGGGGCACCATGACCCGCTCTCAAGTCAAAACGTATCAACACCGCGGTCGGTATCGTCAGAATTCGCCCCTAGCATGGGAAACAAAAAGAAAAACAAGCCCCTGGAGGCTTGCTTTTCCGTTTTTCCATTTCCTATCTTTTCATTTTCCCCTGTGCTTCCATTTGCTGCAAAGCTTTCAATAAAGCTTCCTGCTCCTGCGGAGTCATCGATTCGAGAGACTCGGCCAATGTGTCGGGATCCAGCTCATCCAAGGAGAGTCCGCTCATCGGATTCGCCTGCTGCGGCTGCTGCATTCCAGATGTGCGGCCGTACGGGCTGCCATATGAATTACCGTAAGGCAATCCTAAGCTGAGCAGCAGATCTTTATTTTTGTCCATAAATTTCTGGACACCCATCATGACCTCTTGGTACAGCTGCATTTGATCCCGCTCGGACAGGTTCGCTAAATCGATGGCATTTTCCTTCGTGAATTCAGGCAGCTTCACTTCCACACCGAGCTCCTGCTTGCTGTGCAGCTTGAAGCCAAGCGCCTTCAGCTCGTTTTGTGCCTTCATATCCTTGAAGGAAAGCCGTACATCGTAATCGGCTTCCCGCTGCTTCTCGCTTTTATTCACCGCAGCCGATACGGTACCTTCTACCGTTCCTGCCGCATCCCCGTTCCCGGTAAC
Source organism: Paenibacillus rigui (assembly GCF_002234615.1). Lineage (GTDB taxonomy): Bacteria > Bacillota > Bacilli > Paenibacillales > NBRC-103111 > Paenibacillus_S > Paenibacillus_S rigui. The sequence continues at coordinate 135,008 of NZ_NMQW01000033.1, read as the reverse complement.
CTTGAAAGTATATTTCCCAGTATCTTTGGATGCGCTCTGGGTCACGTCGTAATCCAAGTCCAGCGCGGCCCCAGTCCCATCCTGCTTGCCTCCGGTTTCTTTCAGATTGAAAACAACCTTGCCTTTACCGCCAGCGTCACTCAGATTGGACGAATGGACGAGCTTCAACTCGTTATTTTCATTATCCCCCTTCTTCGCCTGGATGGAAAAGAGGGTGCGCTGTTTGAATTCATTATCGCTCCAATTCGCTGCTTTCACGAGAACTTCATTGCTGTTCCCATTCGACTTCGTATGGTAAACCAGCTTCCGTTCCAAAATTTCATGCTTACCGTTAATATAAACGGTCATTGTGGCCCCTTCACTGAAAGCACCGTTATCTCCCGACTTCTTGAGGTCATCGGTAAATTGCTTCCACCATTTTGCAAAATCATCCTTGCTCCATTCCTTCGTCTCGTAACCGGCGTCCTTCATCAGCTTCGTTACATTGCTCGACCGGGTATACAGGATATCCTGCAGTGCCGTATCGGCCGCCAAACGGTCTGCAAAGCTGTTGACGAGCCGTTTCATATCATTCTCCGTAAAAGTAACCGTCAGCTCCCGGCTCTTGATGCTGGCATTTTCCTCCTGCATGAGGCTGTCCTTCTTGATCTGAACTTGATTCTCCTCAATATTACTCGCATACAGCAGAGCATACGGCTGCAGTACGTTCTGAAGCTCCTCCTGCTTGATCGAAACGGCATTCGCCAAATCCTTATAGGTCAGCACCTTCTTCGGGATACTGTCCGAATATTCTTTGCGGAACTGCTCCAAGTCCTTCATATTCACATAACCGTACTTCGAGTACAGTACCGGAATCCGAACGGCCAGCTTCTCCGCATCCATCGCCATGTCCACCCCTAGCAGCGGGTCGCTGCCCACCTGCCAGTTGAATTGGTATACCTGCTTTTGTCCTGCAAGATCCTCTTGAATATCAGCTGTCAGCTTGCTTTTTTTTAATACATCAAGCAAGCCTTTCGTCTGCTTATTTTGCTCGGTCAAATCGATCGTCAGATCCGAGAGATCAACGACCGAATGCGTTGGTTTATCGAGCAGGGGCGTTACCTCTTTATTGTACTTATCCAGCAGCTCGGTCAGCGATGCTTTCGCCCGAATCATTTCGGTCAGCTCCGACTGCAAATAAATCGTTTTGGCGCTCTTGAATACATCGTACTTGGCATAAGCCAAATAGCTCCCGCCCAAAGCGACGGCCACTACCGGCACGCCGATCAAAGCCAGCCGGAGCATGCCTTTCTTGGATGATCCGGTGCCATTCGGCGGCAGGATCGTCTCATTTTCAAAAGATGTCATTCCAATATCCTCCCATGATAAAAATTGACATAGTCATCACTTTACCATGGAAACATCCAGTTTGTATACCATATTGTGGAATTTTATGACGAAAGTTGTCCTATTCTGGGTCTCACGTCTTGCCTGTGGATACCGTAGATCCATTTGCAGTTATCGTCTCCTCGTCCCTGGATTTCGTCAAAAAAGCTCCGCCGATCAAGAAAGCGCCGCTAACATAGAAAACGGAAATCAATCCCGCGGAACTCCCGAGCAAACCGAAAAAAAGCGGCGCAATCAATTGAGACAGCCGATTGGCGGCAAGCCGCAGCCCCAGCACCTCACCCGTCCTGGACTTAGGGGATGCATTATAGGTTGTCGTCATCGACAAAGGCTGGCCGCAGCCCAATCCCAAGCCCATCAGTGCACTGAGGAGACAGAGCACATACACCCGTCCGGCGAACGGTACGAGTAAAAAAGCCAAGCCTGCCGTAAGAATGGATGCAAGCAAAATCCGATTGCGCCCGAATCTTACAGTTAAGCGGGATAAAAAGAAGCGAACGGTCACCATCATCATGCTTTGGATCGTAATAATCCAGCCGATGGCGGTTGCGGAAATGTGCAAATGCATCGCAAGAAGCGGAAAATAAGCGACAAAGGTATCTCTGGAATACAGCACCAGCGCACTGGATGCGAGCGCTTTGCGCAGAACCGGGATTTTGAGCAGTGTGAAGGAGCTCCCTTCATGCTCTGCCCGATCCTGCTGATTAGGCCGGATTATTACCGGAATCCATGGACAAAGGATAAGCGGCAGCAGCCCCATAAAGACGGAGGTCAGGAACACCGTGGCAAAGGAAAAGTGATCCGCCAAATACCCGGCTGCCACAGGTCCGAACACCCCGCCTAAAGCAACCGTCATCGAGAACATACTGAAGTAATAGTCCCTGTTTTCCTGGGTCGCGGCATTGCCTAATACGTTTTGCAAGGATACTTGAATAAACACCTGCGAGATGCCGACAATGAATTGGGATACGAATAATGCCCACATCGAAGGAAAGCAAAAGGGAAGCACTAAACCGATCATCGAGCCGATGATTCCGGAAGCTACCGGCAGCCGGTCTCCTGCATGATCCGCCAGCCTCCCCGCATAAATCGCTAACATCAAAGGGAAAAAGGAATAAGCGGCCGTCAGCAACCCGATATCCCATGTATTTGCCCCGAGACTGGATGCATAAAGCGGAATCATCGGCCTCGTCATGCTCAGCATCATTTGAAAACCTAACGAGATTGTATTTACATTGCGTAAAATCATCTTTCCTCACCTCTTACAACAGGAGTCGTTACAAGCTGTGAGCTCATTGTAATAGATGAGATGACATTGATAAAATAGCAATATTTTATGACTAGGCATAGAAAATAACAATGTCTGTTTTTCGAATGCACAAGCCTGCTCTACTTCCTTCTCCACGGACAAAAAAACATACCTCGATACACATCCGGAGGTATGCTTCTTCATTCAATATATGACTCGTGACCGATGCTTCATATATGGTATATATCCTGCTTCTCTACGAAACGAACGAACGCTTTCACCATGTTCAAGTGAAGGGATTCCTCATGATAAAACATCCATGTTTTTCTTGTCATGGGTACGCCGGAAGCATCGGTTAAATCAATGGTGTACAGGTCCGGAGCATCCTCCAGCACCAGCTTCGGCAGTATAGCAAACCCCAAGCCGTTGATCACCATTTTCTTGCACGTTTCGCCCCGGTCCATGACCATGCCGATGTGAGGCGGCTGAACATAATTTTCGGCCCACCAGCCGTCAATCAGTGCTTTGAACAAGGGGTCGGTCTGGTAGTCAATTCTAGGAAGAGCGGGAAGCTCCTCCAAACGCACGGGAGTACTGGAAGCGACACATATGGGCTCGTTGAACAGCAAATGCTTGCTTCCTCCCCATTCGTACTGTCCGCGAACAAAGCCGAGATGCACATCATGATGGTAAATCATATTGTACACATCCTTGCTCCAGCCGGTCATCACTTTAAACTCGACGTCAGGATACTCGCTACGGAACAGCTTCAGCAGCCCGGGCAGCTTGTTCGTCGTGAAATAATTCGATACCCCAAGCCTAAGCGTACCGGCTACCTTCTTATTCATGTTAGCGACATGCTCCTGAATTTGACGAAGCTTGATGAGCATTTCATCGGCACATTGGGCCAAATACTCCCCTTCGGGCGTGAACTGCACGCCTCTTCTTCCTCTTTGTACAATTTGGACGCCGTATTCCTTCTCAATCTGCTGCAGACGGGTTGTAAGCGTGGGCTGAGAAATATATAAGGCTTGCGCCGTTTTCGTAATATTTTGCTGCTCGTACAGCAGTTTAAGAATGAGCCAGTCCCGATCTTCCATAGGTCAACTCCTCTAATCATAAGGGGCGGAGCAGCAGGCCTTGCCCTGACTTAGCTTACAAGCTGCGTGCTACTGCTGTCCGTCGGGCGTTTGCAGCTGGATCCACAGCGTTTTATTGCGGAACTCTTCCTCCGCACCCAGTTCTCTACCGAACCAATCCGGTACCGTGAACCGCTGCGCGGCCTCAAGGTCCGGAAACTCGACTTCCACGACGATCAGGTCGATTTGCTTGTACTCGTCGATTTCAAACAGGTACGGACCGGCTTGAACGGTCGTACGGATTTTTTCCAATGGAATGAAGCTCGTGTTGCGCAGCAGCTGCTCGTATATCGGTTCCGTGATGCCATATTCGATTTCTTCCCGCACGAGGCCATGGCCGGATTTGAACGTATGTGTGAACTCGCTGGCGCCCTCCCGGTCAACAAGCTTGCGGATGCGAACCTCCTGATCCGAAGAGTACGCCAAATATGTCTGATAGATGGTGTGTTGCTTGACCAAACTGATCTCATGATTATCCAGCTCCCGGTTCGGGAATGCGGATAGCAAAAACTTTCTCTCTATTTCCTGACTCAACTTGATTTCCCCTCTCGCTTTCTCATAGTCCCATTCTACAACAAGTCGGATTCATTTGGTAACGCCAGTGTCGAGCAAATAGTTAAATAGGATGCGACAGCAGGTTAAAATCGATCTTGTCCGCAGCCTGCCTGGCGCTTTCTTCCAAATCCCCCGGGCAGCACTTGCTAAAGTTAAAAATAGACTATAGTCAAGCGATCTCTTCCGATTCCATAATATGGGCATCAACTGGATAACGCTTACATAAACATCGCTTTGCGTGATGCCTTTACTCCTTACGGCAGCCATCGCAGCAGCTCAACTACTTTATCGGAGGTTATGTTCATGAAAAAGAAATGGGTTTCTTATGTAACCGCAACAGCCATCGCATCCCTGCTTGTAGGCGCTATTCCTGCCACCGCAGCTACCGATCTGGGACATCAAGTGCTTGCTTCCAATGACGGATGGGCCGCCTACTCCACAGGCACCACCGGAGGCTCTGCTGCAACCAGCTCCAACGTCTTTACCGTCACGAACCGCAAGCAGCTGGTTACTGCACTCGGAGGGAGCTCCAATACGACACCCAAAATCATTTATATTTCCGGAACCATCAATATGAACGTGGACGATAATAACAACTCTATGGGACTGAGCCAATACAAAGACCCGGTTTATGATTTCAATCAATATTTGGCGGCCTACGATCCTGCCGTATGGGGAACCTCGAAGGTACCGTCCGGCACGCAGGAGGATGCAAGAAAAAGATCGCAGCAAAATCAGGCGGCCCGCATCATGATCGACATCCCTTCCAACACCACGCTAGTCGGCAGCGGGACGACCGCCAAAATTGTCGGGGGTAACCTGAATTTAAAAAGCGGCGTCACCAACGTGATCATCCGCAATATTGAATTTCAGGATGCCTACGATTATTTCCCGCAGTGGGATCCGACCGACGGCAGCACCGGCAACTGGAATTCCATGTATGACAGCATTACGATCAAGGGAGCCAATCATATTTGGGTCGATCACTGTACCTTCAGCGACGGCGCGCATCCCGACAGCACGAACGGCACTTATTTCGGCAGGGAATACCAGCACCATGACGGTACCATGGATATTTCCAATGCGGCAGATTATATTACTGCCTCTTACAACTACTTCCACGACCATGACAAAACATCGATTATCGGCAACAGTGACAGCGCCACCTCGGACGACGGCCATTTGAAAGTAACGCTTCACCACAATTATTACAAAAATGTAGTCCAACGTGCACCACGGGTACGTTTCGGACAGGTGCACATTTACAACAACTATTACGAAGGAAGCACAAGCAGCTCCAGCTACCCGTTCAGCTATGCCTGGGGCGTAGGCAAATCGTCCAAGATTTACGCGCAAAATAATTCGTTCAGCATCCCCGGCTTATCTGCCGCCAAAATTGCAAGCCTATTCAGCGGCGGAACGACCTTGTACGATTCCGGCACCGTCCTCAACGGCACCTCGGTGAACGTTGCCTCGAGCAACGGCCTTAGCACCTCCGTCGGCTGGACGCCTTCGCTCTATGGCACGATCGACGCAACAAGCAGCGTGCCTTCGATCATCATAGCCAATGCCGGCTCCGGCAAAATTCAGTAAGAACAAGGAGCTGCCGAGGATCGGCGGCTTCGCCATCCTGCAAGGACGGTTCTTCGTCTCACGCCTTTCCGCTTAGGGGGTAGCCTTCGCGGGAAGGCTTCTTTGCGTCTCCGGCAGCAGCGAAGCCCGCAGCAGCAAGCCGTCCTTCTTTTCTTCGGCGCTCAAGTGTATTATGATGAAATAGACTAGCAAGAACGTTAGTGTCATGAATGAACGAAGGAAACCCGCATGAGCTGCGTGCGACCTTCGGCTAAGGAGAATACATCCCATGAATGCAGAACCAAATACGATACGGACCACAGCGCCCTTGCTTCAGCAAGGCGGACGGGTCCTCATAATGACCTCGGTCCAAGCCGAGAAGGAAGCGGTCCTCCGCGGCCTGCGCGAAGACGGCCGCTTTGACGTTGTCGTTGCCGGCGTCGGCCCGGCCAGCGCTGCGGCAAGCACGGCCGCGGCACTGGCCGCCGCGGATTACCGGCTTGTCATCAGCGCCGGCATCGCCGGCGGCTTCCAGGGGCAAGCCGGGCTCGGCTCCCTCGTCGTCGCGAGCGAGATCATCGCGGCGGACCTCGGAGCCGAGACGCCGGACGGCTTCCTCAGCCTGGACGAGCTCGGCTTCGGCTCCGCCCGCGTCCCGGTGGACACCGCCCTTGCAGGGCGGGTCACCGAAGCGTTCCGCTCCGCGGGCTTGACGGCGCTCTGCGGCCCCGTCCTCACGGTAACCACCGTGACAGGAACGGCGGACAGAGCCGCAGAGCTGGCCTCCCGCGCGCCCGGAGCCGCAGCGGAGGGCATGGAAGGCTTCGGCGTAGCCACCGCCGCGCAGCATCGGGGCATCCCGGTTCTCGAAATCCGAGCGATTTCGAATCCCGTCGGTCCCCGCGACCGGGACGCCTGGCGCATCGGCGACGCGCTGGCCGCGCTGGAAGCGGCAAGTTCTCAATTACCGGAGGTGCTTACATCATGAATATTGCTTTTTCCCCTTGTCCTAATGACACATTTGTATTCCACGCTTGGGTTCACGGCCGCATTCCCGGCGCCCCGGAGCTGAAAGTGACGTATGCCGATATCGACAAAACAAATCATTGGGCCGCTGAAGGCACAGGACCCGAGGTGCTCAAAATTTCCTACGCCGCCTTGCCCTGGGTACTCAAGGACTATGCCTTGCTCCCTTGCGGAGGCGCATTGGGCAGAGGCTGCGGTCCGCTTGTACTGACCAAGGACGGTGAGACCACCCCGTCCGCCTTGGCAGGCAAACGCGTTGCGGTGCCGAGCGACCGCTCCACCGCTTACTTGCTGTTCCGGCTGTGGGCTGCACAGCAAGTTCCCGGCGGAGTCGGCGAGATTGTTATTATGCCTTTCCACGAGATTATGCCTGCCGTTCGCGACGGTATAATGGATGCCGGGCTCGTCATTCACGAAGCCCGGTTCACCTACCCGACATACGGTCTCAGTCTGATGACCGACCTCGGCAGCTGGTGGGAATCCGATACCGGCCTGCCGATCCCATTGGGCGCGATCATCGCACGGCGTTCGATGGATCTGGAGGCTCTTGCGGGATGGATTCGCGCCTCGGTGGACTATGCATGGACTCATCCCGAGGCATCAAGGGAATATGTGCTGCAGCATTCTCAAGAATTGTCCCCCGAGGTGGCACAGGCTCACATCGATCTGTACGTGAACCCGTTCACGGCAAACCTCGGTGAAGATGGCTATGCAGCCATCACCGCGCTGCTTCACAGAGCCTCGAAGGAAGGGCTCGTGCCCGAATTTGACCTGGCCTTGCTGCGTCCCTAAGTCAACCAATGCTCACATCCGATGTCCTCGGAAGCTTATAAATCCTATTGTTGGTGAGAAAACCTCTATCGAAGCCTTGCGAAGCTGAGCGACCGCGTTCAGCGGCTGGTTTTATCGCCAATAAGAATTTTGTTTCCGACTCATCGGAAACTTATAAATTCTTATGTGGTAAAAAAAGAAGCCTTATTGCACCATCTCGCAATAAGGCTTCTTTTTTATGTTTTTCCAGGGTTCATCGACTTGCGGTCCGCTCCATGTATCATCCTGTTTGACTAGAACCGTCTTTTTCCCATAATGAATGTTTTTCTGAATTTCTTCACAACAGCCGGAATCTCTCGAAGATCACGTTCCATGGCACTGTTACATAACGGACAGCTCGGTGATGCTTCCGTTACATATTCGTCCTTGATCCATGCATTGCAATCCGCTGCCGTACATTTCCATATAGGTACTTCCTTTGCTGCCTCTGCCTGTGCCTCTGTAGTAATAAGTGACATGATTTCCGTTCCTCCTGCATTTTATCTAGACTACATATTATTATACATAGTGGACCCAAAATGCAAGTCTTTTTCTGCAAAGCCCCTTCGTCTTCGCTTTTTAATGACCCGAAGGCTGCTGCTCCTCTTCGTTGGTCAGCTTGAGTACTTCCAGCAGCTTGAAAAACAAGCTCAGCACAATCGTGACAATCGTCGCCAGAGCCATCCCTTTCAGCTCGAAATGTCCCCATTTCAGCGTTGCCCCGCTAAGACCGATAACCAGCACAACCGTAGTCAAGATAAGGTTGATCGGCTTGGAATAATCCACCTTCGTCTCCACCAGCATCCGGATCCCCGATGTAGCAATAACACCGAACAACAGCAAGGAAACCCCGCCCATCACAGGAGTCGGAATCGTCTGGATCAAAGCAGACAGCTTACCGACGAACGATAATACGATGGCCAGCACCGCAGCACCGCCGATTACCCATACAGAATATACGCGGCTCAACGCCAGCACGCCGATATTTTCCCCATAGGTCGTATTCGGAGTAGAGCCGACCACCGCGGACAGCATTGTAGAAATACCGTTGCCCAGCAAAGAGCGGCTGAGTCCAGGGTCCTTGCTCAAATCTTTGCCGACAATGTTGCCCGTTACAATCAGATGGCCGATATGCTCGGCGATGACGACAAGGGCCGCCGGCACAATAATCAAAATACTGGCTGCATCGAACGTCGGGCTGTAAAAGGTAGGAAGCTTGATCCACGGCGCATTCCCGACGACTTCTCCTACATGTACCAAACCTAGCAGAGCGGCAAGCACATACCCGACAATAATCGCTATTAAAATCGGGATGACCTTGAATATCCCCCGAAACACGACCGAGCCCACCAGACCGACCAACAGCGTGATGACCGAAACCGTGACCGCCGTAGCATCTGGCGACCAATCGGCGCCAGCCCCGCTCGGTGCAATAAAACCGGCCATATTGGCCGCGGTCGGTACGAGCTCCAGTCCGATCACCGCGACGATGGCCCCCATCGCTGCCGGCGGAAACACCACATCGATCCATCGGGTACCCGCTACTTTAATAATCCAGGCAATGATTGTGAAGATGAGCCCGACGACCAGGAATCCGCCTAATGCAGCATTGTAGCCCTTGCCTCCCAGCACGACAAAAACAGGTGACAGAAAGGCGAAGCTGGAGCCCAGAAACGCAGGTATTTTTCCTTTCGTCATCAATATGTACAGCAAGGTGCCGATTCCGTTCATCAGCAGGATCGTGGACGGATCCACATGGAACAGGATGGGCACCAACACGTTGGAGCCGAACATGGCGAACAAATGCTGAAGACTCAGCGGAATGCTTTCCCCCAAGGAGGGGCGTTCATGAACTTGAATGATGCGAGACAATTTGTGTGACCTCCCTAATCATGGTATGAAGCTTAGCTTGCCCCATAAGTAAATGCTTTCTTCTTACTCCCGAACGATATCTTACCATAATTAAATTCAATAGGGGAACCGAATTTTTCACAAGCCTCTCTTCCCGCAGCTAAGAAAAATCCGAGGCTGCACCTCAGGTCCTTGTCTAAACCCATACGTTTGAGCATGGGGGAATGGATATGGGGCTCCAGCCGTTTCTTGAAATCGTGTTTTGATATTCGGGGTACATCTCTCCACCGCAGGCTTCACAGCTAAACTGCGGCGGTACTTCCGGATTTCCATCGTCCATCATATCAAAGTTTTGAACCCGCTATGCGGTATGTTTCCGTTGCTTCGCAGTTCAACAAATATACTTGATCGTCTCTTTGGATAGCTGCGAACGGCAAAAAGCCCTTCCCCGTCATGAGCTCTCATGCAAGGGAAAGGCTTTTTGCAGAATATAAAGCTTTAGTACACGCGATGCTGCCGGTCTTGTATTTCGGCACGCTTTTGCAGGTAGCGGAAGAACGCCGTCGCCGCCTGGGCTTTGGTTACTTCCTGTTCCGGCTGGAAGCTGCCGTCATTCAACGACATAATATCAAGACCCACGACGATGGCTGCTTCACCGACATTTTTCAGCTTGGCTTTGTCCGCAAAGCTGTCATTGAAGATGCCCTCGTACTTCGTCAGGCTGCTGTAGCCCAGCGCTTTAACGATAAGCTGTGCCATTTCCTCGCGGTTCATCTTGGCTTCGGGCTTGAAGTCCGCTCCCGGATCGAGAAGGCCGCGGTCCACGGCATTTTCAACATAAGCAAAGTAGGCGGAGCCGGCTGCTACGTCCGCGAAGGAAGCTTTGCGTTCCGCGCCATAACGAATGCCTCCATTGCCTCCGTTCATGGCGGTCACGAGCATTTTGATCATTTCACCCCGGGTGATGGACTGATCCGGGTTCACTTTCCCGTCCTTCACGTCCAGCGCCTGATAATCCAGCATAAGCTGAAGCTCATTTTGCGCCCAATGGCCGTCAATGTCGTCCACCTTCACCTTCTCCAGAGAAACGATCTCTCCCGTACCGGCATTTCTCCAATCACCGGTTTGGGCATCCAGCACGATGGCCTCACGCGTATATTTAGGTGTAAGCGAGTAGACGAGCTGGGCCACGGTTGGCTCATTGCTTGCGCCCGGATTCGTTCCCGGAGCTATCTCGCCTGCAGCAATCATCAGCTTATATTTCACATCATACGGCATCGGTATATTGTGCTTCTCAACCGTGGCATAGTTCAATTGGATATCGTACTGCGAGAGCAGCAGCTCCTTTGCCTTGTCGATTGCCAGTACGTCCGGTTTTTTGCTTGGGTATTCAAGGCTGCTAATTGAATTATAAAAGTTCACAATCTCACCGGTTTCCCGGTCCACGCCTATATTCACACCCTCATATCCGGCACTCACTCCATCGATGACACGTTTGAAATGAACGTCCCAATTCCGCATTTGCTTCAGCAGCTCCGGTTGAATGTCCTTCTCGGCAATAATGTCAAGCACGAGCTGGCTTGTATACCCAGAGAATTGCTTCTTCACGAATTCAATCGCTTTGGACTTCGCTTCTTCTTGAGACACCTTGGCATTTACAGGCTTTTGACCCGTCGGATCATACCCAGTATTCACATTGTAATTCATAATCTCGCCGTTTTTGCTGTTCACTGTAGCCCAGATGGAATAATCCATACGTTTTACACTTGCATCGGCGGCACTGTTCTCTTCTTTAGGAAGACTCCAGCGCAAATTCCAGCTGGAATTGACCTGGTCGGTCTCCGGGTTCGTAAATTCGTTATAAGATGCATCTTCCAGCTTCGCATTCGCGGGGATTGCAAACGAGGAGGAGACCTTCGCAATGGCCTGCTCCTTCGTCAAGTTCAGGTCGGCTGAAGCCGAAGGAACCTCACCCAGCGGTTGTGCGGTAAGCGGTTCGGTATTTCCCGTGCTTCGAACCGGCAGCTGGCCCGGGCTCCATGGCTCCCCGTTTGCCGCATTTAATTGGAGCATATCCATCGTGTAAGTAATGAGCGGCTTTTTCTTCTCCGAAGCCTGATAAGGGATCATATATGCCAATGAAACATTCGCTTTATCATGAAAAGCCTGCGCAGCCTTGTCCTGGCTGATCGGCTTTACATTTTTCTCGAAGGTGATCGTGTCATCCCACATGTAGTTGTACCCTGTAACCTGTCCTTCGCCATTGACTGTGATATTTATGCCATTCTCCGGGAATGCAACACCGTCCACGGAACGGTCATAGCGGATGTTGTACTGATAATTTCCATCCAGCGGCGTGCGGAACGATTGCTCATCATGATTGTTGTACAACAGCTGTTCTTTCGCGTCCAAATCCATTTTCAAAATCCATGCCGCCGCAATCTCCTTGGCTGCTTTATAATCGGCTTTCGGAGGGTAGCTCGGTTTATGCGCAGGATCATTATCATTCATAGAGTAGCCTGTCAGCTTTCCATTCAAGCCGTTAACCGTCATATTGATGCTGCCATAGTACTGATCCTTGACCCGCTTAACAAAGTTCAAATTCCAGCTTGGTATATTCTTGCCGTTGCGAAGCATATACGAGTTCAAATTTACAGATTCCAGCGTGTACCCGTCAGGAATTTGTATATATTTCTTAGCCGCGGCGATCGCCTGTTCCTTCGTAATTTGGGGATCAACCTGGGCGGAACCAGGCACCGGCATCACAATTTTACTTGCCTGGCCTACCGCTGCTTCATTGGCCCATACCGGCGGAGAGCTTGTGAGCAGAAGGGCTGAAGCAATGGCTACGGTTCCAGCAGTTTTTACGAGTTTCAAAACGAATTCCTCCTCTTTTGATTTCCAAATGGCTTGCTATCCCTCTAGACGGGAATCATTTGGTAAATGTTGCGAAGGAAACGTATTATTTTGGAATTTTTTTATCCCCTGCTTCTTACCCGAACCGGTACGTCCAAAACTGCTCCCGGCCAAGTCGTTTTTGCAGCTCAGGATCATCAAAGGATTTATTATCGAGGAAAGCCATTAATTGAAATTGGGAGCGATGCGCTTGAAAAGAGGCCACCTTGGCAGCCAGAAAATTCGTGACATCATTCGTAATGTCGGGTTGTCCAAGTATTTCACGGCACCCTTTGGAAAAGGCAGCACAGTAAACCTTCGGTCTCTTTGCCTCAGGTAACCGCTCTACCGTACGGATAACCGCACGGCCTGTAGCATCATGATCCGGGTGAACGCTGTATCCGGGGTAAAATGTCAGGATGAGCGAGGGCTTCAGCTCCTCGATGAGTGAACCGATGTTCCGGATGAGCAGCTCCTGATCCTCGAACTCGATCGTTTTATCCAGCAATCCCATCCTGCGAAGGTCTTGAATACCGATGGCTCGAGCGGAAGCTTCCAGCTCTTTCTTGCGAATTTCAGGCAGTGTAACGCGGTTGGCAAATAGCGGATTGCCCATATTTCTGCCCATTTCCCCTAACGTCAGGCATACGTAGGTCACAGGCGCCCCTTGGTGAATATAAGCTGCCAGCGTTCCGGCCATATAGGTTTCGTCATCCGGATGCGGCAGTATGACCAGCACGTGTCGTTCTTTTTCCATCTTGCAGTCCTCCTTGATTCCTTGAATCGACTCCGATTAGAATGGTTCCCGGCTCAGCTGCAAAGAAACAACCAGCTTCCCGTCTTGATCATGGCCTGCAAGAATCAGCCGCCCCTGCTCCGCTTCCTCCGGCTCCCAATGCGTCAGACCTTCGGCATACACCCAGCCCTTCTCAATTTTGAGACCGACCCGATACGGCCCGCTTCCGGCGATAGAACCATGTGCATAACGGATGGCGCCGTTACGGATGAACGTACCGGCCGTTATTTTCGAGCTGTCCAAATGCGAGGCGTAGGCCCCTGTCGTCATTTCGAGATGGAGAAACAGCTCCTGTTCCTTCAATGCATCAATACTCCGTTGTACGGCGGCTGAATCTATGAACTGCATTTTAATTCACTCTCCTCGTAAAAGTATGCGTTTTTACCGTCCTTATCAGCTGCCGGTGAAATCCATTCCGAACAAAGGATTGTTGAAAAAAATGTCGAATAATATAAAATAAGTGAATTTTAAATAGCTAAAAGAGGGTCTTTCCATGGCTAAACGTCTCCAGTATTACCCAAGGCTCGGTAAAAATAAAATCAGTCTCACGACACTTTTAATCGGGCTGGTCTCCATCTCCGTTTTGTTAACATTCACGATACTGCTTTTTGCTTCCTATCAATCGAACAAGCAATCCCTCTTCATTACAACGCAGGGGCTTAATTATTCCACAGCCGCCAAAATGAGTCAGACAATGGATTCCTTATTCAAATCTATGCGTGACAGTCTCGTTTTTACCGCAGCTTATTTATCGGATAACAGACAAATGAGTGAACAGGAAATACAGCAGCAGCTCGAGCTGCTCCGCCATAGCAGCAGTTATTTCAATTCCTTGGTCGTTATCGATGAGCATGGGATCGCCCGCAGCATAGCCCCTGCCTCGGTCGGTAAAACCGGACAGCAGATCTCGACTCCAGCATCATGGAGAGCACTAGCCTCGCGGAAGCCATATATTTCGGAGCCTTATACCTCAGCGACAGGCCGTCTGATCGTATTAATGAGCGAGCCTTTATTTGATCGTGACGGCAAGTACCGGGGGTTTATCGGAGGCACGATCTATTTGGAGGAACCGAATGTGCTGAATACGGTATTCGGCAACAGTCCCAACGATGAATCCGGCTCCTATCTGTACGTCGTAGACACGACGGGGCATCTGGTATTTCATCCGGATAAACGCCGTTTGGGCGAAAATGTAAGCGCCAATCAAGTCGTGCAAAAGGTGCTTCAAGGAAATGGCGGCCACCAGCTTGTCGTAAATACGCGCGGCGTCACTTTGCTTGCCGGATATTCGCCTGTCACGGCAAACGGTTGGGGGATCATCGTCAACTCCCCGATTGGCGTTGTGCAAGAGCAGCTGTACCGGCTCATACTTTCCATCTTCCTTTATACGCTTCTTCCATTTATCGTCTTGTTAGCCATCGCCATATGGATTGCCCGCAAGCTGGCCAGCCCCTTCGTATCGCTTGCCGATCTCGTAGCCCGCTTGGGGCAAGGAGCCAGGATAACCTCGCCCGATGCAGCAAAGCACTGGAACCGTGAAGCCGATTTGCTGACAAGAACGATTACCGATGCTTTTCATGGGCTGCAGCAGCAAACCGACCAGCTTGCTCACGCTGCCATGACCGACCCTTTAACCGGGCTAACGAACCGGAGAACACTCGATTCCTTATTGAGCCAATGGACGCTAGAGCAATCTCCCTTTAGCCTCATCGTCATGGACATAGACCGCTTCAAATCCATTAACGATACGTACGGTCATCAGATCGGCGATGAAGTGCTGAAGCATTTGGCCCGGATTGTCATCCAATCCGTCAGCCCGGCCGACATTTGCTGCCGGTTCGGAGGGGAAGAATTCGTCGTATTGCTCCCTCATTCCACACTGACCGCGGCCAGCGTCGTTGCTGAACGAATTCGGCTTCATATGGAGCAGAATTCAAGTCCTGGCGTAGGGATGATTACGGTTTCTCTAGGTGTCGCCCACTATCCTTCACAAGCTTCAAATGCAGAGGCTTTGTTTCATTTGGCTGACCAGGCCTTGTATAAAGCCAAAGAAACCGGTCGTAACCGGACGGTTGTGGCCTCAACGGATGACAGCGGCTGAATCCATCACATCAGCTCGGGGCGTTACAGCGCTATAAGTCTTTTCACATGATTGACCTGCAGCATAAGCTCCTTCAGAAAGGCAGCGCAGGCGGCGGACTGCATTTTTTTGCCGTGCAGCCAATACAAGTCAACCGTGATCCCTTCTTTGATAGGAATGGGTATGATCAGCCCTGTAAGCACATAGGGGTCACTTTTCATCGCGATATCCAGATAAAAGCTCGTAGCCATCCCTTCCGCAATGACGTGCTTGGAGGCCTCGGTCCGGCTGGAATGAAATACTTCACGCGGGGTTCCGTACTTGCGGAGCTCCTTTCGCATGTGCTCCGAAGTGCCTATGACCGGATGCTTGACAATTTCATAGAGCGAGAGACTTTCTTTACTTGCAAGCGGAGAGTTTGCGCCAACGCAAGCCATAATTTTGCAGGTCATGAACTTCTCTGCCATGAGGTGCTTGAACTGATGCTCCCCGGGGATCCCGACAAGCCCCAAATCCAGCTGTCCTTGCTGAACGCCTTCCTCAATTTCACCGGAGTTGCCTTCCATAATTTCCACTTCCACGTAAGGGTACTTGTTCTTGTAGCCCGACAGCATCTTGGGCAAAAAGCTCGTACATATCCCCGAAATGGCACCCACCGTGAGCTGCTCGTTCAACAAAGAAGAATGAACCTTGGCCGTGTCCTTGAGATCCTCTAAACGCATAATGATGTCCTGCGCCTTGCTTATAATCGTTTTACCTACCTCAGTCGGCTGTGTGCCGGCACGGGTTCGGGTGAAAAGGGTAACGCCTATCTCCTCCTCCAAGGATGAAATGGCGTAGCTGATATTGGGCTGTGAAACATGAAGCTTCTCTGCCGCAAGAGAGATGGAGCCGGTTTGGGCTACTTCTACGAGGTAATACAATTGTTCGATCCGCATCTTCACCCCTCCATAAATATCATTTATACAAATATAGATAATTTATATTTTACATTATACTCATTTATATGAATTAATATAGATACAAGATTTGAATAAAATTCGATCGATTTCGACAGCATCGGCATTTTTTTTAAACCTAATACCGACTTATTCTATTGGATTACTAATTAGAGAGGTGAATGAGCAATGACCCCAGCAGCAGAATTAGCGATTGAGGGCTTATCCAAGTCGTTCGATCAAGAGGGAACCGCGTTGCACGTTTTATCCGACATTTCCTTCCATACGAAGCCGGGCGAATTCATGTCGATTATCGGGCCGAGCGGCTGCGGCAAAAGCACTCTGCTCAAAATCGTAGCCGGGCTTGACCTTCAGCATCAAGGCAAAGTGCTTTTAAGCGGAAAACCGGTGGATCGCCCAAGCCAGGATAAAGGCTTTATTTTTCAGGAGCACCGCTTGTTTCCTTGGCTGACAGTGGAAAAGAATATTGCCGCGGATTTGCCGCTGAAGGACCCCGTCGTCCGAGCGCGGGTCGATGAAATGATTCGGCTCGTCCGGCTCACCGGGTTCGAGAAGGCTTATCCGAAGCAATTGTCAGGTGGCATGTCCCAGCGGGTCGCCATCGCGCGAACGCTGCTCCGCAACCCGCAAGTGCTTCTGCTTGACGAGCCGTTCGGCGCCCTGGACGCCTTTACCCGCAACCATATGCAGGAGGCGCTGCTCGACATCTGGAGGGAGAACCGCACCACGATGCTGCTGGTCACCCATGATATCGACGAAGCGGTCTTCTTGTCGAACCGGATTGTCGTCATGGATGCGAAGCCGGGGCGCATCAAGACCATCCTCCCTATCGACTTGCCCTATCCCCGCAATCGGATCGGGACTTCCTTTCAAGAACTGCGTACGCAGGTGTTAAAAGCATTGGAGAAGGAAGCCTCGCCGGCTGCGGATACCTGGGATATTTAACTGCAGTCTCACCGACACACCGAACAGAAAGGACGGGCCGTATGACCACTTCCATAGACCAACGCACACGCAATAAAAAAATGCGCAAGCTCCTGCTCGGCTGCCTCCTTCCCGGAGCAGCGCTGATGGTATGGCAGCTTGCAGGGGTGCTGGAGCTTGTTTCCCCTACCTTGTTTCCCACCCCGTTATCCATTCTGAGTGATTTGTACGGGATGCTCGCATCCGGCGAGCTGCTCTTCCATCTGCGGATCAGCATTCTCCGGGCTGCGCTCGGCTTCGCTATCGGCGGGACCAGCGGCTTGATTCTCGGTCTGCTCGTCGGCCTATACAGCCGTGCAGAGGAGCTTATGGACCCGACGGTTCAAATGCTGCGTACCGTTCCGCTGCTCGCCATCACGCCGTTGTTCATTCTTTGGTTCGGCTTCGGCGAGCTGTCCAAAGTGCTGCTGATCTCGATGGGCGCCTTCTTTCCGATGTACGTGAATACGTTTCTCGGTGTTCGAAGCGTCGACTCGAAGCTGTTCGATGTCGCCAAGGTGCTGGAGTTCAGCCGGTTTAAGCAGATCACCACCCTTGTCCTCCCCTCGGCGCTGCCGAATGTGCTGCTCGGTCTACGGCTGTCTCTCAGCACCGCCTGGCTGTGTCTCGTCGTAGCCGAGCTTATGGGAGCGGATCAAGGCATCGGATTTCTCATTCAAGATGCCCGTTCCTTCATGAGAACCGGCGTCGTGTTCGTCGGGATCTTCATCTTTGCTTCTGTCGGCAAATTGTCCGACTCCATAGTCCGCCTGTTGGAAAGCAAGCTGCTGAAATGGCGGGACAGCTACAAAGGTTAAATTCAGCTTGGCGGTCACCTGCCGACTGTTCCAGCAGAGGCTGCTGCCATTAAACCAATTATACCAATGTGAATACTATTTATCATGAAGAAAAGGTGATAATTATGACTACTGTTTTACAACCATTCCCTTATGCCAAGCGGGTTCCGGCGGTAACGCCGATGGGCGCGGCCCAGGCTTCCAGCAGCTCCGATGTCATTCCGTTCTCCTATGGAACTCCGACCTCGGATGCCTTCCCCTATGACGGACTGAAGGAAGCAGCACTCAAGGCGATCCTTGATCACGGAAGAGACGCATTGCAGTATGCCGGGGCCGGCGGTCCCCAGGTTGTCAAGGAATGGATCGCCCAGCGATCCGCGCTAAGATCCATCGACGTGACGACAGAACAAGTTCTTGTGACCTACGGCTCACAGCAGGCCATCGACTATGCGGCAAGAACGCTTTTAGAGCCCGGAGACCACGCATGGGTAGAAGCTCCCACTTACTTCGGCGCTGTCAGCACGTTTCGTTCCAGCGAAGCGCTTATCACCTCATTTCCTATCGATGAAGACGGACTGCAGGTCGACTTGATCGAGAAAGCGCTGGAGGAGGCGGTCAGACGGAAGCATCCGCTGCCGAAGCTGGTGTACTGCATGCCAAATTTTCAAAATCCCGGCGGGGTCGTTCTTTCATTGGAGCGCCGCAGGAAGCTGGCTGAGCTGGCCTATCAATATAACTTTTTTATTCTTGAGGATGATGCGTACGTCGAGCTCACGTTTACCGGCAAGCATCTGCCTGCTATTTATTCCTTCGCTCCTGAGCGCGTCATCTATCTCAGCACCTTCTCCAAAATTATTGCTCCCGGTATTCGATTGGGCTGGGCCATCGGCTCCTCTGACGTGATCCGGCGAATGAACACCTTTTTCCAGGGCAGCAAAGCAAGCGTTTTTTCCCAGGAGATCGCGGCGCAATTATTGCAGCATCTGCCTTTTGACGATCATCTGGAAGCCTTGGCCAGCCGCTACCGCAGCAGCCGGGATGTGATGGTGGATTCGCTGAAGGCCAATTTCGGTGAAGAGGTTTCCTTTCAAGTGCCGGAGGGCGGCTTCTTCATCTGGCTCACCTTTCCCGAGGACGTGGACACGGGCCGTTTCGTTCAGGATGCTTATGAGCGCGGCGTCAGCTTCATCGATGGAAGCAAGTTTTTCGTTCGGCCCGAAGGCGCCCGTCATGCCAGACTTTCGTTCAGCTACTGCACTGAGGAGCAAATCCGCCGTGGCGTCCGGCTGCTCGCCGAAGCTTATCAAGCTTACCAGGCGTCACGGACAGCCAACTGAAGCCGACCAAATTCCTAGCCGACCGCGGCAGAGACTATATAGATGGAAGTGGATATGATGACAGACACGAAGCAGCAAATGAAGCTAGGCGCGTTTTTGTTTAATTTCGGACATCACTACGCCGCTTGGCGCTATCCCGGCACAAGGGCCGAACGCCTTATTGATATGGATTTTTACAGACAGGTGGCACGTACGGCGGAACGCGGAAGGATGGATATGCTCTTTTTGGCGGACAGCTCCTCCGTTCCCCATATTCAAGATACAGCTACAGACGTCAGCTTCCTGTACCCTGAGTCCACGTCTGTGCTGGGAGCCCTCTCCTCTATAACCGAACATATCGGCTTGGCCGCTACCGTCTCGACCACATTTAACGAGCCCTATAACTTGGCCCGGCGCTTCGCGACGCTGGACCACTTGAGCGGAGGCCGCACCGCATGGAATGTCGTGACCGGCACCAAGGAGGCTGAAGCCAGAAACTTCAACCGCGACACGATGCTTGAGCACGGGCTGCGCTATGCGCGGGCACAGGAGTTTTTGGATGTCGTGTCGAGTCTGTGGGATAGCTGGGAGGATGAAGCCGTATTGTTCGACAAGGAGGCCGGTGTCTTCGCGGACACGAAGCGAATTCATCCGATCCATCACAAGGGTGCGTCCTTTTCCGTAGAGGGCCCGCTTAACATTCCGCGTTCCCCTCAGGGACGCCCTGTTATCATTCAGGCAGGCACCTCGGAATCCGGGCAGCATCTGGCGGCCCGTACCGCAGAGGTCGTGTTTACCGCCTGCGAGGACAAGGCCAAGGCGGTTGCCTTCTACAAGCAGCTGAAAGCACTGCTGCCGCAGTATGGAAGAGATGCCGGACAGCTTAAAATCATGCCGGGCCTGCTCACCTTTATCGGCAGGACGGAGGAGGAGGCCCGGCAGAAGCAGGCCGAATTCAATGCGCTGGTGCCCCCTGAAATCGCAGTAAGCTACCTCTCCAAGCTGCTCAATCTGGACGTATCGGGTTATCCCCTGGACGAGCCGCTTCCCGAGCTTTCCATGGAAGGCAACACGAGCCGCGCTCACTTGATCATGGAGATGTCCCGGCAAAAAAATATGACCATTCGCGAGCTGGGCCTTCATTTTGCCATTGCCCGCGGGCATCTGGTTCTGTGCGGTACGGCGGAGCAAATCGCCGATCAAATGGAGGACTGGTTCGCAAGCGGGGCGTGCGACGGCTTTAATGTAATGCCGCCCTACCTGCCCGGCGGACTTGAAGAATTTGTAGACCAGGTCATTCCCGTACTCCAGAACAGAGGCCTATTCCGCACCGAATATACGGGCCGAACGCTTCGCGAGCATCTCGGACTCGACCGTCCGGCAAGCCGGTTCACGGCGTTAGCGCAAACCTGAAATGACGAGTAACCAACCTATCCAACGACAAGGAGGCATCACCCTTATGAAACGTAAATCCTTATTCCGTACCTTCACCTTTATTGTGCTGGCTTCCATTATCGCCATCGTAGCGGGCTGCGGAAGCAAAGCCAGCCCCGCCAACAGCTCGGCTGCCGGAAGCGCTCCGGCAGCGGCTTCGGCAGCCGACAGCAAGAAGTATGAAGGTGTCGTCGTCAATATCGAAGGAAGCCAAATTGGCCCTATTCTCATTGCCAAAGAAAAAGGCTGGTTTGAGGAGGAATTCGCCAAATACGGCGCAACGGTAAAATATCAATCGCTGCAAAGCGCCTCGCAGTTTTTGGAGGCGATCGCATCCGACCGTCTGGATTTTGCCCGTACCGGCTATATCGGAACCATTACGGGACAAGCTGCGAATATCGGCTTTACATCCATCAGCGAAGGCAGCAACGGCGGAGGCGACGGCATCATCGTCCCCAAGGACAGCCCCGTCCAATCGGTCAAAGATTTGAAGGGCAAGAAGATCGCCGTATCTAAAGGCAGCTCCTCATGGGGGCTTCTGCTGAACGCGCTGAAAAAAGATGGCTTGAAGCTTGCAGATATTCAAGCGATTAACCTGCAGCCCGATGAAGCGCAATCCGCCTTCCAATCGGGGAAGGTTGATGCTTGGGTCGTATGGGAGCCGTTCCGGACGAACCAAATTAAAAATCAAGGCGCTAAACTGCTTGCAGAAGGCAAAACCATCGGCGCCTTTAACCCGGCTTATAATATTGTCCGCACCAAGTTCGCCAAGCAATATCCTGAGCTGGTCGGCGCTTATTTGAAAGCCTATGAAAGAGCTCTGCAATGGCAAAATAAAAACCTTGACGAAGCCGTCACCTTATTGGCGAAGTCAAAGAAGCTGGATGAAGAGACGATCCGCATCTCGTTGACCAACAATGTTGCAACGAATCTTCCGATCTCTGCAGAGGCAAACAAGAGCCAGCAGGCTACGGCGGACCTCATGCTCGAGAGTGGGGATCTCAAGGAAAAACTGGATGTGACCAAGGTTATCGACAACTCCTATATCGAGAAAGCACTAAAGGAATACCCGACCGAAAAGCGCTAAGCCCTACGGGTGTTCCGGCGCGCTCAGCCGCTGCCCTTAACCGTTCAAAAAACCAAGAAACCGTGCTTGCCGGACAATTCCGGCACACGGTTTCTTGGTTTTGGGCGCTTATCCGCGCCGGAAACACAGCTCTTACATCGCCAGAGCCCATTCCTTTTGCCCGGGCAACGTCCGGCTGCAGGCCTCACAAATTCCCGAGATTTCCATGTACACGGATTCGGCCTGAAAACCGGGAATGGTTGCATGCGGCACAACCACGCCGCCTTCCAGATCCGAGATGCTGCCGCAATAGGTGCAATGCAGATGATGGTGCGGAAGGACACGAGTATCATAACGCGCAATGGGGCTGTGTGCGATATAGCAGGCCTTCAGCAAACCGAAGCTTTGCAGCAAATGGATGTTTTTGTAAATCGTCGGACGGCTGACAACTTTCGGAAATTGCACATAAATCGCCTCGAACAGTTCCTCCGCCGTAGGGTGAGAAACTCTGCGTTCATATAAATAGTCCAGTATGATCTTCCGCTGGTGCGTCATTCTTATGCCTTCGGCTGTCAATCGGTCGTATGCGTTGCCATAGGTAAGATTCATCGTGCTCCTCCGAGGCCACTGAAAAAGTTACGGCTGCATGGACGGATCATTCTTCCGATCGCTGTTGTCCCCGGATATTATCAATTTCAACCCGCTTCTAGTGGTCAAAATCCGGGGACAAAGGCGAACGCTTACGCTTCTACAGAACGATTCCGTCCACTCCGCCAGTTTTTCAGTGGCTTCCTCCCTCCTATCATCTTTTTTTGCACACCATGCTTAGCGGGCTGGCGGCATGAACCCGGTAATATCAACCCCAAGTCCTTCTGCAAGACGCATGCCGTATTCCCGGTCTGCACGGAAAAAGTTGCAAATCGCCCGAAGCTGGATATGCTGAGGCGTCTGCGTCAAATCCCCGATCAAATTATGAATCAGGTGATCCCGCTCTTCACTTGTATAGGACCGGTACTGCTCACCGGCTTGAGTGAAGTCGTCCGTCTTGGCAATGGAGCTGCGTCCGGCCTGACCGTGAAGCGGCGCCGGCGTATCTGCATAGCGCGCATCCTCTTGCGGACTGTCCGTATGGCTATTCGGTTCATAGTTTACAGGGGAAGCGTCCTGCTTGACATTCATGAAGCCATCGCGCTGATGGTTCCGTACCGGAGCATACGGGCAGTTCACCGGAATTTGCAAATAATTGGCTCCCAGCCGGTAACGCTGCGTGTCGGGATAGGAGAACAGTCTGCCCTGCAGCAGCTTGTCTTCCGAAGGCTCGATGCCCGGTACCAAAGCGCTAGGCGAGAATGCGGATTGCTCCACCTCGGCAAAATAATTGGCCGGATTTCGATTGAGCGTCATCGTACCGACCTTGTGCAGCGGATACAGCGATTCGGGCCACACCTTGGTCGGATCCAGGGGATCGAACCCGTGCGCATCCAGATCCTCTACCGGAAGCAGCTGGACGTGCAGCTCCCATTTCGGAAACTGCCCTGCTTTGATGTTCTCGCTCAAGTCGCGGGTGGCATGATTGAAATCCCTGCCCTGTGTAGCCTGGACATCGCTCGCGCTAAAATTGGCGACACCCTGCTGAGACTTCCAATGATATTTCACATAGGTCACGCGGCCATCAGCATTAACCCATTTAAACGCATGGACGCTGAATCCGTCCATTTGCCGGTAATTAGCCGGCGTACCGTGATCTGAGAACAGCCAAGTCAGCATGTGCGTCGATTCCGGCGACAAGGTCATAAAGTCCCAATATCGGGCAGGCTCCTGAACATTCGTATCCGGTGCCGGCTTCAAGGAATGCACCATGTCCGGAAATTTGATCGCATCTCGTATGAAAAATACCGGCAAATGGTTACCCACGATGTCGTAATTGCCTTCTTCTGTGTAAAATTTCACTGCGAAGCCGCGGGGATCCCGTGCCGTCTCCGGTGACCCCGTTCCATGAATAACGGTGGAGAAGCGGACAAAAACCGGCGTCCTGCGCCCCGCCTGAGCGAATACATGAGCCCGCGTATAAGCCCCCATGCTGTGCTCTACCTCGAAATATCCATGCGCTCCGGCACCGCGGGCGTGCACGACCCGTTCCGGAATACGTTCACGGTCAAAATGAGCTATCTTTTCAAGCAAATGATAATCTTCCAATAAAGTCGGTCCGTTCGTTCCCGCTGTTCTCGAATGCTGATTGTCTCCTACCGGAGCACCTTGATTTGTCGTCATATGTGGGTTCATCGCTTTACATCTCCTTATATTTAGACTTAATCTAAATCCATGAGATGAGTTTATCATTCCCTCCGCCTGCCATCATGAACATCCGATGAAGCTTTGATGAAGAAACGATGAAGCCGAAGGCGTCCATATAAAAAAAGAAAATCCGGACACCCTTATCGATGTCCGGCACATTGGTTGATCCAGCTATTAGGACTTGTTCTCGAAATAAACGGCTTGGCCGGTCCTGGAAGACTCATAAATAGCCTCCAATATTTCCGACACGACGCAAGCCTGCTCCGGCGTCACGACCGGCTCTTTATCGTATTCTACCGCTTCAAGCCACAACCGCGCTTCCAGGTCTGCCGGGCTTTCCTTGGAACCGTCGTAGAAATCTACGCCCTTGGCGTCCAGCTGGATCTGATTCGTGTACAAGCGACTGTGCTTCTCCCCGTTGATGCGCAGCCCGTCCTGCATGTCCGCTCCGCCCTCCGTACCGCATAAGGTTGTCTTGGCTTCACCGGTTTGCAGCATATTGATGGCCCAGCTCGACTCCAATACAATCGTGGCGCCATTCTCCATCGTAATCATCCCGAAAGCGGAATCCTCTACCGTAAATTTCTCCGGATCCCACGATCCCCAGGCATTCGCCGCATTCGCTTTGCCGGACAGCTTATGAAATGCCGTCCCCAGCACAGCCTTCGGCTTGTAGTTGTCCATCATCCATAGAGTTAAGTCCAAAGCATGGGTCCCGATATCAATCAACGGTCCGCCGCCCTGCTTCTCCTCATCCAGGAAGACACCCCAAGTCGGTACCGCGCGGCGGCGAATTGCGTGGGCCTTGGCGTAATAAATTTCACCGAGATCCCCCTCGGCGCAGATGGTTTTCAAGTATTGGCTGTCCGGACGAAACCGGTTCTGGTAGCCGATCGTCAGCTTTTTGCCTGTACGCTTGGCCGCTTCCACCATCCTGCGCGCATCGGCCGCCGTCTTGGCCATAGGCTTCTCGCACATGACATGCTTGTCCGATTCCAGAGCGGCAATCGAAATATTCGCATGGGAGTCGTTCGGCGTGCAGACATGCACTATATCAATGGAGCTGTCGTTCAACAGCTCTCTGTAATCTTCATATACTTTGGCTTCTGGAGCGCCAAACTGCTTTGCCGCCTCGTACGCGCGGTCAATCACGATATCGCAGAATGCAACCATTTCCGCATTCGATTGATTTTTCAATGCCGGCATATGCTTTCCGTTCGCAATTCCTCCGCAGCCGATAATTCCGATTCTAAACTTTCTCGACATGTTCTCATGTCCTCCTTTGGTCTGTTGAACGAATTCTGGGTAACCTTATGACTCACCCCCATAGTATAGACAAGTTAGATGGAAAAAGATATTTTGTATCTGGCGCACCTTGTATGCGATTTTGCCATCCATGGACTCTTATGAAAGCTTCTCTGCTTGCCATTCCCCTTATATAGACATGCAAAAAAAAGCGCCAGCAAGCCTATCCGGCTTAGCCAAGCGCTTCTCTTTTATAGCAACTTACCCCTTCTTCGCCGTTGTCGAAGTCACCAGCTTGTAGCCTACGCCGCGGATCGATTCGATCTGGACGCTTTGCTGATTCATCTCCAGCTTCTTGCGCAAGGAGCTCACATGGACATCCACAGTCCGCTGCCCGCCGATATAATCGAATCCCCAAACAATGTTCATCAAATCATCACGGGTTACGACGACGCCGGGACGCTGCACCAGGTACAGCAGTACTTCGAATTCCTTAGGCCGAAGCGGAATGGACTCTCCATTCAGCATCACCTCGTACTTCTCGGGATAAATGTACAGGTCCCCTGCGGAAATGACCTTTTCCCCATTCGTGTTCTTCTCCTGCAGCTGCTCCTCCGACATCGTTCTGCGCAGCACGGCTGATACCCTCGCCAAGAGCTCGGCTACACCGAAGGGCTTCGTAATGTAATCGTCCGCCCCGTACTTCAGGCCTTGCACAACCTCTTCTTCGGCATTGCGCGCCGTTAGAATGATCACCGGCGTTTTATTGCCCTTTTGCCGCAGCTTGGACAAGATTTCAAAGCCGTTCAACCCCGGAAGCATAATATCCAATATAATAAGGTCGAACGATTGCTGCAGCGCTGTTTGAAGCCCTTCACTGCCGTGGTCGACAACCTTCGTCTCGTATCCGTCCTGCGATAAATTATAAGACAACAGTCTGGCTAGTGTAGGCTCGTCTTCAATAACTAAAATTTGTTGTGCCATGGGAATCCCCCGATTTCACTTTGCTTCTATAAGAATTTGTAAATGAAGATAGATCAAGCTTAACATAGCATAAAAAAGTTGGCAATTGAAGGTTGTTCCTTCAGCAAGCTTCCGACCGTTCCGCTTATGGAGTCACCGGACTTTTAGTGAATAATCGGCAGCTCGATAATGAATTTGCTGCCCATTCCTACTTCGCTCTCTACACGGATCGTCCCTTTATGCAGCTCAACCAGATGCTTCACAATGGACAGCCCCAGACCGGTGCCGCCTGAGCTTCGCGAGCGTGCCTTATCCACACGGTAAAAGCGCTCGAAGATGCGCGGCAGATCTTTCTTGGGAATGCCGATCCCGGTATCCGATATCGTAAAACGGATACGTTCATCTTCAGCACGATCGCCGTCTCCGGCCAGCTGGTCGACCTTTACCTTCACCTTGCCCCCTTCCGGCGTATAATTAATGCCGTTGGACAGCAGATTAATCAAAATTTGCCGCAGCCGGTCTTCATCCGCTTCAATATACATCGTCTCATCCACCTGCATTTCCAGCTCGATGGATTTCTTCTTTGCCTCGGCTTGGACCACATGCAGACAGTTGTTGACGAACGAGTGCAGCGATATCGGTGAAAATTGCAAAGGAATCCGTTTCGATTCAATTTTGGACAGCTCCAATATATCGCCGATCAGCCGGTTCAACCGCTCGCTCTCGTCAAAAATAATTTGCAAAAACGACTTTGCCGTCTCCTTGTCGTTCAGAGCGCCTGCAAGAAGCGTCTCTGCAAAGCCTTTGACCGCGGCAATCGGCGTCTTCAGCTCATGCGATACGTTCGCTACGAACTCGCTGCGCATCCGCTCCAGACGGCGCACGGCCGTAATATCGTGCAGCACGATCAGTATTCCTGCCCACTCATCCTCCGTATGGGAGATTGGGCTCAGGTTGATTTCCAATATCCGTTCCGACGGATAATAGAAAATCATCTCATCGCGGATATGCTCCTTCAGATCGATACACTCTTGAATAAGCTGCGTGAACTCGAACTGCTGCTTCGCTTCATCGAATTTTTTACCTAACAGCTCCTGGGCGGAGAAACCGAGGATATCTTCTCCCGAACGGTTTAACAGCACAATTTTGCCGTCCCGGTCAATCATCATGACGCCGCTGATCATATTCTCCAGGACGCTTTTGAGCCGGTTCTCATCCTCCAGAATCCGGTTCATCTGCAGATGCAGACTGTCCGCCATCCGATTGATCGCTTGTCCCAGCTGACCTATCTCGTCCTTTTTACGGACATGCACACGGGCCTTGTAGTTCATATTCGTAATTTGCTGCGCGACTCTCGTTATCATTTCAATCGGTCTCGTAATCCCGTAAGCCACCCGGTAGCTGATCAGCCCTGCAATGATAAATACGGTCAGCAAGCCTAAAAGCACCGCATACCATACTTGGAGAATGGACGCCTCGACTTCCTCCAAACTCATGGCAAGCCGGACATAGCCCTTGATGGAACCGTTGCCGTCCGATTTCACCGGTACGACCACATACAGCATATTCCGTTGAACCGTCGTGCTGTACCGCGTATCAGATCCGACAACACCGGTATCCCGGGCTTCGATCACCTCTTTGCGTGTCAGATGGTTTTCCATCGTCTCGACATCGTGATCCGAATCCCCCAATACCTTACCGTCCTCACGAATGTAGGTCACACGTGCATCCGCAGAGCTTTTCAACCGGTTCGCCTGATCCGTGAAATATTGGATCTGCTCCGCTTCCGTCCCCGTCTCTTTCCAATTCAATGAAACGAGAATTACCTTTAGCTCTCTTTGCATATTGGCCTTCAGCGCATCAATATGGGAATCCCTCAGCATTTTGGCCATGAAGAGACCCGCCACCAGCACCGAGGAGCCGATCAGCAAAATAAAAATCAACGTCAGCCTTGCGCGAAATTTGTGCATTCCAAACGTTCCTTCCCTGGAAGATCAGTGAGAGACATTTCATTTCCAGTTACCTATAGACAGTAACCTCAATATCTTAGCCTTTCGGCGGGAGGAATGCGAGTTAATTTTTTGTAAAGGCGGATAGACCCTGATTTCTTAGTTTCTTCAGTGTCCAGCGATTTCATGAAAAAAAGAAGAGGCACCTAAGGCACCCCTTCCTCTCATCCGAATCGTTTCGTTATATATTAGGCAAAAACCGGCTCTTTGAACTGGGACAGCTTCTCCAGCGAGTTTTTGTCGACTTCAGCATGCAGGCTGTTTCCGTGCGAATCCATGGTTACAATAGCCGCGAAGCCTTCTGTTTGCAAATGCCACATCGCTTCCGGCGTGCCGAATTCCAAAAAGTCTACGCCGTTCACCTTCTTGAAGCAGCGTGCATAATATTGTGCTGCTCCGCCGATTGCGTTCAAATAAACGGCGCCATGCTCCTGCAGTGCGGCCAATGTTTTGGCGCCCATACCGCCCTTACCGATCACGGCGCGAATGCCGAACTTCTTAATGATCGTGCCTTGGTACGGCTCCTCGCGGCTGCTTGTTGTAGGTCCGGCAGCTCTTACGTGCCATTCCCCGTTCTCATCCTTCGACATAACCGGCCCACAGTGATAAATCGCAGCACCGTTCAAATCAACCGGCGCATCGTGATCCATCAAATATTTGTGCAGCGCATCGCGTCCTGTATACATCGGTCCATTGATGATAACCACATCGCCTACGCGCAGCTGACGGATTTGCTCCTCGGAGATCGGCGTTTGCAGCACCACTTCACGGCGTTCGGTCGTCTCCTCGCTTGCCGCAGCAGCCTCCTGCTTCATCGAAACGGTATCGCCGCTCGGATAAATCCATTCCTGAATCTCGCCGCTGCTTGCGTTCAAGAGCACGCCTTGTCTGCGGAACGCCCAGCAGTTGTATGCCACAGAAACGAAGAAGCTGGCCGGCAGGCGGTTCGCCACGCCGATCTTACAGCCGAGCAAGGATACTTGGCCGCCGAAGCCCATCGTGCCGATGCCGAGCTTGTTCGCATTTTCCATAATGTAATCTTCAAGCTTGCGCAGCTCTTCATTCGGATTCACATCGTCTACACGGCGGAACAATTGGTGCTTCGCCAGCTCATAGCCGCTCGTCCGGTCGCCGCCGATGCCTACGCCGATAAAGCCCGCGCTGCAGCCTTGTCCTTGCGCCTGATAGACGGCATGCATAATGCATTTGCGGATACCGTCGAGGTCACGGCCAGCTTTGCCGAGTCCTTCCAGCTCCGTCGGAAGACTGTATTGAATGTTCTTGTTCTCACAGCCGCCGCCTTTAAGAATCAGCTTCACTTCGATGTCGTCCCGTTCCCATTGTTCGAAATGAATCACAGGCGTACCCGGCCCAAGGTTGTCGCCTGTATTGGACCCGGTCAAGGAATCAACCGAGTTGGAGCGAAGCTTGCTGTTTTTCGTGGCTAGCGCGACAGCCTCCAGAATTTGCTTTTTCATGACGATTTGATTCGCGCCTACAGGCGTATGAATGATGAAAGTCGGCATCCCCGTGTCCTGACAGATGGGGGAAACGTTGCATTCGGCCATATCGATGTTATTTGCGATCGTGGATAAGGAAATCGCGGAGCGCGTTCCGGCATCCTCCCGCTCTTGAGCCGCTTGAATCGCACGGCGTACGTCAGCCGGCAGATTCGTGGATGTTTCTACAATGAGTTTATAAACGCTCTCTTGAAAATGCTGCATAAATAAAAAATCTCCCTTCCGAATGAAAGCCCAGCTTCGATATTTTTGTATAAAAGCACATATGTATATAATAGCATACTCGACAACGATCAAAAACAAGCAAATACGGCGTTCCCGGGACAAATAGGGGCTTAACCAGGAAGGAAACAGGCGCTATCAAATTTTTGTAAAGCTTGTCTGACCCATAGAAGGAATTTACATGCAATGATAGAATTAATGTATGACAAACTAGGAAAATATGACTATAAAACAAGGGGTATCATTCGTCATGAACAAGCTCACTCTTAAGGCCGTCATCCTGAGCGTTATCGGGCTTGGCCTCCTTCTCCCTTCCTTGGATGCAGCTAAGTCCAATGTCCTATATAAGGATCAAGTGGCAGTCATTATGTATCACCATGTGGACGACGATGCCAAAAGCGGCGGAACGATCACAACCAAGCTTTTTCAAGACCAATTAACGCTGTTGAAGAAGAAGGGCTACCAATTCATAACCCTCCGTCAGTTCAAAGACTACATGCAGGGTGCCTCCGTTCCTAACAATGCCGTGCTGGTTACGTTCGACGACGGGTACGAAAGCTTTTATGTAAACGCTTATCCGATTTTAAAAAGCATGCGCATTCCTGCGGTCAATTTCGTGATTACGAACGACCTGGAGAATCCCCTCGCCAGCTACATTCCGTCCATGTCACGGGATGACATTATCGAAATGACAAGCGATACGAATTTCATTGACGCGCAGTGCCATACGCACAACTTTCATTACAAGCTCCCCGACGGCAATGCCGCGCTGATCGGACGCATGGTGAATAACGGGAAAAGGGAAACCGACGAGGAGTACAAACAGAGAGTCATTACCGACACCCAAGCCTGCGTCGCCAAGCTGGCGGAGCTCTATCCAGAGCCTATCGATTCCTATGCTTATCCGTACGGCATCTATGATAAGACTTCCATCGGATATATCCACGAAGGCGGTATGAATTATGCCTTTACAGTGGTACCGGAGATGGTGACGAGACAGCTTGACCCGATGCAGCTTCCCAGAATTAACGCAGGCAACAGCGCGATAAGTCCGGAAGGACTGGACACGTCCATCATGAGGCGGGTCGTAGCTCCGAATCCTCCCTCTACAGAGGTTCCCTTAATCGAAACGATGAACCAATTAGGCGGCAAAGCAGCTCTGTCGAGCGGCGGACATGTATCGATTCAGTACCAGACGTTGCAGTGGAGCGGAAGCGTCAACAGCTCCAAGCTGACCTCGCTTTCTGCCAAACCGCCGATATCTATCCAAAAGCCTCTTTATATGAAAAATAACAAGCTCTACATCGCGTTGAAAGATTTAGAGACTGTCATCGGTTCCCAAATCGTGTATAATCCTAATGTACAAAGCTTTTCCGTACAGCAGTCACCAACGGTGAAGAAGTAAACAGAATGGGATGAGAACGATGGATAGTCATTTTTTCGCTTATATGTACCGCCTGCGCTACATTGAACGCTGGAGCTTGATGCGCAATACCGTAAAGGAGAATGTGGCTGAGCATTCGTTTCACGTCGCTATCCTGACGCATGTGTTGTGCACCATCGCCAATGAAGTATTCGACCGTCAGGTGCCCACGGACCGGATTGTCAGCATGGCGCTGTTTCACGATGCAACCGAGGTTTTTACAGGAGACATTCCTACCCCGGTCAAGCATCATAACCCTAAAATATTATCGAACTTTCGCGAGATCGAGCAGATGGCGGCCGAAAGGCTCATGGATATGATCCCTGAGAAGCTCCGTTCCGTCTATGAGCCGCTGATCGATACGAAAAAAGCTTCTGCCGAGCCCGAGCTTAAAAAATATGTGAAGGCCGCCGACCTGCTTGACGCTTATTTGAAATGCGTAACAGAGCTGTCCGCAGGCAATAAAGAATTCGGCAGCGCGAAGAAACAGATTGAGCAATCGATACAAGACTTGAATATGCCGGAATTGGCATTTTTTCTTGAGCATTTGGCGCCGAGTCTGGAGAAAACGCTGGATGAACTATCGGAGGAATGAGCGAAAAGCCCGGGGCGGCAGCCTCGGGCTTTTTTGTTGAGGCGGCGATAAGAGATGGGGATTCGGTAAAAAGGTAGGCGCTGCGAGGAAGGGAAGGTGTCTCCGGTCGCTGTTGAAATCGTGAAATTTTATTTTATAGATGTATAGGTCATTTCACGATTTCAAAGGCGAGCACTTCGTTCCTCCGACACCTCCCCTTCCCCTCCGCTGCGCTTTTTACATCTTAATGGCCTCTCTCGCTGGTCGCTCGGCAACACAAAAGCCCAAGGGCTGCAAGGCCTTTGGGCTTTTGTGTAGAACTAGAAGCGGAACATCATCAGGGTAAGAAGCACGAAGAACAAAATGCCGGAGATCACGCTGACCGACTTGATTTTACCGGCATAAGTGCCGATCGAACCGCCGTTAGGATCAGCCAATGCTTTGCGCATTGCACTGCCCAGCACGCCTGTCAGGGCTCCTAAGGCTAAGAAAAGCACAACAACGATAACCATCCAGGCGACGGACAAGCCCGCTTTACCGACCAAATATCCGCCCGTCAGTAGGGAAATAACCAGAGCCAGCTGACCGACCCGGTTCGCAGCGAACAATACGCTTAGAAAACCGAATTGACCTTGTCCCGGAAGCACTTGAATCCGCTGAGCCAAGAACGGAAACATCAGGTACACGCCCATTAGAGCAGCTGCCAAAACATGTAAATACAAAAATACTTGGTTCATTGGTAAGCCCCCATTTTTCAACTTAATATAATATTAAGTATACCTGATGAAAACGAGCCTATGCAAATGGTGGAAGCAAATTTTAGCTGGAATGAACCGTCCCATTCGTGTGCCTGTTCACAGGCTTGCCTTTTTTCATATCCCTTGCGTCACGCCATTTCGCCAAAATGACGAAGAGGCACGGAACAACGATCAAAGTAAGCAAAGTCGAGTAAATCAAGCCCGAAATAATCGTAATCCCCATCGGCCGCCACAGATTTCCTCCCATAATGGTCATCGGCAGCAAGCCTCCAATCGCGGTTGCCATCGTCAGCAAAATCGGTCTCAGCCTGGCTTTCCCGGCCTCCGATACGGCTTCGTACAACGGGAGCCCTCGCTCTCTAGCCTGCTCGATAAATTCAATCAGGATGATTCCGTTACGAACCACAATCCCCGCCAAGCTGACGAGCCCCATCAGGGCCATAAACCCGATCGGCGAATTCGTGAGGAACAGCCCGATCACGGCTCCGCCCGCAGCCAAATAAACGGTAGACAGGATGAGCAGCGGGATCGATAATGAGTAAAACTGCATAACCATGATGATATAAATAAGCAGCACGACGATAATCGACAGCTTCCCAATCGAGGCGAACGCATCGTTGCGCTCTTCATTTTCCCCGCCGTATTCGATCGTATAGCCGGCTGGCATCGCGTAATGGCTCATCTCCATCTTAAAATCCTTCACAATCTCATCCGGCAGCCGATCCTGTGCGAAGCTGCGAATCGTAATCGTTCGTGTCTGGTTCAAATGATGGATCGATTTGATCATACTTCCCGGGGTAATCGTCCCCAGCTCGCGAACCCGAATCGTTCCCCCATTCTGAATAGGAACATACATATTGTTCATCTGCTCAACAGGGTCGGCCGACTCCTCCCTCGCAAACAAGGTTACGTCCAGTGAGTCTTCGCCCTTCTGCAGCGTCGTGACTTCCAAGCCCTCGGTAGCGATGCGCAGCGTTTGAGACAGATCCTTCTCATTCACGTTGAACACATTCAGCTTGGCCGGATCCGGCTTCACCTCATAGGTTTTCATGTCCGTTCCCACATCATCCGTCACGCTGATGGCTCCCGGAATTCGGGACAGCACCCCCTGAATATCCGTAGAAATTTGGCGCAGCTGTGCCAGGTCGTTGCCGCTAATCCTCAGGGCGATCGGCGCCCCAACAGGCGGCCCCTGCTCCAGCTCTCTCGGCGTGATTTGGATATCCTCAGGGAACATTGTCTTCAGCTGCTCCCTCCAGGACGAAATGACTTCCTTCGTATGAATGACCTTCAAATCGATTTTGACAAAAAGCTGTCCTACATCCGTCCCCGATTGATCCGACTCGGAATAATAAAACCTCGGTGTTGAACGCCCGGAGTAGGCGGATACGAACACGACCCCTTTTTGCTGCCGCATCCATTCCTCCGCTTTGGCCATCGTATACTCCGTCTCCGCAAATACTCTGCCCGTCGGCAGTTTGAAGTCGATGAGCATTTCGTCCTTTTCCGCCGGCGGGAAATACTGTACGCCTAGCAGAGGCAGCAGCCCGAAGCTGCTCGTTCCGATCAATAAAGCGACGATTCCCGTCAGCAGCGGTCTTTTCAGGATACGATGAATTTGGCGGCCGTAAAACAGACTCAGCCGTTGAATCGGCTTGCCCAGAATGCCGGGCGTCTGCTCCTTCTCGACAGGTTCCTGGCTTCTTCCTTCCGCATTCGCGGAAGTTACCGCCCTTCCCAGCCTGCGCATCGCCCTTTCCCCGACCCATTGACGGAAGATCGGAATAATTGTCAGAGACATAGCCATCGATGCTGCAAGCGTCAGTGAAATAACGACAGGCAGCGGACGGATGAAGCTTCCGATGTTGCCTTTTAAGAAGAACAGGGGGAGAAACGCTGCCGCTGTAGCGATCGTCGCGGTAAGAATAGATATCGCAACATCCCGGCTCCCTTCAAGCGAAGCCTTGGCTGGAGAATCCCCAAGCTGCAGCCGCCGCTGAATATTATCGTTCACAACGATGGCGTCATCCACGAGAATCCCCAGCACAATCACAATCGCGACTACCGTAATCTGATTGAGATCTATGCCCATCAGCTCTACCGGAATAAACCCAATTGTAATGGATACGGGAATCGCCAGCGCCACAATCCATGAGGTACCGAAGGTCAAGCCCATGGAGCATACCACGATAACGGCCGCTATCCCTATGAGCAGCTCTCTGCCAAGCTCCTTGAACAAGTGGTCCAGACTCTCTTTTTGCGTAAAAAGTGACGATAACTCCACGGTAGACGGCAGCTGAGGCTTCAGCTCGGCTACCTTGCCGTCAATCCGCTTCTGTAGATCGGGGATATCCGCCCCCTTCTCGGCATTAATAACCAGATCCAGCGTCGGCTTTCCATTGTGAAGCACGCTGACCTCGGACTTTTTAGGGCGCAGCTTAATATCCGCGACATCCTTCACCTTCAAGGAATTGCCGTTCGGTAAGCCAAGAATATCGGTGTTCCCGACTTCCGCCGCTGTCGTCCATTCCTTGTTCATATTGACATAGAAGGACTGGGTCGACTTATCTACGGTCCCTAGAGGTACGCGGTCATGTCGGTTTTTCAGTGCCTGGGCAACGGCCGTCCACGGCAGCTTGAACGTATCCAGCTTTGCCGTATTCAACGTGACAGCGACCTCCTGGTCCGGCAGACCGACGATTTCCACGTTGCTGACCCCGGGTAGCGTGCTCAGCTGCTTTTTCCAAATATCCAGTGTAGGCCTCAAAGGCTCCAGCTCTTCCGGTGTGTTCACAGTAAAATGAAGGATTTGCTCGGCTATTTTACCAAGATCATCATTCACTTCAGGCTTATTCGCCTCATCCGGGAGCTCACTTTCCCCGGCCTGTACCTTCTGCCGCAGCGTATCCCAAGCACGCTTGATATCCGTATCCGGCTTGATCTCTACGTTAATGATGGATACGTTCGCCATGGAGGTCGAGGTCAGCTTGGAAATATCGCTCATTTCCTTTATTTTTTGTTCCAGCGGCTGCGTCACGAACTGCTCCACTTTTTCGGGAGACGCCCCGGGATATACGGTTTTTACCAAGGCTACAGTCAAGTCAATCTCGGGATTTTCTCGCTGCTTGAGTGTGACAATGTTGACAATCCCCATAATAATAGCCATCAAGAAGAACAGCAGCGTCACCTTCCGGTATTGTATCAGCTTGGCTATCATGCACCGTTCACTCCCGGCAATCCCGTTTTACAGCCATTCCCCATGCCAGTTATCGTTTGCGCTATGCAGTCAATATGTTCAGGTCCGCAATTTCTTACGACAAACCACTGGTATGCCACAAGCTCGACCATGCCAATCTTGGCATAAGCCGTAATCTCCAGCTGCTGCTCGGAATAATCGGGGTACTCACCGGATTCCAGCAGGCATTGCTTAATAATCAACATCATATCATTGTAAAAAGCCTCGGAAATATCTGCGATTTCCTGCGATGCCACTCCGTTGCGATAAATGATCCGCAGAATCGTCTTGTTGTGATAGTAAATGGTAAGACAGCTTTTAATCATTTGATAAAACACTTCGTTATCATTCAGCCCGTCAACTGGCCCTTTCTTTAAAGTCCCCGAAATTTCCTCCAGGCACGACTTGGCGATGCTTCGAAACAGGTCCTCTTTACTTTGGAAATACAAATAAAAAGTCCCTTGTGCCACCCCCGCAGCACGTACGATGTCCGATACCTTCGTCTGGTGGTATCCTTGCTCTTCGAACAGCTTCAGGGCGGCTTCAATGATCCCGTCTTTTTTCTCTTCTCCCATGAGTTCCCCTCCATCCACGGTTAACACTTGTGACTGACTCGTCAGTCATTTTTGATTTTAACAGGTTTATCCAGCCAATGCAACAGATGCCGAGCTCCTTTGCAGTTATGGATTTCATCGCAATTCGTTCCTTATCTGACAGCAAAAAAACAGCCCGTCCTCGCCAAAGCGCGAAGACGGGCTGCTATTCAAGGTAACCCTGTTTACAAGGTTACCACTTTGATTACGTTGCGAACGGAATCAGCGGATTTGTCCAAAGCCGCTTTTTCTTCAGGAAGCAATTCCAATTCAAATATTTTCTCAATCCCTTCGCCGCCAAGCAAAGTAGGCACGCCCATGAACAGGTTGTTATAGCCATACTCCCCTTGAAGCAATGCGATGGATGGAATGATACGTTTTTTGTCCTTGATGATCGCTTCCGTCATTTGAACCAGGGAAGCTGCCGGAGCGTAGTAGGCGCTGCCGTTACCCAGCAGGTTTACGATCTCGCCGCCACCTGTGCGTGTACGCTGTACGATCGCTTCGATGCGCTCAGCAGGAATTAATTTCTCAATAGGGATACCGCCGACATTAGAGTACCTAACGAGCGGAACCATGTCGTCGCCGTGACCGCCCAATACGAAACCGCGAACGTCCTCAACCGATACGTTCAATTCTTGAGCGATGAAAGTGCAGTAACGAGCCGTATCCAATACGCCGGATTGACCGATAACGCGGTTTTTCGGGAAGCCCAAGGACTCGTAAGCTACATAGGTCATAGCATCAACCGGGTTGCTCAAGATGATAACGATGGATTCAGGACAATATTTCTTTACGTTCTCGCATACAGATTTCACGATACCCGCGTTTGTGTTCACGAGGTCATCACGGCTCATGCCTGGTTTACGAGCAATTCCCGCTGTGATGATCACGATGTCGGATCCTGCAGCGTCTTCGTAGTTAGCTGTACCAACGATGTTGCTGTCGAAGCCTTGTACAGGGGAAGCCTCCATCATGTCCAACGCTTTACCCTTTGTAGGGTTTTCCAAAGGTGCGATGTCCAGAAGGACAACGTCGCCCAACTCCTTTTGTGCAAGCATAAGCGCAGTTGTTGCACCAGTGAAGCCCGCACCGACAACGGTAATCTTTTTACGTTTGATTCCCATAAGAAATGCCTCCTGAAAGTTAAATTGTTGGTTTGCGTGAGAAAAAGATAAAGCGTGTTTCCAGGTTTACGAGTATATACTTGCGGCCGCTGTTGTCCTGAGAAATCAGCACCCGCATGAGCGGATATTTCCAGTGGACAAGGCCGACACCCACACTCTTAAAGTATATACTTGCAAACCCTATTTCACGCTTCAAATGCATAAAAAGCAATTCCCTTGCCATCAGACTCGAACATCTGATCCCCTAACCTCAAAAGACTATACAAACACAAAAAGCTCCGCTGGACATGGAAGCGTGTCGGAGTGGCTTGACGTTAGCTCAAGCACTCTCGACAAACGCGTTCCCACCTCTAACGTCGAACAAAAACTTACTTCACCCGGTCACTGGACACCTTTTCGCCATCCAGGGAGCGTACCCCTGGTATCCTCCTTGGTAAAGGAGGATTTCGGAGGGGCGGACCGCCTAATTACATATTAGCGATGATTTGGTTAGCGAACTCGGAGCATTTTACTTCCTTAGCGCCTTCCATCAAACGTGCAAAGTCATAAGTAACGGTTTTATTGTTGATCGATGTTTCCATACCTTTGTAGATCAGCTCAGCCGCTTCCAACCAGCCCAGGTGCTCAAGCATCATAACGCCGGACAAAATAACGGAGCCTGGGTTAACTACGTCCAGACCAGCGTATTTCGGAGCTGTACCATGAGTCGCTTCGAAGATCGCGTGACCTGTTACATAGTTGATGTTAGCGCCTGGTGCGATACCGATACCGCCTACTTGTGCTGCCAAAGCATCGGACAAGTAGTCACCGTTCAGGTTCAATGTAGCGATAACATCGAAGTCTGTAGGACGAGTCAATACTTGTTGCAAAGCGATGTCGGCGATAGCATCTTTTACGATGACTTTGCCGGCAGCTTCTGCTTCTTTTTGAGCTTGGTTTGCTGCATCCGTGCCTTGCTCTGCTTTAATTTTATCGTATTGTGCCCAAGTGAAGGTTTTGTCGCCGAACTCTTGCTCAGCCAGCTCATAACCCCAGTTTTTGAATGCACCCTCAGTAAATTTCATGATATTACCTTTATGTACCAAGGTAACGCTCTTACGGCCGTGTGCGATTGCATATTCGATAGCGGAACGGATCAAACGCTTGGAACCTTCAGCGGAAACAGGCTTGATACCGATACCGGAAGTTTCAGGGAAGCGAATTTTCTTAACGCCCATTTCTTTTTGCAGGAACTCAAGCACTTTTTTCACTTCTGCGGAGCCGGCTTCCCACTCGATACCAGCATAGATATCCTCCGTGTTTTCAC
Source organism: Paenibacillus rigui (assembly GCF_002234615.1). GTDB lineage: Bacteria > Bacillota > Bacilli > Paenibacillales > NBRC-103111 > Paenibacillus_S > Paenibacillus_S rigui. The sequence goes on along the minus strand of NZ_NMQW01000033.1, from coordinate 95,844 downwards.
GGAAAATAACCATGTCAACCAGTTCAGGACGTTTTACTGGGGATGGAACGCCATTGAAGTAACGAACAGGACGGGAGCAAACATACAAGTCCAACTCTTGACGAAGGGCAACGTTCAGGGAACGGATACCGCCGCCAACCGGAGTCGTCAAAGGGCCTTTAATCGCAACGATATATTCGCGGATTGCTGTCAATGTGTCGTTAGGCAGCCAGTTGTTGAATTTGTTGAATGCTTTTTCGCCGGCGAATACTTCGTACCAAGCGATCTTTTTCTCGCCTTTATATGCTTTTTCTACCGCTGCGTCCAATACGCGTTTGGAAGCGGCCCAGATGTCGGGACCTGTACCGTCACCCTCGATGAAAGGAATGATAGGGTTGTTAGGGACGTTCAACTTACCGTCAACAATAGTAATTTTTTCGCCTTCTGTTGGAGCTGTATAGTTTTCGAATTGAGCCATGATCTTTTATTGCCTCCTTAAAATGGTGATAGCATAAGTATACACAAAATTGAACGGGAGCTACAGCGCTTGTCCCGATTCCGTAAAATAAGGACAGGAGACGCTGTAACAACCCGTTGGCTGTAAAAGCTTTATCGAAATCGATTAACGATTTTCAATCGGAATGTATTTTTGGTTAGAAAGGCCGGTGTATTCCGCACGAGGACGGATCAAACGGTTGTTTTCGTACTGCTCAAGAATGTGAGCTGTCCATCCGGATGTACGGCTGATCGCAAAAATCGGCGTAAACAGGTCACGCGGAATTTCCAAGGAAGTATATACGGAAGCGGAGTAGAAGTCAACATTCGGCTTCAATCCTTTTTGTCCGGTAACCATTTCCTCGATCTTGATGGACATGTTGTACCAGTTCATATTGCCTGTGATTTTGCCCAGCTCGTGGGACATCTTTTGCAGATGCTTTGCACGAGGATCGCCGTTTTTGTAAACGCGGTGACCGAAGCCCATGATTTTTTCTTTGTTTTCCAGCTTGGTGTTGATGTAGCTCTCAACGTTCTCAAAGGAGCCCACTTCTTCCAGCATAGCCATAACCGCTTCATTCGCACCGCCGTGAAGAGGTCCTTTCAAAGCGCCGATAGCGGAAGTCACACCGGAGTAAATATCGGACAAGGTTGCAACCGTTACGCGAGCTGCAAAAGTGGATGCGTTCAACTCATGGTCCGCATGAAGCACCAATGCTTTGTCCAAAGCCTCGATTGCCACTTTGTCCGGCTCTTTGCCGATCAGCATGTAAAGGAAGTTTTGAGCAACAGAAGTTGCGTCGCTCTTTGGAGCAATCGGCTCTTTGCCTTCACGGATACGTGCGAAAGCAGCGATAATCGTAGGAATTTGAGCCTGCAGCTTGATCGCTTTACGCAGGTTGGCTTCCGGTGTCATGTCGTTCGCTTCTGCATCGTACAAAGCCAGGCTGGATACAGCGGAACGAAGCGCAGCCATCGAGTTCGTATCCTTAGGATACAATTTGATTTGATCGATAATTTGGCTAGGAATCGGAGCATATTGATTCAAGTCTTTGATCAGTTGAGCCAATTCGGAATGAGTTGGCAATTTACCGTACCAAAGCAAGTAAATAACCTCTTCAAAAGTCGCGTTTTCGGCCAAGTCGTCGATGTTGATCCCACGGTAAGTAAGAACACCGTCAATGATCGAGCTAATCGAGGACGTTGTAGCAACAATACCTTCTAAACCTTTAGTAGCTGTCAAAACAATCTCTCCTTTGCGTTCAAGTCATTCAAAAAATACTATATCATACATCGTGGATCCCAAGAAAATCTCGGTCCAAGCACGGCAAGCAAACGAAAATAACAGCCACACTTCGGTTGGGACAATAAATCCCCACTTCGCCGAGCTATGAACTCGTCATTGCTAACGAGAAGCTCTATTTTTCAGACAATGCCCGTGCAATAAATTATATTTATTTGCAGTCGAACATTTACTCTATTTCTACTATAAATGATTTAACAACTAAAGGGAACAAATTTGGACATAAAAGTTCATTATCAGTATAATAAACATATGCTATCTGCGGTTTCCCTCGCGATGGATCACTCTAATCCTTGCTATGTATGGTTTTAATCAAATTCAGTATTTGCACAATGTATCACAAAAAATCATGAGGAATCAAATATTTTGCGGGAAAATTGTGGGAAGGAAAAAAGCTCACTGTTTCAATCCTCATGATCGAGCTCCACTTTAATCACGTCTGCAAAATCAATCAGCCGCCAATCGTAATTGGCCTCCACTTTAACAAAGTGCAGCCGCGGATCCAATCCGGTCACCATCCCTCGAACCTGTCGATTCTTCAGATTTCCATAAGTTATTGTCACTTCAAGGGCATGTGCCTTGGCGGCCTTCAATTGTCCAAATAATTTTTCGCGTTCCTCATCCATTAGCTCTGGACTGGTCTGCTTTTGTAATTCTCTGGGCATCACGACACCCTCCTAACCGGCTGCACGGCCAGAATGTTATCAATCGTGAATACCCGAGGTGCATTCCGCTGCAAACACTTCGCCTTCATAACTCCACCTATAACCGAGATGACTTCAACCCTTCTTTGTGTCAGTTCTCCGCCCTTGCTTAGGTAAATGATCTCAATGGTCTGACCGACATACTTATCCATCTATCTCGCCCTCCCAGAACGGAACGTATGTTCCTATTTTATGCGAACGAACATTCGTTATCAAGAGGATTTTATGTCTAACAATCATTTAATATATGAAGCGAATAGATTAATGCACTCTTAGAAGCCTCGGATTTAATTTTTTTATACCATGTTAAATTATTGTTGGAAATTTTGCGTCAGGCAAAAACGATGGTAAAATGAGAACAACGTCTTTAAGCGAATCCATTTAACCTTTTCAATGTGCATTGGGGGAATTTCATGCCTATCAACCGTAGAATCGGCATCATAGATATCGGTTCCAACTCCATTCGTCTTGTCATATACGAGCTGTTTCCGACACTGGCTTATCGCGTCATCGGAGAGTTCAAGCAGTCCGCCAGGCTCAGCCAAAAGATCGGTGATGACAATGTTCTCCCGACCGATGACATCGATGAGCTTATTCAAATATTGAAACAATTCCATCAGATATGTACGGCCTACGAAGTCACGGATATGCGTGCTGCTGCGACTGCCGCTATCCGCAATGCCTCCAACTCCCGGCAAATCATTGATTTGCTGCGTCTACAAACCGGGATTCACGTCGAGCTGTTGTCCGGTGAAGATGAAGCACGCGTCGGCTTTCTCGGGATGATGCATGCTTTGGATATTTCCGACGGTATGCTCGTCGATATCGGAGGCGGGAGCACGGAGGTCAGTGTCTTCCGCAATCGGGAGCGGCTCCACAGCGTTTCCTTTCCTTTCGGTGCAGTGAATACAACGCGCAAATTTTCCAACGACGGCAACTTCACGGACGAACAGCTCCGCTGCATTCGCCAAATGGTTCTGCAGGCTGTAGAAGGGGAACCTTGGATCCAACAGCATCCGGGCCTCCCTCTGGTCGGACTAGGAGGAACCATTCGCTCCTTAAGCAAAATCACCCAGAAAAAACGCAAGTATTCTTTGCCGGTTACCCATAATTACTCCATGTCTGCTGAAGATATGGATGAATGGATGAAATTGCTGCCTTCGCTTCCGGCGGACAAACGTAAAAAGGTAGACGGCTTGTCAAAGGACCGGTACGATATCATCGTTCCCGGCCTGACGATCCTTCATACTTTGTTTGAGGCTGCAAGCGCAAGCCATTATGTCATCAGCGGCGCAGGCCTTCGCGACGGGCTTTTCCAAGAGAGCTATCTATCCGCATCTCCGGATTATGATACATCCTTAAGCCTTGTAGAGCGAAGCGTTTACAATCTTCTCGGGCTGCATTCCACCGCTCCCGCCGCCCACCTCCACAAGGTTGCGGAGCATGCGCTAAGCTTGTTTGATGCGCTTCGCGAAATTCAAGCGTTCGACGAGAGGACGCGCCAGCTTTTACATTGTGCCGCGCTGCTCTACCGAATCGGCGTAGCCATTAACTACTACCAGTACGCGAAGCATTCCTTTACGCTGATTACCCAAGCCCGTTTGGACGGCTTATCCCATAGGGAAACGCTTCTCGTAGCGTCTATCGCTTCGTTTAAGACGAAAAGCCGCGTGCAGCAAACCGTGCTTCAGCACAAAGATATTTTGCTCGAATCGGATGTTGATCTTATTGTGCGCCTAGGTACTTTACTTCAACTGGCAATCGCGTCGGACCACTCCGAAACACAAGCGGTTGCGTCTCTGGATGCACTCGTGGACAGTGCGGGCAAGGAGCTGCAGCTGTCACTGCAAACAAAAAGCGACCCCTCGGTCGAAATCCGGGAGATCGCTGCTCTCAGTAAAGACTTGAAAAAAAGCTGGAATGTAAAGCTTACACTTCATGTGAATGGGGATGCGGGTGCTTCTTCTTCCAGGACTTGATGCGCATCGCCTCAAACTGGCTCCGAAGCGGCTTCTCCTCGTTCACTACCCGTTCATACATCCCGTTAGGCTGCAGCTCTCTAGCCTTCACGTTATCGTTCAGGCTCAGCTCCAAAATACGGATTAATGTATGCTGCAAATGCTTGTCGAACACCGGGCACATCAATTCAATACGACGGGTCAAATTTCTCGTCATCCAATCGGCGCTGGAGATATACACCTCCGGCTCTTCGCCGTTCTCGAAATACCAAATCCGCGAATGCTCCAAAAACCGGTCCACAATACTAAGGACCCTGATGTTCTCGCTTAAGCCCGGCACCCCTGGACGCAGACAGCAGACGCCTCGAATGACCAGATCGATTTTCACCCCGGCCTTGGAAGCCTCGTACAGCTCATCCACAACGTCCTGGTTGGATAAGGAATTCATCTTGGCAATAATGCGCGCAGGCTTGCCTTGGGCAGCATGCTGCGATTCGCGGCGAATTTTCTCAAACAGCTTATCCTTCAAATCCGTTGGCGCAACACCGAAAGCCTTCCAATTATGCGGTGCGGAATACCCCGTTACCTCGTTAAACAAGGCCGAAGCATCCTCGCCAATGATCGGATGCGACGTAAACAAGCCGATATCCGTATACAGCTTGGCTGTATTGTCGTTATAATTGCCCGTACCGACGTGGACATAACGGCGCAGCCCGTCTTCTTCCTGGCGGACAACCAGCGTAATCTTGGCATGCGTCTTCAAGCCGACAAGACCATACACCACGTGACAGCCGGACTGCTCCAGCGTACGGGCCCAGGCAATGTTGCGCTCCTCGTCAAACCTGGCCTTAAGCTCCACAACCACAGTCACCTGCTTGCCGGATTCCGCCGCGCGTGCCAACGCTTGAATCAAAGGAGATTGGCCGCTCACACGGTACAGCGTCATTTTGATCGCCAATACACGCGAATCGTCGGCAGCCTCATTAATGAAATCCGTCATGACATCAAACGATTCATAAGGATGGTATACCAGCACATCCTGATTTCTGATCTCCGAGAACAGATCGTCCGTGTCATCAAGCTCTGCAGGATACACCGGCTCAACTGGCTTGTAACGGAGATGCTCGTAGCCTTTTAAGGAGCCAAAAAGCTTCATAAAGTAAGTCAGATCCAGCGGACCGTCAATTTCTATTGTATTGTCTTCAATTTCAAATTCATATTGCAGCTGGTTCAGCGCATAGGGATGAATGCCCTTCTGTACCTCGAGACGGACAGGCACTCCCCAGCGGCGGCGGCGCAGCTCCTTCTCAATCTCCTCCAGCAGGTCCTCTGCCCCTTCTTCATTCAGCGTCAGGTCCGCATTTCGGGTTAATCGGAAGCCATGCACGGAAAGCGGGGTGTAACCGGAGAACAACGTATGAATATGCTGCTCGATCAAATCCTCCATCAGTACAAATTCATGCTTCTTGCTGTTCGATCGGGCAGGCACCTCGATGAATCGGGACAGATTGGAGGGCACCTGTACAATGGCAAAGTAAGGCTCATCCTCCGGATCATCCCCCTCCTTCAGCAGAACGACGGCCAAATAGAGTGCCTGCGTATGTACCAGTGGAAACGGGCGGCTCTGATCAACCGCCATCGGGGTCAGCACCGGGAAAATAATATCGTGAAAATAGGCATCCATTGCTTTCCTCTGGCTGCTATTCAAATCTTCATAGTCTGTAAACAAAATGCCTTCTTTAGCCAGCTGCCGGCATATGTCACGGCATGTTTTGTACTGCTCGGCGACCATTTTGGCCGCTCGTCTCATGACCCGCTTGAACAAGCCTGCCGGTGTGTAGCCGGTAAAATCTTTTTTCGTATACCCCGCTTTGATCTGGTCCTTAATCCCGGCAACGCGCACACTCATAAACTCATCCAAATTCGAGGACACGATCGACAGAAACTTCATCCGCTCCAGCAGAGGTGTTTCTTGATCCTGAGCCTCTTCCAGCACGCGCCAGTTAAACTCAATCCAGCTTAAATCCCGGTTTAAATAATTCGATGATGCTTCTCTTTCTCTGGGCGCCATCTCTTTCATATTGTCTCGTAACCTCCATAGGCTTCGACCTTTTCCGGCAAAACAGCCCGAAAGGTGCGTCGATTCCTTCGCATTCTTCTCATTTCATGTTAGTTCGACAATGTAATCAGAGAATGTGATTTATGTAAATTGTTTGTAAATACCCAACGTTGGGTATAGACGCCGATCCGACGCTTGAATGGATTATTGCGCCGGGACGTTGTCTTGAAGCAGCGCGTACAGCTCCGGAGCCATTTTATCGATACGTGTGGGCTTCCAATCGCGGTTCAGCCACACATGCTTCGTCCCCCCGCTGACAAGCACTTCTTGCCCCCTTACAATCTCAGAAGAAAAATGGAGCCGTACGTTAGTATACTCCTCAACTCGCGTTCGTATGGCAATCAAATCATCATATTTGGCAGGCATTCTGAATTTCAATTCGGCTTCAATGACGGGAAGCAGCAGCCCTTTGGCTTCAATCACCTGATAAGGCATGCCTAAAGACCGTATCAGCTCCGTCCGGCCAATTTCAAACCAGTTCAAATAATTCGCATGGTACACAACCCCCATTTGATCCGTCTCCTGGTACCGGACCCTCAGCGTGTGTTCAAACCATGATGATGGGGACATAAGGAACTCCCTCCAAATCTAGAGAAGTCAAATACGGTGAAAAAAAGAGTGAAACCGATGTGTAAACTTCGACTTCACTCTGTGGGAGACGAGGCGTTTTAAGAGCAGGTCTTGTTGCGAAATTGGCCCTACCCAATAAAACGCTCGCCTATTTTATTATTAAAGGACGCGCGCGCGGCCGGAATAAATCACGCCAACCTCAGGGTAGATCGATACTTCTTCATTGTCCTTGATCAAGTCAAGAGCACGTTCAACCCCAACGATCACCGGCTTGCTCAAGCTGATCCCCACCACAGCGGCATGGGACGTAATTCCGCCCGTTTCCGTGATGATGGCCGCGGCTTTCTCAATCGCCGGGATATATTCTTTGTCCGTTGTCACAGTAACAAGAATGCAGCCTTCTACCGCCTTGGCATTGGCTTCTTCCGCAGTACGTGCCGTAATAACTTTGCCGGTAGCGATTTGAGTGCCGATCCCTTGGCCTTTAGCAATCATTTCACCGATTTGATGAACCTTGATCAGGTTCGTAGTTCCGGAGCGTCCAACCGGTACGCCTGCCGTAATAACTACCGTATCACCCAAGCTGACCAAGCCTGCTTTCACGCTGCTGTCTACTGCACGCTCGAACAGCTCGTCCGTCGTTTTGCATTGCTCTCCTTTAATTGGAACAACACCCCATACCAGCGACAGGCGGCGAAGCACTTGCTCGTTAGGAGTAACCGCGATGATCGGGGATTTCGGACGGTATTTGGAAACCATACGTGCCGTATAGCCGCTTTCCGTCGAAGTCAGGATCGCACGGGCATCCAAGTCTAGAGCGGAGTTCGCTACCGCTTGGCTGATGGCTTCCGTTACTGTTTTTTGCTGTGCGTTGCTTTGACGAATGAAAATTTCACGGTGCTCCAACGCCGCTTCCGCGCGCTCAGCAATACGTGCCATCGTCGCAACGGATTCAAGCGGGTATTTCCCTGCAGCCGTTTCGCCGGACAGCATCACCGCATCCGTTCCGTCGAAAATCGCATTCGCTACGTCACTCGCTTCCGCACGGGTCGGACGCGGGTTGCGCTGCATGGAATCCAGCATCATCGTTGCCGTGATGACCGGTTTACCTGCTTGGTTACATTTTTTGATCATCGCTTTTTGCACGATCGGCACATCTTCTGCCGGAATTTCCACACCAAGGTCTCCACGGGCAACCATCAAGCCGTCAGACACTTCAAGAATTTCATCCAGATTGTCTACGCCTTCCTGGTTCTCGATCTTGGAAATGATTTGAATATGCTGTGCATTATGACGTTCCAAAATTTCACGGATTTCGATAACGTCGCTTGCTTTACGCACGAACGAAGCAGCGATGAAGTCAACTCCCTGCTCGATACCGAAAATAATATCGTTGGCGTCTTTTTCCGTAATACCCGGCAGGTTAATTTTCACGCCCGGTACGTTAACGCCCTTCTTGCCGCCCAGCAAACCGCCGTTGACAATGCGGCACTTGATTTCGGTGTTCGTCAAATCGACGACTTCCAAGCCGATCAAACCGTCATCGATCAAAATCGTAGAGCCGATTTTAACGTCCTTCGGCAGGTCTTTATACGTAATGTGGACACGTTCAGCATCGCCGATGATTTCTTCTGTCGTCAGCGTGATGAAATTGTCCTGGATCAGCTCGACCTTTTGGTCGTCTTTCAGCTTGCCTGTACGGATTTCGGGCCCTTTGGTATCCAGCAGAATCGCTACATTGCTGACTCCCAGCTCTTTGCTTGCCTGACGCACGTTTTTGATACGGTTGCCATGCTCTTCAAAATCACCGTGGGAGAAGTTCAATCGGGCTACGTTCATCCCGGATTGAATAAGCTTTTTGAACATTTCCAGCGACTCGCTGACCGGGCCGATGGTACAAACAATTTTCGTTTTACGCATGATTGTGATTACCCTCCTGAATTGTGAACCTACCGATTTGTCTGAACTTGTTGTACCGGTCTTCTACCAGTTCTTTCTCTGACAGCGCCGATAGTTCCTCTAAATGCTTTGTTAAGATTTGTTTAATCGCCTCAGCCTGAGCCTGAACGTCCCTGTGCGCACCTCCGCGCGGCTCCGGAATGATATCATCCACGACACCGAGCGCTTTGATATGCTCTGAAGTGATTTTCATCGCATCCGCCGCTTCTTTGGAGCGGGTAGCGTCTTTATATAGGATCGATGAGGCCGCCTCCGGCGAGCTGACCGAGTATATCGAATTTTCGAGCATAAATACACGATTTCCGACGCCAAGCGCCAAAGCCCCGCCGCTGCCGCCTTCCCCGATAACAACGCAAAGGATTGGCACACCAAAAGAAGCCATCTCCATCAAATTTCTGGCGATCGCTTCCCCTTGTCCGCGCTCTTCAGCTGCGCCTCCGGGATATGCGCCGGGCGTATCAATAAATGTGATAATCGGACGCTTGAACTTATTCGCCTGCTTCATCAGACGAAGCCCCTTGCGGAAACCGTCAGGGTGCGGCATGCCGAAATGACGGGCGATGTTGTCCTTCGTGTCCTTCCCTTTCTGATGCCCTACAACGGTTACCGGTACCCCGTTCAACCGGGCGATGCCACCGATAATCGCAAGGTCATCCCCGTACAACCGATCCCCATGCAGCTCGATGAAATCGGTAAAAATAAGCTGGATGTAGTCCAGCGTCGTAGGACGCTGCGGATGACGGGCCAGCTGCATTTTCTCAGCCGTCGACATGTTGCTGTACAGCTCGGCTGCCAGCTGCTCATAGCGCTGCTCCAAACGAGCGATCTCGTCCGAAAAATCCATATGCTTGTCAGCTCCGAATTTACGGAGCTCTTCGATCTTGTTCTTCAGCTCAAGAAGCGGCTGCTCAAAGGGCAATTCACCGGCCATGTGCCAAATCCCCCTTTACAACGTGTAAATCCAACAAACGGGTCAAGGTGCTCTTCATATCCTTACGCGGCACGACCATATCGACCTGTCCATGCTGCTGGTTAAACTCTGCCGTTTGGAACGTATCCGGCAGCTTCTGGCGAATCGTCTGCTCGATTACGCGTCGGCCCGTAAAACCAAAGGCAGCTCCCGGCTCAGCGATAATGTAATCGCCCAGCATCGCATAGCTGGCTGATACGCCCCCAAAGGTCGGGTCCGTAATGACCGAAATGAATAAACCGCCCTGTTCGTTCAATTGAGCAAGGGCTGCGCTGGTTTTGGCCATCTGCATCAGGCTGAGAATGCTTTCCTGCATACGGGCGCCGCCGGAAGTCGAGAATATGATCAAAGGATAATTTTTCTGAATGGCATGCTCTACCGCCAGCGTTACTTTCTCCCCGACAACCGAACCGAGCGAACCGCCCATGAAGTCAAAGCTCATCACGGCTACGACAACAGGGAACCCGCCGATCGTACCTTCTCCTGTAATGACCGCATCGTTCATCCCCGTCGATTCCACAGCTTTGCGGTACTTCGCTACGTAATCGGGAAACTCAAGCGGATCCTCGGACATCATCTCGCTGTCATATTCAAAAAAGCGGCCTTCATCCATCATCATCTGGATTCGCTCCACTGCACTCAATTTGAAATGGTAGCTGCACGAGGTACAGACCTTCAAATTTTTGTCCAGCTCTTTGGTGAATTGGATATTTCCGCATTTGGGACACTTCATCATCAAGCCTTCGGGAATTTCTCTTCTCGGCTTTTCATCTGGCAATATCTCTCCGCCGTCACCGACACGGTTGATCGTTCGATCCGTCGTCGGGACCGTCGCATACTTTCTTTTCTTCTGAAATAAATCTTTGAATTGCACGGCTACACCTCACTTGCGGTTGATGTTCAAAACTGTGGTCCATCCGATCTTAAGACCTATGCAAAATGGAGTTCAGCACATCTTGAACCTCTTCCAGTTCACCCTCCGGGACAACAATTTCAAACTGATTTTTTGTCATGTTAATGGCCCGCACTTGGACAAGAAAGCCCTCTTCCGTCAGTTTCTGCTGGATTCTGTCTGCAATTTTCGCTGTTGGAGCTATATAAATAACGGTCCACATGAAAAAAGTCCTCCCGAACATAATGCACTAATGATATCATAACTACACTTTTTCCCGCAAGAAAGGGTTATTGCAGATGAAAGGAGCGTGTCCATTTTTTGCGGGAAACGTACGCCGTACGGCTCATCATTTCGTCACTGGACCTATTCATCCTCCGTTGAGGCATCCAAAGGCGTCCCCCCATGTATCGGAGGATGCTGTTGGTCCGAGCGCTGCAGCTCCTTCGGTGACTGGGGGACTTCTTCTTCGACATCCAGCTCATCCTGGTGCCTGTGAGCGATGCGGGCGGAAGCGGCTGCGGCCAGTCCGGCAACCAAATCATCCAAAAATACGTGAATGCCTGTCGCATGGTCGTTTAATTCGCGAATGATGCCCATTTTCTCTTTGTCCAAATAACCAAAGCTGGTTAAACCTATCATACCATATACATGAACGATCCCAAGAGCTAAAGTTTCATCGACTCCATATAGCGATTCATCCCGCTCCATAATGGATTGCAGCGGCTCGGGAAGCCGCTTCTGCTCCGCCAATTCATCCAAAGCGATACCGGTGTAAAGCGTATATTGAACTTCGCGTTTCTTCAATACGGTCAGCACACTATCTATGCAATCCTGCTTTTGCAATTGGGCATTGTACGGAAGCTGCAGCTTCCAGACGATATCGGCGATTCGTTCGACGGTGACACCTCGTTTTTCCAAACATTCCACAATATGCTGATGGGACATCAAAACAACGCCTCCTCCGAAACCAGATAGTCACCAAATCATCCCGTCACGACCCGCCACGGTCGAAGACGTTTATGGGTAACTAAATGTATGCAGAGAAGGCGTTAATTATTTCACTTTTACGCTATCTTTACCAAGCAGCTCTCCGATTGTTCGGAACAGCTCGGGGGAAGGTTTCACCCGATATTGGTCGCTCAGTCCAAGGGTCTTTTGACTTTTTTCATAGTAAAGAACGACATCCAGCGGCCCTTGGTGCTGCATCAGAAGCTCCTTCAAGCGGGAGAGCACCTGGGGATGCTCGTGATCGGATGATATTTTGACATAAACCCGCTGCGAGCGTGCCGCTGTTGCCGCAGGTCTCGGGTGTGGCGCAGCCGCAGGAGGGCGCGCCGGCGCTGCGGGGCGGCCTGTGGAAGGCGCAGCGGTTCGTCCGGGAGCCGCCGGGGCGGACTGCCCGAGCGGCGCCTGAGGACGCCCGGCGCGAGCCTCGCCGGAGGCGGGAGCCGGGGATGCCGAAGCCGGCTTCGGGGTACGGACGCCTGAGGGCGATCCCGAGGCCGGGCGGCGCGCCGCCTTGTGCATCAAATCCGGATCGCTTAAGGCGTACAGCTGATCCGCCAGCAGCTTGACGTCCTCGTCTCCCTGCTGCAGCTTCGCACGTACCAGGACGGGGTTGCCCTTCTGTACAAGCGGGGCATACTGCTTCCAGGCTTCGGGAAACAGCACGACCTCCGCCTTGGCCACCCGGTCCTCCAGCTCCATAAAGGCCATCGGCTGTCCCTTCTTCGTGACGATCGTCTTGCTGGAGAGAACCAGCCCGGCCACGAGCACCTCGCTATGATCCGGCAGCTCCTGCAGGAAATGAAGCGGATCGATTTCGAGCTCACGAAGCACAGCCTCGTAATCGTCCAAGGGGCTGCCCGAGATGTACAGACCGAGCAGCTCCCGCTCCAGCTCCAGCTGCTGCGTCATCGTATACGGCCGAATATCGGGATATTCGACCTCCCAATTCACTTCCTCGACAAAGCCGAACAAATGAAGCTGCAGGTCATCGCGCTCCTTGCGCCATTTGACTGCGGCATTGATCGTCTCCTCCAGCATGCCGAGCTGCTGGGCACGGTGCCCCGGCAGCGAATCGGTAGCGCCGCCCTGAATAAGCGATTCCAGCACGCGTTTATTGCACACGCGCAGGTCCACCCGCCGGCACAGGTCCATCAGACTCTCATAAGGACCGCTGTCCGAGCGGCGTTCCTGCATAATGGAGTCGATGGCGTGCGTGCCGACGTTCTTGATCGCGGCGAGGCCGAAGCGGATCGCCCCGCCCTTGCCCTGCGCAGCGGCGGAGACGGGAGCCGCTGCCGCTGCAGGGGCATCCGTCGACGCTGCAGCGCTTGCGTCGCCGCCGGAGGCGGATGCCCCTGGCGACGCCGGCTCGCCGCTGCCGGCGGGCCCTGCCGCAAGCGCAGCCGGCGCTTGCAGCGCCCGCCCCGCGGCAGGCTGCGCCACAGGCGTGAACACGACGCCGCTCTCGTTCACGTCGGGCGGCAGCACGGCGATGCCCATGCGGCGGCATTCATCCACATACTCAGCCACCTTGTTGTGGCTGCCCATGACCGCCGTCAGCATCGACGCCATAAACTGCACGGGATAATGCGCCTTCAGATAGGCGGTCTGGAACGCCAGAACGCCGTAGGCCGTCGCATGCGCGCGCGGGAAGCCGTAATCGGCAAAGCGTACGATCATATCGTACACTTTGTTCGCTTCGGCTTCGGAGAAGCCCTGCGACACGCTGCCCTTCACGAAGTGGGCGCGTTCCTCGTCGAGCACCTCGCGCTTCTTCTTGCTCACCGCGCGGCGCAGCAAGTCGGCTTCGCCGAGGCTGAACCCGGCCATCTTGGAGGCAATCTGCATAATCTGCTCCTGGTATACGATAATCCCGTACGTATCGCAGAGAATCGGCTCCAGGGTAGGGTGCGGATATTCCACCTTCAATTCGCCGTGCTTGCATTGAATGTAGCGCGGGATAAATTCCATTGGACCCGGGCGATACAAAGCAACTACGGAAATAATATCTTCAAATTCCGTCGGCCGCATATCCTTCAGCACTCTCCGAACCCCTGGAGACTCCAGCTGAAACACGCCGGTCGTATCCCCCCGGCTCAGCAGCTCATACGTCTTCGGATCGTTCATCGGCACCTTGTGGAAGTCGATCTCCGTTCCTGTCTGCTCCTTGATCCAGTGCAAGGTCCGCTCAATGATGGAGAGCGTCCTTAAGCCCAGAAAATCCATCTTCAGCAGGCCGATCGACTCCAGATGCTCCATCGAGTACTGCGTTAAGGCCGTTTGTTCGTTGCCTTCCTGCAGTGGTACATATTGAGTGAGAGGCTCGCGCGAAATGACGACGCCTGCCGCATGAGTTGAAGCGTGGCGCGGCATGCCTTCGACCTTCATCGCCATCTCCAGCAGCTGCGCCGTCTTGGGCTGCCTGGTAGCCAGCGCCTTCAGCTCCTGATTCGCCTCCACGGCTTCCGCCAGTGTAACACCAAGCTGGTGCGGGATCATTTTGGCGGCCCGGTCCACTTCGTTATAGGGGACGTTCAGTACCCTTCCGACGTCCCGAACAGCGGCCTTCGCCGCCATCGTACCGAAGGTAATGATCTGTGCCACACGGTCATTCCCATATTTTTGCACGACGTAGTCAATGACCTCATCCCGGCGGATATCGCTGAAATCAATATCAATATCAGGCATCGAAATCCGCTCCGGATTCAAGAACCGCTCAAACAGCAGATGATACCGGATCGGATCGACGTCCGTTATGCGCAGCACATAAGCAACCAGACTCCCTGCGGAGGAGCCCCTTCCCGGCCCGGTGACAATCCCCTTCTCATGGGCAAACCGGATGAAATCCCACACAATCAGAAAATAATCGGAGAAGCCCATCCGTTCAATGACTGACAACTCGTAAGCAAGACGCTCCTCTATAGACTCCCGGTACGCAGGATCCTGCCACTGCGTTACTCCGCCGTAACGGTCGGCAAGACCTTTGGCGCACAAATCGGCAAGATACTGCCCGGCTGTCAGCTGTTCCGGAATCGGCTCGAACTGAGGCAGGATCGACCGGCCGAATTCGAGCTCGAGCTTGCACCGTTCCGCCACAATTCGCGTATTCTCGATCGCCTGAGGAACATGGGCGAACAGCCGCCGCATCTCCTCGTCGCTTTTCAAATAAAGCTGACTGGACTGAAATTTTAACCGGTCGGGATCATCAACCGTTTTCCCCGTTCCGATACACAGCAAAATATCCTGCACCGCAGCGTCCGGCTCACGGATATAATGCACGTCGTTGGTCGCAACGAGCGGAATTCCTGTATCTTGATGCAGCTTGAGCAGGCTCTGCATCACTTTTTTTTGCTCGATTAGCCCGTGATCCTGGAGCTCCAGGAAAAAATCGTCTCCGAACACACTGCGGTAGCGTTCGGCCGCCAGCTTGGCCTCATCGTACCTTCCATGCAGCAAATGCTGCGACACCTCGCCGCCAAGGCATGAGCTGGTACAAATAAGCCCTTCCGAGTACTGCGCCAAATGTGCCGCATCGATTCTCGGCTTATAATGATAGCCCTGCAGATGACCGATAGAGCAAAGCTTCATCAAATTGCGGTAGCCTGTATCATTCTTCGCCAGCAGGATCAAATGATAAATCGGCTGCTCCTGTCGGGAGCCCTTATCTTTTATCGAGCCTGCGGTGTAATACACCTCGCAGCCGATAATCGGTTGAATGCCGTGCTTCCGGCATGCTTTATAAAAAGGGATTGCCCCGTACATGACGCCATGATCGGTCAGCGCCAGTGCTTTCATGCCAAGCCGTGCCGCTTGTCCGACCAGATCGTCTACACGCGCCGCACCGTCCAGCAAACTGTATTCACTATGCACATGCAGATGGACGAAGTCACTCATCTGCGCCGCCTCCCTTGCTTGTTGCCCTAATATTAAATATTTTATCATAATGCGAACACTTGTACCATAGATTAGACAAGTAGGGTTTTCACGCTTGAAGCAGGCGGGTGATCGTTTAATTCGGGTTGCTGAAAGGAAGGGATGAAGGGTGGCCGGCTTTTTGACCAAATGTGTGTTGGATTTTTTCATCGCGTTCGGAGTTGTGCTTGGAGGCACGCTGCTGGGAGGCGTTGCAGCCGTGTTAATGCTGGAGCCGCCCACAACCCGTATGCTGCTGGTGGCGGAGCAGATCAAAATTTGGGCCATTGTCGCCGCCATCGGCGGGACCATTGATCCGATCAAAGTCATCGAAAGCAACTTGGTCGAAGGGTACATTTCCCCGGCCATCAAGCAAATCATGTTTATTGTGTTCGCATTCATCGGCGCCCAGATGGGTACGACGCTTATTCACTGGATCTGCAAAGGAGGCACCAACAGTTGAGGGTTCCTTCATTCGACCATTTCTCCAGTATGGTGAAATCGGCAGGGCTGCTCATTGCCGGAGCCGTGATCGGGAGCGCCGTGTTTATGAGTATATTTCATCATAACCTGAACTCCGCCATCATCGAAAACCGCGAGCTTCAAGCCGAAAATGAAAAGCTTGCCCAGGACAATAACAACTACAAAAAAAATAGAAATCAACTAAGCACAATCAACAAAATCGAAGTGGTCGTCGAGTCTGCCGATCTCGATGCGCTGGACAAGGTGACCGAGAAGGAGCTGGAGCGGCGGGTCAGAAGCGACCTGAGGGTTGTCATCGGACTCAAGGTTTCTACCTTCGCCGAATCCCCGCATATTTATCAACAGCTGCTCTCCCAAAAAACATACCATGCCATTCTGGACAAGGATTACCTGGTTAATATAAAAACGATGCTGCTCATTCAAAACGAGCTAAAGGTATGGGTTATAGCCAAAGACTTCAAACGCCCGGTCATGTAGACGGCGGCAAGCTTACAGCTTGTGCAGCCTTTCGCTGCCGGGCGTTGCATTTCTTCCAAAATATCGTTACATTAGTAAAAGTTACGATACGATTTTAACCAATAAATAAGGAAGTGTGCTTAGCTCATGCCTATGCTCGAAATCATTCGCACTCTGCTGCCATTCATTATTTTCGTCACCCTAATCTTCTCCGTATCCTACAGCTTCCGCGCCAGAAAAACAGAGGATCCCAAACTTCGCGGCCTCTATTCGGCGAGAATGAATATTGCCATGGGCGTCATGCTGATTGTGATTGCCGTCACGCAGCTGTTCTTTTTCAACGATTCCAATCTGCGCCGGGTATTCGGAACGATCTGTGTGCTGCTGGGGCTGTTCAACTTGTTCGCCGGGCTTCGCAACCACAGCACCTTTAACCGCAGGTAGCTACACCTGGTCGATGAATTGGGCGGTCAGCATCGATTTGGCTACCAGTGTCTGGGCGTGATGGATTTCGACTTCGATTTTGCCGAATTTCCGGCTGACCTCTATAAATTTGGGCCGGATTTCGATCTCACTGTCAATCTGCACCGGCTTGACGAAATACGAGGACATGTTATCCATCACCAGGTCGCCCTTCTTCACCTCTTGCACCACATGATAAGCGGCCTGCGTCATCAAAATGGTCAGCACCCCCTCGGATACGGTTCCCAGCGGATTCGTCATCTGAGGCGTCACTTTCCCGCGAAACACCGCCTGTCCCTCCTTGCTTCTTTCCTCCGCGAAGCCGGACCAGATCAAATCCTCGAACGTTTCGCCGTTCTGCGGCTGTCTCTGAATTTGCTGCATCGCCTTGAGCACATCTTTACGGCTAATGACCGCCATCAGCTTCCGGTTGACATCAATGACCGGCAGCAGGTCAATCCCTTCCCATACCATCAAATGCGCAGCGGAAGCAACCGACGTATTGGGTGCCGCCGTCAACGGGTTGCGTGTCATAAATTTGTCAATCGTCTGCTCAGGTGAAGCCCCGATCAAATCCCGGGACGTAATCATACCGATAACCCGGTTCCACTCATCCACGACCGGAAACCGCCCGTGCCCCGTCTCCTCGTGCAGCTGCTGCCAATCCTTCAGCGTGTGGTGCCCTTTGAGCACATACACCTGCATGTGTGAGGGAACAATGTCCTCAATCAACAATATTTTTTTCTTGATAAGTCTGTCATAAATCGCCCGGTTGATCATCGAAGCTACAGTAAACGTATCATAGCTGCTTGAAATGATAGGCAGCTCCAGCTGATCCGCAAGCTGCTTCACTTCCTCACTCGTGCCGAAGCCGCCGGTGATCAGTACGCCCGCTCCCTGCTCCAATGCGCAGGTGTGGGCTTTGCTCCGGTTCCCGACAATCAGCAAGCTGCCTGCATCAATATAGCGCATCATCGCATCCTGCTGCATCGCTCCGATGACGAATTTGTTCAGCGTCTTGTGCAAGCCGCCCAAGCCGCCCAGCACCTCGCCGTCCACCATATTGACCACTTCCGCGAAAGTAAGCTTGTCGATATTGTCGCGCAGCTTTTTCTCGACCCGTACCGTACCGACTCTTTCCTTCGTGCTGACGAGTCCCAGGTTGTCCGCTTCTTTAATTGCGCGGTACGCGGTTCCTTCACTGACTTCCAGCTTCTCGGCAATTTTGCGGACGGATATTTTGGTTCCGATCTTCAAGCTTTCGATGTATTTCAATATTTGCTCATGCTTCGTCGCCGCTTCCTGAACCGTCTCCTCTGTTGACTCCATAAACTGTTACACCCCACCCCATGTATCTGTATTACTCTGTATTAATATTATAATCATTTGTACGCATAAAAAAAAGGCCTCCTTTTGACGGAGGCCGCTAAAATACGGGCGGATTGGACGCAATCGTTCTGTAGAAGCGTAAGCGTTCGCCTTTGTCCCGGGATTTTGACCGTTATAAGCGGGTTGAAATTGAAAAAATCCGGGGATAACCGCGATTGGAAGAATGATCCGTCCATGCAGCCGCAGCTTATTTAGTGGCCTCTATCGATGGAGGCAGACAGCGGTCTCCCGGGAAACGGCTAACGGGCAGGCTCTCTCCGCGAGAAACCGGCCTCCTGCAGCCATAAGAGACAGCCTGTACCGCCCAGCTCTCCGAACAGCGCCATAGCCATATCCTTCGGCGAGTCCAGCGGATCCCCTTGAATCCCCATATAATCGGCTCCCGCCTGGGAGAAGACCAAGGCAACGCCCATTTCAAGGATTTCGAAAAACGCGCTGGCGGACAAAAGCAAGGAAAAGGCGAAGCCGAGAAGCCAACCCCTCCGAAGGCTGCAATAGAATGAAATCCATTCCTGAACCGGATACAGAAGCAGCAAACCGTACGCAAAATGAACCCATCGGTCCGAAATGCCGTGCTGGGCGTGAAACGTATTTTTGAACCAAAAGTCAACGGGTGAGTATTTATACGCATAATGTGCACCTGTAAGATGAAGTGCCAGGAAAATAGCTATCAACAGGTACGACGTATTGCTGAACGTAAATCTATGGTAAGTGAAAGCTAGGAAGCCGACACAAAGCACCGGCAAGATGTTCTCGATCCACCATTGCTTCCATTCAACAGGATGGATCCCAAGTACAATCCAAAGCAGGACAAGTGCGGCCATCATCAGATGCAGCGGCCAGTTGGTCGCAAAGGTCCGTCTTTCATTATGGAGTGAGGATGATTGAAACTTCAAAGCAGGCACCTCCCGATTCATCGATTGCAGGCAGGTCGAGACGGCTTGACTAACGATCCAAGGTCCGGCAAATATACATCCGCATGCATTTTCTACCTTGCCTGTAATGCTAGATTGTCCGGAACACTCCCGCCCTATGCCCTCTTCCCACCTTTTGATGCAAAAAAAGGATACAAACCGGCCGCGAACCAAATCTGGGCGAATGCATAGACTGTAGCATATAAAACGATGGAGGTAATTACCCTATGTATAATCAACCTGAGTCTGCCCCGCTGCAAACGATTTATCAAATGGATCCAAACCTTGTCGACTCGATGCATCATATGAAGTCAAATGTGCATACGCTTTGCTCCCAGTACATGAACCACCCGGTTCAGATTCAAACGATCCATGGACAGGTGTTTGAGGGCTATATTGTCCACGTCGATTCCATGCATTTATACTTAAGAACCATGCCCGGCCATGTTGGCCAGGTGCGCGGATTTTTCAATCCGTTCCCGTCCTATTATAATTACAACAATGTCATTTTGCCGCTTGTCCTGTATGAGCTGCTGGTCATTTCTTTGCTTTAATGCTGCAAAAAGCTTTAAATGGCAAAACAAAGAGCCGTTTCCTTCACAACGCTGTGGAGGAGACGGCTCTTGTTACAGTTTTAATTCATTTTGCTCCCGGCGGAGAGCTACTTTTTGAACTGAAGCATTTTCCCTTTTCCCTGAATCGCCTTCTCCAGCTGCCATCGCTTCATCCGCTTCACCTTCGCTACTTGCCGCTTCGTTTCCTCTTCCACTCCAAGCAGCTCATGCAAATGGGCCGCCACAATAACCAGCGCAAAAGCGATCCATATGATTCCAAAAAAGGTCGCGAGCTTTGAATCCCCCTGGATATCCAGACGGGGAACGGCGTAAAACAGCATGCCCAGGGTCAGTCCCATGTAAATAATCGGTTTCATTTCTTTCATGAGGTGCAGCTCCTTTCGCTTCTTCCAAGCGCATCCCTAACTTGTACACTACATTCTATGAGCCGATAGGCCAAAATAGCACTGCACAAGCACGAGAAGAATCGGGCGTTCCTTCTCCTCATCTGCGTATAGACAAGCGCTATTCCCCCGCATATTTTAATCTCAGAGAGGGAGGCGATATGTTTGGGCAACAAAAACATCAGACCCATGACACGAACGCTGCAGCAGGCGCTGAATCGAACATCCCGCAAACCGGATAGCAAAGCTCTCATTCCGGTCATCGTTCAGTTTCAGAGCCCGGATCATCGCAAGCAAGCAGCCGATTTGAAAAAAAGAATCGCAGGTCATGCTTACCGCGAGAAAGGTCACCTGTGGGTCATCCGCGGCTGGTCAGCCCATGTTTCGCGCGCATGTCTGAAACGCATCTGCGCCTGCAAGGGAGTCAGCAAAGTTTATATGGACCGGAGGAACAAAGCCCTGCTGAATATAGCGACACCTTCCGTCGGCGGGACTGCTGCGAGGAAGAAAGGCATTACCGGCAAGGGTGTCACCATTGCCATCCTCGATACGGGCATCGCGGCCCATCCGGATTTGACAAAGCCCGGCAACCGCATTGCAGGCTTCAAGGACTTTATTCACGGCCGGAGCAAGCCTTACGATGACAACGGACACGGTACCCATGTCGCCGGGGATGCGGCGGGCAACGGGTATGCAAGCAAAGGCAAATACCGGGGCATCGCTCCCCAGGCGAAGCTCGTCGGAGTCAAGGTGCTGGACCAAAACGGCAGCGGCTTCGATTCCACCATCATCCGCGGCATTCAATGGTGCATCACAAACCGTAAACGGTACGGGATCCGCGTGCTGAACTTGTCACTCGGCAAGCCTGCAACCGAGCGTTGGACCCGTGACCCGCTGTGCAGAGCTATCGATAAGGCGGTAAAAGCCGGAATTGTCGTCACAGTAGCCGCAGGGAACGAGGGGCCCGGGCCCCGAACCATCTCTTCCCCGGGTATC
Source organism: Paenibacillus rigui (assembly GCF_002234615.1). Taxonomy (GTDB): domain Bacteria; phylum Bacillota; class Bacilli; order Paenibacillales; family NBRC-103111; genus Paenibacillus_S; species Paenibacillus_S rigui. The sequence continues at coordinate 74,314 of NZ_NMQW01000033.1, read as the reverse complement.
ACCCCGTCCGCCATTACGGTCGGCGCAGTTAATGACCGCCGGACCATCCGCCAGTCGGATGACCGGATGGCCGGCTTCTCCTCACGCGGCCCGGCCTATGGGGGAATCAAGAAGCCCGACCTCGTCGCCCCCGGCGTTGGGATCGTTTCGCTTCGCGTTCCGGGCTCGTTGTTCGATCGCACGGTACCGCGCGGCAAGCTGGGCAAGTATTACATCCGCCTTTCGGGTACCAGCTTCTCCTCCCCTCTGACAGCAGGTGCGGCGGCGCTGCTGCTGCAAAAGCAGCCCGGCCTCCGCCCCTCCCAGGTGAAGCAGCGGCTTAAAGCCAAGACGTTCCCTCTCCCCTTCGGGCAATATGCACGAGGCTCCGGCGAGCTGAATGTTCGGTTTGCCGCGGGAAAGAAGCGGTAAGTAAAACCCTCACGATACTTTCTCATCCATTGACCTCAGAAGCATATCAACTCTATTGCAGTGGGAACACCTCTATCAAGGCCTTGCAAAGATGAGCGACCGCACGCAGCGGTGCTTTCCTGGCTATGTGGTGAAAAAAAGGAAGCTCTGCCCCCGTTTAGCCGGCGGGCGGAGCTTCCTTTTGCTTTTTACCATAAAAGAATTTATCGGATATGAAAATTTGAAAGGCCTTGATACAGGTTTTCTCATAGCCATACGCATTCTCCGGCTATGCCGCTCCCTTAGGAAGCGTACGCTTGCCTGAGGCACGCAGCTTTTTCCTGAACCCGTTATAGATCGACAAGAGCAGCAGCGGAACGATCAAACTTAGTAAAAATGCGGTCAGATTATAGGAGTGATAATCCAGCATTCTGCCGCTGTTGTTGACCGCATGTGTCCGCCAGAAGGTAAGGACAGCCGGGTGCATAAGATAGACGCCGAAGGACAGCGTTCCGAGCGTCAATAACGGCTTCCCCCAAGCCGGGGAACGCTGAAGCAATTGCCGGCCGAGCCAGATGAAGCTCATGCCCGCAAACATCGGGTACAGGTTGAAAATCAATGTGTACCATAGGCCATCCAGCACGACATGCTTCCATTCTTCGAGCAGAAACAGTCCGATAAAGCTGGCTCCCAGCAGTAAGCTCAATGGAAGCACCCAGCGAATATGCTTGTTAATCCAGGCCACGAATGCATCGTAATGCATCCCTAAATAACCGCCCAAGGCAAACAGGCTGAAATACGTGACACAAAGGGAGGGAACATGTCCGAGCGGCTCTACCCAGCGATTGTAGCTGTAAAATGCCGCTTGTATAACGATCCCGATCGGGAACAGGCTCTTGGCGAACCAGCTCCAGCGTCGGCACAAGCTGACCAAGAGCGGAAATAACAAGTAAAACTGAACGATGATGACCATGAAATACAAATGGTACGATGCGTCCGCCCAAGGCAGCAGCTCGCCAAACTCCGTTAAATTGAAATGAAGATTCGCCCGGTCAAAGATCCATTGATTATACAAATAGTAAAACAACGACCAGATTAAATAAGGAAACAGCACCTGCTTCACCCGTTTGAGGTAAAAGGTAACGGCTTGCTTGCCGCTCCAATCATCATGATACCGGTAAAACAACACCAGTCCGCTAATAAAAATAAATACAGGGACGGCAAAATTACTTAGCTTATTAACCGCTAAATACAATGCCTGCGACCCGCTGCCGACCGGAAGCTCCACCGTAGCCTCCGACGTGCCGTGAATGATCAAAACCGCCAAGATCGCAATAGCTCTGACGATTTCCAGCTCCAGCAATTTCGTTTTCTTCTTAACCAATTGCAGCCCAATCCTTCCATTTCGACCTTTAAAAGCTCACCGGACCTTTAAAGAGGGTCCTTCATTTATGCAGTGTGTTTATCTTTCAGCATTGTACCACAGCTGGAGGGAAAGGATTAAATGAATCGAACAAAAACTTAAAATAATGCATAATTACTTAAAATCACTTAAATTATATTGCGTTTTATGCAGCGAAAGGGGTATAATTTGACCATGAATTCTAACGGGCCAAGGAGGTCTTGCCGTGTATCAGGAAGAACGGCTGCTCGGTATTTTACAATATTTAGCCCGGCATCCCCGCATCAATATTGAAACGATCTGCGAGCTGTTCGACGTGTCCCGGGATACCGCAAGGCGGGACATGATCAAGCTCGAGGAGCAGGGAAGCATCCTGCGAACCCGCGGAGGCGCCATTCTGCCTACCCTCTCCTCAGAGATAGCCAATTACGGCGAACGGCTGCACGACGAAGCAACGACAGAGGCGAAGAAGGCCATTGGCCGCTGCGCCGCTTCCCTGCTGCATGACGGAGACTACCTGCTGCTGAACGCTTCCACCACCGTAGCCGGCTTCGCCGAAAGCATTCAGACGCACGGTCACGTCGTCGTGACCAATTCCATTGATATTGCCAGCACACTGACGCATAAGGAACGGGTCAGCGTGCATCTGCTTGGCGGGCAGCTGCACCCCGAGCACAGGTATATCTATGGTGCGAGAGCCCTTGAAATGCTGCGCGAGTACCATGTGCATAAGCTTTTTCTCGGCACCTGCGGCATTACGCCGGACGGCTTGATGAATCTTTATGAGGAGGAAGGCTTTGTCGTCAAAGAGATGATGCGCCGTGCCGACCAAATTATCGTACTCGCCGATCATACCAAATTCGGTAAAAGACAATTCCACCGTGTCGCCGGTTTGAATCAAATCGATATTTTAATAACCGATCAGGAGCCTGATGAAGCGCTGAAGGAAGCGCTCCAGGACAACGAAGTGGATATCCGCATCGCTCCAGCCTCAGCCTCAGCTTCAGGCTTCAAAGAATCGAAAAACGCAAAGGAGAACTGAACTCATGATTAAATTAATTGTTAGTGATTTGGACGGAACGCTTATGCAAAAAGGTCATCAATTCCGTCAAGAGGACCGGGATGCGTTAATAGAGGCCATGAATCAAGGCATCATCGTGTGCTTTGCCTCCGGCCGCATGTATCCGGAAATTCGCCATGTCATGGACGAATTGGAGCTTAAGGTGCATTCCGTCTCGCAAAACGGCGCTTACGTCCATACACTGGACGGAAAGCTGATTCAGCATGATACGTTTGAAACCGGACTTATTAAACAGCTGGCTGTCGCTGCCTTGGACCTGCCCTTCATTACTGTCATGTGCAGTGCAGACAGCTACATCGTGACGGACGAGCGCCATCGCCACATTCAAGCCAATTTGCTGGCCCCTCTGCTGGTCAACCCGCATGCCGTAGAAGCGCTTGGAAGCGAGCTGATGTGCGGAAAAATCACTTACCTTGGTGACGTGAATGAGCTGTTGAAGCTGAAGCAAGCTTTACTAAGCACTTATGGGGATCATATTGACTCGTACATCGCCGATGTGGATTGTCTGGACGTGATGCCGCTGCATGTATCCAAAGGTACCGGCATACGGGCGCTGCAGAAGCATCTTGGCATTGCACCGGAAGAAACGCTGTGCATAGGCGATTCCTTCAACGATGTCTCGATGTTCAGAGATACACCGCACAGCTTCGCCATGGCGGGTGCGCACCCTGATGTGAAAGCCAAGGCAGCCTACGAAGTCCGGAGTGTAGCCGAGGCTGTCGCTTGGGCATTGAATCCTACCGAAGCAAAGGCGCAGGCTGCGAATGAATAGACTGGTCTGGATCGCCTGCTGCTTCTATTTGCTGATCGGGTTCACCTCGGTCATTGCCGCTGCCCTTCTCCCCGAGCTGCTCAGCCATTACGGCCGTAACTATGCAGACGGAGGCAATCTTGTGTTTGCCCAATTTTTCGGGTTTCTGCTCGGGGTGGTGACCCAGCCGTGGTGGTCCAAGCATTTCGGCCGCAGCCGGATGCTACTGCTCACCCTGCTGTTTATTTTCATCGGATATCTCGCCATCGGGTTCCTGCCGGCTTGGCCTGTCGTGCTGCTTTGTCTCGGGCTTGTCGGTTTCGGTTCCGGTATGATTGAATCTACCGTCGGCGCTCTAATTATTGATTCTATCGTTGAGAAAACCGCGGTGGCCATGAGCCGGCTGGAAGTATTTTTCGGTGTAGGCGCATTGGTCATGCCTATGCTGATCAGTCTTCTCATCGTATCGGGTGCCTGGCAAATGACGTTTTTTGCCGTATGCGGCTTTGCCCTGATTCTGGCGTATTTCTGGCGCAGTTACTACACCGGAAACAGACAGCTGCTGGACCGGCATGCTCCTGCAGACGGAGAGTCCACAGCTGCCTCCGCCCTGCCTGCCGGCAAAGGCAAATTATACGCCTCCATGCTGGCCGCCTGCATACTCGTTTTCGTCCTTTATGTGGGGCTGGAAATGAGCATCGTCAGCTTCCTGCCTTCCATTTTATTGGAATCAATGCAGGTTGATGCTGCTCTCGCTTCGCTTAGCGTCAGCTTTTTTTGGGGAACCATGGTGCTCGGCCGTCTGTTCTGCGGCATTTTGGCGGAGCGGTACGGATATACCCGCTATCTGCTCTGGTGTTCGCTGGGTACCGCTGTCGTCTTGATCGGCTTTGCTCTAGTCACGCAGGTGGCGGGCGCCTTCATAATGATTATGCTGCTCGGCCTTCTGATGTCGGGATTGTTCTCCATCGCTCTGGTATTCAGCAACACGCTGTTTCCCGGACGTACCGAACAAACGACAAGCAAGCTCATTGCAGCAAGCGGTATTGGAGGCGCAGGCTTTTCTTGGCTTACCGGCCGGTTCATGGAACACAATTCGGTATGGTTTACGCAATGGTTTCTCGTTCTAGTGGCTCTCTTGATGCTCGCTTTTATCGTCCTTCTCTCCCGAATGAAGCCGATTGTGAAGGATTCGGCTGCTGCCAACGGATGACCGATGACCAGCTTACGACAAACGTGATAATAGCCCTTTTCCAGCGGAGGCTCTTGATTCTACGAATCAAGCAGCTTCCGTTTTTTTGATGCGCAAAGTCCTTTATTTCCAGACCGAACAAGCAAGTGTCGTCTTATTTGAGACAGCCTTCAGATGAGTTAAGATTCATCAGTTTCTTTTCACCAAGGGCAAAACGCCCTCATATGATGGAGTAGTTCACTTGATGAGTCATGCAAGTCGGCGCTGGGAAGGAGTTACAAGCGTGAAAAGAACGAAGGTCAAGATTCAAATTCAGAATGCCGGCCTCTACCCGGACGACAAAATCATCATGCTTAGCGACGCTTTGGTTAAAAAGTGGAAAATTCCCACCCAATCGACGCTGACGCTGCGCTTTGGCTCAGCAAAGCATGAGGTCAGGATCGTTCCCCTCACACAAGCAGGCATCCTTCGGATCAACGACTCCATGGCAGCAAAATGCGGGCTGTCTCACGGCGACTCGTTGTGCATTCAATTTAAGCTCTCTACCCGAACCCTTCAGATAGGCCCTTTAATCGGCGTTATGATTAGCCGAGTTTATGCTGGAGCTGTAGATAAGCCTTTTGGGGCGATCACAGCCTTTAGCCGGGAGCTTACTGATGCTTGCAAAATATACGGTGCGTCGGTCTTTTTCTTTACTCCGGAAGAATGCGGTTCAGGGGATACCCTTCGGGGCTGGCACTATGCCGGGAAGTGGGTCAAAAGCTCGTTTCCGGTTCCGAACATCATTTATAACCGGCTGACGGCCCGGAAGCTGGAAAATCGGGCGAATGTTCAACAGTTTATTCGTCATGCCAAAAATCAGCACCAAACCGTTATGTTCAATGAAAAATATTTGAACAAGACCGAGGTGTTCGATGCCCTCCGCAAGGAAACCGGGCTCCATATTTACTTGCCCGAATCGTATTTGCTGCGCAACTTTCAAATGCTGAAATCGATGTGCACCAAGTACTCCACTGTGTTTCTAAAGCCCATTACCGGCAGTCTCGGCAAGGGGATTATTCGGGTCAAGCGGCAGCCGGACAACACGTACGTGTGTCATTTCACAAATTTGAACGGGGCCCGCAAGCAAACCTTTGACAGTTTGAGTGCGATGTTTTCCAGCTTATCCGGCAAAATCAAACAGCAGCGCCATCAGATTCAACAAGGCCTTAATCTCATTTCCATCGGCGGCCGTCCAGTCGACTTCCGTGCACTGGTGCAGCGTAACGAGCTCGGGCAATGGGGAATTACCTCCATCGTGGCCCGGATTGCAGGGAATCATCATTTCGTATCCAACCTGGCCCGTGGCGGAAGCTTATCCTCTGTAAAGGATGCCCTCGTCCGTTCCAATTTCCCTTCCGGGGCGGAAGGCAACAGCAAGCTTCGCAGGGCGGCGCTAGCCATCGCAAAGGGCGTCGAGACACAAATCCCGGGACATTTTGCCGAATTGGGCATCGATCTGGCGTTGGATACGCAGGGACGGGTCTGGCTGCTGGAGGTTAATTCCAAACCGTCCAAGGATGACAATACCCCCTTATCGGGGAATGAAAGCAAAATCCGCCCGTCCGTGAAGCAGATTGTGCAGTATTCCCGATACGCAGCCAAATTTTAAAAAGGCTGAGGTGAAGCTCATGATGACACCATCGTCACGTTACGTTCTGGGCATCATGACCACACAAACAGAAGGCGAGTTTCCTTTCCTAAATCGTGGCTTTTACCGCCGCTTATGTATCGCCGGCAGCCATTTCGGGCTGCAAGCGTTTGTCTTTACCCCTCAAGGCGTGGACAGTTTAATGGGTCTTATCCACGGCTACGCTTACGATCCGTTGGAGCGCAGGTGGCGGCAGGGAACCTTCGACCTGCCTGATGTGATTTACGACCGCTGCTTCTTCACGACCCGAAGGCAGTATGCGGAATACCGGAATGCCGTCCGCAGACTGCGCGAGCACCGCCCTGCCCTTTTTTTGGGCTACGGCCTACGGGGCAAATGGGAAGTTCAGCATATGCTGGAACAAGACGATCGTCTAAAGCCTTACTTGCCGCAAACGGAGGTCATGCGCAGCGTACGCTCCGTCGCGGATTGGCTGAAAGCCCGCGGCGAGGTGCTGCTGAAGCCGCAGGGCGGCTCGCAGGGCCGCGGCGTGCTGCTTGTGCAGCGCAGCACTGCCCAAGCGGCCCCCGGCGCAGCCGGGCTCGCGGCTGCGCCGGGCGTCGCGCCCGAGGGCACGGTAAAGGCCGTCCCGGCCTTTACCGTGCGCGGGCGCGACGGGCGCAACCGCATCGTCGAGCGCAGCTTCGACGATGCGGCAGCGCTCCTGCGCTGGCTGCGCCGGTTCACGGCGCAGCGGGGCTATCTGCTGCAGCAGTTCCTGCAGCTGCAGGGACCCGGCGGCGGCGCGTACGACGTGCGCGCGCTCGTGCAAAAGGACGGCGCCGGCCTCTGGCAGGTGACCGGCATGGCCGTGAGAAGAGGTCAAGACGGCAGTCTGACCTCGAACCTGCACGGCGGAGGCACCGTGGAGCCGGCGGACGCCTTTCTGGCGAAGCTGTTTGGGGCCGCCAAATCCCAGCAGCTGGTAAAAGACCTGCTGTGGCTTTCCAAGCGGATCCCCGAAGCTTTGGAAACCTATCACGGGCGGCTAGCCGAGCTTGGGATCGATTATGGCGTCGATACCCAAGGGCGAATATGGATTTTGGAGGTTAACTCCAAACCAGGCCGCTCCATCTTTACTTATTTACATGATGATCAAGCTCGCTACAACGCTGTAGTGAACCCGGTACGATACGCACGTTATTTGATGCAGCAATCCCGTTAACAGTCCGAAGCTGGCAGCGACCTCTGATCCCCCCAAAAAAACAATGGCCATGCTTACGAAATGGACTTTGCATTCGCAAAGCCGGATTATGCTTACGAAGTGGACTTTGCATTCGCAAAGCCGGATTATGCTTACGAAATGGACTTTGCATTCGCAAAGCCCGGATTATGCTTACGAAGTGGACTTTGCATTCGCAAAGCCCGGATTATGCTTACGAAGTGGACTTTGCATTCGCAAAGCCCTTAGGAGGAAACCCATGAGTTTGACTACTTGCACGATTCATGTGACACAGAGGAATGAGAAAGTAATCTACTTGACTAGTGAATTGGCGAGAACTCTCAAGCTGGCGAAGACGAAATCCTTGATTCTGCACGTAGGCAGCAAAAGTACTGCGGCAGGCTTCAAAGTATTGAAAAAAACAGGATACCACCTGTACGTGCCGCTATCCATCATCGCACAGCTGCGGATTCCGCATTTGGGCACCACGATGATTTTATCCCATAACGGCAAGGATCTTCGTCTTGGTCCTTTAATCGGGATTTTGACCGGAATTACCGGCAGCGCGTCGGCTCCCTTCGGCTCCCGAACCGAGTTCATACGCCAATTCATGCGGGTAGGCTATGACAAGTCGTTTTATTTCGCTTTTTCCCCACGGGATGTGAATTGGACTCAAGAGACGATTACGGGCATCTTTCCCAAAAGAGAAGGCGGCTGGTTCCGCAAAACCGTCCCGCTGCCCGACGTCGTCTACAATCGGCTGCCGAGCCGCAAGGCTGAGAAGCTGGCATCAATGAATGCCTTCAAGCAGCGCTTTGTCAAGCGCGGCATCCCCTTATTCAACTGGGCCTTTTTCGAAAAATGGGATATTTATAACCTGCTGGAAGGGACGGAAGCGTTCAAGCATGTACCGGAATCTCATATTGACCCGTCCCCCAGCCAGATCAAAGACATGCTCGATAAACACAAATTCATTTACCTGAAGCCAACCGGCGGGAGCCTCGGTATTGGCATTTACCGGCTGACGTACAATCCCAAACGGGGCTACTATGTCCGCTTCCGCCGTGGAGGCAAGAACGTGCTGCTGCGCTTCAGCAAGTTCGAATCGCTAATGAATTTATTGAACCGGAGCAGCGTCCGGCTGAATCATTACGTGGCTCAGCAAGGGATCCGCTTGATCGAGCTGGATAACTGCCCAATCGACTTCCGTTTCCATCTTACCAAGAACATCAACAATCAATGGGTTGTCGCAGGAATTGGAGCCAAAAAAGCCGGCAAGGGCAGTGTCACCACGCACGTGCGTACGGGCGGGCAGCTGATGACCCCGGATCACGTGTTGAAGCAAATGTTCGGCAGCCGGGCCGATCAGGTTTTGGGGACCGCCAAAGAGGCGGCCATTAAGCTGGCTGAAGCGATAGAACGCAAGGATCAGCATACGCTGGGCGAGCTGGGCTTCGATATCGGTATCGATCAAAGCGAACGTATCTGGATGTTTGAAGCCAACTCGAAGCCAGGCCGCTCCATCTTCAAGCATCCGGCTCTCAAAGGAGAAGGAAAGGCAGCGCTGCAATACATTTACGATTACTGCCTGTTCCTGAGCCGATTTCGTCCAAGGAGGGAATCCTGAGTGGAACTTCTCCTACATCAAAAGCCGCAGCGACCTACCATGGCCATTCTCACTTATTCCGATGAGAAAAGGCTTTTTCGCGGAAATCAAGAGAATTTTATCGACCTGATCCGCACCGGTGAAGAAAAGGGCGTTCTGGTCTACGTCATGACCACCTCTGATTTTAAATTGACCGGCAAGAGCGCCGTTGGTTTCTCTTATCATTTTCAAACCAAGTCTTGGAAAAAAGAGCTGCTCCCTCTGCCCCACGTCATTTATAACCGGATTCCATACCGGAAATTCGAGCTGCTTCCCGAGGTGCAGCAGATTATACAAACCTGCATGAAGCATGGGCAGATTCAATTTTTCAATCCTGCTTTCTTTAACAAATGGACCTTGTTCGAATGGCTGAATAAATCGAAGGAAACGCAGGAATTTATTCCGACCACCCAGAAGCTGACGACAAGCGATGAGCTGGAGAAGCTGCTGCAGAAGCATCCCAGTCTTTACTTGAAGCCGATTCGCGGGAAAGCAGGCAAAGGCATCATGAAGGTCAGCCGGGTACAGGATAAATCCAAATCCCGCCGATTTCAGCTGAGTGTGCAGGATAAAACCAAAAGTCACATTTCCCGTTACACGAATGTCGTGCAGCTGTGGACCCAAATCCAGGATATGATCGGAACGCAGGACTACATTATGCAGCAGGGGATTACACTTTCCAACTACAAGCAGCGTCCCTTCGATCTCCGGGTGCTTGTTCAAAAAAACGGCCTGGGCGAATGGAATATCGCAGGTGTCGGCGCCCGGCTTGCCGGCAAGATGAGTATTACCACCCACGTTCCGCGCGGAGGCTCGATCGATGATCCCGCCAAGCTGCTGGGTGCAGGCTTCGGCACGCTGGGCACCCGCAAAATATTGCGCCGTGCCAAACGAGTGGCTCTTATCATTGCCAAACAAATTGAGAAATCCAGCGGAACGATGCTAGGCGAAATGTCTATGGATCTAGGTGTGGACGGGAACGGACAGATCTGGTTTTTCGAAGCCAACTCCAAGCCCATGAAGTTCGATGAGCCCCATATCCGCAAAAAGTCGCTCGATAACCTGATTCTGTACTGCATTCATTTATCCAAAATCAGCGCAAAAAAACCGAAAGCGGCAGGCTCCGTCAAGAAAAAGGCGTCCAAATCAGCACCTCAAAAAGCAAGCAGGTGATTTAATGTGAATCCCCCCTACCAATTAGGCGTCTTGGCTATGTATCTGGAGGAAAGAAAGCTCGAGGAGCTTTCTTTTTTCCGCAAGCTGTCGATCTACGGACAAAAGATGGGCATCGAGGTGCTCGTCTTTACTCCGGACGACATTCACGCGTCCAAGTCCAGAATTCAAGCTCTTTACTATAACACGGCTGCGCGCAAATGGCAGCGCAAATGGACCTATTTTCCAGAGCTGATCTACGACCGCTGCCGTTATCACGGGATGGAAAATTACCGCAAAATTAGCAGGTTCCGTTCTCAGTACAATAGAAGATTAAAATATCTCAGCAACCCGCTTGCCAATAAATGGTCCATGCATCAAATTTTATCCGAAAATGAGGAGATCGCCTCCCATTTACCGGCAACCGTGCGCTATAACGGCAGTAAAGAGCTGATCCAATTTTTGAAAAAATACCAACGGATTTATTTGAAGCCTCGCAGCGGTACCGGAGGCCGGGGCATCATCCGTCTGCAAATGACCCACGGCTCCGGATTCTTGATGCAGGGCCGCGACCAAAACCGGCATATCATCCGCCCTCAAAGGGTGTACGAGATGCAAATATCGGCCAAACTCAGCACCTGGAAGCTGAACGACCGGTATATTGTACAGCAGGGAATCCCCCTTTCGCTAAAGGACGGGCGGGTCCATGATTTCCGTATGCTTGTGCAAAAGAACGGCAAGGGCGAATGGGAAATTACCGGCTGCGCGGGACGTGTCGGACCCCGCAATTCCGTGACTTCCAACCTGCATGGCGGCGGCACGGCTGTACCTATGGATACCTTGCTGCTTCTCCGCTTTGAGAATCAAGCCAAGGTGGAGGAGATTAAAGAAGAAGCCTACAAGCTCGGCATGAATGTCGCGGAATTTATTGAGAAAAAATTCGGTCAACAGGTCGAGATCGGCATCGATTTGGCCATTGATCCCAAAGGCAAGGTATGGCTGCTGGAAGTCAATCCGAAGCCGTCCCGGGAAGTGTTTCATAAAATCGGTGAGACGGAAACGTACCGTAAAGCGATTACCCGCCCGCTGGAATATGCCTCGTGGCTGATGAAGAGGAAGAAAAGCAAGAAAGAATAAGATTGAGTCGAATCCAAGCTTGTCTTGGTTCGGCAACGAAAAAAGCATAGCAGGCGGAATAGCCTGCTATGCTTGGTTTATTTTATAAGTGCCGCGAGTTCTTCAAAATGGGAAAGGATGGCATGCGCCCCCTCCAGCTCGCCTTCTTTACGGAAGCCTGCATAATCGCAGCCGATCACGGTTAGCCCATTCTTCAAGCCCGCCTCCACATCCGAGGAGCGGTCCCCCACCATCCAGGCGGAGCGCACATCATAAGTATCCATCAGCATCCGAACCAAATCGACCTTGGATCGGGTCTGGAATTCTCCTGCGCTGTACAAGCCTTCAAATAGCGGAGCCAGCCCTTTATGCTCGACAACACCTTTAACATAGGGCTCCAGTCCGTTGCTCGCTACGAACAGCCTGACGCCTTGGCTGCGCAGCCTGGACAATGTATCGGCAACCGAATCGTACATCCGGCCGTCGCCCTGTCGCAGTCCCTCCAATTGATAGTCCAGCAGCAGGCTGTCTGCACGCCGGTGCACCGCTGGATCCACGTCCGGCATCACGCGCTGCCAAATATGCTCCAGGAGCATTCCCAGGCTGCCCAGGATCAGGCTCTCCGGCGGAGTTTCCCCCTTGTACAGTCCTTCTGCCCGGAGCGTATCGAACATGGCATGGTATGCTGGCAGCAGCAGTGTTTCTGTCTGGAACAGGGTGCCATCCAAATCAAAAATCATGGCATCCGGTTTTTCAAATGTCGCTTGCAAAACTTTCCCTCCCCTGATCATCACGTTTCACGTTCTATACAATCACGATTCGTATAGAATGTCAAACGGTGGAAGGTACCATGGAGTTATCTGCCCGGCATCAATATCGTGCTAGAGCACCGTACTCATCGGTACATGAAATCCATAGACCAGGGCCACAACGATAAGAACGGATAAGCCGTATGCCAATATCGGGTTACGGTGATGCAGGAGCAGCATGGGGAACATCATGCAGTCAAAGATGGTAGACCAGGCCCAGCTCCAGTCGTGGTCGTACACGATCCGTCCTGTCTCGGACAGCACCCACTCGCATGCCGAATAAATAAGGACCCACCAAGCCAAGTAGATTAACTGCTTCCACTTGCCGGACTTCGGATACCTGTCCAAAAAAAGCAGGACCGTCGCCGGAAAAATAATGAAGGTGTATACGAGCTCAGTATGTACGGGGTAAGCCGCATTATCGGGAACAAAATACCATACCATATATTGACTCGAGAAAAATAAATGCAGCAGGTTTCCCGAAATCATGAACAAGATTGTCGCATGATAATCGTAAAATCGCCTCCATGCCTGGGATGCGGCCAAAAAGAACAGGGATATGACTGCGATGCTGATATGAATCCCAATCTCCTCATTTCTTCTAACTTAGAATATCCTTTCTGTTATTATATACAATATTTGTAAATTAAATCATTAATTTCTAGTTTTTCGCAGTTGTTTATTCCGCGACTGAGAAAACCTCTATCAGCGCCTTTCAAGAGGTGAAAAGCCCCTAATCCTGCCTTGTGGAGGCAGTTTTTAGAGGCTTTAGGCTTAGAGTGGATGGTGTTCCTCCCGTTAAAAAATTTTTTTCGCATCCCGCTCCGTCTTCAATATTTCGACCGCTTCGTGGAAGCGCAACGAATGAATGATCTCTCTCTCCCTTAGAAATTTCAAGCTGTCCTGCAAATCCACATCATCGGTCATATCAATTAACCACTGATAAGTCGCCCTTGCCTTCTCCTCCGCTGCAATATCCTCATACAAATCAGCGATGGGGTCCCCCTTCGCCTGAATATAGGCTGCCGTCCATGGCACTCCAGCGGCATTGCTATAAAACAAAGCCCGGTCATGGCTGACGTAATGCTCCTCCAGACCAGCGGCCTTAATTTGCTCAATCGTCGCATCTTTTGTCAGCTTATAAACCATTGTGGCGATCATTTCCAGATGGGCAAACTCCTCGGTGCCAATATCCGTCAGCAAGCCTATCACCTTATCGGGTATCGTATAGCGTTGATTCAAATAACGCAGCGCAGCGGCCAGCTCCCCGTCGGCCCCTCCGTACTGCTCCAACAGGAGCTTTGCCATATGGGGATCGCATTTGCTTACACGTACCGGGTACTGCAGCTTCTTCTCATAGATCCACATGCGTCCGATCTCCCCTCCCTTAGATTATCGAGCTCCACAACAGCTATACCTGCCAGGGCCAAGGGGTGTTGACCCACTGCCAAGGGTGAGCGGAGAAGCTCTGGCCGTAGCTCTTCAATGGACCGAATTCCCGTTCGAACTGGTGAGCGATCTGCATTCGCTGCTGTGCACAGTGATTGTACTGCTGGAGAGCCTGCCCATCCAGAGGATGCGTATCCAGATAGAGCGTCAGCTCCACCAACACGAAGTCAACGGTTTGCAGCTCCTGCAGCATCGTGTAAAAATGCTGAGGCATTTGTTTTTCTGCGGACAATGCGGTTCACTCCTTTCCATTGCCTCACTTAGCAATTGGGCTCATAAGGGCTGTAAAGCGCAGGCCACAGCGTCCCATGCCTCAACGCCTCGTGCGGAGAAAATTGGGGAAGGTTCATAGGCTGAAACGTGATAAACAAATTGGGCGGGGTATAATACGTTTTCTCATAGATAGGCGGACAAGGATCATGCGGACTGATATAGGGAAACCATACTTTTACCTGATTCACCATGAATGCCTTCTTTCCTGGGTTATGAGTTTCTGTTCCCCATATTTATATCTGACTCTTCTCGTCCATTATGCTTACTAAATTTTCTATGCACAAAAAAGACGGGCCCTGTCGATAATCGATCAGGCCCGTCTCCATCTAGGCGTCAAGCTTAATATTAATTTTGAGTAATCCGATTCGCCGCAGCGCTTGATAAACGATAATGATGACGGGTCCGAGAATCAGACCGATGACTCCTATCAGCTTAAAGCCGACATACATGCTGACCAATGCCGCCAAAGCATTGATCCCGACGGCATCCCCGATAATTTTCGGTTCGATCAGCTTACGGAAAATCATAATGAACACGAGTAAAATGATAAGTCCAATCCCTAAATGCATATTCCCTGCCAGCATACTGTAGATGGCCCACGGAACGAGCACCGCGCTTGTACCCAAGATGGGCAAAATATCCACTATGACGATAAGCAGCGCAATCGCTAACGGGTAATCCACCCGGAGGAAGAGCAGACCGATTAAGGTCACGATATAGGTAAGCAAGCTGATCAGAAATTGAGCGAAAAGAAACCCGAGGATCGCGCGGCGCAGATCGTTCAGTACGCTCATTACCTTCGGTTGGGATTTGTTCTCGAATAATCGCAGAAACGATTGAAGCAGGTTAGGCAAACTGATCGAAATTAAGTACAGCCCGATCACGAACACGACGAAGAAAATAAGCATATTCGGAATCGTCTTCGCTACATTCAGGAAGTACGAAGAAATGGCGGTGAGGATGCCCTTCAGGTTTTCCGTCACGGTGTTAATGCCCGTTTCTACAAAGCCTTGAAGCTGCTCTGCCAGTCCATGCGGCAGCGTGCTGTAAAACAATCGCGTTTTCTCTGTCGTATCATCGAAAAACAGCTTTGCATCATTCAAATAATCCGGTGCATTTTTCCAAAATTGAATCGTCTCTGATACCATCTTGAATCCGATTAATGAGAAAAAGCCAAGCACCATCCCTGTAAACAGGGTACAGATAACGATAGCAGCGAGCACCCGGTTCATTCGACCGTATTTCACTGCAAACTGTACCAAAGGTTCAAGGAATATCGCTATGAGCATGGCCAACAAAAACGGAAATCCGATGGTAAACAATCCATACAGCAGCACAATGCCCATAGCGCAAAATAGAATCGTTCGCAATGACATGATTCGGAAGCTCCCCCTTACTTCGACTCTTGCCCCTCCAGCTTCACTTCTCCTTGCCCGATGATAGGACCAATCGTATTTTTACGGGTAATCAGTACCCTTGTGATCCTCAGCTTCCGTGCCTCGATAATTTCAAAGGTAAAATTACCGTGCTCCAGCTTCTTGCCTTTGGATATGGTGCCCTCCATCTTCGTGAACAACCAGCCTCCAATGGAGTCTACCTCATCGTCCTCAATACCCAATGACAGCAGGTCATCCAGGTCCTCCAGCAGTACTCTGCCGTCAACCGAATAGGAATCCCCTTTCTTCTCGACGTCCGGCCGCTCGTTCTCATCGAATTCGTCATGAATTTCGCCGACGATTTCTTCCAAAATATCTTCTGTCGTCAGCATGCCGGCCGTACCGCCATACTCGTCAACGATGATGACCAGCTGCGATGCTTTGCGCTGCATCAGCTTCAGCACGTGACTGATTTCCATCGATTCCGGCACCATCAGCACCGGACGGACAAACGATTTCAAATCATGCTCTTCATCCGGATCCGCAGTCAACAAATCGGTAATGTGGACGAAACCGATAATATTGTCTTTATCCTCCGTTGCAACTGGGTATCGCGTATGCTTCGATTTGTATACCACCTTCAAGTTATCGGCAAAGGAATGCTCGGTGAACAAGCAATCCATATCCGTGCGGGGAAGCATAATTTCCCTGGCCACACGGTCCGAGAACTCAAAGATATTATCAAACAGCGCCATCTCATCCTTGTCGATGTGACCGCTGCGCGCACTCTGATCCATCAGAATGCGGATCTCTTCTTCCGTGTGCGCCGCCTCATGCTCGGTTGCAGGCTGTACCCCGACCAGCTTTAACAGCCGGTTGGCCGCGCCGTTCAGCACAAAGATGACGGGGAAAAATATTTTATAAAATACAAGCAAAGGCCCGGACAGCCACAAGGAGGTGCCTTCAGACTTTTGAATCGCCAACGATTTGGGAGCTAGCTCGCCCAGCACGATATGCATGAAGGTAATTACGACGAAGCCTATAAAGACGGACAACGCGGAACTAAACCACGCATTCGACCAATGCAGCTTGGCAAACAGCGGATCTATAATCAAGTGGGAAATCGCCGGTTCCCCTACCCAGCCTAAGCCAAGAGAAGCAAGCGTTATCCCGAGCTGTGTGGCAGATAAATACGCATCCATCTTCTTGGTGACCGCCAGCGCGTATTTGGCTCTTCCCACGCCTTCATTTTGAAGCTGCTGCAAGCGGGATTGACGGACCTTCACGAGCGCAAACTCGGCCGCTACGAAAAATCCGTTCAAGAAAACAAGAAATACAACTAAAATCATGTTTAGTGATATAAGTCCCCAATCGAAGCTGCTACTATGATCTGGCAATGAACTCAAACTCCTTTTCGTTTCTACCCTTAGGATTTTTTAGTCGATTTCAGACTACGGCTTTCCTTGTAGTAAAGTCGACTTCCTTATAATACGTATCAGCGACCAAAAGGTTTGGTCCGCAGCAATTTGCAGCTGGACAATAGCAATTGACGGAGGCATTCAACGGATGCTCTCCCCACCTCGAGAACACTTCCTCCAGCGTATCCGAGTGTATATTGCCCAAAGCGGGCACGTCTGAAAAGTCGGTTACGTAAACATCTCCGGTGAACAGGTTCACATTCAACCGGTTCCGTCCATCCGGATCATTACGAACCGTAACATTAGGTTCTTCCCTTAATCTGCGAATCATACGGCGGTCTTCCTCATGCGGGCTGCAGGCGTAATAGGGAAGCGTCCCGAACAGCATCCAGAGCTCACGGTCACGCTCATCGAGAAGCTTATGAATGGATGCGCGGAACTGATCCAACGAAAGCACCGGCAGATTGGAAGCGAAAGAGCTCGGATACATCGGATGCACCTCATGACGTTTGCAGCCCATCTTTACGATTAGTCTATGGATATCTGTCAGCTTTTCATGCGTACGATAGTTAATCATGGATTCCGCCGATACGAACATGCCGCCGCGGCTTAATTCAATCGTATTTTCAATCATCCGCTCATACAGCTTTGCAGCCGTTTCATGCTTGACACTGCGGCCAGCCCGGGCAAATCCGACCTCATGAAAATCCTCTGGCTGCACGTAGTTAAAGGAAATGTGCATTACGTCCAGGAAAGGGGCCAACAGCTCGTATCGGGCCAAGTCCAAGGTAAGATTGGAATTGATTTGAGAGCGAACCCCGCGGGCTCTGGCGTATTTCAGAATAGGAACAATGTAATCCCGCACCGTAGCTTCATGGTAGCTCGGCTCCCCGCCCGTGATGCTGATCGTTTCCAAATGCTCCACCTCATCCAGCTTGCGCAGAATGGTGTCCACAGGAATCCGGGGGCCTTCCGTCATCGTTAGCGTCTCCCCCACCGCGCAATGCTCGCACCGCATATTGCACAGATTTGTTACCGTAAGCTCCACACTCGTTAACAAATGCTTGCCGTGCTTCTGCAGCGACCGGATCGGATCCCACGGATCGTTCTGCGGGGTTATAGGAAGTAGAACGGGATTCAGTTTATGTATCATGTTGAATTTCACACCTGACTCTATAAATTATTTTTACCACCTATTGTATCGTATGACGCAGCAAAATGAAACTAAACCACCAAAGCATGCAAGGCACAAGGTTATTCTCACTTCGCAGCCTGACACAATTATAACGGGGCAGTTCCTCCTTGCAGAACACATGTGCACGCACAAAAAAACCCAGGAAACCTGGGCTCAATTCGCTTGAAGATTCATATTGTCGTTAACGGAATCATTGTTCACACCTGTAATCATCAGGGAAAGCTTTTTGGATAAATCTACTTCTTTCGGTGCCGCCAATTCCTCGCCCTGCTCGTTTTGAAACAACCGGACGATAGGCCTTTGCGGGACCAAATTGTTCAGTCCGACAACCGTGCCCGTTTCTCCCGTGTTCAAGGTCACTGTAACACCGATCGGATAGATCGCTATTTTATCGCGGAACAGCTCAATTTTCTTTTGCTCGTATAGCGTTGAGGTACCGGTAAATATAATCTCCATTGCTTGATGGGGAAGCATTGCCTTCCGGTATACCCTGTGGGTGGTCATAGCGTCGTAGGAATCGACCAGCCCGATCCACCGGGCATAATCATGAATATCGTTGCCCTTGATTCCTCTCGGATAGCCGCTTCCATCCATCCGCTCGTGATGCTGAAATGCGCAGTGAGCTGCAAGCAGCGGAATATTGGCTTCATCCTTCAGCAGGTGAAAGCCGAATTCCGTATGTTTTTTCATCAGCACGAATTCATCTTGGGTTAAAGCTCCGTTCTTGCGGAGAATATCTATCGGAATTTGCGTCTTTCCAATATCATGCAGCATGGCTCCAAGACCAATCGTCGCCAATTCGTCACGGCTGTAGCCGTTGGCCATACCGAGCATCGTCGTGTAAATACATACGTTCAACGAGTGCTGAAACAAATAATCATCCATCACACTGATATTCGTCAGCATGATCATGGCATCCTGATGCCCGCTCAGATCATCGATAATCAGGTTGATGACCTCTCGGAAATTTTTCCCGAGCTGGGTGTAGCCGCTCAGATTACGCTTCATGGAATCATCCATCAATTTGCGAAAAGAGCTGCGAATCTCTGAAGTCGCTCGAAGCCGGGTTTCCTCACTGATCATATCCGGAATAACAACATCGTTCGTTCTAGGATCATCTATATAAACAAAATCAATGCCTCGCTTAGCCAATCGCTGTATGAGCATCTGTGTCAATTCGACCTGCTCACCAAGAAGGGTCAAGCCTTCTTCATTATATATTTTCTTCCCAAGCTTCATGCCGGGACGAACCATGCTTAGCGGTAGCAATCGCATTTTCCAACCACGTCTTCTTTCTGCAGAAGTTGAGAATACCCTAAGTTTAAATGTAAAGGATTCTACTTAAAAGAGCAATACAAATTTACAATTTTCGACAACCCCTTTTTCAGAAGATGTCAAATAGCATCGATTGTTGGCGTTCGACAGAACTGCCGCAGCCTGTGTGCTGTGCAAGCTTTTGCTCTCTTGTGAGACAACCCGGAACAAGCTAAAATAGAATAGTTCGTACAAAATCAGTAGGAGGGCTTTATGCTAAGTTATTGGGTTTCTATTATTATGGGGATTGTAGAGGGGCTTACCGAGTTTTTGCCGGTATCTTCAACGGGACATATGATTTTGGTGCAAGCGCTGCTGGGGATTCCGGAAGATGATGCAGTGATGAAAACGTTCGAGGTCGTTATCCAGCTCGGGGCCATCATGGCGGTCGTTGTGATTTATTGGAACCGGATCCTGCTATTGTTCGGTTTGAAAAAGGATCCTTCACGGGCAGGCAAACGCAAACTGAACTTGATTCATATTCTTATCGGTATTTTACCGGCTGGTATTGTAGGCTTGCTTTTTAACCACTGGATAGAAGCGAAGCTTTTTTCTCCCAAAACCGTGTTGCTCAGTCTGGTTGTCGGCGGTATTCTGTTTATTATCGCGGAGAAAACAACGAAGAAGCAAACAGCCCGGGAGCTGGACGATATTACGTACAGGCAAGCGCTATATATTGGCCTGTATCAAATCTTAGCCGTTGTTTGGCCCGGCTTCTCCCGTTCCGGTGCTACCATTGCAGGGGGTATGCTGTCCGGTGTAGGCCGTGGCGCTGCCGCAGACTTTACATTTATTCTTGCGATTCCGCTCATGTTCGCTGCTTCGGGACTCTCTCTGCTGAAATCCCATGAACTGCTTACATCGAATGTGCTCGGATTTTTCGCGGTAGGGTTTATCGTTTCGTTTATCGTGGCATTGCTGGCAGTCGTTACCTTCATTAAACTGGTTTCGAAAATTCCATTGACGTACTTTGCTTACTACCGATTTGCCCTGGCCATCTTGTTCGGACTGTACATCTATATGTCCTAATCATTCTTTTTCAAAATAAGAAGACCGTTAAAAAGCGTTCACTTATTAAGACGGCAAAGTGGACGGAATCATTCTGTAGAAGCATAAGCGTTCGCCTTTGTCCACGGATTTTGACCGCTGTAAGCGGGTTGAAATTAGAAAATCCGGGGACAACAGCGATCAGAAGAATGATCCGTCCATGCAGCCGTAACTTTTCAGTGGCCTTCTTTTTAACGGTCCTTTTTTATGGTTTGAGCGGAAGCCGCTTCCAGCGATAAGCTTTACTTGCCGCGATAGCTTCCGGATTGTTCAGCTCATAACGGAGAAGATCTCTAATAAACTCGGGCAAAAAATATTGAACTTCCTTCCCTTGAGACAAGCTCATATAACCGATTCCAAAAGTAAACATATCGATCGAGCCGACACGATATTCCTGTTCCGGGTCGAGCCCTTCTCCATCCCCCATGCGCACTTGCTTTATTTTCCGATAGGCCGGGCCTTCCGGATCATATTCAATAGTCAAGCCATCGACTTGGAGCATCCCCAGCACTTTGCCTCTAAAGCCAAACCCATAAATCGGCTTCTCAGTAAACTCAGGCAGCAGCGACTCCTCCAAGGCCTGCACAATTTGCTGCCCGGTAAGAAGCATCCTGCTTGGATTAATCGGCGATGGGCAAATAGCAAGTAATCGTCCAGCAGAGACGCTGCCCGCATCCAACCCTTCGAGCAGCTGACCTGCGTTAACCAGGCCGATGTCCGCTCCCGTATATTTTCGCAAAGCAGCGGCCAACAAATTTCCAAGCGGTTCCTCTTGGTACCACTCGGCAGCCAAGGGTTCCCGCAAGTGCGCGACTTCAAGCGATAACGCCTGCTGGGCCTGGAGGCGATGTGCTTCGATCCGGGCAGCAAGCTGCTGCTCCATCAACTTCGCATCGGACGAACCTGCACCGTGCGAGCTGCGCTGTTCCTCTGCTGTATGGGCGCGTGCAAGCTCTTTAACATAGCCCTCCAATTGGGTTAGCTTACGGGTTACCGGATCGAGCCCTACATCCACCACCCCGATGTATTGGCCGAATTTACCGGCACCGCACAGCATCGTCTGTCCGATACGCAGCGGCTGCTCCAGCAAGTGGTGGGTGTGTCCTCCGAGGATGAGATCAATCCCCTCGATTTCCGAAGCCATGCGTTCATCCTGTTTAAGCCCCAGATGGGACAGGATGACGACCAGATCGACCTGGGGGCGCAGCTGCCAGACAAGCTCTTGGGCGACAGCAACAGGCTCGAGAATATCCCAGCCAAGCAACCGGTAAAAATCGGGATAATACGCCGTCAAACCGATCAGTCCGACACGGATGCCTCCTTTATCGAAAATATGATAAGGTCCCCCCCAGGAGGGATAGGTCCCTGTCCCCGATTCCAAGAGATTGCCGCAGATGACCTTGAAGCGATGTGCCGGGCCGTACAGCCTGCCAAGCGCTTCCGGTGTGAACGTCAGGCCTTCGTTATTGCCTATTGTAATCGCGTCGTACCCTGTCGCCTCCAACACGTCCAGATTGGCTGCTCCCCCGCTGCCCTCCGTCAGAGGGCTTACACGGTCCAGATGATCGCCGATATCGACCGTGAGCGTCGGAGCGTCTCCCATAGCCGAGCGCAGCTCCTCGAATGCAGCAGCCATACGCGGCATTTGTTCAAAGTGGCTATGAATATCATTCGAATGAAGGATTCGCAGCCGAAGCGGAGATAACGTCATATCGGCCACCTTCCTCCTTAATTGTTGTGCTTATCATGGCTTCCTTCGTGGAAGGCGTTATTTTTTCAATCTGAGCTCATCGACGGAAATTTGATTTTTAAAGCCGTAGGTAGCTTCTGAAGAGGACTGATCATAGAAGAAACGGATGCGTACGATGCTTTTGACGTTTAAGCATTCACTGCTGCCGTCCGGGACATATAACCGCAGCGGATAGCCTTTTTGAATCGGCTTGCCGTCTTGTTCGTACAAGAAGACCGCCTGATCCAGCTGATCCCATGGGATATCCGCTTGAAATTCATCCGCGGCCTCTACCGTCATCCGGCTTGGCTCTGCCGCCTCGTCATCGGTACGCGTTGATTTCCACGCGCGGTACCATCCTTTCAAATCAAAGGCTTTACCCGCTACCCCCGGCACCCGCTCCTCAATAGCAAGCTTCTCCGGTGCCATCTCCACGAGCAAAGATACCGCATATTCCCCGCTTCCGCACCTCTCATCATCTACTTGAATATTCATTTCCAGGCCTCCACTCTTCCCGGTTCCAGTCGAACCGTTGCTCCTTGCATTCTATCCCTCATTATACCATTACCCTATGAAAATATGGTATGCTGAGAGTAAAACGTCAATCATCACGGAGTGAATAATTATGAGAAAGCTGCAATTGTATGTATTTGCCGGCTTGGCCGAGCAAATGGGGGGGGCTGCTATTGAAATCGATTGGAATTCCCCGGAAACACCCACTGCCGGATTATTGAAAAAGAAGCTCTCCGAGCTGTATCCTCAAGCATCAGGATCTTTGGCACAAGCCTTTATCGCCATAAACCAAAGCTACGCGGCAGAAGATCAGGAAATTGTCGAAGGGGACGAAATTGCAGTCATTCCCCCGGTTTCCGGCGGCCAGCCACAGCTCGTTGAAATCACACGGGACCCCATTTCCATCGAAGCCGTAAACCATAAAGTACTGCATCCGGATCATGGTGCGACCCTTACCTTCATAGGCACAACCAGAGAATGGACACATGGCAAAAGAACGACGCTGTTGGAGTATGAAGCCTATGAGCCCATGGCCATCAAAACAATGGAGCAAATTTGCAAAGATATTGATAGCCGCTGGCAAGGTACGCTATGTGCCATCACACACCGCCTGGGAAAAGTGGATATCGGCCAAGCAAGTGTCGTCATAGCCGTATCCGCTCCGCACCGTGACGCTGCGTATGAAGCCAGCCGGTATGCAATCGAAAGGCTCAAACAGGTCGTTCCGATCTGGAAAAAGGAATTTTGGGAGGACGGCTCCGAGTGGAAAGGCCACCAGCAGGGACCTTGGAACCCTCTTGCACCTGAGAAGCAATAACCTACACCAAAGAGAAAAGAACGGAATGGAGTGACAATGCATATGCCTACTGATCATCAACCTGAATCCCCCGCTTCCTTATTGGAGCGGTATTCCCGGCAGCTTTTGTTTCAGCCGATCGGCGAGCAGGGACAGCTCCAGCTGCTGCAGGCGCGTGTCGCTATTGTGGGCATGGGGGCTCTAGGCACCGTGCTTGCCAATCATATGGTTCGTGCCGGAGTCGGCTTTGTCCGTTTGATTGACCGCGACTTCGTTGAGACAAGCAACCTGCAGCGCCAGATGCTGTATGACGAGTCCGATGCGGCAGGCTCCGAGCCCAAAGCTATCGCGGCCGCCAAGCGGCTCCAGCAGGCCAATTCACTCGTGAAGCTGGAGCCTGTCGTAACGGATTTGAACCCTTCGAATGCCGAAGCGCTGCTATCGGATGTAGAGCTTATATTGGATGGAACCGATAATTTTGCCGTGCGCTTTCTCATTAATGATGTGAGCCTCAAGCACAATATCCCTTGGATTTATGGCGGAGCCGTCAGCTCGCGCGGTGTCTCCATGACGATTATTCCTGGAGAAACCCCCTGCCTTCGCTGTATGTTCGGTCAGGCGCCTGCACAAGGCACTACCGAGACATGTGATACGGCCGGCGTCATCGGACCGATCATTCATACGGTAGCTTCCCATCAAGCAACCGAAGCGTTTAAGCTGCTTGTAGGTGCCCGCGGCCAGCTGAACCGTAAAATGGTCCACTGGGACTTGTGGTACAACCAGCACGCTGCGGTAGATGTAAGCAAAGCCCGCAAAAGCGATTGTCCTGCTTGTGCACAAGCCCGCTATGAATATTTGGAGCAGGATCTTGAAGAAGATACCATTCAAACACTTTGCGGCCGCAATTCGGTCCAAATCCAGCCGGTTCGCAGCGGCAGCTTTCAGTTAGCCGAGTGGGCCGAGAAATGGAAGCCTCTGGGAACCGTTGAGCTGAACCCTTTCCTGCTGCGTTTTCAGCCGAATGACAGTATTACGATGATTTTATTTCCGGATGGAAGACTGATGGTCCAAGGAACGGATGATCCCGTTATGGCCAAAAGTCTATACAGCCGTTATATAGGCATGTAAACTTTGGATAACAAGATGTAAAGTTTCGACAAATTCTTCATGCGGCTATTGCCAATAAATCTCATTCTTGGTACGATTAAAAAAACTTTAACATTAAACGACTCTGTGCCGAGGTGAATTAGCTTTTGAAAATACCTGTTGAAGATTTACAGATTGGTGATCGTACAGGTTCAGATGTCTTTAATTGGAATGGGCTTCTCGTCGTATCCGCTCATACCGTATTAAACGAGGACGATATTGAGAAGCTTCAACGTCACCAAATTGATTATGTCGATATCATGATTCGTTATAATGGACAAGCCGGGCAGTCCCAACCTGCCGCAGCTCCTGCCAGTGTGGCGGTGGCGGGCAAACAGGTGATTGCACAGACCGAAGCTTATCAAGAAGCGGTGGATGGCATCAAGCAGCTGTTCGAGCAAATCCAAATCAGCGGTGCCATTCACGAGGACGACGTTCAACAATGCTTTGCTCCTCTGGCCAATCAATGCGAGCAGGAGCATGACGTCGTCTCCCTCCTCCTCACGTTGAATAACAAGGACGACTACACGTACCAGCATAGTGTCCAGGTAGGGATGATTTCCTACTATATTGCCAAATGGCTCGGACAAACCGAATCGGATGCTTTGCTTGCGGGAAAAGCAGGCTATTTGCACGACATCGGCAAAAGTAAAATAGACAACGCCATTCTTCAAAAGCCGGCCAAGCTTACGGAAGAAGAATTCAGTGAAGTGAAAAGACATACCCATTACGGCTACGAAATGATCAAAGCGTGCGGGTTCAATGAAGCGCTTGCACTAGCAGCACTCCAGCATCATGAACGACTGGACGGCAGCGGTTACCCCCTTCAGCTGAAAGGTACAGAAATACATCCGATGGCGAAGATTGTGGCGGTTGCAGACATATACAGTGCAATGATCTCACAACGGATTTATCAGGAAAAGCAGGATCTGCTTTATGTACTAAAGGAGCTGCACCGAATGAGCTTCGGTATGCTGGATGCTCAGATTACACAGGTATTCATCCGCAATATGCTGCCGAATTTCATTGGTAAAAAGGCACTCCTCACATCAGGTGAGGTCGGAATCATTATATTAACACATCCTACAGATTTTTTTAACCCGTTAGTGCAGGTGGACGACCACTTCATTAACCTTGCGGAAAGACCGGATCTTGAAATTCAAGAAATTTATATGTAACGATTTCGATCGACATAGTAATGGAGCGTACCTCTCGATGAGAGATACGCTCTTTTTATTTTGAGCCGGGTGCGACCATTCGCTGAGCCTTCACAAACCGGTCGTTCCAATATACAGTATCAATTCGGCTGATCTGAACCCCCTTCTTTGGCTCGGGAGCCGCGTGAATCATCTGATAATCCCCTATATACAAGCCAGCATGTGCTGCATGACTTGTTCTGTACCGGTAGGCTTCCTGGAAAAAGAGTACATCCCCCTTTTGCAATTTATCGGGCTGTACACGTGTCCCTTGCTCCGCTTGCTCACTTAAGCTTCGAGCCAAAGGGATGCCTTCATGCTGAAAGATATACTGCAGGTAGGAGGATGCATCAAACGTGCCTGATTCCGGAAAAGGAGCTGCAGCGAATTCGTAGCCAACCCCCACATAGCGCCGTGCTCTTTGGACGAGGTCATCTGCAGACCCTTGGGTGCGGGCTCCCTTGGCACGAATTTTATGTGAGCCTACTTCTCCAGAAGGTTTCTCAGTTGCCTCACCGATATGGAAGGAAGCTTTTATCGATGCCTGTTTCACCGGGGAGAACTGAATCGACTTCTCCATTACCGTAAACTGAAGCTCGTCTTGAAACAGGCTGCCTATCGAGCATACGGGAAGAAGCACCTCTGAATTAGATAAGATCGGAGACTGCGGAAGCTTCATAGCTTTGCCTGCCTTCGTAGCATCGGTTGAGCCGACTTGCAGGACATATTCAGGAGCATAGTCCCCGAGGCTTACGGTTGCCGTTTCTTGCTGCCACTTCATACGAAGCTGCAGCGTTTTGCACAAATCGTTCAAGGTTACATAAGGAATACTATCAACGGTATGGATCATCACGGCTCCTTCTTTCCATACCGCGGCTGAATGATTATCAGCCTGTATAGCCAGGTTTGGCTGAGCATTCCTCTGCAATGGGGCCATCGGACTGCATCCTGCTATAAGCCCCACTGTAATTAATGTCATCGCTTTTGTGATCCATCCGTTGTGGCTTTCCTTTTTCAATGCGGATCCCGTCCTTCACACTTAAGTACTAATTAGCATGAGATAATGTGATAATCACTATACTGGAATTGCCTCCCACCCAGGCGTTAAAAGCACATGAATACCTCCCAGCTTTTCCTTCCCTAATTCCCGGCTTCTCCCAATTAAACTTCATCGACGCAAAGGAATGCATCCTCTACAACAAGGGAATCTAAAGTTGCTATGATAGGCATGCAGCTAAGTACCAATTTAATTGGGAGGTGTGGGTAACAAATGAACAAATTTCGGACCATAGCTATGACGATGTGGGTAGCCTTGGTCACATTGGGGGGTGCTGGCATAGGAAAATGGCTTATTGGTAATATTTCTTAAGATACCTTGAACTGCATGGAGTCAGCCAAAAATTCCAATGTGGTGCCCTGAATAAACAACCTCGTCTTCTGTGAAGACGAGTGCTCTACTAAAAAACCAAAAAAACGCCCCTCGCTTCAGCCAGCGAAGGGCGCTTTTTTGTATAGCTGTATATAAAGGCTTAATCGAATTAACCGATAGAACCTTCCATTTCGAACTTGATCAAACGGTTCATTTCTACCGCATATTCCATCGGCAGCTCTTTGGTGAACGGTTCGATGAAGCCCATCACGATCATTTGCGTAGCCTCAGCCTCTGTCAAGCCGCGGCTCATCAGGTAGAACAATTGGTCCTCGGATACTTTGGATACCGTAGCCTCATGCTCCAGCGTGATGTTATCGTTCATGATCTCATTGTATGGAATGGTATCCGAAGTGGACTCTTTATCCATAATCAAAGTGTCACACTTAATGTTCGCTTTGGAGCCTTGGGAGTTGCGTCCGAAGGATGCCAAGCCGCGGTACGTTACTTTACCGCCATGCTTACTGATCGACTTGGAAACGATCGTGGAAGTCGTGTCCGGTGCCAGGTGAGTCATCTTAGCGCCTGCATCCTGATGCTGGCCGCGGCCCGCAACAGCGATGGAGAGTACCATCCCTTTAGCTCCTTGACCCTTCAATACAACTGCAGGATATTTCATGGTCAGCTTGGAGCCGATGTTGCCGTCAACCCATTCCATTGTTGCATTTTCTTCCGCGACCGCACGTTTTGTAACCAGGTTATAAATGTTCGGAGCCCAGTTCTGAATCGTTGTGTAACGGGCACGGGAATTCTTTTTGCAAATGATCTCAACAACCGCGCTGTGCAACGAGTTCGTGCTGTAGATTGGAGCCGTACAGCCTTCTACATAGTGAACGAAGCTGTCTTCGTCGGTGATGATCAATGTCCGCTCGAATTGTCCCATGTTCTCCGAGTTAATACGGAAGTAAGCTTGCAAAGGAACGTCCACTTTCACACCTTTAGGTACGTAGATGAAGCTGCCGCCGGACCAAACCGCGCTGTTCAAAGCTGCAAATTTGTTATCTGTCGGAGGAATAACCGTCCCGAAATGCTCTTTGAAAATTTCAGGGAACTCTCTAAGCGCCGTATCGGTATCTGTAAAAATAACGCCTTGATCCTCAAGATCCTTCTGCATGCTGTGGTAGACAACTTCGGATTCATACTGTGCGGATACACCGGCCAAAAACTTTTGCTCCGCCTCAGGAATGCCCAGCTTGTCGAACGTTTCCTTGATTTCCGTAGGAACCTCTTCCCACGTTTTGCCTTGCTTCTCGGACGGCTTCACGTAATACTGGATATCGTTGAAATCCAGATCGTCCAGGTTGCCGCCCCAACGAGGCATTGGCATTTTCTCGAATTGCTCCAGCGATTTCAGACGAAAATCGAGCATCCATTGCGGCTCGTTCTTCATTCTGGAAATTTCGGCAACGATGTCGCGCGTCAGGCCTTTACCGCTTTGGAACACGGCTTTATGCTCATCGCGGAAACCATACTTATAATCTTCCATTTCGGGCATTTTCTTTGCCATTAGAGTCACCTTCCTTGTTCTTTATATTATTTGGGGTTCGATTGCTCGATGCCTTTGCGCAATGCATTCCAGGCCAACGTAGCACATTTGATTCGTGCAGGGAACTTATTCACTCCCGACAAAGCCTCGATATCCTCATATTCGAATTCGACCGGCTCACCCTTCATCAATCCCGAGAACTTCTCCGCCATATCCAATGCTTCATCCAATGTTTTGCCTTTGACGGCATCCGTCATCATCGAAGCGGAGGAAAGGCTGATCGAGCAGCCTTCTCCGGTAAATTTGGCGGCTTTTACTTTGCCATCCTCCACCTGCATTTGGAGCTGAATTTTATCTCCGCAGGTAGGGTTGTTCAAATCGATCGTTACCGCTTCCCCTTCGAAGGTACCGCGGTTGCGGGGGCTTTTATAATGATCCATAATGACTCTGCGATATAAATCATCCAATTGCATGACCGAAGTACTCCTTTGTTTTAAGTAGTGAGGCTACCAGGCGGTCAATATCTTCTTCCGTATTGTACAAGTAAAAGCTGGCACGCGCTGTCGATGAAACCTGAAGCCAACGCATCAGCGGCTGGCAGCAGTGGTGGCCCGCCCGAATGGCAATGCCATCGGCATCCAGTACGGTAGCCACGTCATGCGGGTGAACGTCTCCCAGATTGAAAGTAACCAGACCTGCGCGGTTGTTCAGCGGGCCGTAAATAGTCAAATCCTCAATCTGCTGCAAGCGTTCGATCGCATAGGTAGTCAGCTGCTTCTCGTGACGGTCGATGTTGTCCAAACCAATGCTTTCCAGGAAATCAATCGCTGCGCCCAAGCCAATAGCCCCGGCAATAATAGGCGTACCGCCTTCAAACTTCCAAGGGAGGTCTTTCCATGTAGATTCATATAAATCGACATGGTCAATCATTTCCCCTCCGAATTCGATCGGCTCCATATTTTGCAGCAGTTCCTTTTTGCCGTACAAGGCGCCAATGCCGGTAGGTGCGCACATTTTATGTCCTGATAGTGCATAAAAGTCACAATCCAGGTCTTGGACGTCCACCTTCAAATGCGGTGTGCTTTGAGCTCCGTCCACAACCATCTTGGCTCCGTACCGGTGAGCGATAGCAGCGATCTCTTTAACAGGATTCACAACTCCGAGTACATTCGATACATAGGTGACGGAAACAACCTTGGTGCGTTCCGTAATGGTCTGCTCCACATCCTCCAGTCGAATGGAACCATCCGGCTGGAGCGGAATATATTTCAAGACAGCACCGGTTGCTTTAGCCGCTTGCTGCCATGGAATGAGATTGCTGTGGTGTTCCATCGGTGTAATGACGATTTCGTCGCCTTCCCGGCATACCGCGCGGGCATAACCGGAGGCGACCATATTCAAAGCGGTGGTCGTTCCGCGTGTGAAAATAATTTCTTCCGTCGATTTCGCATGAATGAACTTGGCCACCTTCTCACGGGCACCTTCATAAGCGTCCGTTGCGCGGGAACCGAGCGTATGAACACCGCGGTGCACATTCGAGTTATCCCACTCGTAATAGTGCTTCACCGCTTCGATGACGGATACGGGCTTCTGCGAGGTTGCCGCAGAATCCAAATACACCAAGGGATGACCGTTGACTTCCTGATTCAGGATGGGAAACAGTTCGCGAATCTCCGACGTCTTCATTGTCCGAGTTTCCTTTCTACGAAGCCTTGCAGCTGCTTCTGTACCTTCTCCATCGGAATCTCCGATACGACTGGAGCAAGGAAGCCATAGATGACGAGGCGCTGGGCTTCTTCACGAGTAATACCGCGGGACATCAGGTAATGAATTTGCTCCGGGTTCACTTGTCCAACGCTTGCCGCGTGGCCTGCTTTTACATCATCTTCGTCGATCAGAAGGATCGGGTTCGCGTCGCCGCGGGCTTTAGGACTCAGCATCAGCACTTTTTCCGTTTGCTGGCCGTTCGTTCCGGTAGCCCCCTTCTCAATCTTCGTGACGCCGTTGATGATGGCCGTAGCCGCATCGCGCATTACCGCGCGCGTAATCATATCACTGCTGGAGCTTTTGCCAAAATGAACCGCACGAGTCGTAACATTCAGCTTTTGCTCTCCCGTGCCTACGCAAATGATCTTGGCGTCGGAGTTCGAGCCGTTGCCTTTGAGCAAGGATGTCGTATCCGACATCACATTGCCGTAGTTCATTTCGCCGATAACCCAGTTGATCGTCGCATCGTTGTCCACAACGGCACGACGGTAGGAAAGATCCGTGACGGATTCATTCAGGTTATGAACTGACGCAAAGTTAACCGTAGCACCGGCCTTCACCACAACCTCTACAACTCCGTTTTGAATCAGTTGATTCAGGTCGCCCTCGGATACGAAGTTGTCAACATAGGTCACAGAGGAGTGCTGTTCAGCAACGATAAGTACGTGAGGAGAGAACGTAGCTTCTGCATCATCCGTCAAGAACAAAGCTTGGATAGGCAATTCAACGCGCACGTTCTTCGGTACATATACGAATACGCCGCCGCTCCATAACGCCGTGTGCAGTGCAGTCAGTTGATTCTCGTCTTTGCCGACAACGCTGGTGAAATAAGTTTGAACCAGCTCGGAGTGACTGGACAGAGCCTCTTCCAGACTGGTGAAAATAACGCCCTGCTTGGCCAGCTCTTCAGAGATACTGTGATAAACGATGCCCGAGTTTTTTTGGACCAGCACGTTCACCGGCTGCCCTTCCTCTGTTTGAAGAAGCGCCTTCGCGCTTTCCGGCAATGCATCCAGGCTCGCAATTTTGCCTTCTGATTTATAGCTTCCGTAAGAACTCAGGTTCCAACGGTCAATTCTTGTTTTCTCCAACTTCGGCAATTCCAACGATCCGGCCAACTCCAGCGCCTCGGCGCGAAGATTAGTCATCCATTCAGGCTCTTGTCTCGACTTGGACAGCTCCACGATGGCTTGGCGATCGATGGGAAGAATGGTTTGTGTACTCATGAAATCTTCCTCCTATTATCGGTAATCGCGGTTATTAGTATTTCGGAGCTGTCGTATTCATCGGAACCTTGAACTCTCCCTCATCTTGACCAACCGTCTCATCAACAATGCCAAGCTCTTCCTTGATCCAGTCGTAGCCTTCGTTCTCCAGGCGCTCAGCAAGCTCAGGACCGCCGGATTTCACGATACGTCCCTGCATCATCACGTGTACGAAATCAGGCTTGATGTAGTTCAGCAAACGTTGATAGTGAGTGATAATCAAGAAGCCGCGATCCTCGGAACGCATAGCGTTAACCCCTGTAGCAACGATACGCAGAGCATCGATATCCAAACCGGAGTCGATTTCATCCAAAATAACAATGCTAGGATCCAGCAGCATCATTTGCAAAATTTCATTACGCTTCTTCTCACCGCCGGAGAAGCCTTCGTTCAAATAACGGTGCATGAACTCAGGG
Source organism: Paenibacillus rigui (assembly GCF_002234615.1). Lineage (GTDB taxonomy): Bacteria > Bacillota > Bacilli > Paenibacillales > NBRC-103111 > Paenibacillus_S > Paenibacillus_S rigui. The sequence continues at coordinate 42,109 of NZ_NMQW01000033.1, read as the reverse complement.
TTCATCTCAAGCTCTTTCATCTTGCCTTCCATTTGGCGGATGAATTTGATCAAAGAAATTTCATTGCCTTCGCCGCGGCGTGCATTGATCGCACTGCGAAGGAAGTCGGCGTTCGTTACACCGGTAATTTCACTTGGATATTGCATAGCCAGGAATAGACCGGCTCTTGCTCTTTCGTCTACTGCCATTTCCAGCACGTCTTCACCGTTCAAGGAGATGGAGCCTTCCGTCACTTCGTATTTCGGGTGACCCATAATCGTGGAAGCCAACGTACTTTTCCCTGTACCGTTCGGTCCCATGATCGCGTGAACTTCCCCGCCCTTAATCTTGATGTTCAAGCCTTTCAAAATCTCTTTGCCTTCGACAGTAGCTTTAAGACCGTCTATGATAAACTCCGGTGCATTCGCCATGGTTATTTTCCTCCAATTTAAATGACTCTTAGATATTGTTATTCTTACTTAATAATCATTCTAAACTGATTATCATTGAGAATCAATGATAATATATTATATCTTAACGACTCAAATCAATAAAGCCCTATTCGGCCATTTTCTATACTTTTATATATAATAAGTATTTACCCTGGCGAACCTAGCTTAAACCTAGCCTTTCGTGGACTTGCTCTATTTGCCGTTGAAAGCTCTCGTCATCCAAGACCGGCTTGCGTCCCGCAGCCTCAAGAACGTCCGTGTCCAATTGAATCCAAGACTTGCATCCAATATATGAAGATAAAATGGGAAGCTTCACCGGTTCATCCAGCTCGTACACTCTGAGCAGCATCAGATGCAGAGGCTTCGTCCGCTTCCACTTCAATCTTTCCTCTGCAAACGTATCGGTCCAAATATGTAAATCCCCCAGCTTGTCCAACTGCTCCTTGTCCTCGATGAGAATATCCTCCGCAAGCTCGGCATAGCAATGCAGCGTGACTTCCGTATCTTCGATGCTCCAGCCTTCGAGCGTCCGATCGAGCTGATGCTGAAACTCCGGCTTGATCCACTGCTTCTTCTGATGCTCATAGGTCGGAAACAAGTAAAAGCTCTCGCTCTCGACTTGAAAATCCCTGGTTTCTTCCCGGATCCCGCCCTTGCGCATCATGAGAATTTGCTGCCCGCTCCGTAACGCTTCCACTGCGACAGCCCATTCCTTTAGTGCAACAGGTTGATTGGCCATTTCCCCATCTTCCTTTCCTTGAACATGCGTCCATCATACCAACAATCCATTATAATTTTTTTGGCAGCATAAATGCAACTGTTGGCAGGCATAAAAGCAGCTGAAAAACCAGAACCTTAATAGGGTACGAATCATCATTATCCGAGGAGGACTCATCGATGCGTGAAGGACTTATTCCTACGGTTCTAGGTACCGCGGTTACCGCTTCCGGCGTGGCTATGCGCGGCAAATTCCCTATGGCCGCCGCCGTTGTTACAGGCTTTGGGCTTGCCCATATGGTATTGGGGGCTATCGACCTGGTGGAGCACCGCAGCCGCAAGCCCTTTTAACGGCAGCTTCATCACAAAAAGAGGGAAGGCGTTGCGCCCTCCCTCTCTACCTACATAATTGACTTTTATTTTCCGCTTACATATAAATTAGCTGCCTGAATCCGCTCATATTGCTGTTGGTTCGCTTTCATAGGATTGGAGCTTACGACCGTCTGGTTTTCTTCCGATTGGACACCGAGCGTTAAAATAATTCCAAACGCCGCGGCGGCAAACAATAATTTGAGCCCAAGGTTCATGTCCAGAAAACCTCCTATAAGGTATCGCTTCTAGATCTAAGTTTACCTGCGGAGCATCACCGGGATATTATCGGAGGATGAAGTTTTTGTAAATCCGGAATGCATTTCTTTGGGCTGAAGCCCTGTTCTGCAAGCCCTCTTTGCCCGCCGCTCACAATTTGCTATACTATGGAATGATAGTTTATCGGAAAAGGGAGGATATCATTCTTATGTCTAGTTATCATGCTTTGAGCGAAGCCGAAGCAGTCGAATATGCGCGGGGTATTCCCAATCTGTTCACACCGGGCAGTGAGCTGACAAGCCGTGAAATCGGGGACGGCAATTTAAATCTAGTATTTCATATTACGGAGCCGTCCACAGGCAAAAGCGTTATTTTAAAGCAGGCGCTCCCCTATGCCAAGGTTGTCGGTGAATCCTGGCCTTTGACATTGGACCGTGCCCGCATCGAAAGCGAAGCGCTGATGATCCAGGAATCTCTCTGCCCTGACCTGGTTCCTCACGTGTTCGTATATGATAAAGAGCTTGCTCTTACAGGGATGGAAGACTTGAGTGACCATATCATTATGCGCCGCGGCTTAATGGAAGGAAACAGATACCCTCTGTTCGCAGGCCACATCGGCCGCTTCCTCGCCCATACGATGTTCTTCACTTCGGACCTCGGCATGAACCAGCAGGAAAAGAAGCTGCGCGTGAAGCAGTTCATTAATCCTGAGCTGTGCAAAATAACCGAAGAGCTGATCTTCGACGATCCTTACCGCGATGCGGACACGAATGATATTCCTCCCGCTATCCGCGATGCGGTGGAAGCGTTATGGAACGATAATGAGCTGAAGCTGGAAGTCGCGATTTTGCGCACCGGATTTTTGACAAAAGCGCAAGCGCTGCTGCATGGCGATTTGCACACCGGCAGTATTTTCATCAAACCGGATTCCACCAAGGTCATCGATCCTGAATTCGCTTATTACGGCCCGATCGGCTTCGATATCGGTGCGGTTTTTGCGAACCTGCTGTTGAATTTCGCCGCTCAGGAAGGCTGGAGCAAGGATGCGGCGTCCCGCGAGGACTACCGTTCCTATCTTCTCGGCACCATCCGTGAGGTATGGGAAACGTTCGAGCGTGAATTCCGTTCTTTGTGGAATGAGCACGGCACCGACCGGATGTTCCAAACGCCGGGCTACCAGGATTGGTATATGCAGCAGGTTCTGCGTGATACCTTCGGCTATACCGGAAGCAAAACGGTTCGCCGCGTCCACGGCCTGGCTCAAGTGGCTGACATCAACAAGCTGGAGGATGCCGCAGCAAAGGAACGGGCTCAACGGATCGCTTTGCAGATCGGCACCGGCTTGATCAAATACCACCGTCAGGCGAATTCCATCGACGAGCTGCTGGACATTGCGGTCAAAGCGGTTCGCTAAACGACTCCCACCGGCGGATTATATAAGATTTACACAAACCAAGCCTACCAGACCAAGGTAGCAGGAAGCCGGCCCGCATGCGGGCTTCTTTCTTAAACAAAGGAGAGCATACCTCATGAGTACAATCGAAAATCAAACGGAAGCCGCCGATTGGCTGCAATCCGTACGTTGGAATTCGGCCGATAACCGGCTGGACCTGCTGGATCAGCGGCTGCTGCCGGACGAAATTATTTATCTGCCCCTCGTCACCTCGGAGCAGGTGTGGGACGCAATCAAGCAGTTGGCCGTACGCGGAGCGCCGGCAATCGGCATCTCGGCGGCGTTCGGCGTGTACCTCGGCGTGCGAGACGCGAGCGGCGGCCGGGAGCAGCTGCTTGAGGAAACGGTCAAGCAGTGCGATTATTTGGCGACGTCCCGCCCGACGGCGGTGAATTTGTTCTGGGCGCTGGACCGGATGAAGCAGCGCGCCCAAGAGCTCGCTTCCGAGGGCGGTGAGCCGGAAGCGATGAAGCAGGTGCTGCTGGATGAAGCGAAGCTCATCCAGAGCGAAGATGAAGAGACGTGCCGCCTCATTGGCGAGCATGGGCTATCCTTGTTCGAGGACGGCATGGGCGTCCTCACGCACTGCAACGCCGGCGGCCTCGCCACGGCACGCTACGGCACGGCGCTGGCGCCCATGTACCTGGCGCTGGAGCGCGGCATGCACCTGAAGGTGTATGCCGACGAGACGCGTCCGGTGCTGCAGGGCGCCCGGCTGACGGCGTTCGAGCTGCAGCAGGCCGGCGTCGACGTGACGCTGATTTGCGACAATATGGCCGGCGCGGTCATGAGCAAAGGCTGGGTGCAGGCGGTCATCGTCGGTACCGACCGCGTGGCGGCCAACGGCGATGTGGCGAACAAAATCGGCACCTATAGCGTGGCCGTATTGGCGAAAGCCCACGGCATTCCGTTCTACGTGGCGTGCCCTATTTCTACGATCGATATGAATACACCGACAGGCGGGGACATTCCGATCGAGGAGCGTCACGAGGATGAAATTACCCAAGGCTTCGGCAAACGAACCGCGCCTCAGGGCATCAAGGTATACAACCCGGCCTTCGACGTGACGCCGAATGAATATGTGACAGCAATCATTACGGAGAAGGGGATTATTCAAGCTCCTTTCGAAGAGAATTTGAAGAAGCTGTTCGCTCAAGCTTAAATTCCCCTTGTGCTTGGATTAACAAATCGACCGCAGCTCTTAACCTGAGCATGCGGTCGATTTTCTTTTTCCCATAGAGCTTACAGCCCGGCTTCCCCCGCGCCTAACCGATGCATCTCGGCGCTGCCTTTCACCCGGCCCGTCACATTGCGAGTATCGAAAATGACCTTCGCATGATCCGCCATCATCTGCAGCGGCATTTGGCGATGATCCGTATGCAGAACGATGCAGTCGGCCGTGGCCAGCACCTCCTCTGTCAATGCTGTGCTCTGCAGCATCGTCCCTCCATCCAGCCTTAGCTCAGGCACGTAAGGATCGTGATAGCTCACTGCCGCCCCTTCCTCCAGCAGCCGCTCGATCAGCTCGATGGCCGTTGATTCCCTGACATCATTCGTATCTTTTTTGTAGGTGATTCCATAGACCAGAATGGATGCCCCACGAAGAGGTCTTTTTTCAGATAAAATCCGTTTCATAGCGCGGACCACATACGCCGGCATTTCCAGATTAATCCGGTGCGCCAATCCGATCATCCGGCTTTCCATCCCTTCCTCCTGCGCCTTCCACTGCAAATATAACGGATCGACAGGGATACAGTGTCCCCCAATACCAGGCCCGGGATAAAAGGGACTGAAGCCGAACGGCTTCGTGCTCGCCGCAGCGATGACTTCCCAGACGTCGATCTGCAGGCGGTCGCATATTTGGGCGAATTCATTAATGAAAGAAATGTTAATGAGGCGGTAGCTGTTCTCCAAAATTTTGGCGGCTTCGGCCGCATCGGTTGATGAGGTGGGAACCACTTTTTCAAATACCTGGCTGTACAGCCGCTCCACCCGGTCCCGGCACTCCGGCGTAACGCCGCTGATGACTTTCGGAATTTGCTCGACGGTGAACTGCTGATTCCCGGGATCGATCCGCTCCGGCGAGTAGCCGAGGAATAAATCTTGCCCTACGGTAAAGCCGTATTTTTCAAGCATGGGCTGCATGACCTCTCTCGTTGTGCCCGGGTACGTGGAGCTCTCGAGAATAATCGTTTGACCTTTTTGCAGATGAGGCCCCATCATGCTGCATGTCTCAAGCAAATAGCTCAAATCCGGCGTATGCTGGCGGGTCAACGGTGTAGGGACACATATAATGATAGAGTCTGCTGCTTCGATCTCGGAGAAATCCTCTGATGCTACGAATCTATGGGACCTTACGACGGCCTCAACCTCCTCATCCCGCACATGCGGCAAAGGGCTCTTTCCTTTGTTCAACAGCTGGTTTTTCCCTGCATTGACATCTATCCCTTTGATAACAAAGCCTTTATGGACGAAAGCGATCGCCAGCGGAAGCCCGACATAACCCAAACCCACCACGGCGACGGAACGAGAACGGCGTTGATTCTGGTTTCCTATCCTACTACTCATCCCTATCCCTGCCTTTACAAGATGATTTACTTGATTAATATATTAGAGATTCCGATAAAGAGGCACGTCGCATGTCCTATCTTTCTAAGAACTTTTGCTTATTCCTATATTTGTCACGATGGGATAGATGCCGTTCCTGCTTGTTTGCACCTGTCATAATGTGATAGTAGTACTTCAGTCTGGAAAGGAATGATGAAGATGCCGAAGCAGGGCGTCTCGATAGTGGCTTGTACAAACCGCCCGCACTTCTTCAAACGATTATTAAAAAATTATCATAGGCAAAATTGGAAGAAAAAAGAGTTGATTGTTGTCCTCAATCGGGACGATATGAAATTAGAAACCTACCGCGAAAAAACGGAAGAAGATGAAAGCATCTCGGTCTATCAAGTACCTGAGCATAAAAATTTGGGCTCCTGCCTGAACTACGGGATCCGCAAGGCCAAATACAAAACGATCGCCAAGTTTGATGACGACGATTATTATGCGTCCAGCTACATTCGGGGCATGGTCCGCGCAATGAAGAAATCCGGCGCCTCCATTGTCGGCAAAAGGACATTTTACATGTATTTGGAAAGCCGCAAGCTGCTGCTGCTTATGAATCCGAAGCGTCAAAACCGGATGGCTCGCCATGTGGCGGGTGGGACGTTATTTTTCAAAAAAAGGGTCGCCAAAAAGGTCCCTTTCTCCAAGCGACTGAAATCGGGGACTGACGTTCGTTTTTTAAGACAAAGCCGGGAGAAAGGATTCAATATTTACTCTGGAGACAAGTACAACTATGTGGCGATCCGTAGAAAGAGTAAAAAAAATCATACATGGAAAATTAAAGACAGCAGGCTGCTCAAGAGCAATGCCAAAATTGTCGCAAAAACGGAGCATTTCAAAAAAAGAGTGAAAAAGAAATATTCCAAAAAGAAAGCAGATTAAGCTAAATCACCTAAAAACGGTTCTATTTCGCGAGTGGGCGAGCATAGACCGTTTTTTTGCGTTCAAATGGCCAATTATGTTGGATAAACGGGCAGCATCGGCACCATTCCCCTTTTTTTCGCTCGTATTCATGGTCTCTTAAGTTTAATTTCACACTTAATTCACAAACCGTTGCTAAAGTTAAACCACAGCAAGAAGAAGTTGAAATGTCGGAAAGGAGAAGCACGAATGGTATTGCAACGCAGCAAAAAATGGATAGCTGTTGTTATTGGGCTGGCTGTAGTGGGCGGCGGTTCCTACTATTACTACTCTCAACAAGCGAAGAAGCCCGCAGCCACCGCTCAGGAGAATGTTTCGACGATCAAAAAAGGAGCTATCACTTCCTCGGTATCTGGAACTTCTCAATTCGAAGCACGGGATATTCAAAATATTATCGCCCCGGTAGACGGTACCATCAAGACGATGAATTTAACGAGAAATCAAGAGGTGAAAAAAGGGGACGTGCTGTTCGAAATCTCCGATTTGAGCCTCGAGGCTAACCTGCAGGATGCCCAGGTGACTTTAACACAGCAGGAAAAAGACTTGTCCGATTTACGGGACCAGCAAAATAACCTGAATGTATATGCCCCAATCAGCGGTACGCTGACGCTCGCCTCCAACCTGGACACCGGTTCCAGTATCAGCAAAAATGGCCGCATCGGCACCATCTCCGATCTCACCTCGATGACCACGAAGCTGCCGTTCTTATTAGAGGATGCAGTGCAGCTGAAAAAAGGCGATGCGATGGATGTCACCGTAGATGGCTTCAATCTCACCAAAACCGCCACTGTTGTCTCGGTCAGTCAGCAGCCCAAAGGGGATGCAAGCGGCTCGAAGCTGCTCGACGTCGAGATTAACGTGAAGAACGACGGCACCTTGAACGCAGGCATGAAGGTAAAGGGCAGCGTCTCCCTCGGAGGCAGAACCGCCCAATCCACCGATAAAGGCGTGCTTGATTTTAACAAGATCGAAACCGTGTTGTCCGCAGCAAGCGGCACGATCCGCGACGTGAATATCAAAACAGGCAATTACATCAACAAAGGCGAGCTGCTGGTATCCATTACTAACGATACGCTGCAAAACGATATTTTGAACAAGCAGGCGGCGATCGAAAAGCAGAAAATCACGATCAACGATTATCAGGATAAGCTGAAGCAGTTGACGGTTACGGCGCCATTCGACGGCGTGTTCTCCACGGACTTTGCCAATAAGAAAACGAACGTCTTGGCCAGCTATCCGGCCGGATCCAAAATCGAAGCCCAGACTCAGCTCGGGGCGGTCGCCAGTCTTGATTATATGCAGCTGCCTGTTCAGGTTGACGAGCTTGACTTAACGAACGTGAAGGTTGGCATGAAAGCGACGGTGAAGGTCGATTCCATCTCGAACAAAGTATACCAGGGTGAAGTCAACCAGGTATCGACCGTAGGTACGACGACCAACGGCGTCACCTTCTTTGATGTCGGTATTTCCGTGAAAAATGACGGCCAGCTGCGCAACGGAATGACAGCCACAGCCGAAATCATCATTCAGGACAAGAAGGATATCGTGCTTCTCCCTCTCGAAGCGCTTCAGCAGCAGCAGGGCAAGCGCTATGTCACGCTGGTGAAGGAAGACGGAACGAAGGAAGAGAAGCATGAGATTAAAATAGGGATTCGCAATAAAACGTACATTGAAGTCACCGAGGGGCTGAAGGAGGGCGACAAAGTCCTGATCGCAGCCAAGAGGAAGGAAACCACATCCCAGACAGATATCGATAGAATACGCCAGCAATTCCAGCAGGGCGGCGCAGGCGGAGCCGGGGGCTTCCCATCAGGCGGTGTACCGGGCGGTGCAGGCGGCAACGCTGGCGGCGGTGGCGGCAGAAATTAAGGTCATCGCGGAAAGGAGGATATGGCGCATATGAATGCCATTATCGATTTAAAGGACATAACGAAGGTGTACACTCGGGGCACCGAGCAGCTGCGCATTTTAAATAACATATCGCTCACCGTGACGACGGGAGATTTCGTTGCCATCGTCGGGCCAAGCGGCTCGGGTAAATCCACGCTGATGAATACGATAGGCTTGCTCGACATCCCTACTTCCGGCTCTTATTTGCTGGACGGCGTAGCGACCGAGCATATGAGCGACAATCAATTAGCCGAGTTTCGCAATAAGAAAATCGGGTTTATTTTTCAGCAATTTAATTTGCTGCCCCGGCTGAATGCCATTGAAAATGTGGAGCTGCCTATGATTTATGCCGGAATCAGCAAAAAGGTACGCAGAGAAAAGGCACAGGAAATGCTGGAGCTGCTCGGTATGGGCACCCGGGGACACCACAAGCCAAGCGAGCTTTCCGGAGGACAGCAGCAGCGTGTAGCCATTGCAAGAGCATTGTCTATCTCCCCTTCGCTCCTGCTCGCGGATGAGCCGACCGGTGCGCTCGACTCGAAGACAGGCAATGAAGTGCTGGAGCTTATGATCAAGCTTAATGATCAAGGAAACACGATCGTATTGATTACTCACGACAATCATATTGCCGAGAATGCACGCAGGGTCATCTCCATCCGCGACGGCGAAATTTTCAAGGATGAACGGCTGCGCCCTCTGCCTTCCGAGCCTGTTCCGGCATCAGCTCCTGTCGAGGTGATGTCATGAAGCTGTTCGAGCTTATTTACATGGCGATGCGGACGGTCGTCAACAATCCGATGCGTACGCTGCTTACCATGCTGGGGGTCATCATCGGAGTCAGCTCCGTAGTGACCCTGGTGGCTATCGGGCAAGGGACGTCAGCATCCATCGAGAAGCAGTATGAGGCGCTCGGCACCAATCTGATCGTCGTCAATCTTATGGGCAATGGCCGTGCAACCCAGCTTGTCTATAATGATTTGATGGAGCTGGAGAAGCTTCCGGAAATTCAATCGATTGCCCCAACCATTGTGAAGAGCAGCTCCAACATCAAGTACGACCGGACGCAGGAGAAATATACGGTCGTGGGTACGAACGAAAATTACTTGACGCTGATGAAGGGGGAAATCGGCTCAGGACGGTTTATCTCCTCGGCTGACCTGGAGTTCCGCAATCAGATCGTCGTCCTCGGGACGAACGTTGCCAAGAAATACTTCGGTACGCTCGATCCGATCGGGGAAGATGTGAACATAGACGGTGTTGTGTTTACTGTGGTCGGTGTCCTCAAGGAAAAAGGCTCCAATATCAGCGGAGGCGTCTCTCTGGATGATACAGCCTTCGTCCCGCTGGTTACAGCCCAAAGAGCCTTTAAGCTGGGCAACATCCGCACAACATATCTGGAAGCCCCTACGAAGGATCAGCTAACGGACGCTCAAAATACGATTACGCAATACTTGACGTATAAATTCAAAAGCACGACCGGCTACCAGGTGCAGAATCAGGATGAGCTGATGAAAGCCAGAGTCGCCGCTTCCAGCTCCTTGAACAACCAGCTGATCAGCGTTGCCTGCATCTCCCTTCTGGTCGGCGGCATCGGAATTATGAACATCATGCTCGTTACGGTCAGTGAGAGAACTAGAGAAATCGGCATACGGAAGTCGATCGGTGCGAAACGCCGTAATATTCTGATGCAGTTCCTCATCGAGGCGACAGTGATCAGCGGGCTCGGCGGCATCATCGGATTGCTTCTCGGAAGCGGCTTAGCCTTGGCGTGGCCTCTATTTAATCCGAAGCAGGCAACGGTGCTGTCCTTCGACGTCGGACTGTATTCCTTCTTGTTCTCTGTCGGGGTCGGCATGATCTTCGGCTTGTATCCGGCCAACAAAGCCTCCAAGCTTCGGCCGATTGATGCTCTTCGTACCGACTAAACTAGCGCATGAGATTACGAAAATTGTGGGAGGAGATTATGTTGAAATTCAACCAAAGCAAGCAGACGTTCCGGGCCAAAAAGACAACCTGGCTTTGTGCGCTTGCCGTATGTACAACCTTATTAGCTAATGCCCCTCTGGCTTCCGCCGGGAAACCCGGGGTGTTCATCGCAAACGATACTTATTTCACGTTGGAGAATGCATCTTACCTCTCCGGTGCGGATTCTTCCGCGCTGCAATTCTCCTTGAAAATGCATAACGGCAGCAGCGGCTCTATCGATTTTAACGGCTACGGCGTTCAAATTATCGATGAGCAGGGGAACAGCTTCCCGGCGAAGCTGACCAGCCAACAAAATGCGCGGGTCAATCCGGGTCAGGAGCAGCAATTTAGCTTCGTGTCCCAAATGGCGGCTCATATGAACCCGCAAAATTTGAAGGTTCATTTGTTCTCCTGGGACTCCAGCGCCCCGACCTTCATGCGGGGCATCGGTGATTTGGAAGTCTCTTCCGCCGTCTCGAACGGCGGGTTGAATCCAGCCCAAGCGATGCTGATCAGCATGCGGGATATCGATTCTTCCTACTCACCGGAAGCGTTGGCTGCCATGCGGATTGGGAACAGCTACAAAGTGACGGAGAACGGTACGCAGTACTTATATACGGATCTGTATGTGCGCAATGCAGGCTCCTCCAACTTTCAGCTTCCTTCCGGTCTGCAATTTCGCTTGAAAGGCTCCGATTTGCTGACCTACAGCAGCTCCATCATGAATGCCGCCCAAGAAACACTGCTGCCCAATAAGCTGAAAAAAATTAAAATTCGTACGACCGTTCCTGCATCCTTGGATGCGGAATCGACAAGCTTGGAAGCCTTCTATACGGAGTCTTCCATAGATCATGTGCTGGGCAGCGTCCCCTTGGCCGGCATGGCGAATGCGGCAGCAATCGGAACGGAGCAGCCTTATGCTTTGTACGGCACGGACAACGGGCTGAAGCTGAAGGTAGAGCAGGCCACTGCCGTCAAACAAACGGAGGGCATGATGCTGCAAACGACCGTAATTCTCCGCAATGACGGCTCGGAGGTCGTCGCTCTGCCTACTCTCACGGCGTCCTATCAATTAGGCTCCGAAAGCCTGGCTGCAGCGGTTCAGGATAAATCGACGGACAGTGCCTTCCTGACACCGAATCAATCGGTAACTTACCATTATGCGGTGTCCATTCCTGACGGGGTCGACCCGGGAACAGTCAAGCTCGCATTGTACGAGGCGGTTACCCCTTCCGGAAGCTCCTCCAGTACGAGCAACACATCCAGCTCCACGACAACCGGAAGCACCTCCAGCTCCAGCACGTCGGGATCGAGTTCAACAGGCAGCTCCAGCACAACGTCTGGAACGAGCAGTTCTACCACCAGCTCCAGCTCCAGTTCAACCAAGAGCGGAACGACGGTCAGCTCGAGCAGCCTGCCGGTGCTGCTGATTGACTTGAAGGGAACACAGCAAGCAGGCAGCTCCGCAGTTCAGGCAAGACCTTACCAGCTTGGAGATAAGCTGATCCTCTCACCTAACGGCTTGATCGATAAAAATCTCGATCTCTCGCTGGTTGAGCTGCATATGCATGAGAACGAGGATTTCGGTTACAAAACGGCTATCGCCAAATACAAAATTACGAACACCGGGTCCAGTACGCTGACCATTCCGGATATAGGCACCGAGCTGGTGAATGATAGCGGCATGTCCTTTACAGGCGTGAAGCAATCCAGTACGGTCACAACGATTATGCCGAATACGAGCTATGTTGTCAGCTACTCTTACCAAGTGCCGACGGATACGAAAAATTGGCAAAACCTGGCGCTGAATATTATTGATCCGAAAACCGCAGCACCGAACAAGCTGTCCATCGGAACGTTCCAAGTGGCGGTACAAAACGAAGCTATCGACAATATCATCAGCTTCTATCCGTTCCAGGTTACTTTCAATTCCTATGCGATTCAAAGCATGTACAGCTCAGGCTACATCTACCAGTTAAGCCTCGATTTGACCATTGAGCATAAAGATACGGTCATTATCGATCAAAACTTCTCGAAGATGGAATTCGAGCTGGTGGACGGGCTTGGACGGACAATCGGCTCCAAATCGTTGACCTTTACAGGCACAGATAAGCTGATCACAGGCAATCAGAAGATTACGTTCAGCGACATCAAGACCGAGCAGTTTGACAACAACCTGGTCATCAACGTTTATGAAACGATTGAAACCCCATACGGCACGGCCAAACGGCTTGTTAAGCAATTAAAAGAATAGGCTCCGGTTAACAAAAACACCTTCCTTCGAAAGCGCTGCGCTTCTATAAACCAAGAAGAGCATGCATCGAAGGAAGGTGTTTTTTATGATGTGGGGAATTGCTGGTTAACCCGGCTGACTGATGGCCTTCATCTCAACAAGGAAGGTTTTGATTTCGTAGGGTTTCAGCAGCACGCTCAGCTTTTCTCCCGGCACGGGTTCTCCTATCGGCCTCTCCATCAAATCGCACTCCTGCCAGCTGTTTACCGCATAATCACTGCTCAGCTCCAGCTGCCCCCGTTTACCGGCATACTCATGAAAGCGAAGTACCAGGCGATGATCATCTTCCGCCTTCTTCACGGCGTCGATATGCGCATGCCCTCCGGAGCTACTGAACAGCGAGTGCCCGGATGCAGCCGATTGGCCTGGCCGGCTCAACAGGGGAGCATTCAAATCCCACGCCTCCTGCACCGTGTTTCCGTCAAGCCAATCCCCTTGATGCGGCAGCAAGGAATAAGTGAAGACATGACTGCCTTGATCCGCTTGAGGGTCCGGTACCATGGCCGATTTGATCAATGTCAGACGCATCGTATGATCTTTAATATCGTACCCGTACTTGCAGTCGTTCAACAGGCTGACGCCGTAGCCCCGTTCCGATAAATCCGCCCACTGGTGTCCCGCCACCTCGAATCGTGCATAGTCCCAGCTTGTATTCCAATGCGTCGGCCGCTTCACATTGCCGAATTGAATATCGTACGTAGCCTCCGTCGAACGAATTTGTACAGGAAAGGCGGCTTTCAGAAGCTTGCGCTGCTCATGCCATTCGACCTCTGTCACAAAATCAATTCGACGGCTATGGGCATAGACGATCAGGTCCTGCTGTACGGTGGAATTGGAATAAGTCCAAGTAAAGCGCACAACCGTCCGCAGAGGCCCCGTTTCCGTCATTTGTACGGAAGTCAGCCCGCGCAGCTCTTCCATTTTTTCCTGATAAAAAATGTCGATATCCCAAGCCTCGTGACGGCCCTTCGGCTTATCTTCAAAGACCTGAAGCACATTGCCCTTTTCGCCCTCTGCCAGCACCTCCCGCCGTGCCACTATATCCCAGATTGATACCAACTGTCCGCTGTCATTCCACCGAAGCTTGTAATATGGGGTCACTAAGCCGTTGCCTTCCTCCAGAAGCCGGAAGGGCTTCTCGCGAACGACCAAAGCCTCATGTTGAGCAATCTCATAATGAAGCGCGATGCAGCCCATAGAAGGCAGCTGCTTCACGCACACCCACCATCCTCCTTCGCCCCGCTGCGCTTGCAGCAGGTCACCGGCTTGGCTCCGCCATACCAGCCCTTCATTCCCGGATTGATGGCAGGTTGCATCCGCCACAAACACAACGCCGCTGCGTTCCCAGCCTGCGCTGTTCCATACGGTTACCGTCCCTCCTGCTAAGGACTCTGCAGCTTGCTCCGCTGCCCGGTCAAGCTCCATCGAAGGAACGTTCCCTCCAACGGCCCTGGGCTGCTCACCCAAGAGGAAAGCACGGTGTAGCAGCTGCTCGGCTTCCGCATATTCCAGGCGTGAATCCGCGTATACCTCCTGAATCGAGGAGCCGGGAATAATATCATGGAACTGGTTGCGCAAAATAATGCGCCATGCGGTGGCAAGCTCATGGGTTGCATAAGCGGACCAGTCCCCCTGCTGCAGGCTGCCCATGACACCCATCCATTCGGCCTCACGAGCGGCCAGCTCCAGCTTGCGGTTCATCCGCTTATTGTAGGCTTGGCTTGTATAAGTCCCGCGATGGAGCTCCAAATACAGCTCGCCATCCCATGTATGTACATAGGCATCCGTGCTCTTCACAGTCCTCTGCAGTTCATTGAAATAATCATCCGCGCGCCCGGTCGTTACATGCGGTACGCCGGGCAGCTCATCTAACCTTCTGCGCAGCTCGAGCATGTCACGGTTCACTCCGCCGCCGCCGTCGCCATAGCCGTAAGAAAGCAGCAGCTCCCGGTTTACGGACTTATCGCGATAGGCTTCCCATATGCCGCTTACGGATTTCGCCGTCACCTCGCCGTTATACGTGTACAGCCAACCGCCCGAGGAATCCGGCGTAGTAATAAAATGCGTCAGCAGCTCCGTGCCGTCGATCCCTCTCCACATGAAAGTATCGTGCGGCATCCGGTTGTACTGATTCCAGCTGATTTTGGTTGTCATAAACGTCTCGATACCCGATTTGCGCAGGATTTGCGGCAGTGCCCAGCTGTAACCGAAAACATCGGGCAGCCACAAATAGGTGCACTCCACCCCGAACTCCTCCCGCAAGAAACGCGTTCCGTACAACAGCTGGCGTACAAGCGACTCGCCGGAGGTCAAGTTACAGTCCGCTTCAAGCCACATCCCGCCGCCTGCCTCCCAGCGTCCCTCCCGCACCCGTTCCCGAATTTGCGCATAAATGTCGGGATAATCTGTTTTGATATATTCATACAGCTGGGGCATCGTCTGCAGGAAGGTATAATCGGGGAACGACTCCATTAAACGCAGCACAGTGGAAAAGGATCTTGCGGCTTTCTCACGCGTATGCTTGAGCCTCCAGAGCCAGGCAACGTCAATATGCGTGTGCCCGATACAGCGGACGGTCACCGGGTGATGCTTCGGCATTTGCCCGATGCTCTCACGCAGTTTGGCTGCCGCGGCGGATACCGAAGCATAGAAAGCATCCGATCTGGGGCGTGCCCAGTCGATGAGCAAGAATGCCCGGTCTACCGCCGACAACAGCATCTGTCGTTCCGCAGCATGCTCGTGAAGCACTGCGACAACATCCAGGCATGCGTAGGCGGAATAGTACAAGTCGTCCGCGTCAGCATCCAGCCAACAAAGCTCGGCGCGCTTCAGCTTGTGCTCCTGCAGGGCTAACGGAGAATAACCTCCGAGCCCTGACCATAAACGAAAGCTAAGCTGAAGCGCGGCACCGACTGCATCCGGCCGCAGAAATACTTCCTCATGATTCGTATCCACACCTTGATAGGGCTCGCCGTTAATGTACAGAAGCGATTCGAAGCCGGAATTGTTGCCTCCGCCGGTGCTCCCGAAATCAAACCGGCCCAGCACCCTTTTACCTTCCCAGCCTCGGGGCACCTCCACCTCGGTCTGCAGCCACAAATACCGGTCTTTGCCCTGCCAACGATCCCCGATCCGCATCGTTTGTGCTGCCTCCGGATGATGCGGCGGACGAGCTCCGATGCTGCCCTCGGCATCCTCCAAGCTGCGGAAATCAGCAATAGGACGGGCTTCCCTGTATCTAAGCTCCGCAAGCTCCTGCAATCGGGCGGATAGTTTTTCCTGGATAAATAACATGAATAAATCCTCCTTGTAGTTCAGATTAATAACACGTGTTATATTGACTTAAAAAAAAGGGGCTCCCCCCTTTCCCCCCCATTCAGCCTTTAACTGCTGACTGTTGCCACGCTTTGCCTTACGGCGAGGATGGCGGGAAGCCACTGTGTGCTTTTGTCCTCATAAGGACGTCTTCCTTCAATATACTCCACCAATCGTTCGGCAGCCGCACTCCCCATTTCCCGGTACGGCACCTCCATGCTAGTGATCGAAGGATACAAATATTCATGAATCCGTTTCGTATTATCGGCAGCCATGACATGTAGTTGTTCACCCACCGGTACGCCCATCATCTGAGCGGCACGGGAAACATAGACTGCACCTCGCGACCAGTTAGTGAGCACAGCCGTTGGCAGTCCCCACTCTTGAATGCATCGCTTCCAGTGCTCCGCACCTTCCTCCCAGGAGAGATCGGCGGAAGCGGCGGCGATACGGGGTTGAAGTCCATGCTCCTTCATCCAGAGCTCATATGCCTCTCTCCGCTGCTGATCCCCCCAACCCAGAGTATGGGCTCCGTGATGCATCTCGACATACACGGGCGGCAAGCCCACATTGCCCCATAGGAAATCCAGCGCTCTGCGAATGCTCTCTTGATAGTCCATCAGCACGGAGGGAACCTCCTCATGGTGCGGGTAACCCTCGACGGACACATAAGGAAGCCTATGCTTCACAAGCTGCCTAATCCAGGCTTCATTAGCCTGATGAGGCCGATCCAGCGCAACAATGCCATCAATCCGGCGTTGCAAATACAAATCCAATAGCCCGTCGATCGTATGCTGCGGCTCCTTGCTTGAAGGATAGAGCAGTACATGGTAGCCATGTGCGGCGCAAGCACCCTGCATCCCTTCGAGCACCTGGAGGAACATCGGATTCGATACATTCCCATAGGCCGCTATACAATGGCTGCGGCCCGTTTTCATCCCTCTCGCTTGGGCATCCACCTGATAATTCAGCTCCTGAATGGCCTTCAATACAGCCTCCCGCTTCTCTTCACTGACACCGATCCCCGGGGTTCCGTTCAGCACAGCGGATACGACGCTGCGGGATACGCCTGCTAGCTTCGCCACATCAAAGCTGGTTACTCTTTTCGTCATGGCTTCCATACACCTCTCAGCCAATAATAACACGTGTTATAAGGAATTGGCAATTCCCTTTTGCCGCTTGAACGCGCAAAAAAGAAGCAGTCTGCGAAAGGCTGCTTCTTTCTATGCCAAGACCCGCTTACGCATGCATCAGCTGATTGAATTGCTGCGTTACGATATAGTAGCGGAGTATATTCAAATCCTTTTGGCTGATGGAGTGAAGCTCGGCCCCATAGCGAATGGTCTTCTCCAATATGTGGGCATAACGGACGATCAGCTTCGGATAAATACATTCATCATCACAAATAATCATGCTGTTGTACACATGGTGCATTTTAATCGAAAAATCGTTAATTTCAAAGCCGATCCCCAGCTGACTGACATCCGTAATCCGAACGGCTGTCGTCTTGAAATCATCATTGATCGTTGCAAATGTGTTCAGCTTAAAGCTCTTCACTGCAGACTGCTCATCGCCGAACAGTTCCTCATACACTTTTTTGGGCCGCGCTTGTATATGAAATACCTCCGCATTCGCCGGAGCCATAATCACCTTCGATTGGGAAACATGTAACACTCTCATCGTTAGTCTTCGTTTGAAATCGAAGCAGATCGCAGTATCTCCTGCGGCAAAACCGTCAGTCTCGTGGAGCGTAATTTCCATAAACTCCTCGTGGTCGTAGCCTACCTGGCCTTCATAAACCTTTCCTTTGTGCAGTACTTGGATGTCTTTCATAACGTCCACCTCCTAGACAAGCTTCCTTCTTGCTATGTCTCTACTATAAGAGATAAGCGTTTAAAAAGTTTAAGGCAAATATTAGTAGATTATTAGATTTCATGACTGAATTTGTCGAATTGTAGAAAATGCTGTAAATCAGTTCATGCTTTATTCATATTTTTTTGATACAATAGCACCAAATTTGTGTTTTGAGGTGGAGCATGACCCGGACCTTATATTTTCGCATTGTGCTTACGTTTATCGGTATTGTCATTTTAAGCTGTATCGTATCCTTCTTTGTGTCAGGTCAATTATTCAAAAGGGAAGCAACCGCCCAGATGCTGGACGACATGCTGCAATCCGGGCAAACGATGATTCAGCTGCTTAAGGAACCCGACCTCAAAAAACCGGAGCTCTATTTGATCCGCATGGCGAACCAAAGCAATTATGCCGTAACGATCTACAACACCAACGGCGAAGTCAGAAAATACGATACCCTCCCCCGTGATAACATTCGGCCGATACCGAATCAAACCATTCAAGAGGTGCTATCCGGGGAAATTTATTATTCTGCGAACCAATTGATGCCGGTGGCTCCGGATCAGGCTTACGTTGGTCTTCCTTACGAGCAGGATGGCAAGAAATACGCTTTATTCATTCAACCGAATTTCGAAGTGCGAAACAAGCAATTATACTTGCTCCCCATTACCGTGATATCCATTATTATAGGCATAGGAAGCATCATGACGTTCCTGCTTTCGCGTTTCATCGTCAATCCGATTACGAAGCTGGCAGAGGCCACTCTCGAGATGTCCACGGGCAATTTCAACGTCCAGGTGCCCATTCGCAGAAGCGATGAATTAGGGCTTCTTGCCCAAAGCTTCAACCATATGGCTGGGGAGCTGCGGCAGCTTGAGCAAATGCGGCAGGACTTCATCTCGAACGTTTCTCATGAGATTCAATCTCCTCTCACGTCCATCCGTGGCTTCTCCGAAGCTTTGAAGGAACCGGCGATGAACCACAAGGAACGGCTTCACTATTTGGAGATCATTGAAACGGAAAGCGAACGGCTGTCTCGCATGGTGGACAACTTGCTTCGGCTGACAAGCCTGGAATCCGGTCAGCAGCCTAATCCGGCGGAGCTGTTTGATTTGGATGAGGAGCTCCGCAAGGTCGTCATTGTCAACCACCTGCTCCTGATGCAGAAGGAGATTGAATACGACTTATTTCTCCCCAAAACCAAAATCATCGGCAACAAGGACCAGCTGTTTCAAATCTGGACCAATCTCATACATAACAGCATCAAATACACGCCAAAGGGCGGCTACATGTACATCAAAATCAAAAAGGACGGCAATTACGTACGCATCCGCTTCACCGATACCGGTGTCGGAATTCCCCCAGAGGATCAGGCTCATATTTTCGAGCGTTTTTATAAAGTGGATAAATCGCGCGACCGTTCTGTCGGGGGAAATGGCCTGGGTCTCGCTATCGTCAAGAAAATCGTCGAAATCCATCAAGGTAAAATTGAGCTCGAAAGCGAGGTTGGAAAAGGAACGACGGTTACTATTTTATTACCCTCTTCCAACGCCTCATAACATCGTCTAACAACAACAAGCTCCCTCTCATGATGTGAGAAGGAGCTTGTTGTTGTTTACATGAATCACGCAGCTATTTTACAGTTACCTGCAGTGAGGTTGTTTTGCCGGCAAATTTGACCGAAATGGTCGTTCTGCCTTTACCGTAGGTTGTAATAACCCCGTCTTTTACATCCGCTACCTTCGTATTCGAGCTCTTCCAGACGCCGTTGACCGAAACATCTCCGTCCGTTGCATCCTTATACGTCGCAATAGCTTTCACTTGCTTGCTCTCTCCAGCAGCCAACACGAGATTTCTATCGCTTAGCTTCAAATATTTCAGTTCATCCACAGTAACCGGGATGGAGATGGTTTTGCCGCCGTATTTAGCCGTCAGCTTGGATTTCCCTGATCCTACTGCCGTTGCTTTGCCCGCATCGACATCGACAATATTAAAGTTCGCCGTCGTCCATTCCGCATCCGCCGTTACATCCTTCTCCGAATTGTCGGAGAAAACAGCCGTGACAACCAACGTATCCTGTCCCCCTGTTTTCAGGGAAAGCGTCTTTTTATTGACAACAAGCTTCTTGGCGATATCGACTTCAACCGGAATTGTAATCGTTTTGCTGCCATACTTCGCCGTAATCGTTGCTTTACCGCTGCCGTTAGCGGTAACCAGACCGTCGACAACATCGGCTACCTTGTCGGAGCTGGAGGACCATTCGGCCTTCAGCGTCACATCATCGACACCGCGCTCCGAATCCGTTGCGCTTAATTGAAGCTGCGCATCCGTCCCTGTCTCCATAATAAGCTGCTTTTGGTTCAAGGTAAGCCGGCTCGCTTGCTCCACCTCGACATTGATGGTCTCCGTTTGACCGCCGTATTTAACGGTAATGACCGCTTTACCGCTGCCTGTCGCTTTTATCAAGCCCTCGGTTACCTTCGCGATTTTATCCGAGGTAGTCGTCCATTCCGCTTCGCTGGTAACATCTTTATGCGTTCCGTCTTTAAAGTTGGATTCAACCGTCACCTGCTTGGTTTTGCCTTCGTCCAGCAGCACTTTAGTTTCACTTACTGTGAGCGTGGACACCACGCCTACCGTCACTTTGAGGGATACGGTACGGTCACCGAAGCTTGCGGTAATCGTTGTCTCGCCTTTCTCAATCGCATGAACATTCCCTTTGCTAACATCGGCAATGGTCGCAAGTTTGCTCGTCCAGACGGCTTTATCCGTTACATCAACCTTGGTGCCGTCAGCAAATGTGCTCTCTACCTTTAACTGCTTATAGTCGCCAGGCTGGAGGTTCAGCTTTGTTTCGCTTAACGTAAGCGCAGACGCCTGGTCCACACTAACCGCAACCTTCACGGTTTTCCCGCCAAGCACAGCCGAGATGTTAGCATTCCCCGCTGCATAAGCGGTGACTTTGCCCTTCAGTACCATGGCTACTTCTTCATTATCAGAGGACCAAACCGCTTTATCCGTCACGTCGGCCGTTTGTCCGTCCGCATAGGTAGCCGTCACCTTCAACTGCTCTTGTCCTGTAGTCCGCATAGATAAGGACGATTTATCGGCCGTCAATTTCCTTGGAGTCGCCACATCGACATTGATTGTCGTCGTTTTGCCGCCGTATTTGGCCGTAATGACAGCTTGTCCAAGCTTCACGCCTGTAATCTGACCCTTTGCATCGACTTGAGCGATATCCTCGTGATCCGAAGACCATTCCGCCTTGTCCGTTACATCCTCAGCCGTCGTGCTGTTCGAGAACGTCGAGGTCAGATGAACTTGCTTCACTTCGTTCTCCTGCACGTATACGTCCGTAAGATCCGGCTTCAACTGCTGTGGAATCTCCACACTGACCGTCGCCGTTACCGTTTTGTCGCCATATTTGGCCGTCACGGTCGTTTGACCGCTGTTGATCGCCGTCACTTTGCCTTTGCTGACATAGGCTATCGATGTGTCACCTGCGGACCATTCCGCCTGATCCGTTACATTGGTTTTGGTTCCATCGGATAAGGTCGCCGATGCCGTCAGGTCAGCGGATTGACCGGTGCGAAGCGATACATTGGTTTTGTCCAAAGTCAGCCCTCTAGCCACATCGACGTCGACAACAAGCTTCGCCGTGTTCGAACCGAAGCTGGCTGTAACCGTCGCTTCTCCCGTTGTAAATGCGCTGATTTTGCCTTTGGACACGATCGCAACATTTTCCTTGTCGGAAGACCATTGGGCACGCTCCGTGACATCTTCGGTCGTACCGTCGGCATACGTTGCCGTTAATTTCACCTGAGCGGAATTACCGGATTTCAGTTGAACACTGGTCGTATCCAGCTCCAGCTTGCGCGCAACATCCACGTCAACCGTAACCGATGTTGTCTTGCCACCGTAATAGCCTGTCACCGTTGCCCTGCCGCTTGTGTAAGCGGTGACCGTTCCTTTATTCACCCCGGCAATCTCTTCGTTATCGGACTCCCAGTCCGCCTTCTCGGAAACGTCCTCGGAAGTTCCGTCCGCGTAGGAGGCTTTGAGCGTCACTTTTTTGTTCTCATTGACTTTCATATATAATTCCGTTGGGCTTGCTTCAAGACGCTTCGGAATATCCACATCGACGATAAACGATACGGATTTGGTTCCGTAGCGGGCCGTGATCGTGGCTTCCCCAGTGCCATACGCGGTGATGAGTCCTTTGAACGCATCCGCCACATCTTCCTTATTGGAGGACCACTCCGCTTTATCGGAAATATCCTCGTAATCCCCGTTCTCGAACAGAGCCATCAGCTTCATTTGCTGCTTGCCTCCGACCTTCATTGCCAGGTCCGTCTGCTCGCTTTCCAATCGGCGAACAGCGTCCACACTGACCGGTACCGTTACCACTTGGCTTCCGTATTTGGCCGTAATGGTCGCCGTGCCCGTTGCAATCCCCGTAACTTGTCCCATAGTAACCGTCGCTACGGAATCATCGCTTGTAGACCATTCGGCTTTGCTGGTCACGTTCGCCGTGGTGCTGTCCGAATAAGTAGCCATTAGCGTAATCAGCTCTTCCGCACCTACACGAAGGGACACATTCGTTTTATTTTTGGTCAAGCTCGTTGCCTTCTTCTGTACCGTCACGTTTACAATAACCGTTTTTCCCGAGTAGGAAGCGGTGATGACCGTACTGCCTTCCTTCTTCGCCGTAATGGCACCTGCATACACCGATGCGATGGAGGTATCACCGGAGTTCCAATCCGTTTTTACAGTCACTGCAGACGTGCTTCCGCTTTCATATACCGCTGTCGCTGTGAGCGAATACGTGTCTCCGACTTCCAGGGAAACCTCATTTTTCGACAGAACCAGCTTGGAAATCACATCCTCTGCGAAAACAGTCCCCATGCCTGCCAAAGGAAGACACAGCACCAGCATCCATAGCATTACAACCCTGTAAAGCCTGCTTGACCGCTTCAAAACATCATGCTCCTCTCTCATTCTATTGATATGTATATACTGGAAAAAAATATCAAAGAAATATGAACGGAAGATGAACACAAGATGAACAAGTCGACAAAAACAGACAATTTCAGCTTCGTTTCATTTCCTTCAGAACGGGTAAGTAATACTGCGGTCGTTTTGGTTCAACTCTATGAATCCCACAAGGAGGTACTAACCATGAACAACCATCAAAAAATTGTCGGTGTATTCCAAACGGAACGCGAAGCGATTCAAGCCGTTGACGCATTAAAAAGACAAGGCTACCGTCCGGAGGAAATCTCCATTGTAGCCAGAGACAAGGACAATGCAGCCCATATACAAAAGGAAACGGGCACCAAAGCCCCTGAAGGGCTTGCGGCCGGTGCCGCTACGGGTGGCGTGCTCGGGGGGACCGCCGGGTTATTGGCAGGTCTAGGCATCCTGGCCATCCCCGGCATCGGACCGATTCTGGCAGCAGGACCGATTGCCGCAACCCTCACCGGACTCGCCGTAGGCGCCGGAGCCGGCGGACTGGTCGGAGGCCTCGTCGGATTAGGCATTCCGGAGGATGAGGCGAACCGATACAACGACTATGTGAAAAATGGACATATTCTCGTACTCGTCGACGCTCATGCGGATCGAACCCGGAATGATACGGTATATGATGCGTTCCGAACGAACAATTCGCTGAATGCGAATACGTATGACGCCGATTACGGAGCAGGTATCGGAAGCAGCCGCTCCCTGCGTTAATTTAAATATCGTTTTCCCGTCTCTAATTACCTGTTTAAAAACAAAGAAAGCCCATCGGTTTTCATTATCCGATGGGCTTTACTTATGCATATGCTATAAATGAACCTGTCCTGCCTAACTAAGCTAAGCTAAGCTAAGCTAAGCTAAGCTTAGCTTAGTCAGGCTGTCGAGAAACCCCTTTTTTGAAAGATGGTCCTCAAAATCTTAGATTTTTGTACTAGAACTTGGCTCTCAGATCGGTTTAAATCGATTTTTCTTCGAAAAGACGAGAACCACCACATAAAAATGAAAGTGCCGAAAAGCCATGGGGACTTTTTCGACACTCTGGCTAAGCTAAGCTAAGCTTAGCTTAGTTTAGTTTAGTTTAGTTTAGTGCTCCATGTGATCGTCCGGCTGGGCTGCCTTGACCGTCAGACCGCCGTCGACCATAAGCAAATGCCCGTTGACCTGCATCGCTTCCTCGGAAGCCAAGAAGACGACGGCATCCCCGATTTGACGTGCGGTACCTAGACGCTTCATCGGATTCGCTTCAATCTCTTGAGCTCGAATCGCAGGGTCGGCCAAAAAGTCCGTGCACATGTCCGTATCGACTGTGCTCGGGCCAACCGCATTGACATTAATGTTGTATTTGCCCAATTCGATAGCCATGCCCTTGGTCAGCATGTTGGCCGCTGCTTTGGAGGATTGGTAATGAGGAATGACCGGACTGGTGACGACCAGGCTTGCCGTCGACAATACGTTAACGATTTTGCCGTAACGCTTCTCAATCATCGATTTGGCTGCAAGCTGTGAGCATAGAAAGATCGATTTCACGTTCGTGTTATAAGTACGGTCCCATGTTTCTTCCGTTACCTTCAGGAAGGGCTCGAACGGGGCGATTCCCGCGTTGTTGACCAAAATCTCCACATCGCCAAGCTGCTCCCTTATCTGCTGGAACATCGCTTCCACCTGAGCCTTGCTGCCTACATCCGCCTGAACGATGATGGCCTTGCGCCCCATCGCCTCGATCTGCTCCTTCACCTTCTCCGCTAGCGGACGAGAGCGGTCCGACGTGTAGTTAACGGCGACATTCGCGCCTTCCTCGGCAAGACGGAGCGCAACGGCTTCGCCGATCCCGCGGCTTGCCCCCGTGACCAGGGCAACTCTATCCAGTAATCTTGGCATCGTAAGTGATCCTCCCCTAAACTTTGCGAGAGCAAAGTAACTTCGTTAGCATGCCGGACTCCTGAGCAATCGATGCGCAGGAGTCCATTCGTTTTATGATCAGAGGCCGTTAGAGGCTGGGGCCGATACGGTTAATACTGAACTCCGTATGGCCAAGCACTTCCGCCTTCGTCAGCTTGCCGTTAGCCACCTCTTGAATCTCTCTCCAGACGAGCTCGCCCGCATCGTCGAGACTGAGCGTGCCTTCAAGCATATCGCTGACATCCACATCCATGTTGTCGCTCATCCGTTCGAACATCCGTTTATTGCCCGTTATTTTAATGACAGGCACGACAGCGGAGCCGGTAGGCGTGCCGCGGCCGGTTGTAAAGCAAACCAGATGCGCACCGCCTGCAGCCATACCGGATACGCATTCAATATCATTGCCCGGGGAGTCCATGAAATACAACCCGTGCTTCGGCAGCTGCTCCGCATACTCGACGATCCCCTGGATCGGGGCGCTGCCGCATTTGCTGATGCAGCCGAGGGACTTCTCCTCAATCGTAGTCAAACCGCCGGCAATATTGCCGGGACTCGGATTGCCGCCGCGCATATCGGCCCCCATCCGCTCCACCTCTTTCTCGAACCGGTCGACGATATGGTAGAGCTGATCGGCTGTCTCTTGGGTTGCACATCGCGAGGCAAGAACATGCTCCGCACCGATAATCTCCGTCGTTTCCCCAATAACGACACCGCCGCCAAGCTGGATCAGCTTATCCGCAGCCGCACCCAGCGCCGGGTTCGATGCCAGGCCGGACGTCGCGTCGGAGCCGCCGCATTTTACGCCGATGATCAGCTCGCTGAACGGAATCGGCTCGGGCTGCATCGCGTCGAGGTCCGCCCGCATTTTGCGCGCAATTTCAACGCCGTGCTGAATCGCTTTGACAGAGCCGCCGACGGATTGAATGTCGAACACCTCAACCAGCTTGCCGGTTGGACGGATCGCATCCGCCAGCGCATTCGGATCAATCACCTCGCAGCCCAAGCTTATAATGATTACGCCGCCGACATTCGGATTGCGGCCTGTTCCCGCCAACACCTCGAAGGTCCGGTCCTTATCCGCACCGATTTGACTGCAGCCGTGCTGATGCGGGATGGCAACCGTGTCCGGCACCATTTGCGATATCCGGTTTACGACCTGATTCGAGCAAATCACCGTCGGGATAATAAGTAAATGATTGCGAATACCCACCGTACCGTCTGATCTTCTGTAACCCATCATGTGACTCATACTCTTCTCCTCCTCAGCCCTTCACGGCCTGATCCCCGCGACCGCGGATGCCTTCCACGTTGTGTATATGCACATGCTGACCGGCGCGAATATCGGATGTCGTACGGCCGATCACTTCACCGTATTTTCGGATATCGGTCCCCTGGGCAACATCCTGAATCGCTACCTTATGCCCGAACGGGACATTATCCAGAAGCACCACGGTATGCACCTGATCCTGAACCCGATAGCTGACCTGCTGCCCTGCCTGCAAATCTTTAATCGCCGTTGCAACGTGATCGCGTGCGTCCATCACGAGCGCATCGGCTCCCGCTTCAATATGATGTGCTGCCATGATCTTATCCTCCTATGCCCGCTCTGCTACCATTTTGTTGGTCAAGGAGCCCAGCTTCTCGATTTCGATCGTTACGATATCGCCGTCCTTCAGATATATTTGCTTGTCTTCAGGCAGTCCCAGGACGACACCTTCCGGCGTTCCCGTCAAAATGATATCCCCCGGCACCAGCGTCATATGCTGGGAAATGTAGCAGACGATTTCATCGCAATGGAAAATCATATCCGACGTATTCGAGCTTTGACGCACCTCGCCGTTCACGATGCACCGGATGCCCAAGTCATTCGGGTTGCCCACTTCATCGGCCGTAACCAGGTAAGGCCCAAGCGGGCTGAAGCCGTCGCAGCTTTTACCAAGCAGCCATTGATGCGTGCGCATTTGCAAATCCCGTGCCGACAGATCATTCACGTTGCAATAACCGAACACGTAGTCCAGAGCATTTGCTTTGTCCACATACTTCGCTTCTTTGCCAATCACGATCACAAGCTCCGCTTCATAATCCACCTTGCTCGTCACCTTAACCGGCAGGGGTACCTCCGCTCCATGACCCGTCAGCGTATTATTGAATTTATTGAACAGGATCGGGAATTGAGGAATCGGTGCATTCGTTTCTTCCGCATGCTTGCGGTAATTCAAGCCGACGCAAATGATTTTATTCGGGCGGGTCACACAAGGGGCCAAAGTCAAGTCCGATTCATTTAAAAGATAGCCTGCCGCATTCCCTTCCGCCGCGGACAAAGCTTGCTCCACATAAGCTTGTAATGCCGATATGGCTGCCGCGCCGCCATCGATGACTTCATGCACATCCTGAGGAACGGATGCGCCTGCTGCGGGTACCGTTTGCAGGGCCGAAGCAATATGTACAACGCCTTGCTCCGTTTTCACGCCTAATTGTTGTTGTCCGTTAAGAAGAAAAGTAAGAAGTTTCATGAGTTCATGCCTCCATCTAGGTTTAAGTTGTAAACAATTAAGCGTCTTTTCCGAATACAACGCCGCCGTCAATATATAACGGGGAGCCCATCATAAACTTCGATTCGTCGGATGCGAGGAACAGTGCCGCCTTAGCTACATCCTCGGGTCTGCCCAAGTCACCGCTCAGCTGGCGCTTCTTCAACGAGTTGATCGCCGCTTCGGGATCATCGTAGGAATTGCGCAAATAGTTCTCCACGAAGGGTGTCATGATTGTCCCCGGAAGGAGAGCATTGACTCGAATTTGATACGGAGCGTAATCCACCTGCATGGACTTCGTCAGCGAAAGCACCGCTCCCTTGGTAGCGGAATAAGAAGCGCGCCGGCCCAGCCCGATTTCCGCGATGCAGGAGGACATATTGATAATCGAGCCCTCCCGGCGCTCCATCATGTGAGGAAGCACGTATTTGCTCGGCAGGAACACGCCGCGAATATTAACTTTAATCACCCGGTCCCAATCCTCCGGCTCCACCTCGTGAATGGCGCCGACGCCGCTGATCCCGGCATTGTTAAACAGAACATCGATGCGGCCGTAGGCTGCAATGATTTGATCCACCATCGACTTCACCGAATCCGGATCCGTTACGTCCGCTTGAACGAACAATGCGCTGCCCCCGGCTTGTTTGATTTCCTCTACCGTTTCCTCGCCTTTCTCTACGGACAGATCGTTGACGACAACGGTAGCGCCTTCACTGGCGAATAGCAGCGCCGTAGCTTTCCCGATCCCCGAGCCGGAGCCGGTAATAAGAATAATTTTGTTCTGTAGCCTCATGTGTGCTTTACTCCCTTCCCTCATCTGAATTTTAGCTGTTCACCTGTACCGCATCTTGTGATAATTTTGCAGCCAATGCACATATTTCCCGCTGGGCCAGCTCCCGCTTCGCTTCCCATTCGTGCTGGAACATCGAGCAGCTTATCGCCGCTATCGTCCTGCCTTGGGCATCGCGTATCGGCGCAGCTACACAGCAGAAGCCCATCACGGCTTCCTGCAAATCGAAGGCGAATCCCTCAGCCCGGGCCGCGGCCAGCTGCGCTTTCAGCTCGCTCCTCGTCTTGATTGTGAAGGGCGTCAGCTCCGGCAGCAGCGCCTCCTCGGGGAACAGGGCCTCGAAATCCGATTCTGCCAGGGAGGCCAGCATCGCCTTCCCCAGCGCGGTCACATGAGCGGGAAGCTTCATGCCCGGCTCCGAGGACAGCCGTACCGGAGAAGGCATCTCCTCCTTGGCCAAATACAGCACATCCCTTTGCTCCAGCTTGGCCAGCTGGATCGTTTCTTGAATCGTATGCTTCGTTATGGCAGCTTCCTTGCGGAAACGGTCAATCAGACTGAATTGCTTGAAAAAAGCGTTTCCAATGAACCCCAGCTTCGAACCCAGCGAATACGTGCTCTCCGGCTCGCGGACCACCCATTCCAAAGCCTCCATGGTGTTAAGCAGCGAAAACATGGAGCTCTTGTTAATGCCCAGCTGCTTCGACAAATCGATCAGCTTCAGCTTGGAGGGCTGCTCTGAAACGAGCTGCAAAACATCATTCGCCTTTTCCAAAGCGGGTACCCAATATTTCTTTTCCATGCAGTCTCCCTATCTCTTGGTATTATCGAAGTCCAGAGGATATATGCCCGGTTAGTCAGCAGGCCGTTCGGCTGGTTATCCCCTCTGGCTTCATCATCGTGGTTTATTATAATAAACCTAGGTTTATAAAACTTATAGTTTCATCCTATCACCGTAACCAAGGGTCTGTCAACGCTATCTACGAACAAAAAGAAAGCTCCCCCTGATCAGACCGGCGACGGCTGACAGGAAGAGCTATTCACAGCTGTATTACTTGATAATGACGGCGTATACTTTGCCGGGACCATGGATCCCGATCGTCAAATCGTTCTCGATGTCCGCACTCCGGCTTGGTCCGGTGATCAGGTTCAAGGAGGAGGCGTAGCTGGCCGCATCCGCCTTTCCTTCGGTAATCCGGGCGAATGCTTCACCCATTCGCGTTACGAGCTGGTCCGCGCGGAATACCGCGAACAGAATATCGGTCAGCAGACTGACCGAGCGGCCGCGTTCCGCCGAGCACTGGAGCACGAGCGTGCTCGTGTTGGCTATGGCATAGTCCGGCCACACGATGCCGAGCTGGCAGCGCTCCGTGCGGCGCAGCAGCTCGCTGCGCTTCGCCCAGTTGGAGCCGCCTTCGACGGCTGGCTCCGCTGCGGAGGCTTCCGTCTCGATCGGAAGCCACGGCACGACCCCGATGCCGGCCTCAGCCAGCGCCTCGTCCAGGCCGAGCGCCTTCAACCCCTCGTGCTCCCAGCGGGACACCTGGGTGACGTTCAGCTCCTTGGCCACCTCTTGCAGCCAAGCGCCGATTTTCTCCTTCGCTTCCGCTTCTTCGACGACAAGCACTTTGCCCGTCAAGCCGGTCCACACCTCGCTGAACAGCGTAATCTTCTCCTCGGTGGAACGCTGAATGTCTTTATAAAATTGCGGCGCGCCGCGGAATGGATGCTCCGGTTCGTGCGCCGCCGGGCCTTTGCGTCCGAGACGGGACGAAATATTGGAGATAAACGACTCGCGGCCGTGAATTTGTCCTGCTGGCATCTTAGTGCTCATGCTTCGCACCTCCGTTTTTGCTGTCTCCGGCTTCGGGGGCTTTCCCTGCCGGCGACTGCTTCAGCTCCTGCTGCAGCGCCTCCCAGCGGTCGCGGAACGACTGCTTCGGCTTCATCGGGAAGAAGCGCGACTGCGTCCAGCCGGACATCGGACCCGGCCCCTTCTTAATGAAGCCTTTGCTAATAAAAGGCTTCTGCAAATAATAGGCGGACTTCGTCGCCATCTTGTACAGCTTGACGTTCCCGAACGCCGTCTGGAACGTCTTGAATGCGATCCGCTCGGCAAGAGGGGTCAGCCCCATCTTGACCTTGCGGGCGCGCAGCTGCACGAGCATATCGTGCAGCGGGATCTTGACCGGGCATGCCTCATAGCATGCCCCGCACAGACTGGAAGCGTAGGCCAGCTGGCCGGCTTCCTTCATGTCCTGCTGCAGCAGCGGCGTAAGCACGGCCCCGATCGGGCCGCTGTATACGCTGCCGTAGGTGTGTCCGCCCACGTGACGGTACACGGGGCACACGTTCAAGCAGGCAGCACAGCGGATGCAGTGCAGCACCTCCTGGAACACCGGATCGCCGAGCTGCTCCGAGCGTCCGTTGTCCAGGACGATCAGATGGAGCTCCTCCGGTCCGTCGAGCTCGCCCTCGCGGCGCGGTCCGGTAATCATCGACGTGTACGTCGTCAGCTTCTGACCGGTAGCGCTTCGCGCCAGCAGGTTCAGCACGACCTCCAGATCGTCGTAGGTCGGTACCAGACGCTCCATCCCCATGATCACGACATGCGTTTTGGGGATTGTACTAACCATCCGCCCGTTGCCTTCATTCGATACAAGGGTAATGGCGCCGGATTCCGCTACACCGAAATTGCAGCCGGTCAAGCCGATATCGGCCTCGAGGAAGTAGTTGCGCAGCTTTTGCTTTGCATACTGGGCCAGCACCTTCGTCTCCGGTGGGAAAGATTCGCCGGATTCCTCATTAAACAATTCCGCGATTTGCTGCTTATTCTTATGGATCGCCGGAATGATCAAGTGCGAAGGCGTTTCCTTGGCAAGCTGCAAAATATATTCGCCCAGGTCGGTTTCAATCGCTTCGATGCCGTGGTCCTCCAGATGGTGATTCAAGTGGATTTCCTCGGACACCATCGATTTTCCTTTGGCCACAAGCTTGGCTCTCCGCTCCTCGGCCAAGTTCATGAACACTTTGACCGCCTCGTCCGCCGTTTTACAGAAATAAACGTGTCCGCCCGCTTTTGCCACATTGTCCGTGAACTGGGTCAAGTAATAGTCCAGATTATCGATAACATGCTTGCGGATTTGACTCCCCCGCTCGCGCCAAGCCTCCCAATGGCCGAAATCGTCCGTAGCGGCAAGCTTGCCTGTTTTCAGCTTATCCGTTGTGAACGCCACCGCTTTGCGCAAAAAATCATCGGCCAGCGCTTCCTCCGTCCGCTTTTTCAGCCCTGTACCGATCAGCTGCTTTTCATCGACCAGACTCATCGTTCTTCACTCCTTCCTCCAGTAGCTGAGCCAAATGCATCACGCGAATCGGCTTGTTGTCTTTATTCAAACGGCCCCCGATATTCATCAGGCAGCCCATATCCGTCCCCAGCAGAACTTCTGCTCCCGTCGAGCATACGTGACCTGCTTTTTCACATACCATCGCTTCCGACATGTCAGCCATCTTCACCGCGAACGTACCGCCGAAGCCGCAGCAGTCTTCTTTTTTGGGAAGATCGATCAACTCCAAGCCTTTGACATTGGACAGCAGCTTGCCCGGTTCTTCCTTCACCCCAAGCAGGCGCGTGGCATGACAGGAAGGGTGGTAAGTCGCTTTAATGTCATACTTCGCCCCCAAATCGGTAACGCCCAGCACATTGACAAGGAACTGGGAAAATTCATAGGTTTTCTCCACGAGCTGCTCCGCCTTCAGCTTCCATTCCGGTTCATCGGCAAAAAGCATCGGATAATAATGATGCATCATCCCGGTACAGGAGCCGGAAGGGGATACGACATAGTCGCTGTTCTCGAACGCACGAATCATGACGCGCGCCACTTCTCTCGTCTCGTCCTGATACCCGCTGTTAAAGGCAGGCTGACCGCAGCAGGTTTGCATTTCCGGAAAATCGACCTCGCACCCGTAACGATGCAGCAATCTGGCAACGCTTTCTCCAACCTCCGGATAGAGCTGGTCGGCCAAACAGGTAATAAATATCGACACACGCATTCGGATTCCCTCTCTCTTGTACAATAAGTAACGTATAGTTATCAGGTTATCAGATAAGTTGAATTTTGAAAAGTTTTTTTTGTTCCCATGGACCCCCTTGTCCTGTTCCGAATACGCTATCCGCCGCTTGCTGCAAACATAAATAAAAGATCCCTGCCGATTCGACGAATCGCTTGCAGGGATCTTAAGTTTCGTAAGTATTCAATTTCCTTCCCTATACTCCATTCATATACCCAATACAACCACATCAGATTACTAATTGCTAATCCTTTTGCTTGACTGGTTATTCACTTGACATGGACTGACTTCCAGGTTCAGTTTCTGTTAGGTCCCCGCATACTCAGCAGTCCAATATTCATGAGTATGCTTCGCTAACCTGCTTCATTGGACTATCCCCTTTCCCTTCAAGTCTTATATGGGTTTTTCAGTCTCAAGGGTTTCAGTTTGGATTTGGTACGCTTCCTTACGGAATCATCGTACCCCATAGCCCTGGACCGAAACTTGTTAACGAGTTGATAAGGTTGGGTTCATGTCTTTGTTAATTTCATATTAATATATTATTAGATTTTTGTAAATATTCTGTTAATTTTAAAAAAGGCGAATTTATCCTGCAAACATAAGCCTGTCCCTCTTTTTCTACAGAACCCATCCATTTTCGCAGCTTTTCGATAAATAATGCGTTTTCATAAGTGGATTTTGAGAACACCATGGGTGAACCGTATACGTTGGGCGAGATGAGGGAGTCAGGTGTGGGGTTCCGGCCACTGTTGAAATTCGCGTTCCTTGAACCCACACAAGCAGCGGTAGAACACACGTTTCTAAAGCAGACGCCTCACTCCTCACCTGACCATCTCCATTTTACTCTTGCTATGTGCTAGTTCTTTTCTCTCTATCCGGTCTAAAATCCGGTATGCCTATCTGCAAGTGCCTTTGTCATATTCCGGGTAATCTTCACCCGCACATGCTCCGCATGCAAACTGCGGCAGAACTTCCGGTCTCCATCGCCTATCCTATCAAAGTTTCGAACCGCGCTAAGCGGCATGTCTTCCGGGCTCCTCGCAATTCAAAGCCTTTTGCAGACAGAGGTGGACCTGCCTTTTTCTTGCTCGCCAAGCTTTCGCCTGCTATTGCTTCAAAAACTTCAGCAGCACTTGCTCGACATGAAACAAATGTCTGCGCATCGCTTCTTGTGCTCCTGCCGGGTCTTTATCACGAATCGCCTCAAATATCGCCTTATGCTCCACCCAAAGCTGCTTGGATACGGTTTCGCTGGAATACATCTGTAATCTTCTCGTTTCCTTAATCGCCGCTTGCATTTGCGTCGAGATCGAATCGATCATCCGGGCCATAATGGAATTGTGTGTCGCTTGGGCCAACGTCAAATGGAATAAAACATCCGATCGTTCCCCCTCTTCTTCATTGCCCAGGAAATGTTCCATGTTGCGGATAATTTCTTCAAACTTGGCAATGTCCTCATCCGTCCGCTTCTCGGCGGCCAGCGCTGCATTGGAAATCTCCAACGCTTTACGTGCTTCAATTAATTCCACTACCGTCTCTCGGCTCATCAGAATAGAATCAAATGCCGGCAGATCGACGTCTTCCGACTCAATACTCCTCACATAGCTGCCTTCCCCCTGATGTATTTCCACAAGACCCATTGCCTTTAAGGCGCTTAACGCTTCCCTGACCGTTGAACGGCCTACCTGAAATTTCTCGGACAGCTCCTTCGTCGAAGGCAGCTTATGTCCGGGACTTAAAGCGCCGCTCACGATTTGCTCTTTTATCTGATCGGCGATCACTTCATATATTTTTCGCGAAGACACCTTTTGTATTTCCATACCGTCCTGCCCCCTTGCTAATGTATCCCTATTATAGCCTTGCTTCCAAAAGAAACCAACCCCGCCGCGGCCATTATATAAGAGAAGCTGTGCACAGCATCCGGCCGGTCATCAAATATAGCCTTGTGCTGCAAGAGTCCCCAAAAAAAATCCGCCTCAAGCCTACTGGCTTGAAGCGGATTTTTATTACTTTTTAACAGCAGCGGGATACCTTGCCGCCTTTAGCGTTATATCTCGCATCCTGCGCTTCGCGGAAAAATTGCTCGCGTGTTTGGATAGGCTCCTCCGGATGCCGCTCCTGCATATGCTCGACATAACGCTCATAATTCGGGACCCCGACCAGCAGATCGAGAAACTGATTCCGGTACTTTATGACCTCTCGCACCGCATCAAACATACTTCGGCACCTCCCTGCCGTCCCCTCCGCCGCTGCGTGGAACGTATGGCGCTTCTGCCAACGGGGTCGGCTTATTGCTTAGTACGTTGAACCATACCCGAATCGAGGAGATAAGTACTGCAATAACAATGACCATGAATATGGCACACAAGGCGGCATCGACATAATCGTTTGTAATGATTTGCTGCATTTGCACCGCATTCTTTGCCGGGGCTAGCAGCTTGCCGCTGTTCAGCGCCTCTTTATATTGGTTCGCATGCGTCAGGAAGCCGATTTTGGCCAGCGGATGGAACAGCTTCTGCCAGCCTGCCGTCATCGTGACGATCAGCAGCCAGGCCGTCGGGAGCAGAGTAACCCAGGCGTAAGCCTTCTTGCCCATTTTAAGCAGGATCGTAGAGCCCAGGAGCAGCGCCATGCCTGCGAGCATTTGGTTCGCAATGCCGAATAATGCCCATAAGGAGTTGATGCCCCCCAGCGGGTCAATGACCCCTTGGTACAGGAAGTATCCCCAGCCCGCTACGCAAATTGCCGTCGCAACAACGTTGCCTAGCATGGATTCCGTGTTCCCGAGCGGCTTCACAACGGAGCCCAAAATTTCCTGAATCATAAACCGTCCGACCCGGGTGCCCGCATCAATGGTCGTCAGGATGAATAAAGCCTCGAACAGGATGGCAAAATGGTACCAGAAAGCCATCAGCGCTTTGCCGCCGATCACATTCGATAAGATGTGCGCCATCCCGATGGCAAACGTCGGAGCACCTCCGGTACGGGAGAGAATCGTTGATTCCCCTACGTCCTTCGCCATAGCCGTCAAATCGTTCGGCGTGACGGTGAAGCCCCAGGAAGAGATGGCTGCCGCCGCACTTACCGCATCCGTGCCGATAGCTGCCGCCGGACTGTTAATGGCAAAGTACGTCCCCGGCGTAATGACGCAAGCGGCGATCAAAGCCATGATAGCAACGAACGATTCCATCAGCATCGCCCCGTAGCCGATCGGGCGGGCATGGGATTCACGTTCCAGCATTTTTGGCGTAGTTCCCGAGGATACAAGAGCGTGGAAGCCGGAAACCGCACCGCAAGCAATCGTGATGAAAAGGAACGGGAATAAGTTACCGGCGAACACCGGCCCCGTACCGTCGATGAATTTGGTCGTAGCCGGCATCGCGAGGTCAGGCATGACCACAAGAATACCCAACGCCAGGCTGATAATCGTACCGAGCTTCAAGAAAGTACTTAAATAATCACGAGGGGCCAGCAGCAGCCATACCGGCAAAGCCGAGGCAATGAACCCGTATGCAATCATCATTAATGCGATAGTTTCCCCGCTGAAAGAGAACATTTGGGACAAAGCGGGACTTGCAGCTACAAACTTCCCGGCTACCAAAGAGCCCATTAACAGTACAATACCGATCAGCGACGCTTCTCCTACCCGTCCCGGACGGATGTAGCGCATATAAAAGCCCATCAGAATCGCAATCGGAATTGTCGCTGCGATAGTAAACATTCCCCAAGGGCTGCCGATCAGCGCTTTGACAACAACAAGTGCAAGCACGGCCAGCAGGATCACCATAATCCCTAAAATACCTACCATGGCGATGGCCCCTGTTACCGGTCCAAGCTCATCCTTAATCATCTCGCCCAGCGACTTGCCATTGCGTCGTGTCGAAGCAAATAAAATGACGAAATCCTGTACGGCTCCACCCAGGATCACCCCGATGACGATCCACAATGTACCCGGCAAATACCCCATTTGGGCTGCCAGTACGGGTCCAACCAGCGGGCCAGCCCCTGCGATGGCGGCAAAATGATGGCCGAACAGCACCCACTTATTGGTCGGTACATAGTCCTTGCCGTCATTTTTCAATTCAGCCGGTGTCTTCCGGTTATCGTCCAGACCGAATACTTTGTTCGCCAGGAACTTGCTGTAAAACCGGTAGGCTACGGCATAAAAAGCAACGGCAGCTACGACAAGCCAGATGGCATTAATCGTCTCTCCGCGGTTTAATGCAATCGTCGCAAAGCCGAAAGCGCCCAGCACCGAAATGATACCCCACAACAGGATGGATTTCATCGATTTAATCATGCCTTTACCCCCACAATTCAACAAAATTATTATGTGTTAGCGTTTACAAACACAGTATATAGCGATATCTGTGAAATTGAAACCGCTTCAGCGCATCATGTTGAAAAGGCGGGCCAAGATGTTAAATCTCGAGCTTTAAACGCAGGTCCTTCACATAATTCCTGCTTACGGGAATGACGCTCTGCTGCTTGTCGTCCATCGTAACGTTATACGCCCCGTTCACCCATGACTTCAGCTCCAGTATCGCGTCCATCTGAATGAGGTAGCTTTTGTGGCAGCGGAACAGACCGTAAGACTCCAGCTTTTGCTCCAAATCCTGCAGCGTGTATACAACCTCATAAGCCTGCTCTCTCGTATGCACCTGGACATGCTTGCCTTCCTTACTGATGTATATAATATCCTTCGGGGAAATATACTTGATGCCGCCCTCTATTTCCAAAGCCAGCTTGACACTGCAGGTCTGCTGCAGCTTGGAGCCGTCTACGTCCGCTGCCGCCCCTGCTGCAGCCGTACTTTCATTGATCCTGCGCAGCTCCCGAAACACGGCAAACACGTCATTGTCATCATACGGCTTTAAAATATAATGAAATGCTCTCAGCTTAAACGCCTCTATCGCATAATGATCATACGCCGTCGAAAATATAAGCTTGATCTGCGGACTCAGCTCATGAATGATTTCAGCCACCTGAAGCCCGCTTAAATCCGGCATTTCCATATCCAAGAAGAGAAGGTCAGGCGAATGCTCCTTCACCTTCTTGATGGCGTCCATTCCGCCTGCCGCTTGAATTACCTGCACTACCTCGGGTATTTGCTCCAGCAAATACGCCAATTCCTCGCGTGCCGGTGCCTCATCATCCGCTATGACTACCTTCCATTCCACTGAAATCTCACCTCACCCAAAAGCTGATTTTTGTTCCTTGATTCGGTTGGCTTTCAATAACAAGCGCCTTGTCCATCCCGTAATGATACCGGAGCCGCTGCTCGATGTTGCTTAAGGCCAGACCCGCATGCTCGTCCTGATCGCGGCTGACATGCGCCGAGGTTTCCATCCCTATCCCGTTATCCTCAACCGTTATTCTTACCCTGCTCTGTCCGCCGGGACTCCTTTCCCTCTGCACCTCCACCCGAATCGTGCCAGTCCGGTCCGGTCCCATCCCTTTCAATCCGTGCACAAGCGCATTCTCAACCAGCGGCTGAATCGTGAAGGGCGGGATCAACCGGTCCAGCACACTCTCATCGATGTCGGCAACCACCTTCAGCCGCTCACCGAGCCTCGCCTGAGACAGGCTTAAGTAGGCTGTCACCATGTCCAGCTCATCACGAATGGGAATCAGCGTCTTGCTGCTGTTGTTCATATTATTTCTCATCCATTTGGACAAATGCGTGACAAGCTGCCTTGCATCCTCCGGCTTCGTGCGGATAAACGACTTGACCGTATTCAATACGTTGAATAAAAAATGGGGGCTCATCTGGGCCTGCAGCGAACGAATTTCGGCGTCGGCCAGCAGCTGCGCCTGCTTCTCCGCTTCCACGAACGCATACTGCTGTGACAGCAGCTGGGCGAGCGATGTCAGCATCCTTCTCCGCGAAGGAATATCATCCTGAGCCCTTTCGTAGAACAATCGAAATTGCCCGATCTGCTTCTTATTTTGCGTCTCGATGGGCAGGTCGAAGTAATAATTCGTCTTCAGTCCTTCCCTCACTTCTTCCTTGCCGTTCCGATAAAAAAAGGCGCCGACCGCCTTCGTTTCGGCCAGCAGCGTCTCCGCAATAGCGTGAACGGCCTTGTCGAATTCCAGCTTCCACAACGGCAGTGTCAAATCAACGATGTGCAGGGCGCGGTTCGCATGCTCGTTGCCGATCCGATCCTCCTCGGTTTCAATCGTATTATAAAGCACGAAGAACAAAGCGACACCGATGCTGTTCGACAGCACCTGGGGAACGCTGATCAGCGAAACCAGGGAAATCGCTTCTTCCCACGGCCGTGCCAGGAGAAGGATAAGCGCCATCTGCAGCGACTCGGCGGCAAAGCCGACGAGAAAGGCCAGCTTGACCGAGGACATGTTGCGGAATCTTTTTTTCAAAGCATTGCGGCACAAGCCCGCCAGTAAGCCTTGCAAAATAGGGGCTACCATACATGCAACCGCTACGAAGCCGCCTAAGCTGTACCGATGAATCCCGGCAACGAGCCCCACGATAAGCCCACTTTTGACCCCGCCCAGCAGTCCGGCAATGACCACACCAACCGTCCGCGAATTTGCAATCGCCGCCGTCGGAGAGACCTCACCGATCCAAGGCGCAGGCTTGTAGTCAAAGTTAGACACAGCAACGCCCGAGTAGGTGCCCAATATCGAATAGAAGCTGAAGAATACAAGAAACCGCCAATGATTGCTTTGGTCGCCTTGGTAGCTCATGTAGCTTCGCATCCATTTGCTTCTGGAGAAAACAAACGCTGTCGCAATGAGAAACCCGACTCTTTCGAGCATGTCCACCATCAAAGGTAGCATCGTACCCCACCCGTTCTTCATGAATTGCTGTAGTCATCCAGCTCTAGGGTGAATGGTACCTGAATTCATAGTTCAAGTAAAGCGATTCTGACGTCCGATGAATCCGACCCAAAACAGAAGGCTAGGTCTCATGAGCTGGCTTAGCTTATCGAGAGCCTTACATCGGCAAAATACTCGGGTGGGTATCCCTTTCTGCCGCTGTTGTTTATCGGGAAAGAGCATATCCCACCTCTGTTCACAAACCTATTTTGAAGCTTTACCTGAGCTAATTATTTCATTAACAAGACGGCGTCTCTGCCTTTCATTCCGGGCACGATCCCCAGCTCCTCTGCCTGATACGTGACGGATTCAAGCGGCGCCTCCAGCAGCTCCTCAATCGTACGTACACCGGTCGCTCTTGCGGCGATAATATGACGATCCTTCAGTCTCTCATTCAGCAAACCTACGTCAAGCGCGCCGCACATGATATATCCTTTATCTGTCGTTACGACAAGCAGGGTTGTTTTGGGCAGCTTGACTTCAATGGCTAATGCCGTATAGCCGTCTAGGGAAACGGGTTCCATGCGCATCATCGCCAGCATCTCCTTTGTCATTAACATATGATTCACTATATGAATGGGCCACTGTAAGGGTGAGAAGCGGCATGGAAGATAGGCGGAGGAACATGAAAATACCCCCGCGGCACTTCGCGGAGGTATCATTCGTTTTCCTTACTGGCTCTGGCTGACTACACATCGATCCCATCAACAAAATCATTCAGATCATCATAACGAATTTGGTCGGTATCCTCTTCCCTGAAGCCAAGTCGCTCATGCGGAGCGGTGTCCTCATAAGCGGTTTCCGGGTTTCCGTCCGTTTCAATTTCGATCTTTTCGTTCGGCATTACTTATCCCTCCATTCCTCATCTCTCAGGGATATATTTTTTTCCATTGCAGACCCAATTATCCATCATTTTCGCTTTTCTCCCGTGCATCTGCCTTTGGCAGCTGAATTGTACACTGGGTCCCTTTACCTACGGTACTCGTAACCTCTATTTTTCCATTCATTTTTTTAAGAATACCGAAGGAGACCATGGTCCCGAGTCCTGTTCCTTTTTCTTTGGTAGAGTAATAGGGTGTACCCAGCCGCTTGAGCTGTTCCGCCGTCATGCCGATCCCTGTATCCCGAATACAGAGTATTACATGCTCTTGCGATTTTTTGACGAGGATATCCAAAGTACCGCCGTGCTTCATCGCTTCAATAGCATTCTTACCAATGTTAATCACGGCCTGCCTGAATTTATAACGGTCTCCAAGAATGTACAATGGGCTTTCATCGGGCATTACCGCCTCAATTTGGATATTATTGT
This sequence comes from Paenibacillus rigui, assembly GCF_002234615.1. Classification (GTDB taxonomy): domain Bacteria; phylum Bacillota; class Bacilli; order Paenibacillales; family NBRC-103111; genus Paenibacillus_S; species Paenibacillus_S rigui. Next base: position 1,607 of record NZ_NMQW01000033.1, on the reverse strand, counting down.
AGTTTGCGTAGGTAGACAAAACATTCGTTAAGTAAGCGATCTCTTCATGCAAATTCATTTTCTCAATCATTTCAGGCTCAGGCTTAGCTAAGGAAAGATAATCCGTAATAATGAGCTGAGCCCGGTCCAGCTCTTCAAGACATATGCTTTGATAAAAGCGTTTTTTCTCCTCACTCAGATTGGATTCCCCCAGCAATTGGATGAAGCCTCTAACCGATGTGAGCGGATTTCGAATTTCATGGGCAACCGAAGCAGCCATCTCACTTACGATTTTAATTTTCTCGCTCTTGATAATTTCTTCCTGCATTTGAAAATGGCGGTTCAAAAACTCGATTAAATAAACGTACAGTGCTACAATAACTCCTTGAAGAAGGAACGTCCACAACGTATCGACAGAATTACTAAATAACAGGGGCAATTGGCCGATTGAGAAGAAATAACACACAAAGATAAGCAGCTTGATCAAGGTACAGAGCAAGGCGGCATAGATGATTTTCTGGCTTAGGTTTAAGGATGTGTATGTTCTTGCGGCTAAACCCATGACAACGATACTGGGGATAAGGGAGACTGCATACAGCAAATTATTGGGATTGTCGCCCATATAGCGGATGAAAACAAGAACAGCGTATAATAATAGAGACACGTAGACACCGCCGTAGAGTGAGCCTACCGTCAGGGGTATCGATCGAAAATCAAAGCTGACTCCGCCAATGTCAACGGGGAACGACATCGTCACCATAATCGCTATGGAAAAGAAAATGAAGCATAAAGACCGGTATACTTCGAGTCTGTTCTTGACTTTTTGCATATACGGGTAAAATACTAAAGGAGCGAAAATGATGAATATATTCAGAAGGAAATCTTTGAAGTTTGCTAACATAACGCCCCTCAGCTTCTAGTATTTTTTACATCTTACTTACAAATTACTTACAAAATTACAAATTCGACATCCGTTTTCCTGTTCCTCCTGCAAAATTAGAACTTCATAAATTGCTTCGAGTGGCTACTTTTAAACGGAAAATAATGGTATAGTTACTTTAGACTAGGACTTAAGGAGGAAAGCATCCATGGCTGCAGATCGAAATCAGATCAGCACACGCAGATTTATGTTCAACCTAGACATTCTCATTGAAGATGAGACCAACGGCCGAGCTCTGGAGAAGCTGCTTCACCTTATGAACGAAAGCGATATCATCGCAGACTACCGGATTCAAAGCGGCGTCGAGTTAGGCGGATTGATTCAAGAAGCGCTTCACGAATCCGCTGACAAGCTTCCTATAGACATAGAACAACCTGCCGGTTTACACAAAGAGAAGCCTACGCGGGCCCGTCCGACTTCCACAGCATCTTCACCCGATGAACAAGATTCGCATCGTGAAATTTGGGAGCAGTTCCAGAAGTTCAAACAAAGCAATGCCTTGGTACGACTTACCATTGTCAAATCGATGGGGGTTAAGCTCAGTGTCCCCTGCCGTATTCTGAACGTGGACCCGCCAAGCGGCAATGTCAGCGTCTACCATGTCGATGAGAAGCAGGTCTACCTGTTTAAAATTAATGAAATCGACGATTTCGCAGTCAGTTAAAAAAACAACACCGGTAACATGGAC
>NZ_NMQW01000032.1 GCF_002234615.1 Paenibacillus rigui | reverse complement strand
CGCTCTCCTCCCTGCAGCCTTCCATCCAGCCGAAAGGCTGCAGGGAGGAGAGCGACAGCATCGTATGCAGTGCCTCCTCGATGCGGCAGTCCGGTTCTCCGATCATCAGATGGGGAGCGAACATCACCCGTTCTTCTGTCCCATCGAGTGCGTCAAATACCCATAGGGGCTGGATGCCGCCCTTTCGCACAAGCCTGATACCTTGTTCCAGCGCTGCAGCGGTTTGCTCGCTTGAAAGGAGAAGCTCGAAGGGCTGAAATACATAAGCATAACGAATGTCGATCGTGCCGATCGGCTCATTCGAATGGCGGGTGAATACCTCGACGAGCTGCGCGTCCCGGTAGTCCAGCGCGACGGTCAAGCGCAGACGGCTGTTCTGGCCCGCGGCTAGCTGAAACGCCGCAGCATCCAGCTGCCATGCCAGCGCCATCTCATCACGATCTTCGCCCAATGGCACGGCACTCCAGCCTCTGGCGATGCTCTTTCCTTCGGGCAATGGCGCCGCAGAAGCTTTGACCACTTGAGCGGGCAAATAGCGGACCTGTCTCTGGCTCATCTGGAACACCCCTTATTTATATTGCTCCCGGTACTGGCTCGGTGTAATCTGGACAATTTTTTTGAAATTGCGGTTGAAATTGGAGGCGGTACTGTATTGCAGCCGTTCGGCAATATCCGCGATTTTCATATCCGTGTCCTTGAGCCACCGTTTGGCAACCTCGATTCGATAATTGGATAAGTATTCAGAAAAGTTGACCCCGGTGTCCTTCTTAAACACGCGGCTAATGTAGCTTGGATGGTAATGGAGGCGCGACGCAAACATGTCGATGCTTAAATCCTGATCGTAATACTGCTCGATCTCGGCAATCATCAGCTTGGAAATATTGATTTCCTGCTTGCGCTGACGGTCCTCCATCCAAGCAAGCAGAGGCTGGATCATATGCCGGAACCAAGCTTCCACCTGCTCCGCGGTGTGCATTCTCACCAATATTTCCGAAGAGAACAGTTCCTTCTCAAAAACCTCCTGCACAGACGAGCCTGCGTCCTGAACAAGTCCGGTGATGTTATGGAATAAACGACCGATCAAGTGCTGATAATCGTAATGATTCACAGGATTTTCGAAAAACTTGACGATAATGGCATGCAACTGCTCCTGGGCCTGCTCCTGATTCGACTGCTTGATCGCTTCCATCAGCTGAAACTCCAGCTCCTTCGGATAGCGGAACGTCGGGCCGGAGCTGGGCTCCACCTCATCGATAAACAGAATCGACTCGGAGCCGAGCCGAATGCGATAGGCCAGGGCATCCAAGCTTTCCTGATGGGCCAAAGGCGCATAAATAAAGTTCGTATAGCTGCGGCTAATCCCGATACTGATCTGGAGATTCAAGTACTGCTTGACACGGCTGCGGATTTCTTCCGTCTTATTGAATACCTGTACCTTAAAAGGGATATCTTCGTCCAACGCACCGCCGACAATGAGAACGAGTCCCTGATTTAAGATCACAGGACTGAGCCGCATCGATTGCGGTACGAGCTCTTCCATCATATTGCGGATGGCATAGAGCATCAAATCCATATCCTTCTCCGTATAGCGTGTCTGTTCCAGAGTATCGATTTGGACAGCCAGTACGCACCACTGATCCCAGTTGGTCGGGAAATCATGCTGCTCAAGCTGCTCATCAACGGAGTCCAGCCGGGTATCTCCCAACAGCAGCTTGAACACAAAGAATTCCCGTGTCTGGTGGTGAAGCAAGCCGATTTCACTCTTGAGCTTCGTACTGGACTGTGTCAGCTCCATCAGGTGATCTCGAATGTAGTTGAGCTCATTATTCTGTCTCTGCTTACGGTCAGGCTGTATGGCACGATAGATGCGTTGAATCGGTGAATACAGCTGACGGGAAACGATAATCGAGGTTGTAACGACCAGAACAATCAGGATCGCAGCAAAAATGATCGTATACAGCTTAATTCCGTTGGATTTGCTCATCAGATGCTCTAGCGGTGTAATCGAAATATACGTCCAGTTATTATACAGAGCGCGGTTATAGTGCACGACGAAGCTTTGACCGTTCTGATCATAGAAGAAAAAGCCTTCCAACTCATCGCTGCCAGCGACTTGCCGATAATAGCTTTCTTCACGAACATTCGTTCCGATATCTGCCTTACTCGAGCTGGCGAGAACGGAACCTTGATCGTCCAAAATGAGCGTATTGCCTTCTTCGTTATCCCCTGTCAGACGCTTGCTGATCTCCTGCATCGGTACGTTGACGGTAATAATGCCATCGGGATTGGTCGCGTTCAACGGGATATGCTTAACCAGCTTTAGTACGAAGCCTGACTTATCGTCCGTAGTCAGTTTCCAGTAGGAACGCCGGGAATCGTCCCGATACGATTGGAGCATCGTTTGCAGCTTGTATAAGCTCGTATCGTGGGCTTCGATTAACGGACGATCCTTCATTGGGTATATCGCACCGCCCTCAACGATCCAATCCTGGCGATAGCTCATCAGGTTCACATCTTGAATTCCGAGCTCGAACACCTGAATCTGCACAAGCTCATAGATCAGCTTCTCAAAGACGTTCTGATATTCATAGTCAAAAGGAAAACCAAGCACGGTCTGCATCGAAATCGTGTTCGTCGTGACGGGTCCGCTAATGGTTTGGGTTGTCAGCGTATCAATGGTCTTGAGCAGGTATTCTACTTTTTCCTTGTTCTGCTTCAGAATCAGGCGTTTACTGGATGTGACCTCCTCCTGCAGGATTGCAGAGGATTTGTTGTAAGATAAGTAGCCTAGCAGTATGACGGGCAATATCCCGATAATACAGCTGAGCAGTACCAGGTTTTTGAAAAAGCTCGATGTCTGCCATCTGTTCAAGTGGACCCCTCGCTCATCCCTATAATGCCTTGCATGACCCATCATACCACACAGTTATGTGAGGTAGCAGAAGGATTGTATCCGCAGATACAACCCTGTCTGTGCTTGTTACTTGCTTTTTTTGTAAAGCTCGGCGAGCTCCTTGGCTACTTGATCGCCGCCGACTTTTTTCCATTGGGCGACTGCGGCATCATAGCCGGCGTCATCGATTTTGCCCATAATGTATTGAGCGCGCGCATCCGTCAGGATCGTCTTCAGCTGCTCGTTTTTCTCGGTTTGGGTAGGGGAGATCAGAGCGCTTGACGGATCAGGGAGGCTGATGGCCGCATGCTCGGTCATCCGCTTTTTCAGCATCGTATCCGTATCTGTCGATCCAACCGGGTATACGACGGCATCTGTCGTGATCAGATTTTTGAGATCGTCAAGATTGAACTGCTCCGCCGCCGGCTTCTTATCGTTTTCTTGGGCGACACGAACGAATTCCGCTTTGGCTTCGTCGCTGTTAACGGCGTTGAAGTAGCGAAGCACCTGACGGAGCTCCTTTTCTGTTTTCACGCTCGTTTTGGAAATAAGCGCACCGCCATAGTGGCCGGAAGAGGCATACGCTTTCCCGTTGATGGGCGGGCTGACCGTCATTTTATAGAAGTTCTTGGTGTCCTGCATTTGGAAGTAATAGAACGGCACTACCGCGTCAATCGCTTCAATGCTGACACCTACCTTGTTGTTATACAGGTCCTTACGTGCTTCGTTACGGACGACGATGGCGAAATTTTTGTTGATCAAATCCTCCTGGTACAGCTTCCGTACGAAACGCAGCCCATCACGGTATTCCTTCGTCTCTACATCTTTTATAAACTTGCCGCTCGTGTCGACCCTCCAGTTGTTGGGTGCACCGAACCAGGCAAAAATTTCAGATGGGATGTTATTTTCATAAACCATGAGACCATACGTATCGTTCACCCCGTTCTTATCGGGATCCTTCTCTTTAAACGCTTTCAGCATCGTGTAAAACTCATCGACGGTCGTGGGCTCTTTCAGCCCTACGTTGTCAAGCCAGTCCTTGCGAATGATCGTTCCCAGACGAACCAGCGGGCGGGGACGCGGAATGACGTAGGTTTTGCCGTCAACGTAAAGGTTTTTTAAAATTTGCGGATCGTATTTTTTCAAGTTCGGAAATTCGTCCAGGTACGGTGTCAAATCCCAGAACATGCCTGATCGGATTCCGTTCACGATGGAGGTGACGAAAGGATTTTCGACCATGATCGCCTGCGGCATGTCCCCTGAGGTCATCGTTACATTCAGCTTCTCGCTGTACACATTGAAGGGAACGTACGTAATATCAAGCTTGGCATTCGCAATACGTTCGGTTTCCTTGACAATCGGTCCATCCGCTTTAGGTGCGGTATTGGACAAATACACGTTCAGCATGGATACTTTGGCCGGACCGGCCGGCTGTTCCGTCTTACCGGTAGTGCCGGGCTTTTCATCGGCCTGCCCACAGCCCGAGAGTGTTGCGGATACCGCCAAGACTGTACTGAAAAATAGCCCCCAAGATTTGTACATGGTTCTGTTGTTCACGGGTACTCCTCCTTGTATGTTGAACCTTTATTTTAAGGGCTGCCGTACTCGTATTTTACCATACGGACAGCCTGTGAAACCGCTTATATCCAAATGTAAATATCCTCCGAGTTCAGCTCCAGGTCTGCTTTCTCCAGACTTTCCTGTTCTGAATGCGCATAACTCAGCTTGCCTTGGCGAAGCCTCGTGGCCGGATCCACCAGATGCTCTCCGGTCATCAGATCGAATTCCCAGCCGTGCCATGGGCAGCGGACAATCTCATTCTCGCGTCCGAGTTTATACTCGTACACTTGAGAGGGGAGACGCGTACCGGTGATGACGCCTTTGCAGATAGGCGCCCCAAAGTGGGGGCAGGCATTTCGCCAAGCGTAATAGCGGCCCTTTACATTGTAAATGCCATATTCGGCATTTTTGACCTTGACGATTTTACACGTGCCTTCGACGATTTCGTCTTTTTTGGCTGCCCAGTATTTGTCCATGGTTCTATTCTCCTGTTCTTTAGCCCTTTACAGAGCCGACTAAAGCGCCTTTGGCAAAATATTTTTGCAGGAACGGATACACCAGCAGGATCGGTAAGGTCGCAACCGTAATGACGGCCATCTTCACGGTGTCGGGCGGAATGGACGATTCCCCCTCCACAGAGCCCTGCTCGACAAAGCCTGCCTGGGACACCATAACAATTTGTCGGAGCAGCACCTGAATCGGCCACTTCTCCGTATCATTGATATACAGAATCGCGTGCATGTACGTGTTCCATTGAAACACGGCATAGAACAGCGTTAAGGTCGAGATGGCCGGCAGGGAGAGCGGAATCATGATGCGGAACAGCATGCGCAGGTCTCCGCAGCCGTCCATTTTGGCTGATTCCTCCAGTTCCTCAGGAATATTGCGAAAAAAGTTAATCATGATGATCAGATAGAAAGCGATAATGGCCCTTGGAATGATGAGCGACCCATACGAATTAAGCAGACCGAGCGCTTTCACGACCAAGTACTCCGGAATCATGCCTCCCTGGAAAATCATCGTGAACACAACGAGAAACATGATCGTACGGCGAAAGTGAAAACGGCGGCGGGATAACGGATAGGCGAACAAGGTTGTAAATAGCAAGCTGACCAGAGTGCCTGTAACGGTAATAAATACGGTAATTCCCAAGCTTTTGGGCAGCGCATTCGTAGTGAAAATGTACTCGTACGCTTTCAGAGAGAACTCGGTCGGAATGAGCAGAAAGTTCTTCGAATTGTACTCGGCGACAGAGGCGAATGAGCTGGAAATGACATGAACGAACGGGATGAACGTAATCAGAGCGAAGGCAATGAGCAGGATGGCGTTGATGATATCGAATACGTATTTCCCCAAGCTGTTGCTGTTCATTAGTAGAGGCCCTCCTCACCGAATTTTTTCACAAGCCAATTCGCTCCTATGACGAGAAGCAAGCCGACAACACCCTTAAACAGACCGACGGAGGTCGCGTAGCTGAGCTGTCCGTTAATTAAGCCTACCCGGTATACGTAGGTGTCGAACACTTCGCCTACATCGCGGTTTAAGGAGTTGACGAGGTTGAATACATGGTCGAAGCTCGTTTCCAGAATGTCGCTCATCTTGAGTAACAGCAGAACAACGATGGTACTGCGGATGCCGGGCAGTGTAATATGCCATATTTGCCGGAAGCGTCCGGCACCGTCCATTTTGGCTGCTTCATACAGCTCCGGGCTGATGGCCGCCAGTGCAGCCAAATAGATGACCGTTCCCCATCCGCTGTCGCGCCAGATGACCTGTAAGATATACATGGGACGGAACAGGCCCGGGTCCATCATGATGGAGAAGCTTTTGAACCCCATCGAGCCTGCAATCGATTGGAAAAGGCTTGTCGGTGACTCGAAAATGACGAAGAACATCGATACGACGACAATCCAGGACATGAAATGCGGAATATAGATAAGCGTCTGGATGGAGCGCTTGAACCATTCCCGGCGCAATTCATTGAGCATGAGAGCGAGAAGGATCGGCGCGGGGAAAGCCAGCACCAGCTGATAGAGCGACAGCATTAACGTATTGCGCAGCAGCATGAAGAAGTCGGGATCGCTGAACAGGCGATGGAAATGCTTCAGTCCGACCCACTTGCTTCCGAAAAAGCCCGTGAACGGCTGAAAATCCTGAAACGCGATCACGACGCCGCCCATCGGCCAATACTTGAATAAAATAAAGTAGAGGATACCCGGAATGGCCATAATATAAAGCCAATGATCACGCCGGATGTCTTTGAATATCCTCAATCGGGATGTAGGCATCTAGACTTCTCCTTTCGGTTCATCCTGCTTCTTGTGCAAGCCGTATAGGGCTGCGGCATTGCCGCCTTGGATCTTCACCCGGATGTCCTTCGGGAACGAGGAGAGCACGAGCTTGGGATGATCGAAATCCCAATGCGGGTAGTCGCTGGAGTACATGATGCGGTCCTCGGCTCCGCACATCTGGATGAGCTGGACGAGATGTTCGGGTACGCTGGGCTCCTCAATTGGCTGTGTCGTCAAATACACATGTTCCCGAATGTATTCCGACGGAAGCCGCTTAAGCCATGGCGTCGTGTCGCGCAATGCTTTATAGTTTTTGTCCATCCGCCACATCAGATGGGGCAGCCAGGCAATGCCTCCTTCGATGGCAACCACCTTCAGCCCTGGATACTTCTCGAAAACCCCCTCGCATACCATGCTGTTGATGTGCGCCATATAGTTGGTTGGGAGAATGTTATGCCATTCCATATACCTGGATGGGTATCCTGAGGGTGTCGGTGCCCCGGCGATGCCGCGGCCTTCGGTACCGGGATGAATAGCTACGGGCAGACCCATCTGCTCCGCCGCCTCATAAATCGGGTGGAAGAAGCGGCTCCCGTACAGTCGTGTAGAGCCGCTGCACATGACAACCTCTACAATATCCGGATGTCCGCCGACACGCACAATTTCCTTGGCCGCATAATGAGGATCCGAATGGTTAATGACCAGTGCTCCTTTGAAACGAGGATCCGCGGACAGCCAATGATCCAGCAAGTATTGGTTGTAGGCTGACGTGACGGCATTGCCATAGTCGATATCAGGGTTGAGCGACAGCTCGAGCACATTTTGCCCGGTTAATATGACGTAGTCGAAGCCATACCGTTCAATGTGATCCTTGACCATAAAAACCGGACTGCTGCCCGACAAGCCGCCGTCCTCAGGAATGGCATCCCGGCGAAGCACGCCCACCGGCGTATAATACGGCTGCCCGACTCCCGTTCCGGCTCCGATCCATTGCTTGTGCCATGGCTTTTCCATATAAGGAAGCAGATCGTTCGGGTGCTGAATGCCGTTATGAACATCGGTATCGATCAGCAGGGGCTTACAATCCGAAGCCACTTTGTTGTCCTCCATGTGCTTACACCTCTTTTTCGTTATCGATCTCGACTTTTATGTTAGCGTGGACGCGGATTACTGGAAATAATCAATTCGTGACAGCCGAGAACCGCTGTTTTATGGGGTTATATAATCTTTATCAACACCTCTGGAATCATTACATGACATGGGAAAAGCAGCTCTGTAAGCTAATCCGCATGGCGGGCGGCAGCAAGCAGACATACGCATGCGCAGAGCTTGGATGGTGGCGCCAGTTGCCTGCTTGGCCTACGGTTTATACAAGTCAATCCAAAATTACCCACTCTCTCCTTTGGGAAAAACGTCTTATACTTCATTTAGTATGCGCTTTCATTAAAGCGTGAAAGAATCATTTTCATAAGGAGAAGATGCTATGTTTGATCAATGGTTGCGCAAGCGGATTTCTGCTGTACTTGGCTTTGTTCTTATGATCCAGCTGGTTCTCTTACCCATGCCGGGCTTGGCGGTTGAGAATATCATTGGAAGCCCGCAGCCTACGGATGATGCGGCGATCGACAGCAGCAACGCGGGGACGAATTATAATACGGCAACAGGATCGAGTCAGGGACTGTACAGCGTTTCCTCCGGCAGCACGAATAAAAAATATGTTTATTTCAAATTCGATGTATCCGCATTCAGTGATCCCAATTATCATTACCTATTCACTGTAGCGGGAAAAAAGGGGAGCTCCAACACGAATGTAGAGCTTTCTTTGTACGGCATAGAGGATACAGCTTGGTCGGAATCGACCGTAACCTGGAACAATGCACCGGTGAACACGCTCTCCGGAGAACCGCTTGGCAAGTTTACAATTACAACGGATAAAGGCAGCAGTCCCGAGGTTTACACCGTAGATGTGACGGCTTATGTAAGAAGTCATCTTGCCCAAGGGAAAGTGGCCTTTCTATTGGGAGATGCGGCGAGCACGGGCATCAGTGTCAACATTTATTCGAAGGAAGCGAACGGATCGACAAATCCTAGACCTAAGCTTATCGTGAAAGAAATAATCGATACGTCTTCCGATACGATTCCCCCGGCATGGGCTAACGGGAGCCAGATTTCCGTATCCAATCTGGGTACAAATTTTATTCATCTAAAGTGGCCGGGCGCTTCGGATAATACTGGTGTGACACAATACCGCATCTCACAAAATAACACGGTCGTACAGACCGTTTACGGAAGTACATACGCCTACCAGGCCACAGGCTTAAGCCCCGCAACAGATTATACGTTCAAGGTTGAAGCGTTGGATGAAGCGGGAAATGTCAGCCCGGATCCGCTAATGATAAGCCGAACGACCTTATCCCAGCCGATCGCGCCGATTCCAGTCGTGGGCGTTGTGGCGAGCAGCAGCGATGGGAATGTCGAAATAAACACGATTGACAACAATTTATATACCCGCTGGTCCGCTTCCGGTGACGGACAATGGATTATGTACGATTTGGATGAAACGAAGCGGATCGGTTATGTAGGCATCGCCTTTTATAAAGGGGATTTGAGGTCGACGAACCTTGACATTCAGACCTCCAACGATGCATCGAACTGGACGACAAAGTTCAGTGGAAGCAGCAGCGGGACATCCGTAAATATGCAGGCTTTTGACATAGAGGATACGGACGCACGGTATGTACGCATTGTCGGGCACGGAAATTCGGATGGGTCCGCTTTTACAAGCTTGACGGATGTGCATGTGTATCCCCCCTTTGCGAATGGGGATACGCCGGTTGCGCTGATTCCCAATGTCGTTCCGGGTCCCCCGGCGGGAACGGTGCCCTTTACCCAGCCAGGTATGAAAAATGCGGATGGGACAGAGCATCCTCTGCACCTTCCGAATGCAACGACAGGCCGTACATTGAATGTATTGGACTATGGTGCCGATCCGGCAGATAATGGCACGGATGACCGTCCGGCGATCCAGGCGGCGATCCAGGCAGCGGCTGAGGGGGATGAGGTATTTATCCCGAACGGAGTCTATAACCTGTCCAGCTCTCCTGACGGAATAATGAATCTGTCTTTGAAAACAAAAGTGAACCTCCGCGGGGAAAGCGAAACCGGCACGATTCTCAAAACTTCTCTAAATAAAGTGAAGAACAGCACCTTGTTCAAATCGGCCAGCCAGCATGATCTGGTCATCTCTCATATGACGTTGACCTCTACCTGGGCAGGAGGCTATTCTACAGATCATAAGGTCAATAACCCGGATGGCGGCGGTCCCGACAGCCAGATCATCATAGCTAACTATGGAGATGATCCTTCGTACAACATTACGATTGATCATGTTACCGTCGAAAAGTACAGCCGCATGGGAATTCGCGCAGACAACAGCCATGATGTTATCGTAAGAAACAGTACGTTCCGCAATGCGACGGACGTAGGTCCTGGCGGAGCGGGCTATGGCGTTGCTTTTCAAGGAATGGCCAAGGTCGATCGTCTGGGCTTTGCGAATGATACCCGCTGGAATTTGGTGGAGGATTCTTCCTTCGAGGGTCCTTACCTGAGGCACGGAGCCTTGATCCAATTCGTAGCTCATAACAACGTGATCCGCAACAATAAGATGAACCAAACGAAGCTGGACGCGATTGATCTTCATGGAGAGCTGGAGTATTTCAATGAAGTGTACGGTAATCTCGTGACGAACGTGGTCACCGGCGGCGGTGTCGGTTTAGGGAACACGGGAGGTACCGCTCCGAGCAATCATAGCAAATCAGGTCCTAAAAACTACATTCATGATAATACGATCCGCAATGCCCGTGAAGGCGTATCGGTTTCCATGGGGACACCGGATACTATCATCGAGAACAATATTATTGAAAATACAATAGCTGTTGATGGGGCAACAGGGATTAACGTTTTGAACGGACCGGGGACGATTATTAAAAATAATATCATCCGCGGCAATACGGCATCCGGCTATTGGCCGATCCTGCTGGAGCATGATAATGGAGATCAAAATGCGAATTATATCGGCCAAGGCGATCCGCAGGATGTGCAAATTATCCATAACACGATAACAGGCAATGCGAACGGAATACAGCTGCAAGCCGGCATCGGGATTATCGTGAAGGGCAATATCCTGAATAATACAGGTATCAACTATTTGAAAGCTCCAGGGGTTACGGCTGCGGAGGATATGTCCGATTTGATAGCACTGGAGACGAATGCAGGAGCATTGAGCCCGGTGTTCGATCCGTCAGTGACGGCGTATTTAGCCCGTGTGCCCTATGCAGTAAGCAGCATAAGCGTCACCCCAACCGCAGCGGACAGTCAGGCGGCGCTGACGGTAAACGATACAGCGAGTGTGAGCGGAGCGACCTACAGCGGGATTCCATTGAATGTGGGAGCTAATCTCATTCAGGTGAAAGTGACGGCGCAGAACCAGATCACCAAGACCTACACATTGACGGTTACCCGTGAACAACAGCCCGTGACGCCTGTGGAGCCGTCTTCGAATGCGCAATTGAACGGACTGGAAACGAGCGCGGGGCCATTGAACCCGGCGTTCAGTCCTTCGGTGACGGAATACGAAGTGAATGTACCCTATGCAGTGAGCAGTGTGAGTGTCACGCCAACAGCATCGGATAGTCATGCGGCGTTAACTGTTAACGGTGCGGCAAGTGTGAGCGGAGCAGTGTATAGCGGGATTCCGTTGAATGTAGGAGCTAATGTCGTACAGGTGAAAGTGACGGCACAGAATCAGATGACGAAGACCTATACGATTCGTATCATTCGAACGGGCAGGGATTCCCACAAGTCGACCCGTGGTGGCTCCAGTGGAGTGAATGGGAATGCTTCCGTACCTCCGGTGGACGAGGCTGCAAAGTCGGAGAACGAGAAACCGATACCAGAAGTGCAATCGATAAATGGGCAAAAGGTAGCCGTAGTTACGCTTTCCGGCAGACAAATGCGGGCTGCAATCAGCGAAGCATTACAGGGCACGATGACAATTGCAGTGGAGCCCGGTTCTGCGGAGCAAGCGGCTAAGGTAGTATTCGAACCCGATGCGCTCCAGACATTCAACCAGCAACCCAGGGGATCAACCCTGCGTATCGGCACACCGTTCGGCGGGTACCAAATAACCCCAGAACAGCTTGCATTGGAATCATGGGCTGCAGTGTTACACGCGAATAAAGAAGAGATCAAGCTTGAGGTGATGGTGAAGCCGGAAGAAACGACAGCACGGAAGATGCAAGCAGAAGGGTATAAGCCCATCAAGGCAGTCAGCTTTACGGTGAATGCGGCAAATGCGAATGGAACGGTAACCGGAGTGAGGGAGTTTACACGATATACTCCCAAAATGATACCCATCGACAATACCGTCAATAGCTCTTCCTTAGCTGTCCTCCGGGCTTCAACGGATTCGAATGGCAGGGAAAGCTTCGTTCCCGTTCCATTCAAAGTATCCAATAACGATGTAACCATTTACAGCAAAATGAACGGTACATTCGTCCTGGTAGATCACGGCGTGACCTTTGCCGATGTTCAGCAGCACTGGGCTAAGGCGCAGATTGAAGAAATGGCAAGCAAATGGATTGTTCAGGGGATCGAAGCGGATAAGTTTTATCCGGATGAGCCTGTAACAAGATCCGAATTTGCAGCTTTGCTTACTCGGGCGCTGGGGCTGGGAGGTTCAGCAGATGCTCAGGCGGTTCAATCCTTTAAAGATGTTCCTGGCGATGCTTGGTACAGCGGCTCCATTCGCGAGGCTGTTGCGCAAGGTATTGTCAGCGGCTACGACGACAATTCATTCCGGCCGGACCAAACCGTAACACGCCAGGAAATAGCCGTTATGGCTGTACGCGCACTTCAATACGCGGGCAGCAAGGAGCAGGCTGTGAAAAATGGCATAACCCCATTTAAAGATCAAAGCAACCTTGCCCATTGGTCAAAAGACGCGGTGGAGCAATTGATCAAGCTTCAGCTTATGGACGGAATGGAGGATGGGAATTTTGGCCCTGAAGCGAAGGCCACCCGCGCACAAAGCGCTGTCCTGATATCCAGATTGCTTGCGCAGCTTTCTTTTACAAATGAATAGGTTAAAAGCAGCTGCGCTATCCTGCAGGAAGGAGTGACAGCTCCTTCAACACTGCAACAAACGAAAAACGCTTCCTCCAATGAACGGCGGGAAGCGTTTTTTATTACTATAGTAGGGAAGCAGAAGCATCCCGATTGGGATGAATCCTACGCCTCGGCATTCATATTGAAATAATTGAGCAGTACAGTCGTGACGGCCAGAAAAACGAGCACGGTCGTTTCCAGCAGCTTAAAGCCATACGCAATAGGAAACATAATGAACCAGACACCCATCAAGAGGGCGACCCAATTTTGCCATGTATACCAGCCTTTTTTGCCGATGGCAAGCAGAGAAGCGACAAGCTGGACGGCCCCGCAGATCACGCTGCTGAGAAAGGCATTGTGATGATCCGAGTAATGGAATAGCCAAGGAGCCATAATAAACCATAGACCAATTAGAGCGGACAAGCTGTTTCTAACCGTCATGTCTATACCCCCTAATTAATAGTCGGAACTTTCAGAACATTCATACTTCAAATATATGCAAGCGGTTTCAAAAAGTAAACTGGAAATGCGCTGATTCCTTTGACAAATTTCTATGAAGGGTCTATCGTTCAATGGGGCTTCAGAAGAATAAAACCTCGCTGGCAATTGAAGATGTACATACAACTGGTGCAAATGATATAATAACCGTACCTTTACAAGGAAGAACAGCTCCAATCGTTTTGAGGGGGATATATGAAAGATAATAAGCAGATGCCCAAATACTTACAGCTTAAGCAGGAGATCCTGTCGTGGTTTCATTCCGGCCGGCTTCAACCTGAGGAGCAAATGCCTACAGAGAACGAAATAGCGGCCTTGTTCCAAGTAAGCCGGCAGACGGTCCGTCAAACGTTTGGCGTGCTTGAACAGGACGGCTGGATTTATCGGGTTCAGGGAAAAGGCACCTTCGTTTCGAATCCGCAAAGCCGAAAGGAAGAAAACACGCAAACGATCGGGATCATTACTACGTACATTTCAGACTATATATTTCCCCATATTGTGAGAGGGGCTGAAGCCGCCCTGCGCAGTAAAGGCTACCGTCTCCTGCTGTCCAGCACCGACAACGACAAGGCAAAGGAAAGGGAAAGCCTTCAGCTGATGATGAGCCAGCCGCTGAGCGGATTGATTATTGAACCGACCAAAAGCGCGGAGGGCAATCCGAATCTAAGCTACTATTTGTCGCTGGATTACAAACAAATCCCGTATCTGATGATAAATGAGCGCTATACGGAAATGAGTTGTCCGTACCTTAAGGTGGATGATGAAGCCGGGGGCTACCTTGCCACCCACCATTTGATCGAATGGGGACACCGCAGGATCGCAGGTTTCTTCAAGATGGACGATCTGCAGGGAACTCACCGGTTAAAAGGGTTTATCCGTGCCCATTACGATGCGGGAGTACCTTTATCTCCTGAGCTGGTAGTCCATTATACGACCGAGGAAAAGGAGGAGAAACCGTTCCAGGCCTTGGTTTCTATGCTTCGGAAGCCGCCTGAAAGCCGTCCTTCGGCCCTGGTGTGCTATAACGACGAGCTGGCTGTAAGGCTGCTCGAGGCGATACGGCAAGAGGGATTAAGTGTACCGCAGGACATATCCATCGTCGGGTTCGATGATTCCACGCTGGCGACGGCAACGGAAGTGAAGCTGACGACCTTGACGCACCCGAAGACGGAAATGGGCGCCCTCGCGGCGGAGCTTCTTATAAATCGGATTGAGGGAAAGACGGAAGGAAAGCAGGAGCAGGAGGCACATATTTTTCAACCGGAAATGATCATCAGGGAATCGACACGAAAAATAGAAACAAAATAAAAAAAGTGTGGAAAATTTGTACGTACAACATTATACTAGGAGAAGAGATATAAATGATGCTTCAAGCTTCAAGTCGATAACTCTTAGAAGGGTGATGATGTGCGTGTTGGAAACATTAAAACAGGCCGTATGGGAAGCGAATCTGGATTTGCCCAAATACGGCCTTGTTACGTTTACTTGGGGAAATGTTAGCGGTATTGACCGGGAGCAGGGGCTTGTCGTCATTAAGCCGAGCGGTGTTGCTTACGAGGAGCTGAAGGCTGAGGATATGGTCGTTGTGGATTTGGACGGCCGGATTGTGGAAGGCCGTTACAAGCCGTCCTCCGATACCGCGACGCATCTGGTCCTGTACAAAGCCTTTGAAAGCATCGGCGGCATTGTACATACCCATTCGCCTTGGGCGACGAGCTGGGCGCAGGCGGGAAGACCGATTCCTGCCTTGGGTACGACACATGCCGATTACTATTACGGACAAATCCCTTGTACCCGGCCGATGACCCAACAGGAAATCCAGGGCGCTTACGAGCTTGAAACCGGCAATGTCATTGTCGAGACCTTCAAAGAGCTGAATCCGGCCTACATCCCCGGCGTTCTCGTACATTGCCATGCGCCGTTCAACTGGGGCACAGATCCGCACAATGCGGTGCATAATGCGGTCGTGCTGGAGGAAGTGGCCAAGATGGCGTACCACACGTTCCAATTAAATCCTTCAACCACGGCGATGGATCAGGCTTTGCTGGATCGGCATTTTCTCAGAAAGCATGGAGCAAACGCTTACTACGGTCAAAAATAGCTAAAGGAGCTGACACTTTTATGGCAAAAAAATACGCAATCGGCGTCGATTACGGTACAGAATCAGGAAGGGCCGTCCTCGTTGATTTATCGGACGGTACGGAAGTAGCGGATCATGTCACTCCGTATCCGCATAATGTGATTGACGAAAAGCTGCCGGAATCCGGCGTAAGGCTGGAGCACGATTGGGCGCTGCAGCATCCGGGCGATTACATTGAGGTACTCAAGCGCTCCGTGCCTGCGGTGATGAAAGCTTCGGGCGTCGACCCGGCGGATGTCATCGGCCTTGGCATAGATTTCACGGCCTGCACGATGCTGCCGATCGATGAGGAGCTGAAGCCCTTATGCTTCGATCCGGAGCTGAAGGAGCAGCCGCACAGCTGGGTGAAGTTGTGGAAGCATCACGCCGCGCAGGACGAGGCGAACCAAATCAATGAGGTTGCAGGCCGCAGAGGAGAAGCGTTTCTGCCGAGGTACGGCGGCAAAATTTCGTCGGAGTGGATGATCGCGAAAGTATGGCAAATACTCGACGAAGCGCCGCACATTTACGAGCAGGCGGACCGGTTCGTGGAAGCGACGGATTGGGTCGTCTCGCAAATGACGGGACGTCTGGTTCGCAATAGCTGTACGGCGGGCTATAAATCGATATGGCACAAGCAGGAAGGCTATCCGAGCCAGGCTTTTTTCAAGGAGCTGGATACGCGTCTGGAACACCTCACCGAAACGAAGCTTCGGGGGGAAGTGCTTCCGCTGGGGACCAAAGCAGGGGAATTGACCGAGGAGATGGCTGCACTGATGGGGCTCAATCCGGGCATTGCCATTGCTGTGGGAAATGTCGATGCGCACGCGGCGGTTCCGGCCGTAGGCGTCGTTACGCCAGGCAAGCTGGTGATGGCGATGGGCACTTCGATATGCCATATGCTGCTCGGGTCCGACGAGAAGCAGGTTGAAGGCATGTGCGGCGTAGTTGAGGACGGAATCATCCCGGGCTTTATGGGGTATGAGGCGGGGCAGTCCGCGGTTGGAGATATTTTTGCATGGTACGTGGAGGAAGCGGTTCCGGCCTACGTGAAGGAAGCGGCGGAGAAGGAAGGCTTGAACGTCCATGTGTGGCTGGAGCAAAAAGCATCCGCTTACAAGCCGGGCCAGACGGGTCTGCTGGCTTTGGATTGGTGGAACGGCAACCGTTCTACGCTTGTCGACACCGATCTGACTGGCTTGCTCATCGGCTGCACGCTTCTGACCAAGCCGGAAGAAATTTACCGTACACTCCTGGAAGCGACAGCATTTGGTACACGCAAAATAATCGACGCATTTCATTACAACGGCGTGGAGGTCAATGAGCTGTATGCCTGCGGCGGGTTGCCTCAAAAAAATCAGCTGCTGATGCAAATTTATGCGGATGTCACCAACCGTGAAATTAAAATTGCGGATTCCAAGCAGACGCCTGCGCTGGGTGCGGCGATGTTCGGAGCGGTAGCTGCCGGTTCGGCCAAAGGCGGATATGACAGCATCGTGGAGGCCGCCAAGAAGATGGCCCGTGTGCGTAAGGAAACGTATAAGCCGATACCGGAGAATGTTGCGGTATATGAGAGACTGTACCAGGAATACAGCAAGCTGCACGATTATTTCGGCCGCGGCGAGAATGATGTCATGAAAGTGCTGAAATCGATTAAAGAACAGGTCTAATCCTTATGATTCCACTATACTTTAGGAGGTTTTTACTATGTTACAGATGAAGCCGTATCAATTTTGGTTTGTGACGGGAAGCCAGCACTTATATGGACCGGAGACGTTGAAGGAAGTGGATGAGCACTCCGAGAAAATAACTGCAGGCCTGAACCGTTCGGAGTCGATTCCTTTCCCCATCGTATTCAAGCCTGTACTGACGACTCCGGATGCCATCCACAGGCTTTGCATTGAGGCGAATGCCGATGCTTCCTGCGCGGGTATTATCACTTGGATGCATACGTTCTCTCCTGCCAAAATGTGGATCGCCGGACTGACCGAGCTGCGCAAGCCGCTCTTGCACCTGCACACGCAGTTCAACCGGGATATCCCTTGGGATGAGATTGATATGGACTTCATGAATACGAACCAATCGGCTCATGGCGACCGCGAATACGGGTTTATCGGAGCGAGACTTGGTATTGCCCGCAAGGTCGTCGTAGGCTATTGGGAGGATCCGGAGGTGCTTGGTCGTATCGGCGAATGGACTCGCACCGCCGCGGCGTTCACCGAGGGCCGTGAGCTGAAGGTTGCACGCTTTGGCGACAACATGCGTCAAGTAGCGGTAACGGAAGGCGATAAAGTCGAAGCGCAAATCAAATTCGGATGGTCGATTAACGGATACGGCATCGGTGATTTGGTACAGCGCATGAACGATATTTCCGAAGCTGAGGTTGCACAGCTGTTCGAAGAGTACAACGATCTCTATACGCTGGCTCCGAATGCACGCGAGAATGGACCGGTTCGGGATGCGATTCTTGAGCAGGCGCGTATTGAGCTGGGGCTGAAAGCCTTTTTGCAGGAAGGAGGATTCGGTGCGTTTACAACGACATTCGAGGACTTGCACGGAATGAAGCAGCTGCCGGGCTTGGCCGTTCAGCGTCTGATGGGAGCCGGCTACGGCTTTGGCGGTGAAGGAGACTGGAAAACTGCGGCGTTGACCCGTATGGTCAAGATGATTGCAGGCAATGAGTCCACTTCCTTTATGGAGGATTACACCTACCATCTTGAGCCAGGCAATGAATTGGTGCTGGGCGCTCACATGCTGGAGGTTTGTCCGACCGTTGCGGCGACGCGTCCTAGAGTCGAAGTGCACCCGTTGTCTATCGGAGGTAAGGCCGATCCGGCGCGCCTCATTTTTGACGGCAAATCGGGTCCTGCAGTGAATGCGTCCCTGATTGACCTGGGCAACCGTTTCCGGTTAATTATTAACGCTGTGGATGCGGTACAGCCGGAGCAGGCAATGCCGAAGCTTCCAGTAGCACGCGTATTGTGGAAGCCGCAGCCTTCGCTGAGGGAGTCTGCTGAAGCCTGGATTTATGCGGGAGGCGCGCACCACACGGTATTGTCCTTTGTAGCGACTACCGAGCAGCTGGTCGACTGGGCAGAGCTCGCAGGCATCGAATGCGTCATTATTGACAAAAATACATCCGTCCATCAGTTCCGCAACGAATTAAGATGGAATGAACTATACTGGCGCCTGCGCTAAGATAGAGCGGCCGTTCGAAAGGCGATTTTGAAGGGCGCTCCCGCTCCTTTTGGCACCTGACATCACATAGGCTTAAGCACATTATGCAAAGACGCTTCCATTCCACGTCCACCGTGGGTTTGGAGGCGTTTTTGCTTATGTATAGATGACCAGCCTGCTTGCGTTGCAGGAAAGCAACGATGTCTTCATTTGACAGGACGGAACGAACAGATGTATATTAAAATTAGTATCAGGTACTAATACTTGGTTTTAATCTTGAAAAACCGGGAGGGTCATAGGATGGAACGATTTCAATCGTATTATGCAAGAATGACAGCTATAGGTAGTTATGTCCCGAATCGAAAGCTGACGAACCATGATCTGGAGCAAATGGTCGATACCAGCGATGAGTGGATTGTACAGCGAACGGGCATCAGGGAGAGAAGAATCAGTGAGCCTACCCAGTATACAAGCGATTTGTGCGTCGCTGCCGTGCAGGACATGATGCGCAGATACAACAAGTCGGTACAAGATGTGGATATGATATTGGTGGCGACGAGTACGGCCGACTTCCCATTTCCGAGCACCGCATCTATCGTGCAGGCAAAGCTCGGCATTTCCCCGGCAACGGGCGCCTTGGATCTGAGTGCCGCCTGCGCAGGATTCGTCTACGCGCTGCACACGGCGCATAGCTTCATTGCATCGGGCCTTCACCGCAAAATATTGGTCATCGGGGCGGATGCCTTGTCCAAGATTACGGATTATACGGACCGTACCACCTGCGTCTTGTTCGGCGATGCGGCCGGTGCGGTGTTAATCGAACGCGAGGAGCGGGAGGAGCGGCATAGCTTTCTGTCTTACCATGTGACGACGGAGGGTGAAGGCGGGGTACATGTATACCAGACGCGGATCGCTGACCGGCTGCACGGGGTGGAACTGCAAGATACCAAGCTTCTCGTTCAAAACGGCAGGGAAGTATTCCGTTGGGCGCTGCGTACCGTACCTGAAGGCGTGAAGGCGGTTGTGGGGAAATCCGGCTTAACCTTGGAGAACGTGGACTGGTTTATTCCCCACAGTGCCAACTTGCGTATTATCGAGCCCCTATGCGAGCGTACGGGGATATCTATGGATCGAACGTTGTACAGCCTGGAGTATTTCGGCAATACCTCTGCCGCCAGCATTCCGTTGGCGCTTGACCTGGCCGTACGGGAGCAGCGCGTGAAGCCGGGCGACCATGCCCTTCTCTATGGTTTCGGTTCCGGTCTGGTTCAGGCGGGACTGGTCATGAGGCTGCAATTCGATCCGCAGGCGGAGGTGCCGCGCCCTCTGTAAACCGGCCGCGTTACTATCTTACAAAACCGGCATTGCCTATCCTGTACCTTACCTGATTCAAGCTCGTCAACAGCTCTTGATTAAATTTTGCAAGCTCGTCATAGAAAACGCCGTGGCCGCTCCGTTCAAAGCGAATCAGCTTTGAATTGGCAATGCCTTCGTGCATGGCCATGGCCAGGGCGTACGGGCAAATACGATCCAATGCGCCGTGAAAAATCGTAGTGGGCACCTGAATTTTGGCCAAATCCGGCCGCAAATCTTCGTCCCGAAGCGACTCCGCGCATTTGATCGTGCCTTGGCTTGAGGCTTCAAAGGCTTGATCATTCACCCAGCTTCGGAAGCTGTCGCTAATTTGGCTTGCAAAAAACATGCGACCGAAGTCGTTCGCCATGTTCGGACGGTCTTTATAGGCTGCGTCGATAATGGCATTGACCTCTTCTTTTTTCATTCCATACGGAAATCCCTCCCGCTGTGTAAACGAAGGAGCGGCTGCCGCGAGCAGCAGAAGCTGATTTATTCGGTCTCCCCCGTAACGGGCCATGTATCGGATGGCTACCGCTCCGCCCATGGAGAAGCCGATCAGCGCGGCATTTTTCAATTGAAGGGCCTCGACAATGACACGGACGTCATCGGCTAAGCGATCATAAGAGTACCCGTGCCAGGGGCGGTCCGATTTACCGAAGCCTCTGAAATCAATGCCGATACAGCGAAATCCGTGCTTGGGCAGCTCGTTAAACTGATATTCGAACAGCTGATGATTTTGCGGCCATCCATGCAGGAAGACAACAGGTCTTCCCGTCCCGACCTCCTCGACAAACGCACGTATGCCTGCTTCCACTTCAACGTAATACCCCATAAACATGATCTCCTTCCATTTTGACGGCTCCGAAGCTGCTTACTTTAGGAGTATGCCTGCGGAGAAGGATCTATACTTTGGCATGACGTATGCTTATTATCATTTAGTCCTCCCCAAAACGAACCAAAAAGTGTAAAATAACATATAGAATCCAAAATTAACCAAAATTAATGGGTTAATCCTTGGTATGGATTTGTTTGTAAATCGGAGGAGCTATGTCTAAATCCATTTTGCTGCTACTGACGGGTGATATCCGGTCTCTGGATCCGCTGCTGCAGGAGCAGGTGTACAAAGAATTTTACCGACTGGTGTATCCTCTCATCATGTATATTATGAAGGACCCGCCGGCGGTCGAAGATATTATTCATGAAGCCTTCGTATTAATCATAAGAAAAAGCCCGCATCAGGTTGACGAAGACCGCCTTATTTCCTGGATCCGGGCAATTGCCCGCAATACGACGATCAGTTATTTGAGAAAGCATAAAAAAAAGCGGGACGAGCTGCTCTCGGAAGACATATACATAGAAAATGCCGTACCTCTGATGTGCAATCTTGCGGTTTCCACCGAAGCCCTGGTTGAGGCTAAGCTGATGGAGGAAGCGATTGTCCACTATATTCATCAAATGAAACCGATTTATCGGCAGGTCATTTATTTGCGTTGGATTGAGCGTCTCTCCTATAAGGAAATGGCGCAAAAGCTGGGGGTATCGGAAGAAAAAATAAGGCAGACACTGCACCGCTCCAGAGAATCAATCAAACGTAAATTGGCACGCGATTGGAAGGTGAGTGAGTCGTGAACAAGAACGAGTTGGATTCGGCCTTTGATCGCTTGTTTGAAGAAACGGTCCAAAGCATGGATATCACCGGCTCCGGCTCACAGGCCGATGCAGATGCGGTGGAAGCCTCATGGCAGAAACTGCAAAAAAGACTGCGCCGTGAGGCTGTACGGGCCGTCTGGCTGCGGCGGATCCAATGGGCTGCAGCTGCTGCCGCGTCTTTGGCGGCGGGTGCATTTTTATTCCACTCGCTCCAGACGACGGAAGCGCTCCGCCCGGTGTATGAGCTGGCGTACAAGGTCAAGGGGGGAGCCCTTAGCGTTCAATCCGCCGGCGCGGATCCAAGAACGGCAGCAGGTGCCCGGACGGCTCCTCCTCCGATGGACGATCCGCCCTTTCAACCGGAGATGCGGGATAACCGGGATTTACCGGAGGAAGGTACGTTCCGGCGCAAGAAGGTATCGCTGGAGGAGGCGTCCTTCCAGAGCCAGTTTGTGCTTCCCGTGCCTAAGGAGCTGCCCGCCGGGTTCAGACTCAAGCATGTCATACTCCACTTTTCCATGGGAGAATCCAAAGCGGATGCAGCCAAGCTGCTGTATGCAATGCAGGACGGCACGGACAGAAAGTTTACGATCTTGGTACGCAAGCGTGATTACAGTGACCATAAAAGCATGCCGGACGGCAAACGAATCTGGCTGCCTCATTCCTCCGGGGGTGGGGGAGAGCTTGAATGGAACGAAGAGGACGTGAATGTGATTATCCGGGGGGAACTTGGCGAGGCGGAGCAGAACAGGCTGGCATCCCATATGCCAATGGTCCAATAAACGGAGTTTTCCCAGGGGATTTAGGCAGGAGGTTCCATGAATAGCAGTTGGCTGCTCGTATTCAAAGAAGACATCATATCTCAGCCGGCTCAAGTGCAAAAAGCGCTCTTCGAGCACCTCGTCTTATTGGTATTAGATGAGCCCGGCCTGGCAAGTCTGGAAGCATCCGCGGCAAGACAGGTGGTACGGAGTGTATTCATTCATTCCGTCCATTCCCGGTTTCCCCGTTTGAACGGCGAGGAAATCGCAAACCGGCTGAAATTCAGGACAAGCGTATTCATCCAGCAGCATGGGCGAAAGAAGGTTGCTTCGAGTGAGGAGAAGCTGCATTGTGATGCAGCAGCGCTGCTTCTGGGCTGGAATGAGATTGCGGATTACCTGGATAAGCTGAGGAGAAAGCGCCGCAGCTTGCGAATGTGGGGGACGATAGCGGCTCTAGTCGTCATGTTCCTTGTTGGCGGCTTCGTATTCGTTATGGCGGCGCCGGTTCAGGAAGCTTACTCCTTGCCTGAACCGGCACAGGAGCAGCGGCAACCGCTGGAAGAACGCTAAGCTTCAAGCCGGCGACGGAAAAAGGCGACCAGCTTCCGGCCTGACGGAGCGACCGAAATGAGCTCCCAGCCGTACCGGCCCCAGTGGGACAGGGCTTCATCCAGGGTCCAGCTGGACAGCTGCCCGTCATGGGTTTCACGCAGGCAATCGGCCAAAGCGATGTCGGTGGCGTATTCCCAAGAAGGTCCTTGGCCCGGCAGCCCACCCGGCAAGGGAAGCCGCTCCTCTGTAACATCCCACCTGACGCGCGTGGTTGCATCGGATAGAGCGGCAAGAATTTGCTCCCGTTCCGTCGTTTCCAGAGGGAATAGGCGGGGAGGGCGCGGGAAATGAAGCATGATATGAGAATGGTATACCTGCAGGACCATTGTGCCTGCCGGGGTTCCGTCGTCATGCTTGACGACATACCAGATACAGCGTTCTCTTTCCTCGGGCGGACCCCAGTGCTCCACAGAATCCGTGCGGTTAAAGCCGCTCTTCACGTGGTAGCCTTCCTCCTTGAAATACTCCAGCACCGGCGCCATAAATTGCTGAATCCATACACCGTAGGCCCTGTCCCCGTATTGCGCGAACATCTCGGTTAACTCCTTTTGTTTCTCCTCATAAACGGATCTCCATGAAACGGATAAGATGGCTTCCGCCTTTCGAATCAGGATCGGGAATGTCATCTGATTAGTCATGATACAACGCTCCCACTATAAATTAATTTT
>NZ_NMQW01000031.1 GCF_002234615.1 Paenibacillus rigui | reverse complement strand
TTACACCACCTTGTTCGGCGGCAGCGTCAGATTTGTTTAAGCGCCAGTTTTCAAAGGGCAATCTCATTCGTCAACTTTCGACATCCGTCAAAAGCAACTTTTATACTATATCACATTCGCCTACTCGATTGCAAGAAGTTTTTTTCGAAGTGTGTTTCGTTCTTCTCTAAATTTGCTTGCCTCCGAAGCGGCAAGGAGTAATATATCACGAAGCGGATACAGAATGCAAGCTTTTTCGACAAAAAAGTTTGAGGTTAGGAGAAACCCTTATGGAGTCCTTTCAAAATAAGCTACCGCGTTCTGTGGTTGGTATTATCGCCAAACACAATTTTCACATCCGATGACCCCGGAAGCTTATTTATTCGACTAGGTCAGATAAACCTTTATCGAGGTCATCAAAGATGTGCAACTCCGTTAAGCAGCAGGCTTACCCGCCAATAAGCCAAAGCTGCTAAACCGACCAGCCTTCCAGCTTCAGCTGCGGGTCGGCCGTCAAATCCAAGGCCGAGAACTGTCCGCGCTGCCACTTCAGGAAGGCAGCGGCTGCGATCATA
Organism: Paenibacillus rigui; assembly: GCF_002234615.1. GTDB lineage: Bacteria > Bacillota > Bacilli > Paenibacillales > NBRC-103111 > Paenibacillus_S > Paenibacillus_S rigui. Next base: position 50,885 of record NZ_NMQW01000031.1, on the reverse strand, counting down.
GCAGCGTTATCGGTGCAGAGACTGAGCGGAGGCGCAAGCAGCGGCACGCCCGACTCCGTGCAACGCACAGCCAGCTGCTGCCGCAGCCCTTGGTTGGCGGCGACTCCGCCCGCCAACAGCAGCTGCTTCGCGCCGTACTCCTGGACGGCGCGCATTGCTTTTCCCGTCAGGACGTCGATGACGGAGTCCTGGAAGCCCTTGGCCACGGCCTGCGGCTCAAGCGACAGGCCTTTCATGTTGGCCTGGTTCAACGCGGCCAACACCGCCGATTTCAGCCCGCTAAAGCTGAAATCATACGAATCCGGCTCCAGCCAGGCGCGGGGGAAGGTTACCCCCTCCTCCGCAGCGAGTGCGAGCCGGTCCATATGCGGGCCGCCGGGATATGGCAGCTTCAAGGCCCGCCCCACTTTGTCGTAAGCCTCGCCGACGGCGTCATCCCTTGTTTGCCCGATGATGCGGAAGCTGCCTTCCGCCTCCAAGTAAACAAGCTCCGTATGCCCGCCCGAAACAACTAACGAAACCAACGGGTATTCCAACTCGTGAACTAATTGGTTGGCATAAATATGACCTGCTATATGGTGTACTCCAATGAGAGGCAGGTCCAGTAAATAAGCCAATGATTTGGCGGCGACGATGCCGATCAGCAGCGCCCCTACGAGACCGGGGCCTTGGGTTACCGCGATAGCGGACAGATCGGCCGGTCTCACTTGGGCCTGGGCGAATGCTTCTTCAATGATGAGCGTAATGCTCTCCACATGCTGGCGAGAAGCGACTTCCGGTACGACCCCGCCAAACTTTTTATGAGTTTCGATCTGACTGGAAACGACATTCGCCAAAATGGTCGTCCCATTTTGCACAATGGCTACCGACGTCTCGTCACAGCTCGTTTCAATAGCCAATATATTAATAGGTTTGCTGTTCATGATTAATCCCCTGTTTGGTCGTTCAGAGTATGTTGATATTTGGGTAAATCCACCCACATAATAATGGCGTCTTCTCTATTATCCGTATAATAACCCCGGCGAACTCCGACGGAATAAAAGCCAAGTTTTTCATATAAATTTTGCGCAACGAAATTGGAGGCCCGGACTTCCAAGGTCATCCGAAGCGCGCCGAAGAAGCTGGCTGTTTTTTGCAGCTCCCGCATTAAACGTTCGCCCAGCTTTTGGCCGCGGAAGCCTTTCCTTACCGCCACATTCGTTATATGGGCCTCCTCCATAATCAGCCACATGCCTCCATACCCGATCACTTGTCCGTTGAATTCCATCACCAGATAACGGGCAAACTGATTGCTCGTCAATTCATTCTGGAAAGCGCCTGCCGTCCATGGGGTTGTAAAAGCCTCTTGTTCAATATCACAAATAGCCGGAATATCCTCCATCTGCATGGAACGGAATTCCAAAGCATCCACTATATCTTTTGGCACAGATTCACCGCGGTCCATTTGAACAGACCTCCTTCCGGTATTCAAGGTCAGAAGCTTGTCTATTCTTTGCTTGCAGGAGAAGCCTTTTGCTGCGCAAGCAGATTCGCTTCCGCCTCGGTTAATTGCGTGTAGTTCGGCACCAGACTGTGCGGCTCGGCAACACGGCCTTCCTGCCACAGCTGCAGACCCAGCTCGGCAAGATGGGAAGCTCGCAGTTCATGCGGAATGTCAGCACTTACCCCATGCCAACGGTCAAAAAAGGATTGAAGTACTGTCTTATGAAGCTTTGTTTCGCCTACAAAAACAATGCGCTCCGGTCGAACGTCCTCTTCGGATTGCGCACGTTCAAGCAATTGTTCCGTCCAGGAGGCCATCAGGCGGATGCCATCAGGAACGACGCAGCTCCAACGATGGTCCGTTACTTGGTAGAGTGCAGTAAAAGCCTGCCCTCTTCTTGCTTCGATCATCGGGATGACCCATGCGGTTCCCGGTTTCTGCTGTACCAGAGAAAGCGCAGTAGAGGAGCTTCCTTCACCGGAATCATGAGGGGCCTGCTGCAAATAGTACGCTTCCAGCCCTCCTAAAGCCATAGCCTCCAAGCTGGATACGGGGATAAGTGCGATACCGTGGGTCCAAGCAAAGGTTTTGGCTACCGTAACCCCGATCCGGACACCGGTATAAGAGCCTGGACCAACCCCGACAGCAAATGCATTCAGCTCCCGCGGATGGAGCGCAGCGAATTCAAGCAGCTGCTTTATGTTCGGCAGTAAATGAATGGAATGGTTCTTCTCGGTGTTGGAGTTGATTTCCCCCGCCACCGCACCGCTGCGAGCCAATGCCACCGACATGTGGCTGGTTGACGTATCTACCGCTAATAAGGTGCCTTGCAATAAATTGTTTTGTGTGGTCATTGTACGTTTCCGTTCTCCTTTAATTGGCTGCACCAGAGGTCGTACGGTTGTCCATGGGGGGTTAGGCGGAACAATCGCTCCTGCTCTCCAGCCCGTTCTATCGTTACGGCCAGACGATCCTCAGGCAGCAGTTCTTCAATTAAGCTGGACCATTCGATCAAGGTCACACCTTCTCCGTAGAAGTACTCCTCCAGCCCTAACTCATCTGCCTCCTCCATAGACAAACGATACACATCCATATGGTAAAAAGGGAGCTGCTCCCCTTGGTATTCCTTAATAATAGTAAATGTCGGACTGCTGACGACTTCGCGGACGCCCAAAGCCTTGGCAAATGCTTGGGAAAATGCCGTCTTGCCCGCTCCCAAATCTCCGTCCAGCGTGACAATTGTCCCGGGCCCGGCATGACGGGCTAATAAGGCTGCGAGCCTTACGGTATCCTCCAGGCTGTACGCCTTATATGCATAAGAGGCCGAAACGACCATATTCGGACTCCCCCTTTTTCAAATTTAAAAATGATTGTACCCCTTCTTCTCAATCGGCACAACGTAGCCGCTGCTCTGGACCAGGCGCACCCCAACCGACTCCATATTAACATAGCCAATAATATACAGTTGAAGTCCCGCGGCCCGGAATTTCATCTGCATGTCTACAGCATGCTCCGCTTGCATTGTACCGATCAGCTGGTAATCCTCGCCCCCGTACAGGATGAAATCCAGAGGATCCTTCTCGACCTCCTGCGCATAAGCCATTAGCTCCTCCGCAATAGGAATGCGGTCTTCGATTAAATCAATGCCGACGCCGGATGCTTCCGCGATCTCCCAAGCTTCACTTGCCAGGCCATCGCTTACATCATTCAAGGCATGGCATACGCCAGAGCTCTGCAGCAGTAATCCCGCTTCAATCTGCGGATCCGGACGTCCGTGTGCTTGAATCAGCCGTTCGATCTCCGGCTTGCCGCTGTGCCCCCATTGACCGGACGGCAGCTCTTGCCGAAGCAAAAAGTCCAGACCTGCGGCTGAACAGCCCAATTCGCCCGTGACGAAAACGATATCTCCGTGCTTGGCTGCAGACCGCAAGAGCGCTTTACCCGCCTGCACTTCGCCAATGACCGTAACGGAGATGGTCATCCCATTCACGGAAGACGTCGTATCTCCTCCAACAATCATGACGCTCCAGCGGTTGGCACACTCATACAGACCCTCATAAATGGCTTCGATGCGAAGCGGATCGGCATGCCTAGGAAAGCTGATCGACACCAAGGCATACCGGGGCATGGCACCCATCGCTGCAATATCGCTTACAGCAGCAGCCATTGCTTTGTAACCGATGTCCTTATCGCGCATGGTGATGCTTTTGAAATGAATCTCTTCCGTCATCGTATCGCAGGTCATCACCAGCTGATGCCCCGAGGACATATAAGCTACCGCCGCATCGTCGCCGATTCCGGTTTGGACTCCGCAGGCCTGCTGCACGGCAATAGACTGCTTATCCTTGGTCAGCCGCTTAATCCATTCAAATTCATCCAAAAAACTCAACTTGACTCCGCCTCCGAATCGTATTCTCCCTATTATATCCCTCTCCATGATTGGTAGCAATAACGGAGGGACGGGTTGCGGTCACCGAGGATAGAAGCAGAATGATTCCCTCAATAGCAAAAAATGCCCCCGCTCTTTGGATAACCATTCGGTCATAGCCAATAAACAGGGGCGCTTCATATATACCGCCGGATTGAGTTAGTGTTTGCTATAAATACGATAAATAATAGCTGCCGTTTCCGCTCTCGTCGTATAGGCCTTCGGCTTTAATTGTTGCCCATCGCCTTCAACAAGGCCTTCATGCACCAGAGCCGCCACACTTTCTGCGGCATAGGGGGCTATGTGTCCATAGTCGCTGTACTTGGACAAGTCTGAACTATTGCCTTTCCCCTCAAGCTTATGAGTTGCCTGGAGAGCTCTGGCACACATGACCATCATATCTTGCCTGGATATTTCCTCTCCAGGATGAAACATATTATCGCCAACTCCATCCGTAATTCCCAGCTGCCGCGTGATTCCCAAGGCTTCATAATAGTAGTCCGTTGATTGCACGTCGCTATAGTTGGCAGAAAAATCACTTTGCAGATGCAGCACACGAACAAGCAACGTTATAAACTCGGCACGAGTTATATTTTTATGAGGTTCAAAGGTCTTTTCAGTCACCCCCTGAATAACGCCATGAGCTGCGAGCGTTTCAATCGCTTGCTGGGCCCATGAGAAGTTCCCTTTTACATCCTCGAACTTCGCTCTTCCGGGCACCGGTGTCATTCCTTCTTCCGCTGGCGTTGTCCCTGGTGTTTGAATCGGACCTGTTCCTGGTGCCGGCGTTGGTGATGGCGGTGAGGATGGTATTGGCATCGGAGTTGGAACCACAGAAGTTGAATTGCTGCTGCCCTTGGAGTCTTTCTTTTTATACAGCGTCGTGGCCTGGGCACTCGGACCATCCACACTCCAGTTCCCCGACGCATCGCCCGCTTCTACCTTGAACGTATAGGTCGTTGCGCTCGATAAGCCTGTCACGGTATAGGACAACGCCGTTGACGGAAGATCGGCCATAAGCTCCGCACCCTTGTAAACCTTGTAGCCGTTGACGGCTACGTTATCCGCTGCTGCATCCCAGCTTAATTTTACGCTGCTCGCCGTCGGTTCACTCACCGTCAGCGCACTGCCAGCGGACCAAGTTGGGGCGGCAGTATCCAAGCTTGCCGTTGTGATCGTCAAGCTCGGTCCCGTCCCTGTCCATTTATTCACATCATCTCCAGCCTCTACTTTAAAGGTGTAGGTCGTGCCTGGAGACAGGCCTGAGATGCTGTAAGTCGTTCCAGTTACCGTATGGGCCGCATTAACGGGTGTAAATTTAACCGCCCCTTCCAGCGGCTTATCGTTTTGATACAGCCTGTACCCGGCCACGTGCAAATCGTCTGTTGCCGCAGGCCAGCTCAGCTGCACGGCAGTTGTTGTCATTTGGCTCGCCGTCAAAGCACTCCTTGCCGGCCACTTCGGAACGCCTGTATCATACGCGGCGGCTGTTTTCACCGTCAAAGAGCCTGGATACTTCGTACGGTTGCCGGCACCATCTACAGCCTCAACCTCGTACGTATAGTCTGTGGCAAAGTCAAGACCCGTCGCATTGTATTTCGTTACCGTACCGGCTACAGCACCAACCTCGCTTCCGTTTTGGTAAATATTATAATGATGAATACCGTAAGTATCCGTCGCCGCCGTCCAGGTAATGTTCAACCACGTCGTATTCGGTACTGTACCGTCCGTAATCTTGATCAGGTTAAGCCCGGCGGGTGCTGCAGGTGCAACCGTATCTACAGTGCCGGTCGTAGCTGTCGTTAGAGACGGCCCCGTTGTGGTCCAATTCCCTGTGGCATCCGCAGCTTCAACCTTGAAGTTGTAGACTTGTGCGGGGGAAAGGCCTGTAACCTTATAGCTTAATGTCGTTCCCGCTACGGTTGCCACAGTTGTACTTCCATTCATAATTTTATAGCTGCCTACTTTTACATTGTCGGTTGCAGCCGTCCAGCCGAGTGTCACATAAGTAGAATCCGTCACGGTTGCGTGAAGCTGGCTTCCGCCCGGCCAAGCCGGTGCGACCGATGCATCATTAGAAACGGAATCCATCGTCGTATCGGAGAAAATAAGCCCCGTTGAATTGGTAATTGTTTTCCAAGGCACCGCCAATCCGTTGATTTTTACGTTTTTGAACGAGCTGTTTCGCAGGTAGTTCATATTGGCAGGTGTTTTTGTATTGTTGGCTATATTGTAAAAGGTCACGTCCTCGAAATGAATGTCTTCGTGAAACCCTCCATCTACACCAGCTACATTAATGATTTCCTTCCCGACCGTATCTACGGAAATATTTTTAATGGTAATATGTTTAAATTGGGATGGCGCCGGAGCTGGCTCATACTCGATAACGGCGTTGGCATCCGAATAGGCCGATGAGAAAATAAAAGCCTGATTTGTTATATCTTTCATCGCGCTATCCCGGAAAACAATATTGCGGGCTCCACCGCCGGTTGGCGTATTCGTTTTGGCACGCAGGCCAATATCCGTGTGGAACATCACATTGTCCTCCGCCAAAATATTTTCGATCCAGGCAGCCGTATGGCTCCCGGTCACAACCGCACCATGGCCCTCACGGAAATAGTTATTGAAAATCCAGGCATTTCGGGTGGACTCTTCCTTCTGCCCTTGTGCGCCTTGTCCAGCCGCAAAATTCATGCAGTCATCCCCGGTATCGAACACCGTATTGAATACGGTAATGCCGTCCCCATGTGCAAATTCAATGCCATCCGCATTGTTATCATCGTAAGTCAGCAGCTTCACACCATTGACCGTAACATGATTGGAATTCAAATTAACCAGTGTGTGGTTGGAAGGATTCAAAGCGGTAAAGCCGCCATAATAAACGTTATCCACGCCGCGCAGCGTGATCAGATTGGAACGGGTTGAGTAGGCATCCGCTTCGTCTGTCAAGCCTAGCTCCATCGCCTTCAGCTTCTGAGCCTTGGCTAAAACTCCATACGTTCCAACGTTAGAGGAGCTGCTTCCGAACTGAATGGGAAAATCACCGTCATTGGTGCCGGTCGGCGGCTTCCACCCGTTTCCGTCAATCGTTCCTTTTCCCACAATCCGAATATTGCGAATACTGCCGTAATCGTACGTATGGGCATTAATCAAGGAATAAAAGCGCGGAACATTCGTGTAATTATAGAGCATATAATTGTAGGCATAATCATTGGCGTTCTCTGAACCCAGCAATGTGGCGCCTTCGGCGACTTCAAGCGTCATATCGCTTTTCAGCCAAATCGCTCCCGTCTTGAAAACTCCTGCCGGCACCAGCACCTTGCTCCCCGGTGACGCTGCATCGATGGCGTTCTGGATAGCCGTTGTATTGACAACCGTCCCTCCAGACACCGCTCCATAATCAACAATATTGAATACTTGCTGTACAGATGTTGTGGCCTGGATCACCGTTTCGCTATCGGCAGACTCATTGCCCGCTGCGTCGACAGAACGGACTGTAAACGAGTAGGTTGTGTCCGGCTGCAGATTCGTGGCAGTGAAATTGTGCATTGTTACTTTGACGTACTTATTTTGCGTGTCCTCTGTGCTGTAAAATTTATCTATGTATTTTTTGGCGGGAGAAAGCTCTGTTGTATTGGTGTTAGCGTTTCCAATAAATTGCCCGTTCATATAAACCTTATAGTCTATAATCGAGGAATATTGGATTGGCTTCTCCCAAACCAAGGTGATGCTGGATTCATCATAGGCCAGTGCGGGAACCCTTACATTCACCGGAGCTTCAAGGGTGCTCGCTGCCGCAGCAACCGGCAGTGGAACCGAAGGAACTTCAACCAAGCCGCTGCAGGCAAGGAGCATGGCAAGCAGTACAGAAAATCTTCTCTTCCTTTTCATCGTCTAACGACACCTTCCTTTTCAAGTTAAACCATCGGAAATGCGTAATCCCCTATAGCCTCCTCCACCCGATTTGTAAGCGCTTAATATAATGAACAAGTTGTATCTAACATGAAATTGTACGTGATCAAGGCTTGATAAAATATATTCGAATTTGTCTTTTTTACCCATTTCTATCATTCCTTTGTCATAAACAAAAAAACCCGGCTTTTTAAGCTTGGCAGGCTTAACAGCTCCAGGTCATGGACATAATGGTAATGTTGGTTACAACACTTCTTGCAGCTCTTCTACGGCCACAACCCGGGCGTCGGCCGGCTGATGCTCTACATGTACTTTGGCGGTTTGCTGGTCCGCATCCACACTGTCGATCCAAACGGAAACCCCGTTGAGCTCGACATCTATTTTAGCTTCCGATTGCAAAATTTCTTGAGCTCGAAATACCTTCATCACGTTTACCCTCCTGCCGCTAAATTATTCCTGAACCGATTCCGGATGTCTCATCGTATCGGTTGTCGTCTCTTCAATCAATCCGTTATTGATCGTGACGTTGCCTCCGCCCAAGCCCTCATTGACCATACGATCGATGTCCATGAAGTAATCATCGCGGCCTTGGTGGGTCGCATCCGTGACCGCATTGTCAGCGGCGGCTTCAGTTAAATTGCCAGTCGCACCTGATGTGGCAGGTACAGAGCGGTTGTTCGTCATTATCTGAATCTCCTCCTGAGTATTGAAAATAAAGATTCATGCATGAGATGCATCACTTTACAGTTATCATGTCCCGATGGTGGCCTATGTCATTCATCATTCATAGGTGTTCTCTATGCAGGAGATACTACAATTCAACTGCATCGTAAATAACATCGGCTTGCTTCAGATACACCGAACCTGAGTTCGTTCACATAAAAAAATAAACAAGGAGGTTTCATTATGCATACGGTTTGGAAGGGGGCCATCAGCTTCGGTCTGGTTCATGTGCCTGTCAAAATGTTTTCCGCAACGGAGGATAAGGACATTTCCATGCGCTATATCCATAAGGAATGCGTAACACCGCTCAATTTCGTAAGGAAATGCTTGACCTGCGAGCGGGAGGTGCAATGGGAGGAAATTGCGCGTGGATATGAATACGAGCCGGGGGCCTTTGTGCTGTTTGAAAAGGATGAGCTGGAGAAGCTGAATGGCGAGGTAAACAAAGAAATCAAAATATTGGACTTCGTCCAGCTGACGGACATTGATCCCATCTATTTTCAAAAGACGTATTACTTGGCTCCGAATGAAACAGGCGCCAACGCTTATAACTTACTGCTGGAGGCTATGAAGCAAACCGGCAAAATCGGCATTGCCAAAGTATCCATTCGCTCCAAAAGCAGTCTGGCTGCCGTCCGTGTAATTGAAAACTGCATCGTGATGGAAACTATTTTTTATCCCGATGAAATCCGTGCGGTCGATCAGGTTCCGAATTTGCCGGAGCAGTTGAATGTGAATGACAAAGAGCTGACGATGGCCAAAATGTTGATCGAGCAGTTGACCACCCCTTTCGAGCCGGAAAAATACAAGGACGATTACCGCGAAGCGGTGCTGCACGCCATTGAGCAAAAAGTAAGCGGACAACAGGTCAGCATTGCGCCGGAGCCTCATAAAACGAATGTGATTGACCTGATGTCCGCTCTGCAGGCCAGTCTGGAGGCGACGAAGCCGATCGCCGAAACCGATACAAGACCGGCCGCTCCTGTGAAGCCTAAGGAGAAAAAAGCGAAAACGCCCAAAGCGAAAGCGAAGGAAACCGTATCATGACTATCGAGCTGCCCAGCCATCCCATGGCGCCCATCTCGGTGGATTCTCTGCCTGTCGGGAGCGAGTGGGGTTACCAGTTGAAATGGGACGGCGTCCGGCTGCTCACACGAATCCGTGACGGCCGAATCGAGCTGTTTTCCCGACAGCTCCTGAATAAAACGACGTTGTACCCGGAAGCCATCGCCAGTCTTGAGCCGCTGCGGCACGAAACCTGCCTGCTCGACGGCGAGGCGGTCATGTTCGATGCGGGCAAGCAGCGGCCCGATTTCTCGCTTATTTTGCAAAGGGAACGTTCAAGAACCCTTACGGCATCACGTGAGGACCGCTATTTCGTATATGTGCTGTTTGATCTGCTTCATTGGCACGGAGAGGATTTGCGAGGCTATCCGTACGAGGAACGGCACCGGAGATTGCAGGAGCTTTTTCCGGAAAAAAGGCCGCAGCTGTTCGTCACCGATTTGTTCCCCGATGGTGAGGCCTTATGGAGGTGGGTGGATCAGAACAGCTGGGAAGGCGTTGTCGCCAAGCGGCTGTCCAGTCCGTATCGGGAAGGCAAAAAGCATAAGGACTGGTTCAAGAAAAAAACAGCGCTATTATTGGAGGTTCAGATCGTAGGCCTGCTCATCCGCGGTGGCCAGGTCGCGAGCCTCATTATGGAGAAAAACGGCAGCCTCTTCGGCAGAGTCTCCCTCGGCTTGGACGAAAAGCGGAAAGCACAGCTGCTGCAGGCGGGGCGCCGGCGGATGCGAGATAAGGCATGGTTCAGCCCGCTTCCTCCCGAGTGGCGAAAGGAACAAATCGTTTGGCTTGATCCTCCGTTCCGTTGTACCGTAACCGGACTGGAAATTACAGCTGCAGGGCAGCTGCGCCATCCCAAAATTGTGGATTTAAGAACAGAAGACCTGGAATCCGGCGAATAGGCAGCGTAGAAATGCTGTTCTAAGATGCAACCCAAGAAGCTAAGCTAAGAGGTGCAATCTGACATGGCAACCGAGACAAAAGCGAAAAAAGGCATCGTGGTCATGGACGGCCATGAAATTACAATAACGAATCCGGACAAGCTGCTCTGGCCTGAGCTCGGGATCAGCAAGCTCCATTATTTGGACAAGCTGCTCCGGCTTGCCCCCTATTTAATGGACTATTGCCGCAACCGGTACTTGACGACCATCCGCTTTCCGAACGGGTATGCCGACAAATCGTTTTACCAAAAAAATGCCCCCGAGCCGCTGCCGTCATTCGTTAATACGGCCCCGCTCGATGGCATTAATTATGTCCATTTGGATTCCATCCCTACGCTGCTGTGGCTTGGCAATTTGGCCTGCCTGGAATTCCACCCTTCGTTCCACCGGATCGGGGAAACTTTGCCGGAGGAGTGGCTTATCGATATTGATCCAAGCGTCGATCCGGAGCCTCGCATCATGGAAGCCGCTGAGATCATCGGTGAGGCACTCGACAAAATGGGCATTCGTTCCGTTCCCAAAACGTCGGGTGCCACCGGGGTCCAGATTTATATCCCGATTGAACGGGGGTATACCTTCGAGCAGCTGCGCACCATCGGTTTTTTTGTCGCGAGCTTTGCCGTCCAGAAGCACCCGAAGCTGTTTACGATTGAACGGCTGAAGAAAGACCGCGGCGATCTGATATATATCGATTACCTGCAGCATTGGTACGGTAAAACGTTGTCCGCCCCCTACACCCCCCGCGCCCGGAAGGCAGCGACTGTTTCCACCCCGTTACTGTGGGAGGAGGTTGCGAAGCGCGTATCTCCTCTGGATTTCAATCTGCTCACGATCGAGGAACGGCTGCAGCAAAAAGGAGACTTGATCAAGCAGGTCCCCCCTCAAAACTTGGACCGGATCCTTTCCTTCATCACGAAAAAATAGCACCGCCCGCTTTTAAACGCCGTTAAAATAAAGGCGACAGGAGGCGCGCAGCGACCTCTTTACCTTTTTGCAGGCGGGAGCGCTGCTGGAACGTCTCCAGCTTCAGCTCCTTGCTGTTTTTTAAATCCTGAAGAAAATCAGCCTCCAGGCGCTGAATCGTCTCTTTATCATACAGCACCGCATTCAATTCGAAATTGCTGAAGAAGCTGCGCATGTCCATATTCGCTGTCCCGACCGAGGCCAAAATATCATCCATAATAAGCACCTTGGAATGGATAAATCCTTTTTGATAGGAATAAAACCGGACCCCCGCCTGCATCAGCTCTTCAAAATAAGATAGGGAAGCGTAATTGACCAGCTTGGAATCGGGCCGGGCGGGATAGATGATTCGTACATCGACACCGCTGATCGCAGCCGTTTTCAACCCCATACTGATACTCGGATCCGGGACAAAGTACGGTGTAGCAATAAAAATCCGTTTTTTGGCCGTTGTAATGGCCCCGAAATACATCTCCAGAATGGCATCCCAATGGGCATCCGGTCCGCTGCTGATCATCTGAACCCTCTTATTCCCCGTGTTATGATGCTCCGGAAACAAGGCAGCGTCCGTTAATTGTTCCCCGCTCACAAACAGCCAATCCTGTATGAACGTATACTGCAGGGAGTATACTGCGTCCCCGACGAGCTCCAGATGCGTATCCCGCCAAAAGCCGAGCTTGGGATCGCCGCCCAAATACTCATCCCCAATATTCAATCCCCCTATGTACCCTCTGATGCCGTCCACGACGACAATTTTCCGGTGATTCCGGTAATTCATTCTTTTATCGAAAAAAGCAATCAGCGGCGGCAAAAAGATACATACCTCCACCCCAGCCTGCTGCAGCTCCGACACGAACCGATTGTCCAGCTTATAGCTGCCCACGCCATCAAAGATACAGCGCACCTTCACCCCATCGGCAGCCTTGCGGATAAGCACCTGTTGAAATTTTTTGCCCGTCTCGTCATGCCGGATCGTGTAAAACTCAAAATGTATCGTTTCCCTGGCCCGCTCCATGGCCTCCAGCATCGCCGGATAAGCCACTTCCGCATCCGTCAGGACACGGACCTCGTTTTGTTTGGTAAAAGAAGCACTCGGTATGTTGTTAAGTAGCGCATACAGCCGCGGTTCCTTCCACAAGCCGTCCATGGCCGATTCGTCCAAACCGGCGGATGCGGCATAACGTCTGCTCTCGTGCCGGGGATCAGGAATGTATCGCAGCCCGCGCCGCCGGACAATTTTACGCTGCCTGTATTCCTTGGCGAGAAAATAATACATTACAAAGCCGATGATCGGAAACACAAACAAAATGACAAGCCACGCCACGGTCTTGGACGGATACCGGAATTCGTGAAACAAGATGGTAATAATTTGGAAAATAAACAACAGCAGTGCAACGACCAGCCAGATCACTCGCGTCCTCCTCTTCTCCTCCGGGTCTTCTTGCCAAGCGTTCCAGTACGATTCTAGCTTTGGCATTTCCTTCAGCAGCTATACGGCTTACGCCCCTGTTTTCATGAACGGTTGGAAAATAAGGGATTAAAATTTAGGTTTTGGAGAAAAATATACCGGACTCGCTCGCAACACAGCATACATCTAAAGGAGGTCATTACTCATGTTCCGTTCAGCCAGACGAAATAAGAAAGAAAAGACCTCCACTAATGAGCTGCTGCAGAAGCAAGATTATCAATTTATCCAGGATTTGAAGTCCGTCCCCATCTTCATGGAGCTGGAGGAAAACAAAAAATATTTGACTTCGCTGTTCGAAGACTGCTCCGACTTCGTCATCCGGGAACTTCAGCTTGAGCATAGCTCCAGGGCGATTTTTTTCTTCGTGGATGGTATGGTCAATACCGAATTTGCGAACGATACGATGAAATCGTTAATGATCCTCGAAGGCCGAGAGCCGCTGCTAGATCAGATTGTTCAAAGAAATCTGCCGGTATCCCAAACGCAGAAAACCGACAATTATTCGGATCTGCTCATCTCCGTGCTCAGCGGTGATGCCGGACTTATCGTAGAGAACAATAATCAGGCTGTTCTGATGGGCATCCGCGGCATGCAAACCCGCTCCATTAGTGAGCCGGAAACCGAGTCGGTCATCCGCGGTCCCCGCGAGGGCTTCGTGGAGAACATTCGGACTAACACGTCCATGATCCGCCGGAAGCTGAAAACCCCTCATCTCAAGATGAAAAATATAACCATAGGCCGCGAAAGCAACACTAATGTTGTTATCACATACCTGGATAATCTCGCTGACCCGTCCATCGTCAAAGAAGTGCTCAGCCGCTTGGAAAAGATCGATATCGACGCAGTGCTCGAATCGGGGTATCTGGAGGAATTCATCCAGGATTCTTCCTATTCCCCTTTTCCGCAGGTGCAGTATACGGAAAGGCCGGATACCGTAGCGGCTGCACTGCTTCAAGGCAGAGTCGGTATCCTTGTGGACGGTACTCCTTTCGTGCTGCTGGTCCCGTTCGTGTTCACGGAAATCATGCAGGCGAGCGAGGATTACTACGAACGCTTTCAAATTTCCACGCTCATCCGTTGGCTTCGCTACTTGTTTCTCGTTCTTTCGCTCCTGACACCCGGGTTATATGTCGCCATAACGACATTTCATCAGGATTTGCTTCCTACCAGCCTGCTGCTTTCCGTCGCGGCAGCCCGTGAAGCGATTCCTTTTCCCGCCGTTGTCGAGGCATTAATCATGGAGGTGACCTTCGAGGGGCTGCGGGAGGCAGGGATCCGGCTGCCGAAGACGATCGGTTCCGCCGTCAGTATTCTAGGCGCGCTGGTTGTCGGGCAAGCGGCGGTTCAAGCGGGGATCGTATCGGCTCCGATGGTTATTGTCGTATCGATGACAGGTATCGCTTCTTTCACGATTCCGCGGTTTAACGGAGCGATTGCGGTCCGGATGCTGCGTTTCCCTATTATTATCGCTGCGGCAGTGTTCGGCATGTTCGGCATCCTCATTTCCATATTGTTGATTCTCGGCCATTTGGCCAATCTGCGGTCTTTCGGCATTCCTTACTTATCACCTATCGGGCCTCTATCTGCTGTTGATATAAAGGATGTCGTCATTCGGAATCCATGGTGGGCGATGAGAGAGAGGCCGGAATATATGCCGCTGAATGATACTGTTCGTCAAGGCGATGCCTTGTCTGAGGAAATTATGGAGCAAGGCGGCCAGAAGGGGATGACCATCCAGCATCAGAAAGGTGAAGGAGATACCCAATCATGATGAAGTCATGCCTCAAACGTGTTGTGCTGCCCTTACTCTGTCTACTGCTGCTTCCCGGGTGCTGGGATCGGACCGAAATCAACGATATGGCTTTCATCCTGGTTTCTGCGCTTGATCTGGAGCCGAATGGAAAGATTCGGTATTCGGTAATGGTCCCCCTTCCTGGTCAGATGGGCGGGGCGACGGGCGGCGGCGGCGGAACAGGAGGAGAGAAAAGCTACTATATCGATTCCGATACGGGAACCACTTACCGTGAAGCTCAAATGAAGATGCAAAATCGAATGTCCCGGCGTATGTTCTTGGCGCACAGAAGAACGATTCTTGTCGGCGAAGCGCTGGCCAAAAAAGGCTTGGCCGAATTTTTCGATACGACTCCGCGCAACCCCGAAAGCCGGATGTCCACCTATATGGTGGTGACCAAGGGCAACGCATATGAAATGCTGCAAAGCACGCCCAAATTCGAGCGTTTTCCATCGGAAGCGATCCGGGAGCTGGTGAAGTCACGCGTCTTGGCAGATATGAACTTCAAGGATTTCGGCTTAGCCTTGTCCATTCCGGGAAGCGATCCGGTTGCCGTATACATGGATGTGACCAACTCCCAAAAGAGTGAAAAAACCTCGAAGGAGGTCGAGCTGAAAGGCTATGCACAATTTAAGAAGGATAAAATGATCGGCACCTATGAGGACGAGAGCGCAAACGGGCTATCCTGGCTAAGAAACCAAAGGGTTGTCAATTCCATTACCGTTAACGTGGATGGGGAGCATCTGATCGGCTTGAAAATGTTCGGGGTAAAAAGCTCCATCAAAGTAAAGCTGAACGAGGACACGCTGCAGTTCGTCATTAAAGTAAATGCCCGAGCGAAGCTGGTGGAGAATCGTTCTTACTATGATTTAAGTCAAACGCGCAATATTCTGAAGATCGAACAAGCGGCCTCCGACAACTTGACGAAATCGGTGAGGGCCCTTATCGACAGATCCATCAAGAACCAGACGGACTCTGCCCAGCTCGGAGCGATTGTTTGGAGAACCCACCCCGAAGAGTGGAAGAGCAAATATGAGAAAACGTGGCCGGAGGCTCTGAAGGACGCTAAATTTACGATAAATACAGCCACAGAGGTTACGGATACAGGACTGATTTACGACAACGTTATAAAGGAGAACTGAAGCCGTTGAGCAACATCTTTCTTGTCTGTTTTTTGTTTCTTGTACTGCTGCACATCATCCTGGATATGAAAAAAATGCGCTCCCAGCAGCCCTCGCTGAAGGCGATGTATTTTATATTGTACTCGGTGACGATTACGCTATTTATAAGCATGCTTTGGGGGGTAAAATTCCCCATGCCTAGCTATTTTTTCGTAAATGACATTTCAACCTGGGTACATAAAACATTGCAGGCTTAGACCAAAACTGTGTTGAGAATGGAGTTTGTTTATGGACCAGAAACAAGTCATCAATGGCAGGCAATATGCTTGGCTGACCGCAGCCGTTCTAACGGGAGGAGCCTTAACGAGTTTAAATCAGATCCTGATTCGTCTGGGGAGGATGGATGCGTGGGGTTCTTTTGCTCTAGCCTCAGGCTATGCCCTTCTGCTGGCCTACGTATTTTACCAATTAGCCCGCAGGTTTCCGGGAAAGCACCTGTTCGAGATTACCAAGCTGCTGTTCGGAACGCTTCTCGGCACGCTGGCGAATCTGCTGATGCTGTTTCATATGTGGGCCATGCTCATCAGAGACCTTCGGTCCTTGAGCAAATTCGTCGGCGTCGCTCTTCTGCCCAGCACACCCGATGAAATCATCGTCATGCTGCTCGTGCTCGTTATCATGTATTACGGCAAAACAAGTGTTGAGGTCGTAGCAAGGGTCAACGATTTTTTCTTCCCTTTCTTTATCCTGATGATTCTCCTCCTGCCGGTGCTGCTAACGAACGAAATCAATAAAACACTGCTGATGCCTGCTCTATCCGTCCCTTTGAAGCCTTTATTTTTCAGCAATATGATCAGCTTGGGCTGGTTTGGGGATTTGTTCGTCCTCGGGGCCTTCCTGCACACACTGCAGGCGTCGCGTCAGCTCCGCTCCGCAATTCGGCACGGCGCTCTTCTTGGATCGCTTCTCATCGGCATCTTTATACTGCTGGAGCTGCTGGTGCTTGGGCCTGTCATTCCCGGCAATCTGGTCTTCGGGAATTACTCCGTCGTGCAGCAAATTCATATTACCGATTTCCTGGATCGGATCGATCTTATGATTATCAGCATTTGGTTCCCTGTCGCTACCTGTGAAATTGTGGCTGTGTATCTGGCCTTTCTTACGGGAATCGCCAGTCTGGTCAAGCAGCGGGATTACAGCACGATTAATACGCCGGCAGCCTTACTGCTGATGCTCAGCTCCCTGCTCGCTTTCAAGAGCGCGACGGAAATTTTCAGCTTTGCCAACTACGGCTATCCGCTTATGGTTGTTGCCTACCAGCCGCTGCTCTTTCTGCTGATTTGGCTGTTCTCCCTCAGACACCCGGTCCGCATACCGCAGGGGCGAGGCTCTACTGCTTCTGCATCCAAAGAGCGTCCGTCAGGCAGCAAAGACCGCAGCGAGGATCAGCCAGATACCATGGCAGACCAGCCTTCTTCTTCCGAAGGGCAGCAACACAAGCAGGGCCCTGCGCAGAGAAACCGTACCCACGCCAACCGGGGCAAACGAAATCCCGCTCCAGGCTTCCTGCAGAGGCTGTCTTATCAGGCATGGAGACGATCGAGCAATGTCCTCATTGTTCTGAATATTTCATGGCTGGCGATCGGCCTTTGGTTCAGCAAGCAATACCCTGTCCTTGGGATTACTTGCGGTTCGGCCTACGGGGTATGTACGATTCTGGTCGTGCTCACGTCCTATATGGAGCTGTTTCATGCCAAACAAGTGCCCCAGTAACCGGAAGGCTTACCCCAATACATCAGGCTTCTTCAATACTAATGACCTGATTCAGCGGGATCAGCACCCAAAGCTCCTCTTCTTCCTCCTCTTGCCGGGAGACGAGGATTTCAATAAAATCGATGCCTGTTCGGACTAATGCCGCGGGAAAGCTTCCCAAATACCGTGTTCGCAGCTGAACCTGCGTGCCTTCAATTTTATGGGGAACATTCAGCAGGACGATCTCCTGCAGGCTGGACGGCACAAAATATTGACCGCTGACCCGCATAAACCGTTTGCCCACCTTCTGAAGTACGCCAGGCTCACTGGCAAAGCCTTCTGCAAGAAGGGCAACCTCCAGCTTCAGATGGAGGTTCAATCTTTCCAGCAAGCTCATCCGGCTCGTTTTTAAAAACGACAAGCGAATCCCTCCTCAAGGCACATGGATATAACCAATATATGCCATGGGGAATCGCAACATACCGAAAGGAGTTCCCATGAGGTTCAAATGGCTTCAAAACAAGCTGACCTTCGTCATTATTCCTGAGGCGAATAAAAGCGTCATGCGTCTTCGTATGTCCCGTGCAGCTCTCTGCGCGGCCATGCTCGCCGTACTGCTCGTTCTCGGAGCGGCGGCTTACGTCTATAGCGTTCATTTCCATACGGTGCTTTCCACGAAGCTGAGAGAATCTGCATTGCAGACCCATACAAACCGTCTGGAGCAGGACTTAACCAGCAAGAACAAAACGATTGAGCAGCTGCAAAACGAGCTGTTCCAGCTCTCCAAGCAGGCCGCCGAAGTGCGCCGTAAGGTCGAAGAAATGAAGAAGCTGGAGCATGAGCTGAAAAAGCTTTCTTCGCCGGGAAGCGCAGACTCTCCGGAGCTGCCTGCTGCCGCAGCGGTAACTACCACCCTAAACGATTCGCACGAGGCAGGTGCGGCACTCGGCATGGGCGGGCCGCCTCATCCGGTCACGGAGCAGCAGATGAAAGCGCTCAGCCGTATGGCCCATGCGAATTACACTTCCCTGCAAAAGGAAATGACCGAGCTGGAGCACCACTGGGTCCAGTCCAGGCAAACGATCATGAAAAAAAGGGAGCAAGCGCTGCGCAGACCCGGCCTATGGCCTACCCTGTCCCGCACGGTGACGTCTCCGTTCGGTTATCGTAAGGATCCTTTTACCAACAAGCTGAGCTTTCACCGCGGTATCGACATTGCCGGAAAAATGAATGATCCCGTCGTTGCTGCCGCCAAGGGTACCGTGCTTACGGTGGGATCCGATAAGTTTCACGGGAACCACATCATCCTGGATCACGGAAACGGACTGCGTACCTGGTATATGCATCTGAACGAGGCTGTCATCCGACAGGGAGAGCACGTCGAGCGCGGCCAGTTAATCGGGAAGCTGGGTACTTCCGGACGAAGCACCGGCCCCCACCTTCATTACGAGATTTTGCTGAAAGGAAAAAGCACCAATCCGGCACCTTATTTGCCGAAACCAGAATAGAAAAGGAAGTGTTCCTATGGGTTTTTCATCCAAAAGCAAGTTGCAGCGCGGGGCGGTATTAACGGATACGTTAATTGGAGAAGGATCGGTGCTGGAAGGCAGCTGCATCTCTGAAGCCGACATCCGTGTCGAAGGGGAGGTGAACGGTGATCTGCGAACGTCCGGGGAGGTAGTCATCGGGGAGAAGGGCTCGGTCCGATCAGAGATTCAAGCGAGAGACGTAACGATTGCTGGGCGTATGGAAGGAACGGTGCGAGCAACCGGGGTGGTGCGCATCACTCCTTCCGGCCGGCTGACGGGCATGGTGGAAGCCTCCTCCCTCATCATTGAAAAGGGGGCTGTATTCCAGGGCACCAGCCGCATGGCGGACGGGAGCGAAGATAGGATTTTGTCATGTGTCGTGGTATAATGGGTGGAAAAAAATTGGAGACAGCCTATGAAGAAACAAACGATCCTATTTGACCTGGACGATACACTCATTTACTGTAACAAGTTTTTTGATTTGGTCATAGAGCAATTTGCAGACCTCATGGAGATGTGGTTCCATACGTATCATATTCCAGTAGATGAGATAAAGAAGAAGCAATCGGAGATCGATCTGGGGCGTGTGCTGCAAAGCGGGTTTGCACCGGATCATTTTCCGGAATCGTTCGTGGATACATACGATTTTTACACTGATTTGACAGGCCGGCCGAAGCTTGAGGAAGAGGTGGTACGCCTGCTGGAGCTAGGCCGTTCCGTATACGGACACAGTATCGAGCCATACCCTCAAATGAATGAAACGTTAAGCGAGCTCCAAGCCCAGGGCCACGAGCTTCACCTCTATACAGGCGGAGACCCTGCCATCCAAATGCGTAAAGTTACGGAAGCCGGGTTGGACCGGTATTTCGATAACCGGATTCATGTCGCCCGCCACAAGACAGCCGAATTTCTGGAAAGCTTGATCCGCTCGCATCAATTTGACCGCAAATCGACCTGGATGATCGGAAACTCTCTGCGTACCGATGTCATTCCCGCTCTAAAGACGGGGATTCATGCTATTTTCATGCCTGCCCTGCAGGAGTGGTCCTTCAACAATGTCGAGGTGGATACAGAGCCTCAAGGCGCTTTTTTCACACTGGCATCCTTATCCGAAATTCCCGCCGCCATTCAAGGCTATACACAAACCGAAGCCCCCGGAGCTTAATGCTCCCGGGGTTCTTCTTGTACCTCGATCGTTTGCATCGCCCTGGCTGCACGCCATTCCGAGACATTGAATTCCATCCATGCTTTGTCCTGCTGCGACCCCAGCCGCTGCTTCATCACTTGAAGCGAATGCCGGGTCCCTTCAACCTCGGGGTGCTTTTGCTGCAATTCGATAAGATAAGGCACCGCTTCAAACGATAACGACTGCAAATACGCCGTATCAATCTGTCCCGTCTGTTCATACCGGTCCATATTGTTGGCCGCGATAATCGCATCCACCTGCACGTAATTCAATAATACATAAGCCACAACGGAGGTGATCAGATACAGCTTGAGCAGGTGCAGCTTATCATTCATCAATTTGATGAGAGCTATAATAAACAGCGCCAGCAGGAAGATCATAAAGGAATGGACCAGCACCCGGGTTATCGTGTAGCCATAGGCCATCTCGTACAAGGACAGACGCAAATAGGCGGAGCACAGCATAATTCCCGTACAGCCGATCAGCATGAACAGTAAACCGGTCAGCAGCCGATGGGACCCTTGCCCTGTCGCAGCGGAGGAAGGTGCATCGGCCGGCGTCGACGGCTCTAACGGCGATTTGGCTGGAGTGCCTATCGGACTGTGTCGTTCCCCCTGGGGCGTGCGGTCTACGCCGTACAGCGTAATCATCAGCACGGTAAAGTTAATGATCGTCACAATGACAAGCTCGGCAAACCCGCGCCTTGCGTATTCCGCATAGGTCACACCTTCAGGTAGCAAGCCGGCGCCGCTGCCAAAAAAATACGAAAACTGAACGACGGCGAACAAAACATAGACGGCCACAAGCATCGTTAACACGGTGGTCATAATCGTGGGATCCAGCCTTGTGCGTACCGGTGCCGTTACGGCTGCTGGCAGAACCGGGATAGCTCCTCCTCCAGGAGCGGCAGGCGCAGGACCGAAGGACACAAATTCGGCGACAGACTCCGGGGTCGTGACGGAACCTCTACCGGTTATATCTATTTCCTGACCGCTCGCGTCCCTGCTCCCGAAGCGCCGCTCAAAATCCGCTTGATTCGCCTCCCAATACGAGGCAGGAGCGCCTTTGGGCTTCGGATGCAGCAAGCCCCATACGTAAATAAACATCCCCGAGCCTACGACCGCAATCCAGACCGTTCGAAACAGAATCGAGCCCAGCTCCAGTTCCCCGAGCCACTCAGGCAGCTTCGACACCGTCTTCTCGAATATGGCGTCTGCCGAAGCCAGCAGCGACACGACCAGAAGCAGGATGGGAAGGGAGATGATGATTCCCGCAAGCACCTTCCAGGCCTTCTGGGAACGCCTTTGCTTCATTCTTCCCGACACGGCGCGGAAGACGGTTTGCACAGGCAGTGGAACATAGCGCAGAGTATGAACGAATACCTGCTCCAGCACAGCCGGCACGATGGCAGGATCAAACCATTTGATATCGTGCTTGCGAACCGTCCAGGTCGTGTGCACCACGATAAGGAACGGGACGGCTAAAGCATTCAGCACCTTGAACAGCAGGTTGCTGAAGCCTGCATAAGTAAGCGACAGCAGCGCGATAGGTACGAGAAACAGCAGCTCCGCGCCGAACTTCAGCTCATGCCTTTCCCTGATGCCCCAATAAAAGTACACATAGAACAGCAGGACAAACAACGGATACGAGACGCCCCAATCCTTGCCGTAAAAAAACAGCTGATGGATATAGCCGCCTGCCATAGCAGCGGCCAACAAAGCCAATTCCTGTTTTAGCGGTCCTGAACGCTGCAGCATTTGCGTTGTCATCATAGACACATGCTCCTCCATGCCGTTGTATGGTGCAGCCCCGTTTCCTCCGGAGAAGTTAGCTGAACCTGCGCAAAGCGAATGAACTGGGCCGCTTGCTCCCTTAATTCGGTTTCTGTCAGGTCATGGCCTGCAGCAAGCCCTGCCGCCGATCCGGGACAAGCCTCTGCTTCACTTGACATCAGCGAACAATCCAGCACCGAAGCAAAGGACGCAGGGACGCAAGCTTTCACCTTAGCCACAACCTCATCCTCGCCCCATTGCCACGCCAAAGGCAGTCCGATCAAAGACCCAGCGGCAAGCCCCTGCTGACGCTGAAATAATAAACTGGCATAAAACATCACATGATGCATCGCTTCTATAAAATCGCCCTGCTGCACATCCTTTGCCGTTTCTTGAAAAAACTGCTCGGTCCAGTGCATCTGTAAGATGGGACTTTCCTCCACAGCGTTAAAGCTTCTCATCAAGAGATTCCTCCTTCAATTAGCCGGCGAGGCTGCCGTGATGCAGGCAATTGTTTTTTAGGTGACGCCGGTTGTTCTTTTCTTATTGTAGGCGTTAAAATAGGAATAAAAAGCGAAACTTTGCATTTGGTAATTTCCTATTTTAAAAGACATCTCAATTTCCAAATAAAGAGAACGAACAAGATCGGAGTGAATCTCTTGAAGCTGGCCAGCCACTATATTCGTTTGCGCGAGCACTTCCCCCACGTCGGGGATCGGCAGGAGCAGGACATGCAGCTGGAGGATATTGCCGCTGCCCTGAATTGCACCCACCGGAATGCCACCCTGCTGCTCAAAAAAATGCATGATCAAGGATGGCTCCATTGGCTTCCGCAGCGCGGACGCGGGAAGCAATCGGTGCTTCAATTCATCGTCCCTGCCGAGGAGATGATTATCGGGGTCGCGAAGGAGCTTGTGGAGCGTAAAGATTTACGCGGGGCATTAGAGCAAATGAACGTATCCTCAATTCCCGATTCGCTCAAGGATCATTTTCACAGCTGGCTGAACGGTTACTTCGGCTACAGCAGCGAGCTGCGGGACAGCAAGCGGTATGACACGCTGCGCTTCCCGCTCACCCAGGCGATTCAGACGCTGGACCCGGCCTTTACGAATTTTACGACCGAAGCCCATCTCGTCAACCAGCTGTTCGACAGCCTTGTCCGCTACAACCGTCTGACGCAGACGATTGAGCCGCATCTGGCCCACGCATGGGAAGCCGACCGGACACGAACCGCCTGGACTTTTTATTTGCGCAAGGGCATCCTGTTCCACAACGGGAAGGAGCTCTCCGCCGAGGATATCCGATTCACGCTGGAGAGGCTGAAGCATTCGGCGATCCGTTCGCTGTACCGCTGGGTTGTTCAGCAGATTGAGGCGATCGAGGTCATCGATCCGTTGACGCTGACGATCCGGCTCCAGGAGCCGAACGAGCTGTTTCTGCAGTTCATGAGCACCCATCGGACGGCGGTTATTCCGAAGGACGCTTACGGCGATGACCCGGCCGCCTTCGTACGGGCTCCTGTCGGCACCGGGCCGTTCAAGCTGACCTTTCTGGATGAATCGATCTGTGTGCTGGACGCTTTTCCTTCTTATTTTCAAGGGCGGGCCCATCTGGACCGGGTCGAGCTGTGGCATGTGCCCGATATGCAGGCGCAGGAAAAGTACCGCACCCTGGAGAGCTTCCAAATCATCCATAACTACCGGCTCCCCGACGAGGCGGAGAGTAGTTGGCAGCAGGTACAGCAGCAGGGCACGACCTGCAAGTTTGTTACGTTCAACCTGCTGAAGCAGGGACCGCTGAAAGACCCGGCCGTGCGCGAGGCCATCTACACAGCAATAGATCAGCGCAAGCTGCTGGAGCTGCTGGACGGCGACGCCATCTATGCGGCGGACAGCTTCATTCGGCAGACGGCAGTAGAGCCGCCGAAGCTGGAGCTTTCGCTGGTACGGGAGCGCCTCAAGCAGTCCGGCTACGCGGGTGAACGCATCAAGCTGTGCACGATTTCCCATTACGAGCGGGATGCCCTGCTTGTGCAATCCGTGCTTCGCGAGGCGGGCGTGTCCATCGACGTCGTGCTGCTGAGTGTGGAGGAGTTCAAAGGAGAGCGTCGTCTCGAAGCGGACCTTCTGCTGTTCTCCATGATGCTGGACAATAACGAGGAGCTTCGGCTCATCGATTTGTACAAAAGCATGCAGCACCACCTGGAGCCCGCCTGCAAGACGTATGTCGAGCAGTTTCTGCATGCGGCGCTTCAGGAGCCCCACCGGGAGGGAAGAGCAGGGCTGCTGCAGTCCATTGAGCGGCGGCTGCGCAGCGACCATGTGCTTCAATGGCTGTACGGCAAGCGCCTCAAGACGATGTATCATTCGTCGGTAAAGGGCATTTCGCTCGACTCGCTCGATTGGGTTCAATTTAAAAACATCTGGTATAAGCCATAATGCGGCGCTTTTCCGAATAGAGTATACCAATACGTATACTTCATTTCATGGAGAGGAGCCGCCGTCTTGAAACGACCGAATTTCATTTTGTACCGCGACCCTGCCTACGGATTCACCGTTCAGCTGCCCCGTTGGTGGAAAAGCTACATCGTGGTAAAAAGAATGCAGCGACCGATCGATGCCGAATACGGTGTAAGCTTTGTGTTTCGATACAAGGGAAAGGTATATGATGAGGTATTGACCCTGCTGGTGTACCGGATGACCCGAAAGCAGTGGCGAGATAAAGGCTACGAGAATTCGCCTATCGTTTTCCTGGCCGAACGCAGCGGGCTCATCTTTGCCTACACGCTCCCCGAGGAGCTGCCTGATGCTTTTCTCGACCCGAGCAAGCAAAACTATGATTATAAAAAATACGGCAGACCGATCCGTCTGCTCAAGCGCATGGTCAACAAGGATGCTCCCGTTATCGTAAAAACGTTTCGTTTTGCCGGTGTTAGTGCACCGGGACGGATTAGCTGCCAGGCGCGACCTTCCACTCCGCTGCGAGCCAGCAAGGTGTGGCCCTACCGTCCTTGATTTGCATGTCCTGCTGCATGCAGCCTCCCGTCGGTTTGCCTCCCGTAAACGTCAAAAAAAGCTGTCGGTTCCGAATGGAAAGACAGCTTTTTGACCGTTCTTATTTTACTAAACGGATCGTCAATGGATACCGGTAAATCTCTCCCCGGGATGCCTTAACCGTAGCCAAAATAATAACCACCACTACAAAAATGGCGAGGAAAGGAATCAGTACGAAGCCGATGACAACGAAGCAGAGCAGCGTAACGGCAAACGAATAGATCATAATGGAGATTTGAAAATTAAGCGATTCCTTGGCATGCTCTGCAATGAAATACGACTCATCCTTCTTCAACAGCCAAATGATGAGCGGAGCGAACACCCCTGCAATCAGGCTCAGCAAATGAGACAGCAGCGCCAAGCTTTTCTCGTCGTTTGAAACCATATTTTATACCTCCAACCTCATTTTCTCATTATCGCCCCGAATGATTATGGATATGCCGTTAAAGGCTCCCCTATGCTTCGCGTACTAAATCATTTACTTTGTGAAGAGATCACCTGCTGAAGTACGAGAAACTTAGGCTTTCTGCCAAAAAAGATACCGGGCCTTCATCCGGCCCGGTATCCGTTGTTCGCATTATAGGTTATGGCAAATTGGAAGCACCCATCAAATAACGATCGCATTCGCGGGCAGCTTCACGGCCTTCGTTAATCGCCCAGACGACAAGACTTTGTCCGCGACGCATATCGCCTGCGGCAAATACGCCCTCTACGTTCGTCGCGAAGGAGCCGTACTCCGCCTTGGCGTTGGAACGCTCATCCTTCTCCACACCGAGTTGATCCAGAACAGTGTTCTCCGGTCCCAGGAAGCCCATCGCCAGCATCACCAGCTGAGCCGGGTAGACCTTCTCGCTGCCCGGTACTTCTACCGGTACGAAGCGTCCCTGATCGTCCTTCTTCCACTCGATCAAGACCGTGTGCAGCTCCTTCACATGTCCATTCTCATCACCGACGAATTTCTTCGTACTGATTTGATACTGGCGCGGATCATCGCCTTGAAGCGCAGCAGCCTCCTGCTGGCCGTAGTCTACCTTCAACACTTTAGGCCACTCCGGCCACGGATTGTTCGCCTGACGTGTCTCCGGCGCCTTCGGCATCAGCTCAAACTGCAGCACGCTCTTGCATTTGTGACGAATCGAGGTACCGACACAGTCCGTACCTGTATCGCCGCCCCCGATGACGATCACATCTTTGCCTTCGGCCGAGATGAACTGGCCGTCCTGATGCTCGGAATCCAGCAGGCTCTTTGTGTTCTTGGCCAAGAACTCCATCGCCAGATGGATCCCTTTCAGCTCACGGCCCTCGATGTTCAGGTCGCGGCCTTTGGTCGCTCCCCCGCAAAGAACGATGGCATCGAATTCCTCTTTCAGCTGGGCAGCCGAGATATCTTTGCCGATCTCCGTGCGCGTAACGAAGGTGACGCCTTCCGTCGCCAACAGCTCCACACGGCGCTGCACGTATTTCTTGTCGAGCTTCATGTTCGGAATCCCGTACATAAGCAACCCGCCGATGCGGTCCGCACGCTCGTAAACCGTCACGGAATGACCGGCTTTATTCAGCTGTGCCGCACATGCCAAACCCGATGGTCCCGAGCCGACAACGGCAACCTTCTTGCCGGTACGAACCTTCGGCGGCTCGGGAACGACCCAGCCCTCGGCGAAGCCTTTATCAATGATCGATTTCTCGATATTTTTGATGGTGACCGGTGAATCCTTCAGTCCGACCGTACAGGAGCCCTCGCATGGAGCCGGGCATACACGGCCAGTAAACTCCGGAAAATTGTTCGTTTTGTGCAAACGGTCCAACGCTTCGCGCCACAAACCGCGGTAAACAAGATCGTTCCACTCCGGAATCAGGTTATTGACCGGACAGCCCGCAGCCATCCCGCTGATCAGCTTCCCCGTATGGCAAAAAGGAATCCCGCAATCCATGCAGCGCGCCCCTTGGGTTTGCAGCTTGTCTTCGGACATCGGCACACTGAATTCTTTCCAGTGGCTGATCCGCAGCAGCGGAGCCGCTTCGACAGGGGTTTCACGTTTATACTCAATAAAACCGGTTGGTTTACCCATCTTTCTTTTCTTCCTCCTGACCGTGCTGATCCATGCCTTTTCTGCAGGCGCTGCTCCTGGTGTGGAAGGATGCTTCCATTCGATAAAGTGCAGTCGTAGCGTAGAGCAACTACCGGAAAGTTTACGTGCCGCTTTTTGAATGTGTGTTTCTGCCGACAAGTAAATTCATCGAAACACGCATTCAAAGCGGCTGGAGGTAGTTGGCTCTATCTCGCAGACGGCCGTTTTATCCATAACTCCCAACCATTCCTCACCAGCAACCGCCAAAAAACCGGCATGGCTCAGCGCGCCATTTTATTAGTTACCACCGACGCGGGATACGTCCTTCATGTTTTCCTCGAAAGCAACCAGCATTGCTTCCTGCTGGCTCAGACCGGACAGCTTCACACGTTCAATCGCTTCAAACATCCGCTTGTAGTCCTTAGGAATGACCTTCACGAATTTCCACACGCACTCTTCCCAGTTTTTCAGCACGCGGTCTGCGACGGTACTGCCCGTGAATGTCTCATGATGTTGGATCATGTTGCGCAGCTCCTCGGCTTCATACGTCTCTTCAACCTGCTCCAGCAGAACCATCTCTTTGTTGCAGCGTTCCGCAAAAGTGCCGTCCTCGTCCAGAACGTAAGCAATTCCCCCGGACATGCCCGCCGCAAAGTTGCGGCCCGTTTTACCCAAGACAACGACGCGTCCGCCGGTCATATACTCACAGCCGTGATCGCCAACGCCTTCGACAACCGCACGTACCCCGGAGTTCCGAACGGCGAAGCGCTCGCCCGCGATCCCGCGGATATATGCATCCCCATCAGTTGCACCGTAAAAGGCTACGTTCCCGATAATGATGTTCTCCTCGGCAACAAAGGTCGATTGCTCGGAAGGAAAGATCGCAATTTTACCGCCGGATAGTCCTTTGCCGACATAATCGTTCGCATCGCCTTCCAGCGACAGAGTGATCCCCTTCGGCACGAACGCACCGAAGCTTTGACCCGCAGAGCCGTTGAAGTGCAAGCGGATCGTATCGTTCGGCAAGCCCTCCAAACCGTAACGGCGCGTCACTTCGCTTCCAAGAATCGTACCTACGACGCGGTTCACGTTGTGAATCGGCAAAATCGCATGGACGTGCTCCTTGTTCTCCAGTGCAGGCTCGCAAAGGGTTAACAGCTCTTTCATATCGATAGAACGGTCCAAGCCGTGATCCTGCGCCTCGGAGCAGAAGCGGCCCACTTCTTCGCCGACTTCCGGCTGATGCAGAAGCGGCGACAAGTCGATGCCCTTGGCTTTCCAATGCTGTACCGCTTGCTTCGTTTCCAAAATCTCCGTATGTCCGATCATTTCTTCGATCGTGCGGAAGCCCAGCTCCGCCATGAGCTCACGCGCATCCTGTGCGACGAAGTTCATGAAGTTCACGACGTGCTGCGGATCGCCTGCGAATTTCTTGCGCAGCTCCGGATTTTGCGTTGCCACACCTACCGGACACGTATCCAGATGGCATACCCTCATCATGATACAGCCAAGCGCGATCAGCGGTGTCGTTGCGAAACCGAATTCCTCGGCACCGAGCAAGGCGGCGATCACCACATCGCGTCCGGTCATGAGCTTGCCGTCGGTTTCCACCGTGATCCGGCTTCTCAAATTGTTCAGCACCAGCGTCTGGTGCGTCTCGGCAAGCCCCAGCTCCCAAGGCAAGCCTGCATGGCGGATACTCGTCTGCGGCGATGCGCCCGTGCCGCCATCGTAACCACTGATAAGAACGACGTCCGCTTTCCCTTTAGCAACACCTGCGGCAATCGTGCCTACACCCACCTCGGATACTAGCTTGACGCTAATTCTTGCGCGCGGGTTCGCATTCTTCAGGTCATGGATCAGCTCCGCCAAATCCTCGATCGAATAAATGTCGTGATGCGGCGGAGGCGAAATCAAGCCTACGCCTGGCGTAACGCCGCGTACTTCGGCAACCCAAGGGTACACCTTCGTTCCCGGCAGCTGACCGCCTTCACCCGGCTTGGCCCCCTGCGCCATCTTGATTTGAATCTCGTCGGCATTGACCAAGTAGTTGCTCGTGACGCCAAAACGTCCCGATGCCACCTGCTTGATCGCACTGCGGCGCAGGTCCCCGTTGTCATCGCGGGTAAAGCGCTCCGGATGCTCGCCGCCCTCACCGGTATTCGATTTGCCGCCGATGCGGTTCATGGCAATCGCCATGCTCTCGTGCGCTTCCTTCGAGATGGAGCCATAGGACATCGCACCGGTTTTGAACCGTTTGAACATCGATTCCGCCGACTCCACTTCATCGATGGAGATAGGCTGACGATTCGATTTGAACGAGAACAGCGCGCGAAGCGAAGCATATTTCTCGTTTTCCTTGTGAATCAGCTTCACGAAATTTTTGTACATGCCGTAGTTGTTCGTTCTCACTGCTGTTTGCAGTGCATGAATTGTCTCCGGATTGTACAGGTGATCCTCGCCGTTCTTGCGCCATTGCAGCTCACCGCCGGTATCCAGCACACGGTCGCGGCCTTCCTGCTCGGAATAAGCGCGCTGATGACGAAGAATCGCTTCTTTGGCGATGACATCGATATGAATTCCGCCAACCGGCGTATAAGTCCAAGTAAAATATTTATCGATAACCGACTGATCCAAGCCGACCGCTTCAAAAATTTGGCCTCCGCGGTAGCTTTGAATCGTCGAAATGCCCATTTTTGCCAAAACCTTGACGACACCCTTGGTTGCCGCCTTTACATAGTTGTAAAGGGCTTTCTCCGGCGTCAAATCCTTCAGCTTGTTGTTCAGGATCAGATTCTCAAGCGTCTCCATCGCCAGGTACGGATTGATCGCACTCGCGCCATAGCCAAGCAGCAGGGCAAAGTGATGCACTTCCCTCGGCTCGCCGGATTCGAGAAGCAGGCCGACCTTGGTCCGCGTACCCTCGCGAATCAAATGATGGTGCAGGCCGGATACGGCTAGCAGCGCCGGAATCGCGGCATGACGGGCATCTACGCCCCGGTCGGACAAGATGACCAGCGTCGCACCGTCGGCAATCGCCTGATCGGCAGCGGTGTACAGCTCCTCCATCGCCTGCTCCAGCGCAGCCGTTCCTTCGAACGGATTGAACAGGATCGGCAGCGTCACGGTTTTGAAGCCTTCACGCTGAATGTCGCGCAGCTTGGCCAGCTCGGCATTCGTCAAAATCGGCGTAGCCAAACGAATTTGGCGGCAGCTTTCCGGCTCCGGCTTGATCAGGCTGCGCTCCGGACCTACCGTCGTGCCCTGCGCGGTAATGATTTCCTCGAAGTTCGCGTCGATCGGCGGATTCGTTACCTGAGCGAACAGCTGCTTAAAGTAGCTGTACAACAGCTGCGGCCGTTCCGACAGCACCGCGAGCGGCGCATCGTAGCCCATCGAGCCGATCGGGTCTACACCGGTTTTGGCCATAGGCTCAATCACTTTGCGCAGGTTCTCGAATGTGTAGCCGAAAGCCTGCTGGCGCTGCAGCACCGTTGCGTGGTCCGTTGCCGGAACCTCGGCGGATGCAGGCAGCTCCTCAAGTGAAATCAAATGCTCATTCAGCCATTCGCGGTAAGGCTGCTCCGCAATGATATCGCGTTTGGCCTCGTCATCGGAAAGAATGCGGCCTTGCACCGTATCCACCAGCAGCATGCGGCCGGGCTGCAGGCGCTCCTTGCGTGCAATACGCTCCGGGGCGATATTCAATACGCCCGCCTCGGAGGCAAGAACGATCAGATCATCCTTCGTGACATAATAACGTCCAGGGCGCAGACCGTTCCGGTCAAGCACTGCGCCGATCATTTGACCGTCCGTGAAGGAAATCGCAGCCGGCCCGTCCCATGGCTCCATCAACGTACTGTGGTATTCGTAGAACGCCTTTTTCTCATCGCTCATCGTCTCGTGCTTGGACCACGGCTCTGGAATCATCATCATCGCCGCGTGTGGCAAGCTGCGTCCGGAGAGCATCAGAAACTCCAGCGTGTTGTCAAACATTTGGGAATCCGAGCCGTCGGTATCGATGATCGGCAGGATCTTTTTGAAATCGTCTCCGAACAGATCGGTTTCGCACATCGCCTGACGCGCATGCATCCAGTTCACATTGCCGCGAAGCGTGTTAATTTCCCCGTTATGAATAATGTAGCGGTACGGATGCGCACGCTCCCAGCTTGGGAACGTATTCGTACTGAACCGGGAGTGAACCAGGGCAAGGGCGGTTTCAAATGCAGGATTCTTCAATTCCATGTAGTACTCATCAACCTGCTCCGGCGTCAGCATCCCTTTGTATACGATCGTGCGGCTCGACAAGCTGGCAAAATAGAACGGCTGCTCCAAACCAACCGCTTTCACCGCGTTCTCCGTAAGCTTGCGAATCACATACAGCTTGCGTTCCAGCGCCAAGTAATCCAATCCGGTCCCGTCAATGAACACTTGACGAACGAACGGTTCCGCCAATAAGGCCGAGTGGCCCAAGGACGAGTTATTCGTGGGAACGGTTCTCCAGCCGAGCAGACCTTGGCCGACCTCTTTGATTTTCTGTTCCAGAATGGTCTCACAGGCCGCGCGTGCTGCCGCATCCTGAGGGAGGAATACCATGCCGACGCCATACTGCCCTGCTGCCGGCAGCTGCACGCCTTCCTTGGCACATTCCGCTTGCAGGAAGCTGTGAGGGATTTGCAGCAAAATACCTGCGCCGTCCCCTGTATTCTTCTCGCTGCCCTGGCCTCCGCGATGATCGATGTTACAAAGTACAGTCAACGCTTGCCCCACGATTTCGTGGGAGGGTTTACCCTTGATGTTGGCGACAAATCCGATTCCGCAGGCATCATGCTCAAACTGCGGATCGTAAAGACCTTGCTTCGTTGGCAATCCGATTCTGTTCATGTAGTACAACCTTCCCTGTTCAATTTATTTGTTCCGTCGTTCACAAGCTTAGTTTGAAGGATCACAGCTTTACAGATGTGAAGTGTTAAACTAAGAAGGTTAACCTGTACACCCCATGCTCAGGAAACCATTTCTTTCACCCGAAAAACGTGCCTTCCACGGCAAAACTGTGACAATTCTATGAACCTCTTTGATAATATGTCTTATATTAACACCTGATACCTGACATGGCAATTTAAAAAAATGGTTTTTTGGTTGGAAATCCATTCTTTCTTGAGTAAAACTCGTCCGAATGTTCGGATTTCAGGTCCCATTTCCCTCAAATTGGCGAAATATGTCGTCTTTCGGCTGCAGAACGGTAAGCGGCGTCGATCACCCGGGAGCTCCAAATCCCTTCTTCGCCCGGACACAGGAACGTGGCCTTCCCTTCGATTTCTTCAATAAAATGCTCAATCATCGGCACATTCATATTGGGATGCTTGGGCAGCTCATAACGGTGTACCTCCCCTGCCGCATCGGTCCATTCCAAGACCGGGTCTTCCACAGACTGCATGGTCAGCTTGCCCGCCGTACCGAAAATTTCAAGCTGGTTGCCTCCCGCTGTACTGAAGCTTGCATGAACGGACGCCTGGCAGCCGGATGCAAAGCGGACCAGCACCGACGCCGTATCCTCTACGGCCAGCTCCTGCAAAATGTTGCCGGTCATCGCCGTCACCAGCTGAGGCTGTCCCAGGGTGAAGCATAGGAGATCCAGGATATGGCTCCCGACGTCCATTAAGGGTCCTCCTCCCGAAACTTCGGGACGCAGCAGCCAGGCCCGCTCCGTGTTGGCATGATCCGTCAATCCGCTGAACTGGGCACGAGCATACACAGCCTGTCCAATGGCGCCTGCCTCGATCCATTCTTTCAGCTTCCGGAGCTTCGGATAATACCTCCGATAATAGGCTATGCCCAGCTTCACTCCGTGGTCCCGGCAAGCTGCTATCATCTGTTCCCCCAAGGACGCGTTCAAAGCCATCGGCTTTTCACACAGCACATGCTTGCCATGACGTGCAGCCTCCATCACATGCTCGGCATGGAGAGCAACCGGCGTAGCGACATAGACTGCGTCGATGTCCGGATCGTTCCAGAGCTGTGACACATCCGTGTAAGCACGTGGAATGCCGAACTTTTTTTGCAAGCGCATTCAATTTGTCCTTGTCGCGACGAACAACCGCCTGCAGGCTGCTCCCTGATGCGGTTTGCAGTGCGCTCGCCACTCTGCGCTCTACGACATCACCGGCTCCGATAATTGCCCATCGTATCAAATTTTATCCCCTGCCTCCTGCTTTTTCCAAACCGTTTCCTTCATTATAAGCGGCGTTGTCCAATTAATCCATTCTCTTTTTCCCAAGCCCCTCCGTCCCTCCGACTCTAAATAAAATTTAGTTGAGAATTGACAATTTTTTTATACTTTCGACATTGTTTCGACCTATGCCTCATGCTATGTTTATCCTGAATTCTTTAGTCACAATGAAACGACTTGATCCGGAGGATGCTTTCAAACATGAATCAGCGGTCTAACCCCCCTCAACCTCAACCCATACACACAGCCCCGGCAGCAGGGCATTCTCTGCATCAAAGTATTGACCTCTGGTTTACGATAAGTATGTTCGGGATGGCGCTCCTTCATTTGGACGGCCGGTTTGTTAAAGCGAATGCCGCCATGACCCGGCTGCTCGGATATGGTGAACCCCAGCTGACTCATATGAATATACAGGCGTTGCTGCACCCTGATGAGCTCCTTCACTCGATGCATAAATTCAGTGAATTGGCCGGCGGAACGACTCCCTCGCTGGAGACCGAAATGCGCTGGATCCATAATAACGGAGACGTGGTCTGGTGTTTGACCCACGTGACCCTGCTCAAGGGAGAGCTTGAAGAGCCCTGCTTCTTATTGCAGGTACAGGATCAAACCGAGAAAAGGAACCTTGCCGCCGCCTTCCAAAATGCGATGCAGACGTACCATTCCCTGATTGAATCCGTCCCTTATTCTTTGTTCATGATAGACCTGGATTGGAAGCTGACGTTTCTGAACCAGGCGGCGGAGCAGACGTTGGGGCAAGAGAAGGAGCAGATTATCGGCCAAAGCTTGTGGGCCCGTTTTCCGAATGTCCTCCATTCGGCTTTCTACAGAACCATATGCCGCGCCATGGAAGAGAAGGTTCCCACCTACCTGCATGCATATTATGCGTCCCGGGAGAGATGGTACGAAATGACCGCTCATCCGACCAAAGAAGGGCTTTGTTTGTTCATCCGGGATACTACGGAGCTCAAGCAGCAGGAATCGGCTTACCAGGAGACGAAGCTGCAGCTGGATTCGATGATTGAGCATTCCCCTGATCCGATTTCCATTCTCGATTTGCAATATCATATGATACAAATGAATCCAGCCTATCTGGAAACGTTCGGCTTCACGGAGCAAGAGCTGCTCGGCAGGCGCCCCCTCATCATCCCTGAGGATTTGATGGCTGAAACGGAGGAGCTGTTCCTTCAAGCATCGATGGGCTTTCAAATCAAAGGCTTCGAAACGAAGCGGCTCCACAAGAGCGGAGCACTGCTGGATATTCTGCTGAGCATTTCCCCTGTAAAAAATGCGGAGCACAGGGTGGTCGCCATCTGTGTCATTCTGCGGGATATCAGCGAAAGCAAAAAAATGGAGCAGAGCTTAAGAAAAAGCGAGGAAAACTACCGGATTATCGCCGAAAATACGACGGATCTGATTTTACTATTGGACCCCCAGGGTGTGATCCAGTACGCTTCTCCCTCCCATAAGACACTTCTGCAGTTAGACCCGTATGAGTTAATCGGACATAAGCCTTATGAGTTTTGGGGAGAGTCTGCTCTCTCACAGGCCACAGACTGCTTTTACCATACCATTCGTAACAAAGAATCGTTAAGACTGGAGGTTACCTTACCCTTATCCCCGGGGAAAAGTATGCTTCTGGAGGTGCACGGCGTTCCGGTCACCGGACCTGACGATCAGGTCGAGACCGTAGTTATCGTCTCCCGCGACATCAGTGAACGAAAGCAGGCCGAGGACTTGCTTCGTCGATCGGAAAAGCTGTCGGTTGCCGGGCAGCTGGCTGCCGGAATCGCGCATGAAATCCGCAATCCGTTGACGGCCTTAAAGGGCTTTACACAGTTCATGCAAAAAAGCGCCGAGTACAAGGAAGAGTACCTGAAGATCATGCTGGACGAGCTGACAAGAATCGAGCACATCATCTCGGAGCTGCTGATGCTGGCCAAGCCGCAGTCCGTCCAATACCGGAGGTGCCGCGTCGAGCCGATTCTTCATGACGTCGTTTCCTTATTGGAGTCCCAAGCCAACCTCAAAAACGTCATCATCGAAGTCGAACCGCTGGACAAGCACTGGACCATCTACGGAGAGGAAAATCAGGTCAAGCAAGTGTTCATCAATCTGCTGAAAAATGCGATGGATGCGATGCCTTCCGGGGGATACGTCCGGATTATTGCGAGAAAGACAAGTGACGGCATGCTTTCCATCGATTTTGCGGATGAGGGCGAGGGCATCCCGCCCGAACAGCTGGAACGGCTCGGGGAGCCTTTTTACACGACGAAAGAAAGCGGATCCGGTCTGGGACTGATGATCAGTCAGAAAATGCTGAACGAGCATGGAGGCACCCTCCGTATAGCCAGCGAGCCGGGACGGGGAACGACCGTTACCGTACTGCTTCCTTTTGCCTAGTCCGCTTCCGGTATCGTGCATCGCTTCCATACAAGACCTATACTTTTCCAATCCATCCTGTGCTATCATAGAGAGCATATTTCAGCGGAGAGGACTGTCTATCTACGTGGCAAAACTTTATTACCGGTACGGCACGATGAACAGCGGCAAATCAATTGAAGTGCTGCGTACCGCTCACAATTATGAGGAACAGGGTAAAAAGGTGCTGTTATTCACCCCGGCCGTCGACGACCGTTACGGCGTCGGTACTGTAGCTTCACGCATCGGCATGCAGAAAAAAGCAATGATTATCGATGAGCATATCGACATGGTAAAGCTCGCCGCAGCGGAGAAGCCGAACTGTATTCTGATTGATGAGTGTCAGTTTCTGCAAAAGGAACAGGTGCTCCAGCTGACGGAAATCGTCGATACGCTCAACATTCCCGTTATCGCCTACGGCCTGCGTGCAGACTTCATGGGACAGCTGTTCGAGGGAAGCTACCACTTGCTGGCGCTCGCCGATCAAATTGACGAAATCAAAACGATATGCTGGTATTGCGACAAAAAAGCGATCATGAACATGCGCTGCGAGGACGGAAAGCCGGTCTTTGAGGGCGCGCAAATTCAGATCGGAGGCAACGAAAGCTACCTGCCGGTTTGCCGCAAATGTTATTCCCTGAAAAGAAAGCAGGCCCAAAGCCTATAGGAAGAAAGCATGGCTACCGGATTGAACTTGTTGAACTTAAGCCAAGAGGATGCAGCGCTGCTGCTCTCTTGGTTTTTTTGCTGCGTCGCCTCAAAGTCTCAAACGCATGATGTAACCATTACTCTCCCCGCTTCATACGATAGAATACAAAGGGATATGAAGGCGGGTGAGACCATGCAGGGCAAAGACTTATGGTACAAGCTCGGGGTGCTGGCTTATTTAACGGCCTGGTATGTGGGCTGCTTTTGGATGATGGGGATCGTACGGAGCGGTTGGGTAATGGAGCTGTTCGGTGTTAATTTCAATATGGTGGAGGAGTATGTGTATTACGGTTTGGCCGGCTCGATCGGCGGCACCTTGTACGCGCTCCGCCTGTTCCACGACTATTATCATAACCTGACCGAACGCTGGTTGTTCTGGTATTTGCTGCGTCCGATTAAATGCGGAGGAGCGGCGATCATGACGATCATTTTATTCCAAAGCGGCATTCTGCTGCTGCAAACGGGCGATTCGATGATCAGTAAGATCGGTATTTCCTTTCTTGTCGGCTTCGGGTACGGGAAAGTCATGGAAAAGCTGCAGTCGTTGACCGAGGCTCTGTTTAATGGTAACAAAAATAAAGCTTCCGTCCCCGGGCAGCCGTCGCCGATACAGCCGGAATCAAATGATGATACGACACCTAAAGGCTGAAAGCCGAGCACAGGAAGACGTTCAGGGAAGCATGGCCCGCAGCCTTGAACCTCCTTACAAGAAGCCGAACATAAAAATGTTCTGTAAAATATTGACTACGAACAAATGTTTGATATAATAAGAACAAGAACAAATGTTCCTATAACTTGAGAGGGGTGCAGACCATGAATACGAATGCGGTGAAAGCCAGATTTATTGAACGGGATTTCTACAAGCAAAGGATGCTCGATAACAGCGACTATTTGACAGAGGCCCAAATTGATAAAATTCTCGATTCGGCAGGCGTATTCTGGGTCGATCTGACCTTCAAGTTTTACGATAACGGCACCTTATCGATTATAGACAACGATACGGAGCAGCCTGTCGAGCTGAAGGAGCTCAAGGGCGCAGCTTATGATTTCTACGTTAAAGAAAGAATCCGGTTAATCCGGGGCAACCTGCTGGACAAAATTTTACAGTCCGCCTGATGCCGAAGGGAACGGGAATGCGGTATGTTTCTCCCTACTCCCTAAACCACAGAGCTTTATAATCGACCCAGCCCAGGGAACCGATACTGACACCCTGAAGTTCCGAAGGGAAGGAAGCCATCTGCCGCCAGCGGTACCATAACACAATCGCACGTTCGTCCAGCAGCTCCCGCTCCAGTCGGGAAAGGCCTTGCAAACGTGCGGAACGGGACTGCTCAAGCTGCAACAGGCCAAGCCGACGCTCAAGTTCATTCCGCCGGCCAGGACTCAGGCAGCTGCGCAGCGGGCTTTGATCGCTTCCCAGTATAGCCCACATAGCGGCTTCATCATCCGCATCGACCGGCTGCTCTAGCAGCCATAGGTCGGCAGTCGCCAGCGTATCGGGATGACCAAGCATCTCATAAGGCACCCATCGAATGTGCAGCTCGATTCCTGTCTTCTTCAGCTCTTGCTGCAGCCAGTCAGCATCTCTTTCATGGCCCGCTCCCGCATAAGTTACCAATTCAAG
Source organism: Paenibacillus rigui (assembly GCF_002234615.1). GTDB lineage: Bacteria > Bacillota > Bacilli > Paenibacillales > NBRC-103111 > Paenibacillus_S > Paenibacillus_S rigui. Next base: position 12,646 of record NZ_NMQW01000031.1, on the reverse strand, counting down.
CCGTTGAATAGGTGTGCTTGAATTATGCATAGAGGCTTCGGGCTCGGATACTTGTTTCCTGCCGGGTTCATGAAGCTTATCGAGTGGTTCCCCGGGCTCGCTGCTGGATTCGCCGCACATGCTGGATTCGTTGTTTCGTTTGGATTCACTTGTTAGAGCCAAGCCCTCCCCGCTCTCCCCACGGTCTGTGATCTTGTCCATTCCCCGTACGAAACTGTGCGCCAATTCCCCCCTGTTGCCTCCCAGATCATGCATGGCATTTACCTGACGAATGGCCTTATGTATCTGCTCTCTTAACGAGAGCTGCTGAAGCGGTCCCTGTTTCGCTTGATTCATGAGTACATATTTGCAGCCGCGATCCATACGTTCCAGCCATTCCCATGGCGCATCGGACTGCTGCCCCGCCCAATAATGCCAGAAGTTCATCCCTTCACCTTCCTGCTCTTCCCATTCTACGCCCTTACCCTGCTCATAAATTTCAGGCAAGCACCACATTTCGACTTGATCCAATTGGGTCGGCCGAAGATAATACGAAGGATTCGCCTTCAATACCAATAGCCGCTCCTCCCTGCGTGATAACATAAAGGGCCCTGTCCCGACAGGCTTCAAGTGCCCGTCCCCGCCAAGCGAGACGGGTACAATACTTGCGCAGGGAAGTGTCAAAAGGCCAAGAAGCTGATAACAGCCTTGCTCCCACTCGATCTCGATTAAATGATCATGAAGCGGCTCTACCTTTTTGATCCCGCTGAACAAGTGATCATACAGAGAACGGGGGGAAGCTGCTTCTCTCAGAGCAGCTGAAGCAAGCCGTTCCAGGGTGAAACGTACATCGTCCGCGGTAAAGGCAGCTCCATTATGAAACTGTACATGCTTTTGAAGATAAAATCTCCACCTTCGGGCTGACCTGTCACTTTCCCAATGATGTGCAAGACCCGACTGGTAGCCTTGTTGGTCGATATCATACAGCACCAGCGTATCGTAAAGCTGACGAATCCAATGCAGCTCGGTTCGGCGGGTAGCATAGGCCGGATCCAAAGAACCGGGCTGCCGGTAAGAAGGAAATCGGAGCGATGCCCGATGGGCTTGTTGTTTGCCAGTGCCCTGGGGCAAATAACGGAACGATTGCTGCATCGTATGGAGAAGCTGCCCTCTTCCTTGGTCTGTAAGGAAAGGAGCTTCCAGCAGTTCTACCGCTTCTTGCACATGGCCCGAATCCAGCAGCTCTTTTGCATGTTCTACGATCAACTGGTCAGGGATGGCTGCACAGCATACGCGGGACTTGTGTCCTCTTCCCTGCCCTGGCCGCCATACAATCCAGCCCTTGCGCTGCATGGATTGAATTAACAGCTTGGCATTCCGTTCCGAGCAGTAAAACCAGACGGCAAGCCCAGGGACCGTCACCTCCATAAAGGCATCGCTGCCTGAGCCCCTCTCCTTCCATCGGTCATAAATCCGGGCATAATGCTCTAACAGCTTCATCCGCCATAACCTCCCTTGGGCACCCCGATCCTAAAAAGGGGAAATCAATTAATTAGAGATTACACTTTTTATTCCCCTTTTGCGAATTACAATGGAAGGTAAAGGAAGCAACGTATTCGTTATGAACGAAGGAGAGCTGGAGGTATGAACATATCCTTAACTGCATCACAGGGAACCTTGCCGTCTACTGCTGGCTATACACCCGCTCCGAACCCCAAACATGCCGTTCGAGTCATCGCTTGGATCACGGCCGTCTGTTTGCTTGGCGATTCTATGCTGTATATCGTGCTTCCGGTATATTGGACATCCTTCGGATTGGAAACCCTATGGCAGGTCGGCTTTCTGCTATCGATTAACCGTTTCGTCCGGCTTCCATTGAACCCCCTGATCGGATGGCTCTATGGCCGGATATCGAAGCGCACCGGTATTATTATCGCAGTCAGCCTTGCCCTTCTGACCACATGGGCCTATGGAAGCTTATCAGGCTTCTTGGCGCTGTTCCTTGCCAGAACGCTGTGGGGAGCGGCTTGGTCTCTGCTGCGTATTGGAGGCTATTTGACTGTACTCGAGGCTTCCAATCGTACCAATAGAGGCAGCATGCTGGGCACCTACAACGGCATTGTGGGCATGGGTAGCCTCCTCGGCATGCTCGCCGGAGGCATCCTGGGCGAATGGATCGGCGTCCGCTACACGGCTTGGATCCTGGGCGCAGCCATCCTTGCGGGGCTGCCTCTTGCCTGGCGTCATGTGCCCGCAACGGTTGCTAGGACAGAGGCAGCGCAGCCGGAAGCAAGCACAGGGAGCGGTGTGGAAGGCGATGATAGCACGAGGGCAGGCGGTCATGGCACAAGCAATGACTATGCAAGATCAGGCGAGCAGAGGCCGAGCACAGACCATCCGAGCGTGGGTGCGGGCGGCACTTACGCGGATAATGCGGGAGCCAGTCCAAAGCCGGCAAAAGCGAGCATTCCCCCGATGGGCAGGGACAGCGCGAGAAGCAGCGGGAACGAAGCGAGGGCAAACGGCGCTGGCTTGGGCGAGAATGATGCCGATGCGAAGAACGGCACTAGCTCAGAAGGCACGGAGGCACGTGAACCCATTGCGATTACAGGCGGAGGCCCGCGTGCCGTTGCCGTGAGCGGCCTCGCCGCCGCATTGCGGATTTCCGCGGAGGCGTGGCTGGTGCTGGTGTCCGGTCTCGTGACCGGCATCATCTTCTTCGGCATCTATCTCGGTACGATGAGCCCGATGATCGAGAGCCACCTGCCCGAGTCCGGTACGATCATGCTTCTTGGCGCCACGTTAGGCGCCGCTTCGGTTGCCGGGATCGTGCAGGCCATCCGCTGGGCATGGTCGCCGCTGCTTTCACCGCGGATCGGCGCATGGTCGGACGGCCCGGGCGGCAGGCTGCCCGTCTACCTGGGCAGCCTCATCCTGGCGGCGGCCGCATTCGCGATGCTCCCGCTGCAGCTGCCCTTCTTCGCGTGGCTCGCCGTCCTCCTGGCCGCGCAGCTGGCCAACACGGCTATCGTCACGCTCACCGACGCGCTGGCTGCCGATATGGCCGGCGGCAGCTCCCGCGTCACCTACATGACGACCTATACGACGGTCGTCGATATCGGTGCTGCACTGGGCCCGCTAATCGGCTTCGCCGCAGTAGGCATCCTCGGCCTCGGCCCGCTGTACGCCGGATGCGCCTGTATGCTTGCCATGCTGGGATCGGCCTGGCTGCTGCTTGCTGCCAAACAGCAAAGGAACAGCCGCCAGGCAAGCTCCAAGTAAATCCGTGAAGCGCCTAGCCAATTGGATTTCGCTTGGAGCCCTCGCGCCCGAACACTGCTTCTATAATTGATTATCTACTAAAGAAGGCGAAGGAGTCCCGGGACTCCTTCGCCTTCTGCTTATTATCTATTAGCCCGAGTTACCGACCGACCAATTCATTGACTTGGGATAAAGAAAGACCCGTTTCCCGAGCCAAATCTATAACTGAAGCCCCGGGATGCATCCGGAGAAATGTCTTTATCTGGTTGGATTGCTCCAAGTGCAGCTTGAAGCAATCGGCACAAAGCACATGGGCCTGTTGCAGCTGAAGCTTGCCGCAGCCGCGGCAATTCGATAAGTTCATACGAAAAACCGACCACCCCTCTACACATAGTCAACCGCTTGAAGTCACTTATACAGCTTCGCAGCAGGCCGGCTGTTTATGGGGGTCGATTTCTCAATAATTTACCTGAGTACCGCCTTCCTTAGGTCAATTCGGAAAGCAGCACCTTGCGTCCTTCCTTCGCACTTTGCAGAGCCCCATACACCATCGCCATACTTTTGATGTTATCGGTGCAGTTCGTCTCCGGCTTGCGCCCCTCCGATAAAGCGGCAAACATTTCGTCAAGACATCCATGATGGCCATTCCTTCCCTGCCAGCTCAGCTCCGCCTCCACTCTTCGGAATGAACCGGTACCGTTGCTCTCCTGTTGGGGGACCACCACTTCGGCAAACGGCGCCTCCGTTCCGTCCCACATTGCCGTCCCGCTGCTCCCGTTAATCCGCCATTGGGCCTCCCACGAGGTCGGACTGCCTTCTGCGCACCAAGATCCGCGGTAACAAAACACACCCCCGTCGGCGTATTCAAAAATACAAATAGCCGCCGCATTTCCCGCATACCAGGACCCGGCAGGGTTGAACTCATGACAGTACACGGATACAGGATCTTTGCCGGTAATCAGTCTTGCCTGATCAAAAGTATGTATAGCCATGTCCAGCAGCAGCGGACTTTCCATGGCATCGCGGAAGCCGCCAAAATGAGGCCCGAGGAAGAAATCGGCATTCACGAAGCCGATCTCGCCGATCCCGGCTGTTGCGACCAGATCCCGGAAAGCACGAATTTGCGTCAAATAACGCCGGTTTTGCATAATCGCGTAGGTTCGCTCTTTGCGCTCCGCCAAGGCTACGAGGCGTCGTGCTTCCTCCATGGATACCGTCATCGGCTTCTCCCCCAGCACATCGCAGCCAAGCTCCATCGCTGTTGTAGCTACGGTAGCGTGACTTTCCGGGATCGTGATGTCAAATACGAGATTCGCCCCCGACTCGGTGATCGCCTGTTTCACATCATCGTAAATGCCGCAGGAAATGCCATAACGCTCGGCCATCGCGGCAGCGCTTTCTTTTCGCAAATCAACCATCGCCACAATGGCCGCATCCTCCCGCTGCAGCGCATATTCGATCCAGGCTTTGGACATCCCGCCGCAGCCGATCACGGCAATCCGGAACTTGGTCATCTGTAATTCCTCCCCGGCCCTATGGGCTTTGTAGTCATGCAATAACCTTATGATACCGAATACAAACCGGCCTGTCTGTACTCCATCCTGTTCAATTGCTGTTTCATTGTGTCCTCTTTTTCGACCCTAGTTCTATATGTCTAATTTTGTCGAAACAATCTCATTTCCATAGGTGAAAAGTCGTGGTATAAATAGATTATATTTTATAACATTTTATGACAGGAGAGGAAAAGAAATGACGAAAAAAGTAGTCGTTCTCGGAGGCGGGGTTGCCGGCATGAGCGCAGCCCATGAGCTTGCGGAGCGGGGTTTTGAAGTAGCCGTATATGAGCTCAGGCGAATTCCAGGCGGAAAGGCCCGCTCGATGCCTGTACCGGACAGCGGAGTGAACGGGCGCAAGGATCTGCCCGGAGAGCATGGCTTTCGTTTCTTTCCAAGGTTTTATAAGCACGTCGTAGATACGATGGAGCGAATCCCTTACGGCACCAACAAGCGCGGTGTCGCGGACAATCTGGTTGAGGGCACCCGCCTCGGTCTTGCGAGAACTGACGACGTGCCTGTCGAATTCGTGACGGAATTCCCGACATCTTTTTCAGATATCAAGGACTTGCTCAAATCTTTGTTCGACAACCATCTTGGCCTCTCCGAAGAAGAAATCGAGCATTATCTCGAAAAGTGCTGGCAGGTTATGACGAGCTGCAACGACAGAAGGGAAGAGGAATATCAGAATATTCCCTGGTGGACCTTTATCGATGCGGACCATCAATCGGCTAACTTCAAACGGGTGTTTACCGGTATGACACGTATCCTTGTAGCTGCGAAAGCACGGGAAGCGAATACGGCAACCATCGGAGCCGTCGGCTCACAGATCATGCTGGACATGACTTTGCCGGGGGGCAGTGCAGACCGTCTGTTGAACGGACCAACGAATGAGGTATGGATTTATCCATGGCTTGAGTATTTGCGCCAGATCGGCGTCGACTACCATCTGGATGCGAAGGTAGAACAAATTCATTGCAGCAACGGGGTCATTACAGGCGCTACCATCACGGAAAAAGGGGAAACGTTCGAGGTGCAGGGCGATTATTATGTAGCCGCTTTCCCCGTAGAGGTCATGGCCCAATTCGTCACAGACGAGCTGCTGGAGGTCGACCCGACGCTATCGAATATCAAACAGCTGGCAGAGTGCGTCGATTGGATGAATGGAATCCAGTTTTATTTGAAGGAAGACGTGCCTATCATTCACGGGCATATGATTTATATGGATTCAGCCTGGGCGCTCACTTCCGTGTCCCAGAAGCAATTTTGGCCGCACGTTGACCTGAGCGAGTATGGCGACGGGCAAGTGAAGGGCATCCTTTCTGTGGATATCTCGGATTGGGAGACACCGGGTACCTTATTCGGCAAAAGCGCGCGCCATTGCACGCGTGAGGAAGTCATGCAGGAGGTATGGGAGCAGCTGAAAGCGAGCCTGAACGTGAACGGTCACGTTGTTCTGGAGGACAGCAATATTCACTCCTGGTTCCTTGATGAAGACGTGCATCTGCCGAATCCGGATGGAACGTCCGTCAATCTGGAGCCTCTCCTTATCAACAAAGTACATACATGGGCTCTCCGTCCTCACGCTTACACAGACATTCCGAACTTATTCCTGGCTTCCGATTATGTTAAAACGAACACGGACCTTGCAACCATGGAAGGCGCCAATGAAGCCGCCAGGCGCGCGGTCAATGCCATTCTGAAGGCCTCCGGCTCCAAAGCCAAGCCTTGTGAAATTTGGGATATGTACCAGTTCAGCGCCCTTATGCTGCAGCGTTGGCACGACGAGGTTCGCTTCCGTAAGGGACTGCCCTGGGACGGCGGGCTGCTTCCGGTGTAATGCAGCAAAAAGCCTGTTCGCCGCCTTCAAACGAAGTGCAGCGGACAGGCTATCTTTTTTTTATTCGGCACGACAAACGAACTGGACAGTTAGGCACCCACGCCGCCGCCCATGCGCTGCTCCACCTTCATGAACTTCCATACGAGCAGCGAGATGAGCCAAGCGCCTATGAACAAGGCGACCAGGATGTAACCGAGCAAGCCAAAATCCAGTTCCTGCAGCCAATGGAAAAAGGGTGACTGTGCCTCCAGCCTCTCGCTCAGCACTTGTGCCAGCTCGACGATCCCGATCAGTAAAGCAGCGACAACCGACAGCAAAGTAACGGTCAAGTTGTAGTACAGCTTGCGAAACGGCGTCTTGAAGGCCCAACGGTAAGCAGACGTCATAACCATACCATCCGCGGTATCCAAAAGGCTCATCCCGGCTGCGAACAATAAAGGCAAAGAAAGAATGCCGAGAACGGAAATCGACGATTTGGCCACCCCTGCCGATATAGCAAGCAGTCCTACCTCGGTTGCCGTATCAAAGCCGAGTCCAAAGAGAAAGCCAAGTGGATACACGTGCCAGCTTCTCTGGATAAACCGGTAAAATGGCTTGATCAGCCTCGCAAAAAAGCCTCTAGAATGAAGCAGATGCTCCAAATGCTCATGATCCTGCTGACCATTGCGCCAATGGATGAACACTTTGAACAGGTTGATCAGAATCCCCAGATTGATCAAACCGATGACAACCAGAAATATCCCGGAGACGGAAGCACCGATCATGCCTCCAATCTCCTGCATTTCCGGCATGTGGGTCTGAATCCAATGAACCGAGAACGCAATGGCAAGCACCATCAGAAATACAACGGTTGAATGGCCCAATGAAAAGAAAAATCCCAAGCCGAGCGGATTGCGTTTTTGCTCCACCAGCTTGCGGACCGTATTATCGATAGCAGCGATATGATCCACATCGAACGCATGCCGGAGTCCGAACGTATAAGCGAGCAGCCCCAATCCCCAAAAGGTCGGATTTACAGCAGCTGCGGAGATTAACCCCCAAATACCAAGGATATGCAGAGCGAGAATGACAATAAAATAGCCTAACCATTGACGGCGGCTATCCATAATGGCTTTTAGCACAAAACCCCCTCCTCAATCGTGTTACTTTCCGAACATTTTGTATCACACATCGTAGTTTAACATATATCCCGAATTCCAACAACAAATATGTGAGTATTGTTAACATCACCGTTTGCGTTTCTTGGAAAGCTCGTGGTGAAGCGGAGTGAGGGTTAATGCACGTACTGATTCGTTTTTTCGGGAACGACAAAAAAGGGGCCTTTTCCGGTGTTCCGGCGGCCCCTTCATTCCTTGTTATAAGAAGTAAACCTTATCTGTGCCCATCCATCTTCGGGTCATGCTGCTGCTAACCATGTCAGGACCCCTGCCTGCCCCGACGGATCGATATCCGTCAGCGCTACCTGGGGAGCCCCCTGTGTGATCGACCCGGCGGCTCCATTCGTTCCCGGAGTGTATGTCCACGTGCCGACATTAAAGAAGTAATTTTTCGTCGCATTGCTGTCCCACTGCCCTGCACCGTTATTGAATGCGACCTCCAGCTGCGTCGCCGAGCCGATATCAATCGTCGCCTTGGCGTAGCCCTGCACCTCCGCATCCGCCATCTTCACGCCCGGAACCGTCGTCCAGCTGCCCCCCGCAGGGCGGTAGTGGATGTACGGCGTGGCGAAGCCTTTTTTGTAATACACGGTCACGCTGTTCCCCGTTCCGCCGCCGCTCGGCGCTCCCGAAGCAATGGATCCCGCTGCCCCATTTGTTCCCGGGGTGTATGTCCACGTGCCGACATTAAAGAAGTAATTCTTCGTCGCATTGCTGTCCCATTGGCCTGCACCGTCATTGAACGCCACCTCGAGCTGTGTCGCCGAGCCGATATCAATCGTCGCCTTGGCGTAGCCCTGCACCTCCGCATCCGCCATCTTCACGCCCGGAGCCGTCGTCCAGCTGCCTCCCGCAGGGCGGTAATGGATGTATGGTGTGGCGAAGCCTTTTTTGTAATACACGGTCACACTGTTTCCCGTTCCGCCGCCACTCGGCGCTCCCGAAGCAATCGTTCCCGCTGCCCCGTTCGTTCCCGGAGTGTATGTCCATGTGCCGACGTTAAAGAAGTAATTCTTTGTCGCATTGCTGTCCCACTGGCCTGCACCGTCATTGAAAGCCACCTCGAGCTGTGTTGCCGAGCCGATATCGATCGTCGCCTTGGCGTAGCCCTGCACCTCCGCATCCGTCATCTTCACGCCCGGAACCGTCGTCCAGCTGCCTCCGGCAGGACGGTAATGCATGTACGGCGTGGCAAAGCCTTTTTTGTAATACACGGTTACCAGATTATGAACCGGATCGACAGGTGCGGCATACTTCACGACATAATTTTTAAAATTGGCCATTTCTCCTGTAACGGAGCCGTCGGCATTTACAACGTTCGCCAAACGAAGCAGAGTAAAGCCATTGTAGCCAAAATGGGTAATTTTCTCTTCGATCTTGGAAAAGGCCCCCGTACCCGAAGCCGGCAGTGCATTTTCCCCATTCAGCCGGACGCCTTTACTATTTGCAATGGAAGACACCGTATCGACCAAGGTCGACGGAGCCGAGTAATTCGGCGAAGCGCTGTTGTCGTACATTTCAAGGCAGGTGAACGTCAAATCCAGATTCGCGTCCTTGAATTTTTGGATCAAGGCATTATAGTCATAATACCCTGCCGCCTGCTCTGCACTGTGGGGCATCGTCGGACTCGTCATCTGCCAATGCACACCGGATACTTTGGCCCCGATTCTGACGCCGAACACAGGATCCAGCTTCTGATGCGCTGCCGCAGCGATGACACCCAGGTGGTTCTCCAATACGCCCTGGTACCATCTTAAAAAGTCTTTGCCATAAGCGCTGGTATAACCTCCGTTCGTGTAAAAGCCGTCACCGTCGCCCGGCGGCAGGATTTGCTCCGCGCCGGTCAGCGCTGTACCCCAAGCGCTATTCACGCCGCTCAGAGAGCCGTATTTAGCCAGCATGGCTGTACGGAACGCCGCTTTGGCCGTATCCGTATATACCTGGAACTTGCCTCGGGATGGATAGCTCCACCCGGCGGCAGGATAATAAGAAGGAAACCGAAGCTCGCCGGATGGCCCGCCGCTCAAATAAATTTTAGGGATTATATCCTTGTAGGAGGCGAAATTGTCGGCAAATGAACCGTACAGCTCGCTGTACTGCGTGCCGATCCCGCTCCAGAAGGGGGAAATCGCCTCATTGTTGACATAGCCCGTCTCGCTTTTGAACTGCATTTCATCCGCCGTTCCCTTGCTCCAGAGCCAAGAAGGCAGCGGGATATTGCAATCGTCCCCGACGTTGCCCCCGCACTTGTGCGTCGATAGGATCGGCACCCATTTGAGGCCCGCCTCGCGGACGGCATTCCCGTAATTTTTATAATAGGTCCAGTCGAATTGGTTGTCGCCTGCACTTTCTACAAGCCCCCACCATACATCCGTTGTAATGGCATAGACGCCATTGCTTTTCAACGTGCGCAGCTGGTTCTTGAACGCATCCCAATCCGTCACTTGTGTCAGAGGTCCCATAACCGAAGCTTGAAAATCGTTTGCAACAGCCGCTTCCGTCTTGGCAGGACTTACACCAAGCAGAGTGCCCAGCAGCATGACAAAACTGAGCAAAAGCATAACCGCTTTCTTAACTAATCTTCTTCCGGAATTCATGAACGTGCCTCCTTCAATGATTTTTCGAAGCCTTGTAACCGATTACATCGCTAATTATAAAGATCCGCAAAGACAATACACACCCAATAAATTGATCAATAAAGTGGAAAATTTTGCATGATACCCCTTTTATTCGGATTCCACTTCTAGACGGCGTGCATTTGTCAAGGGGGACCGGAGGCGGGAGGCCTCACCTTTCTGTTACGAAAAAAGAGGCCTTATCGGCCTCCGGGATGTTGTAAGTTAAAATGAAGGTTTGACCGGCAAGTTTCGGTGGAAAAGTCCCCCTCCTGCCGCTGTTGAAGCTTGGCCGGTTACCAGCCCATCCGCTGTCTCAGGCTTGTGATATGCGCAGTATGATGCTTCCCGTGCCACGCATAGGTTCCCAAATTCACATCCAGCCGGATGATGCCGGAGGCGGGATGAACGAAGGTGCGCTCCCAATCGCTCTCCTGCAGCGAGTGAAGCAGCAGCCCCCACCGGGCATGAAGCTGCTCGAGCAACGCAAGGGACAGCTCGATATCCGCCGGACGGCTGTCCGCAAGCTCCGCCCAGCGCGCCTCGTCATACGGTTTGATCGTCGGCTGCTCCTCCGTGAGCGCAAGCTTGAAGCGAATCAGGCTGTTCATATGGCTGTCGGCCACATGATGTACCACCTGGCGAACTGTCCAGCCCTGCGGGCGATAAGGCGTATCCAACTGACTGTTGTCAAGGCCCGATACCGCGCTTCTCAGCAGGGCCGGGGCTTCCTCCAGCTCCTCGATCCAGCGTGCCCGCTGTTCGCGGGAAATATCTCCAACCCATGCAAATTGGCCGATTGGGTATCTCAGTGCTTCCAAATCTGTTGTCATGGTTCCTCTCTCCTCAGTTCAGTGTACCGTACAGGTTCGTGTGTCCAAGAGCTATCCACGCACGGGGCATCATGCCCATCAATCCCCGCCACCGCCACCACCGCTATCTCCTCCGCCGCTATCTCCCCCTCCGGAAGAGCTGTCCGACGAGCTGCCGGAGGAGTGATCCTGATGACTATCATGACTGTTATGATGAGAATCGCTGTCTCCATGATGATGCCCTTGATGGTTGTGATGGTTGTGATGATTGTGATGATGCTGCTGTCTGTTCGAATCATCATCCGTGTACGTGTCCGGCGACGAGCCTGCATAGAAACCGTCAGACGCATGGTTGCGGTGAGGGCGATGGTTTGGACGCGAGCGATTCACCGCCCGTGTAATGATAATAATAGCAAGAACGATAAACAAAAGAATAAGGATCATACCCATGTTCTCCACCCCTGTCCCGGTTCATGAAATACAAATAAATTACAGCTTACACAGTAAGACGCAGCAAGCATCCAAACTGTTTCGGTAAAGCAGGAAAAAAGCCCGCTTAAGACTATGGAACCGGCCCCGATCGGCCTCTAGCTGCCGCTGTCTTCCTGGTGCGACCTGCAGCGTTCGATCTCCGCAAACATATATCCTCCAAGAACGGACTCACTAATTTTCAGAAAAAAATGCTTTTTAAAATCCAATATACCAAAAAACCTATCCCAATCACTAGCCATAAGAATGCTCTCCAAATTATTCTTTTGAATATGTATAAAACAAAGTCACCCATTGATTCTTCTATATTGTTCCATGCGCTGTTACTATGCTTTTTCCTTCTCGGCTCCATATGTACTCCTATGACGAATAAAAATTACTTAATTTCAATGGTATCCGTTTCCACCAACTTCGTAAATCTTAAAACAGACATATGTGCAAAAACATTTATCTTTCAAAACAATCATGTCCGTTCCTTCTAATTCAGGCCGAAAACAATTTACACTTTGTGATTTTAATCACATAACAATCCTTAAGACCATGGTACATTATAGGTGTAGAGAGGAAGTAAACAATGTAGGACGAAAGGAAGATATCCCATGAACATTCAAAAACAATCCCGATCTTGGCTGAAATAGAAAAGTTTATTTTTTAACACATCTTGTGAAAATTTTCACCAATAAATTTTAGGAGCTGATTATCATGTTAGGAAAATGGCTTAGAGAAAATAAATATGCAGCAGGCATCCTGCTTTTCGTAAGGTTGTATTTTGGTTATGAATGGCTCACTCACGGTTGGCAAAAGTTAACCGGCGGATTTACTGCCGAAGGCTTCTTAAATAATGCGGTCGCTAAACCGATCATCGACAAAGCAACCAATGAACTTGTTTATCCTACCTTCACTGCATTCATACAACACTTCGCTCTGCCGAATGTTAAAA
>NZ_NMQW01000030.1 GCF_002234615.1 Paenibacillus rigui | reverse complement strand
AGATGTTTATAAGAGACGTAATAAAATCAAAAAGCCGTGTTCTAAAAGAAGGGGCACCTTGGCGAAGGCGCAGGGTACTCGGACGAGCAAATGAACTGGTTTCGGAGCAAGATGGCCGAAAACAAAGACGGCATGAATAAAGACCTCAGGCATGAAGCCGAGGTCTTTATTCGTCCTATATCTGCGAAGTAAAATAATTCCGTTACCTCAATCTGTCCGGTACATCATTTTGCGTAATAGCCTCCATCAATCGGAAGCTCTATACCTGTGATGTAAGATGACTCATCCGATGCCAAAAACAAGACGCCGTTAGCAATATCCTCCGGCTTTCCAAGACGTGGAAGCGGGCATTGGGATTGGAACCATTGACGCATGTTCTCGTCATTGAACATATCTATCGTCATTGGAGTCTCGATAAAACCAGGATGGACGGAGTTCGCACGGATGTTGTACTGGGCGAAATCGACTGCAGTTGCTTTGGTCAGCATCCGTACGGCGCCTTTGCTTGCGGTATACGGGCCGGACCCGCTGCCGCCGGTCAGTCCGGCGATAGACGAAATATTGATAATTGAACCGCCGCCCGCTTTGATCATGTGCGGAATCACATGCTTTTGTCCGAGGAAAATACTCGTCACGTTAATCGACATGGTTTTCTCCCAGCCTTCAACCGTCAGATCAAGAAACGGTGTTGCATTGGACACACCGGCATTGTTTACAAGAATATCGATCCTGCCGAACTTTGCCACCGTCTCGTTCACAACGTGAATCCAATCCTCTTCAGAAGCGACATTGTGTTTGAAGCCAATGGCTTCGCCGCCGTTTTCGCTAATCTCGCGAACAACCTCCTGAAGCTTATCGTCCTGCAAGTCTGTAATCGCCACCTTCGCACCTTCTTTGGCAAACAAAAGTGCGTCTGCTTTTCCCATGCCGCCGGCTGCACCAGTAATAATCGCTACTTTATCGGATAATCTCATTGATATCACCTCTTCGTTTTTATGAAAAAATGAAAGTCTGACTATCATGTTTTTAGTGTACTTGACTCCTTCTTATAATGCAAATCCAATTTCATGTAGCTGTAAAATCGAATGAATCGCGTTATAATGGGAAAAACATTATGGAGCATCGCAGTTAATTGGCTAGCCCAAGCAAAATAGTCAGCAGATCGAATGAGGTGAAAGGAATCATCATGGTATCGACCGGACTGCGGGAGAAGAAAAAAAATGCACGTTATAAAAGCATAGTACAAAAAGCAGAGCTTTTGTTTCTCGACAAAGGGCTGGACAATGTCCAAATGCAAGACGTTGCGGATGCTGAGGGTATTGGAATCGCCACATTATTCCGATATTTTCCTAAGAAGGATAAGCTAATCGTGGCTGTGGCAGTTGCCAATTTGGAGAAAAACATTGAAATGTTTAGGGAGCTTGCGAGTTCAAGCCACACGGCATACGAACGCTTGGAGCATGTATTGGATTATTTAACGAGAGATGATCAGTTACAAAACGGGGTTAAGTTCCGGGAAGCCTTCGAAAGCTATGCTTCTTTCGCCAAAAGTCCACTTGAGGATATTCAGGATTATATCGACACCCAGAAGGAAATCGCCCAAATTTTCATGAGTATTATTGATGCAGGACAAATCGATGGCTCCATCCGCACGGATATTCCGGTTAAAGAGACACTCATCACGATTATTAACGCATACGGTACCTTCGGCAACAATATTGCCCTCAAGTCGCCAATCTCGTATCTGGAGGAGGATATCGCTCCAATCCATCAGAAGCGGATCCTTAAAGAAATGCTGCTTTCGTACATTCGTCCCTAGGATATTATCTTCTTTTTGTAGGGTATTATCCCCTCAGAGGGGCTTCTGTTGATACGCGATGTTAGTCCTCTGGGCTATGTCGCGTCTTTTTTTGCTTCAAGGAGCCACGAGATTTTTAAGATTAAACCTGAGGCATTTAATTAGGAAAGGTCTTGAGAGTTTTTTGTGAGTATGGAATGATAGAATCCAGATGACGTATGTTTGGAGCATCAGGAAGGAGAAGCCAGGTGAAGATTTTCAACAAAGTAAACGGTGTCGTGCTGACCTCCTTTCTGGCCGTTGTGTGCGTGTTTATGATTTATGCTTTGACTATTCCTAGTCGGGATGCCTGGCCTGTCAAGGAAGGCGTACTGGATTTAACTCATATGGATTTTCATGAACAAGGCCTTGTAAATTTGGATGGAGAATGGGAATTTTATCCCAATCAGCTGCTGCAGCCTGAGGATTTTAGGCAAGGCGAGCATGGGAACTTCAAATACTTGAGAGTGCCCGGTACATGGAAGGGGTTGGACTCAAGCGGCGGCGTAAGCAGAAAAGGCTTCGGGACGTATCGTCTCCGCATCTTCGTCAATGACCCGGAGGCCACATATGGTTTGAAATTAAATAGTATCCGCATGGGGCATCAGCTCTATATTAATGGAAAGAAGGAAGGAAACAGCGGTAGGCCGGCAGCAGCTAAAGAGGAGGGCTATATTCCCGCCAATACCCCGTATGCCGTATATTTCCATCCGAATGGGCAGGAGATTGAGCTTGTGCTTCAAGTATCCAATTATGTCTACTTCACAGGCGGGATTGTGAACCCCATTCAATTTGGAAAACAGTCAAGCATAACCCAATGGAACGGCCTGTTGTTTGGCAGTGATTTGGCGCTTGTTGTTACTTTGTTCATGTTCAGCACCTATCATTTGAATCTTTATTTCCTGCGCAGACGAGAGCGTACGTATTTGTTCAGCGGTCTGTATTTTTTGTCCTTATCGATAATGCATGTGTTATATGGTGAAAAAATATTTCAGCAGCTATGGCCGGAGGCTCCTTTTTATGTTGTCTATAAAACGCTGGATGTAGCGCAATTTTCGAGCGCGATCTTCATCGTCTTGTTTTTCTGCTCGATTTATAAAGGAGTGCTAACCGACCGGATCAAGTGGTATTTGCTGGTTCCTCATATGGTGTATGTTATCTCTATATTTATTTTGCCGTATTCCATTTATAATGAAGTCCGCTTTATCTTCTTTTCCTATTTGGGACTGGTGACGTTCTACATTATGGCAAGAATGTTTTATTTGTTCAGCATAAGCCGGAGGGCGGAGTATGAACGTAAGGAGCAGCTCCTGTTTATTGTGGCCTTCATCTCTCTTACGCTTTACTTGGTGGATGGTTCATTATTTTCAGAAAGTATCATCCAAACGAATATGAGAGGCAAGATTGCCCTCACCTGCTACGTGATGTCGCTGAACATGCTGCTTGCTTACCGATTTACGAATGCCTATAAGAAGAATGAAATGTTGACGGACCGGCTCACCGTATCCGATCAGCTGAAGGACCAGTTTTTGATGCATACCTCGCATGAGATAAAAACACCGCTTCATGGCATTATGAATATTACCTCCTATTTATTGGACGATGATGAACGCAATCTGAGCTTGAAGCAGAGGCAGCACCTTTGGTTAATTAAGGACACCTCGGTCAAGCTTTCCATGCTAATGCAGGATCTGATAGATGTGTCGCGGCTTAAGCACGGCGAATTGCGGTTGAATATGATGGAGGTTGAGGTAAGATCCATAGTCCAGATCGTATTTAATGTATTGCGCTTCGAGCTTACGGGGAAGGCTGTCCGATTGAACAATCGGGTTCCCGCGGATCAGTGGGTTCAAGCGGATGAGAACCGGCTGCGCCAAATTTTGTACAACCTGGTGCACAATGCGATTAAAAATACGGACGAAGGCGAAATCTCCGTCGCTCTGAAAAACAATGACGGCATCGCTTATATTACGGTAAAGGATACTGGCAGAGGTATGGATGAGGGCAAGCAAACCAAGGTGTTCCATTATTTTGAGCAATCGGAGGAAGTGCTGCCGGATGACGGCTATACGGGAATGGGCGTAGGCCTATATATCAGCCGCAAGCTGGCTGAAAGGATGGACGGGCAGCTGAGGATTGGATGGAGTGAGGTCGGAAAAGGTACAAGCATGCTGCTATCGTTGCGCAGTGCAGTCAAATTGCCGCTTGAACGCCAACAGCCTCATGCCCGCGAGCTGGAAAGAACCGAGGAGATAGAGCTGGAAGCGAACCATATTATGGAGCAATATGAATACACCATTCTCATTGTCGATGATGAGGCTTCCAACATCCATACGTTACTAAATATATTGAAGCGACACCGGTACAATGTGATTGCCGCTTTCTCGGCGCATGAGGCGATGGACAAAATAAAGCAATATCCACAGGTAGACCTCGTTATTCTGGATGTCATGATGCCGGGAACATCCGGAATCGAGCTATGCGAGAAGCTTAGAGCACAGTACTCCATACTGGATCTGCCTATTTTGTTTGCGACAGCGAAGGATACTTCGCATGATATTGCAATGGGCTTTGGCGCCGGAGCCAATGATTATTTGACGAAGCCATTCGAAGCGGAGACGCTGATTGCCCGAATTCAAACACTGCTAACGATGAAAACGTCGATTCAAGATGCGCTGCGCAATCAGATGGCTTTTCATCAAGCACAGATCAAGCCGCATTTTCTTTATAATGCGCTGAGCAGTGTCATTTCCTTTTGTTATACGGACGGCGAGAAGGCGGCCTTCTTATTGTCCAAGCTGAGCCAATACTTGCGTTATATTCTCGATACGGATCATCAGAAGCTATTCGTTACACTGAATCAGGAGCTGGAGCTCATTGAAGCTTATGTCGAGATTGAGCGGGCTCGCTTCGGGGAACGGTTCGACTTTGTGTGCTATGCGGACGAGCATCTCAGACAGGTGACGATTCCATCGTTATGTATTCAGCCTTTTGTTGAAAACGCGATCCGGCACGGTTTATTCGAGAAAGACGGACACGGCACGGTGATCTTAACTATACGGGAGGCGGATGATGCTCTGCTGATTACCGTCAAGGATGACGGTGTGGGGATTCCGAAGGAGCTGATCGATCAGTTTGCTATCGGACTTAAGGCCGGCAAGGGTATCGGAATGACGAATATTCGCGCCCGTCTGGATGCCATCCCAGGAGCCTCTTTATCTATCAGCTCGACGCTGGGCAGAGGAACGAAAATCACGATGTGCTTACCTAGGGGTCAACATGTCCTGCAGGAAAGGAGGAGGGAAATTGTTTAATGTTGTTCTCGTGGAGGATGAAATACCGATACTGGAGCTTATGAAAGTAATTGTCGGGAGAAATCCGAATTATAACATCATTGGCACCTTCAACAATCCGTTGGATGCGCTCTCCCGTATACCCGAGCTGCAGCCGGATATCGCTTTCTTGGACATAGAGATGCCTAAGCTAAACGGTTTGGAGCTAGCGCAGCAAATGGCCGATCTGTCGGAGCACACACGGATTGTATTTACAACGGCTTATAAGGAATATGCGCTGGATGCGTTCAAGGTATATGCGTTCGATTATATTCTTAAACCGGTGACACCGGACGCAATTGAGCGGATTACGGCAAGATTGCTGAAGCTGGAGAGCCCTCCGGCTTTGTCCGAGACGCAGCCCCGTTTGGCTTCCATACGATGCTTCGGGGGTTTTGAGGTAAGGAATGCGCAAGGCTCGGTTGTCCGATGGCCAACACGAAAAACCGAGGAGCTGTTCGCATATTTCCTAAGCCACCCGAATCAAGATATAAGCAAGTGGCATTTGGCTGACCGGCTCTGGCCTCATATGAACGAAGAGAGAGTATCGCATAACCTGCATAATACCATTTATCGGCTGAAAAAAATTTTGAAGGAACATAACGTGGCGATGGAAATCGTCAAAACGAGCGAAGGCTACCTGCTGGATACACAGAAGGGGACGTACGATTTGCTGGAATTTCAGCATCATGAAGCTTGCTCCATGAGCAATATGAACCGCGAGGAGCACGCGGCGCACTTGTATTCTCTATACCGCGGACCGCTGTTTGAAGGAAAGGATTACCTTTGGAAGGTTCAGCTTGAGGAAGTCTACAGCAGACAGTACGCAGCTCTTGTACGCAGCTTGGTTCTATCGGATATGGAGCAGAAGCAATGGGAAAGAGCGAAGCAGAAGCTGGATACGTATTTGTCCGTCAATGCTCTGGATGAGGAGATGCATCTGCTGTTCATGGATATGTATATCCGGAGCGGACGCCTGGAGCAAATCCCAGGTTATTATCGCGAAGTCGAAGCATTGTTTTACAAAGAGCTGGGCGTGGCACCACTCATTAAAATGAAAAATAAAATAGCAGCCTATTTATAGCTGCCTAAGCAAAGCAAAGAACGGATGGCGATGGTGCCTTCCGTTCTTTTTTAGTTTCACAACCTTCGTCTACCTTGACAGACGCATGCCATCTGGAAAGATGGCGAAGCCGGTTATCCTTGTGGGGAGGCAAGAAGCCTCCTATCCTTTTCTCCCGTGCTCAAGTACAGGGGGGATTTGCCTACAGATCGTCAGGGGGGCGTTCCTTTAATTCATCAAAATTCGACATCTCTTCGGGAATCTTGGGAGAATTTTGAGAGATTCGGCCTATATAATATTTGAAAAAAGTAAAAATATGTATTGTCGGCGTGCTGTAAGCTCGAAATTTAGAAGAAGAAAAACAAGGCTTAACGTGTAAGGCCGGCGTTCAGGGGGAAAGGAGAAGCAGCTTGAGGTTATGGAGTAAAGCTATGGCTGTATTTATCGGGTCTTTATACCTATTATTCAATCCGTTTTCTTTTAGCGAAGCCGAGGATTCGCCTACATACAATGCCGAGGAGGTGTACGCAAATGCCGAGGAGGCTGTTTTTTATGTCAGGGCCTTTCGGTCTGACGGGACATTGCAGGATGTCGGGACAGGCTTCCTTATCGACACGAAGGGTATCGCTTTAACAGCATACCATGTCGTAGATGGGGCGGACCGAATCGTTTGCGTGCTTAACGATGGACAGAGGGACGTGCCTTGCGAGCTTATTGCTCGGAACGAGAACACGGATGCAGCTGTTTTGAAGCTGCAGTCAGGCACGAACGCCGGACAGCAGGAGATCGCCTATCCTTCCTTGCAAATACAGACAAGCGCTGTCAAGCACGGGGAGAAAGTATACGCCTTAGGCTATCCGTTGAAGGAAGCGAAGATCATCACCGAGGGGATAGTGAATAGCCCTCATGCACTGATCAATGGAAGAGACCGCTTGCTTGTGTCCGCTGAGATCGTCAATGGCATGTCGGGAGGGCCCGTGATCGATAGCTCGGGCCGTGTGATTGGCATTGTATCGGGTTCTCTTCGTACGATGAGCCAAATTCATCTTGCGGTGAACGTGAATGATATCAACCAGGTTATCGCGGATGATTCATTTACATGGGATACCTCTATAGAGAAGGGGAATAAACGTGAATAGCGGAGGTTATGGAATGAAAAGTTGGGTAAGGAAATGTCTGTCGATGACACTGACCGTGTCCATGCTTGCGGCATCCATGTCATGGACGGAAGGGAACGCTCAGGCGGCGGCCGGCGAATTCCTGGATATTTATGCCAATGGGACCAAAATCGTGAACTATAGCGATATGTCCACATGGACAACAAGCTATGACAATTTGGATGCGGCAAATGCATTCATATGGTTTTTGAGAGAACAAAACAATGATATTCCCGGGGTGGACATTGTGGAGGGGGACGATCCGATTGGATACGATGATAGAGGTCCGAAAACCTCGAATGGATCCCAGTTCAAAGGAACGATTCAGGTCGCACAAATTCCCGAGCTCAAACGGCTTGCTGAAAGCGGTCAGGCCAAATTACTTCTAAAGGTAGGGGATTTGTATGAGTCGGATGATGACTGGGCATCAATCGAGCTTACGACTTCCGCTTCCGGTCACCGGTGGAAGCCGGAGGATGACAGTGATGATGTAGATTCCGGATGGTTAAGCTTCGCGCCGAACGATATTATTACGATCGAAACGCATTACCCCGGGTCGGCGGCAGTCACGGGGCTGCGTCTTTATTTTGCTGATATTGAGCTGCCTGTAGTAACCGATTACACATTTACATCCGACGGTACGGAGCGAGATAACACGCAATTGAATCAGAAGGAGCTATTTCTTAAAAAAAATCAAAGCCTTCATCTGAGATATAACTTTAATGAGGCGGTTAAGGCCTCAGCGCCGGCTGCGCTGAACAGCTTGTCCAGCCACGACTTGTTTACGAACCCTGCCGGAACGGGATTGCCGGCTGCAGGGCAAAGACAAGGCTTAAAGCTGGATTTGACTACCGATCAAGCGAAGGACTACACAACGGCGCTTCCCTATACCTATACGGCTGCGGATTTTCACCAAACAGGCAATCTGCCGATAGCGAACGGCGGGGAGCTGGAAACGAGCCAGCTGAACGACGAATCGCTGAACAACAAAATGCTGGCTGCCGAGTTTCACGATGCGGCGGGAAATCCGCTGCAGCTGACGGGCTTTAACAAATCGGCAAGTTCGAGCAGCGGTTATTTGCAGAATAAGACGGTGAATCCGTTCGATTACGGTACCGATAAAGGCTACCGCGTCATTGTCGACGCTGTACCGCCTAAATATACGCCCAATGCGAATGGTATCCAGCCCGATATTGTGACAGGAAGCACGCTGAATAAAGGCGATGTCATAGATTTCAAGGTGCAGCTATCGGAGGATGCAATCGTGAAAGAGGGCTGGCAGCCCGGAGGATTGTACCTGCTCTTCAATAATGGAATGAAAGCTTATTACGTTGACGGTCAAAACAGCAGTTTGTGGACGTTTCGGGCGAAAGTCACCAATAGTGATTCGAATGTGTCGCTGCTGAAGGCTATTGCGTTAACTCATGATATGAAGCCGGATCAGACAGATAAAGGCGTCATTCAAGATTATGCAGGTAACCTGCTCTTGGATTCGGCCAATACAAGCAAGTCGGATAACCCGGATCCTTCGCAGGCTGTGGCGAATACGAAGATCGACTGGGCGAAGCTGTCGATTGATAATGAGAAGCCGAAGTTCTCCTATATTTATGAACAAGGCGGCGCCACGGCTGCAACCTACGGCCGTACCGGCAAAATTACGATGGATGCGAATGACCCTGCCATCATGACACCTGAGCTGGATCCGGATGAGCCGGGTGCTGTCAGACCAAGCCGTGGCATATATCGCCCTCTCAATATGACCGGCGAGACACCGAGCGGTTCGCCGGGTGTTGGATTGGTGTACTACTACTGGAGTCAAAGCGAGGGAGATCCGTTAGCGGATAAGGCCCAGGATCAGTTTGCGGCGGTGAAGCGCTATTCGTTGACGGGGCTGCAGCCGAGCGAAGGCTTGTATCCCGGGGAGCTTGCTCAAGTCGGTCTGATGGTGGCAAACAACAAGACCAACTTGCTGCTGCCGCCGGCGGAGGCTTTTAAACCGGAGAACAGCGGGATATGGTACCTGCATTCATGGACAGCGGATATGACTTGGGATACGGCACGTGAATTGATGCAGTACGAGAAGATGAAAACATACAAAAACCAAAATCCAACCCAATATAATACTTGGAAAAACGAGTTCCTGGCATCTCATCCAGGAGGCTCCAACACTGACGCCGAAACCTATGCTGACAGTAAGGCGTTGGAGGCGGTAGGAAAATACAGCGACTTGACGATATGGACGCCGGAAGATTACAAGCATGACGATTCCAACTGGGTTTATGATGTTGCGAAGATTAAGCTCGATAATCAACCTCCAGAGCTTAGCGCTCATATTTCCAAAGGCAACAACACCTCAGAGGTTATTGCAAGGATTGATGCGGAGGATGCGCACAGCGGTATCGATCCCGCCAAGCTTCAATATCAATGGGTGAAGGCGGGTGACGCCGAGCAGGAAATCGGCTGGAAGCAGGTGCCGGAGTCCAAGGCGGTGACGACATTGAATGAAGTATTCGATGACGGCGAATATGAGCTGCATGTCCGGGCTTCGGATTTCGCGGGCAATAGCACGGCTGTGACGATGGAGGAGCATGCGGTTGTCAATTCGACAGTGACGATTCCCACAGCTTTCACGCCGGAGCCTTCGGAGAAATATGTGCAGAGTCACGATATTATTTTTTCGATTCAAAATTTGAATGCAGCTGCAGTGAGTTATGCGTACAGTTCTTCTGCGGCTCTGCCTTCGGATGACAAGTATGCACAGGCTGGTTCTCTGGACCCTTCAGTGACTGCTGCGGTGTACGCAAGTGTGACCCATTCGGTCTATGGGGATACGGTCACAAGCTCCGTCTACCGTAATTCCTACCTCATTCCGAAGCAATTGAATCTGAATGGGAAGCAATACGTTCACGTTCGGGTCAAGGAGGATGGGACGAACCGCAACTATTATTACTATATGCCGTATTTGTTTGACAATACGCCGCCGGCCGCCGGCTTCAGCACCAAAGAGGTTGGCTATCCGAAGCCTTCTCACACCGTGGAAGTGACGGCAAACGACCTGTATAACCAGGACGGCATGGTTATCAAATATCAATGGCTCCGGGCGGGAGACCTGCCTCCGGTTGAAGTCTCGCTGAAGTGGCTGCCGATTCCGGACGAGGGCAAGGTGAGCATTGACAATTCCACTCTCGCACCGGGTCAGGTTGAGGATTACATTTTGTATGTTTATGCCTTGGATGGAGCGGGGAATGGAACGATCGCCCATACTGGACTATTCAGGGTTTCCAGAGAAGATCATGCACCGATCGAGGTGCTTCAGTCCGACTTAATTTATTTGGATGGCGATCAGGTGGATGGCTACCAAGCGGTCGTTAAGCTCGAATTGAAAAATAAAACGATGGCAGGCTATGAGCTGAGCGTTTCAACAGATGACGGTCTGACCTGGCAAGCTTGGAGACCCTACAGCAATTTCGTGAAATTTAATGTGCCGAGCGGCAGGGCGGATCAATTAAAGCTGAAGGTCAAATTCAGATCGGCCTCAGGTGTCGTTGGCGATGCGGTTTCGATCGATTCCCGCGGATATGTACCTTCGGATGAGCCTCTTTATGGCCTAGTGGCTTACAGCACGATGCGACCTGCAGCCGGTCCTTTCGCTATCGAAGTCAAGGTTCCTGCCGGAGTGAAGGTGGTCCCTGCTGAGATGAACCCGATGCAGCCGGTCCGTACCAAAGGAAATACGTTCGAGGTCAATCAAAACGGCCTGTACACGTTCAATCTGTCCGATACGCTTGATCCGTCACGGAAGGAGCAGCTGCTTTTTTCCGTCAACAATATCGACAATACACCACCGGTGGGGGCTATCGAGCAAAAAATAACCGGCCCGACAACAGCCAATGTGATGGTGAAATTATCGACCTCGGAAGATGTGCGCATTACCAATAATGAGGGCAGAAATACGTATATCTTCACGGAGAACGGCAGCTTTACCTTCGAATTCGAGGATGAAGCGGGGAATAAAGGAACGGCCACGGCGACTGTGACCAACATTGATAGAGAGCAGCCTCAAGCGACCGTCGTCAAATCGTATGCTTATGGCGAGCAGGGCGCGAAAAGGTTAAAGACGATTCAGGATGCCGACGGTCATGTGCTGCTGGCTGAAGGCGTGACGCTTCAGATTGAGAAACCGAATGCGGGCGGCAAGGACTTCAAGGTCATTCGCGGCAGTCAGCTTTTGACCTTGTTCCAGGACGGCAAAGCGGAGTTTACCATCGCCGACCTGCTTGGCAATACAACCGTGCTGGAGGAGACGGTGAACGGCATCGTGTCCAGCCTGCCGGAGCCTGACAATATCGTCTACACGTTCGTGGACGAGCAGGGCAATCCCTTGCCTGACGATCAAGTGGCTGTAATTGGCGGGAAAAGATACGCCAAAGGCAAGATGAAGGTCACCTTGCATGGAAAGGTGGCAGCCCCGAATCAAGTATTCCGCGGGACGGTTCCCGTTCTGCTGGAAAACGGTCAATACAGCAACAAGATTAGCGACGCCGCCGGCAGCTATTCGTATGATATGGCTTTCGGGACGAACGGCGAAATGCGAGTTGCCTTGACGGATTTGCTGGGTCATGTGAACAAGCTGGCGATCCGGGTGGACGGTCTGGATAACACGGCGCCGACCATTGCTTTGAATCGAACCATGGTTGCCATAGAGCAAAATAAAGCTAACTTCAATCCGCTGACCGATTTGGGAGGCTATACCGTTTCCGATAATGTATCGGATGCAGCGCATTTGAAGGTAACGGTTGAAGGGGTTGATATTAGCCGAATCGGCAAGCAGACGGCGACCTATACCGTTACCGACGAGGTGGGCAATCAGACCGCCGTCAAGCAGGAGGTTGTAGTCCTGCCTAATGCGGGATTGCTGATAACCGGAAATGGCCAGGTGCTGTCATCGGCTCTGGGTGAAAGTGTCCTGTTCGACACGAACCGCATCTCGTTCAAGGTTACGGGCTACGACGAGATGAAGGTTGACGGACAAAGCTTGAGCAATGAGCTGGGCCGCTTCGATATTTTGTATCACAGCGGTTTGTACCGTGAGGGTCAGATGAAGTATATTGCGAAGCAAATTACGATGGAGCAGCTGCTGAACAATCAATATGAAGCGGTATTCCCGGAGACGGGCTGGTACACCATCATTGTCAGAACACAGGAAAGAGAAAGAGAATTCGCTTCCTTCTTCATCGGTAAATTGAGTAAATAGCACCGGCTCCTCGGCCGGAAAAACAAAGAAAGGCTGCCGAAGCATGGAGGGCATCCTGCTGCCATGCTTCGGTGTCCTATTTCATGTGTGAAGGAGTCCATGATTGATGAATAGATTCAGGAAAGTGGTGTCGATAGTCCTGCTCCTTTGTCTGATGCTGAACGTGCCGCTCGCTGTTTGGGCCGACGAGGCGAATCAGCAGGGGGTGACGGTAATCAGCAACCCGTTTGTGAAGGTAACCGTGGACAACAGTACCGGCCGGTTTGCGATCCGTACGGTCGAAGGGCAGCCGGTTCGCAAGAATGATAATCAGGTCGACATGATGTTTCGCGGGGATGATCCCGAGAGCTCGTTTACGACCTTTCGGATTGACGGAACGGATTATATTTTCGGTAATCCTTACAAGTTCGCTCCCCAATTTTTCTCTGAAGTAACGAAGCCTCAAATTGTAAGCAATCCGGATGGGACCCAGCAGATTGAGACGGTCTGGTCGATAAAAGGGGTCCAAATCAAGCAAATATTGATGCTGTACATGGACGTGAAGGATAAGCAAAATTCCGGAAATGTCAACGTGCGTTATGAAGTGACGAACCAATCGGGGGCTGATGTCCAGGTCGGGACAAGAATATTGCTGGATACCATGGTGGGCGGCAATGACGGACCGGCTTTTCAAGTAGGGGCGGCCTATAAGGTTCCGCTGCACGTTGAACGTAAATTGGTGGATGAGTCGAAGCTCGATCCTGGAATCGGGCAGGATGAGAAGGCGCTGTATACGCTGCCTGCTTATTGGGTTATGAAGGATAATTACGATCCATCGAACCCGCTGGCGACAAATGTAATGGCTTACGGATTGAATAATTTCTCGGAAAAGGATATCAATATCGTTGACGAGATGATCGTTGGTCACTGGAACAAGCTGGCCAATACCAAATGGGATTATCAAATTAATCCGAATCTGGATTTCACGACGGATACGAACGATTATGGCACGGCTGATTCAGCGGTGGCCTTGTACTGGAATCCTGATCCGGTTGCCCAAGGCGGGACCAAAACCTTTGAGACCGTATATGGGTTAGGCGAGATTGTCCAGCCGGATAAAGTATTCTCGGTACGCTATATCGATCCTGTGCAGCAGCTCGCTACGGTTGAGGATGGCAGCGCCTACGCCAATGAGGGCGTATTCGATGTGACGGCGGAGATCGAAAATTTGGCTTCGTATAATATGCAGCAGACGAGCATTCAGGCGGAGCTGCAGCTGAACAACGGGCTTAAATTTGTCGATATCGACGAAAAGGGACAGGTCAAACGAGACGCCCAAGGCAAAATTATGACGAAGTCGAGCAGCAGGTCTGCGATCTCCTTCCAGAAGGAAGCGACACCGGAGGAAGCAAAGAATGGCATTCAACCGAAATATAAGCCCGGCGATACGGTGACCGCTACGTTCAAGGTACAGGCACAGGGCAAGGCCTGGCCTACGACAAAGGAATATTTGCTCTCGGTGAGCAGTCCGGAAACGGAAGCGAAGCTGGAATCGGTAAAGGATGAATCGGTTAAAGCGCAGTACATGTCCAGCAAAGCGAATTTTGTCTTTTTGCCGGCCGTGGGTACGGGCTCGCAGACCTTTGTATATGCCTTATCCCCGGAGGAGGCCTATACATCGGACGTGAAGTATATCACGCTCAATTTATCCAATATTGAAGCCTATAACACGGGCAGTGACACGGCGGAGCCGAACTTTGATCTTTATTTGAAAGAGTCGGCAACGGGCAACAGGTATAAGGTACCGGTGAAGGATTCCGTTATTTTGCAGCCGGCAAATGATGGACAGGTTGGCGATATGCGGATTACTTACCGCACGGGTGACCGCGTCGGTGCGAACGGACTTGTTCTGAAGGATGCGGACGGCAAGGAGCTGCGTAATCTGGGTCCGTCACTGCCTCTAGGCGAATATCAAGTCGAGATCGATTATAAGGGTGATCAGGGTGACGATCCTGAGGCGGCCAAGCTTTATGATATAACGACAAGCCAGAAATTCGTCGTCAGTGAAAATGAAAACGCACGGCTGAAGAAAGCGAACTTGCTGGCGGTAGTGAAAAAGACCGTTGATCTAAGCCAAGCATTAAACGGCACGGTGCAGGAGGATTTTGAAGAAGCGTACCCCGGCTATCGTGTGGGCGCTGGTTTCGGCAGCATGAAAGATATCTTCATGAAAGTCAAGAACAGTATGCAGATTGCGAGCAAATTGGTCGATCCTGAGCTCGATTTGGGCGCGTTCCTGCCCGAAACGAAGGTCCCTGCGTACCGTCTGGCCGCTTTTGAGAGCGAGGAAGAGCTGGAGAAGTTCAAAGAAGAGGGCCGGGATAGCGACAATGAGGTCATAGTCGAAATTGCCGGGATGATCAACCGGATTGGAACCGGCGACCAGGCTGAATATGTCGTCGATACACGGACCGAGCCTGCGATCATCAACAAGAGTGTCGCGTACCGCGGGAAGGATATGGTGTTTGCCAAGGGCCAGCTGGATGTGTTCAACATCATGCAATCCGTTCCGGACTATAAGGACATGCCTCTGTTTAACAGCTTGAATGTAAAGGGCGACGGGACACTGAGCGTGGCTAGCAGCGGCTTCGTATTCCACAAAGGGGAATGGACGCTCGATTTCTACAACGGCTTCGATAAATCGCTCAGTAAAGAAGCGGCAGAAGAAGATAGCAAGGAAGAAGGCGGCGAGGACGACTCATTGAACGGTTCCTTGAACTGGGCCGTAGGCGGACTTGGCGACAGACTGAATCCGCTTCGCCAGCTGATGCTGAAGGAGGTATATTTCAACCGGCACAGCTTATTCTCTGCACCGAGCTTCTCCATCAATGGCTTCACATTGAAATTTAACGATTTTATTTTGCGTGAAAAGGGTGTTTCCTTCGGAGGCAGCATCAATTTGAAAATTGCCGATTCCGAAATTAAGAACGTCATGTTTAACAATAAGGGCTTTGTTGGAATCGATGCCGATCTGAACTTCGATCTGAATAAGAGTATCGGATTGATTGAGAGCGGCTCGGAGGAAGGGGAAGACGGCAAGAAGAAGCCGGCAGGCGTCATTAAAATCGTACATTACGAGCAGAAGGAAGAAGGAATTGACAATACGTACGGCTTGGATTTCGATGCGAAACTGCGAGGATTGACCGAGGTCGCCGTTCAGATTGAATTTAAGCAGGTAGAGGATAAACGGATACTGCCCAATATCATTGCGTTCTCGGCCGAGCTTGGAGATCCGGGCGTCTTGGTAGCGGGAGGCACTTATCTGACCGCCGTTCGCGGTGCTATCAGGGATTTGGCCGATACGATTGCAGGAGGCTCAAGCGACGTTCCCCTGACGGTAGAGGCGGGGGCAGATATTTCCTTCGGGGTCAAGCCGGCAACCTTCTACGGCAGCATTGACTTAACTTTGAAAAAATCAGGCATCAAGCTGGTCGGCAAGCTCGACTACAGTTCGAGCCCTTCATCGTCGCGGGTAGCGATGCTGAAGGAAGCTACAGTATCCGCACAGTGGATGACCCCTTGGTTCGTCAGCGCTTCGGCGGAAATCGATGTTCTTGGATGGGACGTTATTATTGGGAAAGCTTCGATTTTCATTGGCCAGAATTTGATCAAAAACCGCATTGATTTTGAAGGCTTTGTCAGCGCCAGGGTGCAGGTCCCTTCCAAGGTGCCTATCGTTGGCGGTATGGCGCTCGGCGGTGTGTCCCTCGGTGCCAATAACGATAAAATGTGGGGAAGCGTTTCGGTCTTATTTATTAGTCTTGGCATTACCTACTACTTCGATGGGGATATCGAGTTCGGTACATCCGGGCAAGGACTGCCGGAGGATGGGCTATTGTATTTGCAGGTACAGGATCCGGAATCGGGACCGAAGCTGGTTGTGTTCGGTCATGGTGTACAAACGTTAGCTACGTCCTGGGTGTCCAGAGAGGATGCCATTCATGAAATCGAGTATCACAGCGTGGCCGACGGCGTGAGCATGCTGGATAATGGCTCGATGAAAGTTGGTATCGGCGGTATCAAGGTGTCGGATGAAGGCAAGCTTCATGAAATTCCGATGAACAGTGTAACCGGCGATGCGTTGCTCGAGCTGGGATACACGGGCGACACAGCTCCGAATCTTGTGTTGAAGGATAACAATGGACAAGATTACAAGCTGATCTATGATGAAACGAAAATGAATCCGCAAGCGAATGCATTTACCCAGATCATTCAAGGTAAAGAAGCGGATTCCAAGCATGTGTATGTCGCGATTCCACATGACCGAGTAGGCGGGGGCACGTGGAAGCTGTATGCGGATCAGCCGGTGGAATCAAAGCTGCTCAACATTCCGCAGGCGGCCAAGCTGGATGAGGTAACGCTGGACCCGAGCCGTACGGATGCGAATCAATTTACCGCCTCCTGGAAGGTTAGCCATGCGAAGCCGGGCGATACGGTCAATCTATATTTGACCAAGGATGCGTTTCATAACGCCAATCCTGCGGCAGACGGTGATATAACTGCACCAGGGGAAACCGGGCTGCTGATTGCAAAAGGACTGAGCGTCGATCATCTGGGCAGCGTCACCGGCTATGTGACGACAGGACACACGGATATCGATGTGACCCGCATACCGCTCTTGGGAGATACGGAGGACATTCGGGGCTTGCTGTCACAAGGGGATTATTACTTGCGGGCAGAGCTGAGCTCTTCGAGCAATTATCAGACGCGAACGACGGTGAACCGCTTTGAAATCATTGATCCATTGGCGCCTTCTGCTGTGAATGCAGTGAGCATTCAACCTGCAGGCAACGGCTACTTTGAATTGTCGTTTAAGCCGGCGATGAAGAAACCGGAGCAAACCGGATTTGAGCACAGCTATGCGATTGACGTGCTGCAGCAGCAAAACGGCAAGCTCGGTGCTTATCCGAATTTCAGTTCCATGCTGATGAGCGAGGAGGAGCTGAAGCCATTCTGGAACGAGCAGAACGGTACCTATGAGCATATCCGGCTTGGGGGCTGGACCCAAATGTCCGGCTCCAATAAGCCTGGTGAGGACAAGAATGTGAAGTACGCCGGACTTGAGACGGGACAAGAGTACATTGTCGGTGTATCTGCAGCGACGAAGCCTTCTCAAGAGGCGGATAAGCATCAAAACATACACTATGCGAACCGGATCGATACAGCCAGTACACTGCTGCCTGTACCGGCCAAGCCGAAGCTGTCTGCGCAGCCGGCCAACGGTGCTGCGAAGCTGAAAGAGGCCTCCTCGGCGTTTATGGAGGTGCTGAGCAATACAACGGAGCAAAGCATCGGAGTTACAGCGGATCAGCCGGATGTGGAGGTCGAGGCGCTGTACGATAACCAATCCATCGGTACGTTTGATTTAGCGAATCAAGGCGGCGGCAGTGCAGGAACATTGCACTTCACCAACTTTACAACCGACGGCCGCTATGCGATTGAACTGAAATCACGAAACAAGATTACAGGAGACTATTCCATCACGATGCTTTATTTGACGGTCGATACGATTGCACCTGTGCTTTATATCGATACGCCGATAACGGGCGACCGGACGAAGGACGGCAAAATTCGCGTAGCCGGTACGACGAGCAACGACGCTGCGCTGGAAGTGAACGGACAGCAGGTAGCCGTGAAGCAGGATGGAACTTTTGCCGGGGAAGTGAATGTAACAAGCAGCGAGCCTACATTGAAGCTGGAATTTCAAGCACTAGACCATGCGGGCAACAGCAACCGGGCAGCGGTACAGGTGACCAACGGCTCCTACCGGGTGCCGACAGCACTGGTGCTGCAAAAGGTGCCTAATCTCAAGGTAGGCGAAACACAGCGCGTGTCTGCGATGCTGCGCTATACCGACGGCAAGGATCAGGCCGGCAAGACGAAGTATGTGGACATTCCTGTAAGCGATGCGGATAGATCCAAGCTGCAATTTTCCAATTATGCAGGAGAGGCGTTGGCCGTTGCCGGCGATGGCAAAGTGGACGGCTTGAGAGAAGGCGCCGGCATTGCCAAAGCGGAATATAGCTTATCCGATGACGTTACGCTGCAAGCAATGACCGTTGTAGCGGTAGAAGCGGGGATTTCCGCTTATACAAGCGCGGTGTCTAACGACAGGAAGACAACCAAGGTCAATATCGTCTCGGCCGGGGATATAACGGATGCCGAGCTTGTGTACCGTACAGCTTCGCAAGCAGGCGGAACGCCGGCTGCTCCAAAGTATCAGGATGATGTCAGCGGCTGGAGCGTGCTTCCGGCGAACGGAATCATTCCCGTCGCTGCTGGGGATCGGATTGCTTTGGCGAAGCGGACGAAGGGTGGCAAGAATGCTTTGGCTGTAAGCGGATGGCTGCCTGTCACGATTTGGAGTCCTTCAACTGGCGGTGCTTCTCCAGGAGGAGGCGGCTTTGGCGGACTGCCTGCTGCCAATACCGATGTGCTTGTAGGTGGCGACAAGGTAGCCTCGGAGAAAAAAGACGATCGTATCTATGTCCAGATCGATCAGGTCAACGCTGCACCTTCACCGGTGCTTTCCATCGTCGCCCAGGATCCGTCGGTTAACGGCTATACGTTCGATATGAACGGCAAGGCTGTTGCCCAAGCGGTACAGAATCAGCAGCGTATTCAGTTTACACTGCCATTTGCGAAGCTGGCCTTCCCGGCAAGTGCGGCATCGGGGCTTACGGGCAATCTCAAGATTGCGATAGATCGCAACAGCCGTAAGGACATCGATGAATTAGAGCACATTGCTCAAGAGCTTGGAGCAGCTTTATTGGGAGGCGGACAAGGAGTCACCTTTGATATTCAGGCGCCGAATGTATATCAGGATCGATCTGTGAGCGCAGCTATCGCTGTGCCGGACGGTATTTCGCCTCAAGATATTACGGCGGTTATTGTGAAGGACAGTACGGGCAGCTGGACGACGGTTCCATGGCAGCTGGATGCAGCGGATAACCAGGCTTTTGTCAAAGTGCTATTAACCGGCAGCGGAAGCGTAGCCTTAATAACCCATCAACCTCATTTTGCCGATGTGGCTGAGGACAATTGGGCCAAGTCCGCAATTGATGAAGCGGCGGGCCGCCTGTTCATGCTGGGAAGAGACGAAGAAGAGTTCAGCCCGGACAGCACCATCACCAGGGCAGAATACCCTACGGTTCTACTGAGAGTATTGGGACTTATGAATGAGAACCCGGCTGCCGAGTTCGGTGATATTCAGCAGGATGATTGGTTTAGCCGAAGCGTAGCTGTTGCTGCCGGTAAAGGGATCGTCAACGGCTTCAGTGACGGAACCTACAGGCCTGAGGGGTCATTATCGAGAATGGAAGCGATGGTCATGGTTGGAAGAAGCTTGAAGCTCATTGGCGCGGGCAGCCCAATGACAGAGAGCGAAGTGAATAGCATACTGGCAGCCTTCGAGGATGAAGCTTCCATACCGGATTGGGCTAGAGAAGCGGTAGCGCTGTGCATTCAGCAGGGCATCATTGAAGGGCAGGATCAGAGCATTCAGCCATCCAGCGTGTTAACAAGAGCTCAAGCGGCAGCAATTGCTGTCCGCTTCAGCCATCACGTGCCCGCTGGCAATCCATAATCGGTTCAAAGAAGAAGAGAGCGGGGGTGTCATATGCGCTTTAACCAAAAAACAATCAGCCTTGCAGGGCTTGTCGTGTTCGTATTTTTCAGCATGACGGTATGGATTGGGCGCGCTGCTGCAGACTCATGGGCGGATCACGCCAATATAGACTGGTACAATGCCGATTACAAAACCTATACGATAGATTCGGCAGACAAAGTCGCAGGCATTGCCAAGCTGGTGAACACAGGGATGACTGACTTTCAGGGCAAGGTGCTGGAGGTCAATGCCAATGTAGACCTGTCAGCGTACAATTGGGTACCTATCGGCAATGAAAGCCGTCCCTTTAAAGGGACGATTATGGGGAAACAAGGACAGATCTACGATCTGTCCGGACTTCGTCTCGACAGCAGCGACAAGTATGCCGGCTTCATCGGTTATATGAATGGCGGTACGGTCGGAAACCTTCACCTGTCGGGTGCGATCCGGATCAACGCGAACACAGATGTCCGGGTCGGTTCGGCGGTCGGCTATATGGATCAGAGCAGTATCGTATATCAGTTGACGAACGATGCTTCGATTGATGTCGTTACATCCAAAGATGCTTTTGTCGGCGGCATTGTAGGCGACGGCTCGGGGATGATCTCCGATGCGGTGAACCATGCCAATGTAACGCTTAATGGTTCGAATCGTGGAGTCATAGGCGGGATAGCGGCAGCCTCTGGCGGGACATCGGGCTTAACCATGAAGAAAATTGAAAATACCGGAGCTGTCTCCGTCTCGAACAGCGTCTATGAAGCGAATGCAGGCGGTGTTATAGGGCTCGCGAGCAAGCCGTTGAGCATGGGAGATGAGGATACGGCTATCCGCAACAGCGGCAGCGTGACCGCGGTGAATAATAAAAGGACCGCTGCCGGCGGCATTCTCGGCAAAGCAGCCGGCAGCGTGCAGCTGACGTTCTCCAAGCTGACGTCGAATGCAGGGAATTTGAACATTACCGGAGCGGCTTCAACAGGCTCATTCGTAGGCGGATTAGTCGGTTTAGCCGAACAAAATCTTCAGGCGGATATGAATTTCCAACAAACAGGCTCCATTCTGAACATGACCGGCGCCTCGGTATACACAGGCGGTATTAGCGGATATGTTTACGGTGACCTCACGTGGGCACAAAGCTTTAGCAACAACGTGCCTATCACAGTAGCAGGTTCTGGCGATATTTATACCGGCGGACTTGCGGGGAAAGCAGGAGGTACTGTTACGTTCAAGAACGGTGCCAAAAATACAGCGCCAATGCAAGTTTCGGCAACGGGAGACCGGATCTATAGCGGCGGTCTGATCGGCTTCGCGGGAAGCCGCCTTGTCCTGGACAGCTCGGCCAAAGACGCGTATGGAAACAGCGGAGAGCTTGTGATAACGGGCGGAACGGAAGTGTATACGGGCGGCATCATTTCGAACAAAGCCTATGCCAAGACGGCAAATAACGTAGTAAGTACAGGAAATATTAACGTTAGCGGAAAGCAGAAGCTGTATACCGGAGGTTTTGTCGGTAGCATTGCTGCCGGAGGTAGCGGTGAGGATATTCAGTTAAGCAAAGAAGCTTTCGGCCAAACGATTACGGTACGTGCCGCTTCGTCCGGTGAAGACAGCGAAGTGTATACCGGCGGTATCGTGGGCTATTACGCGGCCAACGGAACGATCGATAGTCCGGTATTTACCGGACACTTGTCCGTGCAAGGGGGAGCAGGTGCTTTCACTGGCGGTGTCGCCGGTTATGTGAATGGCGGAACGATCGCTCAAGCGAAAATAGGGAATACGAAGGAAAGTCAAGCGGAGCTCCTATCGGATGGAGCCTTAGGAGGGGCAGCCGGTTATGTGAACGGCAAAATTATGGCAGCCTCCGTAAAAGATGCTTCCCTCCAGGCAGCAGGAGTGAACGGCTTCGCCGGTGGAATTGCGGGGAAAGCGAAAGGCGAAATTGCCTCTTCCGTCATCGGCAATATGGATACAACCGAAGGCAGCAGCTTCACGCTGACGGTGAAGGCAGCGAAGGTTTCGGCAGGCGGTCTGATCGGCGCCGATGATGGAGCGCTGCTCATTCAATCCAGTACAGTACGCGGAATCACCCTGACTTCGGAAGCTGTCGCTAACGGCTTGAAGCTTGGCGGGCTGGCAGGGACTGCATCAGCCAATGTGACGGCAGGTGCCCAAGGAGCCGGCGTGTCCGTACAAGACCTGACAATAACAACCCGCGGGGCAGATAGTGCAGCGGGCGGCGTTGTGGGGGATAACCGTGCTATGTTATCCGATGGACTGTTACAAGCCGTATCCGGAATCACTGCAACCTCCGATGGAGACAATTCCAGATTGGGAGGAATTGCAGGGGATCATAAGGGCGTGTTGACCGGCTTGTCTGTCAAGTCACTGAGCCTTACGGCGAACGGTGCGAATAGCAGGATCGGCGGTATGGCCGGAGATGCACAAGGCAATATAATCAATCCCCGTGTGTATACGGAAGACGGTTCATTGCTGGAACTGACCGTTCAAGGGATAAACTCCGCTGTTGGCGGCATCGCCGGTACGACAAGCAACAGCACGATCCAAGGAAACGGCAGCAGCGGCAATGTCTCGGGGCTAGTTATTACGGCACCGGCATCGGCAAGCGGCGCTAAAGCCGGCGGCATCGTGGGAGACAGCTTGAAGACTTCGCTGAAGCATGTTGTCGCGGAAAGTCCGGTCATAACCGTTCGCGGGGCGGGAACGATGGCAGGCGGTCTCGTCGGCCGCATTCAGGACGCCTCGATCACCGAATCGTACGTATTGGGCGTACTGCCGGACTATGCAGCGCTGACTGTTGCGGGTAACGATGCGGAGGCAGGCGGTATGGCAGGCCGGGCTGAGCGCGCCGTTGTCAGCGGGAATGGAGCTGACTTCAACATAAACAACCTGACACTTGCCACAGACAGTGCGGCAAACGGTGTCCGTGCGGCAGCTTTGATAGGGGCAAGTATAGAGACGGACATTAACAGCGTGTTCGCACAGCAAGTGAATGTAACAGCAAAGGGCACTTCGTCTGTTGTAGGCGGAATAGCGGGCTATAACAAAGGCTCGGAGACAGCGGTCATCCGTAAGAGCTATATGGAGGGCTTGACCATCTCTGTTCCCCAGACGGCTTCGGCTTCGGTGGTCGGAGGTCTGATCGGCTTAAATGATGCCCGCAGCGGTCAGGCAGATGCAGCTTCTGTCCTGAGTGCGGTAAGTACAATTCAGAACAGCCGCATGGCAGGCAAGCTGGTTGTGCACGCTCCATCGGCTGTTACCGGCGGCTTGATCGGCGACAATAGAAGCTTTGTCGCGAACAACAGCATTGCGGACCGGCTGCCTGTTACAGCCGACGGCAACGACAGCATTGTGGGGGGCTTGATTGGCAGCAACGCTGGTACGCTCTATTACACGTATTCCAATGCAGTGCTTACGATCGGTGGACAAGCCACTATTGCCGGGGGGCTTGTGGGTGATAATACGGGGAAGCTGCTGTCTTCTTACATTGAGACCGATTTGGTTGGCCATGCGGCCGGTACAGAGCAGCGTTATGCGCTGCTGGGCGGATTGGCAGGCAGGAACAGCGGAAGCCTGGACAAAAGCTTCACCTCAGCCAAAGTGACTGCGGCAGGGCCGTATACGTATGTCGGCGGCTTGGTGGGCGGACATACGGGAACGATAACCAATTCCTATGCGGCCAAGGAGGTCATGGCAAGCGGGCAGCAGTCGTATAGCGGGGGCTTGATCGGTCTGCTTACGACGGGCAACGTGACGGGCAGCTACTCGGCCGGTCAGGTAACCGGCGGCAATGACGCTTATGCAGGCGGCTTTGCAGGGTATTACAACAATGCAAGCAAAGAGCTCATAGATAATACGTATTATGTCAAGGATGAGCAATTAGGCATTAACAGCGGTCTGCTTGATTTCGGCGGCGGAACGTACTATGAGCTGAATATGTACTCCCGGCTGAGCCCGATTCTATCGTCCTCGCTGGCGGACCGAAATTCGTTCCCCGGCTTATCGGGGTGGACGTTCAGCGACACCGCCTGGCGGTACGGCTCTTTGAATGCCGATTATAAGTATCCCGAGCTTAATTTGACGGCTAATGCCGGCGACCCATCGGGAGGAGGCTCCGGGGGCGGCGAAGAAGACGGCGGCAGCAACGTCAATCTGAACATCAATTGGTATACCAAGAAGCCTACGGCCCTTCGCTTCGTGATTCAGACCGAAGCTGATTTAGCAGGGCTTGCCGGGATAGTCAACGGTACGGTTCCAGGGGTTGACCGATTTAATTTTCTGGGCAGAGAAATCGAGCTTAAGGCACCGATTCATATGCAATCCAATCAATGGACGCCGATTGGAAATAAAGAAGCCAATGCCTTCGAGGGTACTTTTATCGGCAACCATTTGTTAATCAGCGGCCTTCAG
Source organism: Paenibacillus rigui (assembly GCF_002234615.1). Taxonomy (GTDB): domain Bacteria; phylum Bacillota; class Bacilli; order Paenibacillales; family NBRC-103111; genus Paenibacillus_S; species Paenibacillus_S rigui. The sequence continues at coordinate 48,516 of NZ_NMQW01000030.1, read as the reverse complement.
GTGTCGGCGGCCGATTACGCGGGGCTGTTCGGGGTTATCGGCAGCAGCGGCACAGTGCAGCAGCTTAAGCTCGAGCCGATCTCCATTAACGGCCAGCAATATGTCGGTACGTTGGCAGGACTGAGCAAAGGCAGCGTGTCAGACATTGAAGTAACCTTAAATTCACAAGCCAAAGTAACGAACGGTGCTTTCACCGGCGGAATCCTCGGCAAGAGCACGGGCCGGCTTGTCCAGCTATCGCTGACCGTTCAAGACGGTAAGTTAACCACACCGGTCCACCAGGCAGCGATAGGCGGACTGGTGGGAGAGAATGCTTCGTCCCTGAATGGAGGCATGCTGAGCCTGTTGAAGGGAAGCATTGAGGCAAGCGGCAGCAATGCAGTCGCAGGGGGCATTGCAGGTCGGCAGACAGGCGACATAGGCGCCATAACCGCAGCGATTCAAACAGGCGGAACGGTTCAAGCGACAGGCGAAGCCGCCGTGGCAGGAGGTATGATCGGCTCCTATGTATCCGGAGCAGCGGACGGCTTGCAGCTTCAGCTGAACGGAGGAACGATTCAAGCGCCGGCAGCTCACTCGATTGCCGGCGGCATCGTCGGACAGTCCGCAGCGGGACAGCGGATTCTGCATGCGAAGCTCAACGGCACGGGTGCAGCGCCTGCTGAGGGTCCATTGGCAGAGGGACATATTGCGGCTTCTGTCGCAGGAGGCATCGTTGGGGACAAGACCGGAAGCGGGAACAACAGCTTCGAGGTCGATGGAGCGGAAGTCCATCATGTGCTGCTGTCGACCTCTGACGGCGGCTTCGTCGGAGGCATCGCCGGAAAGCTGAACCGGACGGCTATTCGACAAGCGGTGTTCGAAGGAACGATTACGGTTGCGGCTAACGATGTGAAGGCAGGGGGCATCACAGGCTTCAGCCTGGATTCGATTCTGTACAAGCCGGAAACGGCAGCCAAGATTGCATTGGCAACAGCAACGGGCGAAAGCTCCGTAGGCGGAATTGCCGGTATTGTGAAAGCGGCCGATATCGATGCTGCACTTGATTTCGGCTTGATGATTCCACTGTATTCAGGGGTATATGAAGCTAAGGTTCACGATAATGCCATTGAAGTTACGGGCACAGGGCAGCTGGCTCAGGTTTACGCCGGCGCCATTACCGGACAGCTCCAGACCGCATCGGTTTACAATTCGGACTCTACGGGAGCTTTGACCATTACAGGTGTGAAGCACGCAGTTGCGGGAGGGATCACCGGCTTCAGCACCGGTGTGATCGTTCACACGAAGGCGGAAACGGCAATTCAAGCGGATACCAGCAGCAATTACACGATCGGCGGTATCGTCGGACAAGCGACGGGCGGTAAGCTCGCCTATGTGCAGGTGTTCTCAACACATCAGGAACGTATCGTTGTGGGCAGCAGCATGGCTCAAGAGCGTATTCCCACAGCTACCCGAGTCGGCGGTGCCGTCGGCATGGCGGACGGCGTCTCCATGCTCCATGCTTCTTCGAGTATGCCGATTGAGGTCAACAGTACGAATCCTTACAATACGATCAATGCCGGGGGCTTTGCCGGATTGCTTGGTGACAGCGCACCGGGTGTCATCCGCCGAGCCTTTGCGGAAGGCTCGGTGAAGGTCAGCGGCAAAGCAGGCGCGTATGCAGGCGGTTTCGCTGGACTGATGAACCGATATACAGTTCAGGAGGCTTACGCCAGCGGCGATGTCATGAATACGTCATTCGATGCCAGAGGAGGCGGCTTCGCTGCCATTATCAACAATGGCAGCTTGATTGAAGACGCGTATGCTTCCCAGGAATCGGTCACGGTTCAAGGGGTCAACAACGCTACGCGCGCTTATGCCGGCGGCTTTGCAGGGTATAACGACGGCAGCTTGAACCGGGTCTACGCTCGTGTAACGAACATCTCTTCGCAAGGAGCGGGCTCCAATTCCTACAGAGGAGCCTTGATCGGCTACAATTTCCGGGACGGCAAGGTTGCGGATGCTTTCTATACGGGAAGCTTGCAGCCGATTCAGTACGATACGAGCAGCGCCGGACAGTCCGTCCATGTAAACAAGGCGGATTTCTCCGGTCATGCGAAGCTGGCGAATTGGAGCTTCGCGGCCAACGGTTCCATCTGGGGCTATATGGACGGTGTGAACCATGACGCACCGGTGCTCGCGCAGGTAACAAATTGGAACTTTGCTCCGGATCTTTCCGTTCTGACCCAGCAGACGAAGGGAGAAACAACCTATACTGCCATGAGTGCAGCTCAACTGGCGGGTATTGTTCAGCTGTACAATGGCAACGCAGAGCTTTTCGGGCTGTTTGACCGCACTGCCTCACAGCTTCCGGCCATCCGCAAAATCATACTGGGGGCGGATATCGATCTAAGTCATCGGTTATGGACCCCGATTGCCGACTTCCAGGATGAATTCGATGGAGGCCACTATGCGATTTCAGGGTTGACCTCTTATGCAGACCAATACGATAAATACGGGCTGATTTCGGTAAATCGTGGGGTTGTTAGCCATGTAAAGCTGCAGGGGGCGAATGTGACGGGAGGCTCGTTTACAGGTGTTGTCGTGGGATTGAACGATGCAGAAGCCTTGCTCAGCAGCATTATTGTCAGCGACAGCCGTGTACAAGGTAACGGAGACCATACGGGAGGTGTGACGGGGAGTAATGCCGGCAGATTGGAGCAGATTCGCATTCAAAAGATGAGCGTGGCCGGAACGGATCGGGTTGGCGGCGTAGCCGGGAGCAGCACAGGTGAGCTGAAAGCCGTTTCTACCGGCGACCTGACGACCGTGTCGGCAACCGGCAGCTACGCAGGCGGTCTCGCCGGGGTCCTATCGGGGGTTCTTACGGTATATCAAACCGGGGAAATTCAGGTGCTCGCACCCGAAGGCAGCTATGTCGGCGGTATTGCCGGCAGCGCACGGGAGGCAGCGGTCTCCATCATTGAAGCAGGTCCGATTACGGCGCAAGGAAAGAGCTACGTCGGCGGAATCACGGGCGAAAGCTCGCAGCTGAAAGGAGCTGTCCTGACCAAGGTGACGGTAACCGGACACAGCTATGTCGGAGGAGCGGCAGGACATAGCACCGGTACCATAGAAGCCGTGACCCTTCGTTCGCTCGATTTGACCGGAACGGAATTTGTCGGCGGCCTAAGCGGATCCAATGAAGGTCTCATTGACCGATCTTCGGTCAATGGCGCCATTCAGGCTAAGGGAACGGTGGCAGGCGGCATAGCGGGCGTGAACGCAGGACAGATTGTATTGTCCTTCAGCAAGACGCAGCTGCAAGCCTCGAATCCGGCCGGTGCTGCTGCGGCTGGAGGCATTGCAGGAATCAATGGTCCTTCGGCTTCCATCGCACGCAGCTTCTCGTACTCGGTCGTCTCGGCTGACGCCGCTACACCGTATGCCGGCGGACTTGCGGGCGAGAACCATGGAGCGATCACTGCCAGCTACAATTCCGGCACCGTGCGTGCATCTGGCACAATAGAGGCGAGTGCGGGAGGTATTGCAGGCTATGCCCTAGAGGGCACAATCAGCAATACATGGAACGCAGGGCCTGTAGAATCCAGCATGCAGGGCTTGATGGTGAAGGGGAAATCGTTTTTTGGCGGTATTGCAGGAAAGCTGGCCCAAGGCGCTGTTCTCAAGAACAATGTGTACGATGAACAGCAGCTCCAGCTAAGCATTGCTTATTATAATGAAGCAGGCAGCCGGGTCACCTCGGCGGATGGACTTGTGAAGGCAAGTAAGACAGCGGCTCTTGTCAAGGGAAGTCTTCCTGACGGCTTCGATAAGAGCGTTTGGACAGCAGTATCCGGCTATTACCCTCAGCTGACCGAGGCTCTGGGCACGACGGATAGCCGGCTCTCAACAGCTTCCATTCAACTGAGTGAGGGCAACACGCTCTATCGTGTGACCGGTCCTTATCAGCTGACCCAGGATGCGTCGCTTGGCTGGACATCAAGTTCAACAGGCGGTCAGACGATATTGACTGCATCCATTGCCGGGGAGAGCCGGACTATGATCTTGAATAGGCAAGCGTTAAAATACGCCGAAACAGCTTCAAAACCAACTAGTCAAAGTCCGCAAACCTTTAATGAAAAGCTCGATATTGTACTGAGCACAACGGAAGCTGAAGGGTTGATATATTACACCTTGGATGGCACGACACCAACGGAAAGTTCGTTGTTATACACGAAACCTATAGCGGTGAGCGCAACGACGACATTGAAAGCCATAACCGTCACGGACGGGAAAAACCCAAGTGAGCCATATAGCGGTACGTTCCAAAAAGCGACGCCACCGGGTGGAGGAGGCGGAGGAGGAGGCGGAGGTATATACATCCCGCAGACCGGATCCCAGGTGGAGGTCGTGGTGAACGGCAAGAGTGAACTGGCCGGTACCGAAACGACAACAGCGCAAGGCACTTCCACGGTGACGACCATCGGGTTAAATGAGCAGGCCATTGGAAAACTGCTGGAGAAACAAGGTGAACGGCCGGAGGTTGCCATTGTGTTCAGCCGTGCTTCCGATATTTATAGGGGAGAGCTGAGTGGGGAGCTGGTAAGGCAGATGCAAGCTGTGAAGGCCTCGCTGGTTGTTGATACCGGCACAGCCAGCTACCGGATCCCATCGGAGCAGCTTCAGCTGAATGCGATCGCTGCTCAGTTTGGAGACAAGATCGCATTACAAAATATGATGATCCGACTGGAAATACGTTCTGCCGATACCGAGCAAAGAAATCAGCTTGCCAAGGCTGCGGCGGAGGTGGACTTTACTGTCGTAGGTTCACCGGAGCTGTTTAAAGTCACTTCGATGTACGGGGAACAGACGCAGGACATCGCGCCTTTCACAGCTTATGTGGAGCGAAGCATCACCCTTCCTGAAGGGGTGAGTACTGCTACAATGACGACAGCGGTATCACTAGCAGGAGACGGGACGATTAGTCATGTGCCAACTGAAATGAGAAGCCTGAACGGCAAAAGGGTTGCGGTAATTCACAGCCTGTACAGCCAAGGCGTATATGCTCTGATCAACAAGCCTGTGGAGTTCAAGGATGCTCAAGCCCATTGGGCAAACCCTGCCATTCATGAAATGGGCTCCCGCCTCATTGTCAGCGGTACCGCGCCGGAGAGATTCGAGCCGGACCGCAGTATTACTCGAGGCGAATTCGCAGCCATGGTCGTAAAAGCTTTGGGACTTCAAGCCGCAAGCACGCAATCGGCGTTCCAGGATGTGCAGTTAGGGGATTGGTATGCCCCTTACGTTGAGGCTGCGCAGCAGTATGGCGTGATTTCAGGGTACGGTAATGGCAGCTTCGGACCTCATGATATGCTTACCCGCGAGCAAGCTATGACGATCATCGTGAGGGCAATGAAGCTGGCCGGGGCAGATCCTAAGCTTATGCAGGATGAGACCCATCCTGGCCTGAATGACTTTAAGGATGCGGAGCTCATAGCGGATTATGCGGAGCCGGCTATTCAAGAGGCATTGAGCACAGGGTTAATCACGGGAAGAGACGGCGGCTTCATTGCGCCGAAGGACAGCATGACCCGCGCTGAAACAGCAGTGCTGCTGCAGCGCTTGCTGCAGCTATCCAAGTTGATTTAACAAGCAATTTGAGATTCATCGAAAGGTGCACATAGGAGCACAAGGGCAGCATTAAGTAAATGTTAAAAAAGCCGTCTTTCAGCGCCGAGGGTTGATGTCTTTGAACAGTCGGTGTTAGGGCAAAGGGACCTCCAGGCCACTTGAATTCAAGTGGTACTGGAGGCTTCTTTTTTACACGACCGGAAGAACGATCCGTCCATGCAGAAAGCCACTGAAAAACGGGCGGAGTGGACGGAATCGTTCTGTAGAGCGTAAGCGTTCGCCTTTGTCCCCGGATTTTGACCACTAGAAGCGGGTTGAAATGGATAAAATCCGGGGACAACAGCGACCGGAAGAATGATCCGTCCATACAGCCATAATTTTTTCAGTAGTCCCCTCCAGAAATGGAGGTTTTTTACGTTAATCGGAAAGTAGGAGTTTTGGATCATCCAGTTGTTATCCGTTTTCCCGGATGCCTTCCCTGTTGGTTAGAATATGGTCAGAATCGACAAATATAATGGTTTTATAATAAGTGTTCTACAAATTTAGACAAAAGAGAGGGTCGATTGAACTATGTCTGGTAGGATGGGCCACTGTGCTCGCAATGCAGTGGATAAGACGAATTGCTTAGGAAGGCTTTTGGGGCAAATGTAAAACAGGGGAGGGGACATTATAGTGCGAAAACGTTGGAAGGTAAGCCTGACCAAACTATTGATCGCTGTGCTGCTGCTGCAGTATATACCTATTCTGCACGGAGGAACGGGGACAGTTCGGGCTCAGGGAACGGTAACGGGGCAAACTTACGGCACGGTGCAGTCCAATACATATGTGACGGATACAAGCAAATTAACGGATTATACATGGCAAAAAATTACGACGAACTTATCTCCTGATGCCCGGCAGGGGGCCGCGATGGCCCATGATGAGAAGGCAGGCTATGTCGTGATGTTCGGCGGCCAGGGCAACAGCGGCCTGTTCGATGAGACGTGGCTGTGGGACGGCAGCGAGAAAACATGGCAGGAGCTTCAGAGCTTGTCTCCGAAGCCTTCCAAACGGAAGGGCGCAGCCATGGCCTATGATCCTGTCAGTCAAAAAGTGCTCCTGTTTGGCGGCGAAGGCCAATCCGGTGTTCTTAACGATACATGGCTGTGGGACGGCGTGAACGCCAAGTGGGAGCAGGTCACAGGATTAAGTGCCTCCCCTGCAGCCCGGGGCGGAGCGATGCTCGCCACAGACGGAACGCAGCTGATCCTGTTCGGCGGATATGCGGGAAGCGGGAATGCGAAGACCCCGCTCGGCGATACGTGGCTGTGGGACGGAACGGCGTGGACACAGGCGCAGCCTGCACAATCCCCGCCTGCGGCTTATGGCGGCCAAATGGCCTATGACGGCCATACGGCAGTGCTGTACGGCGGCGACAGCGGGCCGGTTACCGCATCGTATGAAGGCACAGGTACGAATGAGACGAAGTCGATTACGAACGACGACAGCTCACCGCTTTTATGGAAATGGGACGGCGCTGCGAATACATGGACCTCGGTAAACGGCCCCGAATCGTATGGGCGCTGGGGCCAAGCAATGGCTTATGACGGACGCCGCGTGGTGGTCTTCAGCGGGGAACGGGATTATATTCATATGTACTATCCGAAGCTGGTGGAAGGGCTGAAGCTGCCTTCGACCATGTATCCCGTCATGAGCGGAAGTCTGGCATACGGCTGGACAGGAAGCAAATGGGAGACGAACCGGTTGAGCCTTTCCATGGAAACAGTATATCAAAGCAATAAGGATGCCAGTGGGAAAGAATATTCCGTTCAGACCGTACCGAACACCGTTCCTTTTCCGCTCAGCTATGCCAGTATGGCGTTTGACGGTAAAAACTTCGTCGTGTTCGGCGGCAGCCGCAGTGACATCAATGTGATGGACAAAGTTTTCGGCTCTGTCGTCAGCACATGGCCGGCAGGCAATATGAACGAAACATGGTTGTTCGGCTATACGCCGCCTACACCGCCAAAGGTGAGGTTTGACGTGGATCCGGTCATCCAATTTGACCCGCAGCACACGAACGATACCGTCAGCGTCATCACCAATGTGTACGATGATGGTACGAGAAGCATCACCTCCCGAGGGGTGGAATACCGTAAAGCGGGAGACACCGCTTGGACGCAGGTGCCATATACGGAGGCCAACCCGACGGGAACGGGATCTTTTACAGTGACGCTGAAGGGGCTGATCTGGCAGCAGAACTATGAGATCCGGGGCTACGCAGTGAACGAGCTGGGGACAAGCTACACCGAGCTGAAAAGCTTCGTCATGAAGGACGATCCGAACATGACCCCGCCGGATGTCAAGTACGACCGCGTTGGCGCGTCGGTTCTGCATGTAAAGGACAAGAAGCGGCTGGTTGCCGTCGGCACGGGCGTAACCAATTTGCTTCGCAAGCCTTTGAGCGGCATTCATTACTATTTGCAGGGAGCGAATGCTGCCCAATATGCGCTTTCTTACAATATTATCAATGAACGCCAGCTCGAGCTGACCTGGCAGGATGAGCTGCCTCCGGGTAAATATGACGTGCATCTGGAGCATGATTTTTACAATGATTACGTATTCCCGGAAGGGCTGATGGTGACGGCGCTTGACTTCTACAAGCCGCGCAACTTTGCCCGAGTTGAGGTACCGAGCACGTCGGCAAGCAATGAAGTGAACAGCTTGACGCTGCAAGGTCCTTTTACAGAGGACCCGTCGGCACCGAATGTATACGTTTTGAACGATACGTCCGAGACCGTGGCGATCAATGACTCTCTCTTGTTCAAGGGCAGCCGTCTTGTCGTGGATAAGAGCAATACCGCAAGGTCCACGATCAGCGGAGAAGGACGCTTGTATGTAAGCGGCGGCGGAGCGTTGGGCGCGGCCGTGTCCTACACGATTCAAGAGGGGGCATTCACCCTTTCGTCGGACGACTTTTCGATCGGTTTGAGCAGTACGGAAGCAGCCGATTATTTGAATATCGATATGCCGGTTAAGGCGAGCTCGCTTGTTTTTGCCAAGGATGGGCTGCGGTTAACCGGCGATCTCACTATCGGGCTGCAAACGGGAAGCCAGAAGGTTACAGGCTCCGTACCGGTGAATGAGCTGAAATTCCGCAATAACCGGTTTGATTTGTCGGGTACGTTTACGATGAACAACAGCTTTAACGTGGGGCCGTTTAACGTAAAGGACACTCAATTTGTCGTGGACAGCCGCATTCCTTACGTCGGTTTGAAGGGAACAGGCACCTTGCCTGATACGGACCTTAGCTTCGACCTGTATATGAAGACCAAGCAGGGACGTCTGGATAGTGTAAACTTCGGCATGTACCGCAAGGCAAAGCTGGCCTCGACCGGCCTTCAGGTTAATTATTTGTTCGGCAATGTGGACAAGCTCGTGGAAAAAACGCAAATTCCCCAGAGGTTCAGCGTCACCGGCTCGGTGAATGATGTTATCGTACCGGAGCTTCAGCATCCGCAGGTGAATTACAAATTCAATCTGCTCGGTACCGATTCGGTTCCTATGGATGTATCCTCCTATGGCTTTAACGCCAGCGGAATCGAATATTATTATTGGCTGCCTGTGAACAACATGAGCATGCAGACGGTGGTGAATCCGACGGCGGCCGGAATCAAAGGCTTTTCCTCCCCCGGCTTTGCCGCGAAGGGCGATATTAATGTGTTTGAAGTCGTCAAGGGAGCTATCGGCACGTATTCTTTTAATAAAAAAGGCTTCAACGGGGTGATCCAGGGAACCGTCTATGTTCCAAAAGGAATCCCGCGCATCGGCGGGGCGACGGTCAAAAATGTATCGCTCAGCGTGAATGATACCGGTATCTACGGCACCTTCAGGCATAACGGCGTTGGCGCGAACTTGAAGTATACGTTCAGAAACAATACGATTTTGTTTGAAGTGGAAGCAGAGCCGCCGAAGAAGGCTTGGTGGGAAAAAGGTCTGGACTTCATGAACAGCGTGTCCGACTTTATGGATGCGGCCGAGCCATGGCTCGATATCGCGGAAGAATTGTTCCTTATGAAGCCGGATTCGGGCAAGCGGGTCAATATCGCATCGTCCGATACGATGAAGAGAGTATTGGACTTGACGCCGATCAGCTTGTCGTTCCAACCGGATGATACGGCAAGCACGGATGCAGCGGCGCGGATAGCCAATGGGCAGCTGACGGCAGTTGACCGTACTCCGCTGATGACAACAGAGACGAATGCTTCGAGCGGTAAAGTGACTGCCGGTTTCACGGTGGATCGCTCCTACAATGCACTAGTGACTTTGACAGGGGATCAGCGTGCCGCTGTCCTGAGCGGGCCTGCTTCTGCTGACCAAGCCTCGGGGCCATTCACGAAGCCGGAGCTGTACTATGATGCGGCCAGCGATACGACCTTTATGCGCGCATCGCTGTATTCGGGCAGCTGGAAGCTTGTAGCGGACGGCAGCAGCCGAATCGGTATCCATGAGCTGCTGTTTGCGAATGAATCGCTGAAGCTGGATGCGCTGGCCGGGTTATGGACGCAAACGCCTGAACGCTCGGTAACATCGCTTCCGATGAAGGAACGCGGATCGTATGTATTGAAGGTTGGCGCAGTACCGGGCGACGTTATCGTCTACAAGCCGGACGGGCGGCCTTACAGCCTGCAAACGGCGCAAAATCAGCCGGATTGGAACGCTTTGCGCGATGCGAAAGGCAACCTGTACGTGCTGCTGGATGCTGTGGAAGCGGGATCCTGGGTGATCAGTGCCGGCACCAGCCCGACGGCCGCTTTGTACAGCGTGCCTCCGCAGACAGCGATCGGCGATATGGCGCAGTGGGTACAAGCCCAGGCCTACCCGACGGCCTTTGTTATGGGCCGCACGAACAATGGCCAAGCCATCGTCGAGATTTATGGGGCGGATAGGCAAACGAAGCTTTACAAGCCGAACGGCGAGCTGTATGCTCTGCAGCCAGATCCGAATCAAGCGGGCATGGATGCTGCATATGACGAATCACAGCAAAAGCTGACCATCCTGCTGAACGGGGATGACTTGAGCGGACAGTGGAAGGTTGTAGGCGGAAGCTTTACCAGTGTCGTTGCCTACGAATCCACAAGAAAGCTCAAATCGATCAAGCCGCTGCTGATGGAAGGCCGCTTTACCAAGTTTTTCGAATTGCCGGAGAATGGCGATTACATGCTCACCGTGAGCGGCGGGGATGCGAACACGCTGATTTTCGCACCGGATGGCTCCGCGTATACGCTCGGCTTTGATGCGCCGAACGGCAACGCCTACCTGCAGCCGGCAGCGGACCGCGTAGCTCCTGCAAGCGCAAGCGGGGATCCGCTCGAACAGACGCAGATCGAGACACCGACGCCTGCACAGGACGGACGGGATACGCTTTACGTCTCACTGCTGGGTGCGGCTGAAGGCCGATGGAAGATTCAAAGCACGAAAAGGGTTAATCTGCAAATTCAGAAGCTGATCCCGCAGCCTGCTATCAAGGCATCCGTATCGCCTGTAACAGGTACGGAAAACCGTATTCAAGTGACGTGGTCGATGGCACATGCTGCTTCCGATGCGAAAGTAACGGTTATGCTTACGGACAACGCAAATCAAACCATCGGAGAAGTCATTGCGGACGGCCTGTCTGCTTCCGGCAGCACGACCATAGACATTCCGGCTGCAATGCTGCCTGGAACTTATCATGTATCCGTGGCGGGTGCCGGAACCGACAGCACACCGGTTTATGCCATCGCCGAGGGAACGGTCGAGATTACGGCTCCGTATACCCTCGCTGCGCCGCAGAAGCCTGAAGTCATCTCGACAGGCAACGGTGAAGTCACGCTGCGCTTCCCTTCGGTTACGGGAGGCGTAACCGCGTACCGGATTTGGGTTAACGGGGCGGCCGGTGATCAAGCAGGGGCTCCTGTTATGGATGTGGCTCCGCAGCCTGGGGATTCGCAGATAGCGGTTGTTTCCGGTCTTACTGCCGGAGCTACCTACACGCTGGCGGTTTCAGCTATAGGGCAAGAACAAGGACGTCTCGTCTTGAGTCCTCTGTCCGCAAGCGTGGTGTCGGAGCTTCCTGCTCCTCAGCCGGCGGTTTTGGCGGTATCCCTTGACGCAGGCTCGCATGCAGTGAGCGAACGCTCGTATACGGCCTATGACGGGAGTGAGGAAAAGCTGCTGCTCACGTCGGCGGAACAGGCTTCCTTACAGGTAGCTGCGGATCAAAATGCATCGCTTACCCTGACGGTCAACGGGCAGCCGCTTGGCAGCGGGCAAGTATCTGCAGGCGGATCGTATGTCTTTGCTTTGCAGGAGGTGCTGAAGGTTGCCGTGCTGAAGGAGCGGGAATACAACCTGCTCATTGAAGCGGTCAATGAACGCGGAGACCGCAGCACAGCGTACCGCAAGCTGTTTGTCGATCGCACCGGTCCGATGCTCATTGCTTCGGGCGGGAACGATGCGGAAGGCAAACCAATCTCATTGAACGGAACCGTGACGAATGACAGTAAGGTTTACATGACCGGTCAAACGGACGCTGGAGCGAAGCTTGTCGTGAATGGAACGTCCGTCCCTCTGGATGACGAAGGACATTTCACCTATTATGCTCCGCTCGATTGGGATACGCAGGCGGATCGGAACAAGATTACGATGACGGCATCCGATGAGATTGGCAATAAGACGGAGTACGGCTTCGAGGTACTGCGGGGCATGGATGGAACACTGCCGGCTTATCCTGGGGATCTGGCTGCGCTAACGACAGGAAACGCGAAGATGAGTACGCCTTATGTCTTCGGTACGACCTCATATCAAGCTGTGGCTAACGCTGATAAAGCTCGTGTCTATGCCGTTCCGATGGCTGCCTCCTCCGTGGTAACTGTTGACGGACAGGCTCTTTCCGCCGGCGGTTACGCGGATGTTGAAGTCCCTGCTGTCGGACGTACCGTGCAAATTCGGGTACACCCTGAACAGGGGGCGGATAAGCTGTACACGCTGAAATTGAGCGGAACGGGCTCCAGCACGGCGGTATTGCGCACGTTGAAGCTGAATAACGCTACGGCTCAGCAGGAGGGCGAAGCGATTGCTGCGCAGCCTTTCACCGGCGTGGAACCCGCCTATAACGTTTATGTCAACAGCACGGTGGACAGCGTTACCTTGACGCCGGAAGCCTTGCAGGGGGGCTCCGGCATTAAGGTGAAGGGCCAAGCGGTTCAGAGCGGGCAAGCTTCTCCAACGCTTCAACTGCAAGTTGGCGAGAATTCGATTCCCGTGACGGTTACCTCACCGGACGGCTCGGAAACGCGCAGCTACCAGGTGACCGTATGGCGGGAGCCAAGCAGCAATGCGCAGCTGAAGGATCTGGGCTTGACTACACCGGGCGCGAGGCTGATGTCTGCCTTTGATCCGGCTGTATTGAGCTATCAGGTGCTTGCGCCTTATGCAGCAGGGGCTCTGACTCTGCTGCCTGCCGCAGAGCAGTCCGACGCTTCGATTCGGGTTGACGGCCAGACCGTAAGCGGCTCTGCCGTATCGGTTTCATTGACGAAGGATGCACAAACCTTCGCGATTGAGGTAAGTGCGCAGGATGGTACCCGACTCACGTACTTTGTGTCTGTGCTGCGTCAGCAGCCGCAGCCGGCGCAGCCGCCTTTATTGGCGAGCTTGCAGGCGAGCACGATCTTGGATAGTGCGTTTAATCCTTATAAGCTGAAGTATGGCAGTAAGGTAGCGACCAGCAACGGCGCGGTGTCCATAACGGCGAATGCCGACGATCCGGATGCGACCGTGACGATAGATGGAAAAGTCTTGAAGGGCGGAGGCAGCTTTACGCCTCAGCTTATGATGGGGGACAATACGATTATCGTCCGTGTCCAATCCGCGGACCTGACAGCTTCACAAACGTATTCCATTGATGTGAAGCGCGTGAGTGATTCCAAAAAACCGGTCGAAAATACGCGCCAAACGACGATTTCCGGCGGTAGTGGAGGCTGGACGGATCAGACTTCTATCATTCGGAATGTGACGGCAGAGGGAAGAGCGATTGATTCGGTGAAGCTGGACGCGGACAAAGCGCGGGCCATTCTGGAGAAAGCCGCTCAAACCAACGACAGTGTTGCCCGCATTGACGTAGACGATCTGCCGGAAGCACCGGCGGATGAGCGCATTGTGAGCCTGAGCGCCGATTCCGTGGCGCTGCTGGCCAACGGCGGCTTGTCGCTGCACATCGTGCTGCCTGATGCGCAGCTCACTTTGTCGGCGGCTTCGCTGCAGCAGCTCAGCCAAGACGGAAAAGAGGCTTACTTCCGCGTTGTTCCGATTCGCGATAACGCTGAGCGCAGTGAAGTGACGTCCCGCGTTCAGGCTGCCGAGCTGGTGAAAAACGCTGCCGGAGGCAAGCCGGTTGCCGTGATCGGACAACCGGTCAGGATCGAAACGAATTACACCGGCTACACGACAGAGCTGTTGCTTCCGCTGAATAGCTTGACACTGCCGGACCATGCGGAGGCGGCAAAGCAAGCATTGTCGGATTTGGCTGTGTATATTGAGCACAGCGACGGCGACAAGGCGCTTTCGTCAGGCGAAATCCGCTATGATGCGGAGGGCAGGCCGACGGGCATTGCGATTGTAATCAGTAAGTTTAGTACATTCACTGTCATTCAGAAGAATGGAGCCGAGGCATTGAAGGTGCTGGAGCCTTATTTGTCCGGCTACCCGGACGGCACCTTCCGTCCTTCGCAATCGATTACGCGTGCGGAATTGGCGACGATTTTGCACCGCATTGGAGCGGTCGGCGCCGCAAGCCCAACAGCCGCAGCGCGGCCGGCTCAAACGGCCGGCTACCCTGATGTAGCGGCAGAGCATTGGGCGGCGGAAGCCATCGCCGACATGCAGCGCACGGGATTGATGCTGGGCGACAACAACGGGCTGTTCCGCCCTGACGAGGCGGTCACCCGTGCGGAGATGGCCAGCATCGCGGCCAGACTGCTCCCGGCAGCAGCAGCGGCAGGAAAGGCCTCTACGGGCGAGTACGGCGATACCCGGGGGCATTGGGCTTTCGATGCGATCAAGCAAGCATCGCTGGCAGGCGTTCTGCAAGGCTATCCGGATGGTACGTTCCAGCCGGAGAACAAGCTGAACCGCGCCGAAGCGGTGAAGGTGCTGAACCGGTTGTTCGAACGGCCGACACCGGCCGTGCAGTCTTCCAGCTGGCCGGATGTGCCCCAAGACCATTGGGCGCTCCCGGACATCGAATCAGCTTCCGGTACCGTGAAGCTGTTGAGTGACGGAAGCGCGGCTGTCGTGCCTGGACCTAAGTAATCAAGCTTGAACTTCAAAGCCCATGAGCCAGCAAGCTCATGGGCTTTCGTTCGATTGGGTAATTTCATCACAACGGCAACAGCCCGCTGCGCTCGATCGTTAGATCGGGTTCAGCGGGCTTTTTTTATTCCCCGTTAACTCTCTTCTCCAGCCAAAGGCAGCTCGAACCAGAACGTCACGCCGCCATCCGCATTAGCTGCTCCATAGCCCATCTCATGCAGGTCCATGATACGCTGGACGATGGATAAGCCGAGGCCGGTTCCGCCTTCACCGCGCGTGCGGGCTTTGTCCACCTTGTAGAAGCTGGTCCAGATCAGCTCCATCTCTTCCTCGGGAATATGAGGCCCGGTATTAAACACCGAGACGCGCAGCCGGTTCCCGGTGATTCGGGTTTCGATTCGAATCCGTTTATGCTCGTTGAGGAAAAAGACTGCGTTGCTGAGATAGTTGTTCAGCACCTGGTTTATTTTGCCGGCATCTCCGATGACGTCTCCCTCGTGCTCCTGGAAGGCCAGCTCGAACTGAATGCCGCGCTCGGCGTACAAGCCTTGCAAGCGGCTGACGGCGGTCTGGATCGCGCTCTCGATGTGGAAGGCTTCGGGCTTCAGTACGGAGCGGCCCAATTCCAGCTGGGACAGCAGGAGCAGCTCGCGGACCAGCTCGTTCATTTTCCTTGCTTCATCGATAATGACATCGCAATACTCGTTGCGGCTTGCCGGGTCCTCATTCACATTTTGGCGCAGGCCCTCAGCATACCCTTGAATCAGGGCAATCGGCGTTTTTAACTCATGCGAGACGTTGGATACGAACTGCTTCCGCATGCGCTCCATGCTGTTCTTGCGCTCCAGCTCGGACTCGAGCAGCTCATTTTTTCCCTTCAGCTCCTCGATGAATTGACCGATGATGGACATCAGCTTATTCATGTTGTTACCAAGGTTGCCCAGCTCGTCGCGTCTCGGCTCCATCCAATGCTGGCTGAAATCGAATTGGGTCATCCGGTTCGTCATCTGCTGCAAGGTCACAATGGGCCGGGAAAAATAATTGGCGAAGCGGGTCGCCCAGATCCACGCCAATACGAGGAAGAGGACAAGCACCAGCAGCAGAAATTCATTAAGAATCGTTACACTTTGCTGGATAGCCGCTACAGCGGAGCTAAGGGCTAAATATTCGCCATTCGGCAGAGCCCGGTACACCGTCAAAAATTCCTGGTTGCGCCGGAAGTCGTTTTTCTCCTGTACGATCATCTCGCCCTGCTGCATTCGCTCCCATTCCGTCCTGCTGAACAGCGATTTGAAATCAATCGGGTGGAGCTCACGCGGATTGCGCGTGGAGTATTTGATGCGCCCCTCCGCACTGAATATATCCATACTCGCCTGATCCTCATACAGCGTCACCTCCATCAGGCTGCGGAAATCCTGATTCTGGGAGTCGATCGGCACATTGTCGAACTTCCGGCTTACCGACTTGAGCTGCTCGGTTTTGGTCCATACGTAGAAAGGCTTCAGGAAAAATGCATTGACGATAAATATAAAACCGATCAGCAGCACGAGAAACGAAAGAAACACCAGCAAAAATTGAACGCGGATCGGCTTATTCCTCATAAGAGCCCTCGAATCGGTAGCCTTTGCCCCGGATCGTGTGAATAAAGCAATCATAGGGTGAAATTTTCAGGCGCAGCCTGTTTATATGCGTATCGACCGTACGGACGTCCCCGAAATAGTCGTAGCCCCACACATTTTCAAGCAGTTGTTCCCTCGATAGCAGTAAACCTTCATTATGGATGAAATAGACCAGGAGATCGTACTCCTTGGGACTTAAATCGGCAACTTGCTGATCGACCCACACCTTTCCGGCGGAAAACTTCACCTGAAGCCCATGCTTCGCCCATTCCTGGGCTGGAGTCTCCGAGGGGGCCTTGGGCTGTCTTCGCTTTAGCAGCGAGGCCACTCGTGCGACGAGGATCGACGGGCTGAACGGCTTGGTCACGTAATCGTCGGCACCCAGCTGAAAGCCGAACAGCTGGTCATATTCCTCCTCCTTGGCGGTCAGCATCAGAATGGGGACATCGGACTGCTGTCTAATTTTGCGGCATACCTCCCAGCCATCCATTCCGGGCATCATGATGTCCAGAATAATAAGGTCCAGCGGCTTTATTTTTTGGAATAGCTGGAGGGCCTCATTCCCGTCGGACGCCTCGTGCACCGTGTATTCCTGCCGGCTCAAAAAGTCCTTCAGCAGCTTCCTCATTCGTGTATCGTCGTCGGCAATCAATAGCTGTACCATGTCATCACCTGTTCCAATGGAGTTCATCTGTAGCCTTAACATAACGTAAGCGATGCTTCAAAAGCAAGCCGATGCAGGGCATTTTTTTGGACAAAAAACGTTGAGAAAGCTGTAAAAAAACTGTGACATTGCTGCGCTATACTTACGGGCATAGAGATACAGACAGGTGGAGGTAGCATATGAAAAAGCTGAATTATGTCAAGTTGACACTGGACCTTCTGATGGGTATCACGTTTGCGCTGCTGTTTAACAAGCAGGTGCTCGGCGGGCTTACCTTTCACGAAATTGCGGGAACCATTATCGGAGGCGCCTTCCTCACGCATATTTTGCTGAACTGGCGTTGGGTGAAAAATGTCACCTTGCAGCTGTTTGACCGCAAGCTGCCGGCCATAACGAGATTCGGCTACGCATTGAACGTGCTGCTGCTGATTTCGATGACGACGATTATGGTGAGCGGCGTATTTATTTCCAAAATTTTGTTTCCTTCGATGCATATCGGGGACCAAATGTGGTTTAAGATAGCCCATATTTCGTTGTCCTTCATGACGCTGATTACGGTGGGGATACACATCGGTCTTCACTGGAAATGGGTGATCAGCGTGTGCAGCCGGATCGTGCCTTTTGCCAAAACCAAAGCATGGGGCGGCTATGCGGCCAAGCTGGCGGCGGTCCTTCTGCTGCTGTTCGGAGCGTATGAGATGAATGCAACCAGCTTTGGGCAAAGGGTAGCCTCGACCGCGAACCTGCTGGGCTCGGGCACGATCCAAATGGGTGGGGAAGGAGGACGGCCTCCATTTGCTGCAGAAGGGCAGCGGCAGGGAACGCAAGCTGCACAGGGAACTCAAGGAACGCAAGCGTCCCCATCTTCCCAAGGAACCCAAGGGCAACCTTCTCGTGCCGGCGGAGAGGAAGGCGGCCGGGCTGTAAGAGGTGCTGAGGGCATGCAAAGAGGTCCCGAGGGCGGGGCGAGAGGCCGCAGTGCCAATGCGTTCCAGGTATTGGCAACCTATTTCGGGATCATGTCCGTCTTCGTCATTGTCACGTATTACTTGGAAAAGCGGTGGAGCCGCAGAAAACGGGCGGTCAAGCTGGAAGCGTGAATGGATATAGCAAATAAGGCCTGCCGCGCGGCAGGCCTTATTTGCTTTCCTGCTGCTGCAGGCAGTCAAATTTTGTTCATGAGGCAGCTGTTCATTATGGCATCGAGAAAGGAGCCAGAAACCGCCTTGGGCTAGGCCGTTACCCGCGCATAGGCGATGAAGAACGCCATCACTTCCCCGATGATGAAATAATTAGGCACAGGGACCAGCAGATCGAGCACGAAGAAGCACCCGATGATGCCTAGAAGCAGCGTAAAATGAGATGGCTTCAGCTTGTGATGCTTCCGCTTGTACCGATTGAATACAAAGGAGGTGGACAAAAAGTAAAGCAGAATCGTTGCAAAAACAAAGCTTACCATAACTCCATATTCCAATTGCTCCAAAAATAATAACTGGATGGAAGCGGCAAGCATACACATCGACAAAAAGATGAACAAATGGCCGTAGATGATCGTTTGCCCGGCGGTCTGCACCGACTTGTCGACTTTCTTCTCGAGATTATCGAAATATTGCCACCAGACGGCGATGATCAGAACGAACGTGATTGCAGCGAACAAAAGAGACTGCCAGGTCCAGGAGCTGGACTGCAGTACGGTCAGGATGCTGATAACCGATTCCCCCAGAAGAATGAGCGCAAACAAGGAAAAGCGTTCCAATAGATGGTGCGTATGGATCGGGGTTTTCACCAACACCCTTCGACTGATGAGCGGGAGCACAATGTCAATAGCAATGCCGGCATACAATACGGCATACCGAATCCACGAGTCGAAGCATAAGGAGAGGGCGGAAACCGTTAAACCGATCCAGAAGCGTGTCCCCAAATAACGGGCGGTCATCTGCTTGTGATCGGCTTCATTCTTATGAACGGCTAAATACTGCAAGGCGGTCATCCCTCTCAGACCTAAATATCCGACGAGGAACGGCACGTAGTACGAATCAAAATCAACCGACAGGCTGGCCGTCATAATGAGTACGAAAAACAACTGAAGAATCAGAAATATACGGTGGGATAAAATATCTTGACCATAACGGTTTACAAAAAGGGTTTGGCCCACCCAGGCCCACCAGATCGGAACAAAAATCAATACGAATTTCGTTACATATTCCAAAGAAAGCGTGCCGTGCTCGACGTGCAGCAGGACATGGCTTGCTTTGGACACCGCTGCGACAAAGAGCAAATCATAAAAAAGCTCCAGCCATGTGACTTTTTTTTCTATCATATTCTCAATACTCCTTCTAAGGGATAGATCCTGACTCTGTTTTTCATGGTATCATCATTACATCAAAACTTGAATCATTATCCATAAAATATTTGGATGGAGGGGTAGTATGCCTACTATTGTTGTTGGAGACAAAGAACTAAACGGTGAGGAAGGCAAGAAGCTGGTGCTGGTCCTGGAGGACCACGGAATTGATATCATGCATATGTGCGGGGGCCATGCCCAATGCGGGACATGCCGCGTCGAGGTGCTGGGCGGCAGCGTCGAGCCGATGAGTCCTCTGGAGCTGAGAACGCTGCAAACCAAGGGCGTGGCCACCGACGGGCACATTCGCTTATCCTGTCAGCTGCGGGTAAAAGAGGATATCGCCGTCCAGCCTCTGCTGACCGTCCACGAGATGGGCGTGGGACCCGGGCCGCGACCGAGAGATTAAATGTGCGGAACGGGGACTTATTCACCCGGACGGACGGGTATGGAGTGACGGCTTGCGGCTGATGCAATTTCGGGCACAGCCTGACAATAAATGGTATAATGTGGATGTTCCGGCTGGAAACAGCGGGGGCGTCCATTTTGGATTGGGGGATTTCCATGAAGCTGGAACGTCTCATTTCGATGATTTATATGCTGTTAAATAACGAAATTTTATCGGCCTCCGCCTTGGCGGAAAAATATAATGTATCGCAGCGGACGATATACCGGGATATCGATGCGATATGCGCTGCAGGCATTCCTGTCGTCTCGTATCAAGGAGTAAACGGCGGGTACGGGATTATGGAGCAGTATAAGATGGACAAAAGTCTGCTAGGCTCTTATGATGTCGGCTCGCTGATTACCATACTTCACAGCATGTCCACCGTCTTCGACGACGAACGCGCCTTGGACACGATCCACCGGCTGCAGACGATCCAATCGGGGCCGAACCGGCAAAGCCTGACGATGGATATCGGCAACCGGCAGATTTTCAATGAGCCTCTTCGTTTGGTGCGGTCGGCCATTTCGGAGCGGTGCGTCATCCGTTTCGATTACGTTAACCTAAAGAATGAAAAGACGAGCCGCAAGCTCGAGCCCATTCGTCTCATGTATAAAAACAGCGTCTGGTATGTGTACGGGTTTTGCAGGACACGGCAAGACTACCGCGAGTTCCGTATTTCGCGCATGGTCGATTTGGTAACGACAGCGGAGACGTTTCAGCCGCATGCCGAGAAGGAGCAGGAATGCAAGGAGAGGTCCTACGAGGGCAGAGAAGAGAGGCAGCGGACCGACGTCGTGCTGCATTGTTCGGCGGCATCCTTGGCGAGGGCCATGGACCATTTTTACGATGCGGACAAATGCTTCAATGAAGACGGCTCGCTCACCTTGACGCTAAAAGTCTATAAACCGGTCGAGTCCGAATGGCTGGTAGCGATTTTGCTGAGCTTCGGCGAAGGTCTGGAAATTGTAGAGCCGCTGGAGCTGCGCGAGGCCTTCAAGGCTAAGCTTGAAAAAATGCTAAAGCGCTACTGAAGTATGACAGTCTGCTGTCATGGTTCTCCCCATATAATGATGTTAAAACCCAATGGGGAACCGAAGGAGAATAAGCCATGAACCAGGCCGTAGAAATGTACTATTACCACGTATGGGCGAATCAAACGCTGATGAACCGGTTAAAGGAGCTTCCACGGGAGGTGTATGAGCAGCAGGTGCGGAGCGTATTTCCCACGATTGCGAAGGGGATGGCCCACATTTATCTTACCGATCTTAGCTGGTTCGATATTGCAACCGGCAAAAGCATGACGGAGGCGATGAGTGATTCCAGGGCATTAACCGAAGAGGTGGAGAGCCAAAGCCTGGAGCAGCTGGAATGCTTGTATCGTCAGCTGGCCGAGAGATTCAAAGCGTTTTTAAGCGAGCAGGACGACCTTGACAAGACGATGGTGATCGATAATCCTTATGCCGGCGTCCGGGATACCCGTTTGTCGGAGCTGCTGCTTCAGATTGTAAATCACGGGACGTACCACCGCGGCAACATTACAGCCATGCTGCGGCAAATGGGTCACGCCTCTGTCATGACGGAGTATGCCTTGTTCTGGTATCAGGGGGAGCACGCAGCGCAATAAACAGGAGGAGGACATAATGAAAGTACGCCAGTTGAACTGGAATGAAACGGCCCCCATGGATTTGCTGTTGTCAGCGGATCCCTCACAAGCTTTGGTTGAGCAATATTTGAAGCGGGGGCAGTGCTATATAGGCGAATACGACAGTACCCTGGTGGCCGTTTACGTCTTATTGCCTACGAGACCGGATACGGTGGAGCTGGTCAATATTGCAGTGAGTGAGGGGCATCAGGGAAAAGGGCTCGGCAAACAGCTGGTCCAGCATGCGATAGCCGAGGGCCGACGGCAGGGCTATAAGACCATGGAGATCGGAACGGGGAATTCAAGCGTGGCCCAGCTGGCGCTGTATCAGAAATGCGGTTTTCGGATGGTCGGGATCGATAAAGATTTTTTCGTTAGACACTATGACGAGCCCATTGTGGAGAATGGGATTCCGTGCCTGGATATGGTGCGGCTTGCCCAAGATTTATAATCCTTTGGATAAAAATAGCCCTGCTGTCTCGATCGAGACGGTCAGGGCCGTTTTTTTAATATTGGCTCTTAGTTAGGCCGGTGAAACCGTCTTACTTGTTGACATAGTAAGCGCCGAGAGGCAGTGCCGTACCTTTATTGACGACCACCAACCCTACCCCTCCGGGAATAAAGGCGACCCGGGAATCACTATTGATCAGATAGAGGCCAGGGACCAGAACTCCGTTCACATCGGTCTGGACGATAGGGGACGCGGCTTGGGGAGCTGCGACTGTTGAAGTTGAGGTTGTCGTAGTCGTTGTGCTCGTTGTCGAGTCGGTTGACGCAGCGGCGCTTGCGGCAGCCGGCAGCAGGAAGGCGGAAAGCAGTGTAAGTGTGCAAAGCCTCGTTTTGAACAGATTCATTCAGCATCGCTCCTTGAATGGAAATGGTTGAATTTATAAGTTTCCGATGAGTCGGAAAACAAAATTCTTATTGGCGATAAAACCAACCGCTGAACGCGGTCGCTCATCTTCGCAAGGTTTCGATAGAGGTTTTCTCATTATCATTTACCCGTTGGCATGTTGTTGAATCATCGCGGTTAAGAAAAATTTACGTCGCTGCCCGGAAAGTTTGGTTAAAGCAATTTTTCCTCGAATCGGCACGGATCGGGTTTGATATGATAGCAGTATATGTAAGGACCCTGCATTCCATGAAGGATTCATTGCTGTGCTTTACAGAGAACGGAAAAAGAGCTATGCAGCCGTATTTATTGGCAATTGAAATGGAGGTTACAAGCTTTGAACATTCGATCCGAGGAAAGTAAGGATATGCACGCTATTGCTCTGGTACACGCGGAGGCTTTCACCTATGGGATGGGAGCGGGTGAATCGGCTTTAATGGGTATTTTGCGCCATCGGGAAGCATTCGATCGGGAGCTGTCCTTGGTTGCCGAAGCAGACGGCAAGATGATTGGACATGTGAGTTTTACACCTTACACGTTTTATGCAGGTGGGGCCCGGGTCCAAGGGGTGATTCTGGCTCCGATTGCCGTATTGCCGGAATATCAGAAGCTGGGAGTAGGTTCACGGCTTATAGAAGAAGGACATGCACGAGTGAAGGCAAAAGGGTATGGGCTGTCTCTTCTGATCGGTCACCCGTCGTATTACCCCAGGTTCGGATATGAGCCGGGCTTATGGGGGCTGCATCATATCCGTATTGCGTGGGAGGATGTGCCCGAGCTTCGTCGCACAGTGAACGAACGGAGAGTGGAGCCTTCCGATATTCCTGCACTTCGCAGCATGTGGAGCTATTGGTTCAAAGAGGCCGGTTTTGCTGTGCAGCCGGGGGAGTCGCTGCTGGATTGGATAAGCCGGGGCAGAGGGATTCAAACCACGGCGGTGATGATAGAGGGCCGGTTGGCCGGTTACATGAGGTATGATCGGTTCACTGCAAATAAGCCGATCAGTCTGCTGGCCGAGAATGGAGAAGCGCTGAGCGTATTATGCAGCTATTTGAAAAGCAGGCTGGCGCCTGATGGGAAACGTGATCTATTCCTGCCCCTTCCGCTGGAATCGTCTGGATTTAACGAGTTTAAGCTCCCTTATGCAGCCGAGTTTAAGACAGGTCCGGAAATGATGCTGCATGTGTTGAAGCCGGAGGATCCGGCGCTGAACGATTATTGCACCGGTGTGGCCGCAGGCACGATTCTTCCGGGGCCCATCGTGTGGCCGGTGGAATTCGATGTTTGATGAGCGATAGTCAAAAATAGACGATAAAAAATCCCCCAAGGACCCGCCCATGCTGCCGCATGGATGTCCTTGGGGGATTCGTTTACAGGCGTTTGCGTTTGTATAAGGTTATGAACATGCATGCAGCCAACAGGACGACAATCAACACGCCTACAGTGATGGCTTCGCTGGAGCTTCCGGTCTGCTGGGCCCCTTGGCCGCCAGGCCCACCCATGCCGCCGCCGGGTCCACCGCCCATACCTCCGGGCCCGCCCATGCCGCCAGGGAGGCCTTGCCCGCCTTGAGCGCCCGCCGCGTTGGCCTGCTGAGCCGCCGCGTCTTGAGCGCCTGCCGCATTGGCCTGCACGGCACCTGCATTTTGCCCGCTCGCGCTTAGAGCCTGAACGGCATTGCCTTTCTGGTTTCCGCCCATGCCTCCCATACCGCCAGGTCCGCCGCCCATGCCGCCGCCGCTGCCGGAGCCATCCCCTGACGAAGGGGAAGTGCCGTCCAATTGCTTGGTATAACTGGCGACAATTTGCGTGTTGAACGCCGTCAGCTGCGTCAGGCCCTGCTGATATTGCTCATAGGTGTAAAATGCCGTTGGATCCTTCTCCACGTAAGGGGAGATCAGCTCGGAAAGCTCCTGTACGCGGGCTTTGAACGCTGCGTCTGCCAAATAGCCCTCTAACGCATTCTTGATATATTGGTGATACTTCTCCTTGTAAGCCTCCACCTTGAGCAGCTTATCGATTAAAGGCCGGTCCGACAAGGTGCTTTGGGTCGGCTCATCGATCAAGAGGCCCGAGCCTCCGAGTCCTCCGAACGCCATGTTGTAGTCCCAAGGCAGAATCGAGAATGCGCCGTCCTGCTCATACAAATAATAATTGTGCTTATTGCCGCCCAAATAGCTGTCCATGTTGGCTGTGAGGACGTTAAGCGCAATGAATTTCAACGCTTCATCCACGTCCAATACTTTCTCGTAATCGGTTCCGTTGTTCAATTCATTCACCATATCGAGGAGGACATTGCCGTCGGACGATTCGGATTTTAAATCGAGTCCTGTATAGGCCTTGATCGTTTCCAGCCAATTCAGCTCGCTGCCATTTCCGCCGTTCGCTTTATATAAAGCGCCGTAGGCGTCGTCAAAGTTACGCTCCAGATAGGACGTTCCGATTTGCTCCACGGCAAGGTAGAAGCCCTTGAGCTCCCCGTTGACGTATACATTCACGAACGAATACTTCGGGGTGGGCAGGCCCATTTGCTCGGCAAGCTCGTACGCCAAAAATTCACGCATATAGGAAGCGTCGCTGTAGTTGTTGTTCAGGTTAATTTTGCTGATACCATATAGTGTTTGGCTCGAAATATATTCATCGAATGAAATTTTGAAGCTGTACCGGTCCGAGTCGGAGCTCACGACACTGCGCAGGCTGAGATTGCCCTTGGCTCGTATCGCCACATTGTCGAAATGTTTTCCGTTATAGTCTACCGATGCCGTTTTAAACTGCTCCTTGCTGGCATTATCCAAAATATCTTGAAAATCCTCTGCCTTCATCGTGATTTTGACATCAACGACCTTATCCTTCGGAAAAACCTCCGAATCTATGCTTTGTTCATTTTCCGAGACCGTGCCCTTGGAGGAAGCCGACGCAGACGCGGATGCCGTCACTATTTTGGAAGCGATGGAGCTTGCGCTGTCCGTTACGTTCAGGCCGGCTGCAGAACAGCCGACCGTCCCGAGCAGGAGGCAAAAGCATAGAAGGAGGATAACGAATTTGTTTTTCATTGCGCACACCCTCCATTTAAATTAAGATACGTAATCCCCGCTGTAGCTGATAAGAACCGCGTTCTTGACCCCGGTTAGCTCGGAGATTTGGTTGATGAATTGACCTTCCTTGTCACGAAGACGAACCTCCAGCGTGCTTTCGATATTGCCGTGGGTGACGGTTTTTTGCTTCACGTTAAAGCGTTTAACCAGCTTGCTTACAAGGGCATGTACTTCTTTTTCACTTTGGTCTCCGTCGCAATTGACGACAAGCAGGTAAGGCGTCTCAAAGGAAGAGCGTTTGATGAAGATGAACATGATCAGTCCGACGATGACGGAGCCCAGAATGGCCAGCGTGTAAAAGCCTGCGCCGGATACGATTCCTGCCGCGGCAGCCCAGAACAAGAAAATCAGATCGGTCGGGTCCTTGATTGGCGTTCTGAAACGAACGATCGACAGCGCGCCGACCATCCCGAGGGATAACACCAGATTGGAATTGACAGCGATAATAACCATGGCCGTAACCATCGTCATGCCGATGAGCGAAATGTTGAAGCTTTTGGAATAGAGCACTCCGCTGAACACCCGCTTATACAGCAAGAAGATAAAAAAGCCGATCAAGAAGGCGATGCCCAAAGAGATGAGCATTTTGGACAAGCTGATGTCTGAGGTAAAGTTGCTGATGACCGATTTTTTCAACAGGTCGGTGAAATTTGTCGTTGTGGCTGCAGTAGTTGTAGTTTCCATAGATCAATAATCCTCCCATGTGTTCGTTTTTAAAAATTTGCGGCAAATCACGTATTTCGAAGCCGATTGGCGGTTCAAGCCCTCAAGCTGAACGGCAGTTTTGATGATATCCGGAATGTATTCATCGAATTTGACCTCGAGAATGATGAGATTATCATCGATGGCACGAACCGGACCCAGGTCCTTATTGAACATATCCGTCGAATGCAGACCGGTTCTCAGGTCTTTGTCGAACGTGATGCGGACGTTGCCGTGATAACAAACGTAAGGCTCGCGCACATAATCTACGATGACCTTGGGCCGCAGCATCCGGTGCCTCATCTCGTTGTAAAGCTCCATCAGGAACGGTTTGTCCGGCCGGTTTAAGCATTCGAAGTCGCCTGCCACGATGGCATCGTACATTTCCCGGGTTAGGGGTTCCTTCACCTTGGCGATGTAATCGTCGCGTTTGATTTTTTTCTCAAAATGAATCACGTTATCCTGAATGTTGTAAATCCGGATACGATACTTGACCCGGTCCCGGATTCCGCCCAGCTTCTCGTGCAGCGCTTTGTTGTCCATATCGTCAAAATATAAGCTTCGGATATGATACTCGCCCGTCGGTCCCACGTTCTTATCCGGTGCCATCAAGCTTTTCAGCCTTTGCCGGATAATGTGAAACTGATGCTGATTAATGAAAAATTTCAGCTCGTGACGGAATGTTAATTTCTTGCTCATGTTGCCCCACCTCTTTCACCGTCTGTAGTCAGCTTCCAGCAGCTGTCTTTACTTGTTTGTTGCTTCCTTACAAGTTGTATTGTAGAGGGCGTGGCTGAGGTCACCCTTAGGGCCAACTGAACGGTTCCTGAAAATTTTACACTCGCTTTACATTCCGTTGACAAACCGTTTACAATTCAGACCAAGGGAGGGAGACGGATGAACAAAAGAAGCAGGTGGGGCTTGGGTATACTCCTTGTTCTTTTATGTTTGGTGATTGCAGGGGCATTGTGGCTGGAGCGGCAGAAGGGAGCAGGTGCGGGTGAGCAAGCCCTAAAGCCTCATTCCATCGTGACTTCGATCAGCGGAGATCCGCGTACAAGCCGATCATTCACATGGTTTACGGACGATGCCGCTGCCGGTTCGGTAATTCAATGGATCAAAGGAGCCGCAGCTAACGGATTTGAAGGTGGGGAGGCAATGGAAGCCGCAGGCTCTGCTGCTGCCATCAAGACAGGGGAGAAGACGGTCCGGGGCGTGCACAAAATCAGCCTCACCGGTCTGACACCGGGAACGGAATACACGTACCGGGTCGGAAGCGGCAAGCCGGGAGGCTGGAGCGAAGCGCAAACGTTCACGACGGAGGGGGAAGCCGAGCAGGGGTTCAGCTTCATTAATGTCACGGATTCGCAGGGCGAGACGAAGACGGATTTTGAGCTGTGGGGCCGTACCTTGGACAAGGCCTTCTCCATTTTTCCCCAAGCCCGATTTATCGTTCATAATGGGGATTTGACCGAAGACCCGACGGATGAGGCGGCATGGAGGGACTTTTTTGAGGCCGGAAAACGATGGCTGACGCGAATTCCGATGCAGCCGGTGACGGGGAACCATGACGAGATCGATAAGAATGCGGACCGGTTTGGCGCCCATTTTATGCTTCCCGCTAACGGGGCTGAAAGGTCCAATCCGGGGACGACCTATTCCTTTGATTATGGAAATGCACATATTGTCGTACTCAATACGGAATCGAATATGGACATCCAGACCGAATGGCTGCGTAAGGATTTGTCCGCAACAGACAAGCCTTGGAAAATTGTTGCCATGCACCGGGGCGCCTACGGCGGCAGCAGCTACAAGAAGGCGGTGGAGAAATGGGTGCCGCTGTTCGATGAGTTTAAGGTGGATTTGGTGCTGCAGGGGCACAATCACGAATATTCGCGGTCTTATCCGCTGCGCGGCGGAAAAGTGACCGGGGACGGCGTGGCCCCTGTAACCGGACGACAGGGGACCGTCTATGTCGTGACCAATACGTCCGGACCGAAGTTCAATGAGAAGAAGGACGACCAGTGGTACCACAAGGTGCATTTCCAGAACGGGGTGCAAATGTTTGCGGGCATTACGGTAGAAGGCGGCACGCTGACCTATGAAGCCTATGATGCTACAGGGAAACGGTTGGATACGTTTCGTATCCAGCATTAAGCATGAAGAGGCTAATCAGGATGTTTTCTCCTTTTTTTAGTAGATAAGAAAGTATAAGTTTCCCGTACTTCGGCTACCTTGACAAAAGCATGCCATCTGGAAAAATGGCGAAGCCGTTTATCCTTGTAAAAATAAAAAGCCGCGCTGGTATATTATACCATGCGGGGCTGGGGTCAATAACAATTACGTGAGTTTTTTACTTCACCAATTGATTATCACTGGTTTCCTTTTGTAAGGATTCGGAATGTAACGCCGAATTTATCGGTTACATTTCCATAAGCAGGGCTGAAGAAGCTTGCTTGCAGCGGATCGTTCACTTGACCGCCCTCCTTCAGTGCCTCAAAATATTGGGTAGCTTTGTCTTTGTCATTCGTTTGAACAACGATGGTCACCTGCGTCCCCTTCTGGTAGCTGCTGCCGCTGAAATGGTCGGTGAGCTGAAGCTCCGATTCGCCGATTTTCAAGATGGCGTAGCTCACCAAATGTTTCTTTTCCGGAGGAATCGGGGATTCCGCATTACCCGGCATATCGCCAAATCGCAGCGTATACGCAACCTTGGCATCCAGCGCTTTCACGTAAAAATCGATGGCCTCGTTGGCGCTGCCGTTCATTTCAAGAAAAGGGATTAAACTCGTACTCATAACAATCATCTCCTTGGTTTATATGTTTTTCGCCGAGAACCCGGTTGGTTTATTGGCCGGTTCCTCCTGTCACTAACTATGTCGTACGTGAATGGGGAAACGTGACCGGATCGGCAAAAAAACTTTCCGCAGCAGCTCCGTCACATTTACCGAGTTTCGTACGACATATAAGTAGAGAAGGAATGAAGGAAGGAATGTGGCGCATGAACAATCACACCTGGCTTGTAGAACAATTCGAGGCGCACCGGAATCACCTGCAGGCGGTGGCTTACCGGATGCTCGGCTCTCTAAGTGAAGCGGATGACGCTGTACAGGAGTCATGGATACGTCTTAACCGCTCCGATACTTCCGAGGTGGAGAATATAGGAGGGTGGATGACAACAATCGTCTCAAGGGTATGTCTGGATATGCTGCGATCCCGTAAATCACGTCGCGAGGAGCTTTCGATGGTGAGTGTGCCTGAACCGGTTACAGGCCGCCAAGACGGAAGCGATCCCGAGCACGAAGCACTGCTGGCTGATTCCGTCGGTCTTGCGATGCTTGTGGTTCTCGGAAAATTAAATCCGGCCGAACGGATTGCCTTCGTGCTTCATGATATTTTCGCGTTATCTTTCTCGGAGATCGCTCCAATTATAGGGCGTAACGAGGCCTCAGCCAGACAGCTTGCGAGCCGCGCGCGCCGCCGGGTTCAGGGCGTCGAGTCGACTTCCGAAACGGTCGAGCTCAAGCGAAAGCGGGAGCTTGTCGATGCGTTCCTCGCGGCATCGCGCACCGGAGACTTTGAGAAGCTTCTCACAGTATTAGATCCGAATGTTGTGCTCCGAAACGACACTGCATTTGCGCCAACCGCCAACTCGCCGGTTGTTCACGGTTCACATGCCGTGGCCAAGCAATTCTCTGGTCGCGCCCAGGGGGCGCGGCCGGTGCTCGTGAACGGATCGGTGGGCGTCGTTGTAGCTCCTCGCGGCCGTCTTCTCTTCGTGCTCGAGCTGAAGATTGCGGATGACAAGATTACCGGGATCGACATGGTTGCCGATCCGGCACGCCTTAGCCAGCTCGACATAGCTGTTTTGAACGATTGACAGGCTTACGGGTTAAAGAGCTGCCACATCAACAAAAAGGATTGCGATACTTGGAAAAACGCATTGTCGCGGGTTGCAGACAATGCGTTTTTTTGTGCGTTTCCCATAAGGAAATCCACTGTTTTTAGCATGACATGACTTGCGAAAGCAAAAGGGTTTTGGCAGCCAAGGTTAAATAATTGTCTTGCTGCAAGGATTCCATCTTTTTTATTATCGCTTATAATAGACGAAACAAACGAAAGCGCTCACACCCAGCCAGAGCTGAACAAGCTGCGGCTGCTTCCATTCGACATCCGGCGCACTTGAAAGAGGGGACGAAAGCCCATGTTTTATTCCTTGAAAAACCGGTTAATCGCATTTTTCGTTGTGCTGCTCGTTATTTCCTTCGGGACGATGTTTTATTTGCTGTTTCAGGAATCGCGTTCCATCATCCGGTCTTATATCGAATCCTCCGCGTTAGAGAAAATGGACGAGTACGGCTCGTTCGTGCACATGGCTCTATCCCAGATGCATGATTTATCATCCGTTGTATTTAACAGCGATATGACCAAAACGTGGGATAATGCCTTATCCGATCCCGCCTTGCCGGAAGGCGAGAAAATGCTGGCCAATATTAGCATGAGCCAATTTTTGACCCAAACCACGAACAATTACTCGATCGCGTCCTCGCTCTCGATTTACCGCAAGGACGGCACCCGTGTCAGTGACGGGAACGAGGTGTCGTTGAACGTTCCGTTTCAGGACGAGCCGTGGTACAAGGATTTCGCCGAACGCGGGATCCAGTGGGACTCGGCCCATGCCGACCCGGTTGAGGTCAAGCGGTTCAAGCCGTATCAGGTGGTCAGTCTGCTGCTGCCGATCGGGACGTTTGAGCCGACTTTGGCGAAGAGCGTGATGAAGGTGAATGTCAGCTCGGACTTTTTCCTGGAGCCGCTGAACCGGATTCATCTTGGGGAAACAGGGACCATTTTCCTGCTGGATCAGGCAGGGCGCCCGATTTTATCGCAATCGAAGGAGTTCGATGCCCAGGCGGAGCTGGCCGTCAAGGTGGAGCAGGCGCGCACGAGCTTGGAGCCGCAGGGGGTTCTGTATTTCACGAACGAACGGGGCACGACGGATATCCTCGTCTACAAAAAGCTCCAGATCCAAAACTGGATGCTGGTCAGTCTGGTGCCTGAGAAGGATTTGTTCCTGAAGCTGACCAAGCTGCGCGACAGCAGCTTGTTCGTCGCTACGCTGCTGCTGGTCTTCGCCATTCTCGGGGCGAGCTGGATTTCCTACGGCATCACGAAGCCGCTGTCCCGATTGGCCTCGGCGATGCGTCACGTGCAGAAGGGTGACTTTGCGGCGGCGGAGAGCCGCATTCCCGCGGAACGGAACGTCCGCAACGAGGTCGGGTTCGTCACCTCGACGTTCCGCAACATGGTGGAGCAGCTGAGGCAGCACATCAAGGTAGAGTTTGAATTAAAGCTGCTGCGGCAGCAGGCGGAATACAAAGCGCTGCTTATGCAGATTAATCCTCATTTTCTGTTTAATACACTGGAGCTGCTCAGTAGTCTGGCCATGCAGCGCCGTACCGAGGATACCGTCAACGTCATTACATCGTTAGGCAAAATGCTTCGCTTCTCCCTCCGCATCAGCGACGACCTGGTGCCGCTCGGAGAGGAGCTCAAATATTTGCGGCATTACGAGGCCATCCTGCGCATTCGTTTCGGTGACAGGCTGTCCCTCGTCATCGAGGAGGAAGGCGGCATGGAGCAGCGGGAGATTGTCAAATTTATTTTGCAGCCGCTGGTGGAAAATGCCGTGAAATATGGCCTCCAGAGCAACTCTGGGGCCAGGGTGCATATCCGCGTCAGCGCGGATCAAGGCCGTGTGAGGCTGAGCGTAGCGGATAACGGTCCGGGGATGCCGCCGGAGCAGGTGGAGCGGCTGCAGGCGGAGGCTGCATCGATTCCCATCGACCAAATCTTGAAAAGCAGGTCGCAGCAAATCGGGCTTCGCAACGTACTGGCCAGATGCCAGCTGTACTACGGCTCGCTCTTTACCTTTACGATTCGATCGAATGAAGGGCAGGGCACGGTGATCGAGCTTATTTTACCAGCAGCTATAGGGGGGAAAGCGGAATGAAACGAGTACTGATTGTAGACGATGAGCCGGAAATCCGCAGAGGGCTCCGTCTGAAGGTGGATTGGGAGCAGCTCGGGCTGGTCGTGATCGGCGAAGCGTCCAATGGAGCGGAGGCGTTGGAGCGGCTTGCCCAGG
The DNA here is from genome assembly GCF_002234615.1 of Paenibacillus rigui. Taxonomy (GTDB): domain Bacteria; phylum Bacillota; class Bacilli; order Paenibacillales; family NBRC-103111; genus Paenibacillus_S; species Paenibacillus_S rigui. Next base: position 16,022 of record NZ_NMQW01000030.1, on the reverse strand, counting down.
AGCCGGTGGATATTGTCATCACGGATATGAACATGCCTGTGATGAACGGGGTTTCCCTGCTCGATTCCTGTCATGCCGACTACCCAAGCCTGCGTTTGCTTGTTATTACGGGCTATGAGGATTTTCAGTACGCCAAGGCGGCGATCCGCAACCAGGTGAGAGATTATTTGCTCAAGCCCGTCTCCCAGGAGGAGCTGTCCGAAGCGCTCAGCAGGATCAGTCAAGAAATGGATGAGGAGCGCCGGCTGCAGGATCAGCAGGAAAGGGTACAATGGCGGCTCACCCAGTACTACAAGGAAATGAAGGAGCACTTCTTGATTCATACAGTCAAGGGAGAGCTGGAGAAAGGCATCCGCGACCGCGCAGAGCTGTTCGAGCTGGGACTGTGGGATAGCCGGAGCGTGAGTTTCATTACGACCGGCTTACGGGAGCGTTCCTTCACCGGGCAAGAGCCGCGGACGCCGGACAAGCTGCGGCTGCCGTTCGAGATGCTCTGCAGAGAATTCGCCGCTACGCATCCGATGCTGCCGCAGGTGTTTCGGGATTTGAATTATAAGGGCTTGATTCACTTTATTTTACCGTTGGGGAACGGAGATTCAGCGGCGGAAGCGTTTATTGCCGAGCTGCGCCATTGTGTAGAGCGGCATTTATCGTTCGAGCCGGCCATCGGTGTCGGGCAGCCGGTCACCGGCTTTGCACAGTGGAAGGAAGGGTATTTGTCCAGCCTGCTGGCATGGAATTTATCCGAGCATGAGGTTCGCTATGCGGCCAAGGAGCCTTCGGACGGCAAGGCGGTGCTGACCGAGGAACGCACCTTGCAGCTGCAGCGGTATTTGGCCCGCAGGGAGCTGGATTTGTTCGGACAGACCGTCATGCAGGAGCTGACGGAAGCCTTTTACGTGTCGCAGACGCATTTTGTCAAAATGATTTTCCAGCTCTGCCTTCTCCTCGATTCCGCTGCCCAGGCGGCCGGAGTTCCGTTCGATCACGGGCAGCAGCTTTGGCTGCGGCCGGACTTCGTATTGGGGCTGGATAGCGTGGAGAAGGCGCAGCTTTTTGTTACCGGACTGGGCCGCACCCTTATTCAGATGACCGGAGACCACCCGGACCAGGCGGAGACCTCCGTTATTCAAGCCGCGCAGCAGTTCATTAACGAAAATTATATGTACGACCTGAATCTGACGATGCTTGCGGATAAATACAACTACAACACCTCTTATTTCTCCGAGCTGTTCAAAGCGAAGGTGGGCAAGACGTTTATTCAATACTTGACCGACGTCCGGATGAACCGGGCGGTATCACTATTAAACAGCACGAGCCTCGGCCTGTGGGATATCGCTGAATTGACGGGGTTCTCCAATGCGAGCTATTTCAGCTCCCGGTTCAAACGAATGTACGGCATCTCTCCGTCGGACTTCCGGCAGAAGCCACCCGAAAAATTTATAAGCGAGGAGCCGAAGAAATAAAATTCAATGTGCCGCCTCCATCCGGTATGCTGAATGTACAGCAAGTGCCTTGGACAGAGAGCTAAACTGTCGGAGGCTTGATGTACCCAAGTTCACAGGAGGGGGCAACACATGCAGCACTCACGCAAAACATCTCTGTGGCGGCAGGACCGCACCGCCTACTTATTTTTACTGCCGTGGCTTATCGGCTTCTTCTGTCTTACGCTCGGTCCAATGCTGGGCTCCTTGTACTTGTCGATGACCAAATTTAATTTGCTGACCTCACCCCGTTGGCTGGGGATGGACAATTATGCGGAAATATTCAAGGGAGACGATTCCTTTTATCATTCCTTGGCGCTGACGTTCAAGTACGTGTTCTTCTCCGTTCCGCTTCGTCTGCTCTTCGCGCTCCTGGTCGCGCTGGCCTTGAACAAGGGCATCCGGGCGCTGGGCTTGTACCGGACGGTATATTACATTCCGTCGCTGCTCGGAGGCAGTGTCGCGATCGCGATCGTATGGCGGAAGCTGTTCGACGGGGACGGACTGCTGAACCACTTCCTGAGCTGGTTCGGCATTCAGGGACCGGCCTGGATCGCCAATCCGAACTATGTGCTTCACACCATCGTTACGCTGTCCGTATGGCAGTTCGGCTCGGCGATGGTCATCTTCCTCGCAGGCTTGAAGCAGGTTCCGGCGGACTTGTATGAAGCGGCTCAGGTGGACGGCGCTGGCAAGGCGAGGCAATTTTTCCGGATTACGCTCCCGCTGCTGTCACCGGTGCTCTTCTTCAACCTTGTCATGAGCATCATCAATTCCTTTCAGGTGTTCACGCCCGGCTTCGTGATCGGGGACGGCCGCGGAGGACCGCTCGACGCCACGTTGTTTTACACGCTGTACCTGTATTTGAAAGGCTTTTCATTCTTTGATATGGGCTATGCTTCGGCTTTGGCCTGGATCATGCTGATCATTATCGCTTTGTTCACCGCCGTCATTTTCGTCACATCGAAATATTGGGTGTTCTACGGTGACGGCAAGGAAGGGAGGGGATAGCCGATGGCACAGAGAGCGATAGCTGCAAAGCTCGGCAAGCATGCAGTCATTATACTGCTGGGGCTCGTGATGCTGTACCCGGTGCTCTGGCTGCTTGGCAGCTCCTTTAAGCCGAATCAGCAAATTTTTACCGATACGAGCGTTTGGCCGTCCTCGTTCACGCTGGATAACTACGTTAACGGCTGGAAGGGACTGCAGGGCACGACGTTCGGCACCTTTTTCGCCAATTCGCTTCAAATCTCGGTCTTGTCGGTACTAGGCAATGTCATCACGTGCTCGCTCACGGCATTCGCTTTCGCCCGGCTCGAATTTCGCGGGAAAAAGCTGTGGTTCAGCCTGATGCTGGTCACCATTATGCTGCCTTACCACGTCACGCTGGTGCCGCAGTACATTTTGTATAACAAGTTCGAATGGATCAACACGTTCTACCCGCTGGTTGTGCCGAAATGGCTTGCTCATGATTCGTTCTTCATTCTGCTGATGGTTCAATTCATTCGGGGCATTCCGAAGGAGCTTGATGAAAGCGCTACAATCGACGGCTGCGGGCAAAGCCAGATTTATTTCCGGATCGTCCTGCCGCTGCTCATTCCGGCCTTGATAACAACCTCCATCTTTACGTTCATTTGGACGTGGGATGATTTCTTCAGCCAGATGATTTACTTGAACAACATCAAGCTGTTTACGGTGCAGCTGGGCATTCGTTCGCTGTTCGACCCTTCGGGCCAATCCGATTGGGGGGCGCTGCTGGCCATGTCCGTCCTGTCACTGGTGCCGATCATGGCAATCTTCCTCACTTTTCAAAAGCATTTTGTCGATGGGATCTCAACGACGGGTTTAAAGTAAGTTCATTCTATGGATGACCATAAAAAGGGGATGTATCGGATGAAAACGAAAAAAAGTCTTTTCTTGCTCATGAGCGCATTTATGGCATTGACGACAGCCTGCTCCGGCGGGACAGGTACCGGCAGCAGCGGTGCGGCAGGGGCCAAAGGGGATCAAGCCGCTGCAGGAAGCAAAACGGCCCCGGTCGAGCTGCGGATTATGTGGTGGGGCGACCAGAAGCGCGCGGATCTGACGAATGCGGCGCTGCGCAAATTCGAGGAGAAAAATCCGAATATCAAAATCGTCGGAGAGTTCGCGCCAAGCTCCGGCTACTTCGACAAGCTGAACACCCAGCTCGCTTCCGGGACGGCTCCGGATGTCTTCTTCCTTGGCGGTAATATGGTGGACTATGCGAATAAAGGGGTACTGCTCGAGCTGGATCCTTATGTGGGCAAAGAGCTGAACCTGAGCGATATGGACAAGGGCATGATCCAGTACGGTACGGTCAAGGGCAAGCTGCTGCATATTTCGGCCGGGGCCAATGCGCGCGGAATTATCGTCAACACGGAGCTGTTCAACAAAGCAGGCATTCCGGTGCCGAAGGACGGCTGGACTTGGGAGGAGTACGCCAAGACGAGCAAGGACATTGCGGATAAGCTGGGCAAAGGCTACTACGGAACGTACGACTTCACGGTGGACGGCATGGACATTTCGCTCAAACAGCGCGGCAAAATGCTGTATGACATGGATAACGCCAAGCTTGGCTTCGAGCAAAAGGATGCAGAGGAATGGTTCTCCTACTGGGATAAAATGCGCAAGGACGGCGGCGTCGTCACGCCGGAGCTGCAGGTGTCCAATCCGCCGACCGATACGAGCAAGTCGCTCATCGTGACGGGCAAGGTGGCGATGAACCTTACGGCCTCGAACCAGCTGGTTGCCCATCAGAACTTAACGAAGGATAAGCTGACGCTTGTTCAGGTTCCGCGGGGTCCGAAGGGCACCGGCGTTGTGTTTGAATCGAGCCAAGGCATGTCCGGCTACGCCAAAACGAAGCATCCGAAGGAAGTCGCTATGCTGATGAACTACTGGATTAACGACCCGGATGCCGCCAAGATTTTGGGCAATGACCGCGGCGTTCCCGTCACATCGGCTATGCGCGAGCTGCTGAAGAAAGAAGCGAATCCGGTGGATCAGATCATCTATGACTACACGGGGCGGGTATCGGAAGCGACCAAGAAAGAGCCGGTGAACGTGAGCTACAATCCTCCGGGCTTTACCGAGTATTCCAAATTGGCCGATACGACAGCGCAAGAAATTTGGTTCGGCAAAAAGACGGTACCGAAAGCCGTCGAGGATTTCTACAACGGAACCGTGAAAATATTCAACAACAATAAATAACGAGAATCGTTAAAGGCTAGACCTTTCGTTCGCAGATTAAGAAAGCATAAGTTTTACAACTTTCGTCACCCTTGACAAAACACGTGCCGTCTGGAAAGATGGCGCAGCCGGTTATCCTTGCCGAATAGACTCAGCCTTGCCGGTTGGCGGGCTGAGCCTGTTTTATGTCATACGGGTCCATCCATCATCTTAATCTATCTATAGAGCAGGAGTGAAGCTTATGAATACAAAGCTGCTGACCCGGCTTCGCGGCATCGATACGGAAGCCAGAGCGGGAACGCTCGGCAAGCCGTCCGATCATGCGGTCCTGGCGGAGTGGGGGCGCTCGGGCGTGAAATTCGCCGCCTCCTCGGAGAAGTTCGAGCAGGTGTACTACCTTGCGCTGCGCAAGCTGCTGGATTGCATCGTGCCGACGGGAGCGTCCGGGGCTGACAAGCCGATCCTGCATGAAGGAGGCGTCTACCTGGGCTGTTGGCTGGAAAGCACGGGGACGATCAACGCCGAGCTGCTGTCCAGATTTATTCCCTCCGTCTCGGCAGCAAGCTATGCATTGTTCGCCGACTACCAGCGGGAAGACGGGCTCATGCCCTATAAAATCACGGAGCACGGGCCGGCCTACCGGCAAATTCAGCTGGTCTCCCCGCTGGCGCGGAGTGTATGGAACCATTACCTGCTCCATGGGCGGGATCGGGATTTTCTCCGCAAAATGTATGATGCGATGAAACGGTACGATACGTGGCTTGCCACCTTCCGCAACACGCGCGGCACGGGCTGCGTCGAGGCGTTCAGCACGTTCGATACCGGACACGACGGGTCTCCGCGCTTTTGGCATGTGGCGGATACCCCGCATCTCGGCAATGCAGCCGAATGCAATCCGGATTCGCCGATCCTTCCGTTCCTCGCGCCGGATTTGACCGCAAATGTGTACTGTCAGCGGACATACTTATCGCGTATTGCCGAGGAGCTGGGGGAGGACGCCAGCGAGTGGACTAGCAAAGCCGAGGCGAGCCGGCAAAGTCTGTTCGAGTACTGCTACGATGCCGACGACGCTTTTTTCTACGATATGGACCGTAATGGTCAATGGGTCAAGGTGCAGTCCGATGTGCTGCTCAGGGTGCTGGCCTGCGAGGTAGGGGATAAGGAGCTGTTCGATACGGCACTGCAGCGTTACCTGCTCAATACCCGTAAATTTTTTGCCAAATATCCTTTAACCTCGATTGCTATGGACGATCCGCGCTTCGATCCGTTCTCGAACTATAACAGCTGGGCGGGCCCAACCAACTTCCTGACGGTCATTCGGACACCGCATGCGTTCGAGCATCACGGACGGTACGTGGAATTGACGTGGCTGGTGCAGCCGATGATGTCGGCCTTGTCACGGATGAGCCGGTTCGGCCAATGCGTGAGCCCCTGGACCGGGGAGGAGGGATATACCGAGACGTATTCCCCCGCCATATTGGGCTTGCTGGACTTTGTGGAGCGGCTGTGCGGCATCCTGCCTAGGCCGGAAGGCGAGCTGTGGTTCACGGGGCTCGTGCCTTATGCGATGGACCACGGGGAAGAGGTTGCCGAGGAAACAGCTTACAGCCGCAGAGTAGACGGCATCGTGTACGAGCTTGTCAATACGCGCGAAGGCTCTGCAATTTACCGTAACGGAGGGGATCAGGCCTATCTGGAATTCCCTAACGGCATCCGTGTCGTGACGGATCGGGACGGCATCTTGAAATCGGTCATCGGCATGACGATGCGTCCGGTGAGCGGCCGATTGCGCTATAACGATCAGGACATTCCTTTTTCCGTCAAAGGCAATCAACAGCTGGAGTATCGGAACGGCGAATGGATCAGCCGAAGCGATATCGGCGTCATTCCGCCCAGCTATGCCTAAGGCGAGGTCCATTTTGAAGCGGAGCGACCGAATCATTCACGCTGAGCAAGAACCAAGAGGAGGAGTCAGCCATGCTGAAGAAGACAAGCGAGATCCAAATTCGTGACCCTTTCGTCGTTCCCGTGCCGGAGGAAGGCCGATATTATTTGTTCGGCAGTACGGATGAGAACATTTGGGGCAAAGGCACCGGCTTCGATGCCTATGTGAGCTCGGATATGAATGAATGGGAGGGGCCGTATCCGGTGTTCCGGCCGGGGGCGTCCTTTTATGCGGAGGAGAATTTCTGGGCGCCTGAAGTGTACGCATACCAGGGGCGGTATTATATGTTCGCAACGTTCAGACGGAAGGACAACGGAAGGCTGGGGACGGCGGTTCTCGTATCCGACCAGCTTCTGGGACCCTTCGAGCCCCACAGTCAGGGCCCTGTTACACCCGAAGCCTGGAACTCGCTGGACGGAACGTTGTTTGTCGACGAGGAGGGACGTCCCTGGATGGTATTTTGCCATGAATGGAAGGACGTCACCGACGGCCACGTTTGTGCGGCTCCGCTCACGGAGGATTTGAAAGCGCTACAAAGGGAGCCGATTACGCTATTCCACGCTTCCGAGGCTCCTTGGACGACACCTCTCGTGTCGGAGAAGATCAAGACGGATGGCGTGTATGTAACGGATGGTCCCTATTTGCACCGCACGCCGGAGGGAACGCTTCAGATGCTTTGGGCCAGCTTCGTCGATGGCCGCTATGCGCTGGGGGTCGCTGTCTCTGCGAGCGGCAAGGTTACGGGTCCGTGGATTCAGCAAGAGAAGCCGCTATTTCAGAGCGACGGCGGCCATGGCATGATTTTCCGTACCTTTGAGGGCAGGCTGATGCTGACAATCCATACGCCGAATCAGACACCGAATGAGCGGCCTGTTTTCCTGGAGCTAAAGACCAACGGCGGCAAGCTGGCCTTCATGGAAGAATGAGCGGGCTGCAGCTGGTTGCATTGAAAATGATCCTACCATAAAAAGGAGTGTTCACGTTCATGAAGACGAAGCAATGGAATGCAGCCGTAGTAGCATCCGTTCTGCTCGCAGGCAGCTTGACGGGATGCAGCAGTACATCACAGGAGCCGGGTAAAGCGTCGGGTGACGCGCAGGGGCAGGGAGATAACACACCACTCGCGGTGACGATGGTGCTTCCCCAGGTCGGGGACATTCCCGCCAAAGGCAACGCGGTTGAGAAGGCCATCGAGAGCTATACGAACAGCAAGCTGGATATTCAATGGGTGCCATCCTCCGCGTATGAGGAGAAAATCAATGTCATGATCACGGCCGGAGAGCTCCCGAAGATCATGAAGCTGAATTACGTGCCTACGATCGTCGCCTCCATGCAGGCAGGACAATTTTGGGAAGTGGGCCCTTATTTGAAGGAGTTCAAAAACTTGGCCGCCCAGGACCCGCAGTACTACGAGAACGTTAAAGTCGAAGGGAAATTGTACGGCATTCCGCTGTACCGGGATATGGGCCGGGCCACCTACAACTATCGTAAGGACTGGTTCGACCAGCTCGGCCTGAAGCTTCCTAAAACGATCGAGGACTGGTACAGCGTCCAGAAGACGGTGGTCATGAACGATCCCGATAAAAACGGAAAAAACGATACGTACGGCTTTTTGCTGGATAAAAAGTATCTCGAAGGCAACTCCTCCTTGCTGACCCGCCTTGCGGTAAGCATGGGCGGTGTGAACCGCTGGGGGATCGTGGACGGCAAAATGACGCCGGAGTTCATGACGAAGCCCTATTTGGATGTCATGAACTTGTTCCGCAGGCTGTATGAGGAGAAATTGATCAATCCGGATTTTGCGGCCATTGGCGGGGAGGAGAACGGCAAGCTGTTCGATTCCGGTCGGGTAGGGCTCGGCAACTCCGTGGCGGGGGCAGCCAAAAGCCAGCAGGACCGGCTGACGGCGACGACCCCGAACGGCATCGTAGACAATGCCCCGTTCGAGGGGCCGCAGGGCATACGATTAGCCGCGGAGCCGGGCAACAACGGGCTGCTGGCGATCCCCAAATCGTCCGTCAAAACCGAGGCGGAGCTGAAGAAGCTGCTGGGATTCCTGGATAAGCTGATGGATGAACCGATGTCCACGCTGCAAATGCGCGGAATCGAAGGGACTCATTATGTGAAGGCGGACGGAGGCAAAACCGAGTTCAAGGACTTTACCGCATTCCAGCGGGAGGTGAAGCCGTACCGCGACAACCTGCTGAACATCGAGGGCTACAACGTGCTGCCGCTCAAGGATACGCCGCTTGGCGAGAAAGGGACGCGCCTGGCCAGAGAGAATTTGAAATATGCGATTCCGAATGTGGCCCTGACGCTCTCTTCCGCTACGTATGCCGACCGGGGGAAGGAGCTTGAACAAATGATTTTCGACGCCATTACGAAATATATTATGGGCAAAATCGATGCGGCCGGCTGGGAGGCCGAGGTGGGCAAGTGGCGTAAAGCCGGAGGCGACCAGATTATAAAGGAATATGAGGCATCGTATGCCAAGCTGAAAAAGTAAGGATGGAAACACACTTTGCGGGAAGCTTCCGCGAGTGTGTTTTTATTTTGTCCCCAGTCCCGCATTTTGACAAATAACAGGCGGCATGTCAACATGGGAAGAGGCATAGAACGTAACAGTTATGGGGGAGAAAGTGAATGGGCTTCATACCGATTTTGATCTTATTTGTTGTCGTTAACCTGTATATCGGAGGCCATGGCGCTTACCTGCTGTCTTACTACGCCGCGCCCATAGCCCCGGTTGTATATTGGCTTTTATTTGCACTTCTCGTGTTCTCTTACCTGATCGGGCGTTCCCGCCTGCTGAAAGGCCTCGTCGGAAGATTGCTGAAGGTAATCGGCTCGTATTATTTTGCCGTCATGGAATTTGCCGTGCTGCTGCTGCCGCTCGCCGATTTGGCCGGATGGCTGTGCTCCGCGGCAGGGGTGTCCAAACAATTGTATTTGCCTTGGATCGGCGGGATCGTTGCGGCGGTGCTGCTGGTGCTTATGCTCCGCGGCTCATGGAACGCGTGGACGCCCGCTGTACGCACTTATGAGCTGGATATCCCTAAAAAAGCCGGGGGATTAACCGAGCTGCGCGTTATCGTGGCATCGGACATCCATTTGGGCAACCTCGTCGGCAAGCGCCATTTGAGAAAGCTGGTGCGTCAAGTGGAGGAGCTGCGGCCCGATTTGATCTTACTGCCGGGGGATGTGCTCGATGACTCGATTGAGCCTTTTGTCCGCAACAGGATGGACGAGGTCATGAAGCAGCTTAAGGCGCCCCTCGGGACGTATGCAGTGCTGGGCAATCATGAATATTACGGCGGCCACATCGAGGAATACGTGGAGCGGATGAAAGCGATTGGAATCCAGGTGCTGCGGGACGAAAAGGTGCTTCTGCAAGACGCTTTCTATGTGGCGGGCAGAAAAGATAAATCCGTCGAACGGGTACACGGCAGATTGCCGGCGGCCGAGCTGCTCGGCGATACCCGGCCGTCGCTCCCTGTGCTGGTGATGGATCACCAGCCATATCAATTCGAGCAAACGGCCGCGGCCGGAGCGGACGTGCTGCTATGCGGCCACACCCATCGGGGCCAGTTCGCCCCGAATCATCTCCTTACGCGCAGGCTGTTCGAGCTGGATTGGGGCTATATGAAAAAAGAACGGATGCATGTCGTTGTTTCATCGGGCTTCGGCACCTGGGGGCCGCCGATCCGGATCGCCAGCCGTTCGGAGATTGTTCAATTGATTATCCGGTTTGAAAAATAATCAAGCGCCATGCCCGTCACTCGGGTATGGCGCTTGTTTGTGTGCAGCAGTGGCTCAGCCGCTTCGCTCCTGCGTAGTTTGCATGCTGCCGTTATCCGCTCTGCCTTACGATCAGGCGTGCGGACAAGATGATCTTTTCGCTCAGTCCGCCTCGGCTTCCCAGCTTGCGCTGCATTGCTTGAACAGCCCGTCGGCCCAAGTCCTCCTTGGCCAGCTCAACCGTTGTTAAGGAAGGCGATGCCTCAGCGCTCTTCGTAATATTGTCGATCCCGACGACACGGCACTGATCGGGAACGGATATCCCTCTTGCCTGGAGCGTCCCGACGAGCTGCAAAGCCATCTGATCGTTGGCGCAGAGGAATGCTTCCGGCAGCGCATCGCCGCAAGCTTGAAGCATGTCCAGCCGCTTGTCGAGCTGCATAACCCAGCCCGGTGAACCGTAGGGCAGGGTCCATTTTTTCAGCTGCACGGGCGGCTCCCGATGGGCCGACTTCCATTCATCCACGGCAAGCCGGCAGCCCCACCAGCGCTCCTTGAAGCTGACGGCGAAGCTGTCCCGCCCGGTGAAAATAACGGATTTGCAGCCATGGGCAAGCAAATGATTGCAGGCCATCCGGGCCGCCTCCAGATTGGCGTTCAGGATGACGTCCGCTTCGACCAGCGGCTCCTCGTGATCAATCAGCACCATAGGCAGCCCGAGCTGCCGCAGGGAGAGCAGCTTGGGGCTGGACGTCTTGCCGACGACGATCAGCCCGGCTGCGTCAGGGGTCCCCGCCGGAGAGCGGGTGAACGCCTCGTGCCCGTAGGGAGCATGCTCCAGGAAGCCGGGCGTCCAGCCGTAGTCCCGGCATGCGGACAGCAGCCCGTCGAGCACGCGGCGCCAGAAGTCCGGCTCCTCCATGTAGCGGGGCTCCATGTAGAGGAGCAGCCGGGGCATCGCGCCACGAGTGTCGCAGCCGACAGCGTCCGACGGGCCGACGCCGGATACAGCGCTGCGGGCGTCGCGGCCGGGAGCATCCGACGGGCCAGCCCCGGGCATCGCGCTGCGGGCGTCGCGGCCGGGAGCACCTGACGGGCCGGCCCCGGGCACAGCGCTCCGAGCATCGGAGCCGTAAGAGCCCGACGGGCTGGCGCCGTATGCTCCAGGTGCCGAGCTGCCGGAGGGCAGCCGGTAGCCCAGCGTCCGGGCCATCTCGATGATTTGCATGCGGACTCCGTGGCTCACGCCGGACTTGCCGGATAACGCCTGCGATACAGTATATTTGGAAACGCCCAGACGGTCGGCGATCAGCTGCATCGTTATTTTTTTGGGCATGATAGGCTCTCCTCCCAAGGTGGGTTCGGTTGTAAATAATCGTTGACTTTCATCTGCCGCAAGAGTACAGTCTTGCCAGAATTGAAGTGCTGTTAACCTAACAAACCTAACAAAATTGCAGCGATTTGACAAGGAGGCTTCTTAATTTTATGCAGCGTACCGTCCTTTTTTATGATCCCTCGTTTCCTTATGTCGGAGAACGCCCCAACGAAGGAGCGCTTCAGCAGCTTCGCCAGCAATATACCGTTACGGATGCCGCAGGCTTGGCCGAGGCATTGGCCGATGCTCCCGCCTATGTGCACCTGCACGGGCCTTATTTCCCGAAGGCGGCCTGGCAGGCCGTTCTGAACCATATCCGCAGCGGCAAAGGGCTGCTATCCGCGGGCGGAGCCCCCTTCCGAACGCCCGTGGTCAGGCGCGACGGCCAGTGGGCAGCCGAGCCGGATCAAACCGGCTATCTCCAGCAGCTTCATATCCATGAAGCGCTGCCGGTTGACCCTGCTCCTATAGCGAGGCTTGCGGCTCACCGCGAGATTCCGCTTTTTGCGGGCAAAGAGGGGCTGTTCACCATCGAGCCAACCTTCGGCGTGGTGCTCCATGTGACCAAAACGGATGACCAGCCGGGGCAATTGGGCTCCAGCGGACCGATGGACGCCCATATCTACCCGCTGCTCAAAGGCATTAGCGGCTGCGGGCTGGAGCGGGAGGTCGCTGCACCGGCCATTCTCCTTGAGCATACGAAGGGCCCATTTACCGGCGGCCGTTGGATTTTCATCAATCAAGTGCTGGGCAGCCGCTTCTGGCAAAACGGGGGTGCTGCGGCTTTGGCGGAATGGGCTGATTTTACGGCCGCAGGCGTGACGGAGTTTTGGCTGAAGCCGAACTATGCCTCCTATGAGCCGGGGGATCGTGCGACCTTAACGCTGCAGGGCCAGCGTCTTGGGGCGGAACGAGACCAGGCGCTGGAATGGACTTATCAGGTCGCCTTGTACAAAGCGGTGCAAACGGAGGTTCAGGAGGCGATACCGGGAGATTTTCATCAGCCGGGCCGCTATGAGCGTCTGTGGGAAGGCGAATTTCAGGCTAGTGTTGGACGGGAGCTTCAGTTCACGAGGATGCGTCTTCCGGTCGAGCTGGAAGCGGGCTTTTACTTCGTGGAGTGTGCTGCAAGAGCGGCTTCAGGCGAGCGGCGTATTCTCCAGCAGGGCTTCTGGGGTCACGATGCCGAGCTGTTGCAGAAAGGCGAGATGCTGTCCTGCGACCGCGACTACTTCCGCAAAAACGGCAAGCCGCTTCCTATTGTCGGCATGACGTACATGACGAGCGATGTGGCGCGCAAATTTTTGAACCTGCCGAACGTCTCGGTATGGGATCGGGATATGGCGCAGATGAAACGGGCGGGCATCAATATGATCCGTACCGGGATTTGGACGGCATGGCGGCAGCTGATGTTCATCGACGGCCATGCGGTGGAGGAAACGATGCGCGCGATCGACGCGTTCCTGTTAACTGCCAAGCGGTATGATCTGGAGGTTACGTTCAATTTCTTCGCCTTTACGCCGGAGCTGTGGGAGGGCGTGAATCCGTACCTGGATCCGCGCAGCGTTGAGGCACAGAAGCGGTTCATTGCCTCGGTTGTGTCGCGCCACGCCGAGACGGCCCATGTGCATTGGGATTTGATCAACGAGCCTTCGATGTTTGATCCGAAGCGCATTTTCTCCGGCCCGCGTTCGGCGCAGGACCGTTTCGAGAAGGAAGCGTTCGTCGCTTGGCTCGCTGAACGTCATGGCTCAATCGTCAAGCTCCAGGAGCGCTGGAACATGACGCCGGAGGAGCTGCCTTCCTTCGAGGCGGCAAAGCTGCCGGAGCCGGAAGACTTGAACTTCAACACGACCATCAACGTGCCAAAGAAGAGCGGTCCGCTGCTGGACTACACGCTGTTCACGATGGAGATGCACAATCGGTGGGGAGCCCAGCTGATCGAGACGATTCGTTCGATTCAGCCGAAGCAGCTGGTTACCGTAGGCCAGGACGAGGGACTGGGGGGGCAGCGGCCGTCACCGTTTTTCTATGCCGAGGAAGTCGACTATACCACTGTGCATTCATGGTGGAAAATGGATGATCTCGTCTGGGACGGCGTCTTCACGAAGGATACGCTCAAGCCGAATCTGATTCAGGAAACCGGGATCATGTACATTGAGACACCGGATGGCCGGGCGAAAAGAAGCGAAGCCGAGCTGCGCAATATTTTGGAGCGTAAATACGCTTACGCCTTCTCCACGGGCGGTGCCGGAGCGGTGCAATGGATTTGGAATATCAACTTTTATATGAACAATGTCAATGAGTCCAATATCGGCGCGCTGCGGGCGGACGGAACCGAGAAGCCGGAAGCTTCGGTATCGTATGATTTTGGAGCTTTCATGGCCGAGATCGGCCACCTGTTCGAAGGACGCGAGCTGGAGGAGGTTGCTGTCGTGTTCCCTTACTCCAACGATTTCTCCACACGCAAGCTGGCGTATGAGGGAACGACCCGAGCCATCCGCACGCTTTCGTATGAGATGAACGTCCATGCGCGCGGATTGGGCGAATACCATCTCGAATCTCTGGAGGCGTATCCCCCGAAGCTGATCATTGTGCCGAGTCCGCACAACTTTAGTGACGAGGCATTGGAGCGCTTGACCGCGCATGTGAAGCGGCACGGCGGTACGCTGCTGTTCACGGGACCGATCGGTCTGGACGCCTATTGGCGTCCGGCCGAACGGTTGACCGCCGAGCTGGGCGCAGGTGCGGTCGTGAACGTGCTGCGCGAGGAAGCGCTGGAGCTGAACGGCCGCGTGCTGCCGGTCTCCTTCGGCGGCGCCCGCATCGCGGACAGCGCCAAGCAGCTGGTGCAGCAGCACGGGGCGGGCAAGGCGCCACGCCTTGTCGAGGCGCCGCTCGGGGCAGGGCGCCTGCTTTGGTCGCCGCTGCCGCTGGAGCAGAACCTCCGCACCGAGACGCTGAAGCAGGTGTACGCCTACGCGCTTGCGAAGGCAGGCGCGGAGCAAGAGCTGGAATGGCTCGCAGGAGGCGAGCTGCCGGGCTTGTACGGACGCAAGCTGACGTTCGCTCAAGGGCAGCTGTTCCTATTCGTCTCCGAATACGGGCTGCCTGCCGAAGTCTCTGTCCGCAATCCGGTGACGGGGAAGGTATACGGCTTTACCGTGGAAAGCGAGCGCACCGTGATGTTCGCGACGGATCGGCAAGGCTCTATTACTGCGGTGTATCGCCCGCAGGAAGTCGCGGTTCATATAACGGAGTATATACAATAACGGGATGCAGCGTGAAGGGGGAGCATGGGAAGCCATGCTCTCTTTTGCTATTCTGGGAGCAATTGGGCTTTACAAGCAGCTTGGCAACGCGGTAGAATATAGTACAGCTAAATATTTCATTATCGACGCTGAGTTTTCTTTTGAGAAAAACGGGGGAACCAAGTACCATGGGGTGAATCGACAGGCAGCCTGCTGCACGTCGTAGGGCGAATTCTCACTGCCCGAATCCGACAGCTAACCTCGTAAGCGAAGTGGGAAGGATAGATTTGCTTATTATAAGCACAAGGTCTAGCCTTGTGCTTTTTGTGTTCCCTCCAAGCAAAAAAGTCTTTCCATCTCGACACCCGTTGTATTTTGAGAGGAGGATTTCTTATGGTAAGCAAGGAAAAGTTGTTGCATTTGTTGGACGGCCTGAATGAACGGGATCAGAGGACTGCCTATGAATTTATCCAGTTTCTGGCCCACCGCAGCGGTCATAAAGCAGAAGCTGAAGAGGTTGTCAGCCTGTACGGGAAAAATTACTTCGTCGTCCCGGATTGATCCAGCTGAACGGCCGTCATAGTTAAATATAAAATGAGCCTATCGTCTTTCAACAGACGGTAGGCTTTTTTTTGATAGAGCGTGCCCAGAGGCACGCATCTTCTAGCCGGTGAAAATCCGGTCGCGGGAGGGGCCAAGCCCCCGCGTAGCTAGGATGCCTGCGTACGGCGAAATCTGTGCGTAGAAGCGCGTCGACGAAAGTACCTGTCAGAGACAGGGCGAGCAAGATACCAGGCCGTAACATGAAGTGAATCCTGCCGCGTCGTCAAAAAGGCCTCGCAAGAGGGGGAAGAGGGAGTCGAACCCCGTCTATTTGGGTGAAGACCACGGAAGCTGTTAAGAACTTGGAGCGGCAGCGAAGAATCCTCCGGCGTAAGGGGATCGGCACGGTATGAAAGAGGATGCAGTGAACTGGGGAGACCCTCCCCCGCACGGGATTTTTTTTTCGAAACCCCGTA
>NZ_NMQW01000003.1 GCF_002234615.1 Paenibacillus rigui | reverse complement strand
CCGGACTTCCCGGAGGGCTTCCCTGAACCCTTCCTTCCCTCAGCCCTTCCATGAGCCCTTCCCGGGACACCTCAACACAAAAAGGCCCCTCGTCGTAAGGGACGAAGGACCGTGGTGCCACCCTATTTCGCTCTTGTACAGACGACAGCGCGCTGCGGCGATGCGTCAAGACTCCAGCCTCAACCTCTTGTAACGGAGAGTACCCGAACCGGCCTCGTTTTGCGGTGAAACCTACGATGTGCCCTGTGGCAGCTGCATTAGCTTAATCGCTGCAGTCTCTTCCATCCCGCAAAAGTTCAACCATCAGCTCAAGGACCCATTCAACGAAGCCTATCTACCGGTTCACAGCAGCCACCGGCTCTCTGAAAGAATCAGCGCACGTTTACTTGTTCCTGTCATTGCTTTTTCTCATCATAAACAAAACGAACAGCAGCTGTCAACTCTCCCCCGGTACCGTTTCTTTTTCCATTTTCAATGGCCCATGCAGCTAATATTTGTCTTTCTGCATGTCCTATATACGTGACAAGCCGCATAAGATATAATGATTACCGGGCATTAAAAGTAATTATTACGAATAGAAAGGACGGCCGAGCCTTGCAAACGATGATCCTTCGATGGGGTACCAATGTGCTGGCACTTCTTAGTTTTATTATGCTTTTCCTTATTTTCACCCAAAGAGAACTGCCGGATTTCTCCTTCCTTTCTAGCGATAATGTGCAAACCTTCAAAACATTATTCATCAGCATCATTTTGGAAGCTTTCCCGTTCGTCTTGCTCGGGGTCTTATTATCCGCCCTGCTCCAAATGTTCGTCACCGAGCAGACCATTCGCCGATTAACGCCCCGCAACCCGGTGCTTGGCATTCTGTTCGCTTGTGTGGTCGGGATTATTTTTCCGTTATGCGAATGCGGAATGATTCCGGTCATACGCCGTCTGATGAAGAAAGGCATGCCCGTCTACATTGCCGTCGTCTTCATATTGGTCGGGCCTATTATAAATCCCGTCGTATATGCCTCCACCTACATGGCTTTTCGCAGCCGCCCGGAAATCGCTTATTCCCGCATGGCATTGGCCTTTGCAGTAGCCATGGCGATCGGACTCATCGTCTACCGTTTCTTCCGGGGCAACCCGCTGCGAACCGCACTGCCAAACATACATACGCATCACGAGCATAGCAAGCAGGGCCAGCCTCCTGATAACGCACAGCTTCACGGGCATGAGCATGCCCAGCACGGACATAGCCACTCGCATCACGGAGATGACCATGCACATCACCACCATGATCATTCCCATCACGGACACGACCATGCGCATCACCATCATGAGCATATCCATCTCAGCGGCAAAGGCATAGCGGGCCGAATGCTCGGCGTGCTGGGTCATGCATCGGACGAGTTTTTTGATATGGGCAAATATTTGATGTTCGGTGCCCTGATCACCGCCGTCATTCAAACACTGGTGCCGCGCGACAGCCTCGTATCCATCGGACAGGGGGAGCTGGGCTCCCATTTGTTCATGATGGCGTTCGCTTTCGTCTTGTCGCTTTGCTCCACCTCGGATGCATTCGTCGCTTCCTCCTTCAGCACCACCTTTTCCACCGGCTCCCTGCTGACGTTCCTCGTCTTCGGACCGATGCTCGATATCAAAAGCGTGCTGATGCTCTTATCCGCATTCCGCACCAGGTTCGTTCTTGCCCTCTCGGCCCTGGTGGTCGTGGTCGTGCTGCTCGGCTCGCTGCTGTTCGAGCGCCTGTTTTTCATGTCATAAGATACAAAGGAGCGTGCGAGCGTGAGTTCCCGTATATTAAGTCTGCATCATTTCATTAAAGCTGCCATCCTCTTTGGCTTTGCCGTTTACATCGCCTACTTGGTCAAAACCGATTATATTCTGTATTACATAGCCCCTCGAATGGTCGATTATGTCAAATGGTCCGCTATCGCGCTGTATGCAATCGCTGTATATCAGGCGTATTTAGCCTTTGGTTCGTTCTGGGAACGGTCCGTAACCTGCGACTGCGATCATGATCATACTCCTTCATCGTCCATTCTCAAAAACACCGTGTTTTACGGTCTTTTCATTTTCCCGCTGCTGCTTGGATTTCTGCTGCCGGATTCAACCATGGGAAGCTCCTTGGCGGCGAAGAAAGGAATGAACCTCAGCAGTGCAAGCAGTGTGAAAAAAGAGGCCGCAGGCACCCCTGCGTCACCTCCGGCTGTACCGCCTGCTCCTTCAACCGGGAATGGCGGAGCCGCTTCATCGGCTGCCCCCGGGTCAGCCAAAACGACGGGACCTGCCCTGCCCGCCCCGGCTGCATCAACTGAACAAGGTGAACTGTTTCCGTCCGATAAGTTTACCGAGCATTACGCCAAATATGCCAAGCAGCTATATCAATCCGATTTGATTAAAGTAAAGGAAGAGCTTTACATGGAAACCTTGTCTACGGTAGATTTATATTTGGACCGGTTTGTCGGGAAAAAGCTTGAATTAACCGGCTTCGTATACCGTCAGGAAGAGATGCAAAGCAATCAATTCGTTGTTGGCCGCTTCTCGATTCAATGCTGCTCCGCCGACGCATCACCGTTCGGGGTTTTGGTCGAATATGACCGCGCAGCCAATTTCCCCAGCGATTCTTGGGTTACCGTTACCGGAACGATTGAGAAAACCAGGTTTAACGACATGGATATCATGAAAATTAAAGTCGACAAAATTGCAAAAGCAGAGCCGGCTAAAGCCCAATATGTGTATCCGAATTTTGATTTTGGAAGCTGAAAAATTTGACAGTTAGGGGTCTGTAATATGATTCGACAAATCGATTGGCAGGGAGTTCCTGCCTATACGCTTGAAAATGAGCACCTCATCGTATCCATCTGTCCGCAAATCGGTAACAATGTGTACAGCCTGTGGGATAAAAGGCTGCAGCGCGAGCTGCTCCGCGTACCGGCTGCTCCGGAGGAAATGGCCGGCGCTCCGGTTCAATACGGCACCCCCATCCTGATGCCGCCGAACCGGATCCGTGAAGGACGGTTTGAGCTCAACGGGCATGCCTATCAGTTCGATGTGAATACACCGACGGGACATCATATTCACGGTATGCTGAGAAGCCAGCCTTGGACTGTCGTCCAGTCCGGTGACAATGGAGACGGGCTGTTCATCACCTGCGCGATTGATTTAAGCGAGGATACGAACGTTCAGCGTCAGTACCCCCATGCGTTGGAGCTGCAAGTCACTTATGTGCTGAAAGGCTCTACCCTGAGCCATCGGCTGAAGGTTCGGAACAAAGGCGCCACGCCTGCTCCGTTCGGCTACGGCCTGCACACCTGGTTCTTGCTCAATGGAAAGCCGGAAAGCTGGAAGCTGCAAGTACCGGTCAGCGGCATTTGGGAGCTGGATGCACACAGCATTCCGCTAGGCCGCATCATTCCATTAGGCAGCCTGGAGCCGATCGTTCATGGTATTTCGTTGGAGGGGCAAAGTCTGGATACCGTATTCCAAATCGGCAGCAACCCGTGTACAGCATGGCTATCCGACGACGAGCTTGAAATTCGCTACAGCGGCTCCGGACTGTTCAAGCAATGGGTTATCTTCACGAAGGGCGAAGCCCGTGACTTTATTTGCCTTGAGCCTTACACCTGGGTGACGAACGCGCCGAATATTCCGCTTCCTGCCGATGTAACCGGCGTTCAATCGATCGAGCCCGGGGCTGTTCTTGATCTTGAAGTGAAGCTGGAAATCAGCTATAAAATCGAATAAGCGTTACCTTAAAATGGAAAATAAGCGCCCCCGATAAGCTAACCGCTTCCCACTTTTTTTCAGCGGGACAGCAGCTTGTTTATCAGGGGCGCTGTTATTTTTTTCATTTTTATTCCACTTTATCCTGAGCCTGCAAAAGGTCCTTTACCACCTTCACCGTATCGGCAAAATAAGGATGGTAATCCAATCCTTCTACAAAATCCAGATATTCTCGAGCAATCCCATGCACAACGCTCTTATATAACTCATATGGGACGCGATAAGAACCCATTTCCTTGGATTGTCCTCCCTCCCGTTCCTCAAGCTCGGTCAACTCAACATCCTCTGCCCTCTTATGCTTCACGCGAAAAGAATACCCCCTGCATTCAGGGTCACCGCAGCCGCAGCAAAAGAATGGCATCTTGCTCCATTCCTGTGCCGGCGCCCATCGATTGGGCTCCACCTCATGATTAACGCTTAGCAGCAGGGCCGGTAATCCTACGTCCACACATAGAGGCTCATCGATTAATATTTCCCCGTCGATTTCAAGCCTCACGTCGGCATGAATGATTTGTAAATCCTTGTCCCATGACCAATTCGAACAAAGGAGCGAAAACATCGGATCCCTCCTCCCCATCTGATTTTTCTTATTCTGATATTATAAGAAAAAATGAAAGCCTTTGTATAGCTAAAAACCAACCCGGCCGACAGCTGAGGCTATTTTTCCCTTTGCCAGGCCTGCAAGAAGCACTTCCTTTAATTGATATTCGCGTGGTTGAAATTTCCAATTTTTGAATGCGTATATTTTACGTTTTGGTACATACTACCTTATGAACGGAGGTGATTACAATGGCACAAGGACAATCCCGCAGCAGCAACTCTTTGGTCGTTCCACAAGCGAACTCTGCTTTGGATCAATTGAAGTACGAAGTGGCACAGGAATTGGGTATTCAAATTCCTCAAGACGGTTACTATGGTTTCATGGCAACTCGTGACACTGGTGCAATCGGTGGCCACATCACTCGTCGTCTAGTTCAAATTGCTGAACAGCAATTAGCAGGCAAGTTCTCCAGATAATGATTTACCCTTTATACTTAGGCAAGGGTGACTCCGCCATGGGGTCGCCTTTTTCTTGCGCTCCCATCTCAAATGAAAAAACCGCCCCCCAAACGGAGAGCGGTATGAATGATAAAATCATAGGAATAAACAATAAATGATTGCGGTATGCTCTATTATCTTCTTCTATGTTCTGGATCAGCCAACACACTTGCCATATTATAATTGGATTCGAAAGATACGCTGGTGCAAAGCAAATTTTTCTTCATAGCAAACTCAAACAATATTTCTCCATGCGACCACCTTTTCATTTTCAACGATTCCACAGCGGTTTGACGAAAGGACTGTACATCTCTCTCGGACAAGCCGGAATCCATTCTCATCAGCTCATCCCCCCTGCTTTCAATCGGGAACGCTCGAACCCCGAATTTGCCCACAGCATTGTTGCGGATCTGTACAAAAACCGTCCCTGAGGTCAGCTGAGCCAGCTCGCCCTTAATCTCCCTGAATACGATGTCAAGCTGTCTGGCCAAAGGTACATTTTCTAAAATCATTAACATCCTCCTATCTTTTTAAAATGGTATTATTTGCATTTTCTAGGGCTGTAGCCCTATTATATGTAAATCATTCCTAGGAATCAACAATTAATTACAATATTCAGAAAACTTCCTATAATTCAACAAAAATATACAAAATGAGACAATAGTCCTGCGCCTATTGTCTCATTTTGTATATTTTATTCATCCAATTGATCTGCATTCAGTTCAATAACATTATGATCCGGATCCAGCACATAAATTTGTGGAAAACCCGCTTTCGCATGGGGCCTTGCTTCGAATGGTACCCCTTGCCGTTCAAGCCATCCTCGCGTTTCCTTGAAGCTGGCTACACGAATCGCAAAATGTCCGTCCCGGGTATCAATGCCTCCTTGACGCAGCGTTTCCCCCTGATGGACAATCAGATGAAGCTGCTGATTGGGTCCGACAGCGTACCATGCCCCTGGGAAATCGAAGGGAGGCCGTTCAATTGCCTTCAACCCCAGCACATTTCCATAAAATGCTTTCGCTCTATCCAAATCACGAACAATTAGACTCACATGATGGATTCCTTGGATAGCAAAAAACACACTCCACCATCCCCTTTCCATAATTGTATAATCCGTATCCATTCCTCGGTTAACGGCACATTCCTTGCTTACCTTTCACTATATAAGAAGCGCTAAGACCGCACAACCCTGCCACAAGAAACCAGGACGATGGCCAAATTTCGATATTTTCCTTGCCGCTCCGACAATCCATAGGACCTGGACTATAGACCATAGTACTAGGTAGTGCTATAATTGCACATAGAAGAATTTAACAAAAACTCCAAAAGGGGACGTGCTGATGAACTGGTTCCAAAGCTTATCTTTTAAGAAGAAATTGCAATTGGGCTGCTACCTGCTGGTAGCTATTTATTCCCTTGCACTGCTTGCCTTTGTTCTGCAATCAAGCGAGCATACGATCGTGGGCATTGTGTTTCTGGTAATTATGCTGGGACTCACCTTTCCTTTTATCAACTGGTTTGAGAGAGCGCTTACAGAACCGATCAGCAACATTTCACGCGTGGCACTCAACATCTCCAAGGGCGACTTCTCCCAAAAGGTTGTTGTCCAAACCGATGATGCGCTCGGGGAGCTGGGTACCTCCTTCAACAAAATGATGGAAAAGCTGCGCGAAATTTTGCGGGATACCGGCAGTATGTCGAAGCATGTATTCGATTCAAGCCGGGACATTTATTTTAAGAATGAAAATTTAAAAACCGTCCTCGACCAGGTAGCCGTCTCTTCCAATGAATTGGCTGCCGGAGCGAGCCAGATTTCCGAAGAGATTTCTGATATTTCGATCGCCACCAAGGATATTGAAGAGAAAGTCAATACATTTAACGAATCCACTCAACAAATGAACACCAGGTCCGGCCAGATGATTGCCCTCGTCGAAAAAGGGCTGCAAGCGGTTGAAACCCAAAGCCATGGGATGAAGCGCAATGTCGAAGCCACCTCCAATGTCTCACAAACGATAGATCGGCTGGCTGAGCAGGCCGGGGGAATTTCCCAAATTACCCGAACCATCTCCGACATCGCAGAGCAGACAAACCTGCTTTCGCTTAACGCTTCGATCGAAGCGGCACGTGCCGGAGAACATGGCAAAGGCTTTGCCGTTGTTGCCCAGGAGGTCCGTAAATTGGCTGAGGAGTCCACCACCTCGACCAAGGAAGTGTTCCAGCTCGTACGCAGCATTGAGGAAGGGATACGTCAAGCCCTGACTCACATTGCAACGAATGAACAAATCGTACATACGCAAACGCAGCTGATTGAGGAAACGGAAGCCATCTTCGCCGATATCGTCAACAGCGTCAAATTTATTTCCGAGCAAATCGCTTCCTTTGCCCGCGAGAGCGAGCTGATGCTTGGCAGCGCCCAACGCATTTCGGCAACAATGGAGAGCATTTCGGCGATTACCGAGCAATCGGCTGCGGGAACGCAGGAAGTATCCGCCTCCATGAACGAACAGATTAACTCGGTGCAGGCCATTGTTCAGCAATCCGAGGAAATGATTAAGCTGGTCACTCAGCTCCAGCAGACGATTCAAGTATTTAAACTGTAGTTATTGGTTGTGATGGAGAGGGCATCCCCCTCCAGCCGCTGTTGAAACCTGTGAATGGGAGAAAAGGCCGGGATCACCATTTCCCGGCCTCTTTGTTATATGCACCAGATGATGCCTCATCTGGTGACTTCCTTCTACCCACAGGTCGAAGACTCTGTGGTTTATTTGCTTTTGACACCGCAGGCGCAAGGCTATGCGCTGGAGGAACAGAAGAACGTGCTCAAAAGCCCAGCGGAAGGGAAAGGGAAGTGTCAGAGGAGCGGAGCGTTCGCCTTTGAAACTCGTGAAATAACCGCAGCGGGTATAATTCAAATTTCACGAGTTCAATAGCGACCGGAGACATCTCCCCTTCCCTGCAGCCCCTTGCTTTTGAGCACGTATAATTACGCAATCACATTCACCCCTCCGTCAAACGCATAAAAGCCTCCACGTCTTCGACCGACAAATCCATTGCACGCTGCCAGAAATCCGGCTTGCGCAGGTCGACGCCAAGATGCTTCTCCGCCAGCTCCTCAACCGTCATCCGGCCCGTATCGCGCAGCAGCGCAATATATTTTCCCTCGAATGCCTCGCCTTGACGAAGCGCTTCGGCATAAAGGCCTGTGCTGAACATGTAGCCGAAGGTATACGGGAAGTTGTAGAAAGGAACCTCGGTAATGTAAAAGTGCAGCTTCGATGCCCAGAAATGTGGATGATATTCAGCCAATGCATCCTTATAGCCCTGCTTCTGTGCTTCCACCATCAGCTCGTTCAACCGCTCCGCACTCACGATTCCTTTGCTGCGTTCTTCATAGAACCGGGTTTCAAACAGAAATCTCGCATGAATATTCATGTAAAATGCAACGGAGCGCTGGATTTTATCCTCAAGCAGCGTCAATCGCTCTTCCTCGGTGGCAGCGCCCTTCACGGCAGCATCGGCCACGACCATCTCCGCGAACGTAGACGCTGTCTCCGCTACGTTCATCGCATATTCCTGCGCGAGGGCAGGCAGATCGTTCATGACGTGCTGATGGTAGCCATGCCCCAGCTCATGCGCCAGCGTAGCTACATTGGAGGCTGTTCCGGCGTAGGTCATAAAAATACGCGTCTCCTCTGCGATCGGAAACGAGGTGCAGAAGCCTCCGGGTCTTTTGCCCGGACGATCCTCCGCTTCGATCCAGGCGCCCTCGAAGGCCTTGATTGCAAACTCAGCCATCTTCGGGCTGAAGCGGCGGAATTGCTCGACGATCAGGTCCGCCCCCTCATCGTAGCTAAAATGCTTGCTGCCTTCCCCTACAGGGGCTTCAACGTCATACCAGCTCAGCTTTTCCACGCCAAGAAGCTTCGCTTTACGGTTCAAATACTGAACAAAGATATCCTTCCCGCGGTCAATAACTCCCCACATGGCATCCAGCGTTTCTTTGGACATCCGGTTTATGGCCAAAGGCTCTTTATGTATAGACTCCCAACCGCGGCGCTCATACAGCTTAAGGCGAAATCCCGCGAGATGGTTCAGCGCATCAGCGCAGTAGTCGGCATGCTCGGCCCACTGTGTCTCCCACAGCCGGAACAGCCGCTCCCGCTCGGCACGATCCGGGCTGTGCATCTTATTCGCAGCCTGGCCGGCAGACAAGGCCACCTGCTTGCCGTTTTCTTCATACGCTATGACGAATTTGCTAACGGTCGTATTGTAGGCTTCTCCCCAGCCGTGATAGCCGTCGATCGCCAGATCATTCACCAGCGCCTCCTGCTCCGGGGGCAGCTTATCTGCAGCCAAGGCTCTCCGCTCCGTCAACGGGTAGGCAATTCCCTCCAGCTCCGGCCGCGCTACGAACGCTCCCCATGCCTCGTCACCGATTTCGGTCAGCATTTGATCGAATCGGGTCAAAGCCGATGCATAAGCGGCTGACAAGGTTTTGATGCGTCCTGCCAGGATAAGCGCCTTTTTATCCGCTTGATTCTCCGCAGCAAGGCAGGCGACGAAGGAATCCGCTTCTCTTGTTTGCTTCGCAATCGTTTGAAGCAGCTCCAGTGCGGGCAAGACTGCCGACTCCCCCGCACGGGTCGCTTTCAATTCATCGAGGAGCTTCTCCAGTTGGGCAGTGTGCTTTTCGATGTCCTCAAGAAAGGTTTGAAACGCCGGGGAAGAGCTCCCTCCAGGGAAAAATGTTTCCAAATTCCAGGTTTGCTGCAATGGCTTTTGCATTTCAGCATCGCACCTTTCATTAAAATTAGTTACAATACATATTAAACCATAAATCATGCGTGAGCCAAAATGGCGATTAACCAAATTCTGGTTGAATTTTCCCACTCACTGTGATTAAATGGTGACTATAGATCTATTGACAGGAGTGAATTTACATCATGAAACCTTTACAGATCTCGCCCGAAACCGCCCAGAAACTGGCCAAGCAATTGAACGTACCTCTGGAGCATCTCATGCATATGCCTCAGCACATTCTATTACAAAAGCTGGCCGAGCTTGCCAAAAGCACGCCAAGTGACGATTCATCACATCCTTCCACTGACTCTAAGCAGGAGTCCTGACATGATTCCTTTTGAAAACACGTGGCCTTATGAAATAATCCAGCAAGATGTTTATGTCAATGAATGCCCTTTTTGCGGCAAGTCTAACGTACTGCTTCCCTTTAAGAAGAAGGATCTTCCCGAGCTAGCCCGCGGAGTAAAGCGATTGCTTGTGTTCCCCTGCTGCCACAGCCGGGTAACCCTGGTCGATGCGGACCGGGACTATTTGCTCGCTCAGCAGCCTTTAAGAAACCGACACTGACCTACCTACACGTTTCTGCAGCGGATGCCGGCCCGGACCAGGAGTGGAAATCGATGTATTTAATTCCCTTTACTAACGCCTGCATACTTATAGCCTTGAGCTATGTCGCCTTAAAATTGAAAAACCGGCTGTTTATGGAGCGGTACGAGACGATAATCGCGTCGCTCCTGACAGGCTTTGCCTCCATACTTCTCATGATTCCGCCTCTGCCCGACGAAAGGCTGGCGGCATGCTTTTGTTTTGCGCCGATCATTATGGCCGGCTTGCGCTTCGGCTGGAAAGTGGCTCTGCCCTCCACAATCCTGCCGGCCCTGTATGTACTTGAAATCCAAGAACCACTCACACTCACCTATGTCCAGATCATCCAGAGCATTATTCTTCCCGCTGTGGTCAGCTCCTTGTTTTTCCGTAAAGATCCTCATCAATATTGCAAAATGATTCCTTATGCCGATGGCATCAAAATTTCTGCGGTGCTCGTATCTGTACGAATGCTCCTAAGCCTTTTCCTTGAACAGGAAACATCCGTGGATTGGTTCATTTCCAATGCCTTCTTACTGTTGTTAACCGTCGCTGCCGTATGGGTACTGATCATGATGTACAATGACGACAACCGATCCTTGATCCTTCAGCGTCGTCTGGAGCTGCAAGCCAATCAGGACGGGCTCACAGGCTTGCCTAATCTTCGAAGCTTTATGAACATGGCCAGGAATACGGCACGCTTCCACCCGGTCACTATCATGATGATCGACATTGATAATTTCAAAAAATACAATGACACATATGGGCATCTGCAAGGAGACAAGCTGCTTCGGGAAGTCGGGCAAGTGCTCGGCGCTGCAATTCATGAACAAGACTACCTGGCGCGCTACGGAGGGGAAGAATTTATCCTGATGAGTCATACCACCGACCCTGAGCAGCTATCTGACTATGCCCAACGGCTCTGCGACGCTATCGCTTCCCATACGGTGTATGGAACAGACCTCAGTACGACTACCATATCCATTGGCGTCTCCATATCCCGCAACCAGCACGATGAGCTGCTGCGTATTATTTCCGAAGCGGATGAGGCCCTATATACCTCTAAAGCTCTTGGCAAAAACCGGTTTACCTTTTATGCTGACTTCACCATTGAAAACGCTGCCGTTCCCCCTACAGGGTCTTTCGTTTCCGGTTGATGCATTTTGCTCCACCAAAAAAAGGACAGGCTCTGCGCCATCAGCGCTAACCTGTCCTTATACTATTTTCACCTCAGGGCTGAGACGAATTCATGACTTCCGGCAATTCCAGCTTATCCGCCAGCATATCTTCCCTCGTAACTGCCCACTGTTCACGGGAAGCGCGAATCATGCCGGCGTCCATAATCCTCTTGTCGTTAATAACGCGACCAAACCATTTGACCGCTTCTACATAATGCTTCAGCCTCCGGTTGAGCTCTCCAAGCAAATACATCAGACGCGCGTTATTCACTTCGTTGCCTTCCGTTTCAAATACCGTGGTGTACGCTTCCAGGGCGAACTGCAAAAACCGTTTTTCCTGCTGTTCATCCTTCTTGTACCGGTATAACCAAGCGATATGATGAAGCAAACCGGCGATGATGCGCCCCTTCTCATTTTTCAGCTGTGCACACAATAAAGCGAGCTTATACGTGTGCAGTGCAACATCCCAATTGCGTTCGCCCCCATAATCCTTCAAGGTCCAGTTCGCGGCAACCTTCTCTTTGAAAAGTTCCCGCTGCGCAGGCGTAAACGTAGTGGATGAATTTTCGGTGCTTGCATAGCCGCACTGAGGGCATACCCGGACCACGTAAAAATCCGGATTCACATCTTTGTAATGGATGCAAAAATCCGTATCCGTTTGCGTTGCTTTCTTGAAGCTGGGACGCACACGGGACGTTTGAAACGAAGTTTCACAATAAGCGCAGTCCACTTTGACTTGAAATAACGGCTCGACCACTGGCTCACATCCTCTGCTCTCTACATGATGTACTGCGTGCGCAATCATTGCGCACCTCAGGCTTCTGTATTAATAAAATGAGTTGCCGGGCCTCTCAGTCTGTCCAAGACGAAAGCACGCAGCTCAGGTTCCATCCCGATTGTTTCCAGCGCCTGCTTCATACAGCTCAGCCATGCTTCCGCACGCTGCGGAGTAATTTCAAATGGGAGATGCCGCGCCCTCATCATCGGATGTCCGTATTGCTCCGAATATAAAGGCGGGCCGCCAAAAAATTGGGTTAAAAATAAAAACTGCTTGTCCCTCACCGGTTCGATATCCTCCGGGAACAACGGCCCCAGGAGAGGATGGGCTTGCACCAGCGGGTAAAAGGCATCCACCATCCGGCGGATCGTGTCAGCCCCGCCCATCACGTGGTAAGGCGTGTTGTCTTGCCCTTGCTCTTGCTGCAAATCTGGCTTGTCGGACAAAAGAAGTCCCTCCCCTCATTAGATTCATAAAACTTCATAAAACCTCACAAAAAAAGATGCTAATTCGCGTGCGATTAGCATCCTAAACCTGTGCAGAAACCGCTAAAGCTATCCATTTCGTTAACCCTCCAAATCCTCTTCGCCGGAGGTCATTAACGTTTCCCTAATGACGTATACAAATGCACATACGAGAATCCCAGCAATCACGCTCATCATAAGGATCAACTCCATTCTCATATTGGTACTATTGTACCATAAGTTGAGTGAAATTTCAGCAAATTTAAAAGGGCTGCTTATTTTTTTATATTTGCTTGTCCTTTGGTTCTACTTGCAGTTATTCGCCGAATCTCACGATATGACTTTATAAAGGATGCCCATTAGGTATATTAGGCATGTCTATCTCCCTTCGTACATATATGTACAGATGAGAGCAATGCAGCTCGTCTACGTTGTAGGAGGCCCCGTATGAAACCTAAAAAATTTGCAGCGGTCTACTTGATTGCCTTCTTGTTGCTTGCATTCATGTGTCTGATGGTCATTTTCCCGTCCGAATCGTTGCGTGCCTCACTGAAGGGTCTCGCCATCTGGTGGGATGTGCTGTTCCCTGCCTTGTTCCCGTTCTTCGTCATCTCGGAGATGATGCTTGGCGTAGGCATCGTCCATTTCTTCGGCACCCTGCTGGATCCTATGATGCGTCCCGTGTTCCGTATTCCGGGAATCGGCGGCTTCGTTATGGCGATGGGCTTCGCCGCAGGCTATCCTGTCGCTGCCAAGTTGACCTCCCAATTATGGGACCAGCGGCTCGTCAACCGTGAGGAGGGTGAACGTCTGGTCGCCTTCACCACTTCGTCGGACCCTCTTTTTCTGATTGGCGCCGTATCCGTCGGTTTTTTTCATGACGCGAGCCTTGCAGCCGTTCTAGCAGCGGCTCACTACGGTTCTGCCGTCGTTCTCGGGCTCCTGATGCGCTTCCATGGAGGCAAGCCCTCACTCGCAGCCCATTCGGCGCATACGGCCCATGCTGCTCCTCAGCAAGCCCCCTCGGGGAGCCTTCTCCTCCGTGCTTTTGAAACGATGCACCAAGCGCGGCTGAGGGACGGCCGTCCCCTGGGGGAAATGCTGCTGCAGGGCATCCGGTCCGCGCTGCAGCTGAATATGGTGGTCGGCGGCCTGGTCGTTTTTTTCTCGGTTGTCATGGAGGTGATGACTTCCGCGAATATCATGAACTTTTGCTACATAGGGATAAATGCGATACTTCACTTGTTTGGCGTTCCCGAGGCACTGTCCCAGGCGGTGGCCAACGGTTTTTTTGAAGTGACCCTAGGCGCCAAGGCAGCGGGCGGTGCCGGCACACACATCCCGTTGATTTACAAAACGGCCATTGCGGCATGGGTGCTTTCCTGGGCGGGTTTGTCTGTTCATGCGCAAATCGTCAGCCTGCTGCAGCATACGAATCTCAGATATTGGCCGTTCGTAACGGCCCGCTTTGTGCACGGTATTTTGGCGGCAACCGCCGTATTTGTGCTCTGGAAACCCATGGAATCCTCCCGTACCGCTTGGGCTGCATCCGCTTCGGTACTGGACGTCTCTGCCCCTCTCTCCACCTGGTGGCGTTATGCTCTGCCGTGGGGACTGACTTTACTTGTTTGGGTGCTGGGAGGGCTCCTTGTATTGTCCGTGGTGTACCTCATACTGAAACGATGTATGAAGCGGCTGGTGTAACAAGATAATAAAGGCAGTGCATTTCAAGAAGCAAAGGTCAGGTGAAAAGCATGGATACCCGTTTTCCTTTTATAGACTTTAAGCTTCCTCAAGCGATCGACCGCTTGCCCGAGCTTGCCTACAACGTCTGGTTCAGCTGGAACCATGAGGCGCTGGAGCTGTTCGCCCGGGTGGACCGGGAGCGTTGGGATCAAATCCTGCACAATCCGGTTCGCTTGCTGCTGGAAACCGATTCGTCCGTATGGGCGTCGTTAAGCCAGGATACCGAATTTACCGAGCTTTATACGAGCGTGATGAAGCAATGGGACGAATATCAATCCCAAACGACCTGGTTTCAAAAAACGTACCCTCAGCATACGGAGGCCTACATCGCTTATTTGTCCGCAGAGTTCGGCTTTCACGAGTCGCTCCCTCTTTATTCCGGGGGATTGGGCATCTTGGCCGGGGATCACTGCAAATCGGCAAGCGATCTGGGCATTCCGCTCGTCGGTGTCGGCTTGCTTTATAAAAAAGGATATTTTAACCAAAAGTTCAATCGAGAGGGTCAGCAGCAGACCGAAACGGTCCGTTATGATTTCAGCAAATTACCTATCCTCCCCGTTCAGAACGAGAATGGTGAAAGGCTTACGATTCAAGTCCCTCTTGCGGACAGGACGGTACTGCTGCAGCTGTGGAAAATTCAGGTCGGGCGCAACGCCGTCTATTTGCTAGATGCCGATCTGGAAGCCAATTCCGAATGGGACCGGGAGCTGACGGCCCAGCTTTATGGCGGCAACCAGGACACCCGCATTGCGCAGGAAATTCTCCTTGGGATTGGCGGCGTCAAAACGATCCGCGCTCTCGGTCTGCCTACCGCGGTATACCATATTAATGAGGGTCATGCCGCTTTCCAAGCTCTCGAACGTATTCGCGAGCAGCTGGAGTCCGGTGTCCCCTTTCATGTGGCCGTTGAAATTATCCGGGCGAGCTCGATTTTCACCACCCATACCCCTGTTCCTGCAGGTCACGACGCCTTCGGGCTGCCCATGGTTGAGCATTACCTGCAAAGCCTGTTCAGGCGTTGGAACGAGCACAAGCAAGCGTGGCTTCAGCTGGGGAACACAGCGGGCTCGGCTCAATTCAATATGACCCATCTGGCTTTGAACACGGCTGCGCTGCGCAATGGGGTCAGCCAGCTGCACGGCCAGGTTTCACGCGATATGTTCCGGTCGTTCCACGGCAATATTGACGCAAGGGAAGTGCCTATCAGTCATATAACAAACGGCGTACACTTGAGAACCTGGCTTGCTCCCGAGCTGCAGGAACTGTTTGACCGCTTTTTACCCGGAACCTGGTTGAAGCATCAAGCCAATCTCGATCAGTGGCAGGGCATTCAAATAATACCCGCCGAATCGTTGTGGGGAGTCCATATGGAGCTCAAAGAAAAGCTGATCCGTTTTGCCAGGGCCAACCTGCGGGAGCATCGCCGCCGAAATGATATGCCTGCCGACAAGGTGGAGGAAGTGCGAAGCTATTTGAACCCTCAAGCGCTTACGATCGGATTCGCCCGGCGGTTTGCCACTTACAAGCGGGCCAACCTCATCTTTAGCGATTTGAACCGTTTGCATCGGCTCGTTAATGATGAGCAGCGACCGGTGCAGTTTATTTTTGCCGGTAAAGCTCACCCTGCCGATCTGCCCGGTCAAGAAATGATCAAGCAGGTATACCAAGTTTCCCAAATGGACCGGTTCCGCGGTAAAATCGTGCTGCTGGAAAACTATGATATGAATATGGCCCGCCATCTCGTGCAAGGGGTTGACGTATGGCTGAACAATCCGCGCAGGCCTTACGAGGCCAGCGGTACAAGCGGACAAAAGGCCGCGATGAACGGAGTCATTAACTTCAGCGTGCTGGACGGCTGGTGGGAGGAAGGCTACGACGGCAGCAATGGCTGGAGCATTCATGGCACCAATGATGCGGACTGGCAAAGGCAAGAGCAAGAAAATACCGAATCGATATACCGCCTGCTGGAGCAAGAAATCGTGCCTCTGTACTACAATCAAGGCAAGCTCCCGCAGCAATGGGTTGCCCGGATGAAACGCTCCATCCAGACGCTCGCTCCAGTCTTCAATACGGAACGCATGGTCATGGATTATACGAACCGTACTTATATTCCGGCACTCACGCGGACATTGAAATTTCTCGCAAATCAGCATGACGCTGCCACCAAGGTAGCCGACTTCAAGCAGTTTATCCGATCCAATTGGCATCACGTTCGCATTCTTGAAATCAAGGATGGAACAGGTCAACCAGCGGCAGGAACGGCTGTCAAAATCGCCTCCATTCCGACAGATGCCGCGAATATGCTCAAGGATGTCACCGCCACGATCCGCTTTGGCCCGGTCTGGTATAAAGACACGGCCGTGGAAATCATCTATTACGAGGAACGTAAGGATGGCTGGCATCCCGTCGTTGTACCGATGGAGCCGTACCGGGAGCTGGAGGACCGCGTCGTTTTATACCGTGCCCGCATCCCTTCCCACCTCCAGCATCAGGCTCACTATTCCATTCGGGTTCGCCCCGTGAGTGCTAACTTCGCGACTCCGTTTGAGCTTCCGCTCCTAACGTCGCTATAGTTCTTTAGCCGTATCCCGCTCCCCTATCCAGTCGCTCGCCGGCTGTATGAGGGGGGCGTTTTTACTACGTGCGCATTCCTGCCATTGTGTTATTGTCGAATATTGATTATGATGGGAGTATGGATTGGATGATGTTTACAACTACTCATTTATGGTGATTCTATGAATTGGAACCAAGCGTTAGCTCTTGAGATGGTAGCTCCTCGTATGAGCTGCAGTCTGATTATAGTCGGGGAAACTAAAGAAGGCACACCGTTTTGCTATGAGGACCAGTTTACCCTCCAAAAGTTGGATGAGGAGCAAATGGTCGCTTCTTTGGAGTTCCACACGATGAATCCTTTGGAAAAATTGCATCATGTCTGTTTCATTGAATTTTCATTCAGGGAACGGGGCATTTTGTATTACGCTTTTGTGGATCTGCTTCAATTGGAGAATAAACGCAATATTATTTATTTAAAGCTTTCTGCACCACAGGAACTAAGCATGTTTCAGAACCGGAGATTTCAGCGGCTCCACCTGTCCTCGCGGACACCGCTTACGTGCCGTATTATCGGCATTCGCAAATCTTCCACGCACCAAGGCATTGCCTTTACCGGACATATCCAGGATATATCGGCCGGGGGTCTTTCTTTCATAACGAATACGCGTATTTTTTATCCGTTATATTTGGAGCTGAGCTTCGTGCTGCCGGATCACCCGCACAAGTTTGTCGTCCATGGAGAAATTATACGAGTAGCTCATTTCAGCAGCGATTCGTACCGGATTGCCGTTGAATTCCGCAATATGCCGGAAAGCCTTACGCATCAAATTGACGAATATTGCTCCCGATCAACCGTGTAGGAGGAAAGACCTTGAAATATAACGTGATTCACCGCGGCGACGACATCTCTATTCAACTTATGCATTCCTTTCATAGGTTAATCGGACAATACGGTCTGGTTCATGAGGAGGAGCATCCGGATGTGGTGCTTTCCATTGGCGGCGACGGCACGCTGCTGCACGCTTTTCATCAATACAAGGAGCAGCTGGAAACCATCGCCTTCGTCGGTATTCATACCGGAAGGCTGGGTTTTTTTGCGGACTGGAAGCCTGATGAGGTGGAGCTGCTTGCGGAGTTGATGGGCGAAGCCGCACAGCAAAACGATCTGCGGGTGGTCAAGTATCCCTTGGTGGAAATCCAAATTACGACGGCACAGGGGATTGAAACGCAGCTGGCCCTGAACGAATTTACGCTGAAAGGCGTAGATGCGACCCTCGTCGCTCAGCTTCATATTAATGACGAGCTGCTGGAAACGTTCCGGGGCGACGGCATCTGCATCTCGACGCCGGCCGGCAGCACGGCTTACAACAAAAGCTTGGGCGGGGCCATCGTTCACCCTTCTCTGGATGCCATACAGATTGCGGAAATCGCTTCGATCAACAACCGGGTGTTCCGTACCTTGGGCTCCCCTATTATTTTACCGAAGCATCATCATTGCGATATGTATCCAAGAGCGAATCAAAATATTTTGCTTTCCCTCGATCATGTTTACACGCAGCGAAACGATATCCTGTCGATCCGAAGCATGGTGGCGGCAGGCAAAAAAGTCAAATTCGCCCGTTTCCGGCCCTTTCCATTCTGGAGCCGTGTGCGGGAAGCGTTTATCGGCTACGAGCCGCTCGGCGAAAATAAGTCCTGACCCTGCGGGGTTGGGACTTTATTATTTCGCTGCAATAAAAAGCCAGCCCCTCGAAAGGAGCTGGCTGAGCGGTTCACTCTATTGTAAGGAAAGCTTGTCGTATCACTGCTTAACATGCTGCTGAGGCTTCGGTGTATTGGCGGATTTGCCGTTGTTCTGGGCTTGACCTTGGCTCTGCTGCTTCTGACCGCGGCGATGGTGATGATTCGGTTTATCCTTATGCGAATGATTCCTCTCACGCTGCGGCTGCTTGGCTTCCGGCTGCTGCCCCTGCTGAGGCTGCGTCGAGGCCGCTTCCGCCGCTTTGGGAGGATATACCTTTGCCACTTGGGAAGAATGAACCGTCTCTTCCAGGTTAATATGCACATCTTCCGACTCATTTCCTTCAGCAGCACCGGCGGCGTCCGGAGGCTGATTCGGATTTTGCTGCCGGTTCGGCACCTTCTCGATAATAAAATAAGCGCAGCCAAAATTGCAGTATTCGTTCAGGTAATCCTGAAGCGTCGCTATGGATGATTCCTTCGTCGCCTTCGGATGCGTATCCTTGAAAAAACCACGCAAACGTAGCTGATTATATCCCCAGTCGCCGACAATATAATCGTACCGCTCCAGCACCTCGCTGTAACGGTCGCGGAAGGCTTCCGGCTTCCAGCCGTTCTTGTGATCAACTACCACTTCGTATGATCGATTGGCGATATGGATCAATGGGTATATCCCTCCTAAGCCTGTTGAGCTGATTTCACTTGCTCATGGGCGTGATACGAGCTCCGTACAAGCGGCCCCGACTCCACATGATTGAACCCGCGCTGCATGCCCTCCCCTTTCAATTCTGCAAACTGCTCAGGGGTGTAGTACGCTGTAACCGGCAAATGCGACGTCGTCGGCTGCAAGTATTGTCCGATGGTCATAATGTCGCACTGCACCGCTCTTAAATCGTCCATCGTCTGCAAAATTTCGTTCCACTCTTCCCCTACGCCGAGCATAATGCTCGATTTGGTCGGAATGGATGGCGCGATCTTCTTGGAGCGCTCCAGCAGCTCCAGCGATCTGCGGTATTTCGCGCGTGCACGTACTTTATCGGACAAACGTTCAACCGTTTCCACATTATGATTCAAAATATCCGGCTTTGCTTCAAGCACCGTCCGCAAAGACTGTTCATTGCCTAAAAAGTCCGGAATCAGCACTTCCACGCTGCACATCGGCAATCTTTTACGGATCGCTGTAACCGTCGCCGCAAAAATCGAAGCGCCGCCATCCGCCAGATCGTCCCTTGCTACAGACGTGACAACAACGTGCTGGAGGCCCATTTGCTCAGCCGCTTCGGCCACCCGTTCCGGCTCCCCGAGATCCAACTCCGTAGGCAAGCCTGTCTTCACTGCACAAAACCGGCAGGCCCTCGTACAAATATCGCCCAGAATCATAAAGGTGGCCGTCCGATTCGCCCAACACTCATGAATGTTCGGGCATTTGGCTTCCTCACATACCGTGTGCAGCGTCTTGCCGCGCATCATATTTTTTAATTCTTTAAAATTGTCGCCTGTCGCCAGCTTAATTTTAAGCCAATCCGGCTTGCGTTCTATAGGTTGAGTAGACATGCCATAGGTCCCTGCTTTCTCGTTCTCTTTGTCCATACTCTTGAAGCTATTATATCAACGAAAGACGTAACAATCCACTTTCCTTTTGAATTGTGATAAACTAGGAGGGCGTATATTCACGACAGCAAATTATACATACCACTGCGGAGGACTGGCTTTCATATGATAAATGTTGAATCGATTTTAAAGTTGGTGCGCTCCGGTGATTTGGATGTAGCCGAGGCCCAAAAGCATCTGGAGGAAATCGCCCAAGCATCGGGCTCGCAAGGGTACCGCGTCGACGACCTCGGGTTCGCACAGCTCGATGTGGACCGCGAGCGACGGACCGGCTTTCCCGAGGTTATCTTCGGCGAGGGCAAGACAGCGGAACACATTTGCATGATTTTCCAAAGGTTTATGGAGCACAATGACCGTGTGCTTGCCACCCGGGTCAGTAAGGACAAGGCGGAATTTATCCAATCGCAAATCGCAGACCTGTCCTATCATCCAGAAGCACGCGTACTGAGCTGGGTGAAGCCGAATGCGGCTGTCCCATCCCAAGAGACCGATTACATTGCCGTAGTATGCGCAGGCACCTCCGACCTGCCTGTGGCGGAGGAAGCGGCTCTTACGGCAGAGCATTTAGGCTGCCGTGTGGAAAGGATCTACGACGTTGGCGTTGCCGGCATTCACCGCCTGTTCCGGAGGCTTGATGTGATCCGGAATGCAACCGCTATCGTCGTTGCCGCAGGTATGGAAGGAGCCCTTACAAGCGTGATCGGAGGCCTTGTCGCCAAGCCGGTCATAGCCGTTCCGACCAGCATCGGCTACGGAGCAAGCTTTAACGGGATTGCCGCACTGCTGGCCATGTTGAACTCCTGCTCTCCCGGTGTATCTGTGGTAAACATCGACAATGGCTTTGGCGCCGGTTATAATGCCGCATTGATTTATAAAACAACGACAAAGAGGGATTAAGATGAAAATAGCCTATTTGGACTGTTTTTCCGGAATTAGCGGGGATATGACCCTCGCAGCCTTGGTGGATGCCGGTGCGGACCGCAGCTACATCGAGGAAGAGCTGAGTAAAATCAGCATCGAGCCTTTTACCTTGTCTTGGAAGCGAGTAAACAAAAAGGGAATTTCGGCATTGAAAATGGATGTTGTCCTGGATCCGAACCAGCCTCCTACCTATCATCGGCACTACTCTGAAATCGTTGAGCTGATTCATCGTGCGGGCTTTAACGAACGGGTCGTCAGCCTGAGCCTGGCCATCTTCGACAAGATTGGCGTGGCCGAAGCGAAGATTCATGATATTCCGGTGGAAAAGGTCCATTTTCACGAGGTGGGCGCCATGGATTCTATCGTCGATGTCATCGGCGTCGCATTAGCTATGGATTCCCTGGAAATCGAGAAAATAGTGGCTTCGCCTGTGCCTTTGGGCTCCGGTACAGTGCATTGTGACCATGGAATTTATCCCGTCCCTGCTCCTGCGACACTCGAAATGATGCGCGGGCTGCCCATCGCTCCGACTCCATACGCACTGGAAATGACAACGCCTACAGGGGCTGGCATTATTTCCGGGCTTGTGGACGAATTCAGCAAAGGCTTTCCGCCGATGATCGTCGAGTCCATTGGTTACGGAGCCGGCACTCGGGATCTGCCGAATCAGCCGAATGTATTGAGAGTCGTCATCGGTAAGGCCGATCCTTTCCTGCATAAATTCCAAGTACATCACCAGGAAATTCAGCACGCTCATGAGCCCCACGCGCACCACCATCATGAGCACAGCCACGGCCATCATCACGAGCATGGACACAGTCACGACCACGGGCATGACCAAACACAACCGCACAGCCATGAGCATGGACACCATGACCACCACCATCATGCTCATGACCATCATCACGAGCATTCAATCGACCACGATCATGATCACGATAGTCATAAGCACGAGCACGATCATGGCCATCACCATGACCATCACCATGACCATGACCATGACCATGACCACGAGCACGGGCATCATCACCATGAGCATCATAAGCATTCTCATGCCCATGATCCCGTCCGTCACGGACAGGATCCTGATGGCGATTGCCTGCCGCTCAAGCAATAAAATCCATCGGGCAGATCGACCCGACTCTCAAGCAGCCGTTAGCTGCTTTGAGGACGGATCGATCCTTGCCCTCAATGGATGAAATCTCTTTGGTTGTGCTGGACTTGTCAAATGAATTAAAAGGCGCAGAAATTATATTCAAAGGTGAAGGGACAGGAATTCGTATTGGTGACCATAAATCTGCAGAATTTGGGCCAATGAGGAACAGACTCGAAAGAAATACAGCTTTCAGCGCAATTCCCTTGGGGCGAAACAATAAGCTCAATTTACGATAAAGCAATTATACGCTTGGCAGTGGATCACACTTCTACTTTATACCTGATGAAGAATTCGCTAATAAGCTGTTCCTTGGCTTTGCGGAGGGAATACGCCTAAGCAAGCGTAGTATTGATAAGGCAAACTTAGGCTCTTTCGTAAATATTCCAAATCAAAATGAAGAGTGCAAATACGTTATAGCAAGTGCAGAAAAATAGAACTACATTATTTAAAGATAGTACACATAAACAAGAATGGCCACTATGGATCAGTGGGATCATTCTTGTTTATGTACACAAAAGATAATTCTAGAATAAACCGGCAGCTTATGAAATATTACATATGCCAGGTTATAAATTTGTACAGTGCTATACTTCGTACAGGGTAAAATGGTACGAATCAGATGAGGTATATGGAAATATTTATATCAGCTTTTTTTGGATATTAAAGCTAACTTATTCCCTGTGTTTTACCAAGGCACGACTCCATTTTCATCAAAAAAGCCACCAGTTGGACCATCATTATTGATTGTCGCAAGCTTCACAACACTAGAAGCTGCTTGTTCGACTGTACGATAGCCACTATTACCATTTAAATCGGTAGCTGTAAATCCTGGACAAACCGAGTTGAATTTAATAGGAGTATCTCTTAATTCTTTAGCAAAGAGAACAGTTAAAGCATTTACGGCCGTTTTGGAACTATTGTAGGCGAGCGAATTCACATTATAAAATTCCGACGTTGGGTTAGAATTCAAATTCAAGGAACCTAATCCGCTAGAAAGATTGACGATTCTTCCGGCGGAAGATTTTTTGAGCAATGGAAGTATTGCTTTAGTGACAGAAAATACACCGAAAACGTTTGTTTCATATGTTCTTTTGAGAACGGACAGTTCCAATTCACTTGGAGGTGTGTTGCCTTCAAAAAATACGCCTGCATTATTAATCAAGATATCAAGGTATCCATATTCTTGTTCAATCCATTCTACTGCGGATAGAACGGA
Organism: Paenibacillus rigui; assembly: GCF_002234615.1. Taxonomy (GTDB): domain Bacteria; phylum Bacillota; class Bacilli; order Paenibacillales; family NBRC-103111; genus Paenibacillus_S; species Paenibacillus_S rigui. The sequence continues at coordinate 54,200 of NZ_NMQW01000003.1, read as the reverse complement.
GCTGGGGTTTGTGACATCAAGAACAACTGTTTTAGCTTTATTGTTCTCCGTTTCCAATAACTTTACGGCCTCATGTCCCTTTTCTTCGCTTCTTGCTCCTATTAAAATCTCATACCCCATGTTCCCCAATTGTCTTGCTGTTTCATAACCAATACCTTTAGCAATTCAATAATTTCAAAACTCGGATAAGTAAGTGTAGCTGTCTGATATGCTAAAGCTATCGCTTTAACAGCAAGACACCTGGAGCGGCCTTCTACCAGCAGGTGCGTTTTTTTTCGTTTTCCCCAAATCGTAAGGTGTCCGGTCCTTCCTTCATGTTTCCGGTCCATCGATTGATTTATTATTTGTATATTGATTGACCAAATCCGTTAATACATCGAGGATGAATTGAGCATCCCTCAGCATGTAGGCAGACGATGCGCTTGAGATATGTTTACCGCTTTGGGCTTGAACTTCGCGCATAAATTCCCGCAAATCGCCATGATCCAGTTTTCTTTGCAAACTATTGGCAATGCCTGCGTTATCGATCCATTTCATATCCGCAAACCGCGCAACTAACGCATGCAACGAATCCAGATTGGCGTAAGTCGAAAAGGTTACCGTTACGTCCCCCACGTTCCCTGCCATATCGCCAGACGATATTTTCACGGTGTTCGGGCCAAGCGGCAGCGTATAAAGAGGGATGACGGCTCCCAGCGGAACAGGTTGTTCATTCAGCGTTACGGCGGCCTTGCCGGCGTCAACCCCGGACAACACGTCCGACAATGTATACTGTACCGCCAAACCGCCGGAATCCAAGTAACTGCGACCTGCGATCGGCGAAGCAACCGAGATTGACGGAGCGGAGCTGTCCAGTTGAAAGCGGATCGTTTTAGGAAGCTCTTGATTGTCCGCCAGGTCGGTCGAACGGTAACTGATCGAGTATCGGCCATCCTGACGAAACGTGACCGGCCCCGAGTACAGCTGCCAGTTCGTGCCGCCGTCCGCACTGTAGACAGTCTCGGCTACGCCGGAAAGTTGGTCCGCTCCCGTGAGCTGAAGCGTGACCGGTTGCGTATACCAGCCGTTCATTCCATCCGGAGCGGAAGGCGATAAGGCGCTGCTTGTCTCCGGCTTCGTTTTATCGATATGGATGTTACGGATCTCAGTACTGACCTGATTGCCTGCCTCATCGACAGCCGTCCCCGTTACGGTCTGGTTCCTCCCTTCCGTCGATACGATAATATCTGGAGTAACCGAGGCCACCCCCGATCCGTTATCGTAGACGGCAAAATGTACCGTCACGTCCCCGTTGAACCAGCCGTTTCCGTTCGGCGGCGTGAGGAATACTCCCGTGATGACCGGAGGCGCCGTAAAAAGATTAAGAATTTCATGAAGTAACGAGCCTTCTGTGTCGTTATCAATAAACTCACGATCTGCTCCTACAACTATAAGCCCGCTATTATCCAAGAAAATATCTTGACCGATCATCTCACTCAGCACTCCGAGCGGTACAAGTGTTTCTTCACCTATTAGCTGGGGAGCGCTGCTGATATAGTACCCTTGCCCATCTACGTAAATGGTATGATTGCCAATTTTCATCTTTATGACCTTATCGCCAACAACTATTTTCATTCCCGACGTCGTTGCATCCCACTCTGTTTTCGCACCAAATCCTTCCGCTATAAATTTCAACGGTACCCATGTAGTGCCATCTTGAACAATAGGCGTAATGTGATTTTTTTCAACATCAATTTGTGTTTTTATACCGTTTTGATAAGCAATTGAACTTCCAACTTTTAATGCCATAACATTACTAATCTTATTTTTCACCAATTCCTGAACGGTTATCGGGCTTTGCGATAATGTAATCTCACCAAATGCAGTTGTATCTTTAGAATTGTTTTTTGTTCCTGCCCAGATCGTTTTATAATCACACAAAACAGAATCATGAAACAAACCATCATCATCATCATAAAGTACATCCAGGCCAAGCCTAGCGCCCATCACTGGAACAACTCCGAGATTCGAGAACGGTATTGCCATCTCAATACTCCAACCTCCTACTACCTCCTGCTTTGCAAATTTCACCCCGGTTGAATTAAATTTAGCACTCTTTCCGTCACTATAAATACCTTCATATTGTCTTCCAATGATATACTGCCTATCATTTGCATCATACTGAGGACTTTTTTCATTGCCACCGTCAATAAACAATTCCATCGCATCATCTTCCCAGACACTAGGTTGTGAATTGGCAACATTCACCTCATCTTTTGCCATAAAACCTACATATAAGTTGTTATCATCCCATCCAACCATGAAATAGCTTGCTTCCGGATTTCTATTGCGCAGATTTTTACTTAACCTTGCCTTTGTTGCCGATTTCCAATAGTCTTCATCTAATTTTCCATCAATATGGATAGCCTCATCTACTTTTCCCGCTTGATATTTTGTTTTATCAGTTGCCCTTCTAGGAACCGGGGCTGCAGGAAGATCGTCAGAATCAACGATCTTTATATAATCGATATTCACAGTTCCACTTGCAACGCCTTGTGCAGGAGAAATTCTTAAAGCCTCTATATAGGCTTTCCAGTTAGGTATGGAACTAAGATCAATGCTATATTCCGTATAATCCTGATCATTAGGCTTGATGTCAAAATATATCGTATTCTCAACCAGAAAGCCTCCTGACGTATATGGAAAAGAACCGACCATCGCTCCATCAATTCTCCAAGCTACAGCTCCTTTGGTCGCAGCTGTGTTATTTTTCATTTTAATCTTAATTTGTCTGTATCTCCCTGAATTGATATGAGAAGCAGTTCCATTATGCGGCCGTATTAAACCCGGATTGTCATTCTTCACCGTAAGATTCAAATTTCCGTCTGAAACAACCCCGCTGGCATGTCCGTTTCCTTCAATAACCCATCCTCCAAAATCGCCATTACGATCAAAATTGGCTGCTATGTCATATGGCGCCGCATATACAGTAGAAGGTATGATCATCGCTGCCAACAAAACAAATATCAATACTAGCTTTTGGATGCAAAAAGCTCTACTATGCTTCACCCTCTCATTCCTCCATAACTGTACAGTTTCACTATCTCATCAACAACCGCCGACTCATTGGTAAAATCAATTGTATTTCCTATCATTATTAAGCCTTTATCGTCCTTTACATAACTTTTTCCAAGCGCCTCTGCCAGTTGTTCAACCGGTATCAGCAATTCTGTACCTGCTTTTAACGGCACAACTCCCATATCCATTGTTTGTCCATTGACCACCATATTTGTATCTCCTTCATTCAGGACAATGTTTTTGTCTTTATAAGAAATACTCATGGATGTATTGGACCCGTTCCATTGCACCGAAGCCCCCAGCTTCTCAGATACAAACTTGGCAGGCACAAAGGCAATTCCTCCTGCAAAAACCGGGGATTTGTCTGTAGATCCCCCATCAATCTGCGTCCTTGTTCCATTGACATAGGCATCCCCGCTTCCGTTATACATCACTACAGCATTATCAATTTTATTTAATATGTAAGCAGATACATATATAATTCCATCGGTATAGTCGGCAATCCCAATGTCTCCTGACATAGTTGCAGGCATACCCTCCACTTTATTGTTGAATAAGGTTATATTCGTCGCAGCGGTAACATAAATACCATATGATGGAGCAGGATGAAAACCGTATACGGTTCCTTGATTATTGGGAGTCGGATCACTATACGGATGAATAACCCTGTTTCCTTCTATTCTACTATTTCTTGCATTTGACATATAAATGCCAACCAATGATGGATTTGTAATCGTATTTCCAATAATATCAATATTAGAGCTTGGCTTTTCTTTGGATAAAATATCCGTATCATTTAAAACTGTAATACCCCCAATTAAATAGTGTCTATTACTCAGAAGTATATTGGTATCTGAAATTTGATTTCCTTTAACCAAAACATTGCTTGGTATTGCAGATTCCATCCAATATCGTTTTCCGCTTACTAGCACACCTGCGTGTGCTGTGCGTTCAATTCTGTTATTTTCTACTATTGCATTGGTACTGATCACTCTTACACCATTGGCAAACCCATCATGATAATAATTATTCCTGAACACGGCGCCCTTGCCCATTTGATCCTGACTGTTCAACATATCAAAAGTTCTTACTTTGACCGGTTTATCCAGTTTCAAGGTATACATCGAACCCCTATATAAATTCGTTACATCATAGCCGGTCTGCATCCTTGCCAATGTGTTAAATTTTTTGGCATTTTCTATCAGGGTAGGATCTTCGATTTGCTTCATGTCAATGATTTCCGCTCGATCCAAGTACTTTAGGGATTCAAAATCGTAAAAATCAACGGATGAACCCTTCAAAAAATCAACAATATTTACAGTTACTACACGAATTTCATCAGGCGCCGGTTGATCATAGACCATACTGAAGAAACCATGGACATTAGAGAGGTCATCTCCTGCATGAGAAAACTCGGAATCTTCTACCAACGGTCCGTTTTTTACCATCCATGAATGAAAAGCATCGGTATTAGATACGAGAAATCTTTTCGTTCCGGGACGCCGTATCATTTTTATCCTTTTATAGGTATTACCACCATTTCCATACAGTTCATGGACACCAAAACCCGGTGATGCATAGATAGTAATATCTTCAAAAGTCATTTTTTCGCTGTTTGTCGAATAGATCACAATTCCTCTATTCCATGCAAATATATATTTGTCCCCAATCACTATATTGCAATTATTATTAAATATTGCGTTATTAACAAACCTAACACGGAATTCATTTGTTTTTCCTTCAACGCGTTCAATAGTTTTTGCCCAATCCATCATGCCTTTTTGGCGAGATCCATCCGCAGCATAAAAAATGGCTCTCATATTATTTCCCGCCGTTCCTTGAATCCAACTGTCATCTAGAATCGGAAAACCATCATCGATTCTAACCACGATATACTTATTAACTGTGTTAATTTCAATAACATCTCCCTGCGAGGTTGGCAAAGGATCATAATCAATGGTTATTCCTTTCAATGTAACGTTCTTGCATTGGTCAAAATAGATGGCTTGCGAGGCCGGAGCTTCATTCCAAAAAGTAACCTCGCCATTTGCTTCTATTGTAAAATCAAGAAGTTGTTTGAAATAAAATTTGGTGCTATTATTGAACCGATAATTTCCAGCGGGTATCATAAATGTTTTTTGACCGCTGCTAATTGCATTATTTATGTCTTTCATCAGTTTATTTGCAGCTTCTCGCTGTCCTGCCTTTACATTCTCATCCCATGAAGCAATAGGCTCTGGAAATGCATAATTATATTTGGGAGCTACTCTTATATAATCAATTAACGCTTCTGTTTCGGCAGTAGTTGTTGTATTACGACTTGCTGTAATCGCTAAATACTTCACTGTATAAGTATCAATTTGTACATTTGACGGAAAGTTATAAGGTCCATATTGTTTTCCATTAAGAGATATTGTATATTTTTTTTGCGTTCCTGTTGTAAAATCAAGTTCCAAAGCAATGTTATACCATTCACCCAACATATAATCTGCAATTTTTTGTCCATTGGCGTTTTGCACCTGATTACCGGAAGCAAATCGAATAGGCGCAATATCCGTGATTCGGTCATTCCCATTAAAAGCAGATAATGCAAAAAATAGTCCCCCTCCTCCAACGGTTTGCACTTTAATGCGTCCTTCTAAACTATATTTAGCTCCATTTTTAAAAACCAAAGTCTTATTCTTCACATAAGTCGGTTTCGCCTTGTCCGAACCTGCATTTGTACTCTTTACCCAACCGTAGTTTTCACTGCCATTAACGATCACCTTGGTTCCTTCATTTTGATTGCCAATTTCCTGCCAAGGACTTGGTTGCGTATTAGGAATGGGCATATTGTTTATATATTCGCCGAAATCCTCGCTAAGCATGCTTTCTGCATGATCCGCTGCCTGCACAAGTAAACTTGTTAGGTTGTTCAAGACCAAACTTATGACTATCAGCAATATCAAATGTTTTATCGTTACAAAATCTCTCATTCTATCCCCCACCTTTCAGGTGAACTAGTTATTTGCATTGTTTGCGCTTTCATTTTGTCCTTAAGTTCCTTGATTTTCCCTAAGATAGTTATCCCTATACTCCCCAGAGGTTAAACCCGTTTCTTGACGAAAAGCGCGGGCAAACGATTGGGATGACAAGTACCCGACTTTCTCGGCAATATCCGCAATTTTGTTATTCGGATTCTCCAAAAGTCTCTTCGCCTGTTCCAAACGTACATTTTGAATGAAATCTTTAAGAGTCTGCCCCTTCTCCTCCTTAAACACCTTCCTAAGGTGGGAAGCGCTTACGCCAAACAATTCTCCAATCCGGTCTTGAGACAAGTCTTTGCTCAGATTGGCGCGGATATAATTGCAAATCGCATCGGAAAGCTCTTGATTCTTGGCGTTGCGTTTGGTGGACATGTATTGGAAAATGACAAGATAAAATTGCTGCAAGTAACCTAGCATGTCCGGAATTGTGTCCATTTCCATCAACTCTAGGCTATGCGTAAACTCCAACGTCGCTACTAGATCCGGATTAATCTCGAACACGCACTTGAGTGAAGATGAATAAAGTTGAATAAAGTAGTACTTGATAATTCCCCGATTATAGGGAGCCATATCTAGGACGTACAGGCCAAATTCATCTAAGGCTTGCCGGGTACCCGCTTCATCCCCCGATTTCAACGCAACCAGTATTTTCTTCTCGATAGCATACGGATAAAGAATCATCTCGTTCCTCGTCTTGACATCGTTATAGAAATTTACGGAATTGCCGCCATAGATGATCTTGTCATGAACTGCGCTCTGGGCTTCGTAATAGGCAAGGCTGATATCACGTAAACCTTGTTGAGCCTTGCTCACTCCAATCGTAAATGTGTAGAGACCCTCCGTATTCGTATTCATTAATGCATGCAGCCGCTGGGCAGTCTCCTTTGTCAACTGCTCTACTTCCTCCGAATCGATTTCGTTATTCAGAAGCAGCACGGCTGCAATCTGCCCGGAGTCAAGCTCTAGCACGAAGCCTCGGGATACCGACAGAACCTCCATCTCTATCGCATGAGCAAGTTTCAAGAACAGGGTATTTCGTTCCTTCTCCGAATGCTCCTTGCAATATTTGGTGTATTGATCCATGGATACCAGCAGCGCAGTATACCAGCTTTCTTCATTCATTTCGTGTCCGTAATAGCGGAAAGTCTCTGTCAGCTTTCCATCATCCGCTTCCTGTTTCCCCTCCAGCAAACCATGCAAGAAACGCTTTCGAATATCTGCCTCGTAGGACTGCAGCATTTCCTCCATATTCCTTGTTCGATGGAGTATCGAATGAATATTCATCTCCAACTGCGAGGTCTCCTTGGCGGCGGGCGGAATCTCCGCCAAGCTGCTTTCGGATCGGAGCAATGTGAGCATTCGTCGGATCGGAGTCAATATCCGACCTGATAACAGATAAGATCCCAAGATACCGAGCACTGTCATGACCAACCATATAAAGAACAGGGTCTGCCCCCATAGCCGGATACTCCCGGTTACTTCCGACATAGGAATGGTGTAGAGGAACATCCAATCATGACGTTTAGATGCTACGTAAGAAACGAGTGTCCCCTTTGTCTTGGAACCAAGTATTTGGTACCCGTTTTCAACTAGTTCACCGTTCGCTAATCGTTCAGATAACTCAGACTGAATAGCTGTTGCTTGACTGGACTTCTCCGCAATCAATCGTCCTGTGCGATTCATAACCATAATTCGAGCATTATCATTCGTGTTGATCATATTAAGAGTACCTAACAGATAGGAAGCCTTGACATTAACAACCAGGTATGCAGTTGGGCTTTGGGAGACTAGCGGGATCGTCTTGACCAGCGTGATCACATCTTGCGCCTCAACATCCCAACTCCCCTTTAACTTCCGGGTCATGACTTCTCCCCTGGGATTCGGGGTACTAAGCATCTCGGAGATAAATCTTCGGTCGTTAAAGTCCTCGATTGACTGTACACCTGTTTGATCGCCCAATACACGATTATAGCCGGGATACACCAAATAGAGGGAATGAATATATTTATTAAGGAAAACAATATTATCCAGCTTCTTCTGCACATCGATCATCATCAGAATATCCTGATTCTCATAATATTCATTGAATGAGGCGTAAACAGAATCAAAAAAGATGCTCTCGAGAGACCTATCCACTTCATTCAGAACAGTTTCCTGAGCATTTCTCAGCAACTGGAGCGTATTGCTATTATTCTGAATAGCCTCATTGGCAAGCTTCTCTGAAGTATAATAATAGATAGCACTGCCAAATAATATAATCAGCAAGGATGACAACAGAAGAAGATAAACAAAGTATTCCAGCCGATTTCCCCGGATAAACCCCCATCTTTTCACGATTATGTTTACCTCCCCTGACGTATCAACAAATTGTAAAATCTATGATACAGAAGCCTTTGGAGTCTGGCAAGCCACGAATAAATCCGCGGGAGACTGACTCCTACGGATTTATTGATATGCCTTTCTCTCAAAGACCTGGGGACAGCTTAGTTCCTTTCAGTTCGTTGTATTTCGCTACGCGAGACTCCAGAATTTTCTGGCCGCCTTTCTTCTTCCACTCACTTACGTAATTGTCCCAATTGCTCAGCGGCTCTAAACCAGTTACGAACTTGATGAACATATCTCTTTCGTATTTGGTCAAATCTGAACCGAGGGTCTTCTGTTCTTCAGTTTGAGGTAAACCGTAAAGCGCATCATTGAACAGCGGGTATTCAAGCCCCGCCTTCATAAATTGGTAGTCCTCTACTTGTTCAGGCGACTGGCCTGAAGCAGCAGCTTTTTTGAACAGATCGGTACGGAAGATGACCTGCCCGAGCGGGTCCAACCACTTCTCGTCACTGGCCTTCTTGCCTTCCGGCAACAAACCTTCTTCGACTGTATTGTAGTGGAGACCTTTGACCCCGAATCTGGAAAGCTCCCAACCCTCGTCCGTAGCCAAATAATCAAGGAATTTGATCGCTGCCGCCGGATCCTTAGCATTGGACGATATTTGTATCGATCCGCCGATTTCCCCGAGGGACAACATAGAAGCTTTCCCGCTGGGACCTTTGACCAGCTGCGTGAATGGATCCAACTTGGCGCCTGGTACGACTTCTTTCATTTTCAAATTACGCGTCACAACTTGGGGCCCTATGGACCACCATGCTTCAAAGGTACCGATCTTACCTTGAGCGATTTTCTGTTGCGCTGCATCCGACTTGATAATAAAGAAATCAGGGTCGATAACTTTGGCATCCCATAGTCCCTTGATATACTCAATAGCCTGTTTGTACTCCGGAGTAATGATATGCGGTACAACCTTGTTGTCCTTAATCTCATGCTGAAACGGGAATGCTCCAAAAGCACCGAAGATCATCATTAGATCCGTTTGCCAGGCACCTGACCCTGCGCCAATTCCATAGGTATCCTGTTTTCCGTTCTTATCAGGATCATTGAATGTAAACTTCGTGACGACATCCTTGAATTCTTCCAGTGTTTTCGGCTGTTTCAAACCTAACGCTTCCAGCCAGTCGGTCCGAATTACTGGTACGATTTTCCCTGGTGTGTTCTCGTAAGGAATCGCAAAGGTTTTGTCCTTATACTTGAGAAGATCCCATGCTTCCTTACTTATCTTGGACTTCAGGTTCGGTGCATTCTTTTCCACCAGATCCGAGATTTCCAGATAAACTCCACTATCCGCATAATTTTGGAATTCAAATCCGTTGGTCTTACTGATATCCGGCAAATCGCCGGCAGCAGCCAAAACACTATACTTATTGGTATAGTCCTGAGAGTTGCCTGGAACTAATTGAGCGTCGATGATCGTGTTTGTTCGCTTCTGCAGCTCGACGATGACCGGGCTCTCCGGCTTCCATACTCGTGCTCCGTCAGGAATCATGATAGACAGCTTGGCCGGCTCCAGCTTCCCTCCCTGGCCGTTCTTCTGGTCAGATCCACTGGGATTCTCTTTACCGCCAGAGCAAGCGCTGATTACGCTTACAGACAATGCAACTACACCCACTGCAGAAATCCATGACCGTTTTTTCATCTAGACATCTCCCTTTTTCACATCAATAATATGGTCAAGACAGGCGGTAATTCATCATTTCCACCTGTGACAAGTACTCTAACCTTTAAGTGACCCAACCATCATTCCTTGGACAAAATACTTTTGTAAAAACGGATATACACAGATGATAGGAAGGGTAGCTACCATTACAGTAGCAGCCCTGACAGAATCCAACGGGGGAGGCAGTCGCTCGCTATCGAGCTCCATTGTGGCTGCCGCATACATATTGCGCAGCAGCACCTGCAAGGTGACAATCTTGTTATTGTTAATATAAAGCACAACCCCTGTATATTCATTCCAGTGCGCTACCCCATAGAACAAGGCAAGTGTCGCAAGCATTGGCAAGGAAAGCGGAAGAATGACTCGTACGAGTATGGCAATCTCCGAAGCGCCGTCCATCCGGGCAGATTCTCTGAGAGCCATCGGAATCCCCTGAAAGAAGTTTCTCATTAGAATAAGCAACCATGTGCTGACGAGACCGGGAAGGATTAGAGCCCACATCGTGTTGACCAAATGAAGAGACTTCACAACCAAATAGGTCGGAATCAGTCCCCCGCTGAAGAACATTGTGATGAGGACAATGGTCATCAGAAAATTCCGGCCCGGCATCTCACGGCTGGACAGAACATATGCCCCAAGTGTTGTCATAATCAAATTCAAAATTGTTCCCAACACTGTAATCAAGATTGTAAAGCTATAAGCGCTCAGAAGTTGTGCATGCCGGAATACGTAGCTGTACGCATCGAAGTTGATATCATTCGGAAACAGAATGATCCCCCCGTTCTGAACTACATCCCGGATATCGGATACGGATACGAAAAACAGGTTTAAGAACGGATATAAGGTAGTAAAGGAAAAAACGAGCAGAATGACTGCAATAATAACGTCAACAATGCCTGCCTTTGGCTTTTTCGAATTAGATAGCGCTACCATATTCCACCGTCCTCATCAATTTTTTTAGCTACAAAGTTGGCTATGATAACTAAGATTAGTGCTAATAAGGAACGGAACAGCCCGATAGCTGTAGCATAGCTTTGGTTGTTAATATCGAGCAAGCCTATGCGATAAATATAGTAATCAAGCACTTCCGCCACATCCGTAACCATCGGATTCATCATAACGAGAACCTGCTCAAAGCTTACCGACAGGATTCCTCCCAGGCTGAGCACGAACATAATACTGACGATGCTGCGGATGCCGGGGAGCGTAATATGCCATAGCCTGTGCCATCTATTCGCGCCGTCAATGGATGCCGCTTCATACAGATCCGTATCCACTCGGGTCAATGCAGCCAAATAAATGATAGCTCCCCAGCCTATCTCCTTCCATATGGCACTGCCGGTAAACATGGTACGGAAGTACTTGGGATCTCCCATGAAAGGAATGCTTGCTTCACCTAGTTCTACAAGTAACTTATTGATAAGTCCGTCGGATGCGAAAAAGTTGTATACCAAAGCATAAACGACTACCCATGAAATGAAGTGAGGCAGGTAGGAAATCGTCTGAATCAGCTTCGTAAACCGGGTAAAGCGGAGTTCATAAAGGAGAAGCGCTAAAATAATCGGTGCCGGAAATCCAAAAATAATTCGATACAAAGCCAGAACTATCGTATTGTTCAGAACATTCCAGAATTCGCCGCTAGTCCAGAACCGTTCAAAATGCTTAAGCCCTGCCCAAGAGCTGCCCCAAATGCCGTCAAGAAAGTTGTAGTTTTTGAAGGCGATGATGACTCCTGCCATTGGAGCGTAGGCAAAAATTAAATAGTACGTAAGAACCGGCAAAAACAACAAGTAAAGCGGTACAAAACGTTGGAGCTTCCTCACAGCACTTCCTTTAGAGCTAGTCAATCTTGTTATCGTTACATTGTAATTTGCAGCGGGTACGTCTGCCACATTCTCCACCCCTTTTCTGTTTCTCTCCTGCTATCGTTCTTGATACCGGCCGATGCATGCATGCGCTTTTATCCGGTACAGATCGTAGAGTAACACTACTCATTGAGATTGCCAATGAACCAACCCGCTTTTTAAGTCGGAATCGTTTTAGTCACTTTTACAAATACGCTAATTTGTAGCATTTTCGCTATTTTTATTGCTCAATTGGGGGAACTGATATCTATCGATAGAACCGTTAGGCAAACAGACTTGCATGAAGCACAAGATCATTAGTTGCAAATTGATCTGCGTGCACAGGATTCCTGCTCGCATTGAGATCGTAGTGTAAACAATAAAGCACCCTGGAAGCGATGCCTCCAGGGTACTTCTATGACGTCTACCAGCCCATGCGGTCGCATAGCCGTGAAATATGGGCGATGTGATGGCTGCCATGCCAAGCATTGAGGCAAATGTTCCAGTTAAGCCGGACGTTTGGCCGGATTCCGGGTGAATGAAAGTGCGCGCCAACTGATCGTGATGCAGCGACCACAGTACGATCACCCAACGGCTGCTTTTGCACTTGATAAGTATCATTTAACCGAATTACAGAATAGGATAGGCATACCAAATTATTGGATTAAACTAGGCCTGTTGATTAACTAAATTATGTAATCTGAATAATCCCTTTGGAGTTATGTGTTTGCACAATATATTGAATCTTTACAAGCCATTCAGCAGGTAACATATGAAGAGCGAATAAACGTGTAAATCGGACAAAAGAGAGTTCTACATGGAGAGATACTGATGAAGAGACGGAGTCAAACAGCCATTTCAGCAGAACGTATACCATCAATACTGCAAATAACTGACCATAAACGGCGTTCTCTATTGTCCCAAACAACGTAGGAATGTTTAAATGTTGCTTAATCCAACGAAAGAATACCACTATCTTCCAACGGGCTTTGTACACTACCAAACATGAAGTATGAAAACAATAGATAACTAGAAGAAATGTCGAAAAAGTCCCGTACCTCTCCGCCGCTCGAGGTGTTTTTTTGACCACACAGGCCCTTAAACTAGCATCTACTCTTCCACGGTATCCTGCGCCCTACGGTTCAAATAATTTCTCCTGACCTCATCATATACGAGCTTTAAGGGCACACCATGTGTTTTGGCCGCCTGTTCGCATTCCTTGAACTCCGGAGCAAACTGGACCAGCTCGCCGCGGTGATAGCCGATTTTGACATGAATATCTCCCCAAGGCGTCGTTACCTTCTCAAACTCCCGCCCCAGCCGGTGACAAGAGGCACGCAGGTAGCGAAGTCCGATCGTCGTCGTCTCGCGGAAGATGATCTCTTCCACAGCCTCCAGCTCCCGTTCGTCCAGAAGCACGTTCAGCATCACGCCTGGACGGCCTTTTTTCATAATAATCGGAATCCAGTACACATCGTTTGCCCCTGCATCAAACAAGCAATCCCCAATATAGGAGCACAGCTCCGGATTCATATCGTCAATATTTGCCTGCACCAGCAGCATGTTCTCATCTGTATGCTCTTCCCTATGCTGAAATCCCATGGGCTTGCTCCTTCACCATTGTTTTATGTGTATTATAAATGGCTTCAGCCACGAAGAAAAGCGTTAGTTCTGGGATAAAAAAATAGTTAGCAACACACTCTATAAGCAACTATTTTTTGTCGAACGATTTTTGAACTGTGGAGGTAATATGCTTATGGCCGCAACATGGATACGATCAAGCCTTGCACTGATGTTATGCGGAAGCCTAATGCTGGGAGCCTTGCTGCCCGCAGCCGCTTCAGCCGCACCCAAACCGAAGCCCGACAGCAAGAGCATGAAGGTTATTTTTAGTGAACGCAAGGATTTGTTTGATAAAATCAGCGCCGTAACCGGGGTCCCATGGTATTATTTGGCCGCAATTGATCAATATGAGCGGACTATAAATCTGGCCCGTAAGCGCCCGATCCCCATGGATGGGTTAGTCGGTATTTATTTTAGCGACCTTCAATGGGGCGGGATGATGAACCCGGATCACGAGGATACGAATCCTTCCACAATCGCTCTGTTCGATGGGTTGGGGAGAGACGGCTCCGGGGACGGAAAAGCGGACCGCAAAAATGACGCAGACCTGCTGTATTCCATGGCTATGCTGCTTATGAGATACGGCACGGCCGAAGAGGACCTGCATATCGGCTTATGGCAATATTATCAAAATACACGAAGCGTGGAACGTATTCAGCAATTCGCCCGAATTTACGCTAAATTCGAAACGCTGGATTTGCACGAGCATACATTCGTCATGCCGCTGCGCTCGGATTATTCCTATCGAAGCACTTGGGGAGCGAGCCGCGGGTGGGGCGGCTTTCGGATTCACGAGGGGACCGATTTATTCGCCGGCTATGGCGTACCGGTTCGCAGCACTGCCTACGGCGTCGTAGAGGTCATGGGTTGGAACCCTTACGGAGGGTGGCGTGTCGGGATCCGGGATCTGAACAATGTGTATCACTACTACGCTCATTTATCCGGCTTCAATAAGGAGCTGAAGGAAGACGATATCGTCAAGCCAGGGCAAGTGATCGGCTGGGTCGGCAGCTCAGGCTATGGAAAGCCGGGGACATCCGGCAAGTTTCCTCCGCATCTTCATTACGGCTTATACCGGGATAACGGTTTGACCGATTGGTCGTTCGATCCTTATCCGCATCTGAGAAAATGGGAGCGCGAAGAGCGCATGCGCAGCAAGAAGTAACATCGGCTGCTTGTATACGCTTTGGTTATGAGAGGAACCTTTTATTTGTGGGGTGCAGCCTCTTGAGGCTCCGCCCCGCCAGTTGAGACACCTTCCTTGGGGGTCGTCGTGCTGACCTTCGGCAGGGCCAAATTAGGCAGCGTAGGGGCATTGCTCCCGCCTCCAACCGGATTTCCTTTTCCATCGTAATAATAGGCCGGGACGTCGCCTACCACAAGCGCATAGGAGATAGGCACTTCGGTTTCCACGACCTCCGGTGCGGCATCAAACGGGATAATCACGGTAACCTCAGCGATAATGCGGATGAATACCTCAACGAGAATCATGTTGATGCCGGCATTTTGAGTGCGTGTATCGAGATCCACCTTTACTGCACCTGCGGGGACCAACCGGATTGGAATATTCGGTCCGAACGAGGCGAGAATCGAGCTGTTCATCGCCTGCCCGAGCGGAATATGCTCCGGAATTTCTTTGAGCGAGGTTAGTTGATTCTGAACTGTGGATATCGTATCCGCTGTAATTTTCATATGCTCCGCATAATTTAACATGAAGCCTGTGATCTTCCCGTTGCGGTCCGTTCTCCAATCGATCAGTTTATCAAAATTGGTATTCCTTGCAATTTTATCGGATATGGCTGTATTAATCGATTGCGTAGCGATTTGTTTGATCCGGATTTTGGCCAGATTGGCCAGCGGCGGCGTTAAATTTTTCTCGATATAAATAAATGATTGCACAACAAATAAAAGCAAAATCAAGGAAATGATCAGTATGTTCCGCTTTGTTTTTTTGGCTCCTGTCGGGCTGCTTTTCCACCTTCGCCTGAACACCGGCATAGCCCTCCCCCTGTCCTCATGTGCTAAAGCATGTACGCTACTTTACAGCTTATGCACGAGTAGGACAAAAAAGAAGAGCAGGCCCCCGGGGTCTGCTCTTCAGTACGTCTAACGGAAGACGCCTATGCTGACCTTACAGCTCTGCCAGCTGGCGAAGCACAAAATCACGGGAGAAATCCATGTTCTCGTGCTCCACGCCTTCCATCGTGATGTGAACCTTCGGCTTGTGCTTCTGTACAAGCTCCATAAACATGCGGTAATTCAGGTTCCCTAACCCGGACGAAACGGTTTCCATCTTACCGCTGCTGTCCAGACGGAAATCTTTGGCGTGAACGCTCACAATCCGGTGACCGTGAAGGCGGAAAGCCTCCTCCATCACTTCGTGCTGCTGCGCGTAGTTTTGCTGGTTCAGCAAGTTAACGGGATCCATCACAACGCCGATATTGGACGAAGGGACTTCGTCAATAATTTGGGCAAGCTCCACAGCGCTGCCTACCAAATGACGCTGCGCGGCCTCCAAGCCAATAATCGCGCCCCATTTTTCCGCTTCCTCTACAAGCTCCTCGACGGCGCTGCGTAAACGCTGCCAATGACGGTCTCTTTGATCCGTTTCAGGCACGCCAACCTCCGTCGCTACAATCGCTGTACCAAAGTGTCTGGCGTGACGCAGATGCTCCTTGAAGCGGTCTACGTTATGCCTGTAGTTGGTGTCATCCAGATCGACCAGGCTCACGTAGCATCCCAAAACCGGGATGGATACGCCGTGCTTATCGAATGCCTCGGCGATACTGTTCGCCAAACCCGGACTCAGCTTTCCCAAACTGCAATCTACATCCGTGATCGCCTTCGAAAGGGCGAGCTGGACATATTTGAATTGGTTCGCCCCCACCTGCTTCGCAAGCTCTGCATAAGGAAGCGTCCCCACATTATGCGCCAAAATTCCTACCGACATGTCCTGCTCATCTCCTTTATCCATATAACCTATACAATGACTTGGAAATCATCCGACGATTCGGAACCTATTCACGCTTCCTCCGTCTGACGGACTCTTTAGTACAAATCATAACTGATTTTGTCGAGATAGGAAAGACAAGCCCTTGGCTCCGAAAGGGTGGCGAGCTTACGCTATCACTTTTCTCTGACCTCACCATAAATAAACGTATTGTCCGTCTCATGACCATACCCGTCGTGTGCCGCTGCGAAAAAGGATTTGCCGCCGCAGTACATCGGCACCCTCGTCCGATCTCCCTCCAGCTCGGCCGCCAAGTGCAGCAGCGCCAACGGCTCCAGAGCGTCGAGCTTCGCATATCTGTGATGCGGGCTTGGCATGAACAGTCCGCGATGATGCCGGTGCAGCAGCAATTGATCCCCGATCCGCTGTGCCAGCTGCAAAAAGCGGCTCCGCCCCGTTGCCCTGTACAGCTCCAGCGCAGCAAAAATCCCGACCGGCTTCGAGCAGCGGAACGCCAGGTTCAAGCCAGAGGGCTCGCCGGATTCGGTTCCGATATCTCCAAGCCCAATCCCCTGGGCCATGCTTCTCGCAATGCTCCACAGCGTTTCATCACCTGTCAGACGATACCCCAAAGTATACGACCAAAGAAGCAGCAGATCCGCCTTCGCCGAATTCAGCCTCTCCCCCCGCTTCCCGTAATAGCCGCTTTTCTCCAGTACAAGTCCTGTCAAACGGGTCCCGTTCGTTAATACCGGGTGAATGGAGTGGTCAGTAAAATCATATGAGTATTGACCGTAGGATAATAAATCCTCAACGGCACGGTCTCGAAATAAAGCCCCTGCCTCTCCAAGGGCTTCGCCTAGCAGCATACGGCAAAGAGCGGCTTCCCCGATCACCGTATGCACTTGTCTGGGCATCGAAAGGGTTGCTTCGATCGGTGCATGCTCCTTCAGCTGCTCGCCGAATTGTTCCACGGCCCGGTCTCCCCGTACGCCGGGCAAGACCGAAATGCTGAATTGATACCCGCCAAGCCCTGTCTCAGGGTTACGGGTATCCGTATACCGCTCCGCCAACCGCTTTGCCCAGCGAAGCGGCCGCTCGTCTCCGCTAAACCGGTACAGCATGGCAGCCGCATAGTACAGATCACTGCCTGCATTGATGAAGGTGAGCCCCTTTCCCGTGAAAAAAACCGGGCTCTCCTCATACCCCCGATCCCAGACCGGGCTGCCGCCGCCTGCTGCGGGCTGGCCGTGCCTGCTGAACTCCAGCCGGCTCCAATCGGTCACATGGGACTCCCAGAGGGCTCCGATATAAGCCTTTGTCCGCTCCGGGTTGACGCGGTTCATGAGTTCATAATACGGATAATGACATTTTAGCTCATGCTGCGGCCCTTTGTCCGAAGCATATACCGGCTGCCGGGTTTGCAAATCGAATGCCATATGGCCGCCCCAATACAAGAGCTGTCCGTAGCGCAGCTCTTCCAGTGCATAGCTTACCGTGTGCTCCGCACGCTCCCGATAACGGGAAAGCCCCGTAAGCTCGGATAGTCCATCGAGCGTACGGAGCCAATTTTGCTGATTCGCGAGATTCGACAGGACCCAGGTTTCCCCCTGGGACTGCCATCGGACAGGCTCGAACGTTAGGGAATCTACGCCATCCGCAAAAAGCGGCGTGGAGACGGTTCCGAAACGGTCGCTTGCTTTATCCAGCATCAAATCAGCGTAACGACGGACGGCTTGTATAAAGCGCTGACTCATTTTGCCGCCTCCCATAACACATGATTACTTCAAATTCCCCGAGAGCACCTCGTCGATGCGAACCGCGCGCTTCTCCTTCACTGAACGCCATACAGCCTCGCCCGTGCCGATGGAATAAGCGCCATCCTCACTGCCGGACAGGATCGTATAAGGTCTTGCCGGATCCGGACCCAGGAACAGGTCTTCCAGTAAAACAGGGTCTCCGCCGCCATGGCCGCCCTCGCGGTGAACGACGTGGATCGTTTCCTTCGAGCCGAACAGCGGGAAGTAATCGATCGTTTGCACGTCTGTCGGGAATGGCGTCCGTGCAGGAGCATGATACTCCATCGTTTCCAGTCTGCCTTTGGTACCGTTGATCGCCAAACGATACCCCTCGTATGGAAGCGAGAAATTTACCGAGTAGCTGAGCAATGCGCCTTGATCATAGCGGACCGTACAGGAGTACGTATCTTCGATGTTGATTTCCTCATCATAAATACAGGCATCCGGACGGTAAGTGGAATAAGCCTGCTTCCCCTGCTCCTCTTTGACCGTACCCAGGTGATCGTCTTTAATCTGCACATCCTTGCTGCGAGTGGACCAGCGGGTGTAATACGTGCAATCCTGTTTCACTTCACAGGTGCCGCAGAAGCGTCCGCTTTCTTTCTTCGGGTTCAATTCGCCTTCCGGACCGTAGTAGTTCAGCGCGCCGAAAGCAAATGCTTCTACCGGCTTCTGGCCGATCCACCAGTTCACCAGGTCAAAATGGTGGGAGCTTTTATGAATGGACAAACCGCCCGAAACTTCACGGACCCGGTTCCACCGTTTGAAATAGCTGGAGCCATGATAAGTATCGATATACCAGTTCAGGTCGATGGAAGTAATGCGGCCAAGCTTGCCTTCGAGCACCATTTCTTTAATTTTGGTATGAATCGGAGCATAACGGTAGTTAAACGTAACCGTCACTTTGCCTTTGCTTTTCGCTTCGGCATCCATAATCCGGCGGCAGTCCGCTCCTGTCGTAGCCATCGGCTTTTCCGTTAATACATCCAAATCTTTTTCCAACGCTTTAATAATATAAGTCGCGTGGGTATCATCACGGCCAGTCACAATAATGGCGTCCGGCTTCGTTTCTGCAACCATCCGATCGAAATCGTCCGGGCCGTATTCGGCAACGGATGCCAGCTGCGGGTATTTGGTTTTGCATACCTCATGGCGCCGCGGGTCGATATCCAGCAGCCCCACAACCTCACAATGAGCTGAGAATGTATTCAACATAGGCCCGATGAACATTCCGATGGCCCGATTGCTTACTCCACATACTGCGTATCTTTTCTTCATGGTTACTAGCACTCCTATTCATGTTGTGGTGTTCGAATATGATTTGGAACAAAGATGCGCAACAACCAAGTATCCTTGATTGCTGCGCTCTATTTACGCTGATCAGCTAATTGCTTAGCCCTTCACCGAACCAAGCATAACGCCTTTGGCAAAATGCTTTTGCAGGAACGGATACACAATCAGAATCGGTACGGTTGCAAATACGATAACCGCCATACGAATGGTCAAAGGCTGAATCTCGGTTTCTTCGAAGCCTGTGTCCCCGATCCGGCTTTGCGCCAGAATAACGATTTCGCGCAGCAGTACCTGTACAGGCCATTTGTGATTGTCATTGATGTACATGATCGCATTGAAGAACTGGTTCCAGTGACCAACCGCGTAGAACAAGCCGAAGGTCGCCAAAGCCGGCATAGACAACGGAAGAACGATACGGAACAGCACCCCTACATCATTACAGCCGTCGATTCGTGCGGAATCTTCGAGGCCATCCGGAATTTGCTGGAAAAAGTTTTTCAAGACGATCAGGTTAAATGCGCTGATCGCGTTTGGAATCATCAACGACCATAGGGAGTTTGTGAGCCCCATCGCTTTGACAACGAAATACGTCGGAATCAGACCGCCGCTGAACAGCATCGTGAACAAAACAGCGAGCAGGATCGTCTGGCGACCCCGAAGAGTTTGGCGTGCCAACGGGTAAGCCATTAAGGACGTGAACAACAAATTGATGGCGGTACCGATGGTTGTGATGTAGATCGATACACCCAAGCTTTTAATCAATGTGTCGGTGGAGAAAATGTATTTGTAAGCGGACAGCGACCATTCCTTAGGGAACAGGATGAAGCCGCCTTTGGCTACCTCGTGCGGGCTCGTAAAGGAAACCGCCAAAATATAGATGAACGGAAGAACCGTCGCAATACCGATGATGGCCAACAGCACGTAGTTCACGCCGTCGAATATTTTATTGCCTAATGTATTATCATGATTCATTGTGGTTACCTCCTAAAAGTTTTCGTAAGAAAACTGACTTCGTAAGGATGTGCTGAGTTTTTGCGTCAGCAAAAACTGACTTCGTAAGCATAAGCTAAGTTTTCGTAAGAAAACTGACTTCGTAAACTTCGATCCTAGTAAACGCCTTCTTGACCGAAACGTTTGGCCAGCCAGTTCGATCCAAGCACCAGGATGAGACCTACTGCGGATTTGAACAAGCCTACTGCCGCACTATAGCTGAATTGCGATTGCGTCAAACCTTTAACGTATACGTACGTATCGAAGACTTCACCGACCTCGCGGTTCGTAGGCGTCAGCATCAGGAAGATGTGCTCGAAGCCGGAGTCCAGGAAGTTACCCAAGCGCAGGATTAACAGAATAACAATGGTGCCGCGGATCGCAGGTAGCGTAATATGCCACAGCTGTCTCCAACGGCCTGCACCGTCCATCCGGGCCGCTTCATACAATTGCAGATCGACGCCGGACAATGCCGCCAGGAAAATAATCGTCCCCCAGCCTACCTCTTTCCATATCGATTGAGACACAATCATTGTACGGAACCACTCAGGCTCCAGCAGGAATGCGATTTTGGTACCTGTAATCGTATACAGCAATTCGTTAAGAATCCCGCCTTCTGTCGTTAACAGGATGTAGAAAATACCTACAACGACAACCCACGAAACGAAGTGGGGAATGTACACCAGCGTTTGGACAAAGCCTTTAAACTTGTCATTCCGAACCTCGTTCAGCATCAAAGCCAGAACAATCGGCAGCGGGAAGAAGAAGACCAGATTGTAGACCGCTAACAGCACCGTATTCCGGAACAAATCCCAAAACTGCGGCTCGCTGAAAAACCTCTCAAAGTGCTTGATGCCTACCCAAGGACTGTTCATAATACCTAAGAACGGCTTGTAGTCCTGGAAAGCCATCAGGATCCCGTACATCGGAACATACTTGAAAATAATGAAATACACGATCCCCGGCAATAACATTAAATACATCCATTTGTCTCGAATGAGATCCTTTGCAAGCGCGCTTCTCTGAAGGACTTTACTCTTTTTGTTAATGTTGTTTGTACTTACTTCAGCATTGTGCGTACTCATCAGCTGTCCTCCTAACCTAATCGTGATTCGTTTTGTTGTCCTCATTATCTCCCGGCTGTTGAGAACATGCTATCGCTTGTATTCAACTTGTTATACCTAATGGCTGAGCCTGCATAAACACTGAGATTCCGGCCTTGAATAGACGAATTTTAACCTCATAATACTCTCGATTTAACTTATGGATGACAAAACAAAAAAGACCTGAAATGAGCATTATCTCCTCATTCAGATCTTCATCTAAAAGTTATCCTTCTTTGTTATGCTGATCCCGGTATTGACCCGGCGTCATGCCGACAATTTTCCGGAATGTTCGTATGAACGCCGTCGTATTGGTGTAGTTTAATTTCTCTGCAATTTCGGAAACCTTCAGATTGGTGTTCTCGAGCCACGTTTTGGCCATGTTCATCCGGTAATCCGCCAAATACTCGCTGAAATTAATGCCGATTTCTTTTTTGAATACGCGGCTTAAGTATACCGGATGGAAATTCAAGGTGGAGGCGCAGGCTTCAAGCGAAATATCCTGATCATACCTCTCGTGAACCAGCTTTACCATCTGGTTGGCGATGTTCACATACTGCGATTCCGCCTGATGGTTCAAAAATCCGATAATCGGGTCGAATAATGTCGATTTAAACCATTTAATAATATCCTCCAGCGTGTTCAGCTTCAAGAAATAATCGATCGTCGCCTTGTCACCGAGCACTTTTTTGACGGCGCCGCCTTGCTCCTGCACAAGCTGGAACGCCTTGGAGATCAGCTGCATCATCAGGACCGGATACTCATTGAAATGAATATCCTTTTCCACAATAGCCGAAATGTATTTTTCGAAAATCAGATCCACTCTCTCCATATCCCCAAGCTTCAGCGCGTTGATCAATTGGTCCTCCAGCAGCTTCAGTTGGGTATACACTGTGACCTCGAGGTCTTTTTTGCCTGCATCAATATCCTCATAATGAACGATGATGTCATTGCCAAGACTCATTCTGCATTTCAAAGCCTCCAGACATTCCGCATAGCCATGTACTGATTCCGAGGCTTTCTCGAACGGACGGCTGATGCCGACACTGACTCTCAGCTGCAAAAATTCGCGAACCTTCTGCTTAATAAGCTCGGCGGTCTGGAAGAAATGAGCCTTCAGCTCCGCCTCATCATCGGTTTGGCAAACGAGCAGCGTCACTTGAGACTGGTCGAGCAAGACCGGACTGAACCGTTCCTGCTGAGGCACAAGCTCTCCTACGATGTTATTGATCGCAAAGAGCAAAAGCTCTTTGTCATGCTCCTGATATCTGGTTTCCTGCAGCGTATCAATCTGCACCGCAAGAACACCAAGACGCCTCCACTCGGTAGGAAAGCCGTACATTTGAGCGCGGTAAGCGAAATCCTTATCCGAGATTTGACCGGTAAACAGCTTTAATACAAAAAATTCGGTCAATTGGCTGAATTGTCCCTGTACCTGCTGCTGCAGCTTCTTCTCTGTGCTGAACAAGGTGCGGAACCGTTGTTCGATGGAAACAAGCTCATCCTTATGGTGCTGGTCCTCCACTTCAATATCCTTCGTAAATTCAAACAGCCGTTTAATCGGGGAATACATGCGGCGGCTTCCGTAAAACGCAAACAGCGCGACTAATACAAAAATGATCGTACAGGCATAAAAGGTAACCCAAGCGATTTTCTTCGATTGCTTCGTAATATCCTCAATCGAAACAGCAGATACGTAAGTCCATCCGTTATAAGGAGAAAGCCGGTACGATATCCCCATCTCCTTATTGTTGATTTCGGCATTGAAAAAACCGGTTTCCTCATGGCTCTGCTGTACTCTCTCCGTCACCATCGTATACATTTGCTGGTTCGGATCGGCATCGCCGCCTTCATATAAAAAGTTTTGACCGTCACGGTCAAGCACATACACATCGCCTAGATTCGTATTCGATGAAAGCAGCGTCTTGATCTGGCTGTTCAAAATTTCTACAATCAGGAGCCCTTTGGGCTGGTTGGTTGCGGAAACGACCGGGATTTTATACACCATCCGAATCGATTTGGGACTGCTGGTATCCTCGACAGTCGAATCACCGTCCCCCGCCGCCGGGTTTCCTGGATCCGTACCTGCAATAGCGCTGGTGGTTCTCGGATTTTTGGTTAACCAGAACAAGCTGTTCGGATGCTTAGCATAGGACATGAACAAATCCTTGTCTGGAGAGGTGCTTATTTTACTGAAAATGGAAAAACTCATCATCCAATCCATATTTAAGTTGACCAAATAGGCTTCCCGGATGGGAGTAAACGTTTGCAAGTTATAAAGTCCGCGAGACAAATCTCTCAGCTTGAGGAAATCGTCGGCAGACAAGTTCTCAGTTAATGAAGAAAGCACCAACGGCGAATTCACATACTGGAGCGATGTTAGCTCCAATGTTTTGAGCGACTGCTCTACCCGCATCTGCGTTTGGAGCAGGACCTGCATATTGCCTTCCTTGACCTTGTTCTCAATATCTCCCGAGGCGATATAATACGAAATAAGCCCGATCGATATAACAGGAATCGCCGCAAGAATAAAATTCAAACCCAGTAGACGCAACAAATATTTCGGCATGGCGATTCCCTCCCCTAACATCACTTAGATGAAGCAAGCTTTAATCCCGTTTCATCCACTTCATCTCTATACAGACCAAGCATGGCACAGATGGCCTGTCCATGGGTCCGGCATATGCCGATTCATAAGCAAGGCTTACTTTCCAAACATGCCGAATAACTCCGGTTCATTATACAGCATGCCTTATTTTACTGCAAACGGGCCTGTCATGTAAATTTCACCCAGTCACATTTGATTTGAATAGAGTCCTCATAGGTTAAAATCTGCTTATTCCACCGGTTCGTCATTCCATTCATCCCTTCATTGTAATCATGAAACCAGCTTCTTTCTCTATCTTGAAATAAGTTCCGATTACAAGCCATAGTCCAAATTTAACTTCGTTGTCCGTAATGCCATGAAAACCGAGGGCTCACGCCAAAAAGACGATTCCGTTTGTGCAGCGGAAACGCCTTCGATTTGAAGTCAATCAATTGGGGTTAATTTGAATTGTTGTTTAGACATGCTCCTTGTTTCGTTCAAGCAAATACACGCTTTCCTGAATGAGCGGATTTCTTCCGTATTTCAACCGGAACTCACCCGGCGTCATTCCTTGTCCCTTGCGAAAGGAACGAATGAAGTTTTGGGAATTTTTGTACTGCAGCCTGCAGGCGATTTCCTTGACCGGAAGCTCTGTCTCGATCAACCATTTTCTGGCCATATCATGGCGGTACTTGGCTAAATATTCACTGAACGTAATATTCATTTCTTTATTGAATAGCCCGCTTAAATAATTCGGGTTGTAGTGCAGCCGGCCGGCAACCGACTCCAGGGACAGCTCGGTATCATACTCCTCGTGAATGATGTGAACGATTTGATCCAGCAGATGCCTCTTATGCGATTTCATCGTTCCTTCGATGGCCCGGATGCAAGGCTCCATCAAGGATTCCTTGAACCACCGCTCCGCCTCCGCGGCGTTCCTCAACTCCAGAACCTCCTGGAGCAGCGATGTTTTCAAGGACGGAGCCGGCTCATACACCGTCCCCCACTGCCTCATATGGTCCAGGAAGAGAAGCAGCAGTCTGACCATGGACATCTCCATCCCAAGCGGATGCAGAGAAGTTTGAAATAAATCTTGAATAATTTGCTTCATCAGCATGTCAGCCCGCATCGTTTCACCCGATTTCACGGCCTCCAGCCATTCCGGCTCTAACGGATGCGCCTCTGGAAAAGGAAGCCCCTGCCCCGATTGCATCGCTTCAAAATAAAAAACGGATTGCTCCTGCCCGGACCAATTATGATATTTGAAAGCTTTGACGCTTTCGTGAAAGGCGGCAGGACAATCCTCGATCCGACCAAAAACACCGCTAACCCCGATGCAGGTTTTGAGCTGAATATAATGGTAAACCGCTGTTTGCACCGTGGCAATCCAGCCCTCCAAGGCCGCCCGCAAGGTTTCCTTCGTTCCCTTGTCATTCATGACAAGCAGCACGATCGTATGCTCCAATCGAACCGAGGGCAGCCGGTTGGCTGCAGGAATCAGCTCTTCGAGCATATTTTGAACGGAGAAATAAAGCAGCTCCCGATCCTTCTCCTCAAAGCGGGTTTGCTCCAACGGTTCGATTTGAACGGAAACGACAGCATACCATTGCTGATGTTCGAAGCTGTAGCCCATCGCACCAAGCTGACTCATCATCTCTGCCGTTTCGAAGCCGCCGTGAAATAACGGATGGATCATATATTGCTTCAACCGGTTCGTCTGCGTCTTCAGCTGCTCCTCCAGTTTTTTTTGGCTATCGGTCAAATAATTCAGCTGCTCTTGCAGCCGTTGGCTGCTTTCATCACCCGTATGTACCGCTTTAAGCGTTGAAAAGGCAGGGGACCGCTGCAGGTCTGTTTTGCCCCATCTGATTTTGCGTCGAAAAATGAGAAGTCCGATCACCGTAACGACCAGACCGTAAATCAATAAAATCCATTCACTCCAGGGGACCGAGCGATTCCCCTCTCCTTGACTTCCCTGCTCCCATAAAATAAGAGACATTGCAACGATGCCAAAAGAAAGAGGAACTAGCAGCTCCTTGTAAAGAAGTTGAAGTTTACGTGTCCGCGGCAAAAAATCAGCCTCCTTGGATACTATCTTTCATTGATCTGGAATTTATTGTAGCTTCTTTTTTATCACACGCCATCATCTATTATTAACTTCCGTCCGCTTTCGGGACAGGTAAGCAAATTCAGCATATCGATGTTTCTGGAAATTTAAGGAATATAAATGCTTTAATACGAAAAAAGAGACCACTCGCATTCATACGCGTATGGCCTCTCTTCTCTATGTGATGTGGGATCCCTTACTTCGGGAGACAAGCTTAACCTTGCTTGAAAAAACGTACGCACGTCGGTTGAGCGATTGAAATGTGCTCTCCCGTTGTGTGCAGCTTGCCGCTTTCTTTATCTACACGGAACACATGAACGGAATTCGAATCCTTATTCGCCGCAAGCAGGTAGCTGCCGCTCGGCGTCAAGCTGAAATGTCTCGGGTGCTGCCCCAGGGTAGACTGATGCTGAACCAGGCTCAACTTGCCGCTATCCTTATCGATAGAAAACACAACGATACTGTCGTGGCCTCGATTGGATCCGTAAAGATACGAGCCGCATGGAGAAATTTGCACTTCCGCAGTAGAGCTGGTGCCTTCAAAGTCGGCCGGCAGGGTCGTGATACTTTGAATTTCCGTCAGCTTGCCGTTCTGCCTGTCATACGTAAAGGCGGTCACCGTCGAGCTCAGCTCCTGAATCACATAAGCGTAAGGAAGCGCCGGATGGAATGCAAAGTGCCGCGGCCCCGATCCTGGAGCGACAGCCACTTCATCATGCGGCTGAAGCTTCCCGTTGTCGCGGTCCAAACGGTACACGATCAATTTATCCAGCCCCAAATCCGGAACGATCACGAATTGATCGCTAGGATCGGTATAGATAGAATGCGGATGGGCACTGTCCTGACGGCCTTGGACGACACTTTTACCTTGATGATGTACTTTGTCGGCCACAGGCCCGATCGTTCCGTCCTCCTGCAGCGGGAACAAAGAAACCGTACCTCCGCCATAGCTCACCATCAACGCCTGCCGTTTCGCGTGATCCAGATTAATATGCGTCGCTGCAGGCTCGGAGGTCGGCTGCTCGCCGATGCCGCTCAGCTTTCCGCTGACGGGATCGATCTTGTAAGTCAGTCCGGTTCCGCTGGCTTCCCCCGCCACGGCTTGGCTGTAAGTATAGAGCAGCTGCCGGGCTTCGTCGATCGCAATGAAGGTCGGATCCTTCAAGCCGGATAAAGATTCGATAAAGGTTAACCGCCCTGTCGCCTCGTCGAATTCGTAAGCGTATAGGCTCGGACTTTGCTTGTCCGCATAAGAGCCGAAATAAGTTATGTATTTGGACATCTGCTGCATCTCCCATCTCATTCGATATGATTCTCTTCTATTGTAGCTTAAATGAAGCAACAAAAAAATAAGGTCCCCTCATTCGGGAGACCTTGCCGCATCAAAGCTATCCTTTCACCGCCCCTGCGGTCATCCCTTTCATGATTTGTTCCTGAAACACAAGGAACACTAGGATCGTAGGCAGCACGGCAATGGACAATGCGGCCATCGTCAGCTTGTAGTCCGTCGCATAGCCGGTAGCGAAGACGGATAGGCTGAGCGGTAATGTTTTCAACGCAGGCTTGCTGATAAAAACAAGCGCAAAGGCGAAATCGTTCCAATAACGCAAAAAAGCTAGAATGGCTACGGTGGATAACGCGGGGATGCTCAACGGCAGCATCATCCGCAGGAAAATGCCCCAATATCCCGTCCCGTCGATCAAGGCCGCTTCCTCGATTTCTTTCGGAATAGAAGTCAAATAGGCAGCAGCCACGAATATCGCAAGCGGCAGCTCGAAAGCCGTGTAAGGCAGAATCAGCGCCCAGTACGTGTCCAGCAGGCCGATTTTTTTCATTATAATAAATAAAGGCACAAGTGTACTGTGGATCGGAATCAGCATGCCAAGCAGCAGAAGTCCCATTGTCGCGGTTCGCAGCCTGAATTCAAACCGGGCCAAAACGTAAGCGGATAAAGCCCCCAATACGAGAGTAAGCGCAAGGGAAATCACCGTAACGATCGTTGAATTGACCAGTGAAATGCCCATGCCGGCCACTTCCCAGGCGCGTACGAAATTGTCCCATTGGAGCCCTTGAGGCAGGGAGAATGGACTGTTGAAAAATTCCTCGTTTGTTTTGAAAGAGCTCATAAATAACCAGAACAACGGATACAAGGTGACGATTGCATATATGGCAAGCAGCGTGTTTATCATGCCTCTGGTCCATATTTTTCCTTTCTTGCCGCGCAAGTAAGTACCCATATTCATCGTAGAAGCCTGTTCCATCAAGATTCCCTCCCTTTGTTAAAATTGGACGTCATTGCACAGGAGCTGCCGAACTTACCGGGTATCCCGCTTCATGACATACTGGCTCGCTACAATAAGAAGCATGCTGAGAATAATGATTGCGGTAGACACGGCGCTGCCATATCCGTAACGGAATACATTGAACGTATTATTGTACATATACGAGGCCAGCAGCTCGGTGGAATGCGCCGGACCGCCTCCGGTCATCACATAAATCAGATCGAAGGACTTCAAGCTTCCGGAGATGCACAGCACCACCGCGACTTTGATCGTATCCCAAATCATCGGCAGCGTAATCCAGAACAGCTTGCGGACGGGACCGACTCCGTCGATTTGCGACGCGTCGTCAATTTCCGGGGAAATATTTTGTAATGCGGCAATGAACATGATCAGATAGGGGCCGATATAATTCCATATGATAGGCACCATCAGCGCATACATCGATACTTTGGGGTCGGAGAGCCAAGCTTTTTTCCAGGAGGATAATCCGATATTGTCGAATATAAAGTTCAAAATGCCGATCTGCGGGTGATAAATATAGCTCCATATAATTCCGACCACCACAGAGGACAGCACCATCGGCATAAACACCGAAGCGCGAATGATCCGTTGAAAAAGTGTGCTGCGCATCAGCAGCAGCGAAAGTACAAGAGCGATCGGCACTTGGCCGAATACGGATGCGGCGACGATCAGCATGTTATTCTTGAAAGACCGCCAAAATATCGGATCTTGAACGACCTCTACATAATTGTCGAGGCCGACATATTTGGAAGCGCCAATGCCCTTCCAGTCAAAAAAGCCATAATAAGCCGACCAGAAGATAGGGATGATGACGAAAAAGAGATACAAAACCAAGGTCGGCAGCAAGCCGACTATAATAAATCCTCGAGCGCGTGCCGCTGTTGTCATAAGGTTCCTCCTGAGGGAGCTTTCGGGGCGTATCGTAAGAAATTGAAAGGCTGCTGGTGGCTTGATGAAAGGAGGCATGCTGCTCCGCCGGCTTTCATCAAACCATCTCCTTTCAAAAAGCCCATTAATCCGCTCCGAAAGCAGGATATTAAGCATGCAGAAAAGGCTCCGGCCGCATAAAGGACAACCGGAGCCGTAATGAATTATGAAAACAATTATCCTTATTTCGCGCCCACGGATTTAGCCTGGGCATCCTGAATTTTTTTGGCAATATCTTCAGGCTTGCCTCCCATCAGCAGCTCTTGGAGACCATTGTTGAGCACTTCGCTTGCTGCAGAGCTTAGCGAGCCGTCATAAACCGGCGTGCGCTTAACGGTACCGAGCATGTTGTACACCTGGGCGAACAAGGAGGACACCTTGCTCTTATCCAGCTCCACCTTGTAGCTGACGAGCTGATTGCTTTCCAGCGTCACCTTCTGGGCCTCCGGGCTTGTCAGAGCGTAGATTAGCTCATAGGCCGCCTCTTTCCGCGCACCTTCCACCTTCTTGCTCAGCCCCGGTCCTGAGCCTACGACACCGGACAACGAATTCGGATCGCCTTTGCCGTTCGGAATGGACGGCAGCACGGTGACGCTGAAGTTGTCCAACGCTTCCTTGGTCGAGTTGGCCGCAAGATTCGTCAGCGCCCAACCGCCATCAATCATCATCGCCGCTTTGCCTTGAGCAAACATTTGCTCCATCTGCGTATTATCGATGCTGTTGAAGCCCTCCTGGAACGCTCCGGCTTTGCCCAATTGCTGCAAGTAGCCCAATGCCTGGACGAATTGCGGATCCGTAAACTTCGCGCCATCCTGGGCTGCCGCCTTCAGGAACCATTCCGTTCCGGTCACGCGATCGGCCAGCGAGCTAAATATACTCGATTGCGCCAGCCAAGCGGCTTTGTTCCCGAGCGCGATCGGCGTCACGTTGTTCTTTTTGAACGTGTCGACCAGACTCAGCAGGTCGTCCCATGTTTTCGGCGGCTTCACGCCATATTTATCGAACAACGCTTTGTTGTAGTAAAGAAGGGAGGTCGGGGACAGCCCCATGGGGACGCCGTAGGTTTTCCCTTGGATTGTGTAATCGTCGAACGTTCCGGACAAAAAGCCGTTCTTCCAGTCGGGCTTGCTGTCGAGCAACGGATTCAGCGGCTGCAGCAGATCGCCTCCGGCGAATTCCTTGGTCATAACCCCAGGCCACATAATGAACACATCGGGCATTTCGTTGGCCGCAGCGACGGTTTTCAGACGGGCGCGGTAGCCGTCGGGCGGAATCCCCTGAATGTCGAGCTCAACCTGGGGATGGTCTTTCTTGTACTGCTCCATGATGCTTCTCATGGCTTTGGCCCGCAAGTCGTCACCGGTGTAATTATGCCATAACGATAGCTTGATTTTATCCGGGGCTTTAGCTCCCTTGTCTCCTGCCTTTTTACTGTCCGTACCTCCCTGTGCGCCGCATCCGGCAAGTAGGGATAAGGACAATGCGCCTGCTAGTGCGATTCCTGTCGCTTTGTTCAATTGAGCTGCCTCCTCGTCTTGTGTCGATAGGCTAAGTATAGGGGACAGCCGGCGTTGCCAAAAGGGAGAGACTTCGGCGGGAGGGGGGAAATAATTCAGCCTTTTGACGATTGGCGAAACTCGGACGGTGTCCGCCCGGTATGCTTTTTGAACTGCTGGCTGAAATATTTGATATCCTCATAGCCGACCAGATTCGCTACGTCACCAATTTTGGTCTGGGAGCCCTGCAAAATTTCCTGCGCCTTCCGCATCCGTTCCTGCGTAACGAATTCAATATAATTCAGGCCCGTTTCCCGCTTAAACACTTCGCTGAAATGATTCGGATTCAAGTGAACGAATCTTGCAACCTGCTGGAGCGTTAAATTTTGATCCAAATTTTCACGGATATAGACGATCGATTTGTGAATATAAGAAAACCGGGTGTCGGCAATGGATTGGTGAAAGGCTGTCATCAACGAGGAGAGCAAGCGAAACACATCCTCCTCCGGATGCCCCTCCGGTTCGTAGGTGTAGACCGGATGCGGAGTCTGCTCCGGCTGCTCCAAGCCTTGGGTGGATAAGCCGCGGTCAAGCCAGCGATGGCCGGAATGAACGATCGACTGCAAAAAAGCCTGTACTGTCTTCGGCGTCACGGCAGGGTCCTCCAGCTGCCCTCTCACCTTTTGATTGACCCAGTGCCGCAGCTCCGTTGCATTGTTGCTCATCAGGATGGCTGCCAGCTCTCCTTCTTCCTTTTGCGAGCAGAAGGTTCTCCCGCCCTTACGTGCCTGTATATCCTCCAGCGTGAACAGCCCCGTATTCCCCATCAAGCCGCGGAAGGAGAATACATGCTCCGCTTCGCGAAAAGCCTGCCGCAAGCCGGTGTAATCGGATACCGCACTGCCGAGCGCAGCGAACAGCTGGCATTTCAACGTCTGGCTCACCCGCACCAGCACGGACTTCAACGCGGATCGGTCCGTCAAGCCGGGCTCGAAGCGCAGCACCAGCATAATCCGGTCCTGCTTCAGCATCGTCACGCAGGGAAGCAGCTCGAACAGCATGTTCTCCGCAGCCCCAAGAAGCAAGCCGGCGAACGGTCCCTCCCCCCAGCCGAAGGCAGATAGCACCATAACCTGCATGGAGGATGGCTCATGAGAAGATATGTCCTCCCGTGAATCCGGCTGCACACCGTTCTGAACAAACCAGCTGCGTACCTGCTCCTCTTCCGAATCATGGCCCAGGCCCTGTGCGAGCAAGCGCTCCAGCAGCTGGTTGCGGAGGGCGGCCGTCTGCATGCTTTCCTGCTTCAAGGACTCCCATTTTTTCCAGATTCGCTGCTTGGCCTTCACCGCCGCTTTGATGATTTCCTCAGGACGGCTCGTTTTGAGCAAATAGTCCGAAACCCCTTCGCGCAGGGCTGCCTGGGCATAGGCAAAGTCGTCATATCCTGTCAATATGACAATTTCCGTATCGGGCAGCAGCTCCTTTACTTGACGGGCCAGCTCAATCCCGTCCATGCCGCCCATGCGAATGTCCGTCAGCAGAACATGAGGCTTCTCCTGCGGGATCCGCGACAGCGCCTCCTCGGCCGACGAGGCTGGCTTCAGCAGCTCCATCCCCAGCTCCCTCCAATCTATGACGGTGCTTAACCCTCGGCGAATGACCGCTTCATCGTCAACAATCAATACTCTCATGTAGGCTCCTCCGTTTACTGCATGTTTAGCAAGCTGTTGAATTTCCTGCCCACTGCGCTCATTGTCCATCCGTCTCGAGCACAGGAATCGTAAAGGAAACCTTCGTTCCCTTACCCGGCTCACTCTCAATAACCAGGCCCGCATCGGGTCCGTAATGCAGCAGCAGCCGCTGATGCACATTACGCAATCCATAGCTGATGGAAGGCTGTACCGGCTCGCCTTCCCCCGCTGCAAAAAGCTGCCTGCGGATCTCACTCAGCTTGGCCGGCTCCATACCCAATCCGGTATCTTCAACAATGAGCCTCATCTGCGTGCCTATTAGCTCGCCATGGACGTAGATGCTGCCGGGCTCCGCCTTTTTCTGGATTCCGTGAATCAGGCTGTTCTCAATCAGAGGCTGGAGCAGAAGCTTCAGCATCGGAAGCGGCAGCAGGGCCGGATCGATAAAAAACTCGATCTGAAATTGACCCTCAAAACGAATCGCTTGAATGTATGCATAATTTTGCGCGTGCGTCACCTCCTGCTGCACCGGGCAAAATTCCTCTCCCTTGTTCAGACTGAACCGCAAAAAGTCGCTGAGCGCCCCGACCATTTCCGCTGTTTCCGGATCCTTGTTCATCAGGGCGGTCCAGTGAATCGAGGACAACGTATTGTATAAAAAATGGGGATTGATTTGCGCCTGGAGCGCCAAAATATCCGCTTCCTTTTTCATGGCTTCGTTTCGCTGCACCTGCTCCTTCAGCCGTTGAATCCGGTCGCTGAACTTGTTATAGCTCCGGACCAGCAGGCCGACCTCATCCGTGCTTCTCAGCTCGAAGGTCGGGATCGGCTCATCCGGGTTCATATCCTTCATGTTCTGTGTCAGCCGGGTTAACGGACGCGTTACCCACTGCACGAAATAGACTACCAGCGCGCTTGCTATCAGCAGCTCCAACCCGACCGCAACAGCGGTAACCATGAGCACGTAGCTGTTTTGCTTTTTGTAAATCTGTGTGGGAATCACCCCTACCAGCTTCCAGCCCCGATCGGGGAGCGTATAGTACAAAATGGTGCGCTGCTCCTTGCCCTCGCCTTCGTTCAATACGCCGCTCTCTTCCCCCATCGACGGCATATTCGGAATCATGTCGGTGACCGGACGGTTCAGCCACTTCGGGTCCACACTGGTCAACACATGATTGTTCTGATCCAGCAGGAGCACAAAGCCGCTCTCCTCCCACCCCGACTCCGCCAAATAACGGGCGATCTCTTCTTCGTCGATGCTGACCGACAAGGTGCCGAGCTCCGCAAAATTATTATAATTGCGAACAGGCCTGACCAGAGAAAAAACGGTTTTGACCCCCTCCGTCGTCCGGTTCTCATACACCGGGGACCACCATTTGATGCTGCCGCGGTATTCCTGCTCATGCTGCTTCAGCACGTCGGGCAGACCGGAGCGAAGCACGGTCGTCGTGTTCAGAGGAGGCCTCCCGCTGGCCAGCGTAATATTGATGTTGGATATATATTTTTTGGAAAAAGCGAGATTCGTCAAAAAACCGACGTTCATCGTATAGCGGACGGCATCGTCCTGCTCACTGTCCAGATAAGCCTGGATGTCCCGCTGTCCGATGAGAAAGATCGACATATTCTCCACGTCCTGCACAATGAATTCCAGCTTGCCTGCGATCTGTCTAAGCGTGTTCATGCCCGACTGCTTGGCCTTATCTCCGGTAATGGCTGACGCAATTTGATACGAAACCATCCCGGTCAGCAGGAGCGGCAGCACGATAGCCACCAGCAGCAGCAAAGACAGCTTCCGCTTTAAAGATTTGCCAAACCAACGTCTCATCCTCGTTCCTCTTCCCCGCTTTTTCATGTCCTTTCGTACAAAAGACCCGCAATGATTGTATACTAGCACACTTTTTTGTTTTTGGGTTTAACATTGCAAAAGGGTGTGTTAGTATCTTGTCATAGTCGCCTGTAAGCAGGTACTCAGGAAAAGAAGCCTGACTGCGAGGCGCATCATCGCTTTCCCCTGTTTCTTGAAATGATCCGATTCATCTAGGTTTGTGGTTGATTTCGCTTAATTCAAAGGAGGCGTTTGTTGCATGGTCACCCTGCGTTTAGTACATACTCACGAGTTAAAGCAAGCGGCGGCTTTGGCCGATTCGATCTTCCGCGATGAGGAACAATCGTCTATGGGGACGGCGTTCCCCGCCATCTTCTCCCCGGGGCAGAGCCATTCGTACGGCGCCTTCGTCGAAGACCGCCTCGTGTCCTTTATGGGGCTGGTGCCGTTCATCCTGCAGGTCGGCCCGGCCCGGCTGAAGGTGTTCTCGATGGGCGCCGTCTGCACCCATCCGGATTACCGCGGCCAAGGCCTCGCCGGCCGCCTGCTCGATCTGTGCAAGCAGCACGCGGAGGAAGCCGGCGCCTCGCTGCTGTTCATCTCGGGCGACCGCTCGCTGTACACACGGGTGCACTGCTACCCGTTCGGCCGCTCCGAGCGGTTCGCGCTCGATGCCGCCGGCGCCGCACGCTTGGCAGGCGCCGCCCGGAACGCCGCTGCAGCCGAGCGGCGGCTTCGCCCTTACACGCCGGCGGATGCCTTCGCCGTGCAGGAAGCCGCGTCCGCGCGCAGCGTCGCGTACGCGCAAAGCCTCACCGAGCTGCTCAGCCTGCTCGGTGCGGAAGCCTACGCCAGCTGCGCGAAGCTGGCGCATCAAACGCTCGTCGCCGCGCAGGAGCCAGGCGGCGTTGATGCTTTTGCCGTGATTGCGGCACCCGGCCGCTATCCCGGCAAGTCGCCCGCGCAGGCCATCGAATGGGCCGGCGCGCCGGAAGCCGTCGCCGCGCTGCTCGGCGACGCGGTGGAGCGGTTCAGCCTCCCGCGGCTGGAGGTTGCCGTCGGTTGGCAGGATCGCGAGCTCGCTCAGCTCCTGCGGGCAGCCGAGGTCCCTGCGGAGAGCTCGGGCAACGGAGGCACCGTCTACCTCGTGAACGCAGCGCGCCTGGCCGAGCAGGCCGCCCCATACTGGGCGGCGAGCGGCGCTCCCCAGCCCGCAATAGCCGCCCTGGAGGACGGCTCGTATGAGCTCGCGCTTCCGGGCAGCACGCCGGTCAGCCTGGCCCCAGGCGAGCTGATCTCCCTGCTCTTCGATCCGGAATCGCCGCACAGCCAGACCGTTCCCGGGCTGCTGCCGATTCCGCTGCCTTACTTGAACGGGCTTCATTTTATTTAGCCCTTGAAAATGAATAAAGCTCATTTCTCCCCCCGCATGGCTCTTGCCTAAATGGGGGGAGAAACGAGCTTTTTTTATCGAAAAAGAGTACACTGGAAGGACAAGCATGCCGAAGGAGAACGGAAATGAATAAATGGATTGCAGCCGGAGTCTATCTCCTCATGATCGTTTTTTTGTACCTGTACAAGGATGAAATACTGCATTGGATCCAGTACGGGGAAGCCCCGCTCGCCTTGGTTTTCGCGGCAGCCTTAGGCTTTATCCTCGTACCGGTGCTGCCGTATAAAATCATTATCGGACTGTTCGGCTTCAAGTACGGCCCCTTGATGGGAGCCTTTATCAGCTGGTCCGCGGCTTCCGTCGCCTCGGTGATCGCCTTTTTGCTGGCCAGGTATTTGCTTCAGCAGCAGGGCAGAGCCTACTTGTCCAAATACAAGCAGCTGGAACGGCTCCGAGCAGCCATCGAGAAAAATCCGTTTCTTACGATTTTGTTCGCCCGGCTCATCCCGGTTATCCCTCAAGCCGTTGTCAATGTATACCCGGCGTTGACCTCGATCCCGGTAGTTACTTTCGCCGTGGCGTCCGCCTTGGGTAAAATTCCCGCCATGCTCCTGTTTGCTTTTATCGGGAGCCAGCTGTTTGCCGGCACGGACCGCCTCCTGCTTTCGATCGGGGTGTATGCTCTATTCCTGGGCATCGTCTACCTCGTATACCGGTTGTGGCTGAAGAAACGCTGGCAAGCTTAGATAGGGCTGTCCGTCCAAGATATGAAGACGCAGCCAAGGATAACCGGCTTCGCCATCTTTCAGGATGGCATGCGGTTGTCAAGGTAGACGAAAGTTGTGAAACTTATACTTTCCTATCCACAAAAAAATCACGGCGCCGCCAGGACCAGCAGCACGTGATTTCAGATCATTTCATCCTCGACCGCAAATTCAAAATCATCCAGATCGTACACCTGAACCGGGATTTCGCCCTCAATCACCTTCTCGATAAAGTCCGGCTGGTCCGTCAGCAGCGGGGCCTTTTCCCGAATCGAGGTCAAAATGAGCTCCGTCTCAATCGGATCGAAGCCTTCCCCGTACTCCTCGTTCTCGTAAGAAGAAACGACCGTAAAGGTGACGCTATCGCTCAGCAGCAGAGGCGCCTTGGCCCAAGGGACCGTCAATGCCCTTTCCAGCTGCTTGCGGTAAAACGGCTGCTCCAGCAGCTCGATCAGCTCCTCGATTTTGGCCCTCACATGCTTTTCATCGTGAGCGTCGGGCATAATCGCCTCTTGGCTTTCCTTCAGCTCGTACAGTTCCCTGATCGTAGAATAGGGTACCAAATAATCAACCGCCTGGCTTGGAGCAAGCAGTTCTCCATAGACTGCAATCATGACCGCTTCAATGACAAAAGACTTCCGCATTCCTGCACCCTCGCTTTAATAAAAAGTAAACGGTGAGCCTTGACTCCGCCGATCTCAACATGCTCAGAACTTCGTTCATGGCTTTGTATAACGTATAGTATACCTCGAACTTGTGCCCCCGTCACGTTGACTGCGGTGCTCCTTGATTTCCGCCGAAAAAACTGAAGCTCCAAGCCCGGCTCAAGACTCCTTGCTGATTCCCACGGATGTCGAATACAGCGGCTTGCCTTCGGACTGGACCCACTTCACAAATTCATACGCATGAATTTGCTCCATCGCCGCAAGCAGCTTATCTTGATTGCTTACTTTGAGACTCAGGGACAGCTTCATCGTCGGGATCTCGTCTTCCTCCAGCGAAGCCGGGTCCTCCGAAATCATTTTGACATGATCGATCGCAATGCCCTGTTCGCCGAAGGCCGAAGCGATTTTGCCAAGCACGCCGGGAACATCCTTGGTCATGATCGTTAATTCATGCTGGCGCCGGTGCCGCATCAGCTGCTTTTCCCACTTATTCAGCACAAACAGGCTGATCAGCACCATCCCTGTCGAGAAAAATGCCGCATACAGAAACCCCGCTCCCACGCATAACCCGATAGCCGCCACGACCCATACGGAAGCTGCCGTGGTCAGGCCGCTGATGATCGAGCCGTTGCGCAGAATTGCGCCCGCTCCGAGAAAGCCGATGCCGCTGATGACCTGTGCAGCCAGACGCGCCGGATCGATGCGCACATTAGGCTCCGCTACGAAATCCGAGAAACCATAGATGGACAGCAGCATGATCGTCGCGGACCCGAGACATACCAAAATATGCGTCCGGAACCCGGCTGCATGATGATGCCATTCTCTTTCCATCCCTACCATGCCGCCCAAGACGACAGCCAATAATAAGCGTAGCAGTAAATCCCCATGTGATATATGCCATATGCCTGCCGCCTGTATCATCCTAATCCACTTCCTCCACAAAAATCGCATTCGTAAAGCCGATCATCGTATGCGCTCCGCAAAATACCCCGATGAGCTCCGCACGAAGCCATATCACACCGGCGAGAGACAGCGTCACGCTGGCTTGAGGCTGTTCTCTCGTCACCTGCAGCTCGGCAAGCTCTCCCTTATTGCTGACGAGCCGCAGCTTTAAGGTTGATCCGGCCAGCTCCCAATGTCCTTCCCTTGCTTTGAAATCGGTACCAACGATCACTTGGACATTCCCTTGGCTGCCCCGGCTCAGGACCGCCGTGTCCCCGATTCCCCATAGGCTTCCATTCGCCGGGTCGTGCACAAACAAATCCGGCCGAGGTCCCATGGAAACGGCTATTGTCCCCCGCTGGATAGCCTCGATGGCCTTGCCGTCGGCAGCATCGCCATCCATTCCGAGAAAGGTCGCCGCCACAGGCTCGGTTAACGGCTCGGTGCTTTCATGCCAATCTCTGCCTGACGTTGCCGCGATCCGATAGCCTCGGTTCAGCAGCTCCGTCCACCACGCAAAAGCCCTGCCATTATTTCTGCGAATGGAGGGGAACAATCCGGACCATACTTCAATATAGTCGACTTGGCTCCAATCGGTCACTTCAAATTCCCAGAAACACCCTGTACACATCGGACTGCCGACTCTGAACGGATGTGCGACTCCGACGACCCCGCCCTGTTGATGAACGCCGTCGATGCCCCGATGAATATGAAACGGGCTTAAGCCGCGCCAATCCACATATTCCCGAATCCCTAACGTAAGCATATGTCCAAAAAAGGTCGTCCATTCCAGGCCTGGAATGATATGCACTCCGGTTTCCCGGAACACCGTTTCCCTGCCGGCGAGCCCGGTCATCGTATTGTGATCCGTCAAGGCAGCACCCGACAGTCCCAACGCCTTGGCTGCCGAGGCAAGCTCGGCAAGCGATTGCTTGCCGTCGCTGTGAAAGGTATGGCAGTGCAGCTCGTACGGCAGCCATTGCAGCGGCCGGTCCGGTTCCGGGGAGTAGAGCCCCCCTCCACTAACCGCACGCACAATCTCTGTTACACTTGCTCCACTCTCCATGTCCTCTGCACCTGCGCTTCCACCCGCCATGCTTGCCCGATCCTCGCGCTTCATGAGGTACTTCCCCCTTCCCATACATGCAGCTTGTAACGGCACTGAGCCGTGACGATGCAGTGAAGGCTGATCGTAATACGCAGCTGACCGCGCGGAAAGCTGCCGGGAATCAGCCCCGGGGACGCGTTGTCCGGACCCGCAACCAGATGCTGCACCGGATCGTGCCGGTGGGCCGCACCGCGAAACCCGGTTTCGTCATCCAAAGAAATCGTCAGCAAATTTTGCAAAGGGAGATAAGCTTTCCAATTATCGGTATACGCCCGGACGTTATCGCCTGCATTAAATTGGTGAAGCCCCGCCTCAATCAGCCGCTTGGATTCCGCTTCATCCTCCAGCTTCTTCGGCGCATACTCGAATTCCACATGCAGGTCATGGCAATCCTGATGAAGGTGCAGCGTATACGTAATATGGCTTTTGGAGCCGCTGGGCGTAACCGTTCCTTCGGCAGTCAGTAATGTCGTCGCTGTCACTGTGCATCCCCGCCCATTCTCTGCTCTGCGGGAAGCCTCCGCCATAACGTTTGTCTCGGCTGCTCCTCCGTAACGATTACCTTCACCGAGCTGCGGATCGGTACGTTGGGCTCATACTCCTCATTCAGGAAAAAGCCTTTAAACTCCGGCACCTCCACCGACTTCTCCCCTCCCGGCAGCCAGACGGCGCACACCTCTTCAATATCTGCGATTCCCGTTCCCTCCGGCAGTTTGACGGTCGTCGAGAATTGGAAATACGGCCCGTCGTAGGCGCAGCGAAAATTGCCGTACCTCAAGTCGCCGAAGCTTCCCGAGAACCATCCGTTCACCCCGGCTATTTTCACCTGAATGTCGATGGAAGTCTTGAGCTGGGGATTTTCCGTTACTTTCGCCGTCTGCACGTACAAATAATTGCGCAAGTCGCCCAACTGGAATGAATTCGCCAGCACGGGCCGCTCCATTGGAAACTGCCGCAGCATCTCCCAGGCAGTCACCTGGTACGTGAATGGAAAAGCGTCCATGACCCGTTCCCTCGGCTCCCGCTCCGGTCTCCACTCATAGATTGGAGGAAAAAGAAACCGGTACGACGAAGTGACCGTCTGATCCACCATCCCGTTGGCTGTAGCAATTTGAAGCACAGGATGACCGCCCAGGGCAGATATGCCTTCATAATCCGTTGTCCTGTGGTCCGGCCCCTGAAAGGTGGCGCCCCGCACCTCTCCCGCTTCATCCAATACAACCCGGTATACCCATTCGATATCCGTAGTTCGCCCCCATTTGCTCATTAATAACGGGGTCGGCGTGCCTTCATCCTCATGCGAGAACAGGATCTGGTATTCAATTGCCCTGCCGCTCCCTGCAGGCTCCGTCCAATAAAACATCAGCATCGGCGTATCCGTGTACCGATTATCGTAGTCATGGTACAAGTTGCGTCCATACAAAACCGGCACATGCTTGTAGATGACAAATAAATCCGATTCCGCTGTAACCGCGTGGAGCTTCACCTCCTGTACGAAGGCCCTCCATACCTCCGGCGACGAGATAATCGCGTTAAAGGCGAGACGCAGCTTGTACGCCCCGGCCTTCATGAAGCCTAGCAGCCGGGTATAGGTCAGAGGCCTGTTGCCATAAAACAGGATACAATCCTGGTTATATTCTTCTTGAACCTCGATGCGAAGAACGGACGATTCGTAATCCGGCAG
The DNA here is from genome assembly GCF_002234615.1 of Paenibacillus rigui. Taxonomy (GTDB): domain Bacteria; phylum Bacillota; class Bacilli; order Paenibacillales; family NBRC-103111; genus Paenibacillus_S; species Paenibacillus_S rigui. The sequence continues at coordinate 12,975 of NZ_NMQW01000003.1, read as the reverse complement.
CGTCCAATGACTATCGGATTTCGCCAGCAAATCCAACTCTACATACCCATCCTGCTCCAGATGGAACTCCATCTCAAAATCCTGTTCTTCACGAATTTCCATCCAATCCAGCTCTCCCGAGACGGCTATCTGCTGTTTCATTCCTGTTTCCTCCTCTTAAAATGCACCTCCCCCCGCAGGGAAAGGTGCATCCGCCTTAATGTGACTTATCGTCTTTGATCATCGTACGAATATAGAAGTAGCCCATAAAGGAGCAAAGCACAAACATGAACACTGCGTTGGCGCTCGCCAGCTGCGTCTCTTGGTATACCGAGAAAATTTGCTGCATCGCCACCCCCAGTACCTGGGGGGAGTTGGGCCCGATCAAATAAGGTGCGGTAAACCCGCCGATTATTCCCATGAAAATAAAAGTAACGGCAACGAGCATTGTCCGGTACGACAGCGGCACGATAAACTTCAAGAACAGCTGTACACGGCTTGCCCCTACATCCTTGGCGCTCTCAATGACCGCATTCGGAATGCCTGCGAGCGCAGAGCTGAGCAGCATGGTCGTGAACGGAATGTTGAACCACAGGTTGGCCAGGATCAGGCCCTTGTAATCGAAGATGAGCTTCGGCAGCGCCTCACTCCCGAACAACAGCAAAATTCGGGACAGCCATCCGTGATTCCCGTACATGTTAATCATGCCGTACGAGGCGATAACGGATGGAATAAACATCGGAATCATATACATTTTTTGAATCCACTTCACGATAAGACCGCTGCTGAAGCGTAAATAAATGGCCATGATATAAGAGATCAGCAGGACGAGCACGACGGAGGTCAGCGTTATTTTTAACGTAAATACAATATTGCCAACGCTGACCTTATCCGTAAATAGGTAGATGTAATGCTCCAGGCTGTACTCCCCGGCGCTGTTCTGGAAGCTCTCGTTTATCGCGAGCACGATCGGGACGATGACGACGAAGGTCAGCACCAGAAAGGAAGGAAGGACCAGCAGCAGACCCCATATACTTTGCTTCGTTCGCTTCGTCATTCGCCCGCAACTTCTCTCTGCCAGCGCTTCTGAATCTCCTTGCCCAGGTCGCCCAGGTTAAACTGACGGTAGCCGCCGGCGACATCCTTGAATTTATCCCTCAGCTCCTGCGGCATTTCCGACCATTTGATCCCCGGGTAGCCGAACATTTTATTCACGATGACGGTTTGCGCTTCAGGCGACAGTACGAAGTCCAGAAACTTGTTGATGGACTCCGAGTGCTCCGACAGCTTCGGCACCATCAAGTACGTCGGTCCGCCGGTAAAGGCCGGATCGATTTGCGTCATTTTGACCGTATCCGGTAAAAGCTTCTTGTTCAGCTGCTCGAGCGCCATGTCCGACCAAGCCGGAATCATGTCGACCTCCCCGTTAGCCAACAGGTCGAGCGTACCTTGATTTTTCTTCGGGAACACGCCCTTCTGGTACATATAAGGCTTCAATTCCTTCAGCAGCGCAAAGCCTTTATCCCATTGGCTCATTATGCCCGGGTCGGAGTTGCGCATCGCCTCGGCCGGCAAAAAGTTATAAATGGCCGTCTGCACGAACGAGTCGCCTGCGCCTCCGGTGGACGGATCGTTGTAGGCGAACCGTCCGGGATGCTTGCGAATCCAGTCGTACAGCTCATTGGCCGTCTTCGGAGGCGTCTGCACCTTCGCGCTGTTGTAAGCGAGGATGACGGCAGAGGCCCGGTAAGGAATGGCATTATTTTTCAAATCCTTCAGGAAGCCCTCGTCGACTTTGCCGAGATTCGGAATTTTCTGCGTATCCACGGCGCCCCATAGGTCCTCCTTGATCCCTTTGGTCACGTCGCTCAAGCCGGCTTCGTAGAGATCGATATTGCCTGACTTTTGTCCGGCCTGCTTGGCGGCGATCAGCCGGTCCAGCGTGGATTGCCCGCCTGCCCCCGATTCGATATGGACCAGCTTTACCTTGATGTTCGGATTCTTCTTCTCGAACGTCGGAACGAGCGTTTCCCACAGCTCTTTGACGTTCAGGGAGCCTGTGAAGTAAAACGAGAATTCATCCTTGCCTGTGCCTGCGGCCGCTCCTCCGCCTGCTGTCGGCTTCGTCGAGCTGCTGCAGCCGGCCAATGCCGATAATGCGAGTACGGATGCTAAGACGATGCTTACCCTTTTTCTTCGAATCGATTGGTTTACAGACATGGAATGCCCCTCCTTAGGATGGTGAATGCCCGCGCTTACGCGGACGGATAACACAGCACTTTGGCACACGATACTTGAACCTGCTGACCTGTATACAAATCCCTGACCTGATCTCTCGGCAAAAAGGCCTTCAACGGGCCGCACCCGGTTTCGAGCGATATTTCCGCATAATGCCCCAAAATCATTACCTGATGAATCGTCCCTGCCATCCCTTCTCCTGATTCCCTATTACGCATCACGCTGACATCCTCGGGACGAACAGCTAACGTCACCTCACCTTGAAGCTGCTTCGGATTGTCGAACTCCAGCCCGGCCATCCGCACTTTCCTCCCCTCTGCCACCCCTTTCACAAAGTTCATCTTGCCTATAAATTGGGCAACGAATAAGCTGCTCGGATTGTCATAAATTTCTTGAGGCGTCGCAATCTGCTCGATATGCCCGCCGTTCATCACCACGATATGATCGGAAATGGAGAGTGCCTCCTCCTGATCGTGCGTCACAAAAACCATCGTCAGCCCTGTGCTGGCCTGAATATCCCGCAGCTCCTCCCGCAGCTCGTGGCGAAGCTTCGCATCCAGCGCCGAGAACGGCTCGTCGAGCAGCAGCACCGCCGGCTCCAGCAAAAAAGCCCGCGCCACCGCGATCCGCTGCTGCTGTCCGCCGGACAGCTGCCCCGGGAATTTCTGCTCCGCACCGGGCAGCCGGACCAGCTCCAGCACGCGCTTTACGGCGGCGGCAATGTCGCTTTTGCTCTTCTTGCGCAGCTTGAGACCGAAGGCGAGATTGTTGTAGACGTTCATATGCGGCCACAAATTATAGCCCTGGAACACCATACCCGTCGGTCTTTTTTCCGGTGGCAGCTTCAGCACACTCTTGCCCTCGATAAGAATATCGCCGGCATCCGGCTCGAGGAAGCCGCCGATGCTTCGGAGAACCGTCGTTTTCCCGCAGCCGGACGGGCCGAGGAGCGTGACCAGCTCCCCTTTCTTCACATCGATGCTGATGTCCGTTACCCCTTCCCCTGTCTTATAGCGCTTGGTTAAGCCTCGAATCGATAGCTGGTTCATAAGCTTAGGCTCCTTTAACAAAATTTCGAAAATATGGCCTGCAGACCGCCTTCATTTCATTTGGAATCCGCTCGACATCACATCGGCTGTCACAAACCGCTGTGCCGCAAGCAGCAGTACAATCGTCGGCAGCGTCAAAATAATCGAGAACACTGCTCCGGCCGTGCTCGGATAATCGGAAATGATGGAATACATAACGACAGGCATCGTGCGGAAATCGGGAATACCGACGAGATACGTCCCTTGTGCTTCATCCAGCGAATTCAGAAACGTAAAGATCGAGGCAACCGTAATCCCGGGCAGCGCCATCGGAAACGTAATGTGCCAGAACACCCGGAACGGGCTCGCCCCGACATCCCGGGCCGATTCCTCCTGCGCCTGATGCACGTTCCGGAAGGCGGATGAGGGAATCCACGTCATGAACATCAGCGTATTGACGATATGAATGAGCACTACGCCGGCAAACGTGTTCATCAAACCCAGCTTATAGAACAGAACGGCGATGGAGACGTAGAGTCCCATTTTCGGGAACGCATGAGTCAGCAGGAAGGAGAACAGGAACATTCGGCTGAGCGGAAAACGGATTCGCGCGAAAGCATAGGCGGCAGGGATGCAGATCAGAATGGACAGGACGGTGACGACCGCAGCAATTAAAAAAGACAGCCCGATCGATTTCACCACCTCATCCTTGGCCAGAACAAACCGCCACCAGTCCAGGGACCAGGATTGCGGCAGGGCGGCGGGGTACTGCCACTTTCCTGTAAACGCTAACAATAGCAGATTCATCAATGGACCCATGAAGAAAAGAGCGAAGACGACGAGCAAAATAAATTCAATGATCTTGCGTCTGCCAAGCGCTTTAAAGTACCACATGATCAGGGAATCACTCCTTCCGATTAGGGATTCAAGCAGGGAGCCGAGCGCAACAGTTAAGCGGTTAATCTACGATTGTAATTTAGACTATGCATGGCTGATAAAAACTATGATGACTCCATGGGACAAAATCAAAGCCATCGCCTAAGCGCTTAACTTATCCTCGGTTGAACAGAGATAGCATGCACATACATGCCCCTGCCTTCGCTTCTCATTTCGCATTCATTTTTCAAAGAACCGCTAGCCTTGCCTATCCCTGCAGGTCAACAACCCCTTTACACGTCCATCGAGGGATAACCTCAGGCTGGGTTATACAAGACGCAGGGTGTGCAGCTCGAACGGCTTGGTGCGGATACGGACAGTCCCCGTCTCTCCCGCTCCTGAGCGATTCAAGTCTACCCCCTCCAAATCCCGCTCCAGCAAATCCGTTATTGTGACCTGCCGAACGCCGCCTGCAAGGACAAGCTGCAGCTCGCGGCTTTGCCCCCGGCACTCACGCAGCCTCAGAATGAAGCCCTCTCCATCCTCAGCCGGTTTAAAGCAGGTGACGGCCAGCCCATTCAGGTCGCCGGGAAGCAGCTCTGTCAACGCTTCGTGAGCTTCAATCGCACCGCTCCCCAACAAACCCGAGGCAGGAAGCACCATCGGGGGCGCCATCGTCTCCTGAGCGGTTTTCCATACCTGGCCCTGCAGCCAATCCCCTTCATGCGGCACAAGTCTATACCGATACTTCAGGTCGCCGCCGACCCACTGCGGGAAATTCGTCCCCCACCAATTGTTAAACAGGTTAAAGTTCACTTCCGGCTGCACCGGCTTGTAATCCGGCTCAAAATCCCACATACCATTTCTCCCCAGGAAAAAAAGCGGGGAATCGAGCGGAATGACCGCCATCCCGGCAAAACCGTTGGACACATCGACGAAATGCTCGCAGCAATGAACCAGTGTGCTGGAAGAAGGGATCAGATCGGTACAAGGGTCCAGCACGGCGCCCAGCTTTTGGACCCGGAATTGCGGACGGTCCAGCTTGAAGGGGAACATCATATGGCCCGACTCAGCCTTCGGCGTTTCTTCTTTGCCTGACAAACGCCATTCCATATCTACAAAAGGCGAGGCTTCCGTCAAAGTAACGCTCCAACGCACCTCCCTTGCGTTGCCATACTCCTTCACGGACACGTCCGGCACAGACGCCGAGCAATGAATGCTTGCCGTCCGGCCCTCCTGCACAATGCGAATGTCACTCAGCTTTTCCGTGGTGCAGGACAGCCGCTGCTGGTGCTCAGGATAGTCTGTTTTGCCAAAATCGTGCACGCCCCAGTCATAAAAGCGGTAGGCGTATTTCTTTAAATACCGGGTAATCTCCCGGTTTGAATACACGTTATATTCGTACTGCCCAAAGCCCGATGCAGCCTGGGCATCGACCCATTCCTTGCACAGCCTCTTATCCCACAGGCTGGTTATCCAGCCGGTCGAGCGGCTGACCTTCACGGTCAGGAAGGGGTTCTCCAACACCGCTTCGGTATCGGTCATGTAGGCCCTCACCGTGCCGGCAGCCCCCGGCTCGTCCCCAGAGCGCTGCCCTGTCTTGGCATACGCCAGCGTCTTGAACCCAAGCGCAGGCAGCGCCTTCACATGCGCTATGGCTCCCTGCCCGCATGGCCTCAGGGCGAGCACCTCCCCGGTCGCGGCATCCATCAGCACTTCATCCTCTGAGGGAAGAAGGCTTGTCCCGATCCGAACCTCAGCATCCCGCTTCCACCCCAACGTGTTATAGACCCTCAGCTGTTTCACACCGGCACCATCCTTAGGGGTCCCTCCGCAGGTTAGGCAGCCGGACATTGCTTCAACCGCCTGGCCTAATGCCCACTCCGCCTTATCGAGGTAACCGGCCTGCTCCCTCCACGATGCCTCCATCAGCCGGTAACGCTCACTCTGCTTCTCTTTGCGGAAGGAGGGCTTATCGTAGGTTCTAGGAAAGAGGAACGTTTTGCAATCCAGGCCCCAGGTATGCTCGCCGAATAACAGCGTCTGCTCGTAGCTCGTGTCGATAAAAGCCTTGCTCCTGGACGCAGCTGCCTTCTCTCCTGCAGCCGGGCCCCCTTGCCGCCTCCCGGTAAAAAGATTGACCGCCAGCGCGCTTTCAGCCGCAACGATACGGCCCCGCAGCTCCCGCACCCGGGACACCTCACGCGGAGCGGTACCCACGCCATGAATCCAGGAGTCCGCCATATCTCCTCGGATGACGGGAAGCTCCGGATTTCTCGACAAGAAATCCGCTGCAAAGTCTCCCAGGCTGCCAATATGCAGCTCTGCCTGCAGGCCGACCTCCTCGATGGAGGCCTTCATCTCTTGAATAACCGAAGCATCATGCGGACCATGGTTATCGCTCGTCTGGATCATCGCAAGCCATACGGGATGCGGCCAATCGTCCGGCGGCACAATGCCGGTCCCGTACGCGCCCTTGGAGTAAAGGGTAAGCAGCCTGGCTCCGTCCGGCCCTTCCCAATAAAATACCGGCGGGACATCGGGCGGCGTCGTGGCCGGGTTGCAGCCCAGATGAAGGATGTGCACCCCCGCCTTCTTCAGCAGGGACGGCACCATCCAGGTATGCCCGGGCACATCCGTCATCTTCGCATCCTTCGGGTCATAGCCGAACCGTTCGGTCAGTCCCCGGGAGACGTACATCCCCCGGATCCATTCCTCCAGCCCGCAAAACTCCGTATGCGTCGTATAGGGAAGCTTATGCCAGATCAGTTGCCGGTCCCTCACCAGCTCATCCGCCTTGCGCTGATCCTGCGGCTCGCTGCCCTGCAGCGATTGGAGCAGCGGCCAAGCCGCCATCGTCCATACGTACTTCTCGTGCTCCCCATGGCCTGAGGTCTGATCGCAGATGTCGATCACATCCTTCAGCATCTCCTTGCGGTACCGTTCCACAACCTCCGACGCCAGACCGGTAAAGCCGATATCAAAATGAGTTTTGAACACGACATAAATTTTTTCCAGGGGCTGTCTCATTCATCCATCTCCTTCGTTCCCTCTTCCTGCGCCAAGCGTCCTATAAATCGGATTCGTCAATGCCGCCAGCAGCACTCGCTCCGCTTCCTTGAAGGAACGCCATACCTCAACCCGGTAAAAGCTTCGCCCCTCCCACGCCTCAGAGGGCAGCTGCAAAGCTGCTTGCGACTGCTCCAAGTCACCTTCCCCCTCCAGGCAAAGCTCCTTTTCCAGCCCCTGGTTACTAATCCAACGAACCAGGTCACCCGGGAGCAAGCCGGCGGCTTCAACTCTTAAAGCTCCGGTCGATTGCCCGGCAGGAACGAGATCCCCTGCTCGATAGGCTCCTTCCCCGCATGTCAGCTCCAGGAAAGGGCCCTCCGGGGCAAAGCTGATACCGACGTGACCCTTGCCGATTCCATCCAAAATCCCTTCCGCAGTCCTGCTCTCCGCATAAACCCAAGTACAGGGCATCGCGTGCTTGACCATCGGGTCCGGCCGATGCGTATCGCTCCCGCCTATCGCCACCAAGCGGCGGCCTCCTGCCAGCTGCTCCTGCCACCATTGCAGCGTCCGTTCATTGCGGGCGGACCAAGGCCCGTTCCATACCTCGACCCAGTCGTGATCGACGGCAAAGTCCCATTCCCACGGACAATAATCACAGTGCGGGTGGTTCAGCACGATCCTCGCTCCCCGCTCCCTTGCCATGCGGAGCCGTTCGTTCACATCCGCCTGATGCCGAACCCGAAAATCATCCAGCGGATCGGCCACGCCCAGTAAATTGCTGTGCCCGAAGTTGGTCGTAAACTCCATGCCCGGTATCATTACAACCTTCGTATTTCGGGGATAAGCGAGATTCTGGCTGACGGCGTTATGATCCGTCATCGCGATGAAATCACAGCCGAGCTCCTCCATGATCGCCGCATTCTCCTCCAGCGTATACGTCCCGTCGCTGTGCACGCTGTGTGTGTGCAGATCCCCTCTGAGCCAACGGCCGCCAAGGTGGCGAAACTCCACCGTTATCGTCACCTCGCAGCCCTCCTGCGGCACTTTATACGCATTATGCAGGACTGCCCAACTGCCTGGGTCCAGGTCGCCGGGAATATATCCCGGCGTTGCTGTTTCCCTTCCAATGCGAAATCCGGCTCGCGCCCCTCCGCTCCAGCCCCTGACCCTGCGGCTGTCCCTGACGCCGAGATCGATCACCGCCCCGGGAGCACCGAACGATTCAACGCGGTACGTCACCTGTATTTCCTCGACCCGCTCCGGCATGTCAAACGGCACTTCAATGTAGCTGCTTTGCTCTTCACGGCTGATGCGGCGTGTAAAAACGGCAACGCTAGTATGCGGCAAGCCTGTGTTCAATTCATTCACGCTCCCTGCTCCGTTTTTATTGAATCGTTCGCTTATTCCTTGTTGGCGCCTACCATAATGCCTTTAACAAAATATTTTTGCACATAAGGATAAATGATCATTAAAGGGATCAGAGCGATGACGATACCCGCCATGCGTACATTCGTCGTAATGACGAAGTTGCTTGAGGTCGAGTCCGTGTCGATTATGAGCGATTTCAGCGCAATTTGCAGCGTGTACTTCGCATGGTCGTTAATATACAGCAGGGCCGGAGTAAACTGATTCCACCGGCTGACGAATTCAAACAGCGATACCGTAGCCAGCCCTGCGCTGGCCAGAGGCAAATACATCGTCACGAAAATCCGGAAATCTCCCGCTCCATCGATCCGCGCCGATTCTCCCATCTCCGATGGAACGGACATAAAAAAGTTGCGCATAAGCAATATGCTGAATCCGGATACGAGCCCGGATAGAATAAGCGAGGTCAAAGTGTTCAATAAGCCGAGCTCCTTGTTGACCACATACAATGGAATCATGATGGCTTCGCCCGGTATGGTCATGGTGAGCAGGATGAGCGATACCATCCACTTTTTGCCCGGCAAGCCTTGCTGCACGAGCACATAGCCCGCCATTGAGCACAGCAGCACGTGGCCGACGGTCCCCACCAGCGTAACGATCACATTATTCGTAAAAGGAACATACAGCTGCATCCGGTTCCATACGGTGGAAAAGCCCTCTATGCTGAACTCTTTAGGGAACAGCACAATCCCCGGCTGCATGGATGCGAAGTTGGTAGAGAAAGCCAACGCGAACGTATTCAGGAAAGGAATAATCATCGTAGCTACCGTTAGCAGCAGCAATCCGATATTGAGCGTGTCGAACGAGCGGCTTGCCCATCCGGTGTACGGATTCGTTGCTTTCATCCTCATAAAATTGTTCTCACCCCTCGTCATAACGAATGATGGCTCTGGTAATAAACGTGATGATCAATGTCGCCAATATCACTAAAAATCCTGCGGCCGTGGCCAGGCCGATCTTGAACTCGAGAATTCCTTTTTGATACGTATACATCATCAGCACATCCACCGATTTGGCGATGGCCCCGTTGCGCATCACGAATATTTGATCAAACATGCGGAGAATTCCCAGCACATTCAACATGATAACGACCTTCATCGTTGTAACGAGCGAAGGGAGCGTCACGAAGCGTACCAGCTGCCAGCGATTCGCACCGTCGATTCGCGCCGCTTCATATAACGCCGGATTGATGGAGACGATAGCAGCCAAATATAAAATGCAGGTGAAGCCCATTTCCTTCCATACCGAGGTCAAAATCATGACCCAGCGGGCATAGCTTTCCGTGGACATGAACGCAATCGGCTTAGCTGCGCCCAGCAGCTTCAGGATTTGATTCACAATCCCCGTATCCGGCGAGAGCATAAGAATCCACATGCCCCCGACAACGACCCATGAGAATAAGTGAGGCAAATACACGACCATTTGGGTCACCTTTTTGAACCAGGTCGAGAACACCTCGTTCAATGACAAAGCCAGCAGAATCGGCATCACAAACCCAATAATTAACGTTCCTCCGCCCAACAGGAGCGTATTCTCCAGCACATGCCAGAAGGAGCTGTCCTTCAGAACGGTGCTGTAATTTTGGAGCCCGATGAAGGGACGGTTGCCGATCAGCCGAAATTCCTGAAAGCTTATGGTGAGGCCGCGAACGAGAGGATAGTAGGAGAAGATTGCAAAATAAGCCATGATGGGCAGCATCATGAGATAGAGCATTTTAAATTTCCATACCGCCTTCAAACGAATGCACCCCCTTGCCTGCAATAGTTGCGGAACGGGAGAACCGGCAGGCTGCCACCGCTGGAGCTGCCGCCCCTCCCTTCCGGTAAACCTTCCAAATCTAGTCGATCAGCTTATTCGCCTTGAGCTGCTCGCGCATTTTCTTAACCGCCTCGGCTGCCGGCATTTGGCCTTGAATTGCTTTGAACGAATACTCGTTAATGATTTTCTCAGCGTCGGCCCACTTGGGAGGCGTCAGCTCCAGCGTTGCATATTTCAGCACCAAATCCTGGGCATCCTTGACGCCGGGCAGCAAACCGAACGGGTTCGGGAACTTTTTGTTGTACCAGAACGGCACGCCATGGTCCATCGCATGCTCCTGACCGGTTTTGGTCAGCTCATATTTACCGCCGTTCTCGGTATAGTCATTGTCCTTAATCCCCATGCTTCCCAGGACGATGCCTTCCTTGGAATGCCACCACTCAATAAACTCAAATGCGGTTTTGGGATGCTCTGCATTAACCGGAATCACCCATACGTCCGGATCGCCGCGACGCAGCATGTAGCTGCCGTTAGGCCCTGCAACTCCCGGCAGTCCTTTCGCTTCGAACACCGTGCTCGCATCCTGCTGCTTTCTCGTATTGTTCAGCATGCCGACCCACGCATCCCAATAAGTAATCATCCCTACACGATCGGTCAGGAACAAATTACGCATCTTCCCCGTATCGTTCGTCGCAAAATTCGGATCGAGAATGCCTTCCTTGTACAGCTTGTTCAACCATTCATATACCGGTATTGCAGCATCCGTCGAATAAGGTACATCCAGCTTGCCGTCCTTCTCCACGTAACGCTGCTTCAAGCCCGCTCCGCTGAAGAAGCCTTGAAGCTCATACATGCCCGCCGTACTCAAACCGTAGGTGTCCTTCTTGCCGTTTCCGTCCGGATCCTGCTCCGTAAAAGCCTTCAATACTTTATAGTAATCGTCAAACGTTTTGGGCTCCTGCAAATTCAGCTTCTTCAGCCAGTCGTTGCGCACGATGGGCATCGTACCGCCCTGAAATTTCGTGAACACGCCATAAATTTTGCCGTCCTTTGTTTTGACCTGCTCCCACTCCTGGGGAGGCAGAACGTCCGGATCCTGCAGCACCTTGGAGCCCTTCACCTGATCTGTCAAAGGTGCCAATACGCCTTGCTCGATGAACAGGTTCATCTTTTCCTTGCTCACCTGAAGCAGGTCGAACTTTTCACCGGAGGCGATAGCCGCCAGCAGCTTTTGGTCATAATCCGAGGCCGGCTTATCCAGCTTCGCTTTGATACCGGTTAGGCGCTCAATCTCCTTTTCAAAAAGTGTATTTTCCTCCGGGGTCTTGCCTCCGATAACTCCCGACATCATCTTCAGCGTGCGTTCTTCCTTCTTCTCCTGACCTTGAGGCTGCCCGGACCCATTCGGAGCGGTGGCCGAACTGCCGCTATCAGAGCACCCGGCCGCGATACTACAGACTAGAATGAAGGCCACCATGGTACAGACTACGTTTGCTTTTCTCATACATCGTTCCCTCCCGGATTTACGAAATATTAATAAAGCGCTTCCAAAAATAGGTTTATAACGCCTCCGAAGCAGGCTGCGCGCTACCGCAGCTGCTTGCAGGATTCGCGGTATACCAATTCCGCTTGAACGATATGATGACGCATTACAGCAGGATCCCTCATCTTCTCTACCAGCAAATGCGCAGCCTCCGCCCCCAGCTTCTCGGCTGACAGCTCCACGGAGGTCAGCTTCGGCGTCATCTCCTGCGCCAGCTTCGTATCATTGCTCAGCGCAATGACGGACAGCGTGTCCGGCACCTTGATCCCGAGCTCTCTTGCGGCTCTAAGCACACCAAGCGCTACACGATCGGTATCGGTAATAACGGCCGTATACTCCAATCGCTGATATGTATTGTGAATCGATATGTAGCCGTATTCCGTCGGGCTCGAGTGCAGCCTGCGGGAATAATTAATGACATACTCCTTATGCAGCGACAAGCCGTGGCGTTCGAACGCCTCTGCCAGCCCGCTCTCGCGGTCGTACGCCACCGTCATATCCGACGATGCGTTCAGAAACAAAATCGATGTATGTCCGCTGCGAAGCAAGTAATCCCCTACTTCATAGCTCAGCTGGGTGTTATTGTTATCCACGTAGCTCACTTTCGCGTCGATGGGATCCGGTCGGCCTACGAGAACTAGCGGAATGCCCATCTGTTCGTATCTGGCAATTCTCGGATCGTGCTTGCGCGGATTGAGCATGATCATGCCGTCTACAGGATCGCTTGAAAATTGGTTCGGGTCATCATGCTCGGGCAGCGTATCCAACAGCACCCGGTACCCGTGCTTCGAGCATTCCTTGATAACCCCGTTAATCATCTGAATCTCAAATTGCGACATGATGCCATCCTTGGAAATCGGCATTTTCAAGCCGGCAATCATCGTTTTCTTCATAGCCAGGCTTCTTGCGATATGATTCGGGTAATATCCCAGCTCCTTGGCCACCTCCAGCACCCGCTCGGTCACTTCTTTGCTGATCGGTCTCTTTTTGCTGAATACGCTGGATACAGTGCCCTTAGAAACCCCGGCGAGCTTGGCAACATCATCAATGGTAGCCATGATCCCTCCCCCTTTCACTTCAAATCTACCATCGTTAAACCGGTTTAATTAAACC
>NZ_NMQW01000029.1 GCF_002234615.1 Paenibacillus rigui | reverse complement strand
CACAAAAGATTTGACAGACCCCTTTAACTCGACATATTTTCAAGCAACTTTTTAATATGGTCCTAATGACCCCACACTTGTCAGTCTATTTCATGGAATTTATCAATGTTTTAGATGAAAACATTATTCGTCACTCTGTTAGGCCGTGCATTATGGAAATGAGCATACAAATACAGAAGAATATTGATAGATATTTAGACTTATCATTCCATCAAGAACTTTATTCACTATTAAGCATCTTTGTATCCATTGGCATACATGATGCGTGTACTACTCATCAACTAGTAAAAATTATCAGCAGCATGGATGATATAAGCTCAGTTCTTGCTCTAGAGTTATTGCTTGATAATGAACAGAATATAAATAATGTTTTATTTGATTCAATTGAAAAAAAACTACAAAATTCGTCCTCATGGGAAGAAGAATATTGGCTTTTTAAATATCACTTTTTCTTAAAGCTACAAGAATCTAAAAATAGTAAAATCCATAAAGAATATAAACAATTTATTTATGATAAGTATAATAATGGGGTTGAAAAATCAAGGTTTTTTAACCCCACAAATTTAGCAACAATTAATTCTCCTATTATAATTAATACACAGTATAGAAACAGCAATCCGGATATCTCAACATTTTTTAAAACATTGCTCAGTAAAAGTGTTTCTTTCTATGTGGGGACTAATTTTTATAAAGCACCTTAATCAAAACATTAGAAAAATAATAAAATTAGATGCATTTTTTAAATGCATCTAATTTTATAACTTGCCCCTACTTGTGATACGGTTCCCCCCGTATAATCTTAAACGCCCGATAAATCTGCTCCACCAGCACCAGCCGCATGAGCTGGTGCGGCAAGGTCATGCGCCCGAACGACAGCTTGCGTTCGGCGCGGGCTAACACCGCGGGGGCTAGGCCGAGCGAGCCCCCGATCACGAAAGCCACGTGGCTGCGCCCATACGTGGCCAGCTCCTCCACATGACGCGCGAGCTCCTCGCTCGATAGCGTCATGCCGTCAATCGCGAGCGCCACGACGTAGGCGTCGCTCTTGATGTGCGCGAGGATACGTTCGCCCTCGCGCTGGCGGACGAGCGCCTCCTCGGCGGCGCTCATGGATTCCGGTGCCCGCTCATCCGGCACCTCGACGATCTGCACCTTGGCATACGGGCCAAGGCGCTTAACATACTCGGCGATCCCCTGAACGAGGTATTTTTCCTTCAATTTCCCTACCGCAATAATCTGAATTTGCATCTTCTGCCGACCATCCTTTTTTATCTGAAAAGTATCCATACCCTTATCCGCTTCTACGGTTTCCCCTGCCACTCTACAAAAGAAGACCCTACGCTTCTGCCGCGCAGGGCCCTCCTCCGTTCATTACACAACCAGAAACCTGGCCTTCTCCTGGCACCGTTCGCAATGCGCAGGCGGTTCCCAGGCAGGAAACCGCGTTTCTTCCAGATCTACGATATCCGGAGCATCCTCATACTCATCGACGAACTGATCGATCGCCAGCTCCAAATGATCCTTACAAACTACATACATGGTAAGACCCCACTCACTCTATGTCTTTGGTTACCGATCCTTGAGCTCCGCTAGGTTAAGCGTCAAGGTCGATTTTTTACTGCCCCGGTAATAGGTCACACTCAGACTATCGCCGATTTGCTTCTGACCATAAATATATTTCCTCAGCGCCAGCGTACTGCTCACCGGCTTGCCGTCCAGTTCCACGATGACGTCATTCGTCTTGAGCCCTTTTTCTTTGGCCGGACCCGTCGCATCTAATACAATAATACCAGTTTTCACATCTGCAGGCAGCTTTAATACTTCCGTCCCTGCAAAAGATTGCAGATCCTGCGTAACCACCCCGATATAAGGCCGCTTGATCTTATGCTCGCTAATCAGCGTATCAATCACCGGCTTCGCTTCCGTAATCGGAATCGCAAAGCCCAGCCCTTCCACGCCCATATCGGCCACTTTCAACGTGTTGATGCCAATAACCTTGCCGTCCAGATTGACCAGCGCCCCGCCGCTGTTGCCCTGATTGATGGCCGCATCGGTCTGGATGACGTCCATTTCCCAATCATATTCGCCCTGTTGACCGAGCGAGACGGGAATGGTCCGTTTGGGCCAGCTGATAATGCCCTGCGTAATGGTCGGGGCATAGCCGAGACCGAGCGGATTACCGAAGGCAACGGCCGTCTGGCCGGCTTTGAGCGTACGGGAGTCCCCGAACTCAGCCACCTGCTTAATCCCGCTTCCGTCCATCTCCAGCACGGCGAGATCGGTCATCTGGTCGCGGCCCAGCAGCGTCGCCTTTCTTTGCTCACCAGCGGAGGTCACCACATCCAACTGGTTGAAGCCTTCCACCACGTGGTTGTTCGTTACGATGCGGACCTTGTCGCCTTCCTTTTGGAAGATCACACCCGAGCCAAGCCCTCTCGTGCCTCCGCGGGGCGAAGCCTTTTCTCCTTCTTTCTGCGATCCTATGATACTGACCACCGTGGGGCCAACCTTCTCCACCATACGAACGACGGAGTCGCTGGCCAGTTGATGCGCATCACCCGGTGCTATCGCGCCGGAGGCTGCCGGAGCCGAGGGACTGATCGCAGCGGCGGTTTCCACCGTCTTGGAGCCTGTGCCCACGCTGAACAGCAGCACAACTCCAAGCATAACCACAGCGCCTCCCAAGGCCGGCCAAATCCAAGGGGCCTTCCTCCTCCAACCTCCCGGGGACCACTGATCCCAACGCGAAACCTTGGTGGAATAAAAATCATCATCAAACAGGCTCATCTTCTCCCGCTCCCTTCTCTGACGCTGCCGCGCAGAGTCCCCAAACTAGCGTTCTTGCCTCTCGTAAACTTTTAAAATAGAAGTGGAATGTTTTTCGTAGGAAAAGACTAGAATAGAAGTATACCGAATGGACTTGATCCACCGAAACCGTGGGAACCCGTCCATAGCTATTTTACCATACTTGAATCTATGAAAAACCCCTAAGCAAAGAAAGGATGATCCTACCATGAACCGGATTACCAACCATTTGGAGCAAGTAGATTTCATCGGCAAGCTGGCCGACCTCAAAAACGCGCATTACCAGAATGCACTGATTGTTAGCGCACTGATTGAGGTGCTGGTGGAAAAAGGCATCATCACCGCTCAAGATATCGCGGCCATGTCAGCCCAGCTCGACGCCGCCTTCGCCCCGGCTACTCCGTATCCAGCCGATCCCACTCCGTAGCCCGGTCATAGTACGTATCCATGAGCTTCGCCCGATGGTCCTCAGGCTCCAGACGGTCCTCTACTACATTATTCACCGTAAGCCTGGCCAAATCCATCAGGTTGTGATCCCGGCTCAAATGCGCCAGGTACACCCGCTTCGTCTTCGTTGTCATGACATCGACCAGACCGATCCCTGCGGCCTCATTCGATAAGTGACCGAGGTCGCTCAGGATCCGGCGCTTGATGTTCCACGGGTATTTCCCCATGCGCAGCATTTCGATATCGTGGTTCGATTCCAGCACCAGCACATCGCTGTCCTGGATCTGCTCCTTCACCTTGGCGCTCATGTAGCCGAGATCCGTCGCCAGGCTCAGCTTCTGATCGCCTTCGTAGAAGCAGTAGCCGACAGGCTCCGCAGCATCGTGGGAAATACCGTACGACTGCACCTGCAGCGATCCGAAGTCGCGGATTTCCCCGGTGTCCATCACGCACCGCTTATCCTCGGCAATTTCTCCGACGTGCTTGTTCAGCTCTTCCCACGTCTTCTCATTAGCATAGATCGGCAGATCGAATTTCCGCGCCACCGCGCCCAGACCCTTAATATGATCCGCATGCTCGTGCGTAACCAGAATGGCATCCAGCTCTGAGGCGGACATTCCTTTTTCCTTCAGCAGCTGATCGATTTTTTTGGCGCTCAATCCGGCATCAATCAGCACCTTGCTTTCCTCTGTCGCCACCACCATCGCGTTTCCCGTAGAACCGCTCGACAATACCGTAAAACGAATTCCCATCTGACTGACTCCCATCTCCTCTTAGCCCTTGAACCGCAGCGGCTGCCCCCATGTCCGAAATCCATGCTTCGCCGTCCCCCCAAAGGAACACCCCAGAGCAGCCAGCAGCTTACTTCCTGTTCTTCTGCGGAAGCTCCACCGCACCGTTCAACGCATTGACATAATAAATGTCCCCATCGCCATTGCCTAGCGATACGCGCCAATACGGCACCATAAACATCGTCTGCGAATTAAACACCTGCCCATGGTACCCGAGCTTGATACTATTCACGACACTCCCGCTTGGAAAATACGTCTCGATCAGGCTGCGCAGGACGGTGTACGGCGATATGACCTTTTGCTCCTTCTGATCGCTTTCCGATTGAACCTCCACATACCCTTGGCTGTAAGAGGTAATCAGCCCGTTCTGTTCATTCAGCTCCAGCTTCACTTCGAACATCGGCACCCCATTGTACAGCTGATGGAACACGTACACCCCGTTCACGCTGAGCACCGGGTCATACTGGTACGCATCCATATTCGGAATCACCGCCCGGGCTGCCGCATCCTTCGTGGCTCCCTTGCCCAAGATGGGACTGTATTTGAACGGAGCGCTGACCGGAATTTTTTTGTCCGATTTCATCTTCTCGTCGAATTTGACGACAATCTCCTTCAAGCGGGGAATTTCCTTCGGCATTTCCACCGACACTTGTATGTTTTTGCTTTTCAGAAGCCGTTGAATTTCTTCCGCCGCGCTGGCCGTATTGGCATCGAACTCCAGGAGGTCGGACCGGGTCGTCCACAGCTGGTAGCCGAGCACCACATTAAGCATAAAAAACGATAAAATCAAAATTAACTTGGCTCGGCCCCAATCCATGAGGTCACCTCCCGATAGCTCCAAGAAATAATCAGCCTACTCCAAAAATTCATACGTCCCGTCGCGCAGCTCGACCGTCCAGGTCGGCACCAGCTCTTCCGTCTGATCGCTAATGACCGGTTTGTAGCCAGGGAATACAGAGATGACAGCCGTCTTCTTGCTGTACTGCTCCAGCTTCGCATCCAGCGCCTCGCCTCCAAGCAGCGAAGCGTCCCGCTTATTCACGCCCTTGGGCTCCGGAATAATGGTCGACCGCTCGTAGCTCGATACGACGCCTTTTTGCAGCGCCATTTTAATAAATCCGATATTGTCACTTCGCTGATTGATCACCGGCAGCGAGCCGTAATATTGGCGGAAAATAAACGCCTGATTCGCGGGCAGCAGCCGCTGCGGCACCTTTTGCACTACATAGGTACCGTTCCAGCCCCCATGCTGGTTGACGAATTGAACGGCGGACAGCAGGTTGTCCCGCAGGTCCACCTTACTGTCGACAGGCGCTACAGGGTCGGAATATGTCATCCACCGCTGGTCATTTTTCAACTGCAGTCCCCGCTTGCTGTCCGTATAAATCTCCGAGCCGTCCCGCTCCGAAATGTTGCGTGTGATCGCAGGATCCACGAAAAAGCTTCGTTTCAGCTGATCGACCGACATCGAAGTGTAAGGAAGCTTGTAGGCTGGAAAAGAAAGCGGCTTCGTCGGTAAATAATAATCTCCATTCGCCATCGGTTTATAGGGAATGACCCCCTCCAGCGTGACGAAACGCTCAATATCCTTGGCCGAAATATCCGCCTTCTGCACCTCATAGACCGTACTGGCTGTATCCGTAAAAAGAATCGTACGGACCTCATCCTTCGTATCCTTCGCAAAAATCCAGATTTTCGTAATAATATCGTTATCGGCAGGAAGCTCTCCCTTCAGCTGCATCACCCGTTGGAGCACGTTGATCGGCACGCCGTCACGGAAGCGCACTTCAATACCCTGCTGCTTGTTCCGGACATCGTCCCAGTTCAAGCCTAACGTGGCCAGCGTCGTCTTCCGGAAGCCGTCCAGCGTCCGCTGCTTCACATTATCCAGTACCGAGTTGTATGTCACCGTGTCAGGGTAGAGCACTGTATGGAGCTGATTGCCCATATGCATCACGATTTCGTTCGGAAATAACAAATCCTCCAGCGTAGCCTGCGATCCGATCGGATCCGCTTTGACATACTCCTCCTGCACTAACGGATCGAACTTGGGGGAGTTGTAGGATAGAAAGTAGGTCTGCAGCAAGCTGAGCGCAACCAGAAGCACAAGCACCGCTGTTTTCAGCTTTTCAATCATTCGGCAGCCTCCTCATCTCGAAGGTAAGGAAGCGTAAAGGTAACCTTCGTTCCATGACCCAGATCTGACTCGAGAGCAATCGTTCCGCCATGCGCCCTTACTATTTCCCGGGCAATCGATAAACCGAGGCCAGTACCGCCCATATTGCGGGAGCGCGCCTTGTCTACACGGTAAAAACGCTCGAAAATCCGGCTCAAATCCTTCTTCGGAATCCCGATTCCGTTGTCCTGTACAGAGATCTCCAGCAGCTTCGCGTCCAGTCGCACGGCACGGATAACAATATGTCCTTCGTCTGCGGTGTACTTGATTGCATTGGACACCAAATTGTCCAGAACCTGATCGATGCGGTCGCGATCCAGAACGATTTCCTCTACGTCCGGAAGCACGTCAATATCGATTTGGATCGAACGCTGCTCCAGCTGGAAGGAGAAGCGGTCCGCCACCTCCTCCAGCATCTCGCTGACATCGGTCAGCTCTCTGCTGATGATCGCCTGCTTGGAATCCAGCCGGGACAGCTGCAGCAGATCGGTTACGAGCCGGATCATCCGCTCCGTCTCATTGCGCGTGACGCTTACGAACTTGGACGCCACCTGCGGCTCCTCCAGCGCCCCGTCCTCCAGCGCTTCAAGATAGCTCTTGATCGTCGTCAGCGGGGTCCGCAGCTCATGTGATACGTTAGCTACGAACTCACGCCGGGATTCCTCCAGCTTCTCCTGATCCGTCACATCCTGCAGCATGGCGATCGTTCCTGCCGAGCCCTTGCCTTTGCTGTGAATCGTCGTGAAGGTGACACGAACCGACAGCTGCTCTTCTTCCTCATCGTGGTAAAAATGCATCATCAGCGTAGGATCCTCATCCGGCTCCTGCTGCCTTAAAGCTTCTCTGGTTATTCCCAGTACCTCATGCAGCGGCTTGCCCAGTGTCGTATCCTCATTCACCTGCAAAATCTGCTTCGCCCGCCGGTTTATCACAATGACGCGGCCCTGGTCATCCGTAGCAATGAGGCCGTCGTTCATATTCGTCAGAATGGAAGCCAGCTTCTCCTTCTCTTCTTCGTTGAGCGACAGCGCCTCCTTCAGCCGTTCCATCATGAAATTGAACGTCTGCCCCAGCTGGCCGATCTCATCCTTGCCGAGCACCTGCACCTTATCGTTAAACCGTCCTTCCGCAACGGCTGTAGCTTGCCTTGTAATCGCCTTAATCGGCGTCGTAATGGTAGCCGTCAGCAAGACGCCGAGCACCGCCGTCAACCCCAAAGCAATCAGCGTACCCGTAATGAGAAACCGGTTGATCCGGTTCATCGTATTGTACAGATCCTCCATCGAGGCAATGATGTAGACCGCGCCAATAACCTTTGCGCCCGAATTAATCGGCTTGGCAATGATCATCTTGCGGACCCCATCCAGGTCGGTAAACATGCGCTGGTTGTCCTTGATGCCTTGGAGGGCACGGCTGACCTCGGTTTGCGTATTCTTCTGGTTCACAATCGCCTGATGGCTTGCCATCGAGGTGGACAGCACAATCCCGTTTGCGTCAATCACTTGGATTTCCGCATTGCTGATCGCGAACAAATTATTGACGACATCGTTCAGATCGGCATACGTTTTCCGGGCCTCCCCGGCCTTGTTGTCTTCATTGTTGGCTGACAAATACGGCTCCACGAATTGTGTTAATAGCAGCGCCTGCTTGTTATGCGAGTCGATAAAATCCGTCTTGAAATAGCTCTCCAGCGTCCGGATAAAATAAACCCCGATCAGCTGCATCGCGATCAGAATGAGCAGGACATAAATAATAATCAGCTTCGCTTGGATCGATTGAAAGAATCGAAGTCCTTTCATAGATCAGAAGCCCCCGGTCTTCGGGTTGCGCATCATGTAGCCAAGACCTCTTCGGGTCAAAATATATTCCGGCCGGCTCGGATCATCCTCGATCTTCTCTCGCAGCCTGCGAATGGTTACGTCCACCGTCCGCACATCGCCGAAATATTCGAAGCCCCATACGGCTTGCAGCAAATGCTCGCGGGTCATCACCTTCCCGCAATGCTTGGCCAAATATTGGACGAGCTCGAATTCGCGGTGGGTCAGGTCGAGCGCCACTTCGTCCTTATACACGACATACATGTCGCTATCGATGAACAGGCTCATGATTTTAATGCCCTGCCTTGTGCCGGCTTCCGCGACCGGAGCCGATTGAGCCTTCGTCTGACGCCGCAGATGCGCTTTCACCCGGGCCAGCAGCTCTCGCGTACCGAACGGCTTGGTCACGTAGTCATCGGCGCCCAGCTCCAGTCCCAGTACCTTATCAATTTCGTTATCTTTGGCCGTCAGCATAATAATAGGCGTGTTCAGCTTGACGCGCACCTCCCGGCACACGTCCATCCCGTCCTTCACCGGCAGCATCAAGTCCAGCAGGATCAGGTCCGGCTCCTCTTTAAAGGCCAGCTCCACCGCTTCCCCGCCGTCATAGGCACATATAACCTCGTGCCCTTCTTTTTCCAAATTGAACTTCAATATATCCGCAATCGGTTGTTCATCATCGACAACGAGTATTTTCGCCATCTCGGTTCACCGCCTGTGAGATCGTCTATCCTTCTATCTTACCATACCTTGAAGCAAAAAGAGACACGGACAAGCAGCTTTCCTGCTTCTTCCATGCCCCTTTTTTGTATAACCGTACTATGAAATCTATGAGTGCTACCGGTTCAAATATTTCAGTGGATTTTGCGGTTCGTCATTGACCTGCACCTCGAAGTGAAGATGCACACCCGTTGAATCGCCGGTGCTGCCCATGTAACCGATTTTCTCACCTTTTTCTACGATCTTGCCAACCGACACATTGATTTGGCTCAAATGTCCATACAGTGTCTTATAACCATTCAAATGGTCAAGAATGATGGCATTGCCATAGCCTGCTTTCACACCGGCAAACACGACTTTCCCGTTATCGGAGGCCATGATGTTACGGTTCCCCGTCAAGTCGATCCCTTTGTGAAAAGCCCCCCAACGCGTGCCGAACGTACTTGTAATGGTTGAAGAAAGCACCGGCCACGCAAACTTTCCGGTTCCTTCGCCCTTAACAACCTTCGTTCCCTTGCGTACAACCGCTTTGACAGGCTGCTGCACCACTTCCTCATTCAGCACCGTCTCGTCGGTCATTAGCCCGTTGACTTTGGTGACCTGAATACTGACCTTTTTCACGCCGTTCTTCCCGGCCTTGATGACCTGAGACTCGCCCAAGCGCATACTGTCGTCCTGCTGGTATTCGGTGTCATACTGAATTTCCTGGGTTTCTACGAGCTTCTCTACGGTACGAACCGCCAGCGTCGGCTGCAGCACCGTCAAGTCAAGCTGTTGACCGACCTTGATCATATCATCGCTGATCGTCGGATTGTTCTGATAAATAACCTGCTTCGGAATATCTAGCTTTTTGGCAATGCAGGAGACGCAGTCGCCCTTTTCCACTGTATATTTCGTAGGCTGTACGTCGCCGGTCTCCAGCTTTTTCTTCAAATCCTCCGGCTTCATGACATCCTGCGGCTGGATATCCACTTCCTTCAACTCTACCTTTTGCACGAACTCTACCTTTTGTACTTCTACAACATCGGCAGATTGTACCGCAGGCGAAGCCGACAGCACCTTAACAACACCGGATGACTTCTTTTTGTCCAGAGCCGTAGCTTTGATCGAATCCAGAACCTGGTTGGCCGTCGCTTCATCCTTCACTACGCCGACAGGCTTGCTATCGACCAGCATCTCGATCCCTACCGGATGAGCCGTAATATAGCTCGATAGCTTGTCCAGCACCTGCTGCTCGTCTCCTTGGGCCATGAAAGCCTTTTCAGGCATGAATTCGATGGTCGGGGCACTGACCGACATCCGGACATCGGCAGAGCTGCTTGCTAATTCTTTTATCTTCGTATCTTTAAATTGCTCGACTTGCGCCTTGTCCGTGACGGTTCCGATTTCCTGGCCGTTCACAATGACATGATATACTTCTGACATATTGCCATGGACATAGGAGTTGCCGCCCCACACTAATGCGGATACGACCCCTACCACCGATGCCGTTTTGACCAGCGTCCATTTATGGGCCTTCATCCCTTGGATTGCTCTATCTTTTGTTGCTTGAACTCGTTCTTTGGTAACCGGTTTGACTCTCAGCTTAGCAGTCAAGTTTTGCATTTGGATTTGAGGCAGCTTCTGCCTGGACTTGCCCAGCAGGCCCTTCACCCAATCCATTCCCCTGAAAACTCTCATGTTCTACTCCTTTTAAGTCAATTTCTACGAGAATACATAAAAAAACCTAAAATAGGGACAATAACCTTACATTCACATATCAACGGCTATTCCTTCCCATTGTGAGGAGGTCCGCGTTTGTCAAAGGCTGATTCGAAGCAAAAAGCTACAAAACAGATGCATTCTTGTCAACAAAAATGCTCCTTAACCAATTTACCATAATCCAGCGGCTTGTTTCAACATCATTCGCGTCGCTGGAGGTTTTTTCCAAAATTTTCGTGGCAGGAGTGTGAAGTAAAACAATGGAAACCATCACAGCAACCTTCAGGAATTATCCGGAAATGCAGCAGGCTGCCGCGGCTTTGCGGGAACAAGGCGCCATTGATATTTATGTCGAACCCCGCGCAGCAGCCGCGTATCCCGTCGAAGAACCTTCTCTCTCCCAAGGACTCATGGAGCCTTCTCCATTAGAAAATGAATCCGAGACTGCCTTTACATTGCAAGTACTCGTGGAATCCTCCCGCTCCCGGCAGGCCGAAGACACCATCGCCAAGCATGGCGGACAGCGATAACCAGGGTGAACCGCTTCGACATGCCGCTGTGCCGCTGCAAGTGATACCAGGAACCTGCATATCCCACAGCTTGCTGAGCCCGCCAACCGGGGCCATCCCCTATGATAAAACCTCTATCGAGGTCTTCAAGATGAGCGACCGCGTTCTATAGTTGGTTTTATCGCCAAATATAATTTTCACATCCGATACCTCGGAAGCTTAAAAAATTGTATTGTGATAAAATAAAATAAGGCATTTCCCATCCAGGTATAGACCTGATCAGGAAATGCCTTTTTGTGTTGTTTTTATCCCAAGCGCAGTCGGTTAAAAACATCCAGCTCCATCCTCCTCGGATAGGCATGCCGTTGCCTGCCTCTGTGCTTTTCGGGCCTTCGGCTTGCTTGGGCCACAAACTAGCTCGGTTTGATCATACTGAGCAGCTGCGTATATTCCTCGGGCTTCAAATACTTTTGCAGCACCTGCTCGATCTCTTTCAGCTCTGCAGCTGTAATGCCATCTTCCATCAGCCTCGAAATCCGCTGCATCTCATCCTGTGGCACACGCGTCATAAGCAAATTAAATATTTTGTTTTTTTCCTCGTTCGTCAGCTGATCCTTCTTCTTCGTGAAATCTTCACCGGACACAACCACGCGTTTATCCGCATCACTCGCCGATGAGCTCCCGGAGCCAGTGCTAGACCCGGACTGACCGCTTTGGTGACCGAACACCGCGATGGCATCCTCCGGCGGATTTTTGTCGGCTGGCGTGCCTTCTTTGCCTGTCGGGGTTGTGGCTGGGCTTTCACTTCCTGTACTGCCTGCCCCCGCGCTGGAGGAACCGGAACCCCCTCCTGCACCTGATGGAACCGTAATTGATCCATCGGGGGAGATTGCTCCCGTCACCGCTTGGTCTTTCGGCGTCTTCTCGCCTAGTGCCACGCTGCGGGAATCCGCTTTTGGCATGGATAATTGCTGTGTCAGACGTCCAACCAGCTGAGACCAGCTCGGCGTCGATTGCACAGTCGTTTTCAATTGATATTGCTCCAGAACCATATCTACATACGTATTGATCACCCAAAAGGTCGATGCGATACACACCATTGAAGTAATCAATGCGCTCATGATCAGCTTGATCAGCCAAGCCATCCCTTTCACTTGTTCACCATCTCCCGAATGCTAGAAGTTTCGATCATCTCCCTTCCCCAGTATTGACCTATTTGAAGTAATACAACCGTCCTCGTGGAAAAAATCCCCCGCCTACCCCATGAAAGTATGAATCATCACAAAAAAACTCCCGAAGCCTGCGGACGTATGCATCGTCCAGACTTCGGGAGCTTTATCGTTATATTAAGAATAAATCGGTTGAACCAGGTTCGTTTGCTCACGGTTACGGCCTACCGAGAAGATTGCAATCGGAATGCCTGTCAGCTCGGAGACACGCTCCACATAGCGTCTTGCATTCTCCGGAAGATCCTCCAGCCTGCGCACGCCTGTGATATCCTCGCTCCAGCCTGGAAGCTCCTCGTATACAGCTTCGCATTCGGATAGCATTTTCAAGCTGGCAGGGTAATGCTCGATAACTTCCCCACGGTATTTATAGGAAGTACAAATTTTCACGGTTTCCAAACCCGCCAGAACGTCCAGAGAGTTCAAGGACAAGCCTGTAATGCCGCTGACACGGCGCGCATGACGGACAACAACGCTGTCAAACCAGCCTACGCGGCGCGGTCTACCTGTAACTGTACCGTACTCATGGCCTTTTTCGCGGATCCAGCTCCCGATTTCATCATGCAGCTCGGTTGGAAAAGGACCGTCGCCGACACGGGTCGTGTAGGATTTGGCTACCCCGATAATTTGTTGAATCTTGGACGGGCCTACGCCCGAGCCGATACATACGCCGCCAGCCGAAGGGTTGGAGGACGTTACGTATGGATACGTACCTTGGTCGATATCCAGCATAACGCCTTGAGCGCCTTCAAACAGCACCTTCTTGCCGGCATCGATCAAATCGTTCAGGACAACGGATGTGTCCGTAACATAAGGACGCAGCCTTTCAGCATAACCCAGGTACTCTTCGATGATCGTGTCTGCATCCAGACCTTTAGAGCCATACACTTGCTCGATCAGCACGTTCTTCTCCGCTACCATGTGGCGCACCTTACGTTCGAATTCCTCGGCATCCATCAGATCAGCGATCCGGATACCGTTTCTTGCCGCTTTATCCATATAGCAAGGACCGATCCCTTTGCGGGTCGTTCCGATTTTGTTATCGCCTTTGCGCTCTTCTTCCAACCCGTCCAGCACCAGGTGGTAAGGCATGATGACATGAGCGCGGTCGCTGACGCGAAGATTGCTGCTGGAAAACCCGTTCTCATGAACATAAGCGATCTCTTCCAGCAAGGCGCCAGGATTGATAACCATTCCGTTACCAATAACACATACTTTATCTTCATAGAAAATGCCCGATGGAACCATCGTCAATTTATACTTCTTATTATCAATCAAAATCGTATGGCCGGCATTGTTACCGCCTTGGTAACGTGCCACGACTTCTGCAGATTCAGCCAGATAATCGGTTATTTTTCCTTTTCCTTCATCGCCCCATTGGGTTCCGACAACTACAACCGTTGACATATTCATAACCCCCGTCAGGTGAATATCCACCTATAATTAGCCAAAAGGCATAAAGCACCATCAAATAGTTTATCAGCACCGATACATAAAGTCAATAAAAACGAACAATGATGAAGGCCCCTCAACCATTGTTCGGAAATTATTCATATGTAAGCGGTAAGCGGTGAGACACCCTTACCACTGTATTCCTTTTCACGCAAAATGTTCCCCGTGCAACAAACTCAGGCCATTAACCGACTTCCTGATGCGTTCGATCCAGGCCGACGAACTTGTTAAAGTTTTTGAGAAACGCAAGCTCCACCGTGCCTACCGGACCGTTCCGCTGCTTGGCGATAATAATCTCAATAATATTTTTCTTCTCGGATTCCTTGTCATAGTAATCGTCACGATACAGGAACGCAACGATATCGGCATCCTGCTCGATCGAACCGGATTCCCGCAAGTCGGACATCATCGGACGCTTATCCTGCCGCTGCTCAACGCCCCGGCTGAGCTGGGACAAGGCGATGACAGGAACGTTCAATTCCCTCGCGATTTGCTTCAGCGTACGGGAAATTTCGGATACCTCCTGCTGCCGGTTGTCTCCCTTCCCTCGACCGTGAATCAGCTGCAAGTAGTCGATCAGGATCATACCGAGCCCCTTCTCCTGCTTCAGCCTGCGGCACTTGGCGCGAATATCGGCTACAGTGACCGACGGCGAATCGTCGATATAAATGTTGGCCTCGGACAACGCACCGATCGCCATTGTCAGCTTTTCCCAATCATCGCCCTCAAGGAAGCCCGTCCGCATCCGAGTGGCATCCACGTTTGCCTCGGCGCAGATCATCCGCTGCACGAGCTGAGCCGCACCCATCTCCAGACTGAAGATGGCGACGGTCTCCTTCTCGCGCACCCCGACGTTCTGCGCGATGTTCAAAGCAAACGCCGTCTTCCCTACGGATGGACGGGCGGCTACGATAATCAAGTCGGACCGTTGAAAGCCGGCCGTCATTTTATCCAAATCCTGAAACCCGGACCTGACCCCGGTGGCGCCGCCTTTATTGTTATAAAGGAACTCCACCTTGTCGAATACTTCCATCAGCACATCGCGGATGGCGATAAACCCGGTACTCGAGCGGCGCTGCGAGATTTCGAGAATCTTCTTCTCCGCATCGCTCAGCAGGTCGGCCACCTCATCGGATCCGGCGTAGCCGTCCGTTACGATGTTCGTTGCTGTGCGAATCAGGCGCCGCAGCATCGATTTCTCTTCGACGATCTGGGCATAGTAGTCGATATTTGCTGCCGTCGGCACGGCATTCGCAAGCTCCGACAAGTACGTGATCCCGCCGATTTCCTCCAGCTGCTGTTTATTTTGCAGCTTTGCGGTCAGCGTGATCAAGTCGATCGGCTCATTCTCCTCCGCCAGCTCGATCATCGATTCGAAGATGCGCTGATGCGAGGCGCGATAAAAGTCATCAGCCGTGATACGTTCCATCGCGGTTACGAGTGAATCGCTATCAAGCAAAATAGCGCCGAGCACAGCCTGCTCGGCTTCCAAATTTTGCGGAGGGATGCGATCCATAAACATACCTTCGTTCAAGCTCGTCTCCTCCTAGGGCCTTCTAATTGGTTTTTGGCTGCATGAGAAATGGGCTTCCTCTAAGGCAAGCCCAACCTTTTTTATCCAGATAAATGGTACCGTCTCTTCGCTTAAGTTCCCCGTTGTTACCGTCCCAGCTTCATAGGACTTTCGGGTCTTACTCCTCCGTCACGTGAACCTTCAGCTTGGAAGTCACTTCCGGATGCAGCTTCACGACAACCTCGGTTACGCCAAGTGTGCGGATCGCATCATCCATTACAATTTTACGCTTGTCCAATTTAATGCTTTGCTGCTTTTCCAAACCTTCAGCTACCTGCTTGCTTGTAATTGCACCGAACAGGCGTCCGTCCTTACCCGACTTTGCTTTCAGCTCGACGGTTAAGGCTTCCAGCTTTTTACCCAGCTCCCCGGCTTCCGCCTTCTCCTGGTCCTTCTTCCGCTGCTCGGCCTTCTTCTGGTTATCCAATATTTTCACGGACGACTCGTTTGCCGGTGCAGCCAGCTGCTGCGGGAACAAAAAGTTCGTCGCGTAACCTTCAGATACGTCTTTAATTTCCCCTTTTTTACCTTGCCCTTTAACATCCTTCAATAAAATGACCTTCATTCGAAAAGCCCCTCCTCTGCATGCATCTGACTCAATATTTGTTTTAATCTTTGTGTTGCTTCCCCAACCGTACTTTCCAGCTGTGTGGCTGCGTTGGTCAAATGACCGCCTCCGCCCATCCGTTCCATCACGATCTGCACGTTCATTTGGCCTAAAGAACGGGCACTAATGCCGATTAAACCGTCCGGGCGTTCACTGATGACAAATGAAGCCATCACACCCGTCATAGTTAACAATGTATCAGCAACCTGGGCAATGAGCAACTGAGAATATTTGCGATTCGGCTCGGTCACCGCCAACGCAATATGATCATAAATAATAACGGCATTCTTGATGATCTCGGAACGCTGAATATACGCGTCCAAATCCTCCTTCAGCAGCCGTTGGATCAAAGACGAGTCTGCCCCGTTCCGGCGAAGGAACGATGCCGCCTCGAATGTTCTCGCGCCGGTGCGCAGGCTGAAGCTTTTGGTATCCACCACGATCCCGGCCAGCAGCGCCGTGGCTTCCAGTACCCCCATCGTCAATCTTTCGTTGAAATACTGCAGCAGCTCCGTCACTAATTCACATGTGGATGAAGCATACGGCTCCATATATACCAGCGTCGCATCCTGGATAAATTCTTCGCCGCGGCGATGGTGATCCACAACGAACTTGCGCTGGGTCAGTTGAAGCAGCTTCGGCTCTGCAACCATCGACGCTTTATGCGTATCCACAACGACTGCCAGCGTGCGTTGGTTCGTAATCTGCATCGCCTGCTCCGGCGTAATGAACCACCTGTTCAGCTTCTCGTCCTCATAGATCGTATCCATCAGCTTCTGAATGGAAGGGTTTATACCCTCGAGCACAATATAACCTTCCTTGTTGCTGACATGCGTTGCCTTCAATACCCCAATAGCCGCGCCGATCGCGTCCATGTCCGGATACCGGTGACCCATAATAATGACTTTCTCGGATTCCCGGATCAGATCCCGGAGTGCATGGGAGATCACGCGAGCCCGTACGCGCGTCCGCTTCTCAATCGCATTGGAACGCCCTCCGTAGAAGGAAAGCCGCTCCCCTACCTTAACCGCCACCTGGTCTCCCCCGCGCCCCAGAGCCATATCCAAGCTCGTCTGAGCCAGGGAACCGAGCTCGGTCAAGGAGTCGACACCGGAAGCAATACCAATACTCAGCGTGAGCGGCAGCTTGTGCTCGATCGTCAGATCACGAACTTCATCCAATATTTCAAACCGGGACTGCTCCAATGCCTTCAGTCCTCTTTGATCCATCAGAATGAGATACCGGTCAGACGCCGTGCGGCGCAGGTACACCTGGTTTTTTTGCGCCCATTCCGTAATTTCTCCCGTCACCTTCGCCATCATGATACTGCGGGTCTGATCATCCATTCCTTGCGTAGCCTCGTCCAGATTGTCCATAGTCACAATCCCCATGGCGAGCCGCTCTTCCTCATATTTGACCGACAATGTGCGATAAGCTGTAATATCGGTAAAATACAGAAGACGCTCGTCCGTCCGGGCTTGCACAAGATAAATATTTTTGCCGATCGTAATTTCGAACTTCGTTTCCTTCGCTTCCTTCTCCTTGCGCGACTTCATCGTAGGAAACAGCTCAATGACCGATTCGCCGATGAGCGAATCCTTGGATAACATTTTGGCCACGAACGGATTGTGCCACTCTACGATCTTCTCCTCATTGAAGAGCAAAATCCCGAGCGGCAGCTCCTGAATCACCTCATTGCCCGCCCGTTTAATACGGTGTGACAACGTACCGACGTAATCGTTGAAATCTTTGCGGAACGCCTGCTCCGCCTGCAAGGTGTAGTAAGCGAGAATCCCGCATAGAAACAAGGCAATCACGCTGATTACCCATTGATACAGCATCAATATAAAAATCAATACCGTCAGCAGTACAAAAATCCATACGATATGCAAGCCATGCCATCGCTTAAGCAAGAACTTCGGCATTTTACTCGCTCCTAATCATTTCATTATTTTCGGGTCATCCGCTCGCGGATCGGGAACGCCACATCAAAAACGCCCAACATACTGAACATGAAATAAGCCGGCGGGACAAAGATCAGCAGCACGATCCCTCCGAAGGGCAGCGCACGATTCCATCGGTTCCGATGGGCCACGAAAAATAGAAAAGCTATCGCCTGCACCGCGAACACCGCCGTCAGCAACGGCAGCAAGTTAAGCAGCAGAGTAAAAAAAATGGAGTTCGTATCTTTTACGAAAAATTCCATAAATAAGGCAATGAGGTAGTACCAGACGAACGATCTCGGCAGCATCCATTCCCGAATCGGCTTGAATGCAGGCAAGGCCTCCCCGGAACGGTTGAGCAGCTTTCGTGCTAACCAATGGGCAATCACAACCAGGAACAAAGAATAGCCAATCATATACAGCGGCAGCATCTGGCTGACCAGTTGTACCAATGTATCTTTGTCGACAACCAATACGGCTTGAAGCTGTGCCGGTAACGTATTGATGCTTTCCAGCATAAATTGCTTCATTCGGTCGATGATATTGAAGCCGAAGGCATAACCCACCACTAGGCTGACCAGCATTTCAAGCAGCAAGGTCACGGTGCCTGCCGTAATCACGGTACGGGCAGGTGCCCTTTTTTTATACAAATTCCCCATCTGAATGACCGGAGGCAGCAGGAACAAAGATATCGCTACAAGCATGACACCTGCCCAGCTGACAAGTAAAAGTGAGGTTAGCACATAAACTATCGCTAAGCTTAAACCGTAATAAAGCAGAAACTTTTTCGTTTCCAGCCTCACGAACAGGATGATGACCGGAATCATCAGAAGATGAAATGTAATCAAGCTAAACGGTGTTAACACTGACAGGAGCAGTGCAATGGTTGCAGCACTCCAGCCTAACAAACGTACGGAACCCTTCCCCAACCTCGTCACCTCTTACGCAAATGTTCTTCCAAAGCGGAAATATCTCCGTACCATTCCTCTAATTGATGTCCCTCTTGCCTGTGCTTCTTCATTTTTTCCAGAACCGCTTCATCTAAACTGCGAAGGGAGATGCCGAGACGTCTTCCGAGAATATAAGAGCTGGCCACGAGACTTGCCAGAGCATCCACCATTTTGGTGCTGCTGCCTTCCCATATGCTCTTGAGCAGGTGTGCTACATGATCCACGATTTCCGTCTTCAGCCATTCGATAATTTTGGCCCTTTTCGCCAAATCCACATCTCGTTCCATGTAGGACCAGCCGCCTCTCTCCTTAAGCACACTTTAGTTAATTATACCACAGTTTAAACTTTTTGTTCCGCTTGCCACAGCTTGAAGCAATAATCAATGATTTCCCGTCTTCGGATAATCCCTATAAAAACCCCGTTATCATCAACGACAGGAACGTAGTTTTGATTCGTAGCCAGTGTGATCAAGTCCTGCATTTGCTGATCGATCCGGACCGGCTTGATGTTCATGTGCTGCGGCACATCCTTAAGATGTACTTTATGCGCATTCTCGAATCCAAACTCAGGCGAATGCTTCAGCTTCCACAGCAGGTCTCCCTCCGTAATTGTTCCGGCATACCGTCCACCCTCATCAATTAAGGGTACGGCCGAATAGCGGTGGTATTCCATTCGTTCCAATGCTTGACGCATCGTGGAATTCGGAGATAAATAAATAACGTCATCTTTCGGCACAAGAAAAAAAGCGATGTTCACTCTAGGGCCACCCTTTCTTCGGAAGCAAGCTTCCCGTACTCAACTTCAAACTCGTTTATAATACTACACTATGATTCCTAGGGAAGATATACGACCCTCCCCACCGACAGATCGCTCCTCTATTTTACCAAAACTTCATGTTCACTTCACCTTGCGCATCCGATGGCCTCGGAAGCTAATAAATTCTATTGCAGCGAAAAAAAAGACGACCCGATAATAGATCGAGTCGTCTCTTCTTTAAAAACTACTATTCCGTAGTGTATGGCAGCAACGCTACTTGACGGGAGCGTTTGATCGCAATCGTCAGCATACGTTGGTACTTAGCGGATGTTCCAGTTACACGGCGTGGAAGAATCTTGCCGCGCTCGCTGATGAACTTCTTCAGCGTTTCGATGTCTTTATAATCAATGTGCTTGATTTTGTTTACAGTGAAGTAACACACCTTACGGCGTTTACCACCTTTTTTTCCACCACGACCGCCGAATTTACGCTCGCCGCGCTCTTCGCCGCCGTTGTCTCTTCTTTGGAAACTCATCGATGCTCAGTCCTTTCTACGTTAAAATGGCAAATCATCATCAGAAATATCAATCGGTTTACCGTCATCCTGGAATGGATCTTGATTGTCGCGCGGTCCACTGTAACGCTGTTGGCCTTGGCTTGGAGCTTGGCCACCACCCATACCTTCTTCGCGATTTCCACCACTGTTAGAGGATTCCAAGAAACGAACGTTGTCGGCAATAACCTCCGTCACATATACGCGCCGGCCTTCATTATTGTCGTAGTTGCGCACTTGAATTCTGCCCTCTACTGCAGTCAGCCGTCCTTTACGCAAATAATTGGCACATGTTTCAGCAAGCTGACGCCATGTCACAATATTGATAAAGTCCGCTTCACGTTCTTTCTGTTGGTTCGTAAAAGGACGATCCACAGCCAGCGTGAACGTAGTTACGGCAACACCTGCCGGAGTATAACGCAATTCGGGATCACGTGTCAGCCTTCCGATTAGAATCACACGATTTAGCAATCTAACAACCTCCCAGCATGTCAATTACGGCACATGGATAACTTAAGCTACGTCTTTAGTGATCAGGTAACGAATGACTTCATCGGAAATCTTCATCACACGGTCAAGCTCAGTAATAACCTCGTTGTTAGCGTTGAATTGAACTAACACGTAATGGCCATCACGGTGCTTGTTGATCTCATACGCAAGACGGCGTTTACCCATAACATCGTGCTTAGTAATCTCGCCACCGTTGTTGATGATGCCTTGGAACTTTTCAATCGTAGATTGAACAACTTCTTGCTCGATGTCCGGACGAATGATGTACATCACTTCATATTTGCGCATGGTTTCACCTCCTTTTGGACTAACGGCCCCTCTAATAGGAGCAAGGAGCGAGTAAATTAACTAACGTTTCAAAACTCGCACCATAATACTATAGCAAAATCGAAAGCCAATGACAAGTTTATTTTGCAGGCTTAACCGAATGAACTCTTATTTGCATGAAACTTGGTAAATATTAAATGACATGCAACCCCCCTGGTTCGGAGAAACTATCGGTACACTTCGTACGGGAGGTGACCAGCTATGGGCGAGTGGAGCCAATTTAGACCCGGTGATAAAGCTCCTAACGACGGAGAATATATGGAGGCGGGTGAAGATGCATTTCATATGGGGATTAACAACCCCAAGATCATCACCTTGAAAAAAGGAGACTCCTTTCCTGAAACCTCCAATCATAACCGGAAATGGAAACGCAAATATTAGCCTGACCCCCTCTTGCGCAACACTGCGCGGAGGGATTCCAAATCAACGCCTAAAGGAGCTTGCTCATGCATTATAAATTTACTTTGCTGTTCACAGCCATCGGAGCCGCTGTCTGTTTAATGCATGCCATCGGACATGACTCGGAGCCGATTTATATTTTATTCTACTGCCTCAGCGTACCGGCCTGGTTCTACCCGATTGTCGGGTATACCAACGTTAATGCCGCACTTTTGTATGTGTTGACGATTTTGTCCTGGACCATCATAGGTTATGCTATTGACCGGTTCAGCGTCCGAAAAAGAAGCCGGTCCTGAGTTACCCGGCTGCACTTGTCTAAGGATAACCGACTTCGCGGTATTTCAGGAATAGGATACGTTAGCAACCATAAAAAGACGCCGCACAACGGAGTAGAAAGTTAACTCCGCAGGATGGCGTCTTTTCCATAGAATATCAAATAAAATCCTTCAAAAGGAAAGTTTAGCGTTTTAACCTAGCTGTTCCTTGCTAATACAGCATTTTTTATATTTCTTACCGCTGCCGCAAGGACAAGGATCGTTGCGGCCGATTTTTTTGGCTGAGTGAATCGATACGACTTTTGATTCTGCATTTTGCGCATATCTATTGGACCGGCTGGCTGATAATTGATTAGGTGTATATCCCTTCAATGTCCATTGTCTCGTATGATTATGCAACATAATGCTTTGTTCCATCACAGCTTTAATCAATTCTACCTCATCAAGCTCAATCTTTGATTGCAGTTCTTTAAATAATTCACTCGTATTTTTTCCATTTCGAATAGAAATGACGCATTCTTCAACAATGAAGTCTGCCTCTTCCTCTGAAATCGAGTAGTTATTTCTAATCAGCTTCACGAAGTTGCGATAGATTGGCGTACGATCAACGAAATCCACCTCTCCGGCTTGAAGCAGCTCTTCCTTCGTGAATGGGTAGTAAGATAAATCCGTTCTGCGTTGTTGTTCTTTCTCTAGTTGTTCCCAATCCTCGACGAATTGGTACCTTGCTCTCTTCGGACTCAACTGAATATCATCGTAATAAAGGGCTGCTTGCAAAATAACCGCTTCGTATTCTTTCGAATCCAGGTTGGTTCCAGTATAGTCTTCAATCCTGCTCTGTAATTCGCTCAGGCTTAGGGTTCCGTAATAATACAGCATCCCCAAAGTCAGCTTAACCCACTCTGTATTCCGGGCAACAACTTGCTGAAGCTCCGAACGGTCGATCCGCTTCATCGCTTGCTGAATTTCCTCCGGCATCACTAAATCCGCTTTCCCATCTTCGTCGGAAGGAATCAACAGCGCCAGCTCTTGAAAGTAGTTAAGCCGGTGATACTCCAATGAAAGCTTGTCCACACGGCCTCGTTCGGCAGCTCGTTTAGCTATATTGTAACGGGTATCATCCATAACATACAAAATATTTGCAAGCTTGTCCGGGATTTGTTGAACCAACACGTCAACCAGCTCTTGCTTTTTCAATGAGCTTACGCCTTGGATGCCATAATGCATTCGAACCTGGTTTAAGCCTTGTTTAGTCAGCCCTGTAAGGTATGTGCCTAGCATTGTGCTGCCCCTCCCTTGTACTCATGCTGCTCAACTCTACACTGCCTTAAAATCGTTTCATTATTAACCAATGTATTCATGAATTCGTCCTTTCTGTCCAACCCCATTGGCACAGCAGAAACCCTCCCGTCTTTGGAGGCAGGAGGGAAATCTATATTGTTTCACGTGGAACCTTTCATTTCCTGATTTCTTATTCCATCGCCTTCTTAGCGAACAGGTTGCTGCTTCCCATTGAAAAATGCAAAAATGATCTTTTCAAATTATATATGGTATGAACAATGTAATCAACTTTTTACAGTACCTCTAGAAATATAAACGCAACTAAAAAACCTCCCACATTGAGTAGAAGGTTCGTTCTTGTTATAGTTAGTGGCGGAAAGAGTGGGATTCGAACCCACGCACGGCTTGCGCCGCCTAGCTGATTTCGAGTCAGCCCCCTTGGGCCTCTTGGGTACCTTTCCGCAATCCAAAAGGGACAAGGTCTATAATAGCACAAAGGGCTGCCCCATGGCAACCCCTAATTTTAAGTTCAATCGGATTCGTTTGTATTTCCTTCTCCAGCCTGCGGGTTGGACCTCAAAACCTTTTTAAGCTTGCTTTCGAACTTCGTTCTCGGCACAAGCACGCTGTGCTTACAGCCTACGCATTTGATTCGGATATCCATCCCCATTCGTATAATTTCCATCTCGTTTGTTCCGCAAGGGTGAGGCTTCTTCATTTGTACGATATCGCCCAACTGATATTGCTTTCTTTCCATGCTCACTCCCCCTTTTGGCAATTCTGTTTTATTTAATAGCTTCTGCATCGAACGCTCGCTTAATTTCTGCGTACAGCTCTCTCGACACTGAGCCCTGGGTATTCGGCTTGCATTCCACCGTTACCCGAAGCGTCACTTCGGAGGGTCCCATCGTTTGAACCCCAAGCACCTGCGGCGCTTTGACCATATTCACGTTGTTTTCATAGCTCTTACTTACCGTATCACGCAGCACATTGAGAGCTCTATCGATTTCTTCCTCGTATGTAATCGTTACATCGACAATGGCTACGGAATTGTTGACGGAGAAATTCGTTACCTGCGCAATCGTACCGTTAGGGATAATGTGCACTTCCCCCGTCCAGCTTTTTACTTTGGTCACGCGCAGCCCGATTTCTTCAACCGTACCCTTGAACGTTCCGATCTGAACGACATCTCCAACTGCAAATTGATCCTCGAAAATAATAAAAAACCCGGTAATAACATCTTTCACCAAGCTTTGTGCCCCAAAACCGATAGCTAACCCAAGTACTCCGGCACCTGCAAGCACAGGCTCCAAGCGAATATTGAACTGATTAAGGATCATAAGAATGACGATGAAATTCACTACGTAAGTAATAACATTTCCCAATAATTTTCCAATTGTCTTAGATCGCCGCTGGTCAAACTTCAATGGGTGTTTATCCCGCTCTACCAGCATATGCTCCAATGCTTTGTTCGCTAACTTAATAACAATTCTACCGGCAAAGTAAATGAACAGGATCTTCAAAGCAATAATAAGAAATTGAGTCCAAACGGCAGGATTCGTTATATAAGTAACAAGCTGTTCCTGTGCTTTCTTCCATGTTGTCGCTTCCTCGGCAAAAGTACCCGTCAGAAATAATTGGAACTTGCCTTGTATCATATTCTCTCCACCTTACCATTCTATGTTAACATATCGATCCTTTTTTTTAAAATAGATCCCCCGGATTTCAACTCTTTCCTCCAGCACAATCAGCTTGACTTCCTCTAAGGCCTCTTCGGGAAACTCAAGGGAAAGGGCGCAACCCGCGGTAATATCCTTCGGTGTCGGGCACATATCATTCTCGATGTCGGCATATTCAAGAAGCATTTCCGCACGCAACGCTTGTTGTGTGGAATCGAATGCCATAAGCAGCACGGCCCTCCGCCTCACTTCCATTATATTTATAAAATGACGTATAAAACGTTTCCTCTATCCGTATACTAGTAAAAAATGTTTTTATACTCCTAGTATATGGAGGGTTATTTATATGAAAATGCCATTTCATAGAAACGTTGTACCGGAAGAAATTGAAGCACTTAAGGTCCCCCACACGGATAACAACATCATCGAAGTTTTATCCGAGCGTTTATTTTCTATTATCGGACAAATCCCCTCGCAGCAGCCACTAATTATCGTTTGTGTAGGAACCGATCGTTCCACCGGCGATTCTTTAGGCCCTCTCGTAGGAACTCAGCTTCAGAGGTACAACATTGACGGACTGCATCTATACGGCACCTTGGACCAACCGGTACATGCCATGAACCTGAAAGATACACTGGCACTGATCCAAAGTGAGTACAACAATCCTTTTATCATCGCTATCGATGCTTGCTTAGGCCAGTTAACCAGTGTCGGTTGTATTCAAATCGGAAGCGGACCGGTGAAGCCGGGCGCGGGTGTCAATAAAGAACTCCCCCCAGTTGGCGACATGCATATTACAGGCATTGTCAATGTAGGAGGGTTTATGGAATACTTTGTTCTTCAGAATACCCGATTAAGTCTCGTTATGAATATGGCTGAAGTCATTGCCAAATCGTTTCAAGTCGCTCTGGGCAGCTTGCGGCGAATGACCGCTTCTTCTACTTCTTTTGTGACCCTCGATGGATAGCTTCTTTTTCTTCCGGAGATAAGGTGTAGCTTGATTGCCCCTGCTGGATCGGTTTCGCATAGACATAGGTTTCTTCCCGATTATGAATCCCGGTTAACACGACGCCGTCCAATTCCTCATCCAGGATGGCAACAGAAAAGCTAAGGTCGCTGCCGCTCTCTGCGAAAGCATTGTAGCGGTGGATTCCTATGTTCGATTTCATTTTCTTCATTTGCTGCTGAATCAGAGTAATCTGCTGCTGGACCGTGTCCGTCTTCCCGTTGAGAGCAGTTGCTTTACCCTGCAGCTCAATAAGTGCTTCCTCCACATTCATGGTTCCTGCTCCATTAAGCATGGACATATATTTTGCGCGGAGCTTGTTAAGCTTGCTCCACAACACCAGCATCAATACAATAAATACGATCAATATGAATGCAAAAGCAATAAGAACAACCTTCATATCAATCAGATCAAGAATCTCCCCCATGCTTTATCCTCCTGTACTATCCTCACATATGTCGTTCATGCTGTTATTTCAAATGTTTCGCAATTTCTTTGACCGCACCCACCAACCGCCGCACTTCATCCTCTGTCGTGAAGTATCCCACACTGGCGCGAACAGCTCCTCTTTCAAGCGTACCCACCATTTCATGGGCAAGCGGTGTACAGTGATAACCTGCGCGAACCGCGATTTGAAAAGACTGGTCCAAAATAAAAGCTACCTCTGAGGAATCCGCTTGGTTTACATTAAACGCTACGATCCCTGTTCTATTTTGTCCCAAATCAGGCCCTAACAGCTCAACACCATCAATTCCCTGCAATTCGGCCATCAAAGCTTGGGTTAGCTCCCATTCCTTACGATGAATTCGTTCCACCGTTTCTTTAAGGATGAATTTCACGCCCTCGTTCAACCCAGCAATCCCTACCGTATTTTGTGTTCCCGATTCATATCGATCAGGCCTAACCGTCGGTTGATCAATTGCCTCGGATTGACTTCCTGTACCCCCATGCAGAAGCGGCTCCAGCTCCAATTCAGGGGCTATATACAACCCGCCAGTACCTTGAGGACCGAGCAATCCTTTGTGGCCCGGAAATGCAAGCATATCAATCCCCATACGAGCTACATCAAGTTCAAGAATACCTGCAGATTGAGCAGCATCGACAAGAAACCTTACCCCTTTTTTACGGCAAAGCTCCCCCATTTGTTCCACCGGAAGAATGCTTCCCAGCAAATTCGAGCTATGGCTGCAGACAAGAAGAGACGTTTTATCGGTAAGGGCGTTAGCCACGTCCTCTATATCCAGCTCACCTTTTGCGTTCGTTTTTACATATGTAATTGATATACCTTTGGTTCTTTTCAAATATTCCAATGGCCTTCGTACCGAATTATGCTCCACCGCGGTACATACCACATGATCGCCTGCTTGTACAAATCCTTTGATAGCTTGATTCAACGCCATTGTCGTATTTAAGGCAAAGGATATATCATTAGGATTTTTGATTTTAAACAATTTAGCCAAATGCTTTCGCGTTTCAAACAACACACGACTCGCCTTAACAGCCATCTGATGACTTCCCCGTCCCGGGTTAGCCGAGTAATGGAGCATGCATTCCTGCATCGCCTGCAGGACTTCCGGAGGTTTGGGCCAAGAGGAAGCCGCATGATCAAAATAAGCTACTTCACTGCTCATAACATCACCTTCCTTCACAAAAAGTAGCATACCTAGGATGCCCTAAATGACCAGGCAATAACAAGGTATGCTACATCTTTCAATGAGACAAATTAGTTGCGCCTTCAGAACATAAGACGTTGTTAAGAAATTCGGCCTTGCAGCAGCTCAAGCAAACGATCAAGGTCTTCCTTCGAATAATATAACAACTCAATCTTGCCCTTATTGTTGTTATGTTTAATTTTAACCGTAGTGCGATAAGCCTCGCGTAAATTTTCTTCCAGTTGATTAATATACGGATCTTTACGTTTAGACTTCGTTGGAGCCTTTTTCGAATTCACCTTTTCTTCAAGCCGCTTCACTTCTTCTTCAAGCTCCCGAACGCTCCATTGATCCTTAATAGCTTGTTCAGCCAACGATTTAATCAATTTTGCATCCTTCAAGCCAACGATTGCCTTTGCGTGTCCCATCGTCAATGTTCCACGTGAAACATACTGCTTTACTTCTTCCGGAAGATGAATCAACCGCAAAAAGTTGGCAATGTGGGAACGGCTCTTCCCGACTTTTACAGATAGCTCTTCTTGTGTAAGTGAAAACTGATCCATTAATGATTGATAAGCGACAGCGATTTCCATGGCATTCAAATCCTCGCGCTGTACGTTCTCAATTAATGCAATTTCCATAACCTGCTGATCCGTAAACTTTTTGACTACAGCCGGTATGGTTGCCAAGCCGCATACTTGTGACGCACGGAATCGACGCTCACCGGCAATAATTTCATAACCTTTAAGAACCGTTCTAACAATGATCGGCTGAATAACTCCATGTTCTTTAATCGAAGCAGCCAAATCGTTGATCGTATCGTCATGAAATGTTCGTCTAGGCTGATATGGGTTCGCTCTTAGCTGCGATAGCGGAATTTCCACGACTTTATCGTCGTCATTAATGCTTAATGCAGGAAGCAGAGCATCCAGTCCTTTTCCTAACCGTTTACTCAAAGCGCGATCACTTCCTTTGCAAGCTCCATGTAAACTTCGGCCCCTTTGGAACGGGGATCGTAAGTAATGATGGATTGCCCATGGCTGGGCGCCTCGCTTAATCTAATATTCCGGGGAATAATCGTTTGATAAACCTTTTGTTGAAAATATTTCTTTACTTCTTCAATAACCTGCATGCCGAGATTCGTTCTCGCATCAAACATCGTTAGCAAGACGCCCTCTATTTGAAGCGTTGTGTTCAAATGCTTCTGAACCAAACGCACGGTATTCAACAGTTGGCTTAACCCTTCGAGAGCGTAGTATTCGCATTGAATCGGAATAATAACGGAATCCGCAGCCGTCAAGGAGTTCACCGTCAAAATACCTAGAGATGGCGGACAGTCGATAAGAATATAATCGAACATATGCTTCACTAGCTGCAGCGATTTTTTGAGACGAACTTCGCGCGAGATCGTAGGTACTAACTCAATTTCAGCCCCTGCCAGCTGAATGGTTGCAGGGATGATTTTCAAGTTAGGGATCGCCGTATCCACCATTGCATCCTTGGGGTGGATATCATTAATGATTACATCGTAGATACAATAGACGACATCAGCTTTGTTGACCCCGATTCCACTCGTGGTGTTTCCTTGGGGATCAATATCGACCAAAAGAACTCTTTTCCCTAAGGAAGCCAAAGAAGCACCTAAGTTAACGGATGTCGTTGTTTTGCCCACCCCGCCCTTTTGGTTCGTAATTGCTATAATCTTAGACAAAATCATTTCACCTCAATAACATACTTGTACAAACATGGCACTACGCATACAAATCAATCCCAAAACTAGAAGTATCCCAGGGTAACATTAGCTATCACAAAACCTACAACAAGCAACACCAAACCACAAAGGCAAATGCAACGAATCAGAAGCCATGGATCATCCCTCATCCTATACGATTGCGTCAGCAACCCATATTAGAAGCATGCATTTTATCCACTTGATCGCAGTAATAAGCTGCCGAGCTTATCCTTTCTTGCCCAAGCAAGGAACAACGGCTTCGCCATCTTTCAAGATGAGCGACCGCGTTCTATGGATGGTTTTATCGCCAAATATAATTTCCACATCCGATGACCTCGAAAGCTTATAAATTGCGGTAAAGAAAAGCTCCTTTACGGAGCTTGTACCATGCATTATGTTTTTGTAAATCTATCCCCTATCATACTACAAAAACTATCTTTTTGGTATCTTGATTACAATTTCATAGTGATCCTCAAAATCCTGCTCTGTCGTATTGATTTGCAAGCCTGAAGACGTAACCATATCGACAGACTGCCTAATCGTATTCAAAGCAAGACGCACATCTTTGGAATAAGAAACTCGCTTCGCCTTCTTCAATTTCACAGTCTCTTTCAAAAATTGAATCCGCGCCTCTGTCTGCTTCACGTTCAATTCCTTGGATAAAATATCCTCCAGAACCTTGATCTGCAGCTCCTCTTGATCCAAAGAAAGCAGCGCGCGCGCATGCCGCTCTGTAATTTTGCGCTCCATTAAAGCAGCTTTAACAGGCTCGCTTAAATTAAGCAATCTGATTTTGTTTGCGATCGTGGATTGGCTTTTCCCCAGACGCTGGGCCAAGCTTTCTTGTGTCAACGAATGCAGATCAATCAGCTGCTGATAAGCTAGCGCTTCTTCAATCGCCGTTAACCCTTCACGTTGAAGGTTCTCAATTAATGCGATAGAGGCTGCTTGAGAATCATTGAAATCACGAATAATAGCCGGGATGGTGTCCAGACCAAGCTTTTTGACAGCTCTCCAACGGCGTTCGCCAGCAATCAACTCAAATGCATTTTCCCTCATACGAACTACGATCGGCTGTATGACGCCATGAGTTTTAATGGTCTGACACAGCTCATCAATTCGTTCATCATCGAAAATCGTTCTAGGTTGATATGGACTTGGGATAATGTCGCGGATTGAAATATTTTTAATTTCATCCGCCGTGGCTTTTTCCGAAAATCCAAACAATTTTGAGATCTGTTCTTTCATTAATTTATCCACCCGATCTTTTGCCGTAAATAAGAAACTTTTTAGAGAAAAGAAAGCTGTACGTCCAACCTCGTCAGACACTTTCTGATCGCAAGAACAGCTGACCGCCATCAATAACCAACTATTGGGGGACTGCTCTTGAACGCTTTTCCTATTCTTACCTTGCTACTTACTAATTCTCCAGCAATTTGAATTTTCCTGCATCCGGCTGGGGTCCCACTTATTATATTTAGTAAATTGACGCAAAGATTTCATAGTTTAATATAAATAGACTATTTATACATATAATTATGAAAAAAAGGCATGCATAAGGCACCCTTTTCTTCGTTCATTTTATTTAGCTGTACGACATATTTGTTTCACGTGGAACATACTTCTTTTTACACGAGTGGTGATTTTAAAGGAGTTCCAGCTTTTCGTGGATACTTACTTGGCGTCGCCGATTGCTTCCCGATCATTACCAAATGTCTTACTGATGCTTCACTATCCGGCAAAACGAAACGATTCGTATGTAAAATTACACCCTTCAGCTGTTTCAAGCTATAAGCTGCTTCCTTAATTTCTTCAGCAGGCTCATTGCCTTTCATAGCAATAAATTGTCCGTTTACCTTGCAAAAAGGAAGACAAAACTCATTCAACACGGCCAGCCTTGCAACAGCCCTTGCTGTAACCAGATCATATTGGTCACGATGCTTATATATTCGTGCTACATCTTCTGCCCTACCATGAATACAGCTTACATCATTTAATCCAAGACGCTCTGACAAGTGATTTAAAAATTGAATTCTTTTATTCAAAGAATCCACAATGGTGACTTTTAGATGAGGAAACGCTATTTTTAATGGAATGCTCGGAAACCCTGCCCCTGATCCAATATCAGCAATATTTTGCTTATCAGACATCGATGTAAAAAAGGAAACGGAAAGAGAGTCGTAGAAGTGTTTCACATACACTTGCTCTCTCTCCGTAATGCCAGTCAGATTCATCTTCTCATTCCACTCGACCAATTCCTTGTAGTACGTCTCGAATTGATCGAGCTGATGAGCTGTTAAATCAATATGTTGTTCCTTGCACCAACCTACAAATTGTGTTTGTATAGAATCCATTATTTAACCCCTGGCTGCAACCACTTTATTGTAATGTTCCAGATGAACAAGCAAAATCGAAATGTCTGCCGGTGTAACTCCCGAAATCCGGGATGCTTGACCGATCGAGATCGGGCGAATTTTCGCAAGCTTTTGTTTCGCTTCCGTAGCAATACCGTGAATTTCATCGTAACGGATATCATCCGGAATTTTCTTTTTCTCCATCTTGTGCAGACGATCCACTTGAGCAAGCTGCTTTTCAATGTACCCGGTATACTTCACTTGAATCTCTACTTGCTCCATCACTTCCTCAGACAGCTCTACTGGAGCCGGAGAAATGCTGTGAATATGAGCATAGGTGACTTCCGGACGGCGAAGCAATGAGATCAAATCAACCGAGTTGTTAATTTCCGCACTGCCCAAAGAAGCCAGCATGGCTTGAGTTTCGGATGGTTTAACCTTTGTCGTTTTCAAACGCTCGGTTTCCTCTTCGATTTGTTGTACTTTCAACAGGAACTTCTGGTAACGCTCCTCTTTGATCAACCCGATTTCATATCCGATAGG
This sequence comes from Paenibacillus rigui, assembly GCF_002234615.1. Taxonomy (GTDB): domain Bacteria; phylum Bacillota; class Bacilli; order Paenibacillales; family NBRC-103111; genus Paenibacillus_S; species Paenibacillus_S rigui. The sequence continues at coordinate 16,418 of NZ_NMQW01000029.1, read as the reverse complement.
CGTCAATCTTTGGTCCGCATTGTCATGTCTAAGCAGCAGACGATATTCCGCTCTGGAGGTTAGCAGACGATACGGCTCGTTCGTTCCCTTGGTCACGAGATCATCGATCAACACGCCAATGTAGCCCTGCGAACGGTCCAGAATGACCGCTTCTTTGCCCAAAACTTTACGCGCCGCATTAATTCCGGCCATAACCCCTTGACCTGCCGCTTCCTCATAACCGGATGTTCCGTTAATTTGTCCGGCTGTGAACAATCCGCTCACGACTTTCGTTTCAAGCGAAGGCTTCAGCTGCGTTGGAATAACAGCATCGTATTCGATCGCATAGCCGGTACGCATCATTTCTACTTTTTCCAGACCCGGAATGGAACGCAAAATGTCCAGTTGAACATCCTCAGGCATACTTGTGGAAAGACCTTGAACATAGTACTCCGAAGTATTGCGGCCTTCCGGCTCCAAGAAAATTTGATGCTTTGGTTTATCGCTGAAACGGACAATTTTATCCTCAATGGATGGGCAATAGCGCGGTCCTGTCCCCTCGATCGCACCGGAGAACATAGGAGCGCGATGCAAATTATCGTTAATAATTTGATGCGTATCTTCTGAGGTATACGTTAACCAACATGGCAGCTGATCCGGAATTTCCTCTGTCGTTTCAAACGAGAAAAACTTCGGCTTTTCATCGCCCGGCTGAATAACCGTTTTACTAAAATCAATCGTGTCCTTATGAACACGCGGCGGAGTTCCGGTTTTGAAGCGAACCAGCTCCAAGCCGATATCCTTCAAAGATTGCGACAGCTTCACCGACGGCTGTTGGTTGTTCGGACCACTCTCATACATGAGCTCCCCCATAATCACTTTGCCGCGCAAATAAGTTCCGGTTGTGATAACAACGGCGTCTGCCATATATTGCGCACCTGTTTTGGTAACAACCCCTTTAATGACGCCATCTTCAACGATGAGCTCTTCGACCATACCTTGACGCATCGTCAGCTTGGGCTCGTTCTCCATCGTTTGTTTCATCGTGTGCTGATACAAAAATTTATCTGCCTGGGCACGAAGCGCATGAACGGCAGGACCTTTCCCTGTGTTCAACATCCGCATTTGAATATACGTTTTATCGATATTCCGCCCCATCTCTCCGCCCAGGGCATCGATTTCCCTTACAACATGGCCCTTCGCCGGACCACCGATCGAGGGATTGCATGGCATAAAAGCAACCATATCCAGGTTAATAGTAATCATTAACGTTTCACAGCCCATACGAGCTGCTGCGAGTGCAGCTTCACAGCCGGCATGTCCGGCCCCAACAACAATCACATCATATTTTCCTGCATTGTAGCTCATTTCTATTCCTCCTCTTTCACAACCTGCAAATATATATATTACTTACCCAAACAAAATTGGGAGAAAATTTGATCAATCAAGGAATCGCCGACAGAGTCACCGATGATTTCACCGAGAAATTCCCAAGCGTTGCGAATGTCGATTTGAACCATGTCTATAGGAACAAAAGCTTCGGTAGCCTGGAACGCCTCCTGTAAGGAGCTGCTTGCCTTTTTCAATAATGAAATGTGCCGCACATTGCTCACATAAGTCAGGTCACTTGATTCTACCTGACCGCTGAAGAAAATACTAGCGATAGCTTTTTCCAAATCAGCGATTCCTTGCTGCTCTAGCAGCGACATTCTAACCACGCGTTCGGATGGAAAATGAGCGGTCAATTGATCCATCTCCAACTGCTGAGGCAAATCCAGTTTGTTAACGATGACAATCGTTTGCTTCTCCTTCAACTGCTCAATCAGCTCCAGCTCATCCGGCTGCAGCCGCTCAGCCCCATTGAACACCAGTAGAATCAGATCCGCATCGACTAGGGCACTCTTCGACTTTTCTACCCCTAATTGTTCGACAATATCTGACGTTTCCCGAATCCCTGCCGTATCCAGCAGCTTCAGAGGAATGCCGTTGACATTGACGAACTCTTCGATAACGTCTCTCGTCGTTCCCGGAATGTCAGTCACAATGGCCCGATTTTCCTGCGCGAGTGTATTCAGCAGCGATGACTTACCGACATTCGGTTTCCCAACGATAGCTGTAACAATGCCTTCACGAAGGATTTTCCCCTGATGCGCAGTAGTTAATAGCCGCTCAATCTGTGCCATCGCAGCATTACACTTCTCTTTAATGAACGCATTCGTCATCTCTTCGACATCATGCTCAGGGTAGTCGATGTTCACTTCAATATGTGCCATCAGTTCAACCAAGTCATGGCGAAGCGATTTGATCTGTTTGGACAGCGTCCCTTCGGACTGCTTCATCGCCACTTTGTAGGCCCGGTCCGATTTCGCCCGAATCAGGTCGATGACGGCTTCCGCCTGGGACAAATCAATTCGGCCGTTTAGGTATGCCCTTTTTGTAAATTCCCCGGGCTCGGCAAGACGAACATCGAATTCGAGCAATAGGTCCAACACTTTTTTTACCGAAATGAATCCTCCATGACAGCTGATTTCCACTACGTCTTCCATCGTAAAGGACCTGGGGGCTCTCATGACAGTTACGAGAACCTCATCAATGCGGGATTTTGTCGCCGGTTCTTTAATCCAGCCATAATGCACCGTATGCGTGGCCACCTCAGAAAGTTTATCTTTACCGAAAAACACCCGATCAACCGCAGCAACCGCCCCATCCCCGCTTACCCGAATGACCGCGATTCCACCCTCACCGAGTGGAGTCGATATAGCCGCGATAGTATCATGAATCATAGCTGCACCTCAATCTCATAGGCTGTAAATTGAAAAAAAGCAATGAGTCATAACCATGACATCATTGCAGCGATAGCGTTGTTTATCTGAATACGATGACCACTCTGCGATTTGGCTCCTCACCCCTGCTGAACGTGCGAACCTTCGGATGCTCCTGCAGCTTCGCATGAATCACTTTGCGCTCTTGTGGCGACATGGGTTCAAGCACAACTTCCTTTTTCGTCCGGATGACCCGATCCGCAAGCCGTGCGGCCAGGTCCTCCAATGTTTTTTTACGGCGTTCCCGGAACTGCTCCGCATCCAGTACAATGCGCAAATGTGAATTTGAATAGCGGTTGGCTACAATATTCACCAAGTATTGAAGCGCATCCAAAGTTTGGCCGCGGCGGCCGATCAGCATGCCCAGCTCCGAACCGTATAAATGCAGCTCGATACCGTCTTTATCCGATTTCTTCTCAATGCGTACTTCCAAGCTCATCGTTCTAAATACATCGTTCAAAAAAAATATGGCTTCTTCTACAGCATCGGGTATAAACTCCAATTCCACTTTCGCTTCCTTGGTGCCAATGAGGCCGAACAGCCCTCGAGAGGGCTGCTCCAATACCGTCATTTTTACCCGATCCTCCGTGGTATTCCATTGTTGAAGTCCGTTTTTTACAGCTTCCTCAATCGATTTCCCCGTAACCACCATTTTCTTCATTTTGATTGGCCACCCTTATTTTGAGATCCACCATAAATAAAGTAATTTTGAATGATCGTGAAGATGTTGCTGTAAATCCAGTACAGCGGAAGCGCGGATGCGAAGTTCATTGCCATCACGAAAATCATGACAGGGAAAATGAACATCAGGTTTTTCATTTGCGGATTCATCTGAGAGGACATCGTCTTCTGCTGGATGAAGGTCGTTAATGCCGCGAGCAATGGCAAAATGTAATAAGGGTCCTTCGTGCCAAGCTGCATCCATAGGAAGGAATGTTCGGCAATGTTATGATTTCTCATGATCGAATTATACAACGCGATAAGAATCGGCATTTGAACGATCAGCGGCAAGCAGCCTGCCAACGGATTGACACCGTTCGTTTGAAACAGCTTCATCGTCTCTTCTTGCTGTTTTTTCGGATCATCTTTAAATTTTTGTTTCAGCTTGTTCAGCTCGGGCTGCAGATCCTGCATTTTCTTGGAGCTTTTATACTGCTTCAGCGTAAGCGGTAATATGATAAATCGAATAATAATCGTTACGACTAAAATAGCCAATCCATATGAACCCCATAGCACATTTGCAAACCAGTCCAGCACATCGGCCAGCGGTCCGACGAAATACTTGTCCCATATTCCGTTTTCCGGATTAATAGGAGTGGTTGCCGGAGTACAGCCTGCAAGCAGCAGGAACATGAAAAGCAACGGCAAATAGGTAGCAAGTCGACGCGTCAAAATAATATCCTCCTATAGTTTCTTTTCCAATAATAAACTATACCATATCTCTCCCTAAAAAAGAAATGGCTCCGCCTATTTTCGAACCGTCATCGAGGCTCTTTTAAATACATGAAGAATGCTCTTTTCCACTTCCTGATAACTCATGCCGACAACAGGCTTGCGGGCAATCAATATGTAATCGTAGCCGCCGGAGAATCGATGCACGTTCAAACGCACGACTTCTTTGACAAGACGCCGGATCCGGTTGCGAACAACCGCATTGCCCAGCTTTTTGCTCACCGAAATGCCAAGACGAAATGACTCCTGCTGAGGCCTCATATAATAATATAGAACAAACTGGTGATTCGCAGACGATTTTCCGCCGCGGTACACCTTGTCGAAGTATTCTCTTTTCGTTAATCTGTTTTTCTTTTCCACTATGAACTCTCCCTATTCCCCAGGGTCCATTCGCCAAAACAATAACTAGCCTGTACGGAAACAGGCCATTTTATGCCGCTGCCGTATGAAGGCAACAAAAAAAGCCACCTGACAGTGGCCTCTTGTATTATGCGCTCAATACTTTTCTTCCTTTTAGACGACGAGCAGCCAGTACTTTACGGCCGTTTTTCGTACTCATTCTTTTACGAAAGCCGTGTACTTTTTTACGTTTTCTTACATTCGGTTTAAATGTAGGTCTCATCAATCATGCACCTCCTCGAGGAAAATCCATTCCCAAAAATACCTCTTAACATTAAACCATCATATAAGGGAAAAGTCAACTTCCCGGTTTCACAAAGTTTTCCCAGTCGACTTCTGTCAAATGCGCACAAAGAAACGCCTGTGTATAAAAATTAACGCGAATTCGCGGCATTTGTCGAAATAATAACAGATTATTAACAATATCTAGTGTTGTGTATAACAGTTACACACAATCTATAGAAGATGTGGATAAACACAAACATTTCATTGATTAACATAGCATATTTTGATATCATAGTTATGCTCATCCTGTGGATAGGATGTATTTATCAACTTTTTTATCAACAGGCTGTGGATATCTTTGTGAACAATTTGCACGCCTTCTGTATAATAGTTACTAACAACCTATGGATCATGTGGATACATTCCGACATAACCCGCGTTTTTTCTACACCCGTATGGCTTACGCCACACCGCTTATTTTTTTGAAGGAGTGAATACATTGTGGAAAGCCATCCCAACGAGCAATGGCTGCAAGTCCTTTCCATTATTCAAACAAGGCTGAGTAAACCTAGTTTTGAAACCTGGTTTACATCCACAAGAGCCGTGGTTTTTAACGAATCGAAGGTCGTGATCTGTGCGCCGAACAATTTTGCCAGAGAGTGGCTGGAGAATCGGTATACCAAGCTGATCAAAGATACGGTGTTTGATTATATGGGCAAGCCAGCGGAAGTAAAATTTATAATCGAATCGGATGAAGATAAAACCGCCGGTGTCCCCTCCTCCCCGCCGACCGTCCCTGCCAAAGTTCCACCCGCTGCTCCGGAAGAAACGTTCAGTCATATGATGAATCCGAAGTATACATTTGATACTTTCGTTATCGGATCGGGCAACCGTTTTGCTCATGCCGCGTCACTAGCTGTCGCCGAAGCGCCGGCGAAAGCCTATAATCCGTTGTTTTTATACGGAGGCGTAGGATTAGGCAAAACCCACTTGATGCATGCAATCGGACATTATGTGCTCGAGCACAATCCGAGTGCCAAGGTGCTGTATATCTCGTCCGAAAAATTTACGAATGAATTTATCAATGCCATCCGGGATAACCGGGGCGAAAGCTTTCGTAACAAATACCGTAACATTGACGTGCTGCTTATAGATGATATTCAGTTCCTGGCCGGAAAAGAACAAACGCAGGAAGAATTTTTCCATACGTTTAATGCCCTTCACGAGGAACGCAAGCAAATTATTATTTCCAGTGACCGGCCGCCTAAGGAAATCCCGACGCTGGAGGAAAGACTCCGTTCACGCTTTGAATGGGGATTGATTACGGACATTCAACCGCCGGATTTGGAAACAAGAATCGCAATTTTGCGCAAAAAGGCGAAGGCCGAGAACCTGGAAATCCCTAATGAGGCCATGGTTTACATAGCCAATCAGATTGATTCCAACATTCGTGAGCTGGAGGGCGCGCTCATCCGCGTTGTCGCCTACTCTTCTTTGATTAATGAAGATATCAGCTCGCACCTTGCTGCCGAAGCGCTGAAGGATATTATTCCAAGCAGCCGCCCCAAAGTGATTACGATCCAGGATATTCAGCAAAAGGTCGGAGAATTTTACGGGCTTAAGCTGGAGGATTTCAAAGCAAGAAAGCGGACCAAGATGGTTGCTTATCCGCGGCAAATTGCCATGTATTTGGCTAGAGAGATGACTGACTTTTCTCTTCCGAAGATCGGCGAGGCGTTCGGCGGGCGTGATCATACGACAGTCATTCATGCGCATGAGAAAATATCGGTTGCTTTAAAGACGGATCCAGAGCTGACCAAAATTATTCAAAATTTAATGGAAAAAGTGAAAAACGTAACGATGTAGCCGAAGCATGCTTATTTTGCTTTGCAAACACATCTGCATAACTATGGGCCTATGCACAATCTATTCACATGTGGATAGGCTTTCGTTTTGTGCTTATTTTCCACATATCCACATATCCACGGCCCCTACTACTATTACTAAATAAAAACATGTATTATAGAGGTATATGGCCATCTCCATCATCTTCGAATTTATAGGAGTGACAGTATGAAATTAACGATCTTGAAAGAACACCTGAACGAATCGATTCAACACGTATCCAAAGCCATTTCCAACAAAACGACGATTCCTATTCTTAGCGGGATTAAAATAGATGCCGACTCCAGAGGATTGACTTTGACAGCGAGCGATACGGATATTTCCATCCAGAGCTTTATCCCCAAGGAAAAGAACGAGCTCAGCATTATCCAAATGGAGCGTCCGGGCAGTGTTGTTCTTTCATCCAAGTTTTTCGTTGAGATTGTACGCAAGCTGCCTGCACAACAGGTGGAAATTGAAGTGAAAGACCATTTTCAAACGATAATCCGTTCCGGTTCCTCCGAAATCCAACTGGTGGGCTTGGATCCGGAGGAATATCCGACACTGCCGAGCATTGAAGAGAACCGTCGCATTCAATTGCCAAGTGATTTATTGAAAACAATGATCAAACAAACCTCTTTTGCGGTTTCGACGAATGAATCGACACCTATTTTGACAGGTATTTTGTGGACGATTGCCGATCAAAAGCTAAAATTCACCGCCTGTGACCGCCATCGTCTCGGAAGCCGTGAAACACCGGTTGAGGTCGATGCTAATTTTCAGTTAAATAATATTTCCATCTCCGGTAAAACCTTAAATGAGCTATCCAAAATTTTGCCGGATCAAAATACGCTGATCGATGTCATTTTTGCTGAAAATCAGGTGTTATTTAAGCTCAGCTCGATCCTGTTCTACACGCGAATCCTGGATGGGACTTATCCGGACACTTCCAAGCTGATCCCGCAATCGTATCAGACAGAGATGGTTATTAATGCACAGCAGCTGGCCGAAGCGATTGACCGCGCTTATTTGCTGTCCCGCGAAGAGAAAACGAATATCGTGAAGCTGATTATGCGTGAGGATCACACGATCGAGGTTTCCTCCAGCTCCTCTGAACTGGGAAAAGTGACGGAACAGCTGGAAGTACAGAGCCTGACGGGCGAGCTCTTACGTATTTCGTTCAACTCGAAATATATGCTGGATGCCCTGAAGGTGATGGACAGCGAGCTGATCCGGATCGGGTTCACCGGTGCGATGCAGCCGATTATCATTCGTCCGGAAGAAGCGTCTACGCTGCTGCAGCTCATTTTGCCGTACCGTACGACCAACTAATAGATTGCTCTGGAGGCAACAATCATGAAGACAATTTCCATACACACGGATTACATTACCCTTGGTCAGTTTCTAAAACTGGCCGATTGTATTTCTACGGGCGGACAAGCAAAAAGCTTTTTACAGGAAACGGCCATATGGGTCAACGGAGAGCCGGAGAATCGCCGCGGCAAAAAGCTTGTGGATCAAGATAAGGTTCGGGTTGAAGGCTGTGGAGAATTTGTTGTGGCGCGTTATTAACATGTGAATAAAGCGGCGAAAAGCCTGTAGGAGGAACCGCTTTGCAATTGAAAAAGCTGTCTTTGCAGCATTATCGCAATTACGACGAGGTTTTTTTTGAAACCGATCATATGGTCAACATTATCGTGGGTCCCAATGCACAAGGTAAAACGAATCTGTTGGAATCCATTTTTGTTTTGGCACTTACGAAGTCCCATCGGACGCACCAGGACCGGGAGCTGATCCAGTGGGATGCCCCCCATACGCTGCTGCACGCAGAGGTGGAAAAAAAATACGGCACGATTACGCTTGACCTCATGATTTCCCAGCAAGGGAAGAAGGCCAGGATTAACGGACTCGAGCAAAAGAAACTGAGCAACTTCATAGGCTCCTTGAATGTTGTCATGTTTGCGCCTGAAGATTTGGAAATTGTCAAAGGCTCTCCTTCAGTCCGCCGTCGTTTTTTGGATATGGAGCTGGGTCAGGTCCATCCCGCCTACTTATACGATCTTTCCCAATATCAGAAAATACTTGCTCAACGCAATCAGTATTTAAAGCAATTATTCACCACCAGAGATACAAAAGCGGCATTATTGGATGTTTGGAATGAACAATTGGCGCAATTTGGTATTAAAATCATTAAAAAACGTCAAAGCTTTATAAAGAAGCTGCAATCCTGGGCGGAAAAGATTCATTCGGGCATTACCGCAGGTAATGAACAGCTCCGAATTGTCTACTCCACAGCCTTTGACGACGCGGTTCTTGAAGATGAATCTGTTTTATTTGACCAATTTATGATAAAGTTATCACAGGTGAAAGAACAGGAACTTCGGCGAGGTGTTTCTTTAGTTGGTCCGCATCGGGACGATCTGTTGTTTTATATTAACGACAAGGAAGTGCAAACGTTCGGCTCCCAAGGCCAGCAAAGAACAACGGCTCTCTCTTTGAAGTTGGCAGAAATCGAATTGATCCGGGAAGAGGTTGGAGAATATCCGATCCTTTTGCTGGATGATGTGCTGTCCGAATTGGATCAGTACCGGCAGACGCAGCTGATCGAAACTTTTCAGAATAAGGTGCAGACCTTTATAACAACGACCGGCATTGAAAGCATAGATTTGGCAAAACTGGAAAGCGCTTCTGTTATTCATGTGCGAAACGGAAGCTTGACATAGAGCAACGAAGGTTAGTTTCAACCAAGTCTCACGTAAGGAGATGGCCAATATGTTCATCCATCTGGGCGGAGAAAAAATTATTCGCGCATCCGAGCTCGTTGCCATATTCGACTTATCCATCGAAAAATCTTCGAAAATTTCAAAGCAATTTGTCAGCTTCGCGATCAAAGAGAAACGGGTGGAAGTGATCGGCGAAGAAGAAAGCAAATCGCTCGTGGTCACGCAGTCCAAAGTATATTACTCTCCAATCTCATCCATGACCTTGAAAAAACGGGCGCATCATCTGTTAACAAACTAGATTTTACCTTGGAAAAGTGGGTGTCAACATGTCTGTGAATCAAAATACGTATGATGAAAGTCAGATACAGGTGCTCGAAGGTCTTGAAGCTGTTCGTAAACGTCCGGGGATGTATATCGGATCGACCAGCGGCAGAGGTCTTCATCATCTTGTTTGGGAAGTCGTTGATAACAGTATTGACGAAGCTTTGGCCGGTTTTTGTACGAAGATCGAAGTCATCGTCCATAAGGATAACAGTATTACCTGTATCGATAATGGTCGTGGGATTCCCGTTGGTGAGAATGTAAAGCTGAAGAAGTCAACGCTGGAGGTTGTCCTTACCGTGCTTCATGCTGGCGGTAAATTCGGCGGTGAAGGCTATAAAGTATCGGGCGGTCTTCACGGTGTAGGTGTGTCCGTCGTTAATGCCTTGTCCAAAAAGCTCATCGCGCAAGTAAAACGGGAAGGCAAAATTCATCAGCAGGAATACCAGCGCGGCATTCCTCAGTATGATTTGAAAGTGGTAGGCGATGCAGAGGAAACCGGTACAACGATTACCTTTTGGCCGGATGAAGAAATCTTCACGGAAACAACAGTATATGACTATGACACGCTGCAATCCCGTATCCGGGAATTGGCGTTTCTGAATAAAGGAATCGAAATTTCTTTAGTGGATGAGCGTACGGATGTAAGCAATACGTTTATGTACGAGGGCGGTATCGTCTCATTCGTTGAGTTTTTGAATCGCAATCGCGAGTCGGTGCATGAGCCGATCTATACGGAAGGGTCAAAGGACTCCATCCAGGTCGAAATCGCTCTCCAGTATAACGACAGCTATACGGAGAACATTTATTCGTTTGCCAATAACATCAATACCCATGAAGGCGGTACGCACGAGTCTGGCTTTAAAAGTGCGCTGACGCGGATTTTGAATGATTATGCGCGCAAATATAACGCAATCAAAGACAGTGATTCGAACCTTTCTGGCGACGATGTACGCGAAGGCTTGACTGCGATTATTTCCGTCAAAATTCCAGAGCCTCAGTTTGAAGGGCAGACGAAGACGAAGCTCGGCAACAGTGAGGTTCGCGGCATTGTCGAGTCCCTTTTCTCGGAGAAGCTGAATGAGTTTTTGGATGAAAATCCGGCTGTAGCCAAAAAAATTATTGAAAAAGGCGTGCAGGCTGCACGTGCCCGCGAAGCAGCGCGCAAAGCCAGAGAATTAACCCGGCGTAAAAGTGCTCTGGAAGTGAGTGCTTTGCCAGGTAAGCTCGCGGACTGCTCCTCCAAGGATGCTTCCATCAGCGAGATCTATATCGTTGAGGGTGATTCAGCGGGAGGCTCTGCCAAACAAGGGCGTGACCGTCATTTCCAAGCTATTTTGCCCTTGCGAGGTAAAATTTTGAACGTAGAAAAGGCAAGACTGGACCGCATCTTATCCGATACGGAGATCCGGGCGATGATCACGGCACTAGGTACTGGTATCGGAGATGATTTCGATATTTCGAAGGCCCGTTACCACAAAGTCATTATCATGACGGATGCGGACGTCGATGGTGCTCATATTCGGACGCTTCTGTTGACCTTCTTCTATCGCTACATGCGGAAGCTGCTGGATGCAGGTTATATTTATATAGCTCAACCGCCATTGTACAAGTTGGAGCGCAACAAGATCATTCGTTATGCCTACAATGACAAACAGCGTGAGATTATCATGCAAGAATTTGGGGAAGGCAGCAAGGTGAATGTACAGCGTTATAAAGGTCTAGGTGAGATGAACCCAGGACAGCTGTGGGAGACGACAATGGATCCGGAAAGCCGTACACTGCTGCAAGTAAGCATTCAAGATGCGATTGAGGCTGATTCCATATTTGATATGCTCATGGGCGAGAATGTAGAGCCGCGCAGAGACTTTATTCAGAAGCATGCGAAATATGTTAAAAATCTGGACTTCTAATGGACCATCACGGATGTCCGGATTAACTGTAGCCCAGAGAATCGGGTTGTGGGCGCTCGCCCTAGTGTTGCTATGGCTGACACCGGGATTGTTTCGGCAGCCGCCGATCACTCTCTATACGGATAAGGTCACGGTGCTTGCTTATCATCATATAGACGATTCGGCAGACGGGATGGTTACGATACCGACCCGGTTGTTTCACAGCCAGCTAACGGATTTGGTTCAGAGAGGGTACCATTTCATCACACTCACGCAGTTTAAACAGTTTCTGGCTGGGGGGACGGTGCCTCCCAATGCAATTCTAGTTACATTTGATGACGGGTACAAAAGCTTTTATACGAATGCTTACCCCATTCTCAAAGCTATGAATATCCCGGCCGTCAACTTTGTGATTACGAAGGATTTGGAGCATCCCGAGCAAAGCCGCATTCCCTCGCTGTCCCGTGACGAAATCCGGCAAATGACTCGTGAGCACGCAGGGATCGATGTGCAATGCCATACAGATAGTCTGCACGACACTGCCCCTAATGGAGGGGCTCTCTTTACGACAAGGCTGAATAACGGCTCCGTTGAAGAGACGGAGCAGGCCTTTCGTCAGCGGATTATTGAAGATACCGAACGATGCCGGGCAAAGCTGGGACAGCTGTACGAAAGACCGATTGATTCCTTTGCCTATCCATTCGGCATTTATGATACGCAGTCTGCCGAGCTGCTTAGGGAAGCAGGCATCGCGTATGCTTTTACAACCTACAGCGAGATTGCATCGCGCCAGGCAGATCCATTACAGATTCCGCGAATAAATGCGGGGAGTCCTTTTATCAAGTCGAATTCATTAAATAATTTAATTATAAAACGTCTCCATCAACAGAAATGATCAAGTTTTGCCCTTAGGAGGTAAACCATGTCCGAAGAACAACGTTCACAAATAAAAGATATCGATATCGGCTCGGAAATGCGGACTTCCTTTATCGATTATGCGATGAGTATCATCGTAAGCCGCGCCTTGCCCGATGTAAGGGACGGTCTGAAGCCGGTGCATCGCCGTGTTTTGTTTGCGATGTCTGAGCTCGGCATGTCTCCGGACAAGCCGTATAAGAAGTCGGCCAGGATTGTTGGTGAGGTCATCGGTAAGTATCACCCTCATGGTGATGCTTCTGTATACGGAACCATGGTTCGGATGGCTCAAGACTTCTCGCTGCGTTATACGCTGGTAGATGGCCATGGAAACTTCGGTTCTATCGACGGAGACTTTGCCGCGGCTATGCGTTATACCGAGGCACGCTTATCCAAAATTGCGATGGAGCTGCTGAGGGATCTGAACAAAGAAACAATTGATTTCGTACCCAACTACGATGGTGAAGAGCATGAACCTGCTGTTCTTCCTGCACGTTTCCCTAATTTGCTGGTGAACGGAAGCTCGGGTATTGCCGTTGGGATGGCAACGAATATCCCTCCGCATAACTTGAGCGAAATTATTGACGGAGTCCATCAGCTGATTGAGAACCCGGATGTAACACCGCTTGAATTAATGGAATCGATTAAAGGTCCCGACTTCCCGACCGGCGGCTTTATTATGGGCCGTGAAGGAATTAAGCAGGCTTATAGCACAGGTCGCGGTTCGGTTACGATGCGAGCCAAAACGACCATCGAAGAAAACAACAATAAAGCCCGTATCATTGTCAATGAGCTGCCTTATCAAGTCATTAAAGCCCGTCTGATCGAAAAGATCGCGGAGCTTGTCCGTGATAAGAAAATTGACGGGATTACTGACCTAAGAGATGAGTCCGATCGCAACGGGATGCGTATTGTCATCGAGCTGCGTAGAGATGTTAATCCTAATGTCGTTCTGAACAATTTGTTTAAGCATACAGCCTTGCAATCCAATTTTGGGATCATTATGCTGGCGCTTGTTAACGGAGAGCCTAAAGTACTCAACCTGAAAGAAATGCTGTTCCACTACCTGGAGCACCAGAAGGAAGTCATTCGCCGCCGGACGGAGTTTGACTTGCGTAAAGCGGAAGCCAGAGCGCATATTCTCGAAGGTTTAAGAATCGCGCTGGATCATCTGGATGAGGTTATCGCCTTGATCCGCCGTTCTCAAACGACCGAGGAAGCCCGTGAAGGGTTAATGGATCAATTCTCGTTGAGTTTAGATCAAGCTCAAGCGATTTTGGACATGCGTTTACAGCGCTTGACCGGATTGGAACGCGAGAAGATTGAGGCTGAATATGCTGAGCTTCTGAAAAAAATTGCAGAGTACAAAGCGATCTTGGCCGATGAGAAACTGGTTCTTGCTATCATTAGCGATGAACTCAAAGAAATTAAAGAAAAATTCGGAGACGAGCGTCGTTCCGAAATAACTTTTGGTGGAGACAGCATTGAGGATGAAGACCTGATTCCGCAGGAAGATGTCATCATCACCATTACGCATACGGGTTATGTTAAACGTCTGCCTGTTACTACTTACCGCAGTCAAAAGCGGGGCGGAAAAGGCGTCATCGGGATGGATACGAAAGATAATGATTTCGTAGAGCATCTGTTCGTGACCAATACGCACCATTTCCTATTGTTCTTTACGAATAAAGGGAAAGTGTATCGTCTTAAAGCATATGAGGTACCGGATTTAAGCCGTACCGCCCGGGGAACGCCGATTATCAATTTGCTGCAGATTGAGCAAGGTGAGACGATCAATGCGGTCATTCCGGTAGAAGGTTTTGAGTCCGATCAGCACTTGTTCTTCGCAACCAAGAATGGTCTAGTGAAGAAGACGCCTCTGAACGATTACGGAAACATTCGTAAGGGGGGGCTGATCGCAATCACTTTGCGTGAGGACGATGACTTGATTGGTGTGAAGCTGACTGACGGCAATCAGACAATCATTATGGGGACCAAGCAAGGGATTTCCATTCACTTCCCTGAGAAGGAAGTACGCCCAATGGGCCGTTCCGCTACAGGGGTAAAAGGAATCCACATCGGAGACGACGATGCGGTTATTGATATGGACGTTGTCGATATTAATAACAGTGTCTTGATCGTAACGTCCAAAGGCTTTGGAAAAAGGACGCCTGTATCCGAGTACAGACTTCAGTCGCGTGGCGGTAAAGGGATTAAGACGCTAAATGTGACACCTAAGAATGGACCTGTTGTCGGTCTGAAGATTGTAAGGGACGACGAGGACCTTATGATCATTACGGCTCTGGGAACGATTATTCGTACCAGCATGTCGGGGATCTCGATGATGGGCCGCTATACTCAAGGTGTGAAGCTGATCAACATCCGTGATGAAGATGAAGTGGCCACTGTGGCGCGAGTTGAGAAAAGCGAAGAGCCTTTAGAGGATCATGAGGGCGACGAGGATAACGGCCAAGAAGGCATCGAATAATTTTCATGAAAAATTGATGCATATTTTCGGCAATGAGATGAGAATGGGGGTTACATCCCCATTCTTTTTCGTTTAGAATAATATTGATACGACAGAAAGTTAGGTGAGTGTGATTCATGGCGATGGTCCTAGTTTCCCAGTTGAAACCCGGCGAGAAGTTAATCGAGCACGTTCAGACCAAACGAGGCAATCTATTACTACCCAAAGGGAAAATCATTACCGAAAAGGAAATCGAAATATTAAAGGCATTCCTCATCCCGGCCATTGCTATTGAATCCAAAACAACGGATCAGCAAGTCAAAGATGCGGTTGCAGAAGAAACAGTATCTGTGTCGAAATCCAACCCTTTTTACGATGAGTATGATAAAATGCTTGCTTTGCTTAGAAAGCTGTTTACCTCGGTAAGTGGGGAGAACCCCCAAATATTTGAAATTAGGACACAGCTTGAAACATTGCTTCAACATATCGACCAATATCATATTCTGACGTTCACACCGAAAATGTTTCAACTTACTGACTACATATATCATAATAGTATCATGGTGAGTCTCACATCGTATTGCCTTGCCAAGTGGCATGGACTCCCTTCGAAAGACTGGATTCCTGTAGCATTGGGAGGTCTTCTTCATGATATAGGCAATGCTAAGGTTGATTCCCATATTCTCTTTAAGCCTGACAGTTTGACGAAAGAAGAAGTCGAAGAAATGAAGAAGCATACAATCATCGGCTATAACTTTTTGAAAAACGTAAAGGCAATTAGCGAAGGCGTTAAGCTTACTGCTCTGCAGCATCATGAACGGGAAGATGGCTCCGGATATCCTCTTGGAGTGAAGGGGGAGAACATACACCTCTATTCCAAAATCGTGGCGATCACAGATATGTTTCATGCCATGACTAGCGATCGTTATCATAAAAAAGCGTCTTCTCGTTATATCGTTTTGGACCAACTCTTTACCGAATCTTTCGGAAAGCTGGACCCTTCATTAGTCCAAACGTTTATCCAAAAAGTAACCCAATTCCATAATGGAGTTTTGGTCAAGCTGAGTGATAACCGTATTGGTGAAATTGTATTCTCCGATCGGACCCATCCAACCCGCCCTTGGGTCAATGTAAACGGGGATATTATAAACCTAACAACGGAAAGAAGCCTATACATCCAAGATGTCATTCGAAAATAAACTTAGATTAAACACTTGACTCTAAAGGCAATCTTATGATAAATTAATCTTCGCTGCTTTTGCAGGGGAGATTTTTTTAATTTTTGAAATGATTTAAAAATAAAAAAAGACTTGCAATCGAGTAGGCGAATGTGTTATAT
>NZ_NMQW01000028.1 GCF_002234615.1 Paenibacillus rigui | reverse complement strand
AACAGGTCGAAAGTACGTGCTATCCTTCATAGCCAGCAAAGGTTCAAAACCGAACCACCCGAGAATAATGTTGAACAATCCGCTTAATGAAAAGAAATCGAAGACGATACCGGCAACAATAACCCATGACAAAAAGTGCGGAATGTATAGTGCCGTCTGGATCCCTTTCTTCAATGCCGCTTTCCGAATCTCGTTGATCATCAGCGCCAGCAGAACGGGCACCGGGAAGACCAATACGAGCTTGAGAAATCCAAGCATCAGTGTGTTGCCGAACACCCGGAAGAAATCTGGATGGTGAATCAGCGTTTTAAAATGCTTGAGTCCTACCCAGGGACTATCGATGAACCCTTTGAAAACCGAATAGTCCTTGAAGGCGATCACAGCTCCGGCCAGCGGAATGTATTTAAATACAATGAGAAAAACGATTCCCGGAATCGCCATCACATACAGCGGCCAATAGACCTTCATTCGATGAATTGCAACTGCTTTCAATTTATTCCCCCCCGTATCTAGTTGTTGATATCGCTTGCACTGATAACTATACAACCAGGGGGAGCATCGCTCAATTGGGCATTTTTAAGTTTAAACAAGGGCATTTTTAAGAATACAAGTATAAACGGCTTCGCTATCTTTCCAGATGGCATGCGTTTGTCAAGGAAGACGAGGTTGTGAAACTTATACTTTCCTTTGTCGTAATGAAAACCACTCCTCCTGGAGTGGCTAAGTACGTTTAAACGTTCGGCAGATTTTTGCGGTATTCTCTCGGTTTGCACCCTGTCAGTTTCTCGAACAACCGCGCAAAATGCTGCGTATCCGAATATCCCACCAGCTGGCATATCTCGTACACCTTCAAATCGGTCTTCTCCAGCAGCTCTTTCGCTTTGCCAATTCGGATTTGCGTCAAAAAATTCACATAGGTATCCCCTGTCTTCTGTTTGAAAAACTGGCTTAAATAATAGGGACTGATGAAAAAACGGGCAGCAAGATCTGCAAGGGTGATCGGTTCATTGTAATGTGTAGATACGTATTCCTTAACTTCGGAGATAATGTCCTTCTTCTTGGGAATATTATGCTCCAGCTTGAAAGCGATAATTCTTCGGATGACTTGAACCATCCATTCCTCCAGTGACACGAGTGTCCGAAACCGCGAAATACCCTCCAGTGACAAAATATGACGGCCCAGGAAATCGTTTTGCTGCAGCTGCTGAAAGGACATCTTCCGAACACTGGATAATAGGATGTTCAAGCACTGCAGCTGGAGATCTGCCGGACCCATGCTTGGTTCAGCTTCCATTCCTCGAAAGATCTCGCCGATGATGCCTACACACTCCATCTCATCCATATTATCGAGACCCGCTTCGAGTCTTGTTATCATCTCTTCAGAAACAGGGTGTCTCCGTCCAGTCAGATTCGTAATTTCAGGAAAAGGGATTACGGTGTCCGCTCCTTTGATCACTTTAAAGCTTAATGCGTAACGGGCTTCCTCAAAAGATTGGCTGATTCCGGCAGCCTGCTTCTGAATCGTACCGATGCCTACGCTCATGGACAGCTTCAATTCCCGGTAAATCTCCTCCTTAAGACGTTGTACCGAACGAACCAGGTCTGCATACCCGATGGCACCACCCTGGGTAACCACAACTGCAACCTGGGCACCCGAATAACGAAACCGATAAACTCCACGATACTGCCCCAAGGCTCGGTCTATGTGGTGAAATACCGGCTGGAGTCCAAATTCCTTCAAGGCATCGACGTTGCCGTCGAATTCAAGCAAAACACACGCGAAGCTAGCTCCCGCTGTTGGAATTCCCGCATGCCGAAGCAGTTCTTCCATAAGCGTATTATCGCTGCTGAGATCAAGGACATCCCGCAAGGCGCTCTCTTGCATACGGCTGTGAACCTCCTGCTTCAATTCGTCTACTTCCCGAAGCTTGGCCCTGTCCGCACGAATCGCACCCATAACCTGAATAACACAGTCGCGCAGCTCCTCTTCTTCAACGGGCTTATTGATGTAAAACTGCACTCCCAGCTGGATGCCTCTTCGAGCATATTCGAAGTCGGCATATCCGCTTAACAGAATGAATTTAGTCTTCGTGCCCGCATCTTTCAGCATTTTAATCATGTCAAGTCCGTCGGACTGCGGCATCCGGATATCTGTAATGACAATGTCCGGTTGCAGTTTTTGAATTAATTTGAATCCTTCCAAACCATTATAAGCAGCACCTACAATCTCGCATTCCGGGATGTAACGGCTTATCATTATTTTGAGACCATCTACAATGCCTTTCTCGTCATCCACCAAGACCAACCTCATCCCAAAGCACCTCTCCTTCTATTATCGTAGCTAGCACAGACCTAAAGCTTAGGGATTAAAATTTCGAACGTCGTTCCGCGATCCACTCCAGGACGAATCTTAAGATAATACCGGTCACCATAATGGAGTTTGATACGCTCCGCGATATTTTTAAGGCCTAGCCTGTTGCTTTCCGGTACGTCGTTATCTGCAAGCTTGTATTTGTCCGATTCAGCATCCTCCAGTAATGCAAACAACTCCTCTTGTTTCTCCTGAGGAATACCGATCCCGTCGTCCGTTATCCGGATTCGAATTTCCCCTTCTTCTGTCCAGACGCCTTCAATCTCGATGTGCATAGGCCTGCTGTAGTCCTCAAATCCATGGTTGATACTGTTCTCCACAATAGGTTGAAATATAAGGGGAATGATGCTGCAATGCAGCATCTCATCGGGAATTCTGATATCCAGCTTGAACATATTATCAAACCGGATGTTTTGAAGCTCCAAGTAATTGGTCGTATAATCCAATTCATGCTTCACCGAATGGTGTCTGCCTTCCTTACCTAAAGCTATTCGAAACATGCGCGCCAAAATTTTTATCATACCGGCGGTCTCCTCGTCATCTTTTACCAAGGCCTTCATGCGGATGGATTCCAAGGTATTATACAGCATGTGGGGGTTGATCTGATTCTGAAGCGCGATGAATTTGGCTTGCCGCTGCTTGATCTCTGCAATATACACGTCTTCAATTAAGGTTCGGATCGTGATAATCATTTTGTTGTAGCTGTGCACCAGACTTCCGATCTCGTCGCCCGCCTGCTCTTTCTCTATGGGCAAGTATTGGCCTGCTTCTGCCTGCTTCATGCTTCTGCGAAGCGCCTTAATAGGCCTTGTGATCGTATAGCTCAAACCAAGTGAGATGAGGGTTATAACCAGACAACTTATCAGGATAACGATCACTGTCATTCCTTTGATCTGATTGATTTTTTGCAGCAGCTTTGTGCGCGGAATCTCGGTTTTGATCCATAAATTCCCCTGCGAGGTGCTGCCCGATAAAATAATCAGGTCATGACTGCCGTCATCCTTGATGTACCCCGCTCCGGACTCAAGCACCTGCTGCCAAGACAACCGACCGCTGGCTGCATCGGAATGGTAGACGATTTCTTTTTGGCGATTGCTTATGATGACACTTATGCCGTATTTATCCCGAGCCTGGACGAAGTCATGATCCAGCTGCAGCAGTGTAAACGGATCCAGATCAATGAGAAGTATGCCCGCATAGGCCCCGTCGTAACTGAACAGTACCCTGCCTACCGTCACTACGGCTCCTGCTCCTTTATCCTCGTAATAGGAACGGTCATGTAACCCCGTAATAAAAAAAGTATCATCCGAGCTGCGGAGCCGCTTGTACCACTCACTGGATAGCAATGTGTTCTCATTCACTCTGCTTGTAGTGGTCGTATACTGATACACGTTGTTATCGCGGCTGATCAGCATCACGGTACTGATCTCCGGTTTAAGCAATGCGACCCGCATCAGCAGCCGCTGGATGGCAACCTTTTGGATGATCAACTCGTCCATGGGCAAGCTTCGCTCTTCCCCGATCCTGGAGATCAATTCATTATCGACCAGCACCGACTTTGTGACCTTGTCATATTCTTTGATAAATTCGTTCAATGTAGTTCTGATTTGGGACGTATACAGAGAGGCGAATTCTTGAGAGGAATCCTCGAGCCCCGCCGCCGCTTGATGGAAGATGATGGCGCTTACACCTAGCAGTGGAATGACGCATGCCAGAAGATAGCCAGCCAATAATTTATTTTGGAACCTCATGTTTCTTATCATGAAAGCAGCCCTTCGCATCCAACTTTTATGCTCCATATTAAGCCCTTCCTTTGTCAAACGTCTTATCTAACTATTGTACATGCCATGATGCATCGACGCTACCGAAGTATCTTGGGAAGAAGCCGTTTTCCACGATTACACGAAAATATACTTCAAGAATTGCAATTCATCAAAGGGGTATTTTTAAGTTTATACAAGGGCATTTTTAAGAATTTATTGTATACGATTTAGTTCGATATTCGAAATGGCCCTAACTTAATCTGCTATCACCTGTGATGCATGTGTATTCCGACAAGACTTTTCGAGGATCACCTTAAAAATGACCTTGAAAAAACTTAAAAAAGACCTGTTGAGTAATTTTTTTCCAAATACTATATTTGTTTTTGTAACCGGATACATTTCTATACACACCTGACATCTATAACCATCGGGAGGTGAGGTGAGCCGAGCTGAGCTTATATTCCATTTAGACAAATGAGCTGGAGTCATCGTTCCGCATTTAGAAACCGCTTACAGATCGATTGCTGCAATTCTTCACCGATCAAAATCGCAAAAGACGGTTCCGAAATTTCAATTATTAAGTTGGAGGCGAGCATGATGAAAAAAAGAGCAATTCCAGTCCTAGTAGCGATGAGTCTTTTATTTTCTATGGCAACATCAACATTCGCTTCAACCGTTTCTTCAGACAGTAACAATCTGGAAACCAGCAGAAATGGAATTGGAAGAGTAGCTATAAGCACGATTCCATTACCGAGCTCTGTGAAAAAACTGGAGAGCAGTACTTACACGTACTCAGGGAAAGTACTTATGATTTATAAAACCGAGAACGATATTCAAACGGCCGACTTTTGGAACATAGCTGTGATGAACGATGATGGAACGAATCTAAGAGTCATCTACTCTGGAGTCATACCTACCAAACCAAAGTCACCCGGTATCCGGATTATGCCGTTTCAGGACAATAAGCGAGTATTGCTAGGGGATTATGTGCTTGAATGCGAGCCCAACATCGACAACAGTACTTCCGCTAAAATTGTTCCCGTCGTGTATCCGTCGAGCCTCGTAGATGATGCACGGATAACCACTCATTGGTCGGAAATCATCATTGCCCCTGACAATAAGCACATGAGCTGGACGATACTTCGGTCGGATATTGGTGGAGCAGCAGCCATCGGCGTCTTGGCACGTAAAACAGATAACTATATTATTGAAAACGCTCAGCTGATTAGCAGCATACCGGCCTTTACAAATGATCCGAATAAACCAGGCTTTATTGTTCCTAATCCCTTAAGGGGAGGAGAAGTGAAGCAATTTGTAAAGGGAGGAAATGCCATATCCGTTGTTGGAGGAAAGGCATTCAGTACACCCGATTCCGTTGTTCAGGATTTGAATACTGACAAGACAACGCAAATCACGTATACGCCTGGCTATGATGAAACAACCATCTTCTCCCCTGACGAACGTTTAGGCATGGTCATGAGTACAAGGTTCTCAGAACATACCGATCCAGCTATTTTTGGAATCATGCCACGACCTTACGGTATATATGCTTTTACGGATATGATGTGGCCACTGTATACGTATGCAATCACTGGTGTTCGCAATTTCAGGGAAGGTAACATTGGTCCCGCCTTGATTGACATTCATCGTTCTATAAACCAACCAGGATATAAAGGCGTACAGCTCACTACGGATCCGAATTGGGTATATTACTCGCCGATGTCCTGGCATCCAAATGGCAAGCGTGCGATGTGGCTGGAGGTGTTTAGAGGCAGCGGCGGTTCGCAAATGCGGATTCAGAAAGTAAGCCTGCTTGATTATAAACCTCACCAACCCGTGCCGATAAAACCAACTACGGATCATATTCCGTATGGAATTAAAGACTTGACCGTACTCAATTCCGTTAATCCGAATGTAACCGAGAAAATTGCCGGGAAAAATTCTGGATACATCAACTACAATAGAAATGCTTCCTCCATTTTCTCAGGACAAACGGAAGTACAGTATGTGAACTTTAGCGATGACGGCGTGAATTTCTATAATGGATCCGAGAAGATCCATATCAATGCTGGCGGTGAAAGCCGTTATGAAGCAAATGTTCAATTGACCGGTTCAAAACCGGGGGAAATGAAATTTAGAGCAACCTTCTCCGCACTTGGCGGAGCTACGCCTGCTAAGCTGCTGTTTGATATAGATGCAGACGGCAAGCCCAAAAGTTACGGATATGCTACCTATGGCGGTACCACATTACATATTGAAGACCTACTAGAGTAGTGCAATCCTGCACTTTCATCAAGCATGCAAAAGCACCCCGGACATAAGTTCGGGGTGCTTATCTCATGTATCCACTACCTAAATTCAGGTGGAATCCGCCGAGCGACCCCGGTAATGATAGCCGCTTCAATCACGGCATGTCTCACCTTGGCAACCACCTGCTCGTTAAAAATGCTCGGAATGATATACTGCTCGTTTAATTCCGACTTCGATACGACAGAAGCGATAGCTCTTGCCGCAGCAAGCTTCATCGGCTCGTTAATCGTTCTTGCCTGGCAGTCCAGCGCCCCCCTAAAAATACCTGGGAAAACAAGGACATTATTGATTTGATTCGGGTAATCGCTGCGTCCCGTCGCATACACCTTTACATAAGGCAGAGCTTCCTCCGGCGTGATCTCGGGATTAGGATTGGCCATGGCAAACACGATGCTTTGCGGCGCCATGCGCTTAATATCCGCTGCACTAAGCAGCCCGCCTCTGGAGACTCCGATAAATACATCCGCGTCGGCGATCAAATCCTTCAAGCTCCCTTGCTGGCTCTCGACCTCAGACTGGTCTGCCAGCCACTGCCACATCGGCTGCGAGTAGCTGCCGCCTCGTACAATAGCCCCTTCGACATCGATAGGCACAAGCCGCTTAACTCCAGCACCCAGCAGCATTTTGCAGATGGAGACGCCGGCCGCACCAATCCCGTTGACCACCACGCGGACTTGATCCATCCTTTTCCCGACGACCTTCAAAGCATTAATTAATCCCGCCACAACAACGACGGCTGTGCCATGCTGATCATCATGAAAAACAGGAATATCCAGCTCCTCCATCAGTCTTTTTTCAATTTCAAAGCATCTCGGAGAACCGATGTCTTCCAGGTTGATCCCACCGAAAATAGGACTGATCGCCTTGATCGTGCGGATAATTTCGTCCGTGTCCGTTGTATTCAGGCAAATCGGAAACGCGTCTACCCCGCCAAACTGTTTAAACAGCATCGCTTTGCCTTCCATCACAGGCGCTGCGGCATAAGGACCAATATCCCCCAAGCCTAGTACAGCCGTTCCGTCAGTGACCACGGCGACCGTATTTCTTTTGATAGTTAAGGAGTAAGCTTTGGATGCATCCTCATGAATGGCCGAGCAAATCCGGGCAACGCCCGGCGTATACACCCGGGACAAATCATCCCTGTTTTTCACGGGGATTTTGGACTCTACCGAAATTTTGCCGCCGATATGGGCAAGGAAGGTACGATCCGAAACATGAATGATCCGAACCCCTTCGATTGCTTTTAACGAATCGATCACTTGAGTCTCCTGCGAATCCCGCACTTCAATCGTAATGTCCCGGATGGATGAGGCTTCGCCCGAGCGAATGACATCGATGGAAAAAATGTCTCCGCCGGCATTGCCTATTGCCGTTGCTGCATCCCCAAAGGAAACGCCTGTTAATTCTAACCTAACCACGATATTATTATAAGCCATCACTTTACTCCTGTTCATTCGAACTCAGTCGAATTTATTAAGAACTTTGCCTTCCGCAGGCCTCGTCCGAGACGATTTGGGTTTCAGATTGACCATGCCAATACTAATCCCGATAAAAATCAATCCAAGCCATAAATACAATGTAAAGGACTCATGTAAAAACAGCATCCCTGCCAAAACCGACACAATCGGTACGAGAAAAGTATACGAGGTGACGACGCTGGCTTCACCCGAACGGACAAGCGTAAAGTACAAAATCCACGAACCGGCTACGCCCAATATGCCGCTATATCCCATCCCGGCCCAATATACCGGACTCCATTGAATCGCACTCCACGGTTCTACCCATAAGCCTGCGAGGATTAAAATGATGCCGCCCACCATACATTGCATTGCGGCCAGCCACATGAAATGAACGACCGAGCTGACCTTTTTCACGTAGACGGTACCTAATGCCCAGCTCACCGAAGTGCCTATTCCCAAGATCACTCCTAGACCGGACATGTGCCCGGCCTCTCCTCTCGTGCTTATCGCTGCAACACCGAGAATGCCGAAGCCGAGTCCTATCGCTTTTACCACCGACATCTGCTCCCCGAGCCAAATCCAGGCGAACAAAGCAACCAGAACGGGCTGCAAATAAACAAGTACTGAGAAAAGTCCGGACGACATTATTTTCAAGCCGTAGGTCTGCAAACCAAAAAACAAAACAACATTAAGTAAAGAAGAAATAATATACACATGCTTGTGCCGCTTCCATTGGATGTGTTGACGCTTGGGAAGCAGGAACATAACAAGAAAAATCGCGCCTGTTAACGTCCGCATCCCGGCAAACAGCAGGGGCGGCGTGTACTGCAGCATCATTTTATTAATAGGAAACGACACGCCCCATAGGAGGACAAGCGCTGCAATCAGAATCATTTGCCGAATCGGTGATAATTGCTTCAAAACGAACGGTTCCTTCCTTGACAAACTATTAGGCGCGACGGATCGGTGCCGGCACCGCTTCAGGCGGAATCATAGATTGGTACGTCTCGCCACCCAGCTGTTCTTTATGCTCAGCCTTCGCTTGCTCGATAATTTCCGGGTGCAGCATCGCCTCAATGGCGGATGAAGCAAGGACTTTGCCGGCCAGAAGCATTCCCTTGTGGGCAATAGATGAAGTGCCTTGGGAAACCATCTGCCAGCTGTGCGGCGGGGTCCCGTAAGCGCAGGTCGTGACATACACTTGTCCTGTCGGAACGATCCAGCTGACATCGCCTACGTCTGTAGAGCCTGCGAGAAACCCGGGCTCAGGATTATAAGCATTGACATCTACAGAGAGCACCTTGCCGTTGGCTTTGTGAACGGGCTTCATCTCCACCTCCGAGAAGCTGGCTTGAATCGATTGGGCAAAGCGGAGTTCATCCTCAGTATACGTCTCCCCTCCGATTTGCATAAATTGTTTATGCATCATCGAACCGAGCGTAATATTAGGAATCAAGTCCGCCGAAGCCGCATCGAACTGCGATTCCATTTGCGTCCCGGTCATTAAAGCGGCGCCACGGGCGATATCGACCACGCGGGCGAGAATTTCACGAACCTGATCCATTTTAGGGGCGCGAATTTTATATAAAACCTCTGCTTCCGCCTGAACAACGTTCGGAGCATAACCGCCGGTATTCGTAATGGCATAATGAAGTCTTGCGTCTTGAATGATATGCTCCCGCAGGAAGTTGGCCCCCACGTTCATCAATTCCACCGCATCCAATGCACTGCGGCCTAATTCAGGGCTTGCTGCTGCATGAGAGCTGATCCCTTTAAATTTAAAATAAACTTGGCATGTCGCGAGCATTCTAGCATTATACGCGAGATTCTCGTCCCAAGGATGCCAGGTGAAAGCCACATCGACATCCTGGAATAGACCGGCGCGGGCCATGAACGCTTTGCCTCCGCCGCCTTCCTCCGCAGGGCAACCGTAATAGCGTACCGTTCCCTTCAGTCCGTGCTGCTCCATGTAATGACGAACGGCAATAGCGGCCGCAAGCGAACCCGTGCCTAACAGATTGTGTCCGCAGCCATGGCCATTCCCGCCTTCCTGTACAGGCTGCTTCACTGCTGCATTGGCTTGCTGGCTCAACCCGGACAAGGCGTCGAATTCTCCCAAAATGGCAATCACGGGTTTACCCGTGCCATAAGTACCGACCACAGCCGTCTGCATCCCCCCGGCGCTGCGTTCAACCGTAAATCCCTCGTCCTCGAGCGTTTTGGCCATGATCTCCACAGATTGATATTCTTCATACCGGGTCTCGCAAAATCCCCAAATGCTGTCGCTCACCTTGATAAGCTTCTGTTTTTTCTGTTCGATAATTGTTGAAAGCTGTTCATGGATATTCATGCAGTTCACTCCATATCTAGTAATATTTTTCCCGATATCCCCGGTTCCGTCATTTGGTAAGGGTCCAAAATCAGATCGAGTTCTTCTTCCGTCAGTACGTTGTACAGTAGACAGAGCTCACGAACGGATTTCCCCGTGAGGATGGCCTCCCGCGCAATGCGCGCAGCCGTTTCGTAGCCTAGATGGGGATTCAATGCGGTCAATACGCCTACGCTGTTGTCTACATATTCCTTGCATTGTTGTTCATTGGCTTCGATGCCATCCAAGCAATGCGTCCGGAATACTTGAAATACCTGGTTCATTAACGATTGCAGCAGGTTAAACATGAGTACCGGTTCCATGACGTTCAGCTCCAGCTGCCCGGCTTCCGACGCCATAGAAATCGTCAGGTCGTTACCGATGACTTGAAAAGCAACCTGGTTCACGACTTCACACATAACAGGATTGACCTTGCCGGGCATGATCGAAGAGCCGGGCTGCCGGGCAGGCAGCGTAATTTCGCCCAAGCCTGTTCTCGGCCCAGAGGCCATCAATCGCAAATCGTTCGCGACCTTGGACATGTTCAGCATACAACCTTTTAGAGCCGAAGAAACCTCGGTGTACACATCTGTATTTTGAGTCGCATCCGGTAAATGCTCGGCATTTTTAAGCGGGAGCCCGCTAATCCTGACTAATATTTCGACGACGTTCCGAATATATTGAGGGTCCGCATTGAGTCCTGTGCCGACAGCGGTGGCACCCAGGTTCACCTCATACAAGTGCTCACGGGTCCGTTGAATACGAAGGATATCTCTTGCGAGCATTCGGCCGTACGCTTCAAATTCCTGGCCCAGGCGAATAGGAACGGCATCCTGCAGGTGGGTACGTCCCATTTTAATGACGGAATCAAACTGCTTGGCTTTTGATAAAAACGATTCGTGCAGCTGCTTCATGGTGAGCAGCAGCTTATCAATCAAAGACAAGGCGGCAAGATGAAGCGCAGTCGGAAAGGTGTCATTGGTCGATTGAGCCATGTTGACATGCGTATTCGGGCTTAGGGTATAGTAATCCCCTTTGGCGCTGCCCAGGATTTCGATCGCCCGGTTGGCAATCACTTCATTGGCGTTCATATTAATGGAGGTTCCGGCGCCTCCCTGAATGGGATCGACGATAAATTGATCATGCCATTTGCCGGAAATGATC
Source organism: Paenibacillus rigui (assembly GCF_002234615.1). Taxonomy (GTDB): domain Bacteria; phylum Bacillota; class Bacilli; order Paenibacillales; family NBRC-103111; genus Paenibacillus_S; species Paenibacillus_S rigui. Next base: position 15,757 of record NZ_NMQW01000028.1, on the reverse strand, counting down.
TCGGACGCGGCTTCTACAATCGCATTCCCCAGACGCGGATTCAGCTGCTTCATGTCCATATTGGCCAGCGCAGCCGCCTTTTTGACCATCGCCATCGCAACAATCAGCTCTTGATGAAGGGTATATCCTGTAATCGGGAAATTTTCTACCGCCCTCATCGTTTGGATCCCATAGTAAGCGTGAAGCGGTACTTCCTTCTCGCCGAGAAAATCCTTCTCCATTCTCACTTGTCCTTTAAACATCAGCTATCTCCTTGTTCGTTGGAACGCTTTTTTTCGTGTTAATCGTGAATCCCGCAAAGAGCATCACAATACAGGAAGCAACAAGAAACATGAACGCAATATTGTAATTGTCGCCGGTTGAACTGATTAAATAGCCCATAATGGTAGGGGATAGAATGGAGCCAACCTGGGCGCCTGCATTGATGATCCCCGTTGCCGTACCGACGGAGTCTTTGGCCATATGCTTTAGCGGCATAATAAAAACGGTAATGCTGACCGGATTGAGGAAAACATTCGTTAGTGTTAAATACGTGAAAGCGAGAGGCACCGAGCTGGCATTAAACATCAAGTAGATGAAAATAGCTGACAGTAACGCCCCACCGATAATGATCACTTTCTCTTTTCCAAGCATATACTTGTCCAACACCCAGCCGCTGACCAGGAAAGAAACAAAGCCTAGAATCGCCGGAATCGAGGAGTAGACGCCCATCGAAACCATGCTTAAGCCTTTTACTTTGACCCAGTAGGAGGGTAGCCAGCTTTGCAAGCCCCAGAATACGACGTTCGCAAAAAAGTAAACGACGAGCAGCTTCCATACCATCGATGTTTTTAAGATCGTTTTGACCGGAACCTTATTCACTTGCTTCTCCTGCCGCTCTTGCTCCGTCTCCACTCTTTTCTCTGACGATTTGAGGACGAACCAAACCAGTATAGCTATTAAAAATCCTATAACGGCAAGCGCATAAAACATGATTCTCCAGCCCACCGACGCTGTCATCGTGGCAATGACAATAGATCCTATCGCAATGCCTACCGAGCTGCCGGATTGGACTACAGACTTGGCCCTTGCCCGTTGTTCCTTTGGAAACGTATTGGCTATGGCTACGGAGCTTGCTGTGGGAAAAGACCCTTCCCCGGCCCCAACCATAATACGGGAAGCCATAAGGCTGAAGAAAGAGTTCGCAAATCCCGTAATGCCTGTAAAAATCGACCAGGTGAATATGGCCCCGGACAATACTTTGCTCGCGCCGAATTTATCGGCCAAATAACCGCCCACAAGCTGCATTAGGGCATAGCTCAGGAAAAAGCTGCTTAGGATGAGACCCGCTTTATCAGGTGTCAGCTGAAGATCCTTCGTAATCGGAATGATGGCAACGTTGATGGAAACTTTATCAAAATAACCTACAATCCATGCTAAAAATAAAACAAGTAGAATGGCATACTTTTTCTTATTGGTGATATCCTGCCTCATCCTAATCACTCCAATTTGGAATAGTATAGAGCTTCTCAATACCCTGCTGATGATCTCTTCAAACCTCGCTTTCTACGTTCCGCTGCTCCCCCTCTTATCTCTATTGTCATATTTACTAACATAAGCGTGGAAAAATGGATTCAAAATCGATATGTTCAACGCTTAATAAATATTTTATACTATATTCAAATATTATCTATGTAGCTTATTAACAATAAGAATATAAAATAGTGTACGTTTACACAACAAAGGAGTAAACTGGCATGAAATACCTTACATCATTGGAGTCATTCATCTTTCATAAGTTTGGCCGAATTGCTTATCAAATTTGGTATGGACACCCCCATTCGTTGGAAAAGGTATGGTCTGATGGGGTCATGCTCGAAATGCAAACGCATCCAAATCCAATAAGCAAAAAGCAGCAATATGCTTATACGTATCAACCCAACATTGCTCACATGAACGTTACATTCGGGGATGATATCCAACTGGTTGTTTATTTGGAGAAACCCGGCACTACATTAACCGATACCGAGCAAGAGGTTTTGTATTTACTTTGCCGTGACTTCTATCTTCAAATGAACTTACAAACGAAGGACATGGAATTGGACAAAATGATTGAGGGGATCGGGTCGCTGACTTCTACGCTGGATCTGAATAAGCTGCTTCAACAAATTATCCGAAGCGCTCTGACAGTCATCTCCGCAGGCGACGCGGGAATTTTTCGACTGTACGATGAGTCAAGCTCTTTACTGATTCCCCTTGCGTCATTTGGCTTTGACGATTCCATTACACACTATAAAACGAGGAGCGGCGAGGCCATTTCCGGCAAAGTATTTTCTGACGGGGTTCCGAGGTTGTATCAATCCAGACAAGAAATGGAGGCCGATTATACGAACATTTCACAGCAAAATGCCAGCTTTGTCCAACAAAGTGAGAAGGCCAACGCCCTGATTATTGTTCCCGTTTCCTCGGGTTCTACACGTATAGGCACGTTAACGCTTTTGCAATTTCACAAGAAAAGAAATTTCACCGATCGGGACATCAGGCTATTGCAAGGCTTTGCTTCGCAGGTTGCGATTGCCATTCATAACGCAAAGCTGTATGAGGAAACGAATTTGCGTTTGCAGCAGGTGACGGCATTGAGCAAGAAATTAGAAGAGAACAATCTTCTGTTACAAAAACGAATCAATGTCCATGATACGTTGACCCAGCTGTCGCTAAAAAATAGAGGCATCCAAAAAATGATTCACGAAATCAATTTGATCCTCGGAATGCCGGTGGCGTATATTGATTTCCTTGATAATGCCATGTATAAAGAGCATGATAATGAACGGCCGATGAGCTTTGATATGATTTCCGAATTGTTCGCCAATCAGCAGCAGCTCTCACCATTAACGATGAAACTATCCAGTCAGGATTATTTCCTGTATCCCATTACTGTCGGTAAAGTGCTGCTGGGCTGTATTCTCGTGACCGTTTCTCATCCGCTCTCACCGATGGATATTATTACAGTTGAACAGAGCGGTTCCGTGCTTGCACTTGAAATTGTCAAAAAAATATCTGTCACCGAGCTGCAGTACAAGAAAACAGATGATTTTTTCAACCAGATCTTGAACATTCAAAATCATGAACAGATCATTGCAAGAGGAAGGCAGTTCAACCTTACGTTTTCGTCCTATTCCTTTATCGTGCTTTGTGAAATTCCTGAGTTGTCCGAGCCCTATGAGGTTGAAGCCAAGATTCAACGATTCATTTCGCGGGTAAACCATGAGCTCGTTCATATCAATAAATTAGTGTATGGGGATTATAATAAAATTAAGCTTCTCATTTCCGTTCGTGATCTGCACGAGGTCGATAAAACGATTTATCATATTTCAACCATCATGAAAGAATGGGAGAAGACCGACCAGCATGTAGTGCGTGGAGGAATCGGTTCAGCCTATCAAGATTTGGAGGATATTATCAAGAGTTACAACGAAGCGAATAAGACTGTAGCTTTCGCAAAGAGCAGGAATAAATACGGCTTGATGCGATATGAAGAAATAGGGATTAATCGTTTTTTTCTTAATCAACCCATGCAAGAAATCGAGAAATATATTCATGAAATCTTTGCACCGCTGCGGACAGACAAAACCCAAAACAAAGAATTAGAAAAAACTTTGATGCTGTACATTTCTTCAAATCAATCTGCTGTTGAAACCGCCAAAAAGCTTCATATTCATATCAATTCCCTTTATCAGCGCATCAAGAGAATTGAGGATTTGCTTCATCTTAGCCTGGACGACCCTGAAGATGTACTAAAGATTCAGCTTGCATGTCATTTGAAAAATACATTCAAATAACACGAAAAACGGAGCCGCGAATCCGCGTTGCTCCGTTTTTCGTAATAAATGCTCTCTTATTCGATTTTGGAAGCCACATACGCCAGATCGGTAATATCAATCTTATTGTCGCTGTTCATATCAGCCATCCTGGCTGTTGCCCAGTCTGCGCCTGTGGAGTCCTTACCGTAATAGTAAGCTACCATCGCAAGGTCACCAACATCGACGGATCCATCCTTGTTCAGATCTGCCGACACTTCCTTAATCACGGCCGCCTTGAAGGTATCGACTGCGCTGGCCAGTGCGGCAGTGGCGCTATCTACCTGAGACTGCGTCGCGCTCGAGCTGTCTTTAACCGCTTTGGCTGTGTTGATCGCTACACCAAGGGCATCCTTGGCTGCCTGCGGATATTGTCCCGGCAGTGTGCCCACAACAGCTGCGTCATACAGGCTCTGTGCATTCGTAATGGCTGTTGTCAAAGCCGTCTTGTCAACAATCACATCAATCTTGCCTACAGCAATGCTCTTGCTGTCAAGCGCCGCCTGAATGACGGTTCCTTCAGGGGCTACGCCCAACTTCGCCAAGGTCTCTGCAATCGTTCCGGTCGTGTTCTGTACGCCTGCCTTCACTTTGAAGGTCAGATTCAGCACCGGTGTGCTCGTTCCGGATACCCCACCAATATTTGCGGTGATCAGTCTCACCTTGCCTGCTGTCGCTTTGTCCTCTGTCACGATCTGAATGTTGTTATTTGCCCCTGCTGCACTTACATAATCAAATACGTTGGCGTCATAGGTCAATGTGAGGTCTTGGGCATACACATTTTGCGCCAAGTTGTTCAGGCTCACGCCGACGGTAAAGCTTGCGCCCGGCTTTACGCTGCTGTCAGCTGAAAGCGCAGCTGCGGGCTTTTGTGCTACAACGACTCTGGCCCCCGCCCAATCCCCATGATCATATGCGTTCCCATCCCCGCCATCGGCTACAACGAGCTTGAGGCTTTGAACACCTTTGATACTGAAATTAGCCGTTGCTGTAGGCGTTGTGGCTGTCATGAGACCGCTCTCCCAGAGCTTGGTTCCATCTCCAAACACCTGAAAGATAATACTTCCCTGATTAACCTCATCATCAATTCCTACATCCGATATAAAAGTTTCATATTTGCCCTCAAGATTGTAGGTGATTTCGCTTCGTGCATTGGTACCTAAGCCCTTGTTGTATTGAACCCCATTCAGAGTGAGGATTTTACCGTCATTTGCAGCCTGTTCTGCGACGGACATATCCTTCTCTACCGGTCCCCAGCCATTCGTTGCTGAGGCATACGGTAAGTCGCTCAAATAGACGCTGCCGCTCGAAGGATTGACGATCACCTTATAATTCCCTTGCTGCTGCTTTGTGCTCTCCCCGTCTTTGTAGCTTACGGTTACACCCACATTTTGGAGCCCTACTGTAGTAGATGGAGCTGTAATATTCCAGCTTGCGGTTACCGATTGCCCCACTGCAATGTGATCAAAACTGCTGACGGAAGCTGACACGGCTGACCAGCCATTAGGAACCTGCAGGCTTACAGCAGTATTTTCAACGTTCTTGACACCGCTGTTATTGATGGTGATTGTATATTGAACCGCTTTACCGGCCTCCAAATTTACATTGGAAGCTGCCGGTGCGATATCCAAGGAAGCGGGCAAATCCGCTAAGGCTGCCGCGCTTACTCTGAACATAGCCGTTCCATGGGAAGGAACGTCCGCACTAATGGTTCCCAAAGAGCCCTTGCTCTGATGCTCCCACAAGTCTCTCACAAGGTATCCCTCCGAAACGGGAAGTCCGACGTCCTTAGCTGCAACGCTTATTTTGGTCGTCTGTGCCCCCCGATTTAACAAGGCGACTGCCTTGTCACCGTTCGCAAGCGGTTTCACAAAGATTTCGCTATCCCCATTGTCTATCACCTTTGTGCCTTGTACGCCAAGCCGATCTTGATCTACGGCGATGATTTCCTTATTCAGCAAAATCGCTTTCGTTTCCGGTGACATGTTAGCAATATCATTCCCGGCAATCAGCGGAGCCGCCATGATACTCCAGATGCCGAACTGCGTACGGTACTCGTCGGTCGTGCTCCCGCCATTGCCTACTTCAAGCATATCCGGGTCATTCCAACCGTGAGGTCCTGCACTGCTCGCATATTTGTTATTTTCATCAATCGCATTAATAATTCCCTTAAACCAGTTGGTTCCAGTGTCCCATTTATCCGTAATATCGCCGCCGGTTCTCCACAAATTCCCGGTTCTCGGTCCCCATTCCCATGGCGATTGTTCACCCCAGTTGCAAATACTAAAAACAATGTTTCTCCCGCTTTTCGCAAGCGCATCCCGGAATTCCCCATACCAAGTAGCCGCATCAGGCTTCGGACCTGTATTTAATATACTTCCATTGGGATCGACATAGCACCAATCCACTTTAACGTAATCGATGCCCCAATCGGCATACGTTTGTGCATCCAGCTCGTAATATCCCCGACTGCCCGGACGGCCCGCACAAGTCTTAAACCCGACATCGGTATAAAGTCCAAGCTTTAGACCTTTGGAGTGCACATAATCTGCCAGGGCTTTCATTCCGCTCGGGAACCGCGCAGGATCGGCCACAATTTTGCCAGAAGCGTCCCGCGAGGTTTGCCAGCAGTCGTCAAGGTTCACATATTGATAACCGGCATCCTTCATACCGCTGGATACCATGGCATCCGCCATTTGTTTAATCAACGTTTCACTTACATTGCAACCAAACCGGTTCCAGCTGTTCCATCCCATTGGCGGAGTTTCAGCCAAACCGTTATCCAATGCATTCGCAGGCGAAGAGGGCATTAAGAAATATACGCTGACCATAAGGAACAGAGTGACAATCGACCATGCTTTTCTCACGATTATTTAACCTCCATATTTGGAATTAAATCCTTTAAGGAACGGAGGGAGACTCCTGTCTCCCCCTGTTGCAGCTAACAAGAGAATCACTTACTCGAGGATCTTGGATGCCACGTACGCAAGGTCTGTAATATCGATCTTATGATCGCTGTTCATATCAGCCAATTTAGCGGTTGCCCAGTCTACGCTTGCTGAATCCTTACCGTAATAGTAAGCAGCCATCGCAAGGTCACCAACGTCAATGACTCCATCCTTGTTCAGGTCGGCGGAGACTTCCTTGATCACGGCCGCCTTGAAGGTATCGACTGCACTACCTAGTGCAGCTGCGGCACTATCGACCTGGGACTGTGTCGCATTTGGATTGTCTTTTACCGCTTTCGCTGCGTTAATCGCTACTCCGAGAGCATCTTTGGCTGCCTGCGGGTATTGTCCCGGCAATGTGCCCACGATGGCTGCATCATAATGGCTCTGTGCATTCGTAATGGCTGATGTCAATGCGGTCTTGTCGACAACGTCATCCCCCTTGCCTACGGCAATGCTCTTGCTGCCAAGTGCCGCCTGGAGCACCGTTCCCTCAGGTGCAACCCCGAGCTTCACCTGAGTAGTTGAGACGTTTCCGGTCGTGTTCTCAACGCCGGCCTTCACCTTGAAGGTCAGATTCAGCACCGGCGTGCTGGCTCCGGTTACCCCTCCAATATTAGCGGCGATGAGTCGCACTTTTCCGGCAGTCGTTTTGTCCTCGGATACGATTTGGATATTGTTGTTTGCCCCTGCCGCACTCACATAGTCAAATACGTTGGCATCATAGGTCAAGGTGAGGTCCTGGGCATACACACTTTGTGTTACGCTGTTCAGACTCACGCCCACATTAAAGCTGCTGCCCGGCTTCACGCTGCTGTCTGCAGAAATCGCTGCGGTGGCTTCTTGCGCTTGTTTATTCAAGCTTACGGAATAAGATTTTTCGCTTACTCCATCCTCGGCTACCACTCTTACGTTCAAAGTCGTCGTGTCCGATGGCAAAGCTACTTTCCTTTCTACGATATCATCAATTAAGACATTATCTACATAGACCAAAGCATTTGCATTTTCAGGAGTGAATTTAACTAAAGCGTCTGTTGAATTCGGAGGAACAGACACGGAATAACGATTATCCGTTAAGACGGCCGACGTTCCCCCCACCGTAACGCCCTGAAGATTCGTGCTGTTGTTATAATCTTTCAAAATGGACACCGTACCGAATAATCTGCCAACGTAGCTTGAACCTCGATTGGCAAACTTTACGGTGACTTTCGATTTGCCCGCGATCAAATTTGCCGGAATTTGATATCTTACATCATAAAATTGATCGGGGGTTTTGGCTGCAATCGTTTCTTCTTTGATGAGCGTACCGTCCACATATATGTTAAAGGTTCTTCCTTTATCCCCGCTATAGTACCGAGTGGCGATATAATTCGTTACGGAAGGATCGACGGCCATGTCATAACTAAGCCAGGCCGCACCCGTAGACCCTGCCCAAGCTTGACGATACTGTTCCCCGCCATAAGAGCCTCCTCCTGTATTTCCTTGCAGGTTATGTGCCAATTCGTGCTGGTCATTCGTGATCTGTACTTCATCGATCTTGGCGATAGCCTTTTTCGCTGCAGTCTTTCTACTCAGTATATTTTTCTGGAAGGTCGGGGAATCCAAAGCGGATAAATAGTAGTAAATCCCGTATCTTTCCTTATACAGTGAATAATAAGGCGTAAATTTCAAATGATTGTCTTCATCCGTATTCCGCAAAGTGAATTCCAGCTTACCCTCCGTCTTCACCAGATTGTTTTTGACATTGTTCATCCAATCAAGAACCGTGCCATCTTTTATTAGAATGTAGTCCTTAAAAGTAACACCCGCGGGCAAATTGGCTTTCTGTGAAGCCAGATGCGGAATCGCGATCATTTGCTCGGTTCCAAGTCCGGCGCTCAACACTAGCGGGCCATAAGTAAAGGCTGCCGCCTCAGGGTTATCCTTAAGCGCAGATATTTGTACTTCTAAAGGGAGCTTGATTTCAACGACATCCCCCTTCTTCCATACGCGGTTGATATCTAAATAGCCGTTGGCTGCCTCCACATTCAAGGGGGCTCCGTTTATCGTCACGACTGCTTTTTGACCTTGTGCGATCCACTCAGGCGATCTGAATTTGATCGTAACCGCCTCGGAAGGTGCCGCATTAATTGTAAATGATGCCTTATCAGTTTGAGGAATATCCGTTTGCTGAGTTAATTGAAGGCCCTTTTCGGCCCAGTTCAATGTTGAGCTCAAGTACATGTTGACATAAAGCTCTTGGTCAGTGTGAAAATAAACACTGTCGTCCAGCTTCGTGAAATTCTCCATACCGCTTCCAGTATCACACCAGAAACTATCGAACTCTGTAGAAAATACTTTGAAATATCCTGTACCCATCGGTTTAAAGTAGGCACTCATCCCGTTCTCCGGATTAATGGAGGACATAATCTCGTTTTGCAATGTCTTCTCATAATAATTTGCATACTTGATGTCTCCCGTAAGCCTGAACAACTCTCTGGTGAGCTTCAGCATGTTGTATGAATTACAAGTTTCGTCATTGATGTTATTTCTGTAATTATCCAGCTGCCCCGGCTCTCTAAAGTGCTCGTTTTCACTATTACCACCGGTTACGTAGGTATGGTCGTTAACTACCATCTCCCAAAAATTTTCCGCTGCTTTTAAGTAGAACGACTCTGCTGCGCCTAAGGTGCGGTACCGATTCAATGCGCCAATAAACTTAGGAATTTGGGTATTGGCATGCTTATTCGCCAAGATGTCTTGACCATTCACGATGGGGGTAAATAAGGAATCTTCGTCAAACATATGGGCAGCCGTTAAATGGTTCTGGTTATTGGTGTATTTATACAGTTCGTACAATGCGTCGTTGATACCGCCATATTCTACATTCAATACTCTTGTATGCGTTGAGTCATCCCATGTTTGCGTTCGGTTATAGGTCCAATCTCCCAGCTTGCTTGCAATCTGCAAGGCGTCTCCGTTGCCTTCGTATTTATACACATCGACGAGTCCGGTAATAATTTTGTGCATGGTATACCAGGGGACCCAGCTTTGCCCTTCGATCTTCCCTTCAATCACATCAAAATGCGTTTCCGGTGTTGCAAAAACATACCCTTTGCTGCTCGCATTTTGACATGCCTTCAACTCACTAATAATGTAATCGATTTTGCTCTTTACTTGCGCATTCAGTGTCGGATTATTTTTCGTTTGCTTGTATGCCTGGGATAACGCTGTCATATAATGACCCAGCGTATGCCCTCTAAGATAGCTCCAGCTGCCTTCCCAGCCGTTGTACAGCTCTGCTTTCTTAGGCAAGCCTGCTACGGTTCTGAAGCCTGACAACAGTCGATCCGGATCAAGCTTTAATAAATATTCAACATCTTTATTGAACGCATTCACATAAAAAGGGTCTGTCACATCGACCTGCTCCATGTCAAAGTTTTTGACCTTGGCAGCATCGCCTACATATTTGCTTGTTTTCACGACGACAGAAAAATCCTTCGTTAACGTAACTGAACCGTACGTGATGGTGGCCCGGATGGCAACAGGAGTATCTACCCCGGGATCTGTGATTATCCCTGTATTGGAAACAACGTTAGGATTTGAGGTGCTCCATGAAATTGTACTTCCGTTTATTCCTTTTATCGGAAACGTAAGATTGCCTCTCGTTGTCTCCGGCAAAACGATGGCATCTTTGTCCTGCTGCGCAATGATCGTTTCGTCTATTACGCCGCCTTCTGCTTTATAAACGCTTCGGACGGCTTCGTCTGTCGCTGCCACGCTGTAAATTTTGAATTCATCCACGTTCAGTTTGGAGTAACCTCCGCCATAAAGGGGGGAGTTAAAGCCTAAATACTTATGGTCTGTATTGTTCGCAACAATGCTGCCGCCCTGCTTGTTATAAGAAACCTTTTGAGCAATACCGTTGCGGTAAATGGCCACATTTTTTGTAGCACTGTCGTAGGTGACCGCAATATGCGTCCACTCACCAACCGGAAAAAATGTATTTCGGTCCCCAGTCACATACGATTCCTGTACGCTTGTGCCCGTGGAGAGCTTCAAGGGAACGGTATCACTCAGGATGCTTAAATACCATCCTTCTCCCGACCAATTACCACTTGGCTTGTTCCACATGATCATATGTTCGCCTGTTAACTTGGAATCTGGTTTCACCCAAAAGGAAACCGTGAGATTTTGCGGCTGTAATGCCGATGACGTTCCCAAATCAATATAATTATTCGTGCCGTTGAGCTGTAACGCTTTCCCGACTTTACCCTCAACATAATTTGCGGTGCCATTTAATGTCCCTTGGATCCCATTACTCGAGGCATCGGCAATATTTTTTTCAAACTTTAGCTCCAATTGCTTAGAAGCATCCAATGCTGCTGCAGAGGCCGGAATCGTGAAGCCATATAAGCCTGACATCAGATTAGCCAATAAACTTAACGATACGATTTTAGAAACCGTTTTCCTCTTCGACTTTTTACTGCCTTTTAGCAGTTTCATTGACATTTCTCCTTTTTTTCTTACCCGAGAATTTTGGATGCCACAAACGCAAGATCCATAATATCGATCTTATTGTCACTGTTCATATCAGCCGCCTTAGCAGCAGCCCACTCTGTGCTTGCGGATCCCTTACCGTAATAGTAGGCAACGATTGCAAGGTCTCCGACATCGATACTTCCGTCCTTGTTGAGATCTGCTGACACTTCCTTAATAACGGCCGCCTTGAAGGTATCAATCGCGCCGTCCAGTGCGGTTACGGCACTATCGATCTGGGACTGGGTCGCGCCCTGATTGTCTTTTACAGCTTTAGCTATGTTGATGGCAACCCCGAATGCGTTTTTGGCTGCCTGCGGGTATTGACCCGGCAGTGTCCCAACGACGGCTGCGCCATACAGGCTCTCTGCATTTGTAATGGCTGTTATCAAAACTGTCCTGTCTACACCTACAACGACTTCAATAATCTTGGATGCAACATACGCTAGATCCATAATATCGATCTTATGATCGCTGTTCATATCCGCCGCCTTGGCTGTTGCCCAGTCTGCACTTGTGGAATCCTTGCCGTAATAGTAAGCTGCCATTGCAAGGTCACCGACATCGACGACTCCATCCTTGTTCAGATCTGCAGACACTTCCTTAATAACATCCGCCTTGAAGGTATCTATTGCACTGTTCAGTGCGGTTACGGCGCTATCAACCTGGGACTGGGTCGCACTTTGGTTGTCTTTTACAGCTTTGGCTGCGTTGATAGCAACTCCGAATGCATCTTTGGCTGCCTGCGGGTATTGACCTGGCAGTGTCCCAACGACTGCAGCGTCATATAAGCTCTGTGCATTTGTAATGGCTGCTATTAAAGCTGTCTTATCTACAACCACTTCAATACTGCCTACAGCAATGCTCTTACTGCCAAGCGCCGCTTGAAGCACGCTTCCTTCAGGGGCCACACCCAGCTTGGCCTGGGAGGCTGCAATCGTTCCGGTCGTATTCTGAACACCGGACTTGACCTTGAAGGTTAGATTCATCACCGGCGTGCTGGCTCCAGTTATCCCTCCGATATTGACGGCAATGAGTCTAACCTTGCCCGCAGTCGCTTTGTCCTCCGTCACGATCTGGGTGCTGTTGTTTGCACCTGCCGCACTCGCATAGTCAAATACGTTGGCATCGTAGGTCAAAGTGATGTCCTGGGCATAAACACTTTTTGTCACGCTGTTCAGGCTAACGGTGACGGCAAAGCTGCTTCTAGGCTTCACACTGTTGTCTGCTGATAGTACGGCTGTAGGTACTTTGGGCTCATCTGTATTTAAAATGTTGAACGTTGCATCCTGTTTATCTGTCTCGCTGCTGCTTGATGAATAAGGATGCACCCTTAATTGGGAACTATCCGGATCAGACTGCCGGATATGCAGGGTTGGATCGGAAAAGGACTGGAAAGATACCCCGTTTGAATCTGCCAATCCCGGCACTTTTTTAAAAGTCGCATTATTTTTAAAACCTGCGGAATCGTCATTTTTTGCCAAAGTGACCTTATTTCCATAAACAGTCAAATAAAATCCAGGCTTGTTTACCACTTGTATGGATACCATATCCAATGTTGCTTCATCAGCCAAGCCAGGTAGTATCTCCCACTTGAAGGGCATTAGATCCTCCTGCTTGCTATCCAATCTGGTATCATAATCTGCAAATCTCACAAATTTATCTTGATAACGACTGGATTGAATGAACGATGCCACACCGGTAAGTCCTGTTGAAGTAATATAGGATGGTTTAATTGTCCCATCGGCGTTATAATATAATCTTTCTACACTTACAGAACGTCTGGTCTGTCCACCGGTCGGTAACGCAGAATTATGATAGAATAAATAGGATTGACCGTTAAATTCGATGACAGCCGGATGAGATGTATCGGAATTGATGGTTCCTGTCCCGCCATTGGGTTCAGAATTCGCACCTAGAATGACTCCTTTATACTGCCAGGGTCCAGTAGGACTGTCGGACATTGCATAAGCAATTTTTTGCGGCAAAGCCTGTGGAAAGATCAAGTAGAATTTATTGTTATGCTTATAAAGCCATGGTCCCTCATCGTATATCCCGCCAGTAAGACCGTTAATGGGGACATTTGTAAAAATATCCGCACCTTCAGTAATTTGACCGTCGCCATTTAGATCCTTGATGGAAATCATATCCTCATTGAGAAGCGCATAATGCAATTTACCATTGCCCCAGTATAAATAGGCTTGCCCATCATCATCGATATATACTGTAGGGTCAATATCTTCAAAGCTGGACAGTGTCCCCCCTGTAGTAATCGCATTATCAAATAATGGCGCGCCTTTCGCATCTACAAACGGACCGGTGGGGCTGTTAGATACCGCAACTCCGACTGTGTAGCCCTGGTTGTTGGGTCTTCCTGAGGTCGAATACAAATAATATTTGCCATTTCTCTTGATTACCTGAGATGCCCATGCTGTACCACTGGTTGCCCAACTGAAATCGGTACTTTTCATCACTACGCCTTCATATTTCCAATTCACCATATCCTTTGTGGAGAAGCATACCCATTCATTGATGCTAAACCATCCGCCAAGAGAAGCTTGATCATGGCCGGCATAAACGTAGACAGTATCACCATCTACCAACGCAGCCGGATCTGCGGTAAATATTCGATTTCCGTTATGATCCGTTTTAAAAATCGGGTTATAGCTAGTAAAATTCATCGTATAGCCATCCGGTAGAATACTGATTGTAAATGTTCTGTTTGCTGATACGTTACCTTTGGCGATGGTTGCTGTCAAAGGTACTACTGCAACAGGCTGACCTTGGGCAGGCCTTGTTACCTTTCCGTCATTTCCAAGGTATGCTGTATTGCTAGATTGCCAGGTAATAGCGGTTCCATTGTAGCTGCTTGGTAATTTAATATCGCCCGTCACTATGGTTTTACCAATGCTCAAATTGGCTTTTGCCGCAGCTACAATTTGAGCAGCATCAATTGAACTATTATACAATTCAGATACCTTAACCGAAGTCAAAGCTGTTGAGTATATCCTGAAGTCGTCCACCTGACCTCCGAAGTACGGATCGGCATAAAAGGATTTTCCTATATATCCTGTATAATCCTTACTTGCATCATACAAATCTGAGGGTTTGATTGTTATGTTGGTATTCGTTGCTACTGCAGCTCCATCAACATATAGAACACTTGTCTTTGTCGTCGAATCGATGGTGACAGCTAAGTGTTTCCATACTCCCGTTTGTAAAGCGTCCGTATCATCAACGCTCTGTTCAGCGCCTCCATTTTTAATTGCTGCGTGCAGCTTCCCGTTCCATAATTTTGGCGATAAAAACTCATATTGGGATGAATCCACTCCAAGGGCATAGAGCCATTGGTTCGAACTGCCCCCGCTCCATTTGACCCATGCTGCAATGGTTATATTGTTCAGTCCGTTTAAAACACCGTTAGGGATTTTAACATAAGGAGCTGTAGTTGAGCTGGATGTACCTCCCGTCATTACATAGCTTTTACCATCCACGCCGGTATCCCAGGTCGTTGCGTTGACAAATGTACCGTTGAAACCGTTGCCCGACGAATCCACCACCGTAGTTCCGCTTGCCTCATCAAACTTATACCATAGTTTGAGGTATGGGTCTGCAGCAGCTTGCACTGTCGGTGCCATACCCGCAAACAAGCTTATCCATATGGCTAGAGCCATAGCTAGAGAGACCATTTTTTTAAATTTGCTCATTTTTTTGAACTCCTTTTTTAAACTGAGCAGATATACCCCTTATTCCAGTACGCCCTATCCCAATGATGATCTTTAACTCTCGGGATAGGGCGCCTACAATTCAGTTTTCACGCAACATGCATGGTGAGTACTCCCACAATGAGCGTTAGATTACTTATTGAAGTATCTTGGATGCAACATATGCCAGATCTGTAATATCAATTTTATTATCGTTATTCATATCGGCAATCTTGGCTGTTGCCCAGTCTGTACCATTGGAATCCTTGCCGTAATAGTAAGCAGCCATCGCAAGGTCACCGACATCGATGCTTCCATCCTTGTTAAGGTCCGCCGACACTTCTTTAATCACGGCTGCCTTAAAGGTATCAACTGCGCTGGCCAGTGCTGCTGTCGCACTGTCGACCTGAGACTGCGTCGCGCTTGAGCTGTCTTTTACCGCTTTGGCTGCGTTGATCGCAACACCAAGGGCATCTTTGGCTGCCTGCGGGTATTGTCCCGGCAGTGTGCCCACAACGGCTGCGTCGTACAGACCTTGTGCATTCGTGATGGCCGTTGTCAACGCGGTCTTGTCGACAACCACTTCAATCTTGCCTACAGCAATGCTCTTACTGCTAAGCTCCGCCTGAATGACCGTTCCTTCTGGAGCTACGCCAAGCTTCGCCTGAGTGGTCGCAATCGTTCCGGCCGTGTTCTGAACGCCGGCCTTCACCTTGAAGGTCAGATTCAGCACCGGTGTGCTGGTTCCGGA
>NZ_NMQW01000027.1 GCF_002234615.1 Paenibacillus rigui | reverse complement strand
CAGTTTTCAAAGGGCAATGACCAGACCAAATGGCCGGAATAACAATATACCACATTAACCTATCGGAATGCAAGTATTTATTTTTTACCTTCAAATCCACTTCTCTACCCTTGTCTTGAGCCTTAATCTTACTAAAATAACTTGTCCCCAAGACAGAAGACAAATATACCATGTGGATAAACAAAAGGCAAATCCATTAATTTACTTTTTCATTCAGATCGCGTATGGGAATTAACATTTGGCAAAGATGGACATGATATAACAAGAGAAATCATATTGAATGTGGAGGGTTTACCGATGGTCACACAGTTTACGGTTGCACACTTGGCTCCTGATATTCTAACCGAAATCAAACTATTGGAAGAGAAACTACGCTCCCAAGTTAATCAAAATATCGTTCTCATTGCTTACTCGGAGAAGGAGCATTTGTCACAAACTGACGAAAATACTTAATTCGGGAATCAGCAACTATTTTTTCATTCGAACCGACTTGCAAAACAGAGGAGACAGCAATAGCGACAACCTTGATACAGCCCACTTGGATGGCGCTATCCCTGTTATCAATAGACATATGCAGGTTCTCCTGGGCACCCATGAATGGAATGTCCCGTGAAAAAATAGGGTAATCAAAATTCCCCTCATCGTCCCAGAAATAAGGGAATGCACGTTGGATAGCTAACGCCCTGGTCATAGGTACTATGGATTCATTATCTCCTATTTGAACAATAGACGACTGTGCAACGCTATTTATTTTCAGATCCCTTACCACGGACCAACGAGTCATGGGTTTTCATCCTTCTTTTCTTCGGAAGGAAGTGGCGCAAGCGGCCCCACTATCACAGATTCAGGAGGCGTATCAAATATAGACGAGCAAATAATTTGTTCCGTATCTCCAATAAGAAAAACTGAAGAGCTTGATACTCCCAAAACACGAATTTCTCCAACACATAAGGCCTTGTTAGTCACTTGAAAGTTCACGTCAATTCCACATCCTTTTGAGGCAGTTTATTAAAGTATTCATTCAACGCCGCCTGAATATCATTCTTGGTTCTAAAAATAACCGAGTCTTTGATAGAGGATAATTGATCCTCCGTTGCACCTGGTTCCATTTGACGCAAATAATAAGTAATTCGCTGGTCGATCTGCCGGCCTAAATCTTCCACGATCAGCCTCTGGTGCCAGCTATCCAATGTATGTCCGTGCTCTGCCTGTAAAACCGCCAGCTGTCTAGGTACCTGTTGATTCAAAAACAGCAGAAGCTCCTTCGTAATCTCTCCTCGAAGTCCTTGAACAGAAGCGTCCAAAGGGCTTTGAGGCTGGGCTTTTTGATCCATTGCCTGCGCCTCTACATTCGTGTTCGTCGTTGAAGAATCCCCCTTTGAGTTAACCGCCATGTCCTCCACCGCACTCGGGTTGATTCCGATATTTAGTGTTCCTTCTAAGGTTTCCACTTTGAGCTGATCAAACTTATATTCGATTTTATCAATATGAATTCGTTTCTGGTCCTTGAGATTTCCAATTTCCGCTTTTAAATCCTCAATGGCTTTTTCCAATTGTTGAATTTTTCCGTCTTTGGCTTGAACATAAGCGTGCATGCTTTGAACATATTGACACCATTGCTGCCATGTATACACGTCTCATCCCCCCTTATGCCTTTAGGGTATGCAAGTGCTTGAAGGTAGGTGTTTGCCCAGTTACAAATCAAGTGGGATTAGGCAGCGGCACAAGAGACAGCGTTGATCCCCCTCCTAATTCCGGAGCAGGTCCTGTAAATTTTCCTGTGTTGTATAAGTTAGAAAGTGGTTTCATCACTCCGGCACTCCCAATTTGTAAAATGGATGAATTGGATACGGTATCGACACGCAGCTGATGAATCACGATATGCTGATTGACAACCAAATTCAATTAGACCACCCCTTTATTTCCGACAGTCGTTGGATTCGAATCGTTCACATCAGGATCATTTGTGCTTGTATTACTAATGGCATTGTTGGTATGTGCAAAATCCCCCGTATTAAATGACCCCGCTCCCGCATAGGTCTTGGAGGTGCTTTCCGGCGATAGCTGCACGGCATCTCCAATTTGAACGATGGAGCTCGGTCCTACGTTTAAAATTTTGATGTTGCCCACGATGGACGGCATAAGCAAACTCCTTTGGCGTGACTTCGAAACCGCGTCTTTTTGTATTGTATGTAGATATCCGCCTAGAGGTAACCCCAAAAAGGAACTCCGCTCATCAGTCAAGCAGGCAATTTCATCAAAGTGTATCACCCAATCCACCCTTCTCATATAATAAATACACATTATGACAACGGGAGGCTTACGCTTATGAGCCGAGGCGGCGGCATCAACCCCTTCAAATGGGACCAAATGGAAAAATTACTTGGCAGCAAGCTGCCTGCATTACCGTCTGCTCAGCAAATGGATATGTTAAATGATACATCTTGGGTTGAAGACTACGTGCAACAAGTACTCACCAAAAGCATGCCGGTTCTGGGCAGTTCAAATAAACGGTCAGCTGGGTCGGCAGAGGTTTTCGATACCCATAACTATGTCATTGTAAAAGTTAAAATGTCGGATCAAAAATGCAGCCCGACCGTGAAGGTAAGGGTGGACCAAGTACGGTTTGACGGGATGGAAAATGGCACTAAAAAAATCGTACCTCTCCCCTGTCATGTGATTCCCCATACCAGCCGTTCCTCTTTTAAAGACGGGATTCTTCAAGTCAAAATGCGCAAAAAGAAAATCAATAAAACGTACTACGAGATTCCCATAAGATATCTATAACATTTAGGAAGTGACATCATGTATCGAATCATAATCGATCTATCCTCCAGGACGCTGTATTTGCTTCAAAACAATATGGTGGTCCGTGGATTTCCTATTGGTATTGGCAAAGAGCTAACCCAGACCCCGGTAGGCGAATATACAATCATTAACAAGGTGCCGAATCCAGGCGGTCCGTTTGGCGCTTTCTGGATGGGTCTATCTCGTCCGCACTACGGGATCCATGGTACAAACAACCCCGCTTCCATCGGCACTCTGGCATCTCATGGCTGTGTGCGTATGTATAACGAAGATGTATTGTCACTTTCGCGAATCGTACCAATCGGTACCAGAGTCACCATTCGATATTAAAAAACCACCTTGCTCCATTGAAGAGCAAGGTGGTCCTATGATTCAATCTAATCTACTCATTGCCTGCAACCACAGCAACTTTATCGGAAACCGTATCTCGGATTACCGACATCACAAGCTGCAGCAAATAATTAATATCTTCTTGGGACTGTTTAAATTCACTAACAATTGGAATGTTATCCAGTTGATCCTGCAAATCTTCAATTTCCTTTTCGATCTTTTCAACCATTTTATTATTTTCAAACGATTCAAAAGCTACAATTTCTTTTTGCTTTTTCTTAATTGCACTTATTAGTGTTTGAATTTGATCGTTGGACGAAATTTGAGCCTCCGCTTTTTGAAAAAATTGAACCTCGTTCGAGGTGGATATCAGCTCCGCCAATTCCTTGGCTTTCGCTAAAATATCCTCACGAACGATCATTTCTGTGTTCGTATAACGCTCCATATCACTGCATTGTCTATGATTATGGTCATGATTGTGATGTTCCGACATGGCCAGACACGCCCCTCAACAAATATTCTTAATGATTGTACTCACTTACTCATGGTTATACAGCTGACGCTGGAACCCATTCCCCTTTGATATACCAGGTCTGTGCGTCTGTAATACGGACAGGCACGATTTTACCGATAAGCTCCTTGGGACCCACCAAATGCACCAATTTATTCGTGCGTGTTCGTCCTGCAAGTACGTCCGAGTTGTTTTTGCTTTCCCCTTCGACCAAGACATCCACAACTTTTCCTTTAAAGCTTTCGTTGCTTTCTTTACTGAACTCTGCCAATACAGCATTTAAGCGGTACAGGCGGGACTTTTTCACTTCCATCGGCACATCATCGTCCATGTCTGCTGCAGGCGTCCCTTCCCTAGGCGAGTAAATGAAAGTATAGGCACTGTCGAATTTCACTTCTTTTACAAGGGACAGCGTATCCTCGAACTGCTCCTCCGTCTCACCAGGAAAGCCTACGATGATATCTGTCGTCATGCCAACATCCGGAATCGCGTTTTTAATTTTGGCTACCAGCTCCAAATAATGCTCGCGGGTATATTTACGGCTCATCCGCTTCAAAATTTCATTACTGCCCGATTGTACCGGCAGATGAATTTGTTCTACGAGATTGCCTTTCTTCGCAAGAACTTCAATCAAGTGATCATCAAAGTCACGCGGGTGCGATGTTGTAAAACGAACACGCGGGATATCTATTTTCGAAATATCGTTCATAAGATCCCCGAACGTATATTCGATGTCATCAAAATCCTTGCCATAGGCATTTACGTTTTGGCCAAGCAGCATGATTTCTTGAAAGCCTTGTCTCGCAAGGTCCCTTACTTCCGCCAGGACATCCTCGGGCCGACGGCTCCGTTCTTTACCGCGGGTGTAAGGCACAATACAGTAAGTACAAAACTTATCGCATCCATACATAATATTAACCCAGGCTTTAATGCCTTCCCGTTTTTTAGGCAGGTTTTCGACGATATCGCCTTCTTTGGACCAAACCTCAATGACCATTTCTTTACTGTAAAATGCTTCCTTCAACAGGTTAGGCAGCCGATGAATATTATGGGTTCCGAAGATCAGATCCACGAAAGCATGCTTCTGAAGTATACGATTCACGACTGCTTCTTCCTGGGACATACATCCGCACACACCAAGAACAAGAGATGGCTTTTCTGCCTTCAAGTGCTTCAAATGACCTAACTCACCAAAAACTTTATCCTCGGCGTTTTCACGCACCGCACAAGTATTCAGCAGGATGACATCAGCCTGACGGCGATCGTCCGTAGCCTGATATCCCATCTGTTCGAGCAAGCCCATAATGGTTTCTGTATCATGCTCGTTCATCTGGCATCCATATGTTTGGATCAAATAATATTTATCCTTGCCAAACTGCTGCATATCTTCAGGGATTTCAAAATTATAGTGTACCTTAATATCTTCCTTGCCCCGCTTCTTCGCATCTGTTAGGGAAGGAGGTTGAAAATATATAGAAAAATCTTTATCAGATTTATTCTTCGTTGTCATTCACGTGTTCCTCCTGAAAATAGGCTGCAATCATCATATAAAAAGATCATACCTGCTATTATATCATTATTGCAGCATGAATTTCAAAGAGAACGTATGACTCCGCTAAGCTAAAATAATAGCTGTATCACCTGTTTTGACTCCGGCAGCATTCGCTTCATCGGTATCAATATGCATATCAAGAGCGTACTGGTCTGATACACGGGCAACAACCTGTTCAAATACAAGCGAACGTTCACCCTCCACCTTGACCGTTAACATCTGCTTATCAGCAATTCCCCATTTTGCAGCATCCTCTGTGTGAAAATGGATATGTCTTGCCGCAACAATGACACCTTGTGTTAACTCAATTTTGCCTGCCGGTCCCTCCAGCGTGCAGCCTGGCGTGCCCTCAATATGACCTGATTCCCGCACCGGCGGATTCAAGCCAAGGGTAAACGCATCCGTGCGTGAAACTTCAAGCTGTGTCTTGCCCCTTGCAGGCCCAAGAATTCTCACCTTATCAAATTTCCCTTTCGGTCCGATGACAGCAACCGTTTCTGCTGCGGCAAATTGCCCGGGCTGAGACAGCTCCTTCATCACTTGAAGCTCGTAGCCTTTCCCAAATAGCTGCTCGATATGTTCAACAGATAAATGGATATGTCTTGCGGAAACGCCAATAGGTACTTGTTTCATGGACGACTCTCCATTCCTAGAATATGTATTTTTAAGACTTCATCTAGTGTTTCTAGATTTGACCTGATTATAACGTAAAGTCAAGAAAAAAAGCACACGGCTGAGCCGTATGCTTTGAACGATTTATGAAATTATTTAAATTCTGCAACCAATTTCTCGAAATCTTGCTCAGAGATTTTAAGATCTTGTTTAGCCAAAGCCTCTTCTCTGAAACCAGGAACATGCGTCTCATAGCTGGTTTTGGATTTATCTTGATAGATCAAGCCCGTCAACATGCTATTTGTTTCCATGATTTTGGTCATAGCCATAACACGGTTCGTAGGATCGTAATCCGGAATTTCTTCCAGGTCTACGATATTCTCTTTAAACCAGTCATAAGTGTTAACCTTGTTAAAAGTTACACACGGACTGAACACGTTGATGAAGGAGAAGCCTTTATGCTGCATGCCTTGCTCGATCAACGAAGTCAATTGCTTCAGATTGCTCGAGAACGACTGTGCAACGAATGTGGCACCTGCAGCCAAAGCTACTTCAAGCGGCGACAATGCAGATTCAATGGATCCGGATGGCGTACTTTTCGTTTTGAAGCCTTCCGCACTACGAGGGGACGTTTGACCTTTCGTCAACCCGTAAATTTGGTTATCCATAACGATATAAGTAATATCGATGTTACGACGAATGGCGTGAACTGTATGGCCCATACCGATTGCAAAACCGTCACCATCACCACCGGCTGCAAGCACCGTCAGCTCACGGTTAGCCATTTTCAAACCTTGAGCGATAGGCAGGGAACGGCCATGCACGCCGTGGAAGCCATAAGCGTTAATATAACCGGAAATACGACCGGAACAACCGATACCGGAAACGACGCCCAATTGCTCAGGCTCAAGTCCTACATTGGCTGCAGCTCTTTGAATAGCTGCTTGAATGGAGAAGTCACCGCATCCGGGACACCAGTTAGGTTTAATATTGTTACGAAAGTCTTTTAACGTTGCCATACTAGTTTCAACTCCTGACAAAATGTAGTGATTTCTGCCGGCAAGAATGGGTTACCGTTATATTTCAACAAGCTTTTGATTTTGTCTGCATAGCCTACGTTCAATTTGATCAACGAAGCCAATTGAGCCGTAGCGTTATTCTCAACAACAACCACTGTTTTTGCTTTGTCGATATAAGGTCTCAGCTCTTCAGCCGGGAACGGGTGCAGTAAGCGAACTGTAGCATGGTTAGTCGTAATACCTTGCTTCTCCAGGCGCGCTCTTGCTTCATCAATCGTACCGCCAGTAGATCCCATACCGATGATCAGAATTTCCGGCTCAGCATGAGGCGCATCGATCAGGATTGGATTTTCCACTTTCACGTGCTTCAGTTTTTCCATCCGCTTATCCATCATTTTTTTACGGTTATCCGTGCTCTCGGATGGACGACCTTCTTGGTCATGCTCTACGCCGGTAACATGGTGAATACCATATTTTTGACCCGGAATGGAACGTGGAGAAACACCGTCTTGAGTAAACTCATAACGTTTGAACAATTTGTTTTCTTCCGTCGGAGGCAGCTCGCCTTGAACCAGTTGTCCGCGGTCGATAACGATTTTATTGTAATCCAGCAACTCACTGGATTGTTTACCCAGGGAAAGCTGAAGGTCTGTCAATAAAATGACCGGCACTTGGTATTTCTCTGCCAAGTTGAACGCTTGAATTGTGTCATAGAAGCATTCTTCGATTGTGGACGGGGACAGCACGATTTTAGGAATTTCACCATGTGTTCCGTAGATCATTGCATACAAGTCGGATTGCTCTTGCTTTGTAGGAAGACCTGTGGATGGACCTCCACGTTGCGTATCAACGATAACAACAGGAGTTTCCGTCATACCTGCAAGACCGATCGCTTCCATCATCAAGGAAAGACCAGGACCAGCCGAAGCCGTCATCGTACGTACGCCGCCGTAGTTACCACCAATAGCCATAGTTACAGCTGCGATCTCGTCTTCCGTTTGAATAACAGTACCACCGAATTTAGGCAATGCTTTGATTAAGTATTCCATGATCTCGGAAGCCGGTGTAATTGGATATGCAGGCATGAAACGACAGCCCGCTGCCACTGCACCAAGACCGATTGCATCGTTACCGATGATGAACAGCTTTTGCTTACCGTCAGCAGGCTCCAATTGGAACTCAGGCAATGGTCCGCCGTTCATTTCCAAAATGAATTCAGCCGCTTTGCGAACCGCTTCGATGTTTTTCTCAACAACCGCAGGACCTTTACGTCCGAACTCTTCTTCAACCGCTTTATTAAACACTTCCAGAGGCAGGCCTAACAATGCCCATGACGCACCGGAAGCAGCCATGTTCTTAAATAGGGAGGTTCCCAACTCTTCAGCAATCGCTGTAATAGGTACTGGGAATAAACGTGCTTTGATACCTTCAGGTACAACAGGATTAAATTTGGCGTCTGCAACAATTACGCCGTTCTCACGAAGCTCATGCGCGTTCAAATCGATTGTTTCTTGGTCAAATGCAACAAGGATATCCAAATCATCGGAAATCGCACGAATCGGTTTCGTACTGATTCTGATCTTGTTATTGGTGTGCCCCCCCTTAATACGAGAGGAGAAATGACGGTATCCGTACAAATAATATCCAAGACGATTCAATGCCGTCGAGAAGATTTTGTCGGTACTTTCAACACCTTCCCCTTGTTGTCCTCCGATCTTCCAAGATAATTGGCTAATCACCGTTGTCCACTCCTTTGAATTGTCACTGTCATTTTGCAACAGATCAACTATACTTTAAAAGAAATTTCATAATTGGATAAAAAATTTCTTTCAGTTGTCAACCAAATTTTATGACTTTACATGTCAAAAAGCAAGTGATTTCAACCATTTTAAAGATAGTTATTTTAGATGATATCCATATCAAAAAGAGATTAATTATCACGGCATATATCTCCGATATAGATACAATTGTTTAACAATTGGGCAGATTCGTTTGCAGGAAGCTTAACCAATTGCGAAAGAGAAAGCCTTGGACCCACTCGTCTTTGTAATGCTTGCTTAGCTTATCGGCTAAATTGTTATATTGACCCGCATGCTCCAGACCAGGTATCCATTGTTCAATTCCATCAAAGTCTGATCCGAGAACGATATGCTGCACACCCCCCAATGCACAAATATGCTCAATATGCTTAAGCAATTGGTCTATCGATGCCGTTCCTTTATCGGATACAAACCATGGAACGAAGGTCATACCGATCCGGCCTTTTTTCTGAATTAACACCTGTATTTGACTGTCATCCAAATTACGAGGGTGGTTGCAAATGGCCTTGGCATTGGAATGTGTAGCGACAAAAGGCTTTAGAGATAAATCAGCCATATCCCAAAATGATTTCACTGATAGATGGGATACATCTAATATCATGCCCAATTCATTGCAATCTTTAATAAATCCTTTTCCTTTTTTCGAAAAGCCCCCCTGCCGCGGCTCAAGAATGCCATCTGCCGCCCAATTCGCATAGTTCCATGTCACACCGATCATGCGGACACCCAGATGGTACAATGTCTGCGTGTATAAGGGATTGTCCCTAATCGCATCCGCTCCCTCCAAGGTTAACATAGCACCTCTCACATCACTTTGAATAACACGGTTGAGATCCGACTGATTCTTGATCAGGCACATTTGGCCTGCTGACACAATTTTCTGATAAAAAATATTTATGTACTCCAGATAATGCTCGAAATGAGGATGACGAATAGCTTCGGACAAATAAATTGCAAAAAACTGGATTTTTACTTCGGAAGCAGCCAGTCTTGCCGCATTCACATCCAGCTCCGTTTGCAGCGGGTCATAAAAATTCAGACCTGGCTTCTCATACATTTTCCACAATGCATCACAATGACCGTCGATAATCATTTACTTCACGCCTCCCCAGCTTCGTTTAAATAACAAATTAAAAAACCTGTCTACAAAGTAAACAGGCTGTAAAGTACAACTTTATTCATTCCTATCGTCATGCGTACGTATTATCTTGGCTCCACAATAAGCTTGATGGCCGTCCGATCTTCTCCGTCAATCACAATATCTGTAAAGGCTGGTATGCAAATCAAATCAACCCCGCTGGGAGCCACGAATCCACGTGCAATCGCTACAGCTTTAATAGCTTGGTTTAGTGCACCGGCACCGATCGCTTGCAGCTCAGCTGCACCGCGTTCGCGTAATACCCCTGCCAGCGCTCCAGCTACGGAGTTAGGATTGGACTTTGCTGAAACTTTTAATACTTCCATGAAAAGTACCTCCTCGGGAATGATGGATTGCTTCCAGTACTAATCATATTCTAGGAAATTGCGGTTAATTCCTTCTTCCCGAAGATCATATTTTCTAACAATTCAGAATCATTCGAAAATAATCTGGTCTTCATCCTTCCGGATGAGTTGGATTTTTTGAGCCAGCCCTGTATTGGGATCTAAATCGATACATACTGCATGGAAGTGCCATTTCCCCTCATCTACCACAAAACGAACCGGGAGCTGGGTTTTAAATTTCTGCATGACAGCCACCCTCTCCATGCCGAGTATTCCATCCCGGGGGCCAACCATTCCTACATCGGTTACATAAGCTGTTCCTTGCGGCAAAACCCTCTCGTCATGGGTTTGTACATGTGTATGTGTTCCAACCACCACAGACACCTTTCCGTCCAAATGCCAGCCCATGGCAAGCTTCTCTGAGGTCGCTTCCGCATGGAAGTCAAACAAAACGAACTTCGTCCGTTTTTTGACTACATCCACAATTTCATCCGCCTTTTCAAAAGGACAATCTAATGGTGGCAAAAAGGTTCGGCCCTGCATATTAATGATAGCCAGTTCATGTCCTTTGACTTTAATGAAGGTATAACCGCGACCTGGCGTCCCTTTTGGAAAATTAGCCGGCCGGACCATTCGCTCCTCATTATCTATAAAATCAAATATTTCTTTTTGGTCCCATGTATGGTTCCCCATCGTAATGCCATGGATCCCCATTTCAAAGAGTTCCTTTGTAAGCGCCGCAGTAATCCCTCTTCCTGCCGCAGCATTTTCTCCATTTGCTATAATAAATGTCGGATTCAGCTTCTGTTTCAGCCCAGGCAGGCAAGCCTTGACCGCCTTGCGACCGACGGAACCGACAATATCTCCGATAAATAAAATTCTCATTTGGTGCTCCCTTCTATGTGCATAAACCTTTGCTTGCTATAGCGAGAATGGATGAAATGCTAAAAGAAAAGTGGCTTATTCAGCCACTTTTCGTTGTAGTGTATGCAATTGGTTACTTAGCGTATTCAACCGCACGCGTCTCGCGAATTACGGTTACTTTGATATGACCCGGATAGTCCAGTTCACTTTCAATTTTCTTCGTAATATCACGAGCCAAGCGGAATGCTTCCGTATCGTCGACCTTTTCCGGCTGTACCATGACACGAACCTCACGTCCAGCCTGGATTGCATAGGACTTCTCAACGCCGTCGAACGACTCTGAGATCTCCTCAAGCTTCTCTAGACGTTTAATGTACGTTTCGAGTGTCTCACGGCGAGCTCCTGGTCTTGCTGCCGACAATGCGTCTGCTGCACCAACCAGCATGGCGATTACCGATGTAGCTTCACAGTCACCATGGTGAGATGCGATACTATTAATAACTACAGGGTGCTCTTTGTACTTTTTGGCAATCTCGACGCCAATTTCAACATGTGAGCCCTCTACTTCATGATCCAATGCCTTACCGATGTCATGCAGGAGACCGGCACGTTTCGCCAATGTCACGTCTTCCCCAAGTTCTCCAGCCATCAATCCGGTCAGGTAGGCCACTTCCATGGAGTGCTTAAGCACATTTTGTCCATAGCTCGTTCTGAATTTAAGACGACCCAAGATTTTGATCAAATCCGGATGCAACCCGTGAACGCCTGTCTCAAATGTCGCTTGCTCCCCATATTCGCGGATACGTTCATCCACTTCTTTACGGGATTTTTCAACCATCTCTTCAATACGTGCAGGATGGATACGTCCATCTGCCACCAGTTTTTCAAGAGAAGTACGGGCAATTTCCCTACGGATCGGGTCAAAGCCGGAAAGAATGACCGCCTCAGGCGTATCGTCAATAATAAGGTCGATACCCGTCAGTGTTTCCAGTGCACGGATGTTTCTGCCTTCACGCCCGATAATACGTCCTTTCATTTCCTCATTCGGCAAGGAAACGACAGAAACGGTTGTTTCAGCCACATGATCGGCAGCACATCTTTGAATGGCCAGCGTAATAATCTCACGCGCTTTCTTGTCGCCTTCTTCTTTAGCTTGTTGTTCGATTTCTTTAATTAATTGAGCTGTTTCATGTCTTACTTCCTGCTCTACATTGGTCAAGATAATTTGCTTGGCATCTTCCATAGAAAGAGCGGAAATTCGTTCCAGCTCCGCAACTTGATTTTTATAAATCTGATCAATTTGCGATTGGGTTTCTTCGATTCTTTTCTCTTTGTTGGCGACCTGCTCTTCTTTTTTCTCCAGAGATTCTAATTTTTTATCCAGCGATTCCTCTTTTTGCAACAAACGTCTCTCTTGTCGTTGTGTTTCATTCCGACGATCACGAATGTCTTTTTCAGCTTCGGACCTAAGCTTGTGAATCTCGTCCTTAGCCTCCAGAACCGCTTCCTTCTTTAGTGCTTCCGCCTCTTTCCTAGCATTTTCCTTAATTTGCTCGGCGGCTTGCTCAGCACTTGAAATCTTCGCTTCTGCAAGATTCTTGCGGATAAAATAACCAATCCCTAAGCAAAGTAAACCAACAACGAGAATAATTAAGATCCAGATGGCCGGATTGTTCATCCAGTTCACCTCCTCGTTGTTTCTCCAAGGGGTAGCTTGGGACAGTATGGTTTTGGTTTTTAATCCGTTTGACAAGCATAAGAAAAAGTAAAAATTGGCGATTTTACTTTACGAACCCTCCTTACATGAAGAAAGGAAGATTCTGTGTATAAAATTATACATGATTATTTTATCTTTTGTCGAAGAAGCTTGTCAAGGTGTCATGCCCAGAAATGATTCCCTTATGCTAATTAGCCAGGGATAAATGCTCCCATTTACTTAACTTCATTAATATTATATGATATGAATGAAATGATCACTCGAACCCAAATTCGTTCATCTCATCCTCCAGCTCTTCCCCGAAAGCTTTCAATACCTCACGAACCACTTTCGATACAAGACTTGAGCTATAGCCTCTTCGCAATAGAAAACCCATTGCTTTTCTTTGTGCTTGTTTAGCATCGATAATAAATTCTTTACGATATTTCTTGTATACCAATTCATAGGCACTTCTATACTCTGTTTCCTCGTCAATTTGTTGAATGGCCTTTGAGATTTGTATCGGATCAATTCCTTTGAATTGAAGCTCTTGCTTGACCCAGTTCCGTCCTTTTTTCTGTGAGCGCACACGCTGCTTCGTTAGCTGCTCCGCAAATACGGCGTCATTTACATACTGTTCTTGCTTTAAACGTTCAACCGTAGTCGTTGCGAGTACAGGATCATATCCTTTTTGCTTCAGACGATTCCACAGTTCGTGCTCTGACCGCAAACGGGACCCCAACAGCCTGACTGCATATAAGTAAGCCCGTTGTTTCTCCTGAGCATGAACAATCGCTCTCAAGCCTTCCTCTTCAACCTCAGAGCCCTTTACCAGCTTATATCTAATTAATATATCTTCGTGAACGGAAAAGGCAAATTCATCATCAATATAGAGGTTATAACGGTCCTTTACTCTCTTTTGTCGTTCTACCTTAGTTATCGTACCGCTGCGTAACTTATCTTCCTCATCATGATTCATATGTGACTCCTCAGGCTAGGATAACAAAGGCACCATATACATAATGTACAGGTGCCTTTGCCGTATATTATATTATTCGAAGGCCAGCAGGTCTGCTTCGTCCTCATCTTCATCATCGTGCAATTCGGAAGCGGTAGCCGTTAAATTGCTGTTCTCGCGAATTTTTCTCTCGATCAAATCGGCGATTTGCGGATTTTCTTTTAGGAACTGCTTCGCATTCTCGCGACCTTGACCTAGGCGATCATTATTGAAAGAGTACCATGCACCGCTCTTTTGGACAATATCCATCTCGGACCCGATGTCAATAATACTGCCTTCCTTGGAAATTCCCTCACCATACATAATGTCAATGTCCGCTTGCTTAAACGGAGGCGCGACCTTGTTCTTCACGACTTTGATACGTGTACGGTTCCCGACCATGTCGTTGCCTTGTTTGATGGTTTCCACACGACGAACATCCAAACGAACGGAGGAATAAAACTTCAGTGCACGTCCCCCTGGCGTTGTCTCTGGGTTACCGAACATGACGCCAACCTTTTCACGCAATTGGTTAATGAATATCGCAATCGTCTTCGATTTATTAATAGCACCGGATAGCTTACGAAGAGCCTGAGACATCAAACGGGCCTGCAAACCAACGTGAGAGTCGCCCATTTCACCTTCGATCTCAGCCTTCGGAACTAATGCCGCAACAGAGTCAATAACGATAATATCCACTGCACCACTGCGAACCAAAGCTTCCGCAATCTCTAGAGCTTGTTCTCCCGTATCCGGTTGGGATAGCAGTAGATCATCAATATTAATGCCCAGCTTACTAGCATACAAAGGATCCAAGGCATGCTCAGCGTCGATAAAAGCAGCTTGTCCCCCTGCTCTTTGCACTTCTGCGATCGCATGCAATGCTACTGTTGTTTTACCGGATGATTCCGGGCCGTATACCTCTATAATTCTACCACGCGGAAAGCCGCCGATACCAAGAGCGATATCCAGTGCTAAAGAACCGCTGGGAATAGTTTCAACCTGCATATGGGTGGATTCACCCAACTTCATAATGGAGCCTTTGCCAAATTGTTTCTCAATTTGACGAAGAGCATTCTCCAATGCTGCGCGCCGATCTGTCAAAACACTCACTTCCTTCTTCATATTGGATAATTACATGATAACTTGTTTTGTTTACGTTGCCAAGCACTTTTTTGCGAACATACATTCGATCATTAGTCAAAAGAAAAACCGCAACAAAGAGTTTGGCTTTGCTACGGTGCTTCCGATAAATATATTATATAACAATCTATGGATGTATGACAAGCGTTAATTTCTAAGCAGCTGCCATAGTTGATATAAAGCACTTTTGGCGGCTCTAAGCTTAATAGATTCCCGATTCCCGGCAAGTTGCAGCTTTTTGGAAACCGTTGTACCGTTTTTGGTGGCAACCGCTACATAAACAAGGCCAACAGGTTTTCCCTCAGACTCGTCGGGACCCGCCACTCCCGTAATCGACAACGCGAAGTCCGCCGTTGATTGCTTCAATAGATTCTCGGCCAGTAGCCGAGCCGTTTCATCACTTACCGCGCCAGGAGCTTCAGGCCCTTCCAGCACCGACATCGGAACTCCGAGCAGCTTATGCTTCCACGCATTCGTGTAGCATACGATACTGCCTTCGAAAACAGCCGAACTACCTGGAATGGCCGTTAACATATCGCTAAGCCTTCCGCCGGTACAGCTTTCCGCTGCAGCAAGAGTCAGCCCTCTCCCCCTCATGCTGCGTACAATCTCATATTCCAATGTCACATCATCGGAAGCGTAAATATGCTGGCTGAGTCTCCGGCGAATTTCTTGCTCCATCGGCTCCAGCTTCCGATCGGCCTCCGCTTGACTGGCAGCGCGGGTCGTAATGCGAATAGCGACCTCCCCTTCTTTGGCATAAGGAGCGATTGTAGGATCCGTCTGCGCTTTGATTAAATCAAGCAGCTCATGCTCTAAAGCCGACTCTCCAATTCCCGCGAACTTCAACATTCTAGAAAAGAGAGGGGCAACGCCTTCAAGCTTGGAAGCAATCCATGGAGCCGCATAATGTTCAAACATCGGTTTCATTTCTTTAGGCGGACCTGGAAGCAGTATGTAATGGGTCTTCTCTTGGGTTAGGGCAACGCCTACAGCCATACCGTTATCGTTCTTTAAAGGATCGCTGTGCTCAAGCATTAGCGCTTGCCTCACATTGCTTTCGACCATCGGCACCCCGCGGCTGCGGAAAAACGTTTCTATGTAATCCAGTGAAGGCTGATGCACAATCAATTGTTGCCCTAACAATTCGCTTAAAGCGTCTTTCGTCAGATCATCTTGTGTCGGTCCCAGCCCCCCGGTACAGATGATTAAATCTGCACGGCTCTTAGCCAAAGTCAATGCTTCCTTCAATCGGGCCGTGTTATCTCCTACAACGGTCTGGAAATAGACGCTGACACCTAAATCAGCACAAGCTCGGGCTATAAACTGAGCATTCGTATTCACGATTTGCCCCAGAAGCAATTCGGTTCCCACCGCAATAATTTCCGCTTTCATCTTCAGTCACTCCTCCAGTTAACATAAACAATTAAGAACAAAAAACAATAGGAAAAATCCCTACTGTTTTATTCATTGAAGGTAACGATATGTTTATTTTTCACAAAATAATCTATGCCTGAGTACAAGGTAATGATTGCTGCTGCCCAGCTTGCATACAGATCAAACCGGAAATTTAAGAAGGCAAACGGGAAATTATTGATAAGCAGCGCAATAATCGCGATAATTTGGGTCGCCGTTTTCCATTTCCCCCATTTGCTCGCTGCTACGACATGTCCCTCCAGTAAAGCGATCTGCCGTAGACCGGTAATGGCAAACTCACGGCTAATAATGACAATAACAATCCAAGCATCCACCTTGCCCATTTCCACAAGGGAAACGAGCACAGCGGACACCAGTAATTTATCAGCCAACGGATCCAGCAGCTTGCCTAAATTGGTTACGAGTTTATGCTTGCGGGCAATGTAACCGTCAAGACTATCCGTGCTGGCAGCCACAATAAAGATAAGCGCAGCTACAATTTGGTTGTACGTAATTGTAAATTGTTCAATACGAATATGCGGTGTCTTCAGGTTCACCAGCAGGAAAAACATAATAATCGGCACTAAGAAAATCCTCGCCAAGGTGATTTTGTTGGCCAGGTTCATGCCACAACCTCCCCTGACAGGTCGAATTCAAAGGAATGGGTAATCCGTACTTTGGTCACCTCGCCAATCTTGAGCTCAGTTCCCTTCACAAACACTTCCCCGTCAATTTCGGGAGCGTCATATTGCGAGCGTCCAACATACACATCATTTCTACCGTCATATTTCTCAATCAGTACATCTACGGTTTCCCCTACACGATGACCGTTGCGAAGATTGGAAATTTCACGCTGAATTTCCATTAAGGTGTTTGCCCGGTATTCTTTCACATCATCCGGCACTTGATCCGGCAGGCGGGCTGCAGGGGTATCCTGCTCCTGAGAATAAGCAAACACGCCCAAGCGGTCAAATTCAACCTCACGAATAAACTGCTTGAGATTTTCGAAATCTTGCTCGGTTTCGCCAGGAAAACCTACAATTAAAGAGGTTCTCAAGGAAACGTTAGGTATTCTGGCGCGAATTTTTTCAATTAAGGCTCTGGCATCCTGCTGTCTTCCAGGTCTTCTCATTCTCTTCAGAATGCTGTCTTCACTATGCTGCAGAGGCATGTCGACATATTTGCACACTTTAGGGTTGCTAGCAATCGTATCGATCAATTCATCCGTGAAAAATCCAGGGTAGGCATAGTGCAGGCGAACCCACTCAATCCCTTCTACTTCACTCACCTTATTCAAAAGAGCCGGCAGCTTAAACCCATCATACAAATCGGTGCCGTAATTCGTAGAATCTTGAGCGATCAGACTGATTTCTCGTACACCTTGAGCCGCCAACTGCTCCACTTCAGCAATAATCGATTCCATACTTCTGCTGCGGAACTTCCCTCGCATGATCGGGATACTGCAGAACGTACAGGCATTATCGCAGCCTTCTGCAATTTTTACGTAGGCCGTATATCTTGGTGTCGTTACGCGGCGCGGCAAAGCCTGATCATAATTGAAAATCGGATTGCCTACAAGAATCGGCTTTTTACCCGCCAACGCCTCATCAACAATTTCATTAATTTTGTGAAAATCACCGGTGCCGACAATTCCGTCAATCTCAGGCATTTCTTTCATCAATTCTTCTTTATAGCGCTGTGTTAAGCATCCGGAAACAATCAAAGCTTTTAAATTAGCCGTTTGTTTTAATTCAGCCATATCTAAAATCGTATTGACCGACTCTTCTTTCGCTGCGTCGATAAATCCGCAAGTATTGACTATAATAACCGTAGCATCTTCCTTATCGCTTACCAATTCGTAGCCGCGCCCATGAATTAAACCTGACATAATCTCAGAGTCAACCAGGTTCTTCTCGCAGCCGAGCGTAACTACCTTCACTTTCTCCGTCATGTAATATCCTCCAATATTCGAGCCTGTCTACATTCAGTTACAAGTATAAACCATGCAAAGGAAACGTGTCAAAAATGAACCCTTAAGCAAGCATATCTCTGCCGCCCAAGAGTTCATCTCATAAATGCTGCTATTTAAGGTTTTGGAACTGCAGCTCAAGCGGAAGATCCGCCTTGCGAAGCAGTTGAATGATTTGTTGGAGATCATCCTTGCTTTTCCCGGTCACCCGGATTTGATCTCCTTGAATCTGACTCTTCACCTTCAATTTAGAATCCCGAATCAATATATTGATTTTTTTCGCTTGATCTTGATCGATGCCCTGCTTGAGCTTAATTTTCTGTCTAACGGTCTGGGAGGATGCCGGCTCCACTTTGCCGTGATCAAGGTTTTTTACAGAGATGCCTCGTTTCGTCATTTTGGAATATAAAATATCGAGTACGTTTTGCAGCTTGAACTCATCATCGGAAATAATAACGAGTTCATCCTTTTCGAGTGTAATTTTACTTTTGCTGTTTTTAAAATCAAAACGGGTAGCAATTTCTTTCTCCGCTTGATTCATCGCATTATTTAATTCTTGCATGTCCATTTTAGATACAATGTCAAACGAACTTTCTGAACTCATCCTTCCATTTCCCCTATCATCATTCAAATTTAACTAATTCCAATACCATTATACTAAAAAGACACCTGCCAGCCAAAGCCGATCGAGGTGCCTATTTCATAGTGCTATTCACTCTGCGGCTCCTCATCGGAAGCAAACCGGAACATATCCATCATCCCAAGAACGATATGAGCAAGTCCAAATCCGAATAGACCGTAACCCCAAGCATGAGGGGATAAATACCATCCCAAACAGCTGACTGCAGCACCGATAATTACAACTATCCAACTGGCTGTCATGGAAAGAACCCGCCTTCTAATAGATCATGAACTCGTGTTGGTGCCAGAAGTGTGACCGATCGTCACCCCTGGTTTTTTTGCAGATCGAATTGAATTCGCTTCGCATTCGGTGTATCCCCAACGGTAACAGAGGTCCCGTTAACCATCAATTCGACAGCATTGGAGCGTCCAAAAATCATGAATGCCGAGTTGTCCAGCTCCCATTTCTGAGACTTGCCGTTAGTGTAAGTTCCTTGCTCGAGCGTATCTCTGCTCTGTCCTAATGAATCGATCTGAAACCAGCAAGCATCCCCTGTTACTTTCATTTCTATTGTAAGCTTGCTTGCGTTCGAGACAGAGTAAAAATCAGTTCCCCCTTGACTCTTCACGAGCTTTACTTCTGCTTTAGGTGCCGGCGGAGGCGTAGGAACGGCAGCCGTTTGGTTATTTTCAGCTACAGGAACAGTATTGTTATACGTATTCGTGCTTGGGGTTGTGGGCTCTACTTTATCCGTAACCCGCTTGGGCTCGTCATTCGCTGTTACATCACGCTGTGCGCCGCTGTAATTCATGTTGAGGTAATAGTAGATGATTCCCAGGATGAGAACTACAAAGGAAATCATCATGATATTCGAAGCCCACTTGCCGATTTTTTCGTTATTGCGCGATGTCCTCTTGGTTCGAATAGGCTCTGTCTGCTCCTGTTCAGGGGCGGGGATGACATTCTGATACATATGCAGCACTTCATTCGGATCCAATCCGACAGCTTCCGCATAGCTTTTAATAAACGCTCTTACATAGAAGTTTCCGGGCAGCACCTTAAAGTTGCCGTCTTCAATCGCTTCCAAATAGCGTTTTCTAATTTTGGTCATTTCCTGCAAATCGTCTAAAGAAATTTTACTTTCCAAACGTGCTTTTCGAAGCATTTGGCCAAGTTCGGACATGTTCTCACCCCTTTCTTCCGTTTATTAAAATGAATATGGATTAATATTCATCGAATCCCCCGATAAAGGAATCATACGAAATTTCTTCATCCGGTGAATTCCGAAGCTCCACAATGCAGCTAAAATCATCATAAGTATACTCCGATTCGCGAATAAAAATATCCGGATGCTCGATGACTTTAGTAGATGGCATGCTCATAATTTCCTGCAGCAGCACATGATGCTTCTCATTGGAGCGAATCGTGGACACAATCCCGTCGATAATGAACACATTGTTTGGATTCATTTCATCATCTGATAACTGGCTGCGGACTGTTTGGCGCAACAATGTGGATGATACGAAAGTCCAACGCTTGTTCGAGCAAACGCTACCGGCGATGATGGATTCTGTCTTACCAACCCTTGGCATCCCGCGCAGTCCTATGACTTGATTGCCCTCCTGCTTGAAAATCTCTCCAAGGAAATCAACCAGCAGCCCGAGCTCATCACGTGTGAAACGGAACGTTTTCCGATCATCCGAATCTCTTTCAATATATCGTCCATGGCGAACTGCCAATATATCGACAAGCTTAGGCTCCCGAAGAGCCGTAATAGTTATATTATCCACTTTTCTTAACATTTTACCCATTAAATCAATTTTTTCATCATCATTGGTTTGTAAAAGCATCCCGCGAGTACGGTCATCCACCCCGTTAATGGTGACAATATTAATGTCCAGCATCCCCATAAGAGACGCTACATCCCCCAACAAACCGGGTCTGTTTTTATGAATTCTATATTCCATATACCATTGCTTTGTTTCCATTTCCGCACCTCATATCGATGTCAATAGCCCATCTCATTCATATTTTTGTAAGTTGTTACGAAAATATTCTACAAAATTCGCTAAATTCCTCCTGAAACGATTGAAAAAGTTGCTATGGCTTTTTTACCTGGATCTCCTGC
Organism: Paenibacillus rigui; assembly: GCF_002234615.1. GTDB lineage: Bacteria > Bacillota > Bacilli > Paenibacillales > NBRC-103111 > Paenibacillus_S > Paenibacillus_S rigui. Next base: position 161,820 of record NZ_NMQW01000027.1, on the reverse strand, counting down.
GTCGTGTAATTTTGCAGTCCCGGTGTCCATTGCTGCTTTTTCATCTGATCCAGCAGTCCGGCGAAGACAACATCCCAATTCAAAGCAATGGCAGTTGTTGACATATTCATGATCGGAACCTGTAGATTCTTCATTCGCTGCAGCAAGGTAGCATCGACAGGACTATAGATTGCTATCCAATTCGGACCATGCTGTCTGACCAGTGTCTGGAAGGGCGCATACCATCCGTCCGCATCCGAATACGATATATATTCCGCTTCTTCAGAAGGTGCCCATGTCGAAGGGATCGCCCGGTTATTGGTAGTAACCCACTCGATTATTTTGCCCTGGTTTTGTTCCTGTCTTACCCAGTCATCCCACTGCTGCTGCATGAAGTTTGCTCCCGTTTGCTTCCATAACGTCTGTTTGTCCTGCAGCACCGGTGTGTTAGTGCCAGATATCGAATCATCAAGTAAAACCCATTTTTTATCGGGAATTTGTGCTGCATAAGGTTGTGCCTGCACAGTAAGCTCACTGCCCACCACGATTATGTAATCATAAGCCGTCGATTTGATTTTATTGATATGCTGCTCCTGCAGTGTTGATACATCGGGTATCCACTCATATGAAATTTTCTCATTGTCTCTCCAGGACAACAATGTTTTAGCGAAAGTAGTGCGAGTATTCTCCGGTAAATTAGGTTTGGAAATGAGAAGTACGGATAATTTACTTTGTAAAAGTGCCGGATCCATTGCGGGGATATTTTTACCGCAGCCGCTTAATAGCAGCATCAAACTAATTGTCAGCATCAGCCATCTTGTCCATCTTAATGTACTCAATCCAATACGAGCCGCCTTTCTTAACCATTAAATAGTTCTAGGTGAAAACATACTTTTTTCAGTATACCATGAAAAGCAAGGAAAAGCCTCCTAATGAAGGAGGCTAATAAGGAATTGTTCGTTATTTTCCTGGGGTTACCAGTTTGACCATGAGACCTGCAATGGTTTTACGTTCGGTTTCGTCTGCGACGTCCCATAAGCTTTTGAGAATGCGCTCTTCGCTGTTTTCCGGGTCTACCTTGTTAGCCAGAAAATCACCGATTTGCACTGCCAGATTCTTGATAGTGTCGTCATTCATTCCAGCCTTGTGAGCTTGCTCAACACGGTCGTTCAAAAACTCTTTCCATTTGTCAAACGCCTTTAATACGGTTGCCATGCTGTCATCCTCCTTAGATGAAGTATCACTACAAATACTAATGTTCGCAATATGGAGGAGGAATATACGGTTCATCAGGTAAGCCAACCGCCGTTTGGACTTATAATTTGGCCGGTAATGTAGCCGGATTCTGGAAGCGCTAAAAAATAAACTAATGAGGCAATTTCATTGGGGTGCCCAAACCGGCCGATAGGGATTTCATTCGCAATGGCCGCCTTCTCTTCCGCGTCAAAATTGGATAGCATCAAGGTTTCCACAGCTCCGGGGGCAACGGCATTCACCGTCACACCCGAAGGCGCCAGCTCTTTAGCCAGCGCCTTGGTAAAGGCGTTCATCCCGCCTTTTGCCGTAGAATAAACCACTTCACAAGAGGCACCGGAGATGCCCCAAATGGACGAAACATTGATGATTCTCCCATATTTCTGGGATATCATAGGAAGCATAAACTGTTGAGTCGTCAAAAAAGTACCCTTGAGATTGACATTCATAACATCGTCCCACAATTGCTCGGACACATCGGTCAAAAGGCCGTAATGGGCGATTCCCGCATTGTTGACGAGAATATCCGGTACCATATTATGATGCTCCAGCTTCTCCTGAAGCCGTAAAATCTGCTCTTTGCTTCGCAAGTCAGCGGTCGCTGTCAACACGTTGGCACCGTGCCTCATGCAGCTTCTGGCCACCTCATTAGCCGCTTCATGGGATTGCAAGTAATGAATGACAACATTCATACCTACAGAGGAGAAACGTTCAGCGATCGCTGCACCAATGCCGCGGCTTGCTCCGGTAATTAATACCGTTTGTTCGGTGAAAGGCTTATGTGACGGAGAAACACTCATTTTCGCTCACTTCTTACAATGGAAACCGCCAATTGATTCCAGTCAAAATGCTGACGCAGCCGCTCATTCACGTCTTCCAGCGTCATTTGCTCATATACCGGTAAAATATCGAACAAGTCGATATTTTTGAAACGATATTTGGTAAATTCGTTTGCAATCGATTCAGGTGAGTTTAATTGCCGCATGAAACCGCCGATTTTCTTTTTACGGCTCCGTTCAAAATCAGCAGCATGAACTCCCTGCGCCTTCACCTTGTCAATTTCCTCTTGCACGCGGGCGATAAGCTTCTCGGGATCCTTCGTATCTCCGCCAATAACGGAGAAAGCATAGTTTTCCGCAATATTGTACTCACTGCCGAAATTATCCGAAATAAGCTCCTCATCGTACAGCTTCTGGTAAATCGCGGAACTTGGGCTGACCAAAATATCCAACAGAACTCTCATGGTGAGCTCCCGCTTCAGCATATCTTTACCTACGTCCTTTTGCTCGGGCTCCTTGCAGCCGAACAAGCATTTAGGCAAGGAAACAGGCAGCACCGTTACCTTTTCTTTTTGCTTCACCTGCGATGGCTCCTGATCAAAATACCGAAGAATCTTGCCTTGAGACTTATAATCCTTCGATGCTTGATTGGCTCGAACCAGCTCGATAATTTCTTCGGGATTTACACCGCCAACGACAAAAAGACTCATATTGCTCGGATGGTAAAAGGTGTGATAACAATCATACAGCAATTCTTTCGTAATATGGGAGATGGACTCGACCGTACCGGCGATATCGATATGAACCGGATGAGTGTGGTACATCGTTTCAATTAGCCCGAAGTAAGACCGCCAATCCGGGTTATCCTGGTACATCTTTATTTCCTGGCCGATAATCCCTTTTTCCTTTTCTACATTTTCATCCGTAAAGTAAGGATTTTGAACAAAGTTAAGCAGCGTCGTTAAATTATCATGAATATGCTCCGTAGCGGAGAACAAATAAGCCGTGCGGTCAAAGCTTGTAAATGCATTAGCCGAAGCGCCTTGGGAAGCAAAAACGGCAAATATGTCTCCAGTAGGCTCTTCAAACATTTTATGCTCCAAAAAGTGAGCGATCCCATCCGGGACTTTTGATTTGGAGCCGCCTTCCACTTGAAAGTGGTTATCGATGGAGCCGTATTTGGTGGAAAATGTAGCGTACGTTTTTTGGAACCCTTCCTTGGGCAGCACAAACACAGATAATCCGTTCGGCAGCTGCTCCACATACAATGTTTCTTTAACGTGAGGATACGGAATTGCTTGCATCGATTACTCTCCTCCCTTCCGGTCGCGCAAAAAGTAAATCGTGTCCAACTGTACTTGTTTAGCGATGTTTTGAATATGCTCTTTATCCACGGCCAATACCGCTTCAACCAATGAAGGTACTGTTCGTTCCACACCCGATAAAATATTGTTGAAATCAAAGGAAATAAGCTCAAATGCTGAATCCTGAAGCTCACGCAAATGGCCGGAAATCATCGCCTGCGTTTGTTGAAGCTCTACATCACTGATCTCACCTTTCGCCATCGCCTCCAATTGCTCACGGATGATGGTGACGGCTTTCTCATAATTTTGGATTTCAATACCGGATTGAATCGTCAAGATCCCTTTGTGACCGTCAAGGCGTGAGGAAGCGTAATAAGCCAAGCTGGCTTTTTCCCTTACATTGATAAACAGCTTCGAGTGGGGATACCCTCCCAATATGCCATTGTACATCAGCATAGTCGGATATGCAGGATCTGCATAGGTCAGATTAGCCCTTAAGCCCAAATTCAGCTTGCCTTGATTTACATCCAATTGCTCGATCACTTCACGCACTTCACTCACTTGACGATGTTCCGTTTTACCTGAATATGCCGTCAGGCTCGCTGATGTCCGATCGATGTCGAAGCTTTTCTCAATGATGGGCAGTACTTCTTCCAAAGAGGTTTGACCGACAATATAAATATCAATCGGTGACGTTTGAATCCAATGTTGATAGTAAGTATAGAGACTCTCCGGCGTTAGCTTTTGGAGTGCCTCGATATTCCCAAGCGGATGAAGCCGGTAAGGCTCATTTTTACACATTTCTTCTACGCAGCGTTCTGCCGCATATTTGATCTTGTCATTTACGATCGACTCAATACGCTTTTGCAGCGATATCTTCTCGGATTCAATATACTTGCTGACAAAATGTCCGTCTTCCAAAGCCGGCTTCGTAATCGCTTCTCCAACAAACTGGATCCCCTTCTGAAGCAGCGACTCCGGACTATTCACATAATGGTCTTGGATTAAGTCCATACGGAACTGCACCATTTGGTAGTCACCACGCTTGTAAATGTCAAAACCGAAGCCAGCCCCGTACAAATCATCAAGGCGTTCTCTAAACTGCTTCGTCTCCGGGTAGGTTTCTGTTCCGCGGCGAAGAACAAAAGGAATAAATGCCGTCGGGGTCACCGTATCCTCCTCTAAGGGAGTACCGATGTAAACCGAGATGGCGTAAGTTTTAAACTGTTCGGTAGGCAGCACGTGCACCCTGATATTGCGGGTCGAGCCTCGCTCAAATTGGATATGTTTCAAAGGGACATTGCTCCTTTCGTATTACATTCGTTTCGTTATACCATTATATTCCTTCAGAAACAGAAGAAGCAACCTCGAGGGTTACTTCTTTCGGGTCTATTTACAAAAGATGTGCTTGCCGATTTGCTTGACCTGCGGTCGTGACCAAATCCACTTGGACGTTGCTGTTTCAGGATTAAAATAGTAGGTGCACCCTCCTGTCGGGTCCATGCCATTCAACGCATCTCTTACGGCATTGCTGGCATTTTCGTTCGGTGTAAGCCAAATCTGTCCATCGGCAACCGCTGTGAAAGCCCCGGGCTGGAAGATGACGCCGGATACCGTATTAGGGAAGCTCGCCGACTGTACGCGGTTTAAAATGACCGCTGCGACCGCTACTTGTCCTATGTAAGGTTCTCCACGGGATTCTCCATAAACCGCATTGGCCATCAGCTTCAGATCCTGCGCAGATAAGCCCAGTTGGTTGGAAGGTGCCAAATTCGGAGGTGTTGTTGTCCCTCCACCGCTGCTTGCCGTTCCACCCGCAGTACCGCTCGTTCCCTGGCTGGAAGGCGGGAGTTCATTTGCGGTAGGCTTGTAATTTTTGGTGGCCTCCCAAAGCTTCAGCTTCGTTTTATCTCCACCAATCCCATCGACATTCAGACCGAATTCCGATTGAAACCACTTTAGAGACCGGAGCGTGTTGTAACCAAAATCTCCGTCCACATTTCCATTGTAAAAACCGAGAAACTTCAGCCTGCCTTGAAGCTCATAAACATCCTTACCGGTTGCACCGTATTTGATATCATTTTTACTGAACGTTTGCTCCACTGTGTACTGATGCTTAAGCTGATAGCCCGCAAATAGAACGATAATCAAGCAAAATGTAATAACAACCAGACGTTTGTTCATCTACTTGTACTCACCTTTCCCACATTCATATTGGCAACCTTTTTAAGGTTATTATGAGAAAGCATGAGAGCTTCTATTCAGACAAAATTGGTAAGTGAAGGGAATGGTACTCTTCATATCTATGCACAAAAAAAAGCACACCTGGCATAAATATGCCAAATGTGCCTTGGTGGGCAGCCTCAGGAAGACATTCTCCCCTGGTACTGCTCCAAAGAAACTAATACTTCGCGTGGTTTACTTCCTTCATAAGGGCCTACGATGCCTTTGGCTTCCATGGAGTCAATTAACCTTGCCGCTCGGGTATAACCTACACGCATGCGGCGCTGCAGCAAAGAGACGGAAGCCTGCTTGGCCTCCAAAATAATCTGTACTGCTTGATCGTACAATTCATCCTCCACCTGATCCATTGCATCGCTTTGCTCCTCAACTTCAGGTACCATATCCTCCACATAATTAGCCTGGCCTTGCGTCCGAACATAATTAACGACGGTCTCTACCTCGTTATCCGACAAGAAAGCACCCTGAACACGAACCGGCTTGGAAGCTCCCATCGGTAAATAGAGCATGTCTCCACGACCCAGCAGCTTTTCGGCCCCGACCATATCCAGGATTGTTCTGGAATCGACCTGTGAGGACACGCCAAATGCAATCCTGGAAGGAATGTTGGCTTTGATAACCCCGGTAATGACATCAACAGATGGCCTTTGGGTTGCAATAATTAAATGGATTCCCGCTGCCCTTGCCATTTGTGCAAGTCGGCAAATGGAATCTTCTACATCATTCGCAGCAACCATCATCAAGTCGGCAAGCTCATCCACGATAACGACAATATAAGGCAATGGTGCGCCGGATTGAGTTTCCAGCAGCATGGCATTGTAGCCTTCCATATTCCGTGTGCCGCTCTTGGAAAAGAGCTCATACCGCTTCTCCATCTCTACAACGACTTTCTTCAGGGCAAGCGAAGCGCGACGCGGGTCAGTTACAACCGGAGCCAGCAGATGCGGTATACCATTGTATACATTCAATTCAACCATTTTGGGGTCAATCATAAGAAACTTCACTTCATCCGGCTTTGCCTTGTACAAAATGCTCGTTATAATCCCGTTAATGCATACCGATTTACCGGAGCCTGTTGCTCCAGCCACCAGCATGTGAGGCATTCTGGCCAAATTGCCGACAATCGGCTGACCTGCGATATCGCGGCCGAAGGTAATAGACAATTTCGCGCTCGACTCTTGAAATGCAGGACTCTCCATCACTTCACGCATGGTAACAATGGAAACCTCAGAATTAGGAACCTCGATACCGATTGCTGATTTACCTGGTATCGGCGCTTCCATCCTTATGTCTTTGGCTGCGAGAGCCAGGGCAATATCGTCCGTCAAGCTAACGATTCGGCTTACCTTCACTCCAACGTCCGGTTGAATCTCATACCGTGTTACAGATGGGCCTCTGACTACCTCCAGCACCTTGGCCCTAACCCCGAAGCTTTCCAGAGTGGCTTCCAATTTACGTGCTACGGCCTTGTAGTCCAAGGAATCAGAGCCTTTTCCCGCATTGGGCTTGGCCAATAGAGAAAACGGAGGAAGCTCATATGGAATGGCGAGCGGTTTATTTTTAATATCAAAATCGTCCGCAGCGGCACCATCTTCTCCTCCTTCTGAATCATTTGATGTACTACCTGCGGTTCCAGACACCCGAGCTGCAGCTGTAGCTACAGGTGCACTTGAAGGCTCCGACATGACCGATTGGGATGCCTCTTGTAATACTTGCTCCTGGAAGTCACGTATCACCGGTATAAGCGGATTTGGCTCCGGCCCAACATCTTCAACAGGCTGTTTCGTTGGTTTCACTTGATTCCGGGGATTCGGTTCCTCTGTTTCAGCAGAGTACACCGTTATTTCTTCATCCAATTCTTGTCCTGCTGCGGTAGAACTGGCTTCAGTAGAAGCTTGTGCCTGAGGCTTCGGCTGAATTAAATCAAAGAACAAATTGCGCTTTTTCCCCGGCTTCTTCTCTTTGCGCTCTGGACGCAGCGTTTCTTCATCGAATTCATTCTCTTCAGGGATAAAAGCCACCGCTGCTGCAGGCTTCTTCTTTACGATTGTTGCTTTATTGCGACTGCGTTCCATTATTTTTCGTTTTATGTATTGGCCCAGCAGCGTATCAGCGAAGGAATGCTTTCCTTTTAATTTGGTCATCAAATCCCCTATCGAGATACCTGTGAGCAAAATGAACCCGATGATAAACACAGTATATTGGATCAGCTTGGCTCCAATATTAGCAAACAAAAAATAGAGAAGGCTGTACATGGCTGCCCCCAGCATGCCTCCCCCGACTTCGAGCTTGAGAATGTCCTTGCCCTTATCGGTAGCCTGAAGCCCATCCACCATACTGCTCCAGGATTGAGTCAGAATCATACCTGCGGTGAACTTTCCATTCGGATAAAGCCTGTCAAACAGACTCACGTGACTCATGATAAGAATGGCTAATACCATAAGCAGTATGCCTGTCTTCCTTGATGTCTTCCATATAGGCCACTTACGTTTGACCATCACGTACAAACCGATGTAAATAAATACAAGCGGTATGATAAAATCAAAGCTTCCAATGACGAACCGGAATAAATACGTCAACGCTCGGGCTACCGGACCTCCTTGAGAGAGGGCAATAACGGACAAGGTCAAAATAATAATTCCATATAGCTCGTATTTTAAATTGGTTTTGATCGTTTTACTTTTCCTTTTTGGCCTTGCCAATGCGACTCACCCCCAAGTACAAATTATACCATACTTTGGAGTGATGCTTCATATTACTGTAAAAATCAGACCTTAGCCCTACCTCCCTTTTTCACTGAAGGACAAGCTGAAATTGGATCACCCGGCCAGGGGAGTACAGTGGATTAAGATAATCCTGAGGATTCGGGCTTAGGATTCGAACGATAGAAGCTTGCGTTGCATTCATAGGCTGTACCTGCATCGTAATGCCATTCATAGTCACCTCGATTGTTGAAGCTTCCATCGTTTCAATTCCGTCCATTACTGCATCCAATGGCAAAACAGTGTAGTGAATCATTGGACCATTCCTCCTGGTGAGGCTTGCCGCTTATCCTCAATACGTCGATTCAGTTCCTTAATGGCTTCCCCAATTCCGCCTATCGCATTGATTAGTCCATATTTCACTGCATCAGCGCCAATCACTGTTGTGCCGATATCGCGGGTTAATTCTCCGGTCTTGAACATCAATTCCTTGATCTTCTCTTCAGTAACCCGCGAATGGCTTATAATAAATCGAATGACACGCTCCTGCATTTTGTCCAAATACTCAAACGTTTGGGGAACTCCAATCACAAGTCCATTCAAACGGATCGGGTGAATCGTCATCGTTGCAGTCTCTGCAATAATGGAATAATCGGATGAAACGGCTATCGGTACACCGATAGAATGGCCTCCGCCCAGTACCAAGGTTACTGTCGGCTTGGATAATGTTGCGATCATCTCCGCAATGGCTAAACCGGCTTCAACATCACCGCCAACCGTATTAAGAATGATCAAAACTCCTTCAATTTTCGGGTTTTGTTCAGCTGCGACCAATTGAGGAATGAGATGTTCATATTTGGTCGTCTTGTTTTGCGGAGGCAAGACCAAGTGTCCCTCCACTTGTCCGATGATGGTCATACAAAAAATATTCGATTCACCTGCAGGCGTTGTCGTTTGACCCAGCTGCTGAATTGTATCCACGGTTGTGTTTCGCTTCACTTCTTCCGGATTCGGCTGCTGCTGTGGCTGCTCCTGATTATAAAAACTAGTCATCATTCATCCCCCTAATTTTCCAAATCATCATCCTTCCTAGTATGGTTAGAACGGTAAAAACTATACAAAAAAGCTTACCCGGTCTGAACCGAATAAGCTTCTTTGGTGCGTATATTCTAAGGGATCAAGTGACTAATGCTTCGAACTATACTTCCATAATAATTGGAAGAATCATAGGTCTTCTTCTGGTTTGTTCATATAAAAATCGTCCTAATGCGTCTTTCACATGGGTTTTCAACGATGCCCATTCATTTACATTCTCACTCATCAAGCGATTTAGCGTATTGGTAACAATCCGGTTTGCCTCATCCAGCAATCCTTCGGATTCACGGACATAAACAAAGCCTCTTGATATAATATCAGGTCCGGATAATATGGTTCCATCCTGCTTGCTTAATGTGACTACGACAACCAGTATCCCGTCCTGAGACAGCAACTTCCGGTCACGCAACACGATGTTACCTACATCGCCTACACCTAAACCGTCAATCAGAATGTTGCCTGCCGTAACTTTGGAGCCTTTACGAGCAACACCATCTTGAATATCTACTGTATCGCCGTTGTCTATAATGAAAATATCTTCTTTGGCAATACCAACCGACTCTGCCAGCAAACCATGCTGACGCTGCATACGATATTCACCGTGAATCGGAATGAAATATTTCGGTTTCATGATATTCAACATCAGTTTCAGCTCTTCTTGGCTGGCGTGCCCTGATACATGGACTCCGGTGATGGAGCCAGGACCGTAAATGACATGGGCCCCTATTCTCATCAATTCGTCAACGGTACGACCAACATAGCGCTCGTTACCCGGAATTGGGGTTGCCGCGATAATAACCGTATCCCCTGGTAAAATATCCACCTTGCGGTGCGTCGATCTAGCCATCCGTGTCAACGCAGACATCGGCTCGCCTTGACTGCCTGTGGACAAAATAACTACGCGATCCGCAGCCAGTTTGTTTACTTCCTCAGGCTCAATCAACATACCGTCCGGGATACGAAGGTAGCCCAACTCATGTGCAATACCAACAACATTAACCATGCTGCGTCCAATTACCGTGAGCTTCCTGCGAGTCACCTCTGCAGCATCAATGACCTGTTGGATCCGGTGAATATTCGATGCAAATGTCGCAATGATGACACGTTGCTTCGCTCTGCGGAAAATTTCTTCAATCTGTACACCGACGCTTTTCTCCGAACCTGTGTACCCTGGACGCTCCGCATTCGTACTATCAGATAGCAACGCGAGAACTCCCTTGCTTCCGATTTCAGCCATCCGGTGCAAATCAGCATACTGATCGTTCACGGGCGTTTGATCGAACTTAAAGTCTCCTGTATGAACAACGTTACCTTCGGGTGTCTGTAAGCATACGCCTACAGAGTCAGGTATACTGTGGTTCGTCTTGAAAAAAGTTGCTGTAATTACCCCGAGATTCAGTTCCGAATCGGCGTTAATTACAATCCGTTTGGTTTCTCCAAGCAGATTAGCTTCTTTCAATTTGGTTTCGATAAGTCCAAGTGTAAGCTTGGTACCGTATACAGGAACATTCAGATGCTTAAGCACATATGGCAGTCCACCAATGTGATCTTCATGTCCGTGTGTAATAATGATACCTCTTACCTTATCCCGATTTTCCGATAAATACGTGATATCTGGAATGACAATATCGATTCCAAGCATGTCCTCCTCTGGAAACTTCAACCCGCAATCGATCACAACGATATCATTAGCATACTGAACAACGTACATATTTTTACCGATTTCGCCCGCGCCGCCCAGAGCGAAAATCGAAAGTTTATCTATATTTTTTTTAGACAAGAAAAATACCTCCTATTTAAAATTGACGACGAATTTTTGTATGAGCTTCAAACCAAAATACCGCACCAGTCACTTGCCACCATTATACATGATGAAAAACTACAATTACAAGTTGCCTTAATTTAGAACGTATTGTGCCCTAAAAAAATAAAACCGATGCTGAAAAACACACCGATTTTTTAAGAGACATCTCATTCAAAAAGGGAAGCAATGAATCGTCCTTCTTCTTCGGTTGCATCTATTAACGGGAGTCGTACGCCGCCTACCTGCACTCCAAGATGGTTCAGTGCAAACTTAACCGGGGCAGGGCTTGGAACACGATGCGGGCACTCGAACAATCCCTTAAACACAGGGTGAAGCTTCGCATGCAGTTGAACTGCTTCACGAACCTGTCCCTGTAAATAATAGTTTATCATAGATTTCATATCTTTTCCAATGACATGACTCGCCACACTTACAATCCCGTATGCGCCAATGGACAAAGCCGGTAAAGTCATGCTGTCTTCACCGCTGTATACAAGAAAACCCGGAGCAGCACCTGCTGCAATCTGAGTCAATTGATCCAGGTCAGCGCAATCTTTGGTGGCTACAACATTGGAAAGCTGAGATAACCTTATTGTGGTCTCGACACTTATGTTAACGCCTGTTCTTCCAGGTACGTTGTACAAGATACACGGAGTGTTAACCGATTCCGCAACTGCTTTAAAATGCTGGTACAGCCCTTCCTGTGACGGGCGGTTGTAGTAAGGTGCAACAAGCAGCAATCCATCAACACCAAGCTTCTCCGCTTCCTTCGAAAGATGAATGGTGTGAGCCGTATCGTTACTGCCGGTACCTGCAATAATTTTGGCACGGCCTTTGGCGTACTTGACAGAGAAATCAAATAGCTGCAGCTTCTCTTCTTCCGTCAGTGTCGGGGACTCCCCTGTGGTTCCGCAGATGACCAAGCTGTCGCTTGCCTGCTCCTCAATCAAATAATCAATTAGCTTGCCTACGCGATCCCAATCAATTTTGAGTTGGTCATCAAAAGGTGTAACCATTGCTGTAATTAATCTTCCGAAATCCACGACAAACTCCTCCTACTCTCATTATCGATGCAATTGAAATCTTTTGTGTAAAGCGCGAACCGCATTGGCCATATCAGTGCCCCTAACGAGAACCCAAATGGTTGTATTGGAGTCCGCAGACTGCAAAATATTTATATCTTCTTCCGTCAATGCTTCGACAATATGTGCCATAATGCCGGGAACGCCGTTCATACCGCCTCCGATAATAGACACTTTTGCACAGTGTGAAACATACGCCGGTTTATAGCCCAATTCCGTTAAAATAGATAAGGCTCGTTCCGCTTCGTGATCGAATACCGTATACACGACACCTGACGGATTCACATTAATGAAATCAACACTGATGTGATGCTGAGCCATTGATTTAAATACTTTTAGCTGCAAATCGTACACGCCATCCCCTGCAGCCACATGAATCTGGGTAATATCAGAAAAGTTCGCTATACCTGTAACAAACCTGTCTTGAATAACATCCTCACTATGCGATATAGCGCTGGGATGAGTCACTAAAGTTCCCGGGTCCTTACTAAAGGTGGAACGTACCCGTATCGGAATGTTTGCATGCATTGCCACTTCTACAGCACGTGGGTGAATGACTTTGGCTCCATGGTGGGCCATGTTACATATTTCCATATAAGAAACGACAGGAAGCCTTCTTGCATCTTTTACAATTCGCGGGTCAGCCGTTAAAATCCCTTCGACATCTGTAAAAATATCGACCATTTCAGCCTTTAACGCCGCACCAAGGGCAGTCGCCGTCGTATCGCTGCCGCCTCTGCCTAATGTGGTCCAATCATGACGCTTGGTTTCACCTTGGAAGCCCGTTACGATGACAACGTTCTCTTGTTCCAATAGCTCAAAAATACGTTCCGGTGATATCGAAACAATCTGCGCATTTCCAAAATCCTCATTCGTGACAATTCCTGCTTGCGCTCCCGTAAGAACCGCAGCTGGGATATCGCTGGCATGAAGCAGGCTGCATAAAGTCGCTGCCGAGATCAGCTCACCGCAGCATAACAGCATGTCTTTCTCTCTGGCCGGCAGCTGATTGCCGTTACTACGTATCCAGTCAAGCAACGTGTCTGTTGCGTAGGGCTCGCCTTTCCTCCCCATTGCCGATACGACGATGACTAGCTTATAGTTTAGTGCTAAAGCATCTTGAATGTGTTCTATGACTTGTGCTCTGGCTTCGACAGTAGAAAGGGACGTGCCTCCGAATTTCTGAACGAGAATATTCATGAGGAATCCCCCTAAAAGCTTTGCTGTAACGCAAACCTACTTATAAATTCTATTGTGGTGAAACAAAAAGCTAGGCTTCCAAGCGGAAGCCTGCCTTCTTATTTCTGCTCGATGGCGATATATTCGGCGATTTGAACCGCGTTCCAAGCTGCGCCTTTAAGCAGATTGTCGGAAACGATCCACATGTTCAGTCCGCGAGGATTGCTCAAGTCACGACGAACGCGGCCAACGAACGTTTCCAGCTTGCCGGCCGCATCCGCTGCCAATGGATATTGCTGTTCAGCAGGATTATCCTGCAGTACAATCCCAGGAGCATCTGCAAGAAGCTGCTTCACTTCTTCCAGATCAAAATCTTGTTTCATCTCAACATAAACCGATTCAGAGTGTCCGTACACAACTGGAATACGAACGCAAGTCGCCGTAACCTCCAATGAGTCGTCACCCAAAATCTTTTTGGTTTCGTTAATCATTTTCATTTCTTCATAGGTGAATCCATTTTCCGTGAATTTGTCAATTTGAGGGATCGCATTAAATGCAATCTGGTGCTTTACAGGAAGCGCCCCAACCGGCAAAATTTGTGGTTCTACTGTATTGCCAGCCAAAATTTCTTTGGATTGACGCAGCATCTCATCAATAGCCCGTGATCCTGCGCCGGATACGGCTTGATAAGTAGAAACAATGATACGGGAGATGCCGTAACGATCATACAAAGGCTTTAATGCAGCAACCATCTGAATTGTAGAACAATTTGGGTTAGCAATAACACCTTTATGCTCATTGATTCTATCAATGTTTACTTCAGGAACGACAAGCGGAGTGTCAGGGTCCATACGGTAAGCACTTGTGTTGTCGATACACACCGCGCCATGACTGATTGCGTGAGGAATCAACTCCAAGCTGACTCCGCCCCCTGCACTGAAAAGAGCAATATCAACACCTTTGAAGCTGTCTGGGGTTGCTGCTTTTACCGTTATGTCGTTACCTTTAAATGTAAGCTTTGTTCCGGCGGAACGCTCGGAAGAAAGTAACGTAAGCTTCTCAATGGGGAAATCGCGTGTCTCAAGCAAACGGATAATTTGCTCACCCACGGCACCTGTTGCTCCAACTACTGCCACGTGAAATAACTTTTGGTTCGACATCTGTTGTTTCTCCCCTATGCAAATAGATATTAATAATTGAACCGTTCTATTACCATAGGCTGTAATTGCTTACCTTCCAGAGCGGATTCGCAAGTCTCCATAATTAAATCCATACGGGCCACTAAAGAATTTGGTTTCGCAGTTGGTGCATCCTGGCCGAACGGTACAAAATATATGTTTTTTGTAATAAGGAGTTTACTAATATTCATAGCATTCAAACCAAGACCATCGTTGGTCGAAATAGCTAAAACAAGCGGACGATGATTTCGCATTTGGGCTTTGGCAGCCATCAAAACAGGGCTTTCCGTCATCGCATTAGCCAGCTTGCTCGTTGTATTGCCGGTACAAGGGGCAATCACAAGCACATCCAGCAATTTGGACGGACCTAGCGGCTCCGCATCAACAATTGAAGCAATAATATCATTCCCTGTGATCTCTTTCAACTGTTTTTGCCAATTCTCCGATGTTCCAAACCGCGTATCGGTTGTTAGTATCGTATACGAAACAATAGGAACCACCCGGGCCCCTGCATCCACAAACCGTTGAATCTGTGGCATAACCTCTTCAAACGTACAATGTGATCCTGTCAGCGCAAATCCTACGGTTTTCCCCTGCCAATTCATTCCACATTCCTCCTCTGACTTGCATCCTCAAGAATAATTCGGCTTAAGGTGTCGGCAATGATGCGGCCCGCTGTTTTCGGTGCAACAATACCTGGAAGACCGGGAGCGAGCATAGCTTTAATCCCCCGCTTCTCAGCAAAACGAAAATCCGTTCCGCCCGGCTTGGAGGCCAAGTCAATGATCACTGCACGATGTGGAATATTGGCAATAATTTGCGCTGTGACTATCATAGACGGAATTGTGTTAAAAAGCAAGTCAATATTCGCCACCTCAGCATACAGATCCTTTGTATAGAAAGGAGTAAATCCCATCTCCCATGCCCTGGCAAAATACTCCGGTTTATTCACGCCCACCTTCACTTTAGCACCTAAGCCTTGAAGCGATCTCGCAACTGTAATTCCCGTTCTTCCGAAGCCAAGCACCATCGACTGGGATCCGTGAATGGTAAAATCAGTATTCTGTATGGCCATCATCAGAGCACCTTCAGCTGTCGGGATGGAGTTATAAATGGCTACATCATCCCTGTCGAATAATTCAACCAATGCTATAGACGCTTGGGCGCACAGCTTCCTTAAGTATGGTTTAGCCATTCCTGTAAATACTTTGGCATGTTTAGGCAGAGCTTTAATATGTTCTTCTTTGAGTACCAGCTCCGCTGAAGAGAAGATACTTTCCACATGACCATGATCATCCGTACCTACAGCAGGTAAAATGATTGCATCCGTCGCCTCAAGGGTTTCAGGGCTAAGTTCCGCTTTCGTGATGCCGGAATATTGATTTTGCAGATTATCAAATCCGATCAACACGATTGTAGCATCCAATTCAGAGCATTTATGAATGACTTCAAGTTGGCGAGCGTCACCACCGATCAGAGCCACTTGAATTCCTGTAAGCATTCATTCTCACCTCTTTCTAAATCGCTATTGATAAATCATCTTATGCCGCCGCCCATTAATGGGTTACTTGACTATAAAAGAAAGGCGCAGCCTTTCATGTGCATACAAAAAAACACCTTCGATCACGAAGGTGTTTCCATACTGCAATTATTTGGTTCCTGTATGCCCAAAGCCGCCAGCGCCGCGCTCTGTATCACTCAGTTGTTCGACATGCAGCAATTCAACCTGAGGTACGATTTGAAATACCATCTGAGCAATACGCTCATTACGCTCAATGGTAAACGGTTCGGTACCATGATTAATTAAAAGCACCTTCACCTCTCCCCGGTAATCGGCGTCGATCGTTCCGGGTGAATTTAGGGCAGTAATCCCATGCTTCAATGCCAACCCGCTTCGAGGACGAATCTGTGCCTCAAGCTCCGGCGGCATAGCTAACGAAAAACCGGTTGGAATCAGCGCTCTTTCTCCGGGCTGTAAAGTAACTGGTTCTTGGACGGCTGCATAAAGATCGTAGCCACTCGCCCAAGCGGACATTTTTTGCGGAAGCTGCACGTCATCGTGTCCAGCCAACCGCTTGATTTGTACGTTATACAAGCTGATCCCTCCTGAAGCCATCAATCACATTTTGCTTTTGCCCTACCATCGAGAGAGCAAACGGCGTCGAGAGCATTTGCTGAGCAAGCTTTTGAACATGCTCCATCTCCACGCTCTCTATCCGTTGAATAATTTCGTCCATACTGTAATGCTTCCCAAGCATCAGTTCATTTTTACCTAGACGGTTCATCCGGCTGCTTGTGCTTTCCAGACTGAGGATTAAGCTCCCCTTCATCTGCTCCTTGCCTTTTTTCAGCTCGGATGGGGTCAATCCTTTATCTTTTACTTCACTAAGCAGCTCCATCGTCACCTTCAACACATCCGCAGTTTGCTTCGGTGCCGTTCCGGTATAAATGGTAAACATGCCCCCATCCTGGTAGGAAGTATGATAAGAATAGACCGAATAGGCCATGCCGCGTTTTTCCCGGATTTCTTGGAATAGACGGGAACTCATTCCCCCACCGACCGCATTATTCAGCAGCACCATTGCATAAAGTTGATCATCCTTGGCCGATAGTCCGGGAAGGGAAATACAGATATGATTTTGTTCCGTTTTCTTCTCATGGAAAATTAAATTCCCTGCGAATCCCGGCGGGTTGATTTGCTGCTCGGCACCTTCATTTTGAAACTCACCGAAATGCTGCTCAATCAGACTGATTACACTATCATCCACATTTCCCGCAATGGCAATGACCGTACGATCAATAGAATATTGCTCTTTCATATACTGGCGTAAAGTATCGGAGTTCATCGCTGTCAGGTTTTGTTCAGTTCCGATAATGGTATATCCTAAAGAATGCTCCTCAAATGCGGCTTTGGCTATGAGATCGTGAACCATATCGTCAGGAGTATCTTCATACATCGAAATTTCTTCGAAAATGACATTTTTCTCCTTCTCCAGCTCCGTAGGATCAAATGCCGAGCGGAAAAACATATCTGACAGAACTTCCACCGCTATCGGCAGATGCTCATCCAACACCTTCGCATAGTAACATGTATACTCTTTGGAAGTAAATGCGTTCACATTCCCTCCAATGCCGTCGAATTGTTCAGCAATATCTTTGGCCGTATATTTCTCCGTTCCTTTAAAGAGCATGTGTTCGATAAAATGAGAAATCCCGTTATTATGTATTGTTTCGTTACGTGAGCCTGTTTTGACCCAAATCCCGAATGACACGGATCTGCACGTTGGAATAGGTTCCACAATTACCCGCAGCCCATTGCTCAATGTGTATTTATTCAATGAATGGAGCCTCCTTGTAAATCTCGGTATGTACGTCTCTGATCTTACCATTATTGAACGGTAGACTCAACTTCGGGGATCCGTTTGGTTGAAATTAGCTCACTTACTGTGCCTAATTGAAGACCCTTCCTCTTAATGACCTGAATCATCTGTTCTAATGCTATGCTCGAAGAAGATGTCGGATGCATTAGAATTAAGGAGCCCGGCTCAACCCTGGCCGAAATTTTCCGGACAATGGATGAAGGCTCCGGTTTGGTCCAATCTACCGTATCCAAAGTCCAAAGCACCGTTCGAAGCTTCAGCTCGTGGGCAATATCTACAGTGGATTGATTAAAATCACCGGACGGAGGAGCAAACAACGTATTCTGGACACCTAATTCCTTCTCCAGCAGCTGCTGCGTTTTGCTAATTTCTGCTGTTGCCTGAGACCGGGAAAGCTCACTCATATTTTTATGGGAATATGCATGGTTTGAGAGCTCGTGCCCTTTTTCTTTGATCAACTGTGCCGTCGGAATATTTTTCTTTAACCAAGACCCGTCAAAAAAGAAGGTAGCATGTACCTGCTCTTTTTCAAGCACCTCCAGCATTTTGGGCAAAAATTCATTCCCCCAGGCTACATTAATCATCAATGAAACCATAGGCTTATTCGGATTCCCCTTGTAAATAGGAACTGCCCCCAGCTGGTCCAATCCGATGGCAGGCGGAACTTCGCGCATCACCAATTTGGGCTTATTGCTAAATGGCAGCTCTTGCGTTAAAGCAAGCGACTTCTCGATATCTACCTCGAGTCCATTATATCCCGGAATGGCTTTCCAGACCCTGTCTATACGAGCGTTGATCGGCTCGATTTTTTTCTTTGCCGCTTCCTCTTTAATTTGTTCCAAAAGCCCCGTCCGATCCTGATTCCATCCCAACCTCGATGAGGTCGCCTCGTACAAAGATTTCCCTCCAGCAGCTGATACATTCACTTGCTGCCTGGCATATTGAACAAAGGCTCTTGAGTTCTCCGAATACTGTAAACCTGCCAGCAGGGTAACAAACAAACCGCTCATAACTAACACCTGAACACGTTTCATGCCGCTGCTCCTGTCGTTAGATTGTTTGTCCCATACATATGCGCCCGCGGTCAGGTTTAGACCAAAACAAAAAGAGACAGATGGATCTGGCTCTTTGTCGTTTATGTCTATTCAATTTTGTTTGGATTAGGATTGAGCTGGTACTTGAGCTGTGAGGACGGCTTTGCGGGAAAGATTTACGCGACCCTGTTGATCAATCTCCGTCACCTTAACCGTGATCGTATCGCCTACAGCTACCACATCTTCCGTTTTCGCTACACGTTCTGTGGAAAGCTGGGAAATATGGACTAATCCTTCTTTACCCGGCAAAATTTCCACGAAGGCACCGAACTTCTCAACGCGCTTCACTGTACCCAAGTACGTTTCACCGACGACAACCTCTTTCACAATGCCTTCGATTATTTGGCGCGCCTTCTCGTTCATCGCCTGGTTGGAGGAAGCGATAAATACGCGGCCATCCTGCTCGATGTCGATTTTTACGCCGGTTTCTTCAATGATTTTGTTAATGATTTTACCGCCTGCACCGATAACGTCACGGATTTTATCCGGGTTGATGTGCATTGTGATAATTTTCGGAGCATATTCTGAAAGCTGTGTTTTTGGCTCTTGGATCCGCTCCAGCATTTTACCCAGAATGTGCATGCGACCTTTCTTGGCTTGCTCCAATGCTTGGGTCAAAATATCCCGATTGATTCCATCAATCTTAATGTCCATTTGGAGTGCGGTTACGCCAGCAGCTGTTCCGGCAACTTTAAAGTCCATATCTCCCAGATGGTCTTCCATCCCTTGAATGTCCGTCAAAATGGAGAAATGCTCTCCGTCCTTGATCAAGCCCATCGCAACACCGGCAACCGGCGCTTTAATCGGCACACCCGCATCCATCATCGCTAGAGTGCTTGCGCAAATACTTGCTTGAGAGGTCGAACCGTTCGATTCCAGTACTTCTGACACAAGACGAATCGTGTATGGGAAATCGGTTTCCGAAGGAATAACCGGCTCCAATGCGCGTTCACCCAATGCACCGTGTCCAATCTCGCGGCGGCCCGGAGGACGGAGCGGTCTTGCTTCCCCAACGCTGAAAGGCGGGAAGTTGTAGTGGTGCATGAACCGTTTGGTTTCTTCCAAATCGAGCCCGTCCAAAATTTGCACATCTCCCAACGCACCTAGCGTACATATGCTCAGCGCTTGAGTTTGTCCACGTGTAAATAGGCCAGAACCATGCGTGCGCGGCAGCAGGTTGATATCGCACTCGATCGGACGGATTTCATCCAATCCACGACCATCCGGTCTAACTTTGTCATGTGTAATTAAACGACGTACTTCTTCCTTCACAATATCATACAGCGTTTCTTTCACGTCTGCCAATTTCTCAGGCTCGTCCGCATACGCTTCTTTAAAATGATCGACGCTTTCCGCATTGATAGCATCAATAGCTTCTTGTCTGGCATGCTTCTCAGCGATTTTGACTGCTTCGACCAGTCTTGCTTGAGCATAGGCTCTGACTTCGCTGTTCACACCTGCATCCACCGTATGTAATTTAACTTCCATCTTCGGCTTGCCGGCTTCTTGAACCAACTGTTCCTGAATCGCGACGATCTTGCGGATCTCGTCATGACCGAACATGATTGCTTCGAGCATAACTTCCTCCGGAACTTCATCCGCACCTGCTTCAACCATCATAATCGCATCTTTCGTTCCTGCGACTACAAGGTGAAGATCGCTTTTCTCCGCTTGCGCCAATGTCGGATTAATGACGAATTGACCGTCAACACGTCCAACAATGACACCGCCCACCGGACCGTTAAAAGGCACATCCGAGATGCTTAATGCAGCCGAAACACCGATCATCGCAGCGATTTCAGGCGAACATTCCTGATCCACACTCATCACAATAGCTACGATCTGCACATCGTTCCGAAATCCTTCCGGAAACAATGGGCGAATCGGACGATCCGTCAACCGGCTGGCCAAAATGGCTTTTTCACTTGGACGGCCTTCTCTTTTAATAAATCCTCCAGGAATTTTACCTACGGAGTACAAACGTTCTTCATAGTTCACTGTCAAAGGGAAAAAATCGAGATCCTTTGGTTCTGAAGAAGCAGTAACCGTACATAAAACAACGGTATCCCCGTATCTTGCAGTAACTGCAGCATTAGCTTGCTTGGCCAAACGGCCGGTTTCAAGAATGAACGGACGTCCGCCCAAATCCATTTGAACTTTTTTTTCCATAAAATCCTCCTAAGCAACGATCTATTGCTATTTCTGACTTGTTTCATCGACTATCATTTCTGCATACTGCCTAGTATTTCCTTCTTTTTCGAAATAAATCTCATCTTGCTTACTCAAAAGTGAAGCTTTATCCCGAAATTTCGTTTCACTTCGATCAAAAACATGGAACAGTTATGGAGCATCCTGACATAAAACATGCGAAAAAGCAACCGCGTGCCTGCCGTCCAAGCCCAAAGCGGGCTGAACAGCAGACAACGATGGTTGCTTTCGTAGTCAATCGTATTAGCGACGAAGGCCTAGCTTTTCGATCAAAGCGCTGTAGCGTTTAACGTCTTTGTTTTTCAAGTACGTCAACAGCTTACGACGTTGACCTACCATTTTCAAAAGACCACGACGGGAATGGTGATCCTTCTTGTGCGTTTTCAAATGGCCAGTCAAGTTCACGATGTTCTCAGTAAGGATTGCAATTTGCACCTCAGGAGACCCTGTGTCGGATTCGTGAGTTTTGTGAGTTTGGATCAGTTCTTGTTTACGTTCTTGTGTCAATGCCATGATTAATCTACCTCCATTAATTGTATATCCCCATTGGCCCAGAGAGCGCCGGAGTAGTCGATTCTCCATGCCAAGGTTCTTCTGTTGGATCATGCGATCAACAACGAAATTCAGTATAGCATAGTTCAGGTATAAAAGTAAAATACATCAATCAAATTATTTGGAGAGATTCGTCAATAAAGTTTTTGCCTGATCCGCATCCCGGTGAATTTGAGCGATCAGCTCGCTGACGGAGCCAAATTTTCGTTCAGGACGAAGATAAGAAACAAACTCGATAGACAATTCCTTGCCATAAATATTTTGTGAGAAGTCGAACAAATGTACTTCTAATGTCGGCTTCTCCAAATTTTCAACAAACGTCGGCTTTTTTCCGAGATTCATGACACCGTTAAACACTTGCCCCTCAAAAGAGGCTCGTACCGCATATACCCCGAGGGCTGGTGTAACAAAGGGCTCTAGCAGGTCAAGGTTGGCCGTCGGAAAACCGATCGTTTTCCCTCTTCCGTCGCCTGTTACGACCGTTCCATTAACAGAGTAGGGACGTCCAAGCAAAGCGTTGGCTTCCTCCAGCTGTCCAGTAAGCAAATGCTCCCTCACGAGTGTACTGCTCACCTTGCACCCATTCCGTTGAAACGGACGAATCACCTCGACCGCGAACCGGCCATGCGCGAGCTCACATAAGGTATCCGGTGTTCCGGCACCCAAATACCCGAAGGTAAAGTCAAAACCGACGATAACCGTATCCACCTTCATAGGAATGAGCATGTTTTCAACGAAATCTTCAGGTGTTACTTTCATCAATTCGGCATCAAACGAAACGGTATACATTCGGTCTACACCCAAGTGCTCCAACAATCGTTGTTTTTGTTCCACAGGGGTTAGAAGAGAAGTATACTTCTGTTGACCGAGCACCTCTCTGGGATGCGGATGAAACGTCATAATCGAGGCAGGTATGTTCAATCGCTGCGCATCCTGCATGGCTCGTTTAATCACTTCCTGATGACCCAGATGTACGCCGTCAAAATCCCCAATGGCCAAAACTTGAGGCTTCATTACCGCCTGCGTATCGGAAGCGGTTATAGGATATGATAACTTTAACGATTGCATGAATTCCACCGTCACCTACAATTCTATATGAAACGAAGCATTCAACCAGACTTTTCAACACATTAGGAAAATACTTTAACAGGAAGAAGCTCGCCATTCACTAGGTTCCATTCGAAAATACCAATAAAACGCGAATCCGATCCATATGCGGCATATAGCTTAGAACCAGATTCATCCGCATCATCACGTCTTTGCTCAGCGGGAGGCTGCACTATGAGCTTCTGTCCCAAGAAAGCTTTCTTCGTTTGCATTTCATTCAAATGTACGGAAGGCATGTGGGCTATTGCCTGTTCCCCAGGAATGAGCTTGTCCGCCAACATCCCCTGCTGCTGCAGCTGCTCGATCTGTTCCAAGGTCAAACATTGCTCCGGCCGAATACTTCCCGTTGAGGTACGAACGAGCTCCGACATGACCGCAGGATACCCCAGTGCTTTCCCTATATCTACACATAGCGTACGAATATAAGTACCTTTGGAGCACTGAACTCTAAAGCGAACCTCTGGATATTCCTGATCCAAATCCATTTGCAAAATTTGAATACCGTGAATGGTGACGGTCCGGGATTTACGTTCGACTTCCAGCCCTTGACGTGCCAGCTCGTATAGCCGTTTACCGTCAACTTTGACCGCGGAATACATGGGAGGCACCTGCTGAATTTCTCCGACAAAAGAAAGGACTGTAGAACGCACTTGTTCTTCAGTCAGTTCTACCTGCTTCTCAGTCCGTTCGATCACTTGTCCGCCGGCATCCTCCGTATC
This sequence comes from Paenibacillus rigui, assembly GCF_002234615.1. Classification (GTDB taxonomy): domain Bacteria; phylum Bacillota; class Bacilli; order Paenibacillales; family NBRC-103111; genus Paenibacillus_S; species Paenibacillus_S rigui. Next base: position 138,163 of record NZ_NMQW01000027.1, on the reverse strand, counting down.
GGTAGCAAAGCCGATTTTGAGCGTTGCTTCGTATTCCTTCGGCAGCTCTTGAATGTACTCGACAAGGCGGGTTGCTCTTCCGATACAAAGCGGGAGTACACCTGTAACTTGCGGATCCAAAGTCCCGGTATGGCCTATCCGTTTGATTTTGAGAATACGTCTCACTTTAGCTACAACATCATGCGAAGTGAAGCCCTGAGGCTTCCAAACAGGCAAAATACCTTCAAGGGATTCCTTGGTCATACGAATGCCTTCCCTACTTCCTTCACGACCCGTTCAATCGCTTCTTGTAATGTTCCGTTAATTGCACAACCAGCCGCGCGAACATGCCCACCGCCGCCAAACGTCTTAGCCACCTGTGCCACATCCACTCGGCCCGCAGAACGAAGACTCACCTTCACAATACCTGCCCGCTCTTTAAAAAGAAGACCGACCTCGACGCCTTCCACATTACGAGGATAGTTCACCAAACCATCCAAATCCTCGCCTGAAGCCCCGCTTTCCGCCAGATCATCTAATGTTACGGCCAGCCAGCCCACCTGTTTATTGTGTGCAAAGCTTAAGGACTGTAAAGTGCGTTGAAGCAGAGTAATCTGAGGGTAAGTCAGCTTCTCCAGTAAATGCTCGGCAAGCTCATGTCCCTTGACCCCTCGCTGAAGCATGTCGGCAGCAATCTGCATGACCTTAGGTGTCGTGTTTGCATAACGAAATCCGCCGGTATCCGTTAAAAGTCCGGAATATATACATACATTCAGTTCATGCGAAAAGACAATCCCCAGTTCCAGGGATAGATCATATAAAATCTCCACTGTCGCTGCCGCACTGGCATTCACGACATTGGTAGTGCCAAACAAATCATTCGTTGCATGGTGGTCAATATTGAGCATAGTTACTTGCTCTGAGAAACCCTGATGAACCTTCCCCATGCGGGAATAATCTGCACAATCAAGTGAAATCACGTGACTGAACTGCTCTGTAACCGCATCGGATTCTAAATTTATAACCTTGTGCTGCCCAGCCGCCATATATTTGAACTTATCCGGGATGGATCCTTCGTTGATCAAAGTAAACCGCTTGCCCAGAGCCGTTAACATCCAAGCCATTGCAAAAGTGGAGCCCGCGGCATCCCCATCCGGTTGGATGTGGGATACCACAAGAAAGTCATCATTTTCTTGAATAAAACGGGCCGCCTCTTGCAGCTGAATTGAATAAGCTTCCGGTAAGGAGTACGCTCCACTCATGATTGGGCATTCTCCCCGTTTAATTGGGTAAGCAATTTTTCGATATGGCTGCCGTAATCAATGGACGCATCAAACCTGAAAATTAGATCCGGAATTTTGCGCAGACGGATTCTTTTGCCAAGCTCGGAGCGGATAAAGCCGCTTCCGCGGCCCAACGCTTTAAGCGTCTCTTCCTTTTGCTCATCCGTACCCAGTACACTGAGGAAGATTTTGGCTTGAGACAAGTCATTCGTTACGTCTACACCCGTTACCGTAATAAAACCGATCCGAGGGTCTTTTAACTCCGACTGAATGATTTGGCTTAATTCTTTCTTGATTTGTTCTCCTACCCTACCTACGCGAACACGCGCCATGCCCAATCACCTCTCAACAGTTTCCATTACGAAGGCTTCAATAATATCGCCCTCTTTAATATCGTTGAATTTATCAAGAGATATACCGCACTCGTAGCCTTGGGCAACTTCTTTAGCGTCATCCTTGAAACGTTTGAGTGAGTCGACATTGCCCTCGAACACCACGATACCGCTGCGGATCAAGCGCATTTGGGCATTACGGGCGATTTTACCGGAGATAACCATGCAACCGGCAATAACCCCGATTTTGGAAACTTTGAAAATGTTACGAACTTCAGCCTGACCGATCACATTTTCCTTGTAAATCGGATCCAGCATACCTTTCATGGCCTGTTCAATCTCTTCCATGACTTTGTAAATAATGCTGTGCAAGCGAATATCGACTTTTTCTTGTTCCGCTGTATTTTTGGCCTGCGGTTCAGGACGTACGTTGAAGCCAATAACAATCGCATTTGAAGCGGACGCCAAGATAACATCGGATTCGGTAATCGCACCTACACCATGATGCAGGATTTTGACGCGAACGCCTTCGATATCGATTTTTTCCAGAGAGCCGCGAAGTGCTTCTACGGAACCTTGTACGTCACCTTTGATAATTACGTTAAGATCTTTGATCTCTCCGTCTTTAATGTGCTTGTATAGATCGTCTAGAGTAACACGAACATTAGCTCCCATTTCGGATTGTTTCAATGTCACTGTACGTTTCTCAGCAATAGCTCTCGCTTTGCGCTCGTCCTCGAAGCAAATAAATGGATCGCCTGCTTGAGGAACATCGGTCAAGCCTGTAATTTCCACCGGTGTAGACGGACCCGCTTCTTTGAGCTTTTTGCCTTTATCGTTCACCATTGCGCGAACGCGGCCAAAGTGTACGCCTGCAACAAAGCTATCGCCGATTTTCAAGGTACCATGCTGGATCAGGACGCGAGCAACCGGACCTTTACCTTTATCCAACTCAGCCTCAATGACCGTACCTCTGGCACGTTTGTCAGGATTTGCCTTCAACTCCTGTACTTCAGCAACCAAAAGGATCATATCCAGCAAGTTTTCGAGACCGATGCGTTGTTTCGCAGAGATGTTGCAGAAAATGGTATCTCCGCCCCACTCCTCCGGAACCAATTCATACTCTGTCAATGCTTGTTTGATTTTATCCGGGTCAGCGCCCTCTTTATCCACTTTATTGACAGCAACGATAATCGGTACCTTCGCCGCTTTCGCATGGCTGATGGCTTCAACCGTTTGCGGCATAACGCCGTCATCCGCTGCAACAACAATAATGGTAATATCCGTTACCTGCGCTCCGCGGGCACGCATCGATGTAAACGCTTCGTGACCCGGTGTATCCAGGAACGTAATTTTCTTATTATGAATTTCAACTTGGTAGGCACCGATGTGCTGCGTAATACCGCCCGCTTCACCTTCGGTAACGCTTGTTTTACGGATGGCATCCAACAAAGTTGTTTTACCATGGTCAACGTGACCCATAATGGTAACAACCGGAGGACGTTCCACCAAATCCGCTTCTTCGTCTTTCTCTTCAAATTGCTCGAACTTATCTTCCTCAACTGGAATTTTCAGTTCAACCTCGACATTGTAATCGCCAGCAAGCAATTGAATGGCATCAAGATCAAGCTCTTGGTTGATGGTAGCCATAACACCCAGGAACAAAAGCTTTTTAATTACCTCTGATGCATCTTTATGCAAGGCTTTCGCCATTTCGCCAACGGTCATTGTTCCACGAACGATGATTTTCTTAGGCGTATTGTCAATTTTCTCTTTCTTCACAGGCTCCTGCTGGAATCTGCCCTTCTGATGACGGTTATTGCCACCTCTATTGTTCTGAGGACCCCTAGACGTGCTGACTTTATTGTCGTCAAAACGTTTTTGGTTCGGCTTCGTTTTCTTCGTTGTCTTGCCTCTGGATGCGTCATCCTGCTCCAAGTCTGCCGTAGCATTCGGTTTCGGAGGATTCACACCGATGGAACGGTTGAACTGGCCCTGACCTTGATTGCTTCCATTATTTCTTTGCTCAAACGGTTTGCGCTGATCACCGTATCCGCCTTGGCCTTGAGGCCGGCTGCCCGCACCCGTACCTGCAGGACGATTGCTTGCGCCGTTATTGTTAAAGCTGCGGTTTCCTTGCCCTTGCCCGCCGCCTTGGCTGTATCCGCCGCTAGGGCGATTTTGCCCGCCTTGAGCGCCGCCTTGTTGACCGCGGTTCTGGTTGTACCCGCCACTACCCTGCTGGCCGGAACGCTGCTGTCCTTGGCCTCCGCCTTGCTGGCCGCTGCGCTGCTGATATCCTCCGCCTTGCCCGCCACCTTGGCCTTGCGGTCTGCGGTTGTCCTGCTGGCCGCGATTGCCGCCGCCTTGACCTTGATAACCGGAGCGTTGCTGTCCTTGCGGAGCGCCGCTTGGTCTGGTCGTGCTACCCGCAGCTTGCCCTTGAGGCTGCTGTGGTCTTGCTTCGGACTTCACCGGTGCTTGCTGCGCAGGAGCTGCAGCCGACTGGCTTCCTTCTTTAGGGGCCGAGCTTGTACTTGTCGAACTTGCTGTGCTTACCGATGCGCTCGCGCCATCACGTTTGGCTGCTGCGTTTGCTTTCACGTCTTTAAAAAATTTTTCTACACTGTCCACAGTATCGTTCTCCATTACGCTCATATGATTGTTAACCGGGATGCCCAGTCTCTTTAAAATGGTAATAATTTCCTTGCTGCTCATATTCAAAGACTTGGCATATTCGTACACTCTTAGTTTGTCTTTATTATTGTCTTGTTTACTCAATACTGTCCACCTCCGTACGATTTTCCAGACTTTTTTTCAGCATTTTCGTAAAACCCGCATCGGTTACAGCGATCACGACCCGCGTCTCTTTCCCGATACTAGCTCCTAGTTGCTCACGACTGCCGTACTGATGTAGGGGAACCCTATAGGTAATGCATTTATCTTTGACTTTTTTGCTTGTATTATCTGAAGCATCTTCGGCCACGATAACGAGCTTGGCTTCACCCTTGCGAACAGCATCAATAACAGACTCTTCACCTGTAATAATTTTGCCGGCCCGCATGGCCATGCCCAGATTATTAAAAAAGTTATTCTTCATCATCCACCGCCGCTTCCTTGCCGGCAATAAATTCATCCTCTACCTTAATGAAATCCTGCTCCAAAGCATCATAGATTTCCGGACTTACCGGCTGTTTTAAAGCTCGATCCAATGCTCTGCTCTTCTTGGCCAGTTTAAAGCAGGAAAGCTTGCCGCATAAATAAGCTCCGCGCCCTGCTTTTTTACCGGTCAGGTCTATCAGCATTTCATCCGCAGGCGTTTTGACAACGCGGATCAATTCTTTCTTTGGCATCATTTGTTGGCATGCCACACATTTGCGAAGAGGAATTTTTCTTTGCTTCATCCGTAATCACCCTCTACCTGTCCCGATACTGAATCAGTCGATGCTGACGGAATCCTGATGCATTTCCTCGGTATATGTTTTTGGTCTTCCATATTCCTGCTCGGCTTGCGTCTCGCTTTTGATGTCGATTTTCCAGCCCGTCAGTTTTGCAGCAAGTCTTGCATTCTGACCTTTGATACCGATTGCGAGTGACAGCTGATAATCCGGTACAATGACACGTGCCATCTTCTCTGCCTCAAATACATTGACTTCGAGTACTTTCGAAGGACTAAGTGCATTGGCTACATATTCATCAACCTGCTCAACCCAACGGACGATATCAATTTTCTCGCCTTTCAGCTCATTGACAATCGTTTGTACGCGCATCCCTTTGGGACCGACACAGGAACCAACAGGGTCGACTTCCGAATTACGCGAATAAACCGCGATTTTGGAACGGAATCCGGCTTCTCTGGCGACGGAGCGAATTTCAACGACACCGTCGAAAATTTCCGGCACCTCGAGCTCGAACAATCGTTTCAACAACCCCGGGTGTGTACGAGACAAAATAATTTGCGGACCTTTGGTCGTATTCTCCACCTTCGTAATGTAAGCCTTGACCCTGTCGCTTTGCTTGAATTTATCCGTAGGCATCAGCTCGGTAAGCGGCAGCGCAGCCTCGATTTTGCCCAAATCGATATAAATGTTGCGCAAATCCTGACGCTGAACGATCCCTGTAACGATATCTTCTTCTTTATCGACGAAAGCGTTGTAGATCAATCCGCGCTCTGCTTCACGAATCCGCTGCGTCACGACTTGTTTAGCCGTTTGAGCTGCAATACGCCCGAAATCGCGCGGTGTTACTTCGATTTCTACAATGTCGCCAAGCTGGTAGTTCTGGTTCATTTCACGTGCCGCATACAAGGAAATCTCCAGCCGCGGATCCAATACTTCATCCACAACGGTTTTGCGCGCGTATACTTTGATAAGTCCGGTGTGGCGGTTAATATCGACACGGACATTTTGTGCGGTGTTAAAATTCCGTTTGTAGCTGGAAATAAGAGCAGCCTCGATCGCATCGATCAATATTTCTTTCGCGATCCCTTTCTCTCTTTCTATCTCCGACAATGCTTCAATAAAATCCATATTCATTTGATTGGAGTTCCCCCTCTCATAAAATCAGCTCAATAATCAAAATACAATGGCCAGCCTAGCGCTGGCGACCTTGTTAAACGGAATACGGTAGGTCTTCTTCCCAACCTGTACCTCAACGGTTTCCTCGTCAAACGATTGGAGTAAGCCTTCGAATTCTTTCAATCCTTCAAACGGTTCGTAAGTTGTGACGAATACATGCTCACCAACAGCTTTATGGTAGTCCTGCGTTTTTTTCAAGGGGCGCTCTGCTCCGGGAGAAGAGACTTCCAAGAAATAAGCGGTAGGAATCGGATCTTTCTCATCCAGACGATCACTCAAATATTCGCTAATCCGGCCGCAATCGTCGATGTCGATGCCACCTTCTTTATCCACATATACGCGTAAAAACCAGTTGCTGCCTTCTTTTACGTACTCTACATCTACCAGCTCAAATCCGTTCTCATCCAGGAAAGGCTGAAGAAGCGATTCAACTACGGGTTTGATTTGCGAAATCAACCTGCATCCTCCTATCAACTAAGGAAAGTCTAAATGCTTACTTGTCTGTAACAAAATGTAAAGAGTGGGTTTCCCCACTCTCTAAGATCGGAACATATTACATTGTTACCAAAGAAGATTATACCATAAGGCTTATAGGTATGCAATATGATGAGTGCCTTGGTTCATTTAAAACAGCGATAGCTGATTCGATTCAGGCAAGCCGCGGAAGCAGCCCATCGAGCCTAGAATTTCGACTATCGTCTTGGAAGCCTTACTGCGTCCCTGGAAGTCCTCAATGGACAGGAACGGCCCCGCATCTTTGGCCGCCGCGATATTTTTGGCCGCATTCTCCCCAATGCCCCCAATCGCCGCAAATGGCGGGATCAAGGAATCACCGTCAACCAAAAACTTTGTCGCATCGGAACGGTACAAATCAATAGGCTTGAAGGAGAAGCCTCTAGCTGTCATTTCCAGCGCCATTTCAAGAATCGAAATCATCGCTTTTTCCTTTGGCAGCGCCTGGAAGCCCTTCTCTTCAATCTCGATCAATCTGCGAAGAATCGCATCATAGCCCTGGCACAGAAGATCCAATTCAAAGTCCTCCGCACGAACGGTAAAGTACGTAGCATAATATGCGATAGGATAATACAGCTTAAAGAAAGCCGTTCGTACAGCCGAGATAACATAAGCAGCGGCGTGAGCTTTCGGGAACATGTATTCGATACGTTCGCACGATTCAATATACCAAGCAGGTACATTGTGCTTCTTCATATCTTCTTTCCATTCCGGAGTCAAGCCCTTACCTTTACGCACACTCTCCGTAATCTTAAACGCAAGACCGGCATCCATTCCCGCTTTGTAGATGAGATAAAGCATGATATCATCCCGACAACCAATAACGGTCTTAATATTGCAGGTACCCTTCTTGATCAGCTCTTGGGCATTTCCAAGCCACACGCCCGTTCCATGGGACAGCCCGGAAATTTGCAGAAGGTCGGCAAACGATGACGGCTGCGTTTCCTGAAGCATCTGTCTTACGAACTTCGTTCCCATCTCCGGAACACCATACGTAGCAACGGGTGTACGAATTTTTTCGGGGGGTACCCCCAACGCATCCGTCGAGTTAAAAATACTCATGACCTTCGGATCGTTCATGGGGATCGTCGTCGGGTCGACACCCGTCAAATCCTGCAGCATCCGCATCATCGTCGGGTCATCATGACCCAGAATGTCCAGCTTGAGCAGATTGGCGTCAAAAGCATGATAATCAAAATGGGTCGTTTTCCATTCCGCACTTGTATCATCAGCTGGATACTGAACTGGGGTGATGTCATCTACATCAATATAATCCGGAACAACAACAATCCCGCCTGGATGCTGGCCTGTACTCCGTTTCACACCGGTACATCCGGAGGCCAGACGCAGCACCTCAGCCCCACGCCACTTTTTGCCTTGATCTTCTTCATACTTTTTCACATAGCCATAAGCGGTTTTTTCAGCAACAGTGCCTATGGTACCTGCCCGGAACACATTTTTCTCACCAAACAAAACTTTGGTATAGTTATGCGCAACCGGCTGATATTCCCCGGAAAAGTTCAAATCGATATCGGGAACCTTATCCCCTTTAAAGCCAAGGAACGTTTCGAACGGAATGTCCTGCCCTTCCCCTTTCAGCTTGGACCCGCACTTCGGGCAATCCTTATCAGGTAAGTCGAAGCCGCTCGGGATGCTTCCATCCAGAATCCATTCGCTGTAATTGCAGGTGCAAATATAATGCGGCGGCAGTGGATTTACCTCGGATATACCAAGGAAGGTCGCAACGACGGACGAGCCTACAGATCCCCTGGATCCGACCAGATAGCCATCTTCGTTCGATTTCTTTACCAGCCGTTCAGAGATCAAATAGTTGGCGGAGAAGCCGTATTTAATAATCGGCACCAATTCCTTCTCCAAGCGGGCCGTCACAACATCCGGTACAGGCTCCCCGTAGATCCGCTTTGCGGTATCGTAGCACTTGGTTCGGATCTCTTCATCCGCTCCCTCGATAATAGGAGTGAACAGCTTGGTCGGAAACAGCTCCAGCTCCTCGAATTGGTCCGCCAATTCATTCGTATTTCTAATGACCACATCGTACGCAGCTTCCTCGCCCAAATACTCAAATTCCGCCAGCATTTCCTTGGTTGTTCGAAAGTGAACATCCGGCTTGCGCATATCTTTCAATGGACTAAAGCCTGTAATCCCATGGATGGTAATATCCCGGCTTATTTTGTCACGTGGATTCAAATAATGCACATTTCCCGTTGCAATGACCGGCTTATTCAGCTTACGCCCGATTTGCAATACCCGGCGGTTCGCATCCTCCAGCTGTTCCTTGCTGCCCACCAAACCTTTATCCACCAAATGCATATTCACGGTTAGAGGTTGAATTTCAAGAATATCGTAGAATTCCGCCACCTGCTCGGCCTCTTCCACCGTTTTGTTCAGTACGGCTTCATAGAACTCGCCTTTCTCACAGCCAGATGTGATGATCAACCCTTCTCTCATCGTCATCAACAAGCTTTTAGGAATGCAGGCCACCCGGTGAAAATATTCCGTATGAGACAGCGACACGAGACTAAACAAGTTTTTCTTGCCGACCGGATTTTTTGCATAAATACAGCAATGAAACGGTCTTGTGTTTTTCAAGCTTTTACCGACATTGTCATTCAGCTGGTCTATGATTTTGTAGCTGTTTTCTGTCGCTTCTTTAATTAAGTTAAACAAAATATGTCCCAAAGCGATAGAGTCGTCAATCGCACGGTGATGATTATCCAAACCGATCTTGAACTTATCGGCTAACGTGTTCAAACGGTGATTCTTCATGGTAGGAAACAGCAGCCGCGCCAGCTCCAATGTATCAAGTGAGGTATTCTTTACCTCCGGCAGCCCTAACTGCTTGCAATTGGCGTGAATAAAACCCATATCGAACCGGGCGTTATGAGCGACCAGAATGCTATCGCCTACAAACTCTAAAAACTTGGGAAGCATCTCTTCCAGCTCCGGAGCATCGTGAACCATTTCATCGGTAATATTCGTTAACTGTTGAATGTTATAAGGAATTTTTTCATGCGGATTAATGAACGTTGCGAAACGGTCTATCTCTTTGCCGTCCTTCATTTTCACGCCGGCCAGCTCGATAATCCTATTGTTCACAATTGAAAGACCCGTGGTCTCAATATCGAATATGACATACTCAGCTTCCTTCAAATCCTGTCCCTTCGCATTCACAACAACAGGAACGCCATCATCGACTACATTGGCTTCAAGCCCGTAGATGACTTTGATACCATGCTTCTTTGATGCCTTGTAAGCGTCCGGGTAGCATTGAATACCGCTGTGATCCGTAATAGCTATTGCTTTGTGCCCCCATTTGGCGGCCGTCTTAATATACTGATCTACCGGTGTAATCCCGTCCATCGTACTCATCGTCGTATGAAGATGAAACTCCACGCGCTTCTCGGGCGCATCGTCCTTCCGATCCGGCGGTGCCTTAACTTCATTAATATCATTAGGAATCATGACTAATTCAGGAATTTGCATGAACCGGTCATATTCCACCTTGCCGCGGAGCTTCAGCCAAGTTCCATTTTGAATCAGACTATAAATTTTGACGTCTTCCTTCGTTTTGGCAAATGCTTTGATCATTAAAGAATCGGTGAAATCCGTTATATTGAACGTAAACAGGGTGTTGCCATTCCGTAATTCCTTGGACTCGATTCCAAATACGGCGCCCTGCAGCGTAATTTTCTTTTCCTCGTCCTGAATCATTTGAATCGGAATTGGCGCATCCTTAATGTCATAGCCTACCATCAGCTTCAATTCAGCTTCCGGCAGTTCTTCGCCCTCTGCCTCATTCTCCGCTTCGATGGAGGTTATAATTTCTTGTGTAACTACTTTTTCTTCTTCTTTAATATTTTGAGCGAATTTGTCGTATTCTTCTTGACGATCCTCGTTCATCGCATACCGGACCTGCAGCTCTACACCAAAAAAATCCTGAAAATACGTTTGGACCCATTGTCCTATATTTTTCTTTTTTGCAAGCTCCAGCCCAATCGAATCCAGCAAAATAAGCGTCAACTGCGTACCCTGCACCTCAATTTTGGCTCTGGTCATCCAGCCGTTAACCGATGCGGCCTCCCGCTGAACCCATTCCACAAACATCCCCCAGTACTCATGTGCCACAGCAGATGGATCAACCTCTTCACTGTAGCGAAGCATGAAGCGTATGGCTGCTATGTGGGCGAATTTGTCCCGAATCATTTTACAAAAAGAGCGATAAATGTCTTGCGGCACGATACTGCTTTTGGCGATAAAAAAAGTCCATTCCCTATTCTTTCTGCTTGTTTCCACCCTATCGATATAGCCGTCTTGAAAAAAAGCCTGGATGATATCGGCAGGTACATGTGCCTGCTGCATCAGCATCTCAAACCGTTCCCTCTTCAATGCTGTACTGCTCATGAACGTCCTCCCCTAAAATACTCACTGAACAGTTCACCGACCACTCGGCTTCACCAACCGATTTTCTGTAGGATCAGTGCTTGTCTGCTCCGGTTCATTACCTAAAAATACAAAGGGCAAACAGGAGATGAAGACTTCCGATTTGCCCTTGTTAACCATCTGGAATTAATAAGCTCTGCCGAACACGACCGTATGCTTGGCCGATTCGCCGCATACAAGGCATGTTTTTTTATGTTCACTTGGTTCAAAAGGAATGTTACGGCTTGTTGCACCTGTCTCATCCTTCACCTGAGCTTCACAAGCATCGGAGCCGCACCAGCCTGCAAGAGCAAAGCCGCGTTGCTGCTCCAAAAACGCCTTGAACTCGTCCAAGCTGTCAACCGAAGTGAAATTGTCGTCGCGGAACTGCTTAGCTCTATCATACATTTGTTGATGAATTTCCGCCAGCATGTTTTGCACTTCTTCGACAAAGTTTTCCTGCTTCACGATTTTCTTCTCACCGGAAATACGTGAAACGAGTACAACTTGTCCATTCTCCATATCGCGAGGCCCCAGCTCTACACGAATCGGTACGCCGCGCATTTCATATTCATTGAATTTCCAGCCAGGGCTTTGATCCGGTCGGTCATCCACCTTCACCCGAACTCCCGCTTGCTTCAATTGAGCGAACAATTCGTCTACACGCCCTACGACCTGCTCTCTTGTCTTGGGAGGCCCGATTGGAATCATGATAACCTGTGTAGGGGCAACTTTCGGCGGCAAAGCCAGGCCTCTGTCGTCTCCATGAACCATGATTAACGCACCGATCAAACGGGTGCTTACTCCCCATGACGTCGTATGACAAAACTGATGCTGGTTTTCACGGTCTAAGTATTTGATGTCAAAAGCAACGGCAAAATTGGTGCCTAAATAATGGGATGTGCCTGCTTGTACTGCTTTGCCATCTTTCATCATCGCTTCGATGGAGTACGTATCCACTGCACCCGCAAATTTCTCTGAAGGTGTTTTTTGACCGACAATAACAGGGATTGCTAAGAAATTTTCTGCAAAATCACGGTAGGTTTCAAGCATCTGCATCGTTTCGCGGCGAGCATCCGCCTCATCCTCATGAGCAGTATGGCCTTCCTGCCATAAAAACTCGCTCGTCCGTAAAAAAGGTTGAGTACGCTTCTCCCAACGAACAACGTTCGCCCATTGATTGATCAGCAAAGGCAAATCACGATACGAATTGATCCATTCCGCATACATGTGTCCAATCATCGTCTCCGAAGTAGGACGAATTGCCAGTCTTTCCTCCAGCTTTTCTCCGCCCGCTTCCGTGACCCAAGGCAGCTCGGGATTGAATCCCTCTACATGCTCCTTTTCCTTATTGAAAAAGCTTTCCGGAATAAAGATCGGGAAATACGCGTTGCGGTGCCCTGTTTCTTTAAACCGGGCATCCAGCTCGCGCTGAATATTTTCCCAAATTTCATAGCTGTCCGGCTTGAATACGATACAACCCCGAACCGGGGAGTAGCTCATCAAATCCGCTTTTTTAATAACGTCAATATACCATCTGGAGAAATCCTCGCTCTGTGGCGTAATCTCCTTCACAAATTGCTTTTCTTTCGACATGATTGGTGTAATCCCCCTAAACGTACGGCTTGCACTTGAAGTGCCGAGCGCTACCCTTTAATTAATCGTAAAATATCATTATATGTTACAGCAATCATCAAAAGCATCAGCATTGCAAAACCAACGAAATGAACGATGCTCTCCCGATTCGGATCCACTGGCTTGCCGCGGAGTGCTTCAAACCCGAGGAACACAAGCCTGCTGCCATCCAAGGCCGGGAAAGGAAGCAGGTTAAACAGCCCTAGGTACAAGCTCATTAGACCCGCCCAGAATGTATATTGAGCAATCCCCGCGCTTGCTTGTTCGCTAGTGAACTCTACAATGCGGACCGGACCACCCAAGTCATCCATCTTGAACTGTAAGGTCACCAGCTTACCGAAGCTGTCAAGGATCGACATGGTGGCCGAGGTGAGGCTGCTCCAGCCGTTGCTGAATGCATCACCAACCGTTGCTTTCCTCGTCTCCGCCATTAATGTAACCCCAACAAGGCCTCCGCCTTTATCCTCGGGTGTTACCTCTTTACGAATCTGTTCTTTATTCCGTTCGATGATCCAGATCATCGGTTTATTCACAGACTGTTTAATTAACGACGTTAATTTATTGCGATCCGCACCGATCGGCTCATTGTTCACATTTAAAATGATATCGTTAGCGAGCAATCCCGCTTTTTCCGCAGGCGACCCCGCCACTGTGCTTTGAATCTTCACTTTATCCGGCACACCGGCCATAAAAACGACCGTAACAAAAAGAACAAAAGCCAGAATAAAGTTCATCATCGGCCCTGCAAAGATGGACAACGCACGTTGACCGACCGTTTTGCTGCCGAATTGGCGATCCCAAGGGGCAATTTGAGTTTCCTTATCCTTACTGACCATCATGGCTTGAGGATGAACCGCATACTGCTTCATTTCCCCGTCCAAGTCAAGCTTGATGAACAAACGGCGCTCCAGATCAATCTCTTCCACAACGCCTTCCACCGCATTCGAGCGCTGGTCAAAATCGTTCAAATAAATATGAGTTACTTCATTATTATTCAATGCCAAGGCAATTCGCTGTCCGGGATTAATCTGCACAATCTCAGGGTCCTCCCCAGCCATACGGACGAATCCACCGATCGGCAAAAGACGCAGCGTATAACGGGTCTCCCCTTTTTTGAAAGAGAGAAGCTTCGGTCCGAAGCCGATCGCGAATTCACGAACGAGAATCCCCGCACGTTTGGCAAAGTAAAAGTGACCCCATTCATGTATCGTCACCAAGACAAAAAACAAGAGTATAATTTGAAATGCATTCTGCAATGTAGCCAATTTGCAACGTCCTCCCTTGAGCAATCGATTCCTCTAGACTTGTTCTAAGCTTACGGCTCTGCTTTCTTGGTAATAAGATTAACATTATTTACGATACGAATACAAGCTGAGCCATGATATGAACATATTACCTTGTCCTTCAAATCATGCTAAGGAAAAACAAGAAAACGGTTAAATACTTTTACGAGCCGCTTCCCTGGCCCAATGGTCCGCTTCAATAATTTGTTCCAAGGTTGGAGAAGCGGCGATTTCATGTTGATCCAGCACTTTCGCAATAATGTCTTCAATCTGAAGAAAGCGAATCTCATCTTTTAGAAACATATCGACGGCAGCTTCGTTCGCCGCATTGAAAACAGTTGTTGCCGTTCCCCCGGCTCTGCCGCTGTCAAACGCCATTTTCAAGCAAGGATATCTGTCGTAATCCATTTCACGGAAATGTAGTTTACCCACTTGAGCCAAATTCAACGGTTGACTAGGAGAAGGCAGACGATCAGGATAGGTCAATGCATATTGAATCGGCACTCGCATGTCCGGGTTTCCCATCTGCGCCATGATACTGTAATCCGCAAACTCTACAAAAGAGTGTATAATACTTTCTGGATGAATCAGCACTTCAATCTTGGAATATGGCTGTCCGAATAACCAAAAGGCCTCTATGACTTCCAGCCCCTTGTTCACCATGGTTGCCGAATCAATCGTAATTTTAGCACCCATAGACCAATTCGGATGCTGCAGAGCTTCCTGAACAGTCACATTCTGCAACTCATCGCGGGTCCTGTCGCGGAACGAACCGCCCGAGGCAGTCAAAGTGATTTTGTTGATCGCCTTTACCGACTCCCCATTCAAGCATTGGAAAATAGCCGAATGTTCACTGTCAATAGGGAGCATACGAACGCCGTGACGCTCGATCCGTTCCGTAACTAAATGGCCCGCCGTTACCAAGGTTTCTTTATTCGCCAGACCAATGTCTTTCCCGGCTTCAATGGCTGCCAAGGTCGGACGTAAGCCCTGACTGCCGACGAGAGCGGTTACTACAAAATCTGCATCGGTCTGGGACGCTGTTTCCAGAAGCCCTTCCTCACCATAATATACTTTGGTCCCATTCGGAACATTGGAACTCAGCTGCTCCGCCAATGCTTTCGTTGCAACGGAAACCTTCTTGGGCCGGAAACGGTTCACCTGTTCTGCCAAGAGTGTCATATTGTAGCCGCCGGCTAGAGCCTCTATCTGATACAGCTCCGGATGGTGGGCTATCACATCCAATGTTTGAGTACCTATCGAGCCCGTAGATCCAAGTATGGCAATGCGTTTCATGCTTCACCTCAACCGATAATTATGCGTGTGGAATTAAAGATAACAGATGGACCATGGGAAATACGATCAACCAGCTATCGACACGGTCCAATACGCCTCCATGCCCCGGAAGGATCGTTCCGGTGTCCTTAATTCCCTTTACTCGTTTATATGCAGATTGCATCAGATCCCCTAACTGCCCTACAATAGCTATCAGCACACCTAAAAGGATAGCTTGGTTCCAGGAAAGCAAATCAGGCCGTGCAAAGGAGAATACGCATGCCACAATGACTGAAATCACAATCCCGCCAATAGCACCCTCGATCGACTTCTTAGGGCTAATCGTTGGCCAAAGCGGATGCTTGCCAAAGGCAGAGCCTGTAAAATAGGCTCCTGAATCCGTTGCCCAAATGCAAAAAAAGACGAGCACCGTCCAGAAAAGCCCCCCATTTTCAATCATGCGGGTTTCGATCATATAATGGAAACCTACACCTACGTATACAATTCCGATAAATACCATGGCTACTTCATCAATGGTCACTTTATTTTTAGAAATAACCGTTATACATAGAAATATGAAAAGAAATAACCATGTAATATGGTCCATTGCAAATAGTGAATATGTACTTGAAGGGGACCAGGGAAAGGCAAGACACGCTGTTCCCAGGTAGGCAATTAGCGTAGTCAGCTTAAACTTCTTTAACCCGTTCATCCGCAAAAATTCATCTATCCCAATGAGGGAAAGCAGAAGAATTAATGTTGTGAACCAATACGCACCAAAATAAAGTAATAGAAAGAAAGCGGCGCCCGCTATAACCCCAGTTATTATCCGCTGCTTCAAAATTGATTCCTCCAGTTGCTGCCGTTATAATCCGCCGTATCTCCGGGCCCGACGTTGGTATTCCTGTATCGCCTCGTAAAAATGCTGCTCGCTGAATTCAGGCCAACATAAATCCGTAAACCAAAGCTCCGAGTAAGCCAACTGCCACATCATAAAATTACTGATTCTCAACTCACCGCTGGTGCGAATCAATAAATCGGGATCTGGCAGCGGATGTGTCAGCAAATAAGAAGAAAATAAAGATTCGTCCACTTGATTCTCATCTATTTTCCCTGTCCTCATATCCTGAGCAAGCCGTTTGACGCCGGACAGCATTTCTTTGCGACTTCCGTAATTTAAAGCAAAATTTAATATAAGACCTGTATTATTGCGGGTCTGGTCAATCGCATCTTGAATTGCCTTCAAGGTATAGTCCGGCAGCCCCTCCTGCCATCCCGTCATGCGGATTTGCACATTGTTCGCGATAAGCTCCTCGATTTCTTTGGGGAAAAATTCGAGCGGAAGCTTCATCAGGTATTCGACTTCTTCTTTGGGACGTTTCCAATTTTCTGTCGAAAAAGCATATAGGGTAAGCACTTTGACACCGATAGCATCCGCTGCCATTGTAATTTTTTTTACATTTTTCATACCGGAATGGTGTCCGGCTACGCGTGGCAGCCCACGCTTTTGAGCCCATCGGCCGTTACCGTCCATGATGACCGCAACATGGTTCGGAATGTTATCCGCAGCAAGTTTTGCAATCAGTTCGTCATTTTGCTGTTTGCCGCCACCAAACCATTTTTTGAAAGGTATCATTTCTTTTGCCTCCAGTAAGGAAAGACTAAAAGCCCCCTCAAGAGGGGGTCTTCTACGGTTATACTTCCATGATTTCTTTCTCTTTAGCCGCCAATACCTTCTCTACTTCACTAATGAATTTATCAGTGAATTTCTGGATATCTTCCTGGTGACCACGGGATTCATCTTCCGAAATACCGTTTTTCTCCAGCTTTTTAATGTCATCGTTTGCGTCACGACGAACGTTACGAATCGCAACTTTTGCCTCTTCACCATATTTCTTGGTCATTTTAACCAATTCGGCTCTGCGTTCCTCTGTTAGTGCAGGGATAACAATGCGGATCATCGAACCATCATTAGAAGGCGTGAGCCCCAGGTCGGATTTCATGATCGCCTTTTCAATAGCAGAAACCGAGCTTTTATCCCATGGTTGAATCATTAATGTCCGGGAATCCGGAATATTGATATTTGCAAGCTGATTTACAGGCGTCATAGCGCCGTAATATTCCACTTGAATTCGGTCTAACAAAGCAGGTGTCGCTCTGCCTGCGCGAAGGCTTGCCAATTCTCTTTTCAAAGCACCGATAGCCTTGTCCATACGCTCTTCTGCATTTTTCTTAATTGACTGTGGCATTCATCAAACACTCCCTTTTACAATCGTACCAATTTTCTCTCCGAGCACAACACGCTTGATGTTGCCGCTCTCGGTAATGGAAAACACGATCAACGGAATATTGTTGTCCATACAAAGCGAAGACGCTGTAGAATCCATAACACCCAAGTTTTTATTAAGCACTTCCATATAAGTCAAGGTCTCGAATTTCTCGGCAGAGGCATCTTTAAACGGATCGGCGGAGTATACGCCGTCCACTTTATTTTTCGCCATCAAAATGACTTCCGCTTCGATTTCAGCCGCTCTTAATGCTGCTGTTGTATCCGTAGAGAAATATGGATTGCCCGTACCTGCCGCAAAAATAACGACGCGTCCCTTCTCCAAATGGCGAATCGCTCTGCGACGTATATATGGCTCCGCTACCTGCTGCATCGTAATCGATGTTTGTACCCGGGTAGGCACATCGATATTCTCCAGCGCATCCTGCAGCGCCAAGGAGTTCATTACCGTAGCCAGCATACCCATGTAGTCCGCTGTAGCCCGGTCGATTCCTTTGGCACTACCCGCGATTCCTCTCCAGATGTTTCCGCCGCCAACAACTACGGCAACCTCAACGTTCAAATCAACAACCTCTTTAACCTGTTGAGCGATCGAGGAGATCATATCCGAATCGATTCCGTATCCTTGCTGTCCTGCTAAAGCTTCTCCGCTCAATTTCAATATGACCCGTTTAAAGATAGGACGTTCCAAACTGAATACCCCCGTTCCAAAAGCAGCTATGTTTGATATTGCATCTATTCCTTAAAAAAGAAGGAACACAAAGTGTTCCCACGTTTTTATTTCCGTATGTTGGAGGGTAAAGAGAAAGTCAATACTCGCTTCCTCTTCACCCTTATTATTTATGAACCAAAACCGTTCTTACAGTAAGGCACTGTAGTCCGGTTACTTATTTTTTCACTTGCGCCATAACTTCTTCAGCGAAGTTTTCTTGTTTTTTCTCAAGACCTTCACCCAATTCAAAGCGAGCGAAACGACGGATTGTGATATTCTCGCCAATTGTAGCCACTTTCTCGTTAACCAATTGACTGATTGTTTTGTCTGGATCTTTAACGAAAGGCTGCTCCATCAAGCAGTATTCTTCGTAGTATTTGCCCAAACGGCCTTCAACCATTTTTTGAACGATGTTAGCCGGTTTACCTTCATTCAAAGCTTGAGCTGTCAAAATTTCACGCTCTTTGTCAAGAGCTTCTTGCGGTACTTCTTCACGACGAACGTACAGCGGGCTTGCCGCTGCGATTTGCATTGCAACGTCTCTTACAAATTCACGGAATTGGTCTGTTTTACCAACAAAGTCCGTTTCACAGTTCACTTCTACCAATACGCCAATACGGCCGCCAGCGTGAATGTAAGACTCAACCACGCCTTCCGTAGCGATACGTCCAGCTTTGTTAGCTGCCGCGGACAAACCTTTTTCGCGAAGGATGTCAGCCGCTTTGGTCAAATCACCATTTGCTTCTTCCAAAGCTTTCTTACAATCGAGCATACCTGCTCCTGTTCTTTCACGCAATTCTTTTACCGATGCTGCATTAACTGCCATCTGTTTCGGCCTCCCTTATAATTTAGAATATGTAGCCCTAAAAAAAGGGCGGTGAAAGGATTTTGCACCTTTGAACCACCCTTTCCTATTCAGCAATTAAGCTGTTGTTTGTTCACCTTGATGTGCTTCGATAACTGCGTCAGCAATTTTAGCTGTCAACAATTTCACGGCACGGATTGCATCATCGTTACCTGGAATTACATAATCGATTTCATCCGGGTCACAGTTAGTATCTACGATACCAACAATTGGGATACCCAATTTGCGAGCTTCTGCAACAGCAATACGCTCTTTACGAGGATCGATAACGAACAAAGCGCTCGGAAGACCCTTCATATTCTTAATACCGCCCAGGAATTTCTCCAAGCGATCTTTTTCTTTGCGAAGAATAATAACTTCTTTCTTAGGAAGAACTTCGAAAGTACCGTCTTCTTCCCATCTTTCCAATTGCTTCAAGCGATCGATACGCTTTTGGATTGTTTGGAAGTTAGTCAAAGTACCACCCAACCAGCGTTGGTTGATGTAGTACATACCGCAACGCTCAGCTTCTTCCGCAACGGAATCTTGAGCTTGCTTCTTAGTACCTACGAACAAAATCGTACCATTCTCGTCGGCAACCGACTTAACGAAATTGTAAGCTTCCTCAACCTTTTTGACCGTTTTTTGCAGGTCGATAATGTAAATGCCGTTTCTTTCAGTGAAGATGTAACGATCCATTTTCGGATTCCAACGACGGGTTTGATGACCGAAGTGTACCCCAGCTTCCAAAAGCTGCTTCATGGAGATTACTGCCATCTTCACACACCTCCTCTAAATTGGTTATTTTGTGGGTCTCCTCCGCTAGTCGCATCTTCGACATAAAACTTCCGTTCGGAAGCACCATTATGCGAATTGATTAGCGTGCGTTTTAACACCGTCAATTAATATACCACAACTGAAAAGTGTATGCAACATTTTCCCTGAAAAGAACAAAAGCCGGAACCCTGGCTTGGTCCGACTTTTTATTGGGAAGTAATATTGATAAGAACCTGATTCAAATCCAGTGTTCCTTTGAACACGTGAACCCCTGCCACAATCTTATCATTCAACTGCTTGGCAGCCATTGCATCCTCAAACATTTTACGGTCCGAAATCACACCGCTTTGCTGCAGTAAATCAGCTACATTGCCTGCTGTCAGCCCTTTGGATATAAAAATATACGTTTCCTTGCTGGCGGTCTGAGCAGGTGGCGAAGCCGGACTCGGCTGCTTCTCCTTTTCCTCCTTCAGCTTTTGCTGGAGCGTTGCATCTAATTGCGCCTGTGTATAAAGCTTCTGATCCTTCTCATACACCTGATAATAAGCGGAGGCGGCTTCTTTAAGCTGCTGACGGCTCATTTCCTCAGGCTTAGGGCCGTCTTGTACGGAGGAGGACCGCGGCGTTAACGAGCTGTTCATGAGCTGCAGAAGCAGCGCCCCGGCTATCAAGCCACAGCCCAGACCATACAGCAATGACTTTTTATTGAGCATGCAGCTTCTCCTCCTGCTTGGCCAGTTGTATAATGAGGTTCACTTCGCCCTTGGTCATATTTAATTTCTTGGCTATCGATTCGGTTGACTTGCCCTGCTCGTATAAGGCAAAAAGCTCGGTGTATCTCCCTTTCATACTTACGGAGGAGGGTTCCGGCTGCTGCTCCTCGAGAGAAGCTTCATTCGTGTCAATAGCGTTTTGTAAATTCGTGCCATTCACAAATTGCGGGGCACTAGTAAGATCCGTCTGACGCAAACTCTTCTGTTCGAGTTCCTCATAGGCCACGTTCAGTTTCATGTATTCCTGTTGAAGCGTTCCTTGCTCTGCCTCGAGCTTTTCCACTCTTGCGTCCAGCTTGGAGGCCTGCAATTCATAATCTTGTTTCATCCCGGCTAACTGTTGCAGAAGCACGCGATTTTGTTCTTCAAGCTCCGAAGCGAAATGATCCATCGTTTGTTCAATTTCATGTATGGAAGGACTTTGCTGCCCTTTTTCTGCACTTGATTTAGGCATAATTTTGGCATACACGATGAACACAAGTCCGAACAAAACGATGTATACCCATGGCTGATCCAATCCATTCACCTTATTTCTATTGGTTGTTTTACAAACGTGTGCTGCTACAAGGTTAAATCAATATGCTTGCCTTTAAATGGATGCTCACGACGGTCTACAGGCTGAGGGCGGTTCGGATCAGAACTGGCAGAAGCTTGCTGCTTTTTCTTTTTCTTCTCTTTGGATGATGAATCCTTGGCCCCCTCGCGTATGAGGGCATGATTCGTTTGTTCCGTTTTAGAAAGCGATTGACGCTGTCTCTCCGCCTGTTTAAGGGCAGCTTCCGCCAATTGTGTCTGATCCTCTACAGGTTTATGATTCAGTTGGTTCTGCTTTAAGCCCGCTTCATCATTTTTGTGTAATGCAAATTGCAGTTCAACCGGTTTCATGCTCATAGTAAGTCCCCCCAGCAGTAGATCGTTATACGATCGGCAGCATTGCAATGTCTCCGTCAGCGAATTGGAACTTCACATGGGAAACAGGATCCTTTATAAATTTGGTATAACGTCCGATCACAATTTTGGCTCCACTATATATAGTAGAGACAACCTCGACCTTGGCTTTCTCGGAATCCTCGAGCGATTTCTCGATCTCCAAAATTCTTTCCTTCATCGCCGTTTGTTCTTCGATCGTTTGTTTCTTCGTATGGTTCAATTTTACCCGCATACCGACTTTGTCGGGAGTCAATTTACCAGCTGCAGCCATTTGATCTAATAGGATTAATGCTTTTTCCGTCTTATCCATGCCGTCTCGAGAGGCCTTTAGCTGAATTCGAAGCTGAGTAAGTTCATTGCGAAGCTCGGGAATAACGCCGACCTCTATGACGGTGGCTGTGGACATGGAGTTTCCTATCGTTCGCGCCGCAACATACTCTCCTGATTGGATGGTTCCTCCAACAATTAATCCTTTTGTACCTTTACATATGACGCTTTTGACCGCGCGTATGTTCGAATGCATTATACTTTGGCTAACAAGCACCTCATCCGCAATGACAGTCGCATCTTGAATAAAGGAGCTTTTCACCCTGCTGCCGGCTTTAATCACACCTTTGTTGTGACCAAGAACACCGGCACTGATCTCAATTGAGCCTTCCGCATCCAGATCGGCTCCCTCCACACTCCCTGTTACGCGAATATCTCCGGAGCATTTGATCTTAAAGCCCGTCAATACGTTCCCCCTGATGACTACGGTTCCGACAAAATCAATATTCCCTACACTATAGTCAACGTCGCCATTGACTTCATAAACGGGGAACACATTAATTTTATCGCGGTCCGTCTTCGTTACCATACCGTCAATAGCGGCATAGAGACCCAGCTGCTCCGGGTCCGCCACCACATTTTTTCCTAGCTTCAGTCTGGCTTCTTTGCCTTCTTTGGCCGGGATCGCCTCTCCGGTTACCGCTCTGCCAGCTACACCTTCTGTAGCCGGCATCCGTTTTGCAATAAGCTGCCCTTTGCGGACATTACTAATCGAAGTAACTTCACGAAAATCGACCGTTCCATCCTCAAGCTCGGACGGCTTTTTAGCCTCAGCGCTTACATTTTGCATAAGCGTTATACGTCCATCTTGCCCGGGAACCGGGGGGGTTCCGAGCGCTATCAACGTTTGTGCTAAAAAATAAGCCTCTGGTGACTTTACAATTTCTTCAAGCTTTCCCCGGTCCACGCCGTGGACAACATGATATGATTCCAGCACTTGCTCTAGTTGTGTAAGGGTGAATGTTAAGCCATCTTCACTATTTTTGAATTGTAAGTAAGCGCTCAGCTTATCTTCCGATAAAGTGATTTCAATAAAATAGCTTAAAGGCATGGTCTGACTGCTCATTATGCCCCCCACTTTCTAAAATTAGGATTCTTCGAACAGCTGCGATTTGTGCCGGCTAAGCGATCCGCGCAGTCGTAAAATCGCCTTGGAGTGCAATTGTGAAATACGTGAAGGCGAGAGTGCCATAACTTCTGCAATCTCACTGAGCGATAGCTCTTCAAAATAAAACAAAGAAACGACGGTCCTTTCCTTTTCCGTCAGCCTTTCAATTGCTTTGGCTAAGGTTTCTTTCAAATAAAACTCGTTTACTTTATATTCAGGATTCTTGGCCTTCTCATCTATTAATAAGGAAAGCCGAGTCTCAGAATCTTCTTCACGAATAGGGTCATCAATCGAACAAACTGTCGTGATGGCAATTTCTTGAACCATTTGTTGAAATTCGGACTCACTCACTTGAAGGTAAGCGCTGATTTCGGTATCGGTAACGGAGCGTAAATACTGCTGCTCCAGCTTTTGGTAAGCTTCTTCAATTTTTTTGGATTTCTCCCTGATGGATCGTGGAACCCAGTCTCCTTGACGCAATCCGTCAATGATAGCTCCCCGGATGCGCCAAGACGCATAGGTTTCAAATTGTAACCCACGTTGGTAATCAAATTTTTCAATGGCGTCGATCAGACCCATAATTCCGAAACTGGCCAAATCTTCTTTGGCCACATTTTTAGGTAATCCAATAGATAACCGGTTCGAGACATAGTCCACCAAAGGCAGATATGTCTCGATCAAAGACTGCTTCGCAGGGATGAGCCCCTCTTCTTTCCACTGCTTCCAAACATCCATATTGGATAAATGCGACTTTTGTTGAATCATGACCGGTTGTCACCACCCTTATTCTTCCGTCATGCGACGAACAGCTTGAGCCATCTCTCCTGGTTCCATGGAATTCCCTTTAGTCGATAATTTAGGAGGATTCAATGGCGAAAAGCCAGGATCCACAGCATTTGCATTAGGATCTAGCGAATCCTTGAGCATTTGATGCAAGGCCGCTTCTTCATCAGGAGTGGATAAATCCAGTGCCGTCCCTTTTTCCTTGTCTGCAGCTTCCTGTTGTTCGTCAGTTCCGGCTAATTTGTTGAACCCTGCCATCGTACCCAATACCCATCTGAACAAAAAAGTGAGCAAAAACAAAATAATAAAGCTATAAACGCTTCTAAGGATAGTAGTCATCCAAATGTTATGGGTGATAGAACTCATAAAAGTAATTACTAATGAGACCAGTCCAATAACGAAATTCCATCTAATTGTTCCCATCATAAGCTACAGTTCCTTCACTCCCTGCTGAACGCTTCGAATTAGAAGAACGCCGTTATCGCAATCAAATTCAATGGTTCTTCCATAACTGCCGCCTGTATCCTCAGCACGTAATGGAATTGAGTATTGGTCCAACATCTCTTTGCATGACTCTACATTTCTGGGACCGATTCGCATCGTATCCGAATTCCCCGCGAAGGCGAACATTTGTGCGCCTCCCGCCATTTTAGCTTCCATCCGGCTGATAACAGCTCCCAGCGCTTGCATCTTGCGCAGCAATTCGGGAATTGCCGTATCCGCATATTTAGCCAAATTCAAATTGCCTTCCCGGGCGATTTCCGATGTAGGGAGCATAACATGCGCCATCCCCGCAACCTTGGCTTTGGAATCATATAATGTAAGTCCTACGCATGATCCTAATCCTGTAGTCTTCAGCACTCCGGTCAAGTGAGTAACGTTCAGGTCTGCCATGCCTACTTTAATGTAATGGTCCTGAATCATGGGTTACCCACACCGAGTGCAACGAAAATTTTATCAAAGGATTCCGGATCCGGAATGAGGAAGAAGTGACCTTCGACCTCTTCCGTCCCATCCAGAAATTTCGTATCGATAAGCAGCGCATGATCTCCCATTTGACCGAATTGAAGGAGTCCATAGCTTAAAATGGCACCCGCCATATCCATGGCAAGTGAAGGTACGGTGGGCGACATATAAAGCTGTGTAAAATCCGCTAAGGAGGACAGGTACGAGCCTGCCAAAATATTGCCGATTTCGTTCAAAGCGGAAATCTCCATATCGGAGTAATGCTCGTCATCGACCACTTCGATGCCAACCATATTACGAAGCAGCTTTTTCGCCGATTCCAGCGTTAAAATAAAGAACAGATTCCCAGGGGTTTCACCCTCTACCCGCAGGAAAATGGCTATTACCACCTGCTCAGCCCCGCCGACGCTGTCTGCAATTTCTTCAAACCCCACCACTCTAACCTTGGGTACGAGCATGTCAACAGGTTTGTCCAACAGCTTGGATAAAGCCGTAGCCGCATGACCCGCACCGATATTGCCTACTTCCTTAAGTACATCCATTTGAAAATCGGCGAATTGATGAAAGGCATCCACGGGACTACTCCTCTAGACTTTCTAGTTGAATAATTTCACTTTTATTCAAAACCTCTTCCAAGTTCAGGAGGATAAGAAGCCGTTCCTCCGATATTTTGGCAATGCCGCGCAAATATTTGGCTTTGATGCCTCCAACGATTTCCGGCGGATCGTCGATGCAGTCGGTATCCACATCGATTACATCATTCGCGGAATCCACAATAAGACCCACTTCAATATCTTTTACTGCAACAATGATAATACGGGTGTTGTCCGTATATTCGCTTTCTGCAAAGCCGAAACGGCCGCGCAGATCAATAACCGGTGTAACGACTCCACGGAGATTAATGACACCTTTAACAAACTCAGGTGTTTTCGGAACCCTCGTCATTGGCTGCATGCGCTCAATCGTACGAACTCTTTCTACCTCAACGCCATATTCCTCGTGCGCCAAAGCAAATACGATAACCTTGATTTCTTCTCCCATATGTACGTGCCTCCTTTGAATTGTGGATCTTACTTAATCAGAGCGTTCGTATCGATTATTAAGGCGACTTGTCCATCACCCAAAATGGTAGCGCCGGACACGGCAAACAAATTCGTTAAGTATTTGCCCAATGTTTTTAATACGATTTCCTGCTGGCCAATAAACTCGTCAACGATGAGTGCAGCCAGCTTCTCGCCTTTACGTATCACGACAATCTGGGTCTCGCCGTCAGCAGCTTCAACCGTATTCGGTACATCAAACAATTGGCCTAAAGACACCAACGGGATGACACTGTTGCGGTAGCTGACCATCCGATTGCCATGTACCATGCGAATCTGATCCGATTTGATTGCAGATGTTTCCACGATAGAGGACAAAGGAATTGCATATTTTTCATTGCTCAAACGAATAAGCATTGCCGAAATGATAGAAAGCGTCAATGGCAGCTGTACTGAAAACTTGGAGCCTCTTCCCCATTTGGAGTCGACTTGAACCGTACCACCAAGACTTTCGATCTTCGTCTTAACCACATCAAGCCCTACGCCGCGACCCGAAATATCCGAAATCTTATCCGCCGTACTGAAGCCTGAGGCAAACAAGAGGAAATATACTTCTTCGTCGGTCATTTTGGCTGCCTGGTCCTGCGTGATAACCCCATTTTTTATCGCTATTTTCATGACCTTGTCACGGTTAATGCCTCGGCCATCATCTTCAATCTCGATAAATACATGGTTGCCGCTATGGTAAGCGCGAAGATTAATCGTACCCGTCTCGGATTTACCTGCTGCGATCCGGTCGCTTATCGGTTCGATCCCGTGGTCAACCGAGTTCCGAAGCAGATGCACTAACGGATCCCCGATCTCATCAATGACTGTACGATCCAGCTCTGTTTCGGCCCCTGTAATCACGAGATCGACTTTCTTATCCAGCGTCTTCGCAACGTCCCGGATCATCCGAGGGAATCGGTTAAATACCGTATCGATCGGAACCATCCGCAGCTTGAGGACGATGTTCTGCAAATCACTGCTGACCCGAGTCATGTGCTCAACCGTTTCCGTCAAGTCGCTACGCTTAACCTCACTCGCCAGCTGCTCCAAGCGTACTCTGTCAATAAGCAGCTCGCTAAACAAGTTCATTAGTGTATCGAGACGTTCAATATCGACACGAATCGTACGGTTCGAAACGGGTGCGTTGCCGGCAGCCGCCGGTTTCTTAGGCTCAGCTGCAGCCGGCCGGCCCGTATCTGAAGGCGATTCAGCGACAGCTGCTGCCGCCACTTCTTGCTGCGCTTGAATGATCGGGGGTTTCATCAGCTCATCCAATTTTGCCTGATCCAATAAAGTCACGATGGCTTTATCAATTTCAGAGACGCTGGAAACTTGCTTTTCCAGATTGTCTTTGTCCGTAGAGGATACGAAGAATACGGAGAAGGACTGATCGAACCGTTCCTGCTCAATATCTTCAACGGATGGAGTCGATTTAATCACTTCGCCAAGCTGCTCCAACACATTGAATACCATGTAAGCACGCGCTGCTTTAAGAACACAATCTTCACGGATGGATACATCAATCAGACAAACCATCATCCCTGCTTCAATCGATTGCTGAATGATAGATAATTGAAACTCATCCAGTAAAGCACCCTGGCTCGATGCTTGAACTGCCGCTGCAGTTTCGGCTGCGCCCGCTCCATTCTTCAAGTAATCGCCGCTGACAATAGACTTCAGCGCCGCTACAATGGCCGTAACGTCTAATTTCCCCGTACCACCTTGGATAATATCTTCAACCATTGCCTCTAAAGCGTCCAAGCTCTTAAAGATCCAGTCAAAAATAAAGGAATCCATCTTTAATTTATGATTCCTGACCAGATCCAGTACGTTTTCCATCTCGTGCGTCAACGAAGCCAAATCCTCAAACCCCAT
This sequence comes from Paenibacillus rigui, assembly GCF_002234615.1. Lineage (GTDB taxonomy): Bacteria > Bacillota > Bacilli > Paenibacillales > NBRC-103111 > Paenibacillus_S > Paenibacillus_S rigui. Next base: position 110,376 of record NZ_NMQW01000027.1, on the reverse strand, counting down.
CGTTGCCGACATCCCTTTCAACGTATGGGCCGAACGGAAAATGTTATGTACAATGCTTACATCCTCTGGGCTACTTTCCAATGCTAACAAATTATCGTTCATTGCCTGCAGATGTTCTCTGGATTCATCAATAAACATCGATAAATATTGATTTAGTTCCACAACTACACACCCCCGTCATTGTCATTCAAGTCTATACTCCGTGCCGCCGGCAAGTTCTATTTCAGTGCTTGAGCCAGCCTCATGGCAATGTTCTGCTGCGGCAAAATATCCGTAACACAATTCAGTTCAACCGCCGCTCTCGGCATCCCGTATACGATACAGGTTTCTTCCGATTCCGCAATCGTTGTGACGGCCCCCGCCTGCTTCAAAGCCAACATGCCTTTAGCTCCATCCGCGCCCATTCCTGTCATCAGAACAATGTGACGCTTGAGCTCCTTGAGAGGCAGCAGCGATTCAAACAGCATATCCACCGATGGCCTATGCCCGCCTCTAGGTTCATCCTTGCTCAAATAAATACGATACATTCCCGGACCATTACGAGCTACCATCATATGATAACCGCCTGGTGCAATGTAGGCCGTCCCGTTCTGAAGCGTCATCCCGTCCTCCGCCTCTACAACATGAAGCGCAGAAACCGAATTCAACCGTTGAGCAAGCGACTTGGTGAAATTGGGCGGCATATGCTGAACAATCACTACGGGAGCTGGAAGATTAGGCGGCATGCCGGACATAACCTGATGCAGTGCCCGCGGTCCCCCTGTCGAGGTTCCGATCGCAATCAACTGCTGGATTTGATTTGATGATGAAGGCTCGAAAATAGGTTTGTCTGATTTTTCAAGCTCCACCGGCTTTGTGAATAATGTGCTGTTAAATCTTTGAACCGGCTTTTCCTTAGGCTGTGGCGGTACTGCGGATGGCCGAAAAGCATACTTCGCTACATTCGTTTTTACGGCCATATGCAGCTTTTCCAAAAGCATGGACTTTACTTTATGAAGATCTAACGAAATCGATCCGGAAGGCTTACCAACAAAGTCAACAGCTCCTCTTTCAAGGGCAATAATGGTTTCGCGGGCACCATCCTGTGTTAAGCTGCTGAGCATAATAACCGGAGTCGGGTGCTCCTTCATGATCGCCTTGAGTGCATCCAAACCGTTCATTTCAGGCATTTCAATATCCATGGTGACCGCTTGCGGGTTGAACTTCTTAACCATCTCGACCGCTTCTTTTCCGTTTTTTGCCGTAGCTGCTACGCGGAATGCAGGGTCTTCAGAAATGAAATCAGAAATGATTTTTCTCATAAAAATGGAATCGTCTACAACTAACACGTCGTAAGGTTTCAAAGAATCGCTCCTCTCCTGGCTGTCTGTGATGATGGTTCGAGGATGCTTACGATTTAAGCAAACGGATCATACGGCTCATAAAGCCTTCAACAGGTGACACCGATTGTGCGACTGAGCTATGTCCTGCAATGAATTGATCCACAAGACCTGCTATCGATTTGGCGGCTGCGCAGTTCGGAAATTCAACCGTAAACGGTACTTGCTTCTTTACCGCTTTTGAAACATGAGTATCGTCAGCCACATAGCCCAGAGTGGGTATATCCAATCTTAGAAATCGTTTCGCCACCATGCTGATTTTGTCTGCAGTTTGCTTGCCTTCTTTGGAGTCGGTAACCCTGTTGACAACCAACTGGAACCGCACCGGCTCATTCAAGGAATTTACCATTTTTATAATCGCATAAGCATCTGTAATCGAGGTGGGCTCGGGTGTCGTGACCACAATGGTTTCTTCGGCAGCCAGAATGAATTTCAAGGTTTCTTTGGACAACCCCGCACCTGTGTCGAAAATAATGTAATCTACTGTTCCATTCAACAATTGAACCTGCTCGGCAAAATCCTCTAATTGTGACTCCGTCAATCGGAGTAAATCATGAAACCCCGATCCTCCTGCAATAAACTGAAGATCATAAGGCCCTTTTTGGATAATTTCCCAAATCGTCTTTTCCTTTTTTAATAAATGATACAGATTGTATTTGGCCGTAATCCCCATCAACACATCAATGTTGGCCAAACCGATATCTGCATCAAACACAAGCACTTTGTAGCCTCGTTTTTGTAATGTTAAAGCGAAGTTCAGGGTAAAATTTGACTTCCCCACTCCGCCCTTGCCGCTAGTTACGGTTAAAATCCTTGTGGAACGCGTTTTTTGCGCGATGGGTTCCCCGGTTGGCAACACATGTTGATTTTGCTTCCGGTTGAGGATCAAATTGCGGAGTCCTTGTGCCTGATCACTCATGGTATTAATCCCCCAACAAAAGCTCAACAATGTCCTGTTCCGACAGCTCGAAAATGTCATCTGGAACACTTTGTCCATTCGTCACGTAAGAAAGCTGTAGTTTGAACTCATGGACCAAATTCACAATCGGACCGAAGGATTCCGTCTCATCCATTTTGGTAAATAAGACTTTATCCAGCTTGAATTTCTGGAAATTATCCGCAATGGCTTTCATGTCTTTATATTTCGTCGTCAAGCTTAAGACCAAGAAGGTTTCGCTGTTGCCGCTGGACTGCAGCAATGCGTTCAACTCAGATACGTACATTTCATTCCTGAAATTACGTCCGGCCGTATCCATAAAAATAATATCGCGATCCTTCAATTGATCAAAAGCCTTCGGCAAATCCTGTGGCGAGAATACAACCTCCAATGGAACATTCAGGATGGTTGCATACGTCTTAAGCTGCTCTACTGCTGCAATACGATACGTATCCGACGTAATGAAGCCTACTTTACGATGGTATTTTAGCACCTGCTCTGCAGCAAGCTTAGCGATCGTTGTCGTTTTCCCGACACCTGTCGGACCGACAAAATGAACAACCTTGGTGTCAGTCGCAATTCCTTTGGCATAGCTTTCAGGAAAATATTGCAGCAATTGCTGTTTGGCAGAAGCCCAAGCCTGCTCTTCACTTACTGCGCCACCTTCCGTTTCCTCCAGTAGCTTATTCATGATTTCCTCTACAAGCTGTGGATCCAGCTCCTGATCGGTCAGCCGTTGCTTTAGCTGCTCCAGAATGGGATCTAGAGGAATTTGCTGCATGGATTGTACAGATAGCTTTTGCATATAAGATTTCATCTGCTTTAACTCTTCCAGCACCACATCGTCCCTTGTCGGTTCCATTGGAGCTTGCTGGATGACAGGCTGCTTCTCGGCAGCTGACACATGCAATTGATGCACCGGCTTTTCTACAATCACATCGGGGACTTCCGGAAAAGCAAGCTGCGCTTTTTCTTCAAAAACCGGATTCGCGCTGACCGGGGACGGTCTGTTGTACACACCGGCTGTCCCATGTGAATTGGTGGATGCGGATGTTGAGTTCGGTCTAATAATCGGGGCCGTTTTGGGCAAGCCGCCCGCCGGCTTTGCATTCGGCACTGCCGAAGCATCCGTAGCCGCAATCACTTCAATTCTTTTTTTGGAAAACATTCCGAGAAACCCGCCTGAGCGGATTTCCTTCGTATTGAGAATAACGGCGTCTTTTCCAAGATCCGCCCGTATTTTTTGCAAAGCATCCGGCATCGTTTCAACTACATAGCGTTTGACCCTCATAGATTAACGACCCCCATGCTCTGAATTTCAACGTTGGGTTCGAGTTCACTGTAAGAAAGTACAGGAATATCCTGCATGGTACGTTCCAACAGCTGACGAAGATACATCCGAATCGTAGGTGAAGTCAGCACGACAGGCTGTTGTCCCGACTGAATGAGCTTTGTTACCTGATCCGACAAGCGCTGGTAAATCATTTGAGTGGATGAAGGGTCCAGTGCCAGGTAGCTTCCCTGATCGGATTGCTGAACCGATTCCGCAATTTTCTTCTCCAGCATCGGCCCCACGGTAATAACTTTAAGAGAATCTCCTGTCGAAGCAAACTGCTGTGTAATTTGACGTGACAGGGCTTGTCTCACATATTCAGTCAATATCTCCGGATCTTTGGTGTACGTCCCATAATCTGCTAGCGACTCAAGGATCGTCACAAGATCGCGGATCGAAATTTTCTCTCGAAGCAGCTTCACAAGCACTTTCTGAACATCACCGATCGTCAAGACATTCGGGATTAAATCATCCACAAGCGCAGGATAGCTTTCTTTGACATTCTCGATAAGGGACCGTGTCTCCTGACGACCCAACAACTCGTGAGCATGTCTTTTGATGACTTCCGTCAAATGTGTTGCAACAACCGATGGCGGATCGACAACAGTATATCCGGATAGCTCCGCTCTTTCTTTCACCGCTTCGTCAATCCACAAGGCTGGCAGCCCGAACGCAGGCTCCAGCGTATCGATTCCAGTAATGGAGTCGTCCTCAATACCGGGACTCATGGCCAGGTAATGATTCAATAAAAGCTCTCCTCGTGCGACCATATTCCCTTTAATTTTGATGACATACTCATTAGGCTTTAGCTGAATATTATCCCGAATGCGAATAACCGGTACAACCAGGCCAAGCTCCAACGCGCATTGTCTGCGAATCAATATAATCCGATCCAGCAAATCGCCTCCCTGCTGCGTATCTGCCAATGGGATCAATCCGTAGCCAAATTCGAATTCGATCGGATCCACCTGCAGCAGGCTGATCACGCTCTCCGGACTACGTACCTCTTCAATCTGCTGTTCTTCCTCCAATAGATCCACTTGGGCTTGTTTCCGTACCAGGTTCTGCTGCATCTTCCTGGCCGCAAAGGCTAGCACCGCTGCAATGGGAAGCGTTGTTGCCAAATGAATCGGTGTAAAAATACCTAAGACTGTAATCGTTCCAGCTACGATATAAAGCAGTTTGGGATAAGATAAAATCTGGCTTGTCAAATCATGAGCAAGATTACCTTCCGAGGAAGCTCGAGTTACGATTAAGCCGGCAGCGGTAGAAATAAGCAGTGCCGGAATTTGGCTAACCAGCCCGTCTCCAATCGTAAGGATGGAGTAAATTTGGCCTGCTTCGGAGATCGACATCCCTTTCATCGTCATTCCAATGATGAGTCCGCCCAGGATGTTAATGATCAGGATGATAATACCTGCGATAGCATCCCCTTTTACGAATTTACTGGCCCCGTCCATCGCTCCGTAAAAATCCGCTTCTTTGGAGATTTTCTCACGACGCTCTTTCGCCTGCTGTTCATTGATAAGACCTGCGTTTAAGTCTGCATCGATACTCATTTGCTTACCTGGCATTGCATCCAATGTAAATCGGGCCGCAACCTCGGCAACGCGCTCAGAACCTTTGGTAATGACTATAAACTGAACCAACACCAAGATGATAAATACGACGAAGCCCACTACGATATTCCCCTGGGCAACGAAGGAACCAAAGGTTTTGACCACATTACCGGCTTCCGCATTTGCAAGAATATTTCGAGTTGTCGAAACGTTCAATGCCAGACGGAATAACGTTGTAATCAACAATAAAGATGGGAAGATAGAAAATTCCAGCGCGTCCTGCGTATTCATACCTACCAAAATGATCATCAGTGCGATAGAGATATTAATAATTAACAGGACATCCAACAACCATATTGGAACAGGGACAACCATCATCAACACAATACCGATAATACCGATCAAGACGACTAAATCTTTTATTCTCATTGCAGATGTCCTCCTCCCTCAATTAATTGGCCTTGCCCTTGACTTTGTATACATATGCTAATACTTCGGCAACCGCTTGGAACATGTCCGCAGGTATAGCTTCACCAATTTCAACCTGGGCGTAAAGTGCGCGGGCCAAAGGCTTATTTTCCATCGTAATGATTTGGTGATCCTTCGCTATCTGTCTGATTTTCAGGGCAATATAGTCTGTTCCCTTGGCAATCACCGTCGGAGCCTGCATGTTTTTCGAATCGTAACGGATCGCAACCGCAAAATGAGTCGGGTTCGTTATGATCACATCGGCCTTGGGAACTTCCTGCATCATACGCTGAAGGGCCATGCGGCGCTGCTTCTCACGTATTTTCCCTTTGATTAAAGGATCTCCCTCCGTTTTCTTGTACTCATCCTTAATGTCCTGCTTGGACATCTTAATGCTTTTCTCAAACTCATACTTCTGATACATGTAATCAAAAATAGCAAGCACGATGAGAATAAGACCGATTTTGATTCCCAGTTTTAAGGTTGTTGATGCTGTAAACAGAAATACGTTTTCGAGCGGCAAGCTCGCCAAGTCCAAAAGGTGGCTCTTTTCTCCCCATAAGGAGGCGTATACGACATAGCCAATTAAAGACATTTTCAGAACTGACTTAAAGAAATCCACCAAGGTCCGCATCGAAAATATTTTTTTTGCTCCCTCGATCGGATTGATCTTGCTAAATTTCATCAATAACGGATCCCCGGTAAAAAGAAACCCGATTTGCAAATAATTACTAAAAATCGCTATAACTACTGTCACCAGAAATATGGGCACCATCAGCAGCAAGCTTTGAGCAAACAGCGTCTTAAGCAGCACCGTTACATTCTCAATGGTGAGATCCCATAGCAAGTAATCGTAGAAAACCGATCGAAACAGCTGCATCAAGTGTTCCTTCATATAGCTTCCGAAAATCATAAAGGACAAGAACGTGAAGAACAAGATGAACGCAGCAGGCAGCTCCATGCTTTTGGCTACTTGCCCTTTTTGCCTGGATTCCTGCCGCTTCTTGGGGCTTGCCGGTTCCGTCTTTTCTCCTGAGAACATTTGCAAATCCAGTTTTAAACGAAAACGCGCCACATGGAGTCCTCCCGATCAACCTGTAAACAAACCGATAAACTTTTGCATGGAATCCAGCATGCTTGTAAATAAATCTTTGAAAATAAATTGATAGCCTGGAAACAACAGAATAAGAAGCATAAAGCCAACTAATACTTTCAACGGCATTCCTATAACAAAAATATTGAATTGCGGTGCAACCCTCGCCAACAATCCCAGCCCAACGTCCGTCAAAAAAAATGCAGCTATAAACGGTGCTGATATTTGGAAGCTTAGCGAAAAAACAGTAGAAAATGTTTTCAGCATGAATTCAGCCATTTGCCCCGAATAAAGCTTCGTAAATAAATCGTTGGAAAGCGGAATCCATTCATAACTCTCCATAATGGCCTTAAGCAGCAAGTGATGACCATTTAATGACAAGAACAACAATGTAGCAATAATGTACTTTAGGTTACCCATCACCGGACTGGAAGCCCCTGTCATGGGATCAATCACGTTCGCAATCCCGAAGCCCATTTGGATATCAATGAAGGAACCGGCGATTTGAATTGCCGTAAAGAACAAGTACGCTACAAAGCCCAACAATACCCCAACCAGGATTTCACGAAAAACAGACAATAAATAAAGTGAATCCAACGGAATAGGTGAAGAATTCCCGACGATCGTAAAGGACATTAATGTTACAAAAAACGCGATCCCTATTTTAAAATGCGCCGGGACGTTCCTTGCCGAGAACACTGGGGCCACGACAAAAAACGAGGCAATACGACAAAAGTAAAGCATAAAACCAGGAAGAAATTGGGTTAACCAATCCATTGACTCACAGCCTAGCCGATAAATTTATAAAGGTTATTAAGCAAGTTATACGTAAAATCCACTAACGTCGTTAAAATCCAGGGCCCAAAGATGAGGATGGCCAACAAAACAACCACAATCTTGGGTACAAAGGCTAAGGTCTGCTCTTGAATTTGAGTCGTAGCTTGGAAAATACTGATGGCTAAGCCGACGACCAAAGCAAGAATCAGCATGGGAGCACTGGCTTTCAAGACCGTATACACAGCCTCACCCGCTAAACGAATGACAAACTCTGAACTCACGATCTATTCTCCTCCTGCATGGCTTGAGTATGGCTCAAGTGTTATAGCTTAGCAGCAAGGATCTCACTACTAGATACCACCCATCCACAAGTATAAATAGTAAAATTTTAAAAGGTAACGAGATCATGACCGGCGGCAGCATCATCATCCCCATGGCCATAAGCGTACTTGATACGACCATATCTATGACCAGGAACGGAATAAATATCATGAAGCCCATTTGAAAAGCGGTTTTCAACTCGCTGATTGCATAGGCCGGTACTAATGCCGTCAAAGGTGTATCCTCTACCCCACTTGGCGGAGCCGCTTTGGAATAGTCGAGAAACAGCTTCAGGTCTTTTTGTCTTGTATGCTGAAACATAAACTGCTTTATGGTTACCGACGCTTTATCAAGTGCGACCGTTTGGGTCATTTCACCCTTCAGATAAGGCTGCAATGCATTCTGGTTTATATCCCCCAATGTCGGTGCCATAATGAAAAAGGTGAGAAACAAGGCCAGTCCGACTAGTACTTGGTTCGGCGGCATTTGCTGCGTACCCAAGGAGGTCCGGACGAAGCCAAGCACAATGATAATTCTTGTAAAGCTGGTCATAAGCACTAGAATTGCCGGTGCTATGCTCAGAATCGTAAGCAGCAAAATGATATTAATCGTATTGGAAGCCCCCGCAGTTCCACCGGAGCCGCCAATATCGATATTGATGCCCGGGATTGGATCTGCCGCATAAACCTGTGTAGACCATAGGGCTGTAATGAGCCCAAAAGTTAGGATTGTAAACGCAAATGCTTTCCATTTCATGGCTTATCATTCAACCGATCTGTGTTATTCTGTTCTGACTGCAGCTCATCCATCAGTTTTTTGCGATCGGACAAATGCTGCATTTTATGCTGGAACACTTGCTGAAATGAATCTGTTATGTCTGCTTCTTCACTTACATCCTTTTTCTTTACAAGCTGCTTCAGCCAACCGCTAACGGATTCAAAACCCGCTCCGTTAAACGAATGATTCGAATTTAACAATTCAGTTATATAGGCTATTTCTTCTTCATCATCGATTTTGTCCAACAACTGCACATTTTCCCCAACACCAACAATATAAAGCGATCGACCTATTTCCACCACTTGAATCGATTTGTTTTGTCCAAGAGGTAAGCCGCCAAGAGAACGTAAGGATCGACCTAACAATATTTTGTTTTTTTGCGAAAGCAGCTTAATTATTAAGAAAAATAATCCGATAATAAGAAGGAGGAAAAAGATAACCTTCACAATCATCCAGAACGTATCAGCCGAGCTTGTGTTGGCATAAGTAAAATCAGGTGATTGTTGCCCTCCGCGCTCCAAGGGAGCGCCGGGTTCCCCGTAACAAACTAGTGAGAAACCGGCAATTTGGACCATACCCATTACAACAAGTGAACCAAGCTTGGTTGCGAGTCTTTTCAAAGTTCACATTCCTTCCAGTGTTTGTTAGACTCACCCCAAACCAATTAGCCCATTGTTTTCTTAATGGCTTCGATAACACGATCCGCTTGGAACGGTTTGACGATAAAATCTTTAGCTCCGGCTTGAATGGCATCGATAACCATCGCTTGCTGCCCCATCGCGGAACACATAATTACTTTCGCATTCGGATCAATCTTTTTAATTTCTTTCAATGCTGCAATTCCGTCCATTTCTGGCATGGTAATATCCATTGTAGTCAAATCAGGCTTCAATTCTTTGAATTTCTCGATAGCCTGAGCTCCGTCGTTGGCTTCGCCAACAACCTCATACCCGTTTTTGGATAAAATATCGCGGATCATCATTCTCATAAATGCTGCGTCGTCTACAATTAGAATTCGGTTTGCCATGGGTGAATCGTCCTCCTAGATTATGTTTAGTATTGTAATTTCTGAATACGGTCCCACTGATTCACAATGTCCGTAACACGAACCCCAAAGTTCTCATCAATAACGACAACCTCGCCTTTGGCAATCAGCTTGTTATTGACCAGAATGTCAACAGGCTCACCTGCAAGCTTATCGAGCTCAATAATCGACCCCTGAGACAGTTCAAGAATGTCTTTAATTACCTTATGTGTTCTTCCAAGTTCCACCGTGACCTTCAACGGAATATCCAGAAGAAGATTTAAATTTGTATCTTCTGCCGGCGTCAGCTGGGGCGGTGTGAAGTTGGAAAATTGCGCTGGCTGCACGTTCACATCGCGCTGCGGAGCAGTTCCATATGCAGCGGCAGGCGGTTGCTGATACATCGGCTGTTGTGGCGGATACATCGGCTGTTGGTACATGGGCTGCTGATACATAGGTTGTTGATGCATTGGTTGAGCATACGGATCCTGCATTGGCGGCGCCATATGTACTTGTGGAGCTGGCTCAGGTGCCGCAGGAATTGGCGCTGAAGCCGGTGCAGCTGGTACTGCGGGCGCAGAAGCTGCTGCAGTTTCTTCTAAGGTGTCTCCCCCTCCCATCAAAATAGAAACCATATCTTTCGCAAATCTGACAGGAAGCAATTGCATGATTGTGGAATCAATCAAATCTCCGATGGTTAAGCGAAAAGATATTTTTATAAATACATCTTCGGGAGGAAGTGTCGAAGTTCCTTCTGCATCCGACAAATTTAATATATCGATCCCAGGGGGAGATATATTGACAAAGCGGTTAAAGATGGTTGACATCGACGTTGCGGAGGAGCCCATCATCTGATTCATCGCTTCTTGCACCGCGCTAATATGAATCTCCGTTAACTCGCCCTCTTGGGCCGTACCGTCTCCGCCCATCATGAGGTCGGCAATGACCTGTGCGTCCCGGGTTTTGATGACGAGCAAATTAATGCCATGAAAACCGTCTACATAATTTACATGCACGGCTACATGAGGCTTTGGAAATTCTTCAACCAAATCCTCTTTTGCAATAATCGACACCTTCGGAGTCGTGATGTCGACTTTTTTGCCGAGCAATGTCGACAATGCCGTTGCTGCACTACCGAAGGTAATATTGCCAATTTCTCCAAGAGCATCCTGTTCCAAAGAAGATAAGAAATCTTCCATCTGCAAATCCATAGCCACCGATTCCGAGCTGCTATCACCGGATGATTGTCTCAATAATGCGTCAATTTCTTCTTGAGACAAATAATCTTTGTTATTCGTCATTTTCTTCCGCTCCTTCTTCGACAATCTCGCTAATTTGCACTGCCAATTTCCCTCGGGTCGTTCCTGGCGTACCGATAAACTTTAATTTCTCTCCGATACGGATTTTTAGCATTTCGTCTACGGGCTTGTTCAAAGAAACGACATCGCCTACTTGCAAGTTCAAAAATTCTCTGACAGAAATTTGAGACTCACCTAATTCTGCTATGATCGGCAGCTTCGCTTTGTGAAGCCTTGCTTGCAATGCCAGCACTTCTTCCGGTGCGCTCGTTTTTTTCTGCGAAACGAACCAATGATGTACGGACAGCCTTGGCATGATCGGCTCGATTACCACATGCGGGATACAAAGATTGATCATCCCGGTCGTATCACCAATCTTTGTACTTAAGGAAATCAGTGCAATCGTCTCATTGGGTGAAACGATCTGCATAAACTGCGGATTCGTTTCCAGCGCTTCCATCCTCGGAGACAGGTCAATTACACTTTTCCACGCCTCCTGTAAGCTCTCAAACGCCCTGCTAAAGATTCTTTCCATCACAATGGTCTCTATCTCTGTCAGTGCATTAATCTTCGCAGGAGACGTCCCTGCGCCCCCCAGAAGGCGATCCAGCATCGCATAAGCTACATTCGGGTGAACTTCAAGCACCATGCGGCCTTCCAACGGCTCGGCTTCAAAAATGTTCAGAATGGTCATTTTGGGGATCGACCGTATAAATTCATCGTAAGGCAGCTGTTCCACTTGAACTACACTAATTTGAACGAACGTTCTCAGTTGTGCTGAGAAGTAAGTGGTTAGGTAACGTGCAAAGTTTTCGTGGATTCTAGTTAAGCTTCGGATATGGTCTTTTGAAAAGCGAACCGCACGTTTAAAATCGTAGGCTCTTACTTTTTTCTGGGACTCTTCCTTTTTTAATTCTTCTGCATCCATCTCGCCCGAGGATAACGCAGCCAACAAGGCGTCAATTTCATTTTGTGATAGAACATCAACCATACTTGCGTCACCTCCTTATGAAAACCAAATCATCATTATTGAAGAACGTTATCGGTAATCCAAATTTGCTTAATCTTCCCTGCAGTTAACAATGGATTCATTTTATTCATAAGGATCGAAGTAAGATTGTCAAAGCCTTTGCTGCCCTGGACTTGTTCAGGTGTCATATCGGCAAGCGTCTGTACGATGATGGCTTTCATTTTGAAATCAAGCTTCTCGAACTCATCCTTCGCCTTCGGATTTTCCAATTCAACGGCAAAGCTCGCTTTAATAAAACGGTTGCTGGTAGCGAGATTTGTCAAAATATCCTTCATGATGACTGTGTTAGCTTTAGTCTCATCAGGACTCAATTTCTTTGCAGCCTTAACTTGATTAGCTGAAGATTGAGCTTGCTCCTGCGGGTCTTGATTCGCCTTATCCATATAATTCCATAGAACAAAAGCAGCCGTCAATATTAAGGTTATAGCTATGAGAATGGCAACAACCAATAGGAAAATTCTGCTCTTAAACAACTACAACCCCTCCGAATCCAAACTCTTTATCGTCCCTGCAACCAATCCGATCGACTGCATATATTGAGTTGCCAGTCGAGTCACTTCCTCTGCAGGCTCTAAAACGGTAAGCTTCTTTCCGGTTACTAATGTAATGATGGTATCAGGTGTTTCTTCCATACTTTCAATCATTAATGCATTCACAGTAATCTGTTTTCCATTCAAGCGCGACAAGCGAATCATGGACAGCCTCCCAGGTGTTTAATGGAGGGAGGCTGCCGCCTCCCCATTCAATCTATTAACGCTTCAGATTTACAACCTCTTGGAGCACTTCATCGGAAGTTGTAATAATACGGGAATTTGCTTGGAAACCACGTTGGGCAACAATCATTTCAGTGAATTCTGATGTTAGGTCCACGTTAGACATTTCCAATTGGCCTGCAATGATAGCGCCTGTTCCAAGAGTAGTATCATTAGCAGCCACTATCTCTGCCGCATCGACGTTAGAGTTTGCAGTAGTACGGTACAGGTTGCCGCCAACCTTCTCCAATCCTGCAGGGTTCGTTACCTTAACAATGCCTACGAAACCTGCATTGCCTGTAGTTCCATCCGATAATGTCGTTAAAACTTCCCCATTTTGTGAAATCGAGAAGCCAGTGACATCCGCGCCAAGAGTAATCGGTCCACCATCAGTGCTTAGAACAAACTGTCCGTCCGCATTAACCAACTGACGGCTTGCATCCACAGTGAAATTACCGGCACGTGTAAGATACATACTCTCGGTTGTTCCGTTAGGCGATACAGCGAAGAATCCATCGCCATCAATACGCAGGTCTGTAGGCACGTTAGTCGTCATAGCACTACCTGGGGTATGGACCGTGTCAATGGCGCTGACCGTTACTCCAAGGCCGATTTGCTTCGCATTCACGCCGCCCTTTTCTCCTTCAACAGGGGCTGTTACGCCAGCAACGGTTTGGCTAAGAATATCTTTAAACATAACGCGTCCTGCTTTAAAACCAATCGTATTGACATTGGCAATATTATTACCGATCACATCAAGCTTCGTTTGAAATCCGCGCATACCGGACACACCGGAGTATAAGGATCTTAACATGTACAATTGCCTCCTATAAGCGATTATGTAATATGGTTACTTGGTTGCTTCGGTCGTTCCACAACCCCGGGCTTCCATTAAGGTCCAGCCCTTGTGCTTAAGAAATAATAACTGCGCTGTCAATCTGCGTGAACATGTTGTCCTTCATTGAAGCACCATCCATGGCGGTAACTACGGTTCTATTCTTGATATTTACGATGAGAGCCGTATCATTAATCAGCATTAATGAATCCTTTGCTCCTTTAGAAGCGGCTTGATCAATGGCTTTTTGGATTTTGGCCAATTGATCCGGTTTAAACTCAATCCCTCTTTGCTTCAATCGCTGCTCCGCATGATTGCTGAAACGAACCAGTTCGTTTTGCAATACGGATTGAAAGCTTTCTTCCTGTCGAATAGGCTGAGCTTCATTTCGCTTAAGCGGAGAGGGTCTTAAACTGCCGGGATACAGCTGTCCGACGGATATACGCTCGGTCATTTGGTTTCACCCGAAGCAGTTGTGTCCACATGCTCCGCAATTTTGCTAATCCGGTCCATGGCGACCTGCTCACCCTTCACAACCGCAAATTGCGAGCCATCCTTTACGACAATCGATTCAACGGCTCCTGTTTTGGCGACAACCTCGCCCTTCTCATCCAGTCCGTCCCAAGTAATATCTTTACCGATTAAACCGGAAGCAAAGCCTAAGGATTGCCGCATCAATTTCATTTCACTGCTTATATTGGACAATTGCTCAACGGATGAAAATTGAGCCATTTGAGCAATAAACTCTTTGTCTTCCAACGGCTGCGAAGGGTCCTGATTTTTAAGCTGGGCGATCAATATTTTCAGAAAATCATCTTTCCCCAGACTGCTTTTATCCTTAGCCGCTTGTTTTGTAGCATTATCCACATTCGACTTTGCATAATAAGGCCATACATTTTTGGTTCCTGTAACAGAATCCGACATCTTTTCACCTCCCGATGCTCTGTAAACGATCCGGATTTTTATGCCGTCGTATCAATTGATGTTTGTCTTATTCCGGTAGAAATGGTTTGGGCTTGTGTTGGTGCGGAAGCGGCTTGAGCTATTTCCTCTTCCAAGGAAAGTACTTTGTTCGTGCCGTTACCTTTTTGCTGCTTAGACGATTGCTGGGATTGCTGCTGCCTTTGCTCCTGGAACATGCCGGACTGGAATGCCTGGTTTTGTGTTACTTCCAGCTTTTGCACCTGAATCCCTTGACTCAGCAGTGTCGTACGCAATTGAGTCAGCTGACTTTCCAGCATTTCCTTACCTGCTACACTATCCGCCATAAACTGGGCAATCAATTGTCCATTCTGCATAGTAAGCTTCACATCCACTTGACCCAAATGTTGTGGATACAGCGATAGCTTTGCCTCCGTTACTCCTTCTGCGATCACATTCATCGTAAAAGACTTTACAACAAACTGTGTCATGTCTTCAGCAAAAGTCGGCGCATTGGCAAGCAGAACAGGCGGTTTAGCCACATGTGTTCCTGCAGATACTTGTTTGACATACTCGTGAAGCGGCATCGCCTGCGTATCATTCGAAGATGCTTGCATATCCATTAGTGGCTCAAATAACTGCTCATCAGAAGATACAGTGCTTTGCGCCTCCAGCTTTGGCGGCAGCGTTTTGGCTGCTAACATTTCCAGTGCTTGTGGAATAACTGGAGCTGTACCCGTTGATGCTGCCTGTAATGGAACATCATTTGATACATTTGCGACTTGCAGCAATGGCTGTTGCTGTACCGGAAGCATTGATGTCAGTGCACGTTGAATTGTTTTCGCTGCCGCTGAGGTTGGATCCTTTTGCACAGCTTGTTTGAACTTCCCTAACAACTCAACCGCCTCTTCTTTGGATATTGGCTTAAGTGATGCGGCCTGCGTCAATTGTACGGCATTATTTTGATCTGCAGCGGTTTCTAATGGTACGAACAGCACAGGGTTTAATGCAGCGGTTTGTTGCGCCTTCAGTTGAGCGTCCTGTACTTGACCTTGAACCTGCGGAACAGAAGTCTGATTCTCACCCTTTGCACCTGTTACCGGTAAAGCTTCCGAAACGGCTGCAGGTGTAGGAGTAACGGCTAAAAGTAATTGCAGCTGTGCAAGCCAGGCTTGAACATCCGGATTCTCCAACAATTGCTTGGCTTCATCATCATTTGCATTCAACAAATTGATCAAGGCATCCAATTGTTTTAAAAGGTCTTCCGACTTAACTTCCGTTACGGCTTGCCCTTGATTTGAAGCGTTAGTTACCAATTGAATCAGGGCAGGCAAGGTAGGCAGCATGACTTGGGTATTGGCTGCGTCACCGGAAGGTACAGCGGCAATCAGACCTTTTAAAGTTGCGGAAAAGCCGTTACCCGCTGCCGCACCATTGCCGGCAGAAGCTCCATTCGTACCAGAAGCTGTTCCAGTACCTGCTGCTGCCGCAGTCGTACTTGCTGCTAATTGAATTTCCATTGTATCGTTTCACCTCCTCTCACTAGTTTATTGTGCCAAGCGTGCAGAGATCAGCGCCGCTGTTTCTTTGGATTGTTCGGAAATTGCCGTAATAATTTTCGATCTGCCCGCACTATCCATGGAGCTTAGAATAGAAATCACTTTATCCGGATTCGAGCTTTGCATTTCCAGCAATACCGTAGCTGCGCTTTTGGGGGTCATATTGGAGAAAGTCGAACCCAGGTCATCCTTGCTTAACTTCTGCGAAGACTTGGCATCTGGAGTAGCCACCTGCTTTAATCGCTCCTGTAACGCCGCAATTTCCTTATCTTTCACCGACGTTTGATCCTTAAGTAAAATGGAGGCGTCCGCCGCCTTCTTCGGATCCATTTTTTCAAGAATTTTGACACGATCGTCCGTTTTCATGGAGCTCAGCACCAAGACCATTTCAGCTGTCGTCAGGTTTTCCATAATTGGAGCGGATTTAGACGGCGACATCTTAGCGTACATGGAAGCAAGCTGTTGAATTTGGTTCAAGTACTCCTCATCGGATTGTGCCTTGCTTTTCATTTGCTCTTCCAAATTGCTATTTTTCAATTGAAGCTCTTTTATCGTTTGATCCCGCTGCTGTACCGCAGATTCCGTTGTTTTGAGCTGCTGGTCTTTCTCATTTAGCTTTGAAGTTAAGGTTCCTACCGTTTCCTCCTGGGTTGGACTCCCAGCATCCTGCTGCCCTGTTTTCCCTGCTGCTTTAGAGTCTGCCGCCTTCTCCTTCGGCTCCGGTACAATGGATTTAATAATCGGTACTTTGTTAGCTGTACGAAGCACGCTGTTCATAACATCATAATCGAAGATAGTCAGCAATACGCCAAGCAGCACAGCGGTAAATACAAATGGGATTAGAAACCAAATGAGAAACCGTTCCATCGCCCCATATGAGGAGGTATTCTCTACATCCACATCTGCCATTAAGCTCGCCTCCCTGTCCTGGTCCTGAATTTATGACAATCTCCGGAATCGGTTCGTTGCCATTTCGTCCAGTTGTTCCTGCTCCTTCTTGAGCATCCTTGATGTGAAACCTTGTAACGCTTTTTCCTTTGCCTTACACCATACCTTCTCCTGCACCATTTTACCTGCCAGATCATTCTGTTTGATCGTGACCACTTGCTGCGCCTGCTCCAGATCTTTGTTTTTCAGCACAATTTGATGATCAATATGATCAACATACTGCTGCATAATCAGAAGCTGGGAGATCGTAGCTTTACAGGAGGAAGCGGTATGAAGCTGCTCATACAGTTCATCCTTAGCGGAATGCAGCTCATGCAAAGAAGATTCTTCTTCTCTCATCTTGCCGATCGCTTGAGACAATATCCATTCAGCTTGCGTTTTTTCATTTGTTTTGAGATCAACTATTTTTTGAAAAGTATAACGGAAACGCATCCTTTAGCCTCACCCTTTATAAGAAGTGTTGAAGTAATCTTTCCTGCGCCTCACTAAATGTGAGCTTCTCATCCGTTCTTTGCTTCGTATAATCCCAAATGGATTGAATATTTTCAATGGAACGATCAATTTCTGCATTGGATCCGCGTTGGTACGCCCCTATATTAATCAGGTCCTCCGAATCCTTATAAATAGAAAGCATCCGCTTCAAATTCTCAGCCGCTGATCGATGATCCCTAGACACAATTTCATTCATAACCCGGCTTACACTGGCTAGAACATCAATGGCAGGATAATGGCCACGGTTGGCAATGTTACGATCCAGGACTATATGTCCATCCAAAATACCGCGAACCGCATCCGCTATGGGCTCATTCATATCATCTCCGTCGACAAGAACCGTATAGAATGCCGTAATGGAGCCTTTCGGGCCTGTACCTGAACGTTCGAGCAGCTTGGGCAGTGTCGCAAATACCGATGGTGTGTAGCCTCGAGTAGCCGGCGGCTCGCCTACAGCAAGACCGACCTCACGTTGTGCCATAGCAAATCGGGTAACGGAATCCATCATCATCATGACGTTAAGTCCGCGATCTCGGAAATATTCTGCGATGCTGGTCGCGATTAATGCGCCTTTAATTCGAATTAATGCCGGCTGATCTGACGTAGCGACAATAACGACCGATCTTGCCAGACCTTCCGGCCCTAGATCACGCTCGATAAAGTCCAATACTTCCCGTCCACGCTCCCCAATAAGAGCAATGACATTCACATCAGCTGAAGTATTACGGGCTATCATTCCCATCAGCGTACTTTTACCGACACCAGAACCTGCGAAAATACCAACACGTTGACCTTTCCCGATGGTTAGCAGGCCGTCGATAGCTTTCACGCCGACACTGATCGGTTCCAGTACCCGAGGTCTTTTTAAAGGATTGCTTGGAACATTGTGTGTCGAATAATGTGTCATACGAGAAGATAAGAACGTACCGTCTAATGGTTGTCCGAGTCCATCTAAGACTTTGCCCAGCAGTTCATGACCTACCTGTACGGTCAATGGCTTTCCGGTACCTACGACATCACAACCCGGTCCGATGGAATGCAATTCACCCAATGGCATCAGAAGCACTTTGTTGTTTTTAAAGCCTACCACTTCAGCCTTTAAAGGCTGGTTGGATTTCAATGGGTAGATATAACATACATCGCCAATGCTCGCATCGGGACCTTCCGATTCCACTGTTAAGCCAATGACTTGTGTTACTTTTCCGTTTACCCGGATCGGATCCATTTGTCTAAGATGTTCCAAATACTTGGCAGGGTTGAGGACCTGATTCATCTAAACTCCCTCGTTTCGAACGGCAAGATGCTGAAGTGCATTTTTAATCTCTTTTAATTGCGTATCGATTCTAGCATCAATGCTGCCAAATGATGAGCGTACCACACAACCATGGTCTTGAACGGATGGATCGGGTATGATTTGAAGCTCCGCTTGAGAATCGATATGTAAGAGCAGCTCTTCTCTTGCATCCTGAATATAAGCAAAATGAGCCGGAGCGACACACAAAGTGATGATGCCTTTTTCTCTTCGACGGGTTAGTACATTTTGGATCAACTCAACAATCCATTCCGGTTCGACAGTTAATTGTCGGGCAACGATTTTCTCAGCAATCGCGCAGCTCATTTGAATAAGGAAAGGCTCGGCCTCCTGAATGATCTGCTGCTTCAATACATAAGCTTGCTCCAAAATTTGCGATGATTCATGAAGCATTTCGTTATACTGCTCACGAAGCTCTGTCTCAGCTTGCTTAAGCCCTTCTTCATAGCCCAGCTGAAAACCTTGTTCCTTCATTTGAACCTGCAGTTCCTCGTCATGCTGACGCTGCTCGTTCCACCATTGTTCCATCTCAGCTTGCGCTTGCTGACGCAATGCGGCAGCCTCATCCATGGCAGCTCTTACTTGTTCCTCAGCGAAGCTTTCCGCATCCTGAAGAATTTGTTCTTTAATTAATGTCAGTTCATCCATCTCAGCTTGCTGCTCCGGACTAAGACCATCTTGGAAGCCTTCTGCATCTGGATGAAGTAAATGACTTGGTGATGCAACATCTACCACTTTTTTTTCGTCTATAGAAGTATACTGGGTAAATTTGATGACATTAGACAATAATATCATCTCCTCCGCCGCGTGCGATGATAATCTCACCGGATTCTTCTAAGCGGCGAATCGTTGCAACAATACGTGTCTGAGCCTCTTCAACATCGCGCAATCGGACAGGACCCATAAATTCCATTTCTTCTTTAAAGGTTTCTGCCATCCGTTTCGACATGTTCTTAAAGATCGCATCGCGAACCTCTTCGCTCGCCACTTTAAGTGCCAATTGCAAATCGGCATTCTCGATGTCGCGAATAATACGTTGAATCGAACGGTTGTCGATGTTGACGATATCCTCGAACACAAACATTCTTTTCTTAATTTCTTCGGCAAGCTCCGGATCTTGAATTTCAAGTGAATCGAGGATCGTTCTCTCCGTCCCCCGGTCAACCCCGTTCAAGATTTGTACAATGGATGCGATGCCTCCGGCATTGGTATAATCCTGAGTAACCGTCGCCGACAGCTTTTGTTCAAGCACTCGTTCCACCTGACTAATGACTTCCGGTGAAGTACTATCCATCAAAGCAACACGTTTGGCTACATCTGCTTGTTTCTCCTGCGGAAGCGAAGATAAAATGATTGAAGACTGCTCCGGCTGTAGGTAAGCAAGAACTAATGCGATCGTTTGTGAATTCTCGTTTTGAATAAAGTTCAAAATTTGAGCTGGGTCTGCCTTTCTGGCAAAATCGAACGGTCTCACCTGCAAAGTAGCCGTCAGACGATTAATAATATCCAACGCTTTTTGTGAACCAAGCGCTTTTTCCAAAATATCTTTGGCATAGGCAATACCGCCTTGGGAAATGAATTCCTGAGCCAAACATATTTGATGGAATTCGGCAAGAATCGATTCTTTTTCTGCATTGTCAACTTTTCTGACATTAGCAATTTCTAACGTGAGCTGCTCAATTTCTTCATCCCTGAGATGCTTGAAAATTTGTGCGGAGACTTCCGGACCTAAACTGATTAATAAGATCGCTGCCTTCTGTCGTCCGGTTAATCCTTGCTGAGCTTTAGCCAATAAAGCACACCTCTATTCATCTACTAACCAAGTGCGAAGCAAGTTGACGAATTCCTCTGGTTTTCTCTTCGCCAAAGTTTCCAGTTGTTTGCGCACCTGATTATCATTAGTTACGTTATCAATATCAATGGTTGGGAATTCGAGTTTTGCCGGTTCAGCATCCAGTTCTTCTTCCGCTTGAAGTCTGGCCTTTCTTCTTTTCATGAACATATAACCGCCTGCGGCTAATAGGGCTAAAGCCAGTCCGCCAAGTCCGCCGTACAACAGCATTGCATTGGAGCTTGTCGCAGCACTGGAATTCGTTCTCGCAAAAGTATGTGCAAACACGGTAACTTTCTTCGAAAGATCATCATCCGTCAACGTTTGCTTATTGTCTGCAAGGGCTGCTCTGACGACATTGACCAATATTTTTTGAACTGCGTCTTTGGTTTCTTGAGTCAAAGAATTCGGATCTTCCGGATTCGGTGGTTCAATTCCGACATTAATGGTTAAATCTTTAACAACGTAAGGTGTAGCCACAATTTCGTTTGTAATCCGATTCACTTCGTAATTCACAGTCTTTTGAAGCTCTTCGGATTTGGTATTCCCATTAGCATTGCTGCCTGGATAGCCTGGAACATCCGTCTGTCCTGTTCCTGCAACCCCACCTGTCGTACCGGCACTCGTGCCCGTGTAATTCTTCTGAATTTCCTGAACGGAAATTTCCAAGCCTTTTTGATCCACGGTATTGGGAGCCGTAACCAATTGCTCTTTGCGATTGGTTTGATCAAAGTTCATCGTAGAGAAGACCGAAACAATAACCTTGTCCTTACCAAGAATGGATGCGAGCATTTGTTGAACATTTTTCTGAACATCATTCTTAAACTGATTGTTAATATCAAAGTTTTGCGTTGCCAAGCTTGTATTGTTAATTTTGCTCTTACCCTTTGAATACTCCAGCATCTCACCATTCTGATCAGAGATGGTGATATTCTCGACTGGCAACCCTTTGATACTGTGAGAAACAAGATTGTACATCGTATCCACTTTCGCTTGATCCAATTGATACCCTGGTTTCAAGTTAAGTACGACAGAAGCCGATGCTTTCTCTTTCTCGGACCCTTTTGGCAGAAACACCGTTTCTTCCGGAAGGCTGATCAACACTTTGGAGCTTGCTACCGCTGTGTTGGAATTAATGAGCTGTTGAAGCTCTCCTTGTACAGCATTTACGTACTTTACGTTAAATTCCTTGTCTGTAGTGCCAAAAGTACTATTCTGTCCAAACGCACCGTACCCGATATTCCCGCTTTTATTCAAGCCTTGGGATTCTACAGCCAGCTTCACATTGGCTACTTGGCTCCGGGGAACGCCGATACTTTTTCCATCTTCACTAAGCTGATAAGGAATCTTGGCTCCGTCCAAATAAGTCTTGATTGCAGCAGCATCACTAGGCTGCAAATCGGTGTAAGCTAAAGCATACTCTGTTTTCGAAAAGTTATAACTGATAATTCCTAGCGTTAGAATGACTAGTACAACCGTTGCGATAAATGTAATCTTTTGCGCTTTGCTGAATTGATTCCAGTACTGCGTGACGCGATTCCAATACTGGGCCACATTTTCGTTCACTGTTTCACCCCATCTGAATGACCGTAGCTCATATTTCTATCTAAGCCCGATTAAACTTGCATTCTCATGATTTCTTGATATGCATCAATTACTTTGTTTCTCAGTTGGACAGTGAGCTCTAAGCCAAGAGAGGCTTTTTCCGAAGCGATCATGATTTGATGAACATCTGAAATCTCGCCCTTCGCGAACTGATCGTTCAGCTTATCGACCGTTTGCTGCTGAGCATTCAGCTTGGACATGGCATCGTTTAAATATTGGCCGAATTGGTCCGTTACTTCCGAGGCGCTTAAGTTTTTGCTCGTTTGAGCCGTCGCAGCAGCTTGAATGGGCTGAAGTGTTAATTTATCGATCATATTATCGGCTCCTTTGTTCCATTATGATTTTACTTCCCTATTTCCAAGGCTTTGCTTATCAATGATTTGGAAGCATTCAGTGCAGTAACGTTAGCTTCATACGATCGTGTTGCAGAAATCATATCCACCATTTCCTTAAGCACGTCAACATTCGGCATCATAACAAACCCATTTTCATCTGCATCGGGATGCGTTGGATTGTAAACCTGCTTAAAGGGAGAAGTATCCTCGATTACCTTCGTCACTTTCACCCCTTCTCCGGCGGTTGGCGCATCCGACTGCGCATTTTTGAGCACCTGATCAAATGTGGGTTGGTTCGGTTCAATAGTTACGAGCTTCCTTTGATAAGGCACCCACTTCCCATTGACCATACGCGCTCTGGTAGAATCCGCGTTAGCAATGTTCGAGGAGATAACATCCATCCGAAACCGTTGTGCGGTCAAGGCGGAGGAGCTTATGTCAAAACCGTTTGTTAGCCTCATTTATTATTACCTCCCCCCAATTGCGATTCTGGCTTTTTTGATATCGCCGCTCACTTCTTGAATCATCACGTTATATCTCAACTGATTCTTAGCCATGAGTGACATTTCATAATCCATATCCACATTATTCAAATTGTTATTGATTGCAGATTTGTTATCTTGAAATATTCTCGGATCCGGGCTTGCCGGCTTCCCTATGTAAAAATGCCTTGGGTCTGTTCGCTTTCCTTGAATTGAGGAGCCGTTGATTTCATTTTGCAGCAGTTCTTCGAACTGAACTTCTGACCTTTTAAAATACGGTGTGTCTACATTAGCAATATTGTCGGCGATCACTTTTTGTCTCATACTAGCCGCATTCAAGGAGCGCTCCATCTGATTAAAGCCAGGTTTGTTTAAAATATCCATGCTTTCTCCTACCTTCAAGTTGATGTCAAGTTTTACTATTCAACAAGTTAGCAGCATTATCCTCCTTTCTTCGACATAATACTTAAAAAAATTATTGCATTGTTGGAAACAAATGTAGGTTACAAGAACTATATCTAATATGAATAAATATGAAAATTATTACAATATGAAAAAAGCCCTATATTTGTGATATAGGGCTTAGAACCTGCGATTTTACTAAAGCTTTAGACTTTGTATCCCATGGATTAATTGGTCGTTCAGTATCCGAATATAGGTACCTTTCATACCCAAGGACCGTGTTTCAATGACACCCGCGCTTTCCAATTTTCGCAGTGCGTTGACAATTACCGATCGAGTAATTCCGACACGATCCGCTATTTTGCTTGCAACAAGCAATCCTTCCTGACCTTCAAGCTGCTCAAAAATATGATCGACGGCTTCCAGTTCGCTGAATGATAACGAGCCAACTGCCACTTGCACCACTGCTTTACCTCTAGCCTCTACTTCGATTTGCTCTGCTTTTTCACGCAAAATTTCCATAGCTACAACTGTAGATCCATATTCTGCAACAATAAGGTCATCATCGATAAATTCCGCTTCTCTTTTGGTCAAAATCAATGTGCCCAGCCGATCCCCGCCGCCTATGACCGGTACAATCGTAATATAAATCTGCTCCTCCGGGATCCGGTTGCCGTATATGTGATAATCACTCAAAGCATCCAGATTGGATGAGGTCTCTTCGACTTTAAGAAGCAGTTGATTGTATTCAGCAGGGAACCGGTTCTCTGACAGCACCGTTTCGGGCAGCAGCACGTCTTGGCCGGAGGTGGCAAAAGCCTTCCCCAGCACCTTCCCTTTGCGGCTAACTACAAAAATATCCGCCTGCAGTATGTCGCTCAGAACTTCCGCCATATTCATAAAGCTGACGGGATTTCCCGCTTCCTTTTGCAATAGTTTATTTAACCTTCTAGTCTTCGTTAACAACGTCATGTTACTGCCTCCCAGTGCGACCAACGGTTTATATTCACTACAGCCTACAATATATACTGGCTCAAGTCACGGTTCTGCACTATGTCCGAAAGCTTCTCGCGAACATATTCGGGCGTAATGACAATTTGCTCCAATGTAATTTCAGGCGCTTCAAACGATAAATCCTCCAGCAGCTTTTCCAGTATCGTATGCAGCCGCCGCGCACCGATATTATCCGTATTTTGATTCACTTCCGCGGCGATTTTAGCAATCTCCCCGATTGCAGCGTCTGAGAATTCAACTTGAATCCCTTCCGTTTCAAGCAGTGCCGTATACTGTTTGGTTAAAGCATGCTTCGGCTCTTTCAAAATGAGCATAAAGTCCTCTTGCGTTAAGCTGCTTAGCTCTACACGAATGGGAAAACGGCCTTGAAGCTCGGGAATTAGGTCGGAAGGCTTGGCGATATGGAACGCCCCAGCCGCTATGAACAAGATATAATCGGTTTGAACCGGACCATACTTGGTCATGATCGTAGAGCCTTCGACCACTGGCAAAATATCCCGCTGTACGCCTTCTCTCGAAACATCCGGCCCGCTGCCTCTGCCGGAGCTGCAAATTTTATCAATCTCGTCAATGAAAATAATTCCAAGCTGCTCTGCACGCATGACCGCTTCTTGAATCACTTCATCCATATCCAGCAGCTTTTGCGCTTCTTCCTGGGAAAGCACTTTACGCGCTTCCTTGATCGCCAGCTTCCGTTTCTTCAGCTTCTTCGGCATGATGCTTCCAAACAGCTCCTGCATATTCATGCCAGCCTGCTCGTTGCCTTGACCCGACAGCATATCAAGCATGTTAGGCGAATGATCCTCAACATCGATTTCGATCACTTGCTGCTCAAGATCGCCTTTTTCCAGCTTCACTCTCATCTCTTGACGTCGTGTTGCAATATGCGGATCCGCTTCTTGCTCCTGAGGCTCGTTTGCATTCTGATTACCGAACAGCATTTCAAGCGGGTTGCGCTGATTTTTTTGTTTGGCCGGATTTGGTACCAAAATGGCAACAATCCGCTCATTCGCCATTTGTTCCGCTTTATCCTTCAGCTTCTCCGTGCGCTCCGTCTTTACCATACGGATAGACGTTTCGACCAGGTCGCGCACCATTGATTCCACATCACGGCCTACATAACCGACCTCCGTGAATTTTGTCGCTTCCACCTTCACGAACGGGGCGTTGACGAGTTTGGCCAGCCTGCGGGCAATTTCAGTCTTACCCACACCGGTAGGGCCAATCATCAATATATTTTTCGGGACAATCTCATCACGAATCGCTTCATCGAGCAAGCTTCTTCTGTAACGGTTGCGCAGTGCAACGGCTACCGATTTCTTCGCTTTTTTTTGTCCGACAATATATTTATCCAGTTGATTTACGATTTCCTTAGGGGTTAGCGAGATATGTTTCAAATGAGAACCTCCTCGTCATCTACTCGATTTCTTCAACAATGATATTGTGATTCGTAAATACACAAATCTCTGCTGCCATAGTTAAAGCCGCCTGGGCAATTTCTTTGGCGCTCATATGCGGAGCGTATCGATGAAGTGCTCTCCCGGCCGAAAGTGCAAAATTGCCTCCCGAGCCGATCGCCAGGATGCCATCGTCGGGTTCAATAATTTCCCCGTTTCCGGAGATCAACAGCAATCCGTTGGCGTCCATAACGATCATCATGGCTTCCAGCCTGCGCAGCACCCGGTCCGACCGCCATTCCTTGGCCAGCTCCACAGCAGAGCGCTGTAAATTGCCTTGATGTTCTTCGAGCTTCGCTTCGAATTTCTCGAACAAGGTAATGGCATCGGCTACAGAGCCAGCAAAGCCTGCCACGACCTTCCCTCGATAAAGACGCCTAACTTTCTTAGCCGTGTTCTTCATTACCATACTGTTGCCAAAAGTAACCTGTCCATCTCCTGCAATAGCGCCTTTTCCTTGGTGGCGAATAGCAAAAATCGTTGTAGCATGAAAGGTTTGTTCCATACAAAGCATCCCTCCAAAGAAATTAGACTCCAGCTATACGCAATGATATGCAATAGAAAAACCCCGATCGAGGTTGCACAGGAGAAGCAGCCGCGATGCAAGGTTCATTGAATTAGCAAGCTTATCAAATTGATTAACTTCATAGCTGTAAAATTTGTATTATGAAGTATGCTACAGTTCCTGTTTTACTCAGAACATAATCATAAAACAAGATAATAGTATCACAGTAAAGGTTTTACTTACAAGTGAAATTGTATTCGTTTTTAGAAAAATTCTGAATTTTCTCAATTGCGCGCAATGCTATCTTTTCATAGCGCGTTTTTTTCACTTTCACTTTCTCATCCAGCGGCGGCAAAAGCCCGAAGTTCGCGTTCATAGGTTGAAAATGTTTAAAGTCAGCCGTTGTTATATAATGAGCCATGCTGCCCAATGTCGTATCCTGTGGTAAAATGAGGCATTCTTGGCCCAATGCGTAGCGCGCTGCATTCATACCGGCAATAAGACCCGAAGCTGCGGATTCCACATACCCTTCCACGCCTGTCATTTGACCTGCAAAAAACAAGTTGTCCCGGTTCACGAATTGATAAGTAGGCTTTAACAGCTTCGGCGAATTGATAAAAGTGTTGCGGTGCATGACACCGTAGCGAACGAATTCTGCATTCTCCAGACCAGGAATCAAGGAGAATACCCGCTTCTGTTCTCCCCACTTCAAATGGGTTTGAAAGCCTACCAGATTATACAGTGTCCCTGCTGCGTTATCCTGACGAAGCTGAACGACCGCATATGGCAGCTCGTTCGTATGAGGATTCATAAGTCCCACCGGCTTCATCGGTCCGTACAACGCCGTTTGCTTGCCTCTCTTGGCCATAACCTCGATTGGCATGCAGCCTTCGAAATAGATTTCTTTTTCGAATTCCTTCATTGGCGCAACTTCCGCAGAAATCAAAGCATCATAGAACGTATTGAATTCTTCCTCCGTCATCGGGCAGTTTAAGTAGGCCGCTTCTCCCTTGTCATAACGGGAAGCTAAGTATACCTTGCTCATATCGATAGAATCTTTCTCTACGATAGGCGCCGCGGCGTCGTAGAAATACAAGTATTCTTCGCCCATCAGTTCCTTCAAATGAGCGGATAAACCGGGCGATGTTAGCGGGCCTGTTGCAACAACAGTAATCCCTTCGGGCAGCGTCTCCAGTTCTTCATTGCGCACCTCAATCAGAGGGTGGCTGCGAAGCATCGTGGTCACTTCCGCCGAAAAGCCTTCGCGATCCACAGCGAGCGCACCGCCAGCAGGAACTGCATGCTTGTCTGCACACCGGAGAATGAGCGAGTTAAGAATTCGCATCTCTTCCTTCAATACGCCAACAGCGTTAGTCAATCCGTTAGCGCGAAGCGAGTTGCTGCACACAAGCTCAGCAAACTGGTCGGAGATGTGGGCCGGCGTCTTGCGTACCGGTCTCATTTCATATAGAACGACGGGGACGCCTTGGCTGGCAATTTGCCATGCGGCTTCACTGCCGGCCAAGCCTGCCCCGATTACAGTAACTTTAGGTGTTGGATCTGTCTGTGACAAGATAGTTAGCCTCCTGAAACGGGTATATATTAATGAAGGAAAAAAAACCGTCCGGCCTACTCCTTCTCTTGTACTTCTTCTTTATAGTCGCAATGTACACACTGATGGAACTCGCCATTCTTGTTCCGCTTCTCTATCAGCATGGAACCGCATTTCGGACAAGGCTGCGCCACTGGCTTATCCCAAGAAACGAATTCACATTCAGGGTAACGGTCACAACCGTAAAATACACGTCCTTTTTTGCTTCTGCGCTCAATGATTTTCCCTTCTTTACAGCTTGGGCAGGTGACGCCGATGTCTTTGACGATAGGCTTTGTATTGCGACAATCCGGGAAGCCGGAGCAGGCCAGAAACTTGCCGAACCGACCCATTTTATAAACAAGATGGCGTCCGCATTTTTCGCAAATTTCATCCGAAACCTCGTCCTGAATTTCGATCTTTTCCATCTCTTCTTCCGCAACCTCAAGGCGCTTCTCGAACGATTGGTAGAACGTATCCAGCACTTTGACCCAATCCTCTTTGCCTTCCTCCACATGGTCAAGCTCTTCTTCCATCTGGGCTGTAAATTCTACATCCAGGATTTCCGGGAAAAACTCGATCATTTGCTGAATGACAAGCTCGCCAAGCTCAGTCGGGACGAATTTCTTCTCTTCAATGGCTACATAACCTCTGCGCTGAATCGTTTCCAGCGTTGGCGCGTACGTACTCGGTCGGCCAATGCCCATCTCCTCCAACGCTTTGACCAAACGGGCTTCAGTAAATCGCGGTGGCGGTTGGGTAAAATGCTGCTTCGGATCGATGCTCTTCTTCTGCACCGTATCCCCTTGCTTCAGTGGCGGCAATAGTTTTTCTTCCTCAGTCGTTCCATCATCGTTTCCTTCGACATACACCTTCATAAAGCCGGGAAACTTCATTTTGGAGCCTACAGCCCGGAAAATCGCAGCACCTGCCGTAATGTCAACGGTCATGGTGTCCAAAATAGCGGAAGACATTTGACTTGCGACAAAACGCTCCCATATTAGTTTGTACAAGCGAAGCTGATCGCGACTTAGATGCTCTTTCAATTGATCAGGCTCCCGCAGAACCGAGCTCGGTCGGATCGCTTCATGCGCATCTTGAGCGTTCGCCGCTTTTTTAATATACATCCTTGGTGTTTCGGGATAGTAGGCTTCACCGTACTTCTGCAATATAAACTCCTTCGCTTCTTCTTGAGCAACAGGAGAAATACGCGTCGAATCGGTACGCATATAAGTAATTAAGCCGACCGTTCCTTCGCTTCCGATATCGATACCCTCGTACAATTGCTGCGCTACTGACATCGTCTTGGAGGCGCGAAAATTAAGCTTCCGGGCAGCTTCCTGCTGCAGGGAGCTAGTAATGAAGGGAGGAGACGGGTTACGCTGACGTTCCTTTTCTTTGACCTCTTGGACCGTATAGCTCGCCTTCTCAATCCCTGACAGGATTTCATTCACTTCCTGCTCGTTTCCAAGCTCTTTCTTCTCTCCGTTGACACTGTGGAATTTCGCCTCGAATTCGGTTTTGCCTGCCAGCAGCTTGGCAGTTATTGACCAATATTCTTCAGGGACGAAGGCTTTGATCTCGTTTTCCCGATCGTAGATCAATTTCACCGCTACCGATTGTACTCGGCCGGCAGACAGGCCCTTTTTTACTTTTTTCCAAAGCAGCGGACTGATCTTGTAACCAACCAACCGATCCAGTATACGGCGGGCCTGCTGCGCATTTACGAGATCCAAATTGATTTTGCGTGGGGTTTTAAAAGCATCCTTCACCGCCTGCTTGGTGATCTCATTAAATACGACCCGGCACGCTTCCGTTTCCTCCAGCTCCAAATAATGCGCCAAATGCCAAGCGATTGCTTCCCCTTCGCGATCCGGGTCAGCCGCCAGATAAACTTTTTTCACTTTTTTGCGCGCATCCTTCAGTTCTTTCAGTACAGAGCCTTTTCCGCGGATAGTAATATATTTGGGTTCAAAATTTTTCTTTATTTCAACACCGATTTGACTCTTCGGAAGATCACGAATATGGCCCATCGATGCTTTGACGATAAACTTGCTGCCTAAATATTTGCCGATTGTTTTGGCTTTTGCGGGTGACTCCACGATGACTAGTGAATCTGCCATAGGCGTCCTTCCCCCCTCAATTATGTGATATGTATTCAATCAACAGAGAACATACACAGAACCTGGTAATTGTTCCACACGTTTAATCATTAGTAAATTTAACAGAACTGCGTGCAAATGTCCAAAGGTAAATTGACTTCTGGCTAACAGCTCATCGATCGTCAGCGCTCCATCCTGCAATAAATGAACGATTTGCTCCTCTTCGGATGAAAGCGGAATGGCTTGGGACTGGTGCCCAACACCTGCCGCGAGGTGAGCTCGAATCGCCCTCAGATGCGGATATTCATCTAATATATCCTCCGCACA
The DNA here is from genome assembly GCF_002234615.1 of Paenibacillus rigui. Taxonomy (GTDB): domain Bacteria; phylum Bacillota; class Bacilli; order Paenibacillales; family NBRC-103111; genus Paenibacillus_S; species Paenibacillus_S rigui. Next base: position 79,910 of record NZ_NMQW01000027.1, on the reverse strand, counting down.
AGTAATCAGCTTCGCTCCCTGCTTAATTAATCCAAGTGCCCCCTGACTCTTCGGTGAATTAATGGGACCCGGCAAAGCGTAAATATCGCGGGATTCCTCAAGAGCCTGGTCAGCTGTAATTAACGACCCGCTTTTCAATGCAGCTTCAATGACCAGCACGCCCAAGCTTAATCCTGCAATGATCCGGTTTCTTTGGGGAAACAGCCCCGGATGGGATCTGGTTCCCATCGGGTATTCGCTTATGACAAGCGCTTCCTGGATCAGGCGCCCGTATAAATATTTATTTTCCGGAGGATACACTTGGTCTATACTGCAGCCTAATACGGCAATCGTACCGCCTGGATGTTTTATCGCACCTTCATGCGCAGCACTGTCAATACCTCTGGCCAAACCACTCACGATACAAACGCTCGCTGAAGACAGTGAGGCGGAAAGCTGTTCCGCTGATTGCCGTCCATAAGCCGTGGGAGTTCTTGTGCCAACAACAGCTATGCACGGCCTGCTCAAGAGCTCCGGATTCCCCCGAGTATACAATACCCACGGCGGTTGGGACGTCTGCTTTAAAAGCTCTGGGTAGTTGTCATCAAATACCGTCATCATCCCGATATTTTTAAGGGCATAAGGCTCGAGTAAAGCCTTGGCTTGTATTTCAGTGAATGCTCGCAGTCTGCCTGCTAAAGCTTCTGACCTTGCAGACGATATACCAAGCTCTAGCCAGTCGGATGTATCCAAGGAAAGGATATCGGTTAGCTCCGGGAAGGTTTTCACGATACGGTCTATCGTCTTCCATCCTATCCCCTCCAAGTGATGCAGCGCGATGAGAATCGTTCTATTGTCCATATAGTATATATCACTCCTTCATTGAGAACAACTTTTGTCCTGCCAGCTCTTGAAAAATAGAAAAGCCTTCCATTCCCTAACCGGGAATAGAAGGCTGCTTGCCTTGCTTAAGGATGAACGGGTTCATCCGTAAAAACTTATTTTTTTGTGATGCATTTGTCCAACAGGCCTTTTTCTTCCAACACGCTTACCAAAGTGGAACCCATTTCGGAAGGTGTAGGAGCTACTTTAATACCGCAACGTTCCATTGTCGCTACTTTCTCAGCAGCTGTACCTTTACCACCGGAAATAATAGCGCCGGCATGACCCATACGTTTCCCTGGAGGCGCCGTTTGTCCGCCGATGAAGCCTACAACCGGTTTTTTCATATTGGCTGCGATCCACTCTGCCGCTTCTTCTTCCGCTGTACCACCGATCTCACCAATCATGATAACTGCATAAGTTTCTGGATCTTCATTGAACAATTTCAGAATGTCAATGAACTCGGAACCTTTTACAGGGTCGCCACCGATCCCGACTGCAGAAGATTGACCGATGTTGCGAGTCGTCAATTGATGAACCGCTTCGTAAGTCAATGTTCCACTACGGGAAACAACGCCAACGTGACCTGGAGTGTGGATGTATCCTGGCATGATACCGATTTTGCATTCGCCTGGAGTGATTACGCCCGGGCAGTTCGGTCCGATCAAACGGGTTTTTTTGCCTTCCATGTAACGGGCAACTTTCACCATGTCCAATACAGGAATACCTTCAGTAATACAAATAGTCAAGTCCAATTCCGCATCAACAGCTTCCATAATCGCGTCAGCTGCGAAAGCCGGTGGAACATAAATGACGGAAACCGTAGCACCCGTAGCGTTTTTTGCTTCAAGCACTGTATTGAATACAGGCAGGGAAACCGTAGAGCCGTTCTCCAACGTAATGTCGATGTTCGTTCCGCCTTTACCCGGAGTTACGCCACCGACCATTTGCGTACCGTAGTCCAGTCCGCCCTTCGTGTGGAACATACCTACGGAACCGGTAATCCCTTGTGTAATTACTTTTGTATCTTTATTAATCAAAATACTCATTTGTATAGTTCACATCCCTTGAATTATTTGAAGAAGAACACACGGTCAGTTCGGAGAACGATCTTACTTCACAAGAGCTACGATTTTTTGAGCACCGTCAGCCATGGAGTCAGCCGCAACGATGTTCAGACCGGATTCGTTCAGGATTTTCTTACCTAGCTCTACGTTGGTTCCTTCCAGGCGAACAACAAGCGGACGTGTCAAACCAAGCTCTTTAGCCGCTGCAACAACGCCGTCGGCAATAACGTCACACTTCATGATACCGCCGAAGATATTTACGAAAATCCCTTTTACCGCTTCGTCGGAAAGGATGATTTTGAATGCCTCGGTTACTTTTTCTTTTGTAGCACCGCCCCCTACATCAAGGAAGTTCGCAGGGTCGCCGCCGTAGTATTTGATAATATCCATTGTCGCCATAGCAAGACCGGCACCATTAACCATGCAGCCGATGTTGCCATCCAGCGCGATGTAGCTCAGGTCAAACTTGGAAGCTTGGATTTCCTTCTCGTCTTCTTCTTCAAGGTCACGAAGCTCTTGAATGTCTTTGTGACGGTACAAAGCGTTGGAATCGAAGTTCAGCTTCGCATCCAAAGCCATAACATTGCCATCGCCAGTTACAACCAATGGGTTGATTTCAGCAATAGAGCAATCCTTGTCTACGAATGCAGTATACAGAGCGATCATGAATTTCACTGCTTTGTTTACGAGTTCTGCAGGAATGTTGATCGCGTACGCCAATTTGCGGGCTTGGAATGCTTGCAAACCGATAGCAGGATCGATTACTTCTTTGAAAATTTTCTCAGGCGTATGAGCTGCTACTTCCTCAATCTCCGTACCGCCCTCTTCGGAAGCCATCATGACTACGCGACCTGTTCCGCGGTCAACAACGACACCAACATAGTACTCTTTCTTAATATCGCAGCCTTGCTCGATCAGCAGACGCTTTACTTCTTTACCTTCTGGACCGGTTTGGTGTGTAACCAGCACCTTGCCCAAAATTTGCTCGGCGTATGTACGAACTTCGTCCAAGTTTTTCGCAACTTTGACTCCGCCGGCTTTACCACGGCCACCCGCATGAATTTGCGCTTTAACTACGACTACGGAAGTACCCAGCTGCTTGGCAGCTTCTACGGCTTCATCCACGGTGAAAGCGACTTTTCCTTCTGGCACGGCAACACCATACTGTTTCAGCACTTCTTTGCCTTGGTACTCATGGATATTCATTTAGCAAAATCCTCCTATCAGTAATAGCTTTCTATATGAATCAGAACTGCGGCGTGAGGCCGGCAAAGTCCCGCATCAAACGAAAATCTTTTCGCTATGATGCATTCACAAAACCCGTTTACTGCAGGTGTCGCAGCAAACATTCACTATTGTACCACTTTTTTTCGACAGTTTCCTTAAATTTTCATGTAAACCTTTCATTTTTCAATTAAAGTTTTTTATGCCGCTGAAAAATTTCCCGTATAATATCATTCCCACGGAAATGAAAAGCAACACAAAAAAGCGTGCTTTCTTTTTACCGAAAACACGCACTGACAAGGATTGGAGCTTGGCTACATATAAGTCGGATTGGTAGGGGTCATCGGTCTGGGTTCCCGCTCCGCCTGTTTAATAAACCGCATTTCATTGCTCGTAAAGCTGCATACCTGACATTGAATCATCGGCTCACTGTCCTGAATTTGCTGGGGCTCTGTCACTTCCTGGACAATTCCCGTAATGGCATCCTTCATAAAACGTTGATTAAAGCTGGAAATCACACTGAATTTGACGCGATTGGAACGACAGTTGGGACAGAAATATGGTTTTTCCTGCATTTTCATCACCTCATTACTTGGTATATCCAGTTTTCTCATAGTTAAACATTCTTTTCTATCCGCTCACAAGCTTTTCCTTTGAAAAAACAGCTCGGTTTTTACCGCTTGCGATTTTGCTGCTCAACCGTTACAATGATCACAAATACAACACAATTCGGCCAATAAGGAAGCACCTTTTGCCATGGAAGATGAATGATTCCAAGGGAGAAGGTGCTTTTTTTATGTACGGTAAAGTGATAAGTGCTTGCTTGCACGGCGTGGAAGGAAGACTGGTGGAAGTCGAAGTCGACCTAAGCAATGGGCTGCCGCAGATGAATATCGTCGGATTGCCGGACAGTGCGATTAAAGAATCGATGGAGCGGGTGCGTGCAGCCATTAAAAATTGCGGCTTCACCTTCCCTTTGCAGCGAATTACGATTAACTTGGCTCCGGCCGATATCCGCAAAGAAGGCTCCGCCTTTGATTTAGCCATTGCTCTTGGCATCCTCGCTACAAGCGGTCAAATTCCTCTTCCCGATGCAGAGCAGACCCTGGTTCTGGGCGAGCTGGCGCTGGACGGCTCTTTACGTCCGATTCCGGGCGTTCTCTCCATGATGGCTACCGCTAAAGAAAAAGGCATCAAGCGGGTCATCGTTCCCCAACTTAATGCCGCAGAAGCCGCGCTTATTGACAGCATTGAGGTAGGCTCCCTCGCTCATATTCAGGAAATGAAAGACGGGACAGCCAATTTATTTAATAGCATTAATTATCAACAGCCTCTACTGCCTGATCCTTCATCCCCTGCCGGGACGCCGTCTGAAGATTACAGTGATGTGTATGGTCAGCTCCACGCCAAGAGAGCATTGATGATTTGTGCCGCTGGCATGCATAACATTCTGCTGCTTGGACCTCCAGGCACAGGCAAAACCATGCTCGTCAAGCGACTGCCGACGATTCTTCCCGTCATGTCCGAGCAGGAATCTCTCGACGTGACCAAGGTTTACAGCGCTTCTGGAAAATTTGCCGATCGCAGCCGGCTCATACGGGAGCGTCCGTTCCGGATGCCGCACCACACCATCTCCTCCGCGGGTCTTGTCGGCGGTGGATCGACACCGAAGCCTGGCGAGATCAGTCTCGCACACCGCGGGGTTTTGTTTCTGGACGAGCTTCCTGAATTTTCTCGAGCGGTGCTTGAAGTGATGCGGCAGCCTTTGGAGGATCGGCAAGTCACGATCGGCCGCGCACGCGCAGTGTACCGGTTTCCGGCTCATTTTATACTTGCTGCGTCAATGAACCCCTGTCCGTGCGGCTATTTCGGTGCCGAAACTCATACCCATCCATGCACGTGCAGCCCGCTCAAAATTGAGCACTACCGCTCCAAAATTTCCGGCCCGCTGCTCGATCGCATCGATCTGCAAGTCGAGGTTCCACGCATGGACTACGGTCAAATTCTCGAAGCGGAGCCCCAACTCTCCTCAGCGGAGATGAAGGAACAGGTGGATCGCGCTCGAAAGATCCAACTGGATCGCTACCGCACAACGGGAATTACCTTTAACGGAGAGCTGCAGGGTAAGCTTCTCCGCGCTCACTGCAGACTTCACTCCGAGGCGGAGTCGCTGCTCCGCAAATCGTTTGAGGTTCTCGGCCTTAGTGTGCGCGCTTACGACCGCATCCTCAAAATCGCGAGGACCATTGCCGATCTTGACGGAAGCGAATCACTGGAAGCTCCCCATCTGGCCGAAGCGCTTCAATACCGCAGTCTGGACAAAAAAACGCATTCTGTCGGGCTTCCCCGCTAGAATGCGTTCTGTATATGGTCCAGCTTCACCAGCTGCCCGGCCTTGTCGGTCAACACGGAAACAACGTCGAAACGCGGCTGCAAAGACTGCAGCTGAAACCGGTGTATATACCATTGTGCCGTTTCCATCACCTGCAGCTGTTTTTTATAATTGACAGACTCTTGAGGCGTACCAAAGGTGCTTCTCCCGCTGCGTGTCCGCACTTCAACAAAGACCAGCACCTTACCCTCCATTGCAATAATGTCGATTTCTCCTGTGCGGCAGCGCCAATTACGTCCATGAATTTGGTATCCGTTCTGCTCCAGATACGCTGCCGCTAGCCTTTCCCCCAGCTCTCCTAGCTGCTTGCGTGTCAGTATGGACTCACTCATAGGGCCTCTTTCTTGCCCGTTGGTCCGAACGGTAAATAAAGCTTAATATTTCGGCAACGAGCTGGTACAGCTCCGGCGGTATTTCTTGGTCCAGGTCCAGCTTGGACAATACCTCGACCAAAGATGCATCTTCTTGAATGGCAACCCCGTTATCCTTCGCTTTTTTCAAGATCGCTTCTGCGATCTGTCCTTTTCCTTTGGCTACAACGGTAGGCGCCTTGGATTGATCCGCCGAATATTTTAGAGCGACCGCTTTTTTTATCGGATAAGGAGGTTCTGCCTGTTTTCCGTTTTGCTCCTTCATACTCGAACATCCATTCCTCTGTATGGTTTATTGCCGTACATCGACTGAAGCGACGCTGCCATAGCAGATACATCCATCTTCCCCGGATCGGTTGACGGTGAGCTGTCCTGTCCTTTTTCTGGATAAGGAGAACATTTTAAAGAAATGAATTGATATCCTATTCCAGAGAGACTTGCTGCGATATCGTCCCGATGCTCCTCCAACAGCTGCCCGATATAAGGCTGATCGTTATGTACCTGCAGGCTTACGATCCGGTCCACGACCTGTACATCGATCATGGTATCGCCCAATGTTTTCATTTGAAGGTCAAAGACCAGCCGGCAATTTTGCGCATCGAGCTCGCCACGCTTTCCCTTACGGGATTGAATATGAATAGCCGCTGTCTGCTCACCGTTCGCATTCATCAGCGGAACAAACAATGTAATATGAGAAAACATAGACGATTTATCCGAATTTAACAGCAGCTGCTGTCCGGTAATATGCTGTACCACCTGCTGCGCTGTATCTTTAAAGGACGAAGGCATGTCATCGGCCTGCATGAGCTGCAGCAGAGCACTTTTTAGGGTATCCGCTACTTTGTTAGGCTCTTGTGTTGTTATTCCCTGTGCAGAAAGTTGAGCAGCCCGAGGATCACTGTCCCGGTCTAAAAGCTGCCCCTTATCCGTTGCCAGCTCCGGAAGCTTGAATAACTGATTCTCATGCGCTACACCTAATGATTTTACCAGTTTCGAGATCCAATTCTCGTTTGGCGCCGGATTCATTTGTGTTTGCTTTAACGATTCATCATTATTCCCGGCCGTTCTCAAAAGGGAGGGGCTCACTGAACGCTCGCCTTCTGCCTGTTCACCGTCTGAGTGAATGAAGGACGAGGCTGCCATGCCGTCATTTGCATTCTTTGGCATGCTCCTCAGCGCTTCGCTGCCATGATTTTCATGCATAGCCGAGAAAGAAGCACCTGCCGGGACAGCGGTCCCCTGTGAAGCTGTAGTAAGTGGTCCCGAACTTACGGTTCGTTGAACGGACTCAGGAACGGTTTCCCCGTTAGTGTCAGGCACGTAGTTTGCAGTATTTGGGGCCTGAACCGCTCCCGCCAAACCATTTCCAGTCCGTGGAGCAGCCGGTGCTGCGCTTTGTTGATGCCCGTTGACCATTGCGCCGGAACCCACAGTCGTCTGTGGTGCCGCCTGCTCCCGATTAGCTGACGGATTCGGCGCAGAGGCCAAATCTCCATCACCTGAGTTTATAACAGGAGCCCCCGCCTGGGACTTCATCGCAGCTGAATCCAGCACCGGTCCTTGAACAACCGTACCTGCCGCCACTGGGCTGCCAGCCAATAACTTTCCAGCGGCTAGCTCCGTCGTCCCGGCAGCACGTCCTGCTTGCCCTCCAGAGGCTTCCGTTACCGCCGGCTTGACCGTCGGCACTTCTGATCCCTCAAAAGCCGCAGCGGGCTTCACAGTCCCTTCCGGACGCTGCTGTATCACTTGACCAGATGCTTCCTTCATCGAATCCAATACTTGCAAAAATGTGTTCAATGCCACTTTCGAGGTAGAGGATAAGGTGCTGTCCGGTGCCGTCAGCACATTTTTGATTTGCGCCTCCAGCTGCTGCAGCGTTTCGTGAAATGCAGGGCCCGTCAGCACCTGCTTGACTGCGTTTATACTGTCCGGGGTTAACGGAACGCCCTTCTGAAAAGCAACGATGGCGGAAGGCAGCCAATCTTCCTGCTTGAATGAGGCGGGCATTTGCGACTGCAGCTGTACAAAGGCTTGGACATTCTCCTTGAGCATCGGAATTCCGGCCTGATGAAGCGCTTGAACCAGCTGGCGGTTCGCTGCCGTGTCGGGTAAGCCTACATTTTTAAGCAGCTCTGAAAAAGAGCTGTCTGCAATCTGCACAGCGGAAGCATCCAGAGGCTTTAATACGATCTGTCCCCCGCTTGTCTCCGGCTGCACCTGAAATAGAGTCACATCCCCCTGTTTCAGTGGGGTTTCCAGCTTGGCTCGAACCTGGACGCCATTGATGTTAAGCATCGCCTCATCATTGGGCAGTATTTGCTGCACCACACCTTTGACAACCTCACCGGTTTTGAGCTCCAGCTTCTTCGGCTCGGCTGCCTGGCTATCCCCTACAAAGCTCCGTATCAAACCGCTTATATTCACGGGTGAACTCCTCCCGACTTCAAATTCGTAAACACATATATGTACACTATATATCGGCAGGCGCTCTATAAAAATAAAGAACCGGCTTTGGGGAAGAGCACACTGAGTAAGTTACGGCTACATGTACGGACATTGTTTCGAGCCGCTGTTGCCCACGCATTTTTCAATTCCAACCCATTTATAGCGGGTCAAAATCGAGGGGCACATCGAACGAAACGCATCTACAGAACGCTCCGTCTGCTCCACCAGTTTTTCAGTGGCCCTTGATAAAAGTGGCCTTTTCTGGGACTATTAAAATAGAAGCTGCTGCTCTACGAGTATGTTCTTGAGAAACGTTTTGCGATGCAGCGGCGACGGCCCGATTTCCGCAATCCGTTCACGATGATATTTCGTCGCGTAGCCTTTATGTAAACCGATGCCATATTCCGGATATTGTACATCCCATTCTCTGCACATCCGGTCTCGTGTTACTTTGGCAATGATGGATGCCGCTGCAATCGATTGGCTTAACGCATCCCCATGAATAACGGCCATCTGCCCGATGGGGCTTTCCACGCGCTCCGCATCTACCAATAAGAAATCCGGCTGCGGGTCCAGCTGTTCGACTGCCCGCTTCATGGCCAAACGAGACGCTTGTTTTATATTAATCGCTTCTATGGTTGGGACGTCAACAATTCCGATCCCAATGGCCAGAGCTTCCTGTTGAATTTGTTCAAACAAACGTTCCCGTTTTTTCTCACTAAGCTTCTTCGAATCATTCACTTCCTCCAGTACAAGCCCCACCGGCAAAATGACGGCAGCAGCCACCACATCGCCGAACAAACAGCCTCGACCCACCTCGTCTACCCCGGCAACCGCATTCATGCCTTGATTCCATAACGACTGTTCATAGTCCAACAGCATACCCATATTCTTCCTTCCTGCCCCGCTCTGAACTCTCTTATCTCTATGACAAGTTTTCTTCCATTATACTAGAATTCGACAAAAACGGATACGAATCCTCCTCCAAAAACAAAAGAAGCCTGCCCGTTTAGGCGGCTTCTCTATAAGCATATGTCAATGGATTTTTTTAAGCTCGGTGTCAGTTAGACGACTAGCGCTCCTCCGTTACAGAGGCAGGGTCCGGTATATCGGATGGTGATTCCAGACTTACTCTCCCCATCTTCCCTGCTCGAAGCTCACGCAGAATTGTCAGCGATGCCTTTTCCAAGTCAACCCGGCCCCCGCTAAGCAGAGCGCCCCGCTTACGTCCGATCGCTTCCATCACCTCAATGATAGCATCCGTATCACCGGGATCTTCCGGCAATCTGGCAATGCCAAACCGCTCTTGCAGTGAGGTGCCGTAATGACTCGCCAAATACCGTACGGCGAACAGCGCTACCTCTTCCGGGTACAGTATCTCTTCTTTGATCGCACCGGTTGCAGCGAGCCGCATCCCTACCTGCTGATCCTCGAATTTCGGCCACAAAATGCCCGGCGTGTCGAGCAGTTCCATCTCGGTGCCTACCTTAATCCATTGCTGGGCTTTGGTGACACCTGGCTTATCCCCGGTAGCAGCGATTTTTCTGTTAGCCAGCCGGTTGATCAACGTAGATTTACCCACATTCGGAATTCCGACGATCAGCGCACGTATCGCTCGAGGATTTACCCCTTTGCTCAGCTGCTTCTCGATTTTGTCGGCCATCAGCTGCTTACAGCGGGCCATAATTTCCTTCATTTGGTTGCCTGTTGCGGCATCGACAGGCAGTGCCTGCAGCCCCTGCTCTGCGAAATAAGCAACCCACTGCGACGTTACTTCCGGATCCGCAAGATCGTGCTTGTTCAAGAGAACGAGTCTTGGTTTGTTTTGCAAAATTTCATCAATCATCGGGTTTCTGCTGGATAAAGGAATCCTTGCATCCAACAGTTCAATCACGACATCGATCAGCTTCAGCTTATCCTGAATCTGTCGACGGGCTCTCGTCATGTGACCTGGAAACCACTGTATCGTCATACGGTCACCTCTATTTCTGATTCAACCTGCCAGCATGCTGCTGAATCTTTTTACTTAAAATGCACGAAGCTGATCTTATCGAACGGCCAAAAAATCAAATCGGCACGTCCAACAATTTGATCGTATTTAATAAAACCGATATCACGGCTGTCCTGACTGTTCGAACGGTTGTCTCCCATCACGAACACAGAACCTTCAGGAACCGTTTTTTCCGGGAAATTTCTCGTATTATAGGGTATCCCTTTTTTAGCGGCGTCATCCAAAGCTTTTTTCAAATAGGTCTCGTCCACCAATTGGTTGTTTACGTATACTTTGTCGCCTTCCACCTTAACCGTTTCCCCTGGGACCGCGATGACACGCTTTATGTAATCCTTATCCTTGGTGGCGTGAAAAACGACCACTTCTCCATGCTGAGGCTTATGTATCGAGTAAATAATCTTGTTCACAATTAATCGTTCACTGGTGTAAAAATTAGGCTCCATGGACGGACCTTCTACAATAAAAGGAGCGAAGATCAGCCAGCGTATAAAAAAAACGAGAACTGCGGCAATGAGCAGTGCTTTGACCCATTCCCAGGCTTCATTCTTGAGCGGACTTGATTTCTCCATGGTTTGTTCCTGCTCCATAACAGACCTGCCCTTCTCCTTATGTGCTGCTGATGTTTAACATTCTCCAGAAAAACGAAAAGGAGCTTGGTTAACAAGCCCCTGTTTGTTTTCGTCTTAGCGAATCTCTTGGATTCTTGCTGCTTTACCGCGAAGACCGCGCAAGTAGTATAGCTTCGCGCGACGAACTTTACCACGGCGAGCCACCTCAAGCTTATCAATCTTCGGCGAATGAATCGGGAACGTTCTTTCAACACCAACACCGTAAGAAATTTTTCTAACAGTGAAAGTTTCGCTGATTCCACCACCGCGGCGTTTGATAACAACACCTTCGAACAGCTGGATACGCTCGCGGGATCCCTCGATAACTTTAACGTGGACCTTCACAGTATCCCCTGGACGAAACTTAGGCAAATCTTGGCGAAGTTGTTCCTTCGTAATCTCCTGGATTAGACTCATGTATGACTCCCTCCTTCCACACAGGTGTTCATTCCGCCTCTGAAGTCGAATCTGTCGATGTTATGCGTAGAGGACCACCGTAATCGGGCAAAAATGCCACAACGTTGTATATATTATCATAGAATCTATCGAAACACAACCAATATTCTCAGCTTGGCCAAAGAAGGCTTGTTTTAGACCAGCCGCTACAATTCAGGCTGCTCCATTTCGCGGCGGAGCTCCTCCAGCCATCGTTTTTCTTCCTTGGTCAACGGATAGTTTTCCAGCAGATCAGGGCGTTTCTCAAGGGTGCGACGGAGTGCTTGCTGCTTCCGCCATTTCTCTATATTGGCATGATGACCCGATAATAAAATGTCAGGCACCTTCCAATCCCGAAACTGTTCCGGCCGGGTATAATGGGGATATTCCAGCAGCCCTGTGCTGAAGGAATCCGTTACAGCCGAGGTCTCATTGCCGAGGACTCCCGGAAGAAGGCGTACCACACTATCGATCACAACCATTGCGGGCAGCTCCCCACCCGTCAGCACGTAATCGCCGATGGAAAGCTCATCCGTCACCAGATGCTCTCTTATACGCTCATCATACCCCTCGTAATGACCGCAGATGAAGATGAGATGCTCTTCCCCGGACAACTCCTCAGCTTTCCTCTGTGCGAATGTCTCGCCTTGGGGACACATCAAGACAATGCGGGGCTTAGATGCCAGCGGCTCCGTCAGTGCCTCTACAGCTGCAAAGATAGGCTCGGCCTTCAGCACCATCCCCCCGCCTCCACCGTAAGGATAATCATCCACTGTATTATGCTTGTTGTTGGCGTAGTCACGAAAATTAACGGTATTCAGCTCCACAATGCCTTTCTCCCGCGCTTTCCCAAGAATGCTGGAGGAGAAGACACCGTCGAACATCGCCGGAAACAGTGTCAGCACATCAATTCTCATAAGTCCAACAAGCCTTCCAGCACATGCACCTTCACTTGTTTCGCATCGACATCTACTTCCAATACCACCTCATCGATATAAGGAAGCAGCACCGGCTTACCTGCAGGACGCTCTACAACCCATACGTCGTTGGCGCCCGGGGATAGGATCTCACTGATCGTTCCCAGCTCTTCACCTTCGTCGGTTATGACCGTGCAGCCGATAATCTCATGGTGATAAAATTCATCGTCCGTCAGCTCGGACAAATATTTCTCTTCAACCTTCAATAGCCAGCCCTTGTATTTCTCAACCTCGTTAATATTACTAAAGCCTTGAAACTTAATCATGAACAGCTTCTTATGTTCCCTTGCCGACTCGACCACCACGGGAAGCGTCCTTCCATTTTGCGGATCAAAAAAGAGCAGCTCACTTCCTTTGGCAAACCGCTCGTCCGGGAAATCCGTCTCGGGTACAATTTTCAATTCACCGCGAATCCCGTGTGTATTGACAATTTTGCCTACCGTATACAATTTTTCGCTCATTATGCCCCTCCGGCTGTAATTTTAGATTGATAGCGGATGTTTAAAAAGCCCGGTTTAGCCCGGGTCACCTGCTACCACTAGGTTCAACGCGGATTCAACAGCTCTTCACGTTGTCAAAGCGGACTTTTTAAACAACCTCTAATAGAGAAAAGAGCTAGGATTGCTCCTAACTCTCAAACGTATTCATTATGATACAATCTCAACCGAAACACGTTTACTCTCTTTTACTGCAGCCGAAGTGACGACCGTACGGAGAGCCTTCGCAATCCGTCCCTGCTTCCCGATCACTTTCCCGACATCGTCAGGATGAACCGACAGCTCGAACGTGATGCTGCGCTCGTCCTCTACCGCCTTCACTTGTACTTCATCGGGATGATCTACCAACGCCTTAGCGATAACGGTTATAAGATCTTTCATAGCACCCTCCGAATCGGGATATTACTTCTGCAGTTTGGACTCGTGGAACTTCTTCAGGATGCCAGCTTGGCTGAACAGACTACGAACTGTATCAGAAGCTTGAGCACCTGTTTGCAACCATTTCAATGCTTTCTCTTCATCAATATTTACAAGTGCTGGTTTAGCCACTGGGTTGTAAGTACCGATCTCTTCGATAAAGCGACCGTCACGAGGGGAACGGGAATCCGATACCACTACACGGTAGAAAGGAGCTTTGTGAGCACCAATACGCTTAAGACGAATACGTGTTGCCATTTGAAAATCACCTCCATCATAGAATAAAAGCTGTATAGTCATCCGCAAGGCTTAGCCGAACGGAAACTTCATTCCTTTGCCCATCTTGCCCTTCAAGTTCTTCATCATCTTGTTTCCCTTAGGCCCCATCATGCTGGAGAACTGCTTCATCATCTTGCGCATATCATCAAACTGCTTGATGAACCTGTTTACATCCTGAACGGAATTGCCGCTTCCTGCAGCAAGACGCTTACGGCGGCTCGGACTCAACAAGTCCGGATTCGCCCGTTCTTCCTTCGTCATCGACTTGACGATCGCAGCGACTCTTGCCATCTGCTTATCGTCCACCTTCAGATCCTTCATGCCCTTCATTTTGTTCGCTCCGGGCAGCATGTCCAAAATCTGATCCAACGGCCCAAGCTTCTTTACTTGTTCCATTTGGTCAAGGAAATCGTCGAAGGTAAACTCTGCGGTACGCATTTTGCGTTCCATTTCTTTGGCCTTCTCTGCATCGATACCAGCTTGAGCTTTCTCGATCAGGGTCAGCATGTCACCCATGCCAAGAATACGGGATGCCATCCGATCCGGATAAAAAGGTTCGAGCGCATCCATTTTCTCGCCCATGGCTGCAAACTTGATCGGCAAGCCGGTCACGGCTTTGACCGAAATGGCTGCACCACCGCGGGTATCGCTATCGAGCTTCGTCAATACTACGCCCGTCATCTCCAGCTGCTTATGGAAGCTTTCGGCCACGTTTACTGCTTCTTGACCTGTCATTGCATCGACGACCAGCAAAATCTCATCCGGCTTGATCGCTTCAACGATTTGCTTCAGTTCCTCCATCAGCTCTTCGTCGATATGCAGTCGACCTGCAGTATCCATGATCAAGTAGTCATTACCATGGTCTTTGGCGTGCTGAAGTGCATTCTTCGCAATCTCCACCGGGCTGACTTTATCTCCCATCGAGAAAACAGGCACCTTCAACTGCTCACCGAGCACCTGCAGCTGCTTAATCGCAGCCGGACGGTAAATGTCGCCGGCAGCAAGCAGGGGGCGGTGGTTTTGCTGAAGCAGCATCTTCGCGAGCTTCCCGGTCGTTGTCGTTTTACCGGCACCTTGCAAGCCTACCATCATAATAACCGTCGGCGGTTTGTTGGATCTCGCGAGCTTGCTTTGTGTGCCGCCCATCAAATCGGTTAATTCTTTATTAACAATATCAACCACGACCATGGCAGGAGTGAAGCTTTGAAGTACTTCCTGACCTATTGCGCGTTCCTTGACCTTGGCGATGAATTCTTTGACAACCTTAAAGTTAACGTCCGCTTCAAGCAGCGCAAGACGAACTTCCCGCAGAGCCTCGTTAACATCGTCTTCCGTTAGCTTTCCTTTGCCTCTCAGCTTGCTGAACACATTCTGTAGACGGCTCGCTAATCCATCGAATGCCATGCGAATTCACCTCCTAAGCGTTACTTTATTGCATAAGTATTTTATATTCACATTATTTAAGTACGAATGTATAGTCTATTTCGGCGCAAGAGCAGTTTCGGCTAATCAATGTTCAATAATTGATCCATTAACGCCGTTGCTTCCCTGCGGCGATCCTCTGTAAGCTCTGCCGTGAGCTCTGTGAACTGAACTGCCAGACGCCCTCGCTCTTCATGCTTGGACAGCAGCGCCAACTTCGTCTCATAGTCCTCCAGGACCGCTTCCGCCCGCTTAATATGCTCATATACTGCTTGACGGCTGATTTGAAACTCCGCAGCAATCTCCCCAAGGGAATAATCATCATGAAAGTACAGCTTGCAGAACGTTTGCTGCTTCTCGGTCAGGAGCTTCTCGTAAAAGTCGAAGAGCAGGTTAATGCGATTCGTCTTCGTAAGCATGTTATCTTCCGTCATAGTGCCTCGCCTCCGTTAAGGTAAAACACTTTACAGCAACAACATCACTTATAATACTGAAAACGAATCACGATGTCAAGCTAATTTCCTTGTCACCTGCAAAAAATCAAAAATCCGCGATTTCTAGGATTTAAGCGATTCTGAATCTTCTTGCTGTTCGCCCTCAGGAATCCACTTGCTGAACAACGCATGCACGAATTGATCTGAATCGAACGGCTGCAGGTCGTCCATCTTTTCACCCAGACCCACAAATTTAACCGGCAGCTTCAGCTCCTGACGAATCGCTACGACGATGCCCCCTTTGGCCGTTCCGTCCAATTTGGTCAGCACCAGTCCGGTCAGACCCGATTTCTCATCAAAGTTCTTCGCCTGGCTGAGCGCGTTCTGACCTGTCGTTGCATCAAGAACCAGCAGCACCTCGTGCGGTGCATCCGGCACCTCGCGGCGAATCACCCGATAAATTTTGTTCAGCTCTTCCATCAAATTGACCTTGTTCTGGAGCCTTCCTGCCGTGTCGCACAGCAGAACGTCTACGCCACGGTTTTTGGCCGCATGCAGTGCATCGAACATGACCGCCGCCGGATCGGAACCGGCCTGCTGCTTGATGACGTCGACACCTGCGCGCTGCCCCCAAGCTTCCAGCTGTTCAATCGCACCGGCACGGAACGTATCGCCCGCAGCGAGCATAACCTTCTTTCCTTGCGATTTCAGGTGGTGTGCCAGCTTCCCTATCGTTGTCGTCTTGCCGACCCCGTTCACACCAACAAAGAGGATGACGGTCAGGCCCGAATCGGCCATTTTCAAGCCTGCATTCTCATCGCCCTTAAGCAGGTCGATCAGCATTTCGGAAAGAATCGGCTGCAGCTCGCTCGGCTGCTCGATTTTCCGTTTGCGCACTTCTGACCGCAGGTCATCGATCAGCTTCAATACGGTATTAATCCCCACATCGGCACCAATCAATATTTCCTCCAGCTCTTCGTAAAAATCCTCGTCGATCTTTTTGCGGCGGCTGAATAAATCCTCCACTCGCTCCACGAACACGTCGCGTGTTTTGGTCAAGCCCTCTTTAAATTTATTCGTGACCGCCTCGGCCTTCGAGGAAATGCTTTCTTTCAAACGTCTAAAAAAACTCATCGGCTTCAGCCCCCTTTTTTATGAATTGGTACATTTCGTTACATCCGATCATCTCAAAGCTTAGCTTGCAATGATCGCTTCATCTTCTTCCAAGCGAACCGATACCAGCTTGGAAACGCCGCCTTCTTCCATTGTAACCCCATACAATACGTCTGCTTCCTCCATTGTCCCTTTTCGATGGGTTACGACGATAAACTGCGTCTGCTGTGAAAATTCACGCAGGTATTCGGCAAACCGCGCTACGTTCGCCTCATCCAATGCGGCTTCGACCTCATCGAGTACGCAGAACGGAACCGGCTTCACTCGAATAATCGAGAACAAGAGCGCAATCGCCGTCAGTGCGCGCTCTCCACCGGACAGCAGCTGCAAATTTTGAAGCTTCTTGCCAGGCGGCTGAGCTACGATCTCAATACCTGTGTCGAGCAGATTGTCCGGCTCGGATAAGATGAGATCGGCCCGTCCTCCGCCAAAAAGCTTGGCGAACACAACGACAAAGTGGGATCGGATCGCATCGAATGTGGTGCGGAAACGCTTCGACATTTCCTCATCCATCTCGCGTATTACCTGATACAGGGTCGTCTTGGCTTCCACCAGATCATTCTTCTGTTCACTCAAGAATTGGAACCGTTCGTTCACCCGCTGGAACTCTTCCACAGCCCCTAAATTCACATCGCCCAGGATGGCGATATCCCGCTTCAGCTCACGTACCAGATTTTGTGCCCCAAGCACGTCCTCCGGCACCGGATAACGCTGCTTCGCCAGCTCAAAGCTTAGCTCATAGTCGTCTGCGAGCTTTTTGAGCAGTGTTTCAAGCTCAACATCCAACCGCGTGACACGCACTTCCATTTGATGCATCTGTTCCTCTACCTGCCGAAGCTGCAGGCGCTGCTCTTTGGTTTTGTTCTCTTCAAATTCCAGCTTAGCCTGCCATTCGGCACGCTCCGCACGCTTCAAATCCAGCTGCTCCGTACACTGCTGTTTCTTCAGCTTCAGATCGTTCAGCTGCTCAATCTGCTGTATCGTCTCTTGATCATGATTCGCCATATCCTGCTCGAGCTGTGCAAGCAATCTGCGATTCAGCTCCAGCTCGTTCTTCAGCTCGTCCAGCTCCTGCTTAAACCGGCGTTCTTGCTCCTGCAGCGATTGCTTCTCTTGCGATTGGGAAGCGACCTTAATTTTCAAATCGGTCAGCTGGGTTTGCAGCTCTTCCTTCGCGAGCTCACCCGCCTTACGTGCCAGCTCCGCCTCGCGAATCGCCTGCTGCACGATCGCTTCCTGCTCCTGCAGACGCTCCAGCGCAGCCAATGCAGCCGTCCTGCGGCCGTCCAGGTCCCGGCGCTCCGTATCCAATGCGTCTCCATCCTGGCTGTACAGCGCCAACTGCTCGGCAACCTGCCTGGATTCATGCTCAAGCGGCTGTAAGCCTGCACGGATTTGCTGCTCTTCAATACGCAGTGTTTCCCCTTTTTGCCGAAGCTCTTCGAGTGTATGCGTCTCCGCCGTAATTTCCTTGCGGACCGTATCCGCTTTGGTACGCAGCAGCACAAGCTGACGCTCGGAATCCATAATTTCCTTGTCCATTTCTTCTATCTGACGCTGACGGCTAAGCAGATTCGTTGCTTTCTTCTGCTGGCTGCCTCCTGTCATCGAGCCTCCCGGGTTAACAACGTCCCCTTCCAGCGTGACGACACGATAACGGTATTGAACCTTCGCAGCAATCCGGTTCGCTATATCGAGCTGGCTGGCAATAATGACATTTCCCAGCAAGCTTCCAACAATTTGACGATAGGTTTCATCGAAGTGCACCAAATCCACCCCGATACCGATAAAGCCTTCCATCCCTTCGATGGCCCGCTTTTCCCCCTCCGGAATGGAGCGTCCGCGAATGACATCTAAAGGCAGGAACGTAGCGCGCCCGAGCTGACGTCTTTTCAAGAAAGCGATCGCTTCGCGGCCATTGGCCTCACTATCTACAACAACATGCTGCAGGGCTCCGCCTAAGGCCGTCTCCATGGCGACCTCAACGTTCGCAGGCACCTTGACCAGCTCGGCCACTGCTCCTTTGATACCCCGCAGATCCCCGCGATCCTTGGCTTTCAATACTTCCTTGACCCCATGCATAAAGCCGTCGTAATCGTTGGCCATCTCACGCATCGTATCCCGCCGGGAAGTCATCGCATCCAGCTTCTGCTCCCATTTACGTACAGTCGATTGCGTTTCCTCCGACAAGATCTGCTTTGATTTCAAGCTTTGGCTAAGCTCGAGGTAACGATTGCGCACATCGGCAATCTGTCCCACAACAGCCTTCAGACGCTCCTCCAAATCCTTTTTGCGCTCTGTGATGCTTTGCTGCTGCTCCTTCCATTTACGGTGCTCATCCCCGAGCCTGTCCAGCCTTTTCGATAAGCCTTCCGTTTGCTGCTCCGCATAACGCACCTCGTTGCGGGCATTCGCCATTTCATTCAATGTCTCCAGCAGCTCGCCCTTCAGCCGATCCTCCTCGCTGGAGCTGATTCCTCCGCTGACGCCGAGCAGCCGATCTTCCTCCGCCTTTAGCTTCGCTTGAAATTGAATCAGCTCCGAGGAGATTGCCGCAATCTTTTCCTGGAACCGGGATAAGTCCGTTTCCTTCTCAAGCATACGCTGCTCCTGCTGGGAAATCGTTTGTCTCAGCTGCGCCTGGTTGGCACCATAATTTTTTTTGCGTTCCTTCAATACTTCGCCTTGACCTTCACATTTCTCGAAATCCTCGCTTAGCTGCAGCAAATGCTGCTGCAAGCGTTCGATCTCCTCCTCCAAGCGGCGTGTCTCCCACCGATGCTTCTCCAAATGCGCGTCATGCTGGCCTACAACCGCCGAAAGCTCAAGCTGTTCTTGCTTCAGCTTCTCCAGCTTGGCATTCGTATCCGTCCAGGAAGCGTAAATTTGCTCAATCTGATACACATACATCGCAATTTCATTACTCTTCAGCTGTTCCTTCAATTCTTTGAACCGGATCGCTTTTTCCGATTGCATCCGCAGTGGCTCAATCTGATCCTCGAGCTCCACAACCAGATCATGGATCCGAAGCAGATTTTGCTCGGTTTCCTGCAGCTTCTTTTCAGTTTCGCGCTTTCGCGATTTATATTTTACAATCCCCGACGCTTCTTCAAAAATGCCCCGGCGATCCTCAGATTTTGTGCTTAAAATTTCTTCAATCCGCCCTTGTCCGATGATCGAGTAAGCTTCCTTACCGATCCCCGTATCCATGAACAGCTCTGTGATATCCTTCAGCCTGCAGGGCTGCTTGTTAATTAAATATTCACTGTCGCCGCTGCGGTGCACCCTGCGTGTCACCGTCACCTCGTTAAAATCCAGCGACAAGGCCTGATCCGTATTATCGAGAGTAAGCGAGACTTCCCCATAATTCACCGCTTTGCGGCCATCGCTGCCGGCAAAAATAATATCTTCCATTTTACCGCCGCGCAGGCTGCGGGCACTTTGTTCCCCGAGCACCCAACGAATACCGTCGGAAATATTACTCTTCCCGCTGCCGTTGGGCCCTACAACAGCCGTAATGCCTTGCACGAATTCCAGCTCCGTTCGGTCGGCAAACGATTTAAATCCAGACAGCTCAATACGCTTTAAAAACATCGTCTCACCTCAACGTTATTGTACCACACATTCCCTATCGTAGATACTTATGGAACCGTCTGCAAAGCTCCTTTGTAACAGCAAAAGCAGCGAAAGCAGCTTCATCAGCTGCCCCGCTGCTTCCTCATCCCTAATGAAACTTAGGGCACGGTTCATTATTGAATATGGACCTTCAGTGCTTCCAAAGCCTGGGCAGCCGCATGCTGCTCAGCTTCTTTCTTCGAACGGCCGGAGCCTTGTCCGAGAAGCGTGTCATTCACCTGAACCTGGGCTACAAACTCCCGTTCGTGGGCAGGCCCCCGTTCATCGACGATCCTGTATTCCAACACGCCCATGTTATGCTGCTGCGTATATTCCTGCAAATGCGTTTTGAAATCCACAGTCAGCAGCTTGCCCTGATGCGGCAGGTTTGGGAACAGATGCTTGCGCAAAAATTGTTTAACGACTTCCAGCCCCTGATCCAAGTACAGAGCCCCGATAAACGATTCGAACACATCCGCAAGCAGCGCCGGCCGCGTTCTGCCGCCTGTCAGCTCCTCACCCTTGCCCAGCAGTACATAAGCGCCAAAATCCAGCTCCTCGGCAAAGCCAACAAGTGAAGGCTCACAGACAATAGACGCCCTCAACTTCGTCAGCTCTCCTTCCGAACGCTCCGGGTACGTGTCGAATAAATACTCGGAAACGGTTAATTCCAGGACCGCATCGCCCAAAAATTCAAGCCGCTCGTTATCCTTATAATTGCCGACACGGTGCTCGTTCACATAAGAAGAGTGCGTAAACGCTTGCCGTAAAAGCTCGGGTTTGCGAAAGGTAATATTCAACGCCGATTGCAGCTGTTTCAGGTTTCGATGCATGCCTTCACCACCTACTCAAGAGCATCCTGTATTGTTCATTTCCGTCACACGGCGGTTCATCTATTCAAACTTTTTCAAAATAATCGTGGCATTGTGACCGCCAAATCCAAAGGAGTTGGACATGACTATGTTTACATCCGCTTTCCGCGGCGTATTCGGCACATAATCCAAGTCACATTCAGGATCTTGGTTCTCCAAATTGATTGTCGGAGCAATCATACCGTGCTTTAGCGTCAATCCGCAGATGAGCGCTTCCACGCCGCCGGCTGCACCAAGGAGGTGACCTGTCATCGATTTGGTCGAGCTGACCGCCAGTTTATACGCATGGTCTCCGAATGCCTTCTTAATGGCCGTCGTCTCCGAACGGTCACCTACCGGCGTAGAGGTTCCGTGTGCATTGATGTAATCGATCTCTTCCGGCGCAATACCTGCGTCTTTGATCGCTTTGACCATACAGCGGGCAGCCCCGTCCGGATCCGGTTCCGTCATATGGTAAGCGTCGCCGCTCATGCCGTAACCGATCACTTCACCGTAAATCTTCGCTCCGCGTTTCTGTGCGTGCTCCAAAGACTCCAGAATCAAAATACCTGAACCTTCACCCATAACGAAACCGTCACGATCCGTATCGAATGGGCGACTTGCTCTTGCCGGCTCGTCATTGCGGGTTGACATCGCACGCAGAGCACAGAAGCCGGCAACACCTGTAGGGCTGATAGTTGCTTCGGCACCGCCGCAGATCATAACGTCAGCATCGCCGCGCTGAATCATTTTATACGAATCGCCAATGGAGTGCGTACCTGTCGCACAGGCAGTAACTGCAGTGCTGTTAGGCCCTTTCGCTCCTGTCATCATGGAAATTTGTCCTGAAGCCATGTTCGCGATCATCATCGGAATGAAGAACGGGCTGACGCGCTTCGGTCCTTTTTCCAACAAAATCTTGTGCTGCTCTTCCCACGTGGACAAGCCGCCGATACCAGAGCCTACATAAACCCCAACGCGTTCCGGGTCGGTGTCTTCCTTCACATTCAATCCTGCGTCCTTCAGTGCGCTTAAGCTGGCCGCAACGGCAAACTGCACGAATCGGTCCATCCGGCGCGCTTCTTTCTTATCGAAGTATTGCTCGGGATTAAAATCTTTGATCTCCGCTGCAATACGAGTTGGATATTCGCTTACATCAAACAATTCGATCGGGCCCACTCCTGATTTCCCTGCAAGCAGGTTCCCCCAGAATGTCTCGAGATCATGACCCAAGGAGGTCATGACGCCCATCCCTGTTATGACAACTCTTTGCTTCACTTTCATCCACCTCTATCTAAAATAACATTTGTTATGTATTTCCGTTGTTAAAAGTAAGTAGTTCCGTTAATCGCAAACTATCGTTTGGGCTGAATGGAGATAAGTCCCGTCTTATAAACCAAACGGGACTTATAACATTAAGTATGAGATTTTATGTACTCAACTACTTGACCTACAGTAGTAATTGTCTCTGCATCTTCATCAGAGATTTCCATATCAAACTCATCTTCCAATTCCATAACCAATTCTACTACATCTAGAGAATCAGCGCCTAAATCATCTTTAAAATTGGCTTCGAGGGTAACTTCGGCCTCATCCACACCAAGACGATCAATGACGATACGTTTCACGCGATCTAAAACTTCGGACATCCGGTTCACCTCCTCCATGGTATTATACTGAACTTGCGGACAAATTGCCATAGCAAGCGCAAGGTCCTCTGAAAAAAACAATATTTGTGAATAGTGGCAATTGCCTGACAAAAGGCAAAAGCCGCTCGTAGAGCTGAGAAGGAGTCTTCTTTCTTACATGTACATGCCGCCGTCGACATGAATCGTTTGACCCGTCATATAAGACGCGTCATCCGAAGCAAGGAAACGCACGGCTTTGGCTATATCGTCCGGCTGCCCAAGCTTCGCCAGTGGAATTTGCTGCAGCAGCTGCGCACGCATATCCTCAGACAGCTTATCGGTCATGTCGGTCTCGATAAAGCCAGGAGCTACGGCATTGACTGTAATTCCACGAGAGGCAAGCTCCTTCGCAGTGGCTTTGGTCATGCCGATGACACCGGCTTTGGCCGCGACGTAATTGGCTTGTCCGGCATTACCCAGTACGCCAACGACAGAAGAAATATTAATAATGCGACCGGAACGCTGCTTCATCATCGGGCGGGTTGCGGCTTTGACGCAATTAAACACGCCTTTCAGATTCGTTGCGATCACTTGGTCGAATTCATCCTCTTTCATACGCATAATCAAATTATCTCTCGTGATGCCAGCATTATTCACCAAAATGTCCAATTTCCCAAACGTTTCCAAAACCTGCTTGAACATATCTTCCACTTCCTGCGTGGAGCTGACATCGGCTTTGATTTTGATCGCTTTGCGGCCCTTGGCTTCAATCAAGCTGACCACTTCGGCAGCCGCAGCCTCGCTTCCGGCGTAATTAACGGCCACGTCCGCTCCCGCATCGGCAAGCGTAAGTGCTATGGCACGCCCGATACCCCGGGATGCCCCCGTGATCAATGCTACTTTCCCCGTCAACATTGCAAATTCCTCCTTCAAGCTTAACGTATCTTCCTAGGCCGTAGGCTCCAATTGGAATTGGTCGATGGCTTCCTTGCTGTTGATCCCGTATACCTTGACGGAGCGATCGATTTTTTTGATTAATCCAGCCAGAACGGTACCTGAACCAATCTCTACAAACGTATCTACGCCCTGCTCGATCAGCCATGCAATACTGTCCTCCCAAAGCACGGAGGAGTGCACTTGTTCAACCAGAAGCTCGCGTATTTCCGCAGGATCTTGCACTGGTCGTGCGGTGACATTTGCAACCACCGGAATGGCAGCCCGGCTCATTTCAAGCCCGGACAGGACGCCAGCCAGCTTCTCGGAGGCCGGTTTCATCAAGGAAGAATGGAACGGCCCGCTGACTTCAAGCGGAATAACCCGCTTTGCCCCTATTTCTTTGCCGCGCTCCACCAAAGCTTGTACCCCTTCCTTACTGCCGGAAACGACAATTTGTCCAGGACAATTCAGGTTGGCAAGCTCGACAACCCCGACTTCACGAGTAATCGCTTCACACAATTGTTGAAGCGCTTCCCGTTCTCCTCCAAGCACAGCAGCCATGGCTCCTTGCCCGCTTGGCACCGCTTGCTCCATAAACTCTCCGCGAGCACGAACGGTGCGGACAGCATCCTCGAAAGAGAGGACGCCGGAGGCAACAAGCGCGCTATATTCACCAAGGCTATGGCCTGCCACAAAATCAGGCTCGATTCCTTTTGCTTTAAATAGCTCCAGGTAAGCTGTACTTGTGGTCAGCAGCGCAGGCTGCGTATGATAAGTAATTTTCAATTCCGACTCCGGACCGTCAAAAATAATGGATGACAGCGAGTAGCCCAACGCCTGATCCGCACGCTCGAACAGCTGCTTGGCAGCCGCATCCGCTTCATAAATATCGCGGCCCATTCCTACAGCCTGTGCCCCCTGTCCCGGAAACACAAACGCGATTTTACCCATATACCCGTAACTCCTTTCATTCCTGCAGCCATTCCTTATGCCGAATAGCCGTACTGTTTTACCATACCAATACGGAGGCACCCCATGTCAATCCGCCGCCAAAGCCGACGAGCACGATGCAATCGCCCTCTTTGACTCTGCCGTTCTCCACAGCCTCTGCGAGAGCAACAGGAATCGAAGCGGCCGACATATTGCCGTATTTATCCAAATTGATCATAGCTTTCTCTTCGTTTAAATTCAACCGGTTTAATGCCGATTGAATAATTCGGATGTTGGCCTGATGGGGGACCAGCAGGTCGATTTCGCTTTTGTCCATGCCGGCTTTGCGCAGCGCTTCCTCAGCCGCGCTTCCCATGATGCGAACGGCAAATTTGAACACTTCGCTTCCCGCCATATATATAAAGTGCTGCTTACCTTCGATGCTTTGAGGCGAAGACGGACAGCGGGAGCCCCCGCCTTTAATATTCAGCAGCTCTCCGCCGGAGCCATCGGCCCCCAGCTCGAACGATTTGAAGCCGCGGCCTTCCGGTACTTGACCGAGCACAACCGCTCCCGCACCGTCCCCAAACAGAATGCAAGTGTTGCGGTCGGTATAATCGGTAATCTTGGACAAGCATTCGGCACCAATAACAAGCGCATATTTATAAATGCCCATAGCAATGAAATTCGACGCGTTGGCCAGCCCATAGATGAAGCCGGAGCATGCAGCGGACAAGTCGAATGCCGCCGCTTTTTTCGCGCCGAGCCGATCCTGAAGGATGCATGCAGTCGAAGGAAAGGACATATCTGGAGTAATCGTTGCCACAACGATCAAATCCAGCTGCTCCGCGGTGATGCCGGCCATATCCATCGCTCTTATCGCGGCTTCATAGGCCAGATCCGAAGACGCTTGCTCCGCGCTCGCCAGACGGCGCTCCCGAATTCCGGTTCTCGCTACGATCCATTCATCGTTGGTTTCGACCATTTGTTCCAATTCTTTATTAGTCAGTACCCGATCCGGTACATATTTTCCAGATCCAATAATGCCAACCGGCAGTAAACTCATAGGTCACAACTCGCTTCCCTTACTGATTTCCTTAGATATGCTGCGTACAAGATCATTTTGCAATGCGATCCGCGCTTGCCGGACGGCATTTTTGATGGCAAAAGCGTTCGAGGAACCATGACTCTTCAGTAAAAGTCCGTCGATTCCGAGCAGCGGAGCTGCACCATGCTCTGAATAGTCAAAGCTGCGGCGAAATTTGGTTAAGCCAGGTTTTAAAATAAGTGCAGCCAATTTGGTAAACAAATTTTGGGTAAACTCTTTTTTCAACACGGAGAAGATCACGGACGCGGCCCCCTCCACCGACTTCAGCATAATATTGCCGGCGAAGCCGTCACAAACCAATACATCGCATGGAGCCTTCAGTACTTCTCGGGACTCCACATTACCTACGAAATGAATTGGCGCCTGCTCCAGAAGCGGATAAGCGGCCTTCGTCAGTTCGTTGCCCTTCATCGCCTCGGTGCCTACATTCAAAAGCCCTACCCGCGGGTTCGCAACCCCGTGAACCTTGTCTCTGTATATACTGCCCATAATCGCGAATTGAAGCAGCTGCTCTGGACTGGAATCCATATTAGCGCCCAAATCCAAGGCTAACACGCCTTTTCCGTCCATCGTCGGTATCATCGGCGCCAAGGCCGGTCTCTCAATACCGGCAATCCGGCCTACGACCAGCAGCCCCGTTGTCATTAACGCGCCCGTATTCCCGGCTGAAATCATAGCGTCGGCTTCTTTCTCGCGTACCATACGCCCCGCTACGACCATCGAGGCATCCTTTTTGCGCCGCACGGCTTTGACTGGCTCATCGTCCGCTTCAATAATTTCCGCCGCATGGCGAATGACCAAATTGGAAGGCTTGGTGCCTTGGAGCAGCGGTTCAATCCGGGCGGAATCTCCAACCAAAATAATGGTCGTATCGGCCCATTCCCGCGCCGCTTCCAGCGCTCCGGCCACAACAACATCAGGAGCATGGTCGCCGCCCATCGCATCAATGGCTATCCGCATCTGGCTCCCCTCCCTCTGCACGATCTTTTGCTGAATGATAAATAATGAAATTTCCTTGAAACACAATTTCCTCACCGACATAGGTGAAAACTTCCACTTTGGCTTTCCCTTTGGAAATCGATCGGACATAAGCCTTGGCAATACATTTCTCAGCCAGGTTAACCGAACGAACAAACCGGATGTCTGCCGCAGCCGTAAGTGCAATCGGATCGTTAATCAACGCTACAGCCAGCGAATTTGCCTGGGAAAAAATGTGATGGCCTCGGGCAATTTTCGTTCTGGAAAATACATGCTCTTCCTTGATCTCGAACATCGAAATGCCGCTCTTGTCCAACTGCAGATCAATGACATCCCCGATCACCTCGTGCAGTGGAAGCGACCGAACCTGATCATACGACTGCTCGGCCATCAGCTTCATACGTTCGCGCAGCTCAGGAATACCGAGCTCCAGACGGTCCAGGCGAATCGTTTGAATGCTTACCTGGAAAAAACGCATTAATTCTTCGTCCGTAATAAACGGATTATCCTCAATAGCTCCGGCCAATTGCTGCTGACGCTGGCGTTTAGGAAGGCGTTCCATGCCGGACACCACCTTTTCCATGGAATCGTATACTTGCTAAAAGTTCAATTATAAACCAAAGCATCTATGTAGCTTAGTGTATCCAAATTGGCATAACACTTTATCTTATGACCAAGTAATAAGAGATAGTATAATGGATAGCCTATGAAAAGGGAAGCAAAAAAATAGCACTTCACCGTCAGATGAAGTGCTACCGCTTCGTGTTCGAAAGAACTATTGCTTGATGATCTCTCTTTTTTTGTAAGAACCACACACTTTGCACACACGGTGAGCCAATTTCAATTCACCACAATTGTCGCACTTTACCATGCCTGGAACTACTAATTTAAAGTGAGTACGGCGCTTGTCGCGACGTGTTTTGGATGTTCTCCTTTGAGGTACTGCCATCTATCCCACCTCCTTCAACGAATTCAAAACCATTCCCTAGACCATTGTTTGCCGGTTCACGGCTTGAAAAAGTCCGCTAATCCGGCGAGCCGCGGATCTACCTTCTCGTTCTTGCAGCCGCAAGCCGATTCATTGCGGTTGGTTCCGCAAGTCGGGCATAAGCCCTGACAAGATTCATCACACAACGGCACGTACGGCAAATCCAAAAGCACATTTTCAATCAAGTAGGGCATCAATTCTATCTTCTCATCTGTGACGTAATGCGTATCATCATCCTCGTCATCAGGCTCCGACTCATCTGCAGCAAGGGCAAACGTTTCGTGAAAAGGAATCTCCAGCCTTTGCTTCACCGGATTCAGGCAGCGGGAACATTCCTGCTCCACATCAATCCCAAGTTCTCCAGTCACCTCCGCCTTCCCATCTTGATGATAGGCCTGCAGGTCCACCTGCAGCGGGCCGAAGCTGAGCAAATCCTTGCGATTCTTCAAAACATCGGTCAAATCAATGGTCTCATTAATATGTACCGTGTTCGCTTTCTGCGCCAACTCTTTCAATCGAATGAACAATAGTATCACCCCAAACAAACAAAGATTATTATAGCGATAATCCTTCTATTTTGTCAACATTTTCAGATCATGCTATAGTGAATTTATTGTGAGGCCTGCTAGAAAACAGGGAATGCATTGCTTTTAGAGCGTCCCCCTTCGTGATCTGCATCACCTCTTGGAACTTCATTACTTCTTTCACTGCTGGCCCCGAGGCCGTTTCCAAAGAAAGGCAGGCATCCTTATGAAAACCGTCGGTTTAATTGTCGAATACAATCCTCTGCATAACGGTCACCTATATCATTTCCAACAATCGAAAAAGCTATCGGGCGCCGATGCCAGCATCGCCGTCATGAGCGGCCATTTCCTGCAGCGCGGCGAGCCTGCCGTTGTGGACAAATGGTCCAGGGCCGAAATGGCCCTCCGGGCCGGCGTCGACCTCGTGCTGGAGCTGCCGGTGGCCTTCTCGGCCCAGCCCGCGGAATGGTTCGCCTATGGCGCGGTATCCGCTCTGGAGGCGACCGGCGTCGTCGACAGCCTCTGCTTCGGCAGCGAGAGCGGCCAAATCGGCTGGCTGCATGCCGTCGCGGACGCCATGAGCTGCGAGTCCGCCGCGTTCGGCGAGCTGCTTCAGCGGGAGCTGAAGGCAGGCCTGCCGTACCCGGCCGCGTACGGCAGAGCCGTGGCGGCGTACGTGCCGGGCACCGACGCCGCGGCGCTCTCTCAGCCCAACAATACGCTTGGGCTGCATTATTTGCTCGCGCTGCGGCGTCTCGGCAGCGCCATTCAGCCGCTGACCGTCACGCGGGAGAAAGCGGGCTACAGCCAGGTCGAGATCACCGACCGGCAGATTGCCAGCGCTACCGCGCTGCGGCGGCTGCTCTTCGAGCGAGGCACGCTCGAAGAGCTTGTTCCGTACGTGCCGCAGGGCACGTACGAGGTGCTGCGCCGCGAGTGGGACGCGGGGCGGGCTCCCCTCGGCTGGGAGGCCTACGCCAAGCCGCTGCTGCTCCAGCTGCTGCACCACAGTGCGGAGCAGCTTGCCGAGTATCACGAGGTGAATGAGGGGCTGGAGCACCGGATCAAGCAGGCCCTTCCCTCGCTCTCCCTTTCCGGTACAGGATCGGATTCGGGTCGTACCGTAGACATGCTGCTCGGGCTGCTCAAAACGAAGCGTTACACGCGCACAAAGCTGCAGCGGATGCTTCTGCGCATCCTGCTCAACCACAAGAAGCCGCAGCTTGCGGTGTCCGTGCTTGAGCAGGGCGTCCCCTATTTGCGTGTGCTCGGGTTCAATTCAACCGGCCGTGAGCTGCTGCGGCGTATGAAAAAAACAGCGAAGGTTCCGGTTGTCACCAAGGTCACGAGCCTGCCGGAAGCCTCGCCGCTTTTGCAATTGGACCTGCAGGCCACCTCCGTATACGCACTAGGGTATGCCGCAGCCACGGAAAAGGATCTTTTCCGCGATTACTACGAGCCTCCTGTGCAAGGCTAAGCCCGCTGGCGCTCAGGACGGGGAGAAAAGCCCTCCCCCGTTCTCCTTCATCTTCAGTACCATGTAGGGCATAGGCATATACTTATGCACAATCCCGGGTTTTATTTCGATTCTTTGGGCGGCAGCGTCTGCAAATATTGCAGTGCATCCTCCATCGTTCCTACGGGAACGATTTTCATTTTCGTATGAATCTCGTTTGCCCGCTGTAAGGCATCGGTGTAGTTATTCACTTTTTGTCCATTAGGTGCCGTATAATCCTTCGGTGCAAAAAAGATATCAGCCCCCGCTTTATCTGCAGCAATAATTTTATGCTGGATGCCGCCGATGACCCCTACATTGCCTTTCATATCAATCGTACCGGTACCCGCTATACGGTAGCCCTTGGTAATATCCTCCGGCGTCAGCTTATTGATAATTTCGAGCGAGAACATTAAGCCTGCCGACGGACCGCCAATATCTCCCGCCCGAATCGTTACCTGATTCTCCTCTTGATCCGCTTTGACGCTTTGCATATTTGCCGGTGAGATGCCCAGTCCCGTTCTCCGCTCCTCCGGCTTAGATGCATCATCCGCAGGGAGCAGCCCTAGCTGAATGGGAGCCGTTCGGGTTTCACTCTTGCGCCGGTACGTTACAGAAACGGAGTCCCCAGCTTTTTTGCCTTTAAGCAGCTTCTGCAAATCTGTGCTGTCCTTGACTTCCACATCCTCCACTTTGACAATAAAATCCCCGGGCTGCAGCACTTCAGCTGCCGGAAAGTCTTTGAACACCTGCACGACAACAACGCCATCGTGGCTAATATGGTAAGGAATTTGCAGCTTGTGGTAAGCGGCTTGAATCGCATCGGATTGTGAGGACAGCATATTTACTTCCTGGCGTTGTGAATACTCCTGCTCAGACTCATCCTTGTTGAGCAGCTCGGACTTTTTATGCAATTCATCGTAAGGCCGGATAAAGGACAGAAGATAACTAAACACGCTCGCATCGCTTACGCGTACCGTTGTAAGCATTAACGAGCCCTTTTCCTCAAACGTATCCTGCTTTACCTGAACCATCGGTCTTGTCACCTCGGCCGTACCTGCTGAAAAAATAAAAAGCGGCAGCGGCAAAAAATAAATTAAATATACAACAGCTATCGCTATAAAAACGGAAACGACGATGCGTGATGCACGTTTCATCTGTGCGGCGTCTTCCATGTGTCGTATTTCTCCCCCTTCACCTGGCTTGCCTCCTATCTCTATCCCAGGACATTCTCGTCCTCAGGGGCAAACAGCTTGGTCTAAACCCTGCGGACAAAGCGTAAACATGTACCATCCTGTGTTCGGAGTTGGTTCCCCTATGGCTCGCATAGCCTTCATGTCTTCTCAGCGTTTGACCACCCTTGTATTGGGGGGCTTGGCGCTGCTGTTGGTTGTAAGCATCATCCTGTTCCCAGACCAGGCTTTTCAATCGTCGCTGCAGGGATTAACGCTATGGTGGAAGCTTGTATTCCCAGCACTGCTCCCTTTCTTAATCATCACGGAGATCGTGCGTGGCATGGGCATTTTACACGGGTTAGGCGCGTTGTTTGATCCGCTTCTGCGGACCCTTTTCCGGCTTCCCGGCATCAGCGGCTGGGCGATTGCACTCGGTTTCACGGCAGGTGCGCCTTCCGGGGCTGTCGCGGTAAGCAAACTGCGCCGGGATCGCTTAATCAGCCGCGAAGAGGCAGAGCGGCTCCTCTCAATGAGCCATGTGCTCAGCCCTGTTTTTCTTGTAACGATCGTAGGTGTCGGATTCCTGCACCATGCCCAAACCGGCCTTGCGCTCGCTATTATTCACTACGGAACGGCTCTGCTGCTCGGCCTGTGGCAACGGATGACGCAGCCCCGAGTTCCGGCTCAGCCCGACGTCGTCGTAAACCGGAGATCCGCCGAAAGTGTCTTCAACGGACAAAATCTGCTCACAAGAGGCATGACAGCCTTGAAAAATGCACAGGCAGAAGATGGCCGAACCTTCGGCAAGCTTTTGGGCGATTCCGTCGTCCATGCCGTCCAGCAGCTTATGGTTATCGGCGGGCTCATGATGATGTTCTCCGTATTGATTCATGTCGTCAGCCTGAGCCAGGTCATCCCCTTTGCAGCGCACGTTCTATCGGCGTTCGGCCTGTCGGATTCCGCTGATGCCCGAGCCTTGCTGTCCGCCCTGCTTCCCGGCTTGTTCGAAATGCATCTTGGCGCCTTCACACTCGGACAACATACTGCCCTATCCGGAACCTGGCAGTATGCATTACTCAGTGCACTTTTCGCTTGGGGCGGCTTGTCCACTCATGCACAGGTCAAAAGTTTTACCTATGCAACGGACATCCGCTATTCTTCCTTTCTTCGCGCCCGGCTGATACATGCCGCGCTTTCTTTTGCTGCTACCGCGGCTTTCTGGCAACCGCTAAACAGGATCGTATCCGAAACGGCTCCGACCCTGCAATGGACTGCTATGCTCGCTGACAGCTCCCGCTCACCCGGTGAGTGGAATTTACAAATCTTGAACCTTTGGCTGATGGTCAGCCCCGCGATGCTCTGGCTCGGCAGTATTTTACTGCTTATGCTGGTCCTGTCCGTCTTTACGGCCTTTGCTTTTCGCCATCCGGACCGCACCAGACACTAAGGATTGCCTTGTTTTATTGCTCATATGCTATGTATAGCCACGCTTAATTTTTCGTATATTTTGCTCGCAATGCACGTTCTATCTCTTCGGGCACCAAGTCTCCGACCGGGCCATGAAAACGGGCGATCTCCTTCACAATACTGGAGCTCAAATAAGAATACTGAGGCGTCGAAGTCATAAAAAAGGTCTCAATATTGTCATCCAATTTCCGATTCATCGACGCCAGCTGCAGTTCATATTCGAAATCCGTCACGGCGCGCAGACCGCGGACAATGAGATGCGCGTTTTTTTGCTTCATATAATTAACAAGCAGGTCCCGAAAGCTGTCGATCTCTACGTTAGGCAGATCGCTTGTGACTCGACGCAGCAGCTCCACCCGCTCCTCCACGCTGAATAGCGGGTTTTTGCTCGAATTGTTCAAGACAGCTACGACCAATTTATCAAACACTTTCGAGGCCCGGTGAATAATATCCAAATGCCCGTTCGTCACCGGATCAAAGCTGCCCGGGTACACAGCAATTTTCACTCCAAAATGATCGGTATTCACGTTCCTTCCACTCCTTCCGAACTCACAAGATCTGCTTGCAGCGCTGCCGTATTTCTATAAATGGTTACTGCCGTATCTCCATATTCGGCTCGACGAACCCACTCCAAACGGCCGATCGGATCGCTGTACTTATCCTCGGCATCGTGTTCTACGACAATCGTCGCATTTGGGTTCAGCATATCGTTCTGGTCCAGCTGCTCCATCAGGTCTTTAACTACCTTTAACCGGTAGGGAGGATCCAGAAACACCAGATCAAACCGGGCGTCCCTCTTCTTTAAAGCCTTCAATGCTCGTACCGCATCATTGCGGTAAATTTCCGTTTGATCCGTCAAGCCGGTCACTTGTAAATTATGCTTGATGGTGTCAATGCTTTTCTTCTCGATGTCGGTCAATACCGCTCGTTCCATCCCTCTGCTTAACGCTTCGATGCTTAATCCACCGGTACCGGCGAACAAATCCAGTACGTGACCCCCATCGAAATAAGGACCGATCATGCTAAAAATAGCCTCTTTCACCTTATCGGTGGTAGGCCTTGTATTCATGCCGGGTACCGCCTTCAGCGGCCTTCCCTTGGCACTTCCAGAAATGACTCTCATGCGTTTCCACCTTCTACCCGATAGTAATGCTATCGTACCACAAACGGAAACTTTTGCACAAAAATTTGTAGAATGATGTATATAAATTCCCAAAAGTGTCCATGCTTATATCATCGACATCCGAAAATGTCGTAGACAACCGCGGAGAAGACTTACGTTCCCCATAAGCTCTTCGTCCGGTTTCTCCTCTCCCATGAGGGGCTCCGCAAGGGGCCCCGAAATTATTTTATGAAACAGTTTTCGGCAAACCCTTGATACATAAGGTTTTCTCTATATATAACAGCGTGTAAAAAAGCACTAGTACAGATACCTTTTTCTTGAGTTGGGGACGGATTGGGGACCAAATTCAAAAAATCCCTTCTATAAATATTAGAAACTTTCCCTAATGGGCCTAAATGGTCCTTTTTTTATTTCAGCTTTTTTAATTCAAAAATGGTGAATTTTTTGAGTTAAACGTAGAAGATTTGAATTGATAGCCAGGTCCTCTCTCCCACGCCTCAATCAGAACGATATTTTCAGGTGAACTTTCAGACCACTCAATATAACCTTCATTATTCAGGGTCTTCAGCACTTCTAATACACCTCTTCGACTACGACCAGTCTTAATCTCCAGTTCACGTATACTTGGCATCTCTCGCCACCTCATTGAATAATTAGAAATTACCCTTAGCATTTTTCGTTCAATATCTGAGAGCATTCACTTTACTCCTTTCCCGATGGTGTATTATAATAAAAAAACAGAACATACGTTCTTATTTTAACGAATAGATATAATTTAGCAACAAAATTCATGAACTATCCATAAATCATAAGTGAGGTGCAATTATGAACTCAGAAAAAGAGCTTACTTTAATTCGGGATTACATTACGCTACCTATAGCTATAACCATTGTTAATAAAAACCGGATTGAATTAAAAGAATCCCAGTACACCTTACGCTCTCTTTATGCAGCCACTGCAACAGTCATAATAAACAAAATGCGCAATGATCTTGAAACTATTCGCCGTCAATTGAATGAGCTGCATATTTCAGTCATTAACACGAAAGAAAAAAAGGATGAGGACTCTGTTTACTTCCCCTATCTGTACCGAGGCCAACGGTGTGAGTTTACATTAGAAAGAGAAGTAGCAAAACAGGATATACGAACCAAGCTAAATAATTATATTAATGAAGTAATTAAAATATAAGGATAGTTACCTGCTTTCATCTTTAAACCTTGGCTTTACACTATTTGCTAAAAGCATTTAAAATGTAGTTACATTTATTGAAAGGCAGGCAGCTTTTTTTGAAAAGACAGAAGAAAATTTACACTTTCGTACTTGTACTACTTGTTCTCATAGGATCAGTTTTATACGAGAAGTTCTACCCGTCTGAGAAAGTGGTAACCAACACCCCGGCTACAGTACAGTTAATCTTCCCTTCAGATCGTTTCCCAGAGACGGGAAGGCATATTAAAGATGCCATTGTTTCTGGAGAATCCTCGATTTGTACGATAGACCGGGCGGGAGCCGAAGAGAATCGAAAAAAATCACTACAGGATGTTCCTACTAAAAAGGGTTACGATCGTGACGAATGGCCGATGGCAATGTGTGATGAGGGTGGTACGGGAGCGGATATAAAATACATAAATCCTTCTGATAATCGCGGGGCTGGGAGTTGGGTGAGTAATCAATTGGAGAAGTATCCCGATGGAACAAAAGTTGAGTTCATTGTGAAATAATTAGTATATCTTTTTCCATATGTTGCTTGTATTAGTTTTCGTATATGCCCTTTATTATGATGATGAAAGGGCGTGATTGAATGATATACCAAGTCTTCCATTCGAAAACATATGAATTTAAAACATTGAAAGCTTCCGAAATATTAGATATGGATTATGACGCTGATGGCCGGATTATCGTAACAACGATGGATCAGCAAAATTACTTTTTACTTGCGAACAAAGATTTAGTAACCGAATGAATTTTAAAAAACAAAAACCTCCACCAGATTGTCAGTGGAGGTTTTCTTTAAATTAGCCATTCAATGGATAGTTTGTATTCAACAGCATTTGATTCACAATGTACACAAGATCTTCGTCTTTAACATACTCATCGCCAGCTTGGTTTGCATCGTACTTGGATGGATCCGCGTTCGAAGCAAGCTCTCCATAGTAGTAACCGTCAATAGCCAAGTCAAGTAGTGTATACTCGCCAGTTCTGTTTACGTCTTTGGGACCTTCCACAGTAACAGTATCCTCTGTGCAGTTTGCTTCCAACAGATCAAATTCCTTTTCAGTATCTGCGATTCTACATTTAGTAGCGTCCACTTTACCTGTTCCAGCAGCTTTTGCACGAAGCTTCAATTTCAAGAACACTTTCTCATCACTGATTCCATTGTCCTTACCTTGGCTTGCAACAATGAAGCGAATGGATCCATTTTGAGCAGCAGGTTGGTTGTAAATTTTGTACCCAGGGATTTCTTCAAACCCTACAAACTCAAACAAAGTATTGTCGTACTTAATAGTAAAATCTTCAGCGTAG
Source organism: Paenibacillus rigui (assembly GCF_002234615.1). Classification (GTDB taxonomy): domain Bacteria; phylum Bacillota; class Bacilli; order Paenibacillales; family NBRC-103111; genus Paenibacillus_S; species Paenibacillus_S rigui. The sequence continues at coordinate 43,953 of NZ_NMQW01000027.1, read as the reverse complement.
ATGTTCTTTACATTTTTCAAATCAATGCTTGCAATAAATTCTTGTCCAACTTTTACTTTATCTTCTGCGATAATAACGTTCAATGAAGGATCTAGTGCTACTGGAGTCAGAGACACTTCATTGGAATTTGCACTTTCTCCGCTTTCGTTTACTGCGGAAACGACATAGTAATACGTTGTGCCGGGGGTTACATTTGCATCCACAAAATAAGTTGCTCCAGTTACGTTATTACTAATAATTGTATAAGGACCGCCACTTTGAGTCGCTTTCTTGACATTGTAACTCGTTGCCCCAGAAGATGGTGTCCACGAAAGGATTGCTTGATTGTTGCTAGATGTTGCATTTAAGTCCAAAGGTGTTGATGGTACTGGTGCCAAGGGCTTAGCTGAAACCTCATTTGAATTACCACTTACCCCATTAGTAGTTATTGCAGCAACTACGAAATAATAGGTTGTACCATTTGTAAGTCCCTTAACAGAATAAGTATTACTGCTAACTGTTACTGATTTATTATAAACTCCCGTTGATGTTCCATAATTAATTACGTATCCATTTGCTGCAGGGACAGAATTCCAATTAAGTGTAACTGTTGCGTCGCCACTCAATGCTTGTAATTGATCTGGAACTTCACTACTTAATAGTTGTCCCGAAGCATCAATGTCAACTGCATCCAACGTAAAATAAATTGTTGACGGTGAGTTTCTTGTCAATGTAACTGTGTGAGTTCCATCGGATAGATCTTGCTTTTCGAACACTAAAGCTTGGAAAATAAGACTAGATGACTTCTCAGAGTATGTGTAATTTATTCCATCGATAGTGATTTTAGCTAGAGGATCTCTAGATGAAGCCATTTGAGTGATAATTCTAATTTTCTTTCCAGTAAATTTGAAATCCACTCTTGCGTTTAAATCATTTGAGTAAGAAACAGTGCCGTTATAATTTCCACCACTTTGAGTCGCTCGTGGATTAGTAAAGTTTGAGAATAAAAATTGCGATGCAGTATCGTCAAACCTCTGCCATCCAGTTTCAGGAACAGTCAATGATTGTCCAACTGTAGCAGCAAAGGCAGATGAAACAGGTACCATCATTACTAGAACGAAAACAAACAAAAATATAGATAAATACTTTTTCAACCAAATCTCTCCTTTTTGTCTAATAATATGTTTTTTTGCACAAAAAATAGATTACAAAAAATTACATGGATTGTCCAAACATTATATCCCTAATTTTCCACTTATTAATTAAGAAGGACACTATACCATTTGTTGTCCGGAAGCCTTCCGCAACTCATCTGCCAAGGTGTGCTGCCAATCACGCAGTTGCATCCATGCAGCAGCATCATCCTCGCGTCCAGCATCCAAAGCCAAAAGTCTCTCTTTTTCGCAATTATCCCACGCGACCGATAAGTAAGATTCAATAATATTATTTGCAATGGCTGCCGACAGCTCCGGCACTGAATTCTTAATCGCCATACCTACTCTCCATCCTCCCGCGTCACCATTGGACTCGTCCCGGTCAATCCCGATCCCGTTCTCAGTGACGTCATTTTCATATTGATAAATATTCGAATCTTCTACCTTCGCGCCGCGGCTCCAGGCGTACGTCTGCCATACTTTGCTGACAATGCCCCGATCCCTCATTACCTTGCAGATTTCATACTCCCCATACACGCCCAGCTCATAGCCGGTTATCTGTTCATCAAACGCCTGGAGGTATGCCTCAATAGCGTCATAGTGGGATGAGTTAACGTCCGTGTCCACCGCAGCGTAGATCACCGTACCTTCCGGCTGCCCAACCTCCCGCGCATACTGGAGAGCGAGCCTGCCGTCCTCCGCTCCCTGAGCAGCCCCGGCCAGCGCGTTATCCGCGCCTCGCTCAAATACGGATACTAGCCACAAGCCTGCATCCGTAACCCTCTGAGCCTCAGCTGCCGTCAGCCGTTTCCACGAACCTGCTGGGGCGAGATATCGGCAGACAAACGTAAACCCGGAAGCAATAAACTCCCGGGCCTTTTCCGCAGTCAACGGCGTTGCACAATCAAATCCCTTTGCCATTGGATTTACCTCCATCCGAATTTTTAACATAACTATATGCACCGCTGGCCGTCAATCCAATAACTGATATAGAGGTGATGGTCTTCTGCATGCTGTCCGGCACCAAAACAAAAACAGCCGCGATTGCAATGGCAATCAACGGACTGTATTTTGGATTAATTCCAAGCGTTTTCCCCACACCAACATAAGCAGCCACGATCGCGGCGAGCTGCAAGATCATATCATCCGTCATACTTACATCCCTTTCACTTTTAAGAGTAGATTTACAACTCCAACAATCATCGCTCCCACGACAGTTCTCCATATCCACTTCTGGTTTTCTTCGATGGTATCGAGTCGCTTGTGCGCTGCTTTCGTGGACTGTAGGGCATCATTGGCAGTATCCCGCGCGCTGTTCATCATGTCGAGTTTTGTTTCTACCCTCGTTAATCGCTGTAAAATTTCTTGAGTTTCGTCTGCTTGTGGCGACATTGGCTCGCACCCTCTCCGCCCATTAACGGGCATAAAAATAGCCCCGTGATATACAGGGCCTTGGTTCTTATTCATTTAACGTTGACGGTCTGAATTGTGGATCGGATTCTGTTTTAAGATCTAAAGTGTCCTGATGTTCTTCCGCTGTAAGCCAGCCGTTAGCAAAAGCGCGGTCGATATCATCTACATAGTAGTTCTTCGCTGCGTACGCTTTAACGTGCGGTGCATACTCTGCCGGGATCCCGGTGAAGTTATCCCGCCCCGTGTACCGCTGCTGCCCGGTCATGTTGATGTTCAATGCATAATTTGAAACCCTGAAAGATAAGATTGCCATTAGTCTAACACTCCTTTTTCAGCTAGGTAGTCCACCAGCGCCATGAAGTCGGCGCTGTTGGCTGCATTAATGTCTTTTTGTACTGCGATTTCCTGGCGCAGCTGCGCAACTAACGCCAGGGATTCTTCCAGCTTTTGTTCTGTCGACTTCGGCGGGACGGTATTTTTTATCGCGTCCAGTTCTTCCTGTGTAAGTCCCTCTATCCAGCAGGCAGACATTTCTCCCGTCCAGCTTGGCGGTTCGGAGGCTCTATCTTCTTCCGGTGTACCTTGCCAAGTTGCCAGCGATATTCTGTAGGCCTCAAGCGTTGTCTGATACGTCTCCCAGGCTGCGAAGTCGAAACGCGGCTTGTACAGTCCTGGGGTGACCGGGACGGCAACCGTGTGGCCTGTTAACACAGGCTCGACTACTTCCTCCGACTCTGACTTTCCCGGCTGCTGGTAGATAGGAAAAACGCCTGTCACATCATCTGCGACAAGCGTTACATCGGTCATATATCCGTCCAGGTTGACTATGATTGCTTCTTTCAAGGCCAAACCTCCTTTATTCTGCGCGGAACGAGAATGCCAGGTGCATATAACCATTAGCACCTTTATAAATAATCATTTTACCAAGTGTGATATAGCCTTTGCCCTCTACGATAGTATTTGCAGCTACAATGCCAGCGGTACTAGCTAAAGCTTCAAAGTGGATATCGTCTAGGGGGGCATAACCTTGGGGGAATTGCATAATTTGCGTTCCCTCTACAAAAACCCCGCCTGTAATACCCATATCAACATAAACCCGGCCATCAGTACCCTTGTAGTAGCCGCCACGGAATAAACTCCACCCATTCAGCAAAGTAGGCTTTATAATTTGCGGCTGCACCTTCCCTGTCTTCTGCGTTTCCAAGACGCTGACACGGGTTAAGACGTCCGCTTGATTGCGGGCCAGCTTGTCTACAGCTGTCTTTAAATTCGTGCTATATTCCCCGTTGATCGCTTGCAGGCTACCTGTAAGTAAGTGGGAATCTAAAGGTGTGTACGTAACGGCGTACCCTGATAATTTGTCATAACCTCTATTTGTGTACCAGTACTTGCCGTAAGCATTGGGCGCATTTAAAGCGCTAGACATCCATGTATAATCAGCGTCTAAACCTCGATAGATTCTAAACAATTTATCCAACCTATATGCAAATTCAGTGTGTTGCGTACCGTTATTACCATTGGTATTGATGTAGTAAGACAAGCCGCCATCATCTGTCGCGGCCCTTATACGTTCACGTACAACCATCCCAGCGCCCACTTCAAGTTGGTTACCACCATCATGCAGCGTAATGCCGCCTTCGGCTGGTATGACCTCTGTCGTTGCTACGGCAAGTTGGTATACGAGTTTGTAGGGCTTGTAGTTAGTAGAAGATTTGACTGTAGGCAACGTTATCACATATCCACTGCCATCAGTATTGCCGATCGGATACCATTGCTTAAATTGATTGTCAGTCCTATCATAAGGCGCGGTACTGTTTACACCTTGTGTTGTCATCTTCCACCCGTAAAAATACGCTTGAATTTCGGCAGCGGAAGGTGTATACGAATCGCCCCATCCGGAGTCAGTATTAGGAATTACAATATAAGTTGTTCCCGATGCAACCAGAAATGTATCAGCAGTATTTGCAGAATTATTATAAGTGAGTATTTTCCCATCGTATTTTACAACTTGTTGGAATGGAGGTACCGCAGCAAGATTATTAACAAGTTCAACTCGTTTATATCCTGTATAACTTACTGGGGAATACGTCCAAGCCAAACTACCATCCAAATCAATCGATTTAAACCGGGAATTCTTAAAATATTGCCCGTCGCGGTACGTGATTTCGTCGTAAACACTGCCGTCAGTATTCGCGTGCAACTGTGCCGGCAAGATAAGGTAATCGTCTTCACGCTGCTTGAATGGCAGGGCGATAGCACCAAGGCTAAGCATTGGGTTTGTGTACGTATGTGTTCCGGCTGCTCCTTCGGAATATCGTATATACGTACCGCCAAATTCTCTAATGATAAAGGTTACCGAAGGTATAGTAGCCGTTATACTAGCAACGACACCCTGAGAATCGACTACTTGCATGTGTGCGTTAGCTGAAATGGTAGCAGACAGTGTGTACTGTTGCCCCAGAATCAAAGGTAGTTTTGGTGTGTCAAAGAAACTGGCGTTACCATCCGGGGATACCATTTGTAAAATATATGGCGCTTGCACATTAATAGCGGCGTTACCGCCCGTGAGGGAACATTCGTACATTGTAGGCAGCAAGTTTTCCCCGTACTTGATAACATAAGGATTCGTGATCGGCTTCACGTCATCAACATACGGATACTTGGCGGCGACTTGTTCTGGTGTCATGCTCGCAAGCGCATCATACTCGGCTTGCGTAATTTCATATAGACGTACGGAATCGAAAACTCCCGTTTGACCGACAGCTCCAGCGACCTGTAGTTCTACAGTACCTCCTGTAATATCCGTGGTTCCAACATTAATCCTAGACCATTGCGTAGTGAAAGTGGATAGTTGTGGCGTAAACACAGACGAATTAACAATCTGGGCAGCGCCTGTCGCTCCGATAACGGGGCGAACGGATGTAGCAGTAAAATTGCGCGCTGCTGATATAAGGACATAATACTTCCCCGCTTTAAAAGGTATGTTTGTTTTATATGCAGATACGTAACTGCCTGAAGTGATCGCAAGCGATACGCGACCCTGTCCTGTATCAGGGGCTGTGTTCCCGATTTGGTAGGTAATAGTGCCTTGAAAAGCAGTCCAGTTGTTATTAGCTACCTCGAAACCACCATCACGCCCCAGCAGGTTAACCAGTGTGCGGCCCTTGATGCTCGTCACGTTATACGGCGCGACGCGGGAAGAATTGATTACTTGCAGCCCGCTTTTAAGGCTTACAGGCATGGCTGCAGGGGATACGGCAATTTGTGCTCCAAGCTGGTTGTCTATATTATCCCAATTATCATCAAGGTTTGTTTGCAAATTCATGTATGTCGTGGTCGGTGACGTTCTGTCAATCTTATTTAATCCAAGGTTTGTAGTCTTGGGATTTGCCATTTACACTCCACCTCCTGCAAATCTATCAAGTGTTGTAGCCTCGATTTGTGATATTGTCATGCTTTCAGTTTCAGCAATTGTAAGGTATCGGAATTGAAAAATAACTTCTACGTGTGCTCTAACAACTTCCCGAATAAATGCCTGGATTTGGGGATACCCTTCCGGCACTCCATTTACATTCAAAATTTTGATAAACATTTTGTAATTGGCATAATCATGTTGAATACTCACAACGATGCCGTACGACTGGAGTGCTGTCGCCAAATCCTCCGCGGTCATTGGCCGGCTCTGTTCCCTCATTCTCGCTATGATCCCGGACCTACGGACATCGATCTGAACCGAAGGGTCAGAGGTTATCCCAAGCTCTTTTTCCCGCAGCGGAATGGTATCTACGGCTGTCAGCACTCTTGACTCATTCCTCACCAGAATAACGAAAGAATTTGCCCAATCCAGTGTTGTGCCCAGTCCATTGAAAAGACGAATGTTGCCTGTTCCTTTTTTGTTTAGCCAACGATGGGGGAAGAATCCTTGAAGAAATGAAGAAAGCCCCATGAATTCCCCTCCCCTATGAAATGTTGATTGTTCCAGGCACAGCCATTTCTACATTGCCAAGCACTCGATTGCTGGTTGGTGTGTTCATCACAAAATCTACGAGAACCGGCTTGTTCGTAATGTCTGTGGCATCATGTGCTGTTTTGGCGGTTGCTATGATATCCATAAATCTTACGATTCTATCCGTATTAGCTTGATTGATAATGTATTGTGAGATTGCAGCTTGGACAATTGGCGAACCAATCGCGGTGGTTATTCCATCGGCCCATACACAACCAGATAACGTAATATTAATGGGTACCGTTGTTGGAGCAATTACTTGTACCCCACCGTCCGCAATATCGGCTGGCGTCAATGAATCGATGTAGTCTTGACAATCATCAATCAGGGATTGGTCCGGCACCCCATTCACGCCTGTAATAACGATATCTACAGTTCCATTGCCCCGATTTCTCGGGAGGACTAAGGCAGTCAGTACGCCCTCCACACTCTCAGCCCATATCTTATAATCCGCTTTTGTTCCTCCCCTGGGCGGATTTCTTTTTCTCTCTAATATCCGTTTGCGATAAGCTTCCTCATCTTCAATGTCAGTACCGGCCGTGGTAAGAGTGGAACCGGCAACAGAATCAAATCCAGCCTGAGCCACAAGGTCGATCGAGCCACTGGGCACATTCCCTACAATCCCTGATTGTGTGCATTCTACTAAAACATTAACCTGACTCTGGCCTACTGGTATAAAGGCATTCTGCCCTGTTACAACTCGGAATTGTACCGGCGGGCTGTTTCCGGCGGGCGTTGTTGTGACTAAGAATAGATCAGGAACAGGTGTGTCCGCAGCGACAGGACTTGATTTTTTCAAGGTGACTTGATGCACGGCCTTGGTTGCCTGCTTCTTGTCCACACCAGTCTCATAACCAATCTCCTCAAGTTTTGTACCCTTAGCCCTCGTAGCAGTTAACTGGTCATATACCAACTTGAGAGTAACAATGAACATATAAATGGCTTCCCGGAGCCCGATGATTAGGCTCTTTATCACCCACTGATTAGGCAAATCGGAAATGGTTTTACCGGATCCCAAAAGGTTCGTCACCAATACCTGTGTAATCTCATCCTTCGATGGAAATTGGATCACTCACTCTACACCTCCAATCTAATGTTGAAGTCCTGCACCTTGGTATCTCCTCGGAGGACGTACCGAGCAAATAACCTAAATGCTTTTTGACCTTTAACAGGAGTAATGCTGCACTCCAGAACCTTCTCAATCCACCCTTGCCCATTAGCGTTACCTACCTTAAGCAAGACTGATCGTGCCTCTGATTCGGCAGCCTGCTTCTGCTCTATCGAATAAGTTTTGCCTAGGTGGGTGAACAGTTTTCCGCCGTATTCCTTAAAAAAGATGCTCTCACCAAGATCGGCCAGCATTCTGAGCTCAGCTTGCTGCTTCACGTTATCCTCACCGCTAATAGTGGCTAAATTATCCCCCTCCCAAACAATATCTCCATCGATAATCAAGAAGTCTGACCCATAGTTCATTGCTCGCTCACCAGCCCCTCATCAAGCAAACCTAAAACGACATACTGCTCCGTTCCTTGTGCTCCCCTGACTACGGCAGCCAACACCTCCTGATCAACCTTATACGGCCATTGCGGTTCGTGGGTATAAGTTGTACCCCCAATCAGATGAAAAGGTATAGGATAGAACGTATCCTTTAAAACTTTGCACCATCCTGATTCCGTTCCCCATGGCTCGATCATGATCTTTAACATTCGATTACCGGGGTCCACGGCGGCTATCGTCGCAAAAACGATGGGCGACTGCGGCAACATATCCTCAATGGTCCTTCTTTGATCCGAAAAAGAGCTCAACCGTATGTCCCTCCCTCTTCCAAAGGCAGATTTGTAAAGCTCACTTCAACACGCAGCCCTTGTTCTTTAGAACCAGTTATTGAAATCTTAGGCACGAAGTATTTACCGCTTAGCCCCTTACCGATACCCTGCAGCTCAATTCGGCGTTCGTTTGATAGATCCTGAAACCAGTCGGTTGAGAAGGATCCATACAGCTGGTTCTTGGAAATCTCAGCTAAGATTCCTCGGGCAAGCTGCTGACATTGGTCCCGGGTTCGATTCGGATAATAGTACCGCATCACATATTTATGGCCGTTACTGCCTCCAGATAAGGTTGCATTCTCGATAATCCGGCGCCCGCCTTTCTTTTTCCCAGGAGCCCATGAGATCACTTGTACAGTCAAATTTCGTGCTGCATTGGGGGCTCTCTCTATCCGAAAGGGTTCATCAATGTTATGGCCCCAAGAAAAAATGATAGGATCATCCGAAAAACCATCAAGTTCCTCATTAGGGCCGAAAAACCATTCTTTCCCCTTAACCCGTGTCGTGAATTCCTCGTTCTGTGCTAAATACAAAACGAAGTCCCAGTGTGAGACTTCGCGGGTGATATTAGCATGGTCCTCATTCGTATATTCTCCAACCAGTTTTGTTGTTTCTACGGGGACAATGGGAGTCAGGCCATGGGATAAAGCGATCTCCTTGAAGGCGGCTGTACTGGTCATGTTCTGCCATTTTGCCGATTCTTTATAGTCAAATGGACGTGCCGCATAGGAACGCCCTGTCAGGGTAACAATCTCTCCATCCTGTTTTGAGAAATCCCATGCCGAATGGTCCATGGCGCCTTCAATAAGATTGACCAGCTCCCCCTCTCCTTCAAAACCAGCCTGAATTAATACTTCTGCCGATCCAGTGACAAGATCCGATGAAGAAGTTGAGCCGCTATATAAGAGGCTATCCCGCGGTGAATCTGTTACTTCCCAGGGGAGTGTAATATCGAAAGTATCAATAGCACCAAGCCCATTCAAATCTACCCTAAACTGTTTCCAATCCGTTACAGCTGTTCCGTTAATGGAGATGTTGACAATTGGTTTGCCTGTTGGACGCAAGGGGCCAGATCGAGGGGCTAAAGAATCATTAAACATTTATCTTCAACTCCATCCCCGGGCTCAATACATTTGGCCCATCTGTTAAGACATCTGCATTATCCTGATAAATCTGCTCCCAATGATTGGGGTCTTTGGATTCCGTTTGAGTCATTGCGATTCGCCATAAGCTGTCCCCTTCCTGAACAACATATGTTTTCCCCTGAGACTCTGCCGGGTTCTCAGATTCGTATGAATCAGCTGCTTTATCAATGGCATCTATCAGCAATGAGGAATTCGCTCGTTGATCTACAATATGGATCAGGGTAATAGCGAATGGTATTCTTAAATCGCTTTTGTAATCAGGCAGGAACTCTTTAATGACAACAGGAAACGAAAATTTATCTGTAGTGAATTCAACGGCAGCTCCAGCAGTTCGCATCAGTCCTACAACCATCATGCGATCGTAGGCGTCGTTCCCAATAAACATTCCGCTCCAACTAATGGGACGATACCCGGGGCCCATATTCTGAATAGAAACATTTCCTCCTGGAAACTGGCGGACAGCCAACATTTGCTCACCACCACGGAGAATACTGTTCGGCTTCTCGAAATCTCGGAATTCAAAATCACCTAAGGCAATACGCATACATCAGTACCCCCTTTGGACGCCCCGGGATCCGATCGTCAGGTTTGCTCTTTGGGAGAGAGCGTTCATCTTCCGTACCGCCAAATCAGCAACACGCTCAGCAAAGTCTTGCGATTGCTCCCCGGCCTGTTGATGCACCTCTCCGATCAAGGGGCCTTGGACAACAACTGAACTGCCTCCGCTTGCGACAGGTCGATTTACACTGATGCCTCCATCGTCAACTCCTCCTGGCTTGGCTACATCAAATAACGATTCTGATGCATTCTTAACTAAGCCGGCCTGACCTAAAATACCGAGTGCCAACCCTTGTGTGACATAGTTTCCTTGTTTCATCATTTCACGCGATGGAGAGTTGATATCCCCTTTTTTCATGAATGGACTTTTAATATATTCGTCCCATAACTCGCCCATCGTATCTTTTAAATTTCCCCAATAACCCTTAATACCACCGATAATACCCTCAACGATATTTTTTCCCCACTCGCCTGCAGCTGCTTTCCAAGTAGATGCGATTTCCTTTATACCGTCCCATCCATCTCCAAAGATTTTTTTCACATCGTTCCATAACGTTGAAAATAGATCCTTCATCGCCTGCCAAGCACCAGACCAATCACCTTGGAGTATTTTAAGGGCGATTTTGAAGGTGCCGGATACATAGTCCCACCATAACTTTATAAAGTCCTTCATCAGCGTCCAAGCAACCTCTAACTCCACCTTAATCATTGTCCAGGTGTATTTCATGGTGGACCAAATAATGGTACTCACTGTCTTAATAACCGTCCACATTGTATTAAAGTGGAATGAAACCAAGGTGACTATAATCGGCCCATATATAGCAAAGATGTTCTTAATGTCAGGCCAAATCTGAAGGAAGTAACTTTTAACAGAGTTGAAAGCGGAGTGAATCGAATTCCAAATTTCACTGACAGTTCCCATGACCGTAGGTTTAATTGCGTTCCATACTGACAAAGTCACACTTTTAACCTGATCCCACACATTCTTAGCATAAGCACTGATCGGACCCCAGTTTTTATAAATCAGGTAAGCTGCTCCGGCCACCGCTGCGATCCCGACAACAATACCTCCACTCAGTAATGCTACGGTTCCCAGGCCGATACCGACGCCTGCCATCGCAGTCGAAATAGCTCCAAATGCCGCCACACCGACCATAATTGCTCCCCCAATAGCAAGGAACGCACTGACACCTAATGCAATGGCCGCAACTGTCTGAATGATTTGAGGATGGGCCTTCGCCCATGGGATTAGGCTATCTCCAAGAATTTTGCTGAAGGCCGCAAGACCAACCTTTATCGGCTCCAAGAACGGGTCACCAAAAACTCGTTTTACAATGCTCCATGTCTCGGCTAAAGACTCCATCATATTTTTGGTGCCCTTCATTTGGATCTCAACCTGTTGGTACATATCAAGCTGATTACCCACATTACCCTTAATATCCGCGTATACCTGGCTGCCATTTGCAAGAGCAAGGGCCGTGTTTTTACCCTGCTCAAGGAAGACCTTACTCATCATGTTTTGAAATTGGTCCGGTCGGAATTTCTTAGATGTTTCTTGTAGAGTGCTGAATAAGAAGTCCGAGCCTTTAATCTTGCCGCCATCATCGAAGAATATGCTGCTTCCATCTTGCTTTAACCAACCCAATTCATGCATAGCCTCAATTTGTTTTTTGGTGTGAGGAATCAGGCGGTCGAGGAAGTCCTTGGTAAATGTCCCCGCTGAGCCGCCGTCCTTGGTATAGGTGCCAGTTGAAGCGACGAGCAACGCTGTATCCTCTGGCGTCATGCCAAGAGTTCCTGCGACACCGGATGCAGTCAGCATGCCGGGAATAAGGCTCTTCATATCCATTGTGGAAGCAGCTGCTGTCTTCGCATAGAAATCTACGGCCTTAAGGGTCCTGTCTCCGTTCATGTTGAAAGCAGCCTTCTGTTTAGCAATAAAGTCACCGGCTGCTTGCGGGTCTACATCACCCAATTGAGCTGAATACATAGCGGCGGTAAGGCCGGAATAGTTATAATTTCCTTTGGCATCCTTATCCCCAAGGATAAAGTTTTTATCGATACCGCCCCTTAACATCCCGAGGGCAGTTTCGGCAGCTGCCTTATCACTGAACTTTGTAGCAACCCCCAGTTTCTCGAAACCAGTTGTCAGGTCATCCAGCGTCTGCTTCACTTCAGCAGCCTTGGATGAATCAAGTAAGTCCTTCCCAAATGCGGCCATTTTCACATTGGTCATGACACTTTCAAATTCCATCGCTGCTTCGGCCGAAGATTTAATTGCACTTGTGATTCCGCCAAATGCAAGCGCCCCCGCAGCTCCAACACCAGCTCCGACAAACGCCATGTTCTTAAAGCCTTCCATTTTCTTTTTGGCATCGTCGGTAGCTCTTTCCATAAGCTTGAATTGACCAATAATCCCCTTGACACCAGATGAAATATGGTCCGCTAAACTAATGCTGATTGCCAAGTCCAGAATGGAACTCATCCTATCCGCCCCCTTCTTTCTGGAAAATAAAAAAGACCATCAAATGTGATGGCCTCCTGCAACTGCTTCCTGAGCAGAGGAACAGCATTTCCCAAGCTCAGGAAGCCCTCCGATCATTCGGAGGAATTAATATGTTCGTTCCATTCGTTAACTACAAGGATTGCCGCCAAAGTCTCTACTTCATCAAAACCTAAAGATTCGGTGAATGATATACCAGCCCCGGATGCAAGCGCAAGTTCTACGCGTTTGCGGAACCAGGACTGTTCAGCAAGTTTTTTGCAGCTTCCTCTAGTTTTGTTTTGTCTTCAGGTGTCCGGATTTTCATTTCGAATTCTGCCCATTCTTCATACGTAAAACGATCCATGAGTTCATAAATTTCGGACTCATTAACGGGAGTGCTTACTTTTTCTCCATCAATGCTTTCGATCGATACGATAGCTGCAATAGTAACTATTCCCATGAAGGCGCCTAGATTTTGTCCTCCTTCACCCATCGACGTAGCCATAAGCCTACGCTCAATAAAGTGATGTTGCCCTTTTTTCTCTCTTACCCCAACCCTTTTACCTGTCGAAAGTGTAATCTCCATGAATATTCCTCCTCCTTATTGTTTGTCCCGGCGCTCAGCCTGCCAGTTGATATTATTTGTTACAGGTTTGTTATTTCCGTCCGCCGATCGCTTATAGCCATCGAACGTTACCCCAGAGTATTTATATTTCCGGACGGTGCCGTCCTTGTAAGTCTCTGTTGTAAATATGATGAATTTGAGGGTCCCCCCTTTTTCCTCCTGGTGAGCGATTTTCTTGTCTACAATGTCATCGTAGGCTGTGTTAACCGCTTGGCCCTCTAATGTGCCTTTCCAACCGTTCTGAAGCACCTGACGGTATTCAGTCTCTTCCCCGATAGGGTTCTTTTTCTCCTCACTGGTAATCTCCTCGACTGACCATTTCAGGATTTCGGGCGTCTTTTCTAAAGCGGCACCGTTCTCATCAGTCAATGCGATGATCAGCTTTTTACCGAGCAATCCGTCTTGTGCAAACGTCTGAAGGTTTAATTTAATCAACTAGCCCACCTCCACATTCGTGCCGCCTTGGAAATTCAAGAGAATCCATTCAGCGGTGTTATAGTGCTTCACTTTGATATCCTGAACAAACTGGTCAATCGATTGGGCCGCCGAATTGAAGGTAACTGAATAATCTTCGAATTTAGAAGATACCAGCGGATTCGTCGGGCTTTTGAGTAGGTCAAAATAAGTCCGGACCCGGCGTTCCGCGTCGTCCTTCATCTTCTTGGTCATAGCCTTACCTTGCCACGGTGCAGCCACGGACTCGAGAGACTTTTCAATCCAGCTATTCAGCCGGCGCTTATTTACTTTCCGGTTTTCGTCATCGCTAATAACGGCGCCGGAAACATCCGTCTTTGCAAGGGTATAGTCGTTTGCCAATCTCCACGCCATCGTTCCATCACCTGCAGCAGAAGGTTTTAACTGGAAAGCCGCAATTTGATTCGTGTACAGGTTGGTAAAGTCATCAAAATCCAAACCTTTATCTGTGCCTGAAACCCATGTGCATTCCACGGCAATACCGGAATCCTCAACATTCCCGATAGCGTGCACAATGGCCGATAAGCATGCGCCCGAAGTCCATTGAGATCCAACGGACTGGTAGCGGCCAAACACCATTTGCATAAAATCACTGTCGTAGCTGGACCGGGCTGTGATTGCTGTTGCGACGGTCGTTGCCGAACCGATGCCGCAGTAAGTCATCGTGTTATACTTCAAACCAAAAGCAGCTAGTGCCGCGTCAGCCGTTGCACTGCTGTAATCGGCGAAGGCCACATCCGTAACGATATTGCCAACCAGCTCGAGTAATTTCAGCCCGGTTCTCGCGCCGGTTCCGGAATCAATAGAACCGATCCGGTCAGCGTCAGTCAATGCAGCTCCATTGCTGCCGCCAGCCAATTGCGACTGCGCCTTCACAGCTGGTTGCGCGAGCAGCCGTGTGGATGCAGTTGAATTAAGATCAGTAAGATAAAAGTGAGCGCTCAGACCATTGATCAGTGTTGGAGCGTAGCGGCCATCATCGGGGTCCATTGAAAGATTGTCGTATGTTTCTGTGCCGAAATCAGATACCAAAATCATCTTGAATGTATTGGCATTCGTCCCTGCTGCTACCTGACAAGTGAAAACATTACCGTAGGTTCCCGGATATCTCGCGGCAACCTTCAGCGTGTCGGCCGGCGTTCCCTGCCTATCCTGCAAGGTAATCGATGCTGCGGCATATCCTGCCCCAAGCACCCGGACGAAAACAGCCCTCTTCACTTTCGCACGGTCCAGATGATCAAGCAGCGCATTGCCGGCATTAGATTTCGTCGTTGCCCCAAGGACAGGTTCTGCAATTTCAGCCAATCGTTTGGTTGGGATTTCATTGATCATGACATATTGATTAACAGGGCCACGGTCAAAATCGCCCACAAATCCAAGGACAAAATCGCTGGTGGCCACTTCATCCGATTGCGGAACCGCAAGTTCATTGATATATAGGCCCGGAGGTAATCCGGTTAGGGACGTTGCCCCACGAATAATAGTCAAGGGGAATCAGCTCCTTATCGTATTTTGAATTTCAAATTAGTGATATCAATCTTCGCTACTTCTTCTTCAGTAATGAGTTTCCCGCGGCAGCGGTACGTTGCATCGCATTGGTAAAGGTCCGGTTCCCCCCGCGGTGGTGTTGGAGGGCCGGTAATAAATACCTGCATGATTTCGCCCCACTTATCATCAGGAATAAGCAGCTCGTTATCCATTTCAACAAATGCCAAAAACCTAGTGGAAAGTTGTTGGGCAATACCGGGCTTAATACCAAAAAAGGAAACCTGAATCAAATAATCAAACCGACATGATTCCGTTCCGACCGTGAAAGTCCCGTCACCGTTATCGATCAGTCCATGAGGCTCATATTCACGCATCAGCGCTTTCTCGGCCGTACCACTTACGTAAATAATATGAGCGGCCGGGAGCTTCTTGAAAAATTCGCTCGGGTCTGGTGTACCGTCGTAAATCATAAAGTCTGATCCATGGACATGCGTGATAGCAGCGTACAAGGATTGATAAACCGATACCAACGGATCTCTCAAAGACCTCCACGCCCCAATCCTCTTAACTCTTGAACTAGCGCTTTAGAAACCTCCTCCTTGATTTGAGCCCTCGATTCTTCTAAAGCAGGTCGAAGGTACGGTCGGGCAGGAATCCTTCTCGAAACATCACCGAATTCATGTTTTGCAGCATAATCTGACGGGCTTCCTTTTCCGGCAGTATTCCTACCCGCAGCAACACCAACATAGGCAACACGATGACTATCCAAATCACTGTAATCTGTCGTTATGGCCTGCCTTAAGTGGCCGGTATCAACAAGTGGAGCATCATCATTGGTGCCAGTTCCCCAGGACGAATGTTTTTGTAAGTAGGCCTTGCCAGCCTTAGATAACCGGCCGCTGCCTGATTTAGAAAGATGTTTTTTACGTACTGTTTCTGGATTCAGTTTTGCCCAGGCATTAAAAGAGCCCGAACTCCCTTGATATGTCCCTAATTTGTTCTTGGCCCTCCCCATGACGATAACAGCCGCGCGTTTTAGCCCTTTCTTGATTCCATTATCCGCAGCACCTGGAATGCTCTGTAAGGCTCTTAACAGGGCATCAAATTCACTCAATTACCTCACCGCCTTTGCTGTCACTTCCTTTATAATTAATTGCCCGGCGAGCGTTGCCGGGCTCACAAGCTCCACAATATATTTTTTTCCGAGATAGATCAGGATACGATCTTCCTCCACCTTTTTCAATTCAGATTCAGACCCATCTTCAATAACGATAAATTCAAGGATTTCATCAGGATTATCTCCGAGCTCGGTAGAATTTTCTTTAATCCCATGAGAAGTAACCACAATTTTGATGTTTTCAGAGTGCGGCTCCGGTGTATTCTCTCCGGTATCCGTTATGTTCAATTTTCTAAGGTTCTTCTCAATTGGAGTTAGCAGCAAAGCTTCCGCTTCATACCCTTTTGCTCTGATCTGTTTCTGAAGTACCCTTTTTACCTTCTCGGCCAGTTTTGCTGCATCCATCAGGTACCACCACCGATCGTCTTTTTAACGGCAGACAGATAACTGCTGTACCGGGTTTCAGCAAGCTTGCTGATCTGATCGAAGTTATCGAATTTGATATCGAGTCCTTTACCAAGCTTCAATTCACTGATTTCGGATCCTTCCCGAGTAGCATCAGATAGCAGCTTCCACATACAGTAATCGACGATAAGGGAAAGAGAGCTCTCTGGCAGACTCGACACATCATGATTCGCCAGATAAACAAAGGTGAGTATAATCGGTGACCTAGGATATACATCGAGGTACAGCATACTATCTAGTACCTCGTAGTTCTCCAGACCGCTAACCCATACCTGATAATCATCCGGCATCTGATATTCCAACGAATCTTCCCTTAATGTAATAGAGCCGCGTTTCCGCCGGGGACGATACTGGGAATAATCAGAAATGGCGCCTTGGATAAACTCCAAAAGCGCCATCTCATCATATCGATAGGGTTCTTCCTTATCCCCAATTTCTGTTCGTATTGCCGTAAGTAGGGTTGCAATGTTCATCAGCCGCAGCCCCCTTTCAGTTCCTAAGAAGTGCGCCCAGCATTCGCTTGAGCATTCAACCAGTCAGTGTATTGTTCGATGCGTTGAGGCTCGTTAGAGCCGGCTTCAATTTCCATACTCAAAAGCAAATCTTTCTGCTCTTGTGCAGATAGTGCTTTGAATTCTTCAACAGAAAGTGGTGAAGGAGATAGGCTCTCCTCAACCGTTTGCTCATCATCACCATCATGATAGACATCACCCGGGCCAATAATCAGCCCGGATGCAGGATGTAAAAAAGAGTGTCCGTTGTTCACTTTGATTCCCATAGATATTCACCAGCCCCTTCTTAAGAGTTATAGTATTTGATTGTGCGGTAAGGAGGATTGTACTGCTTGCCAGTCCCATCAATTACAAGAGGTGTCGCAATGACGGATTGCTGCGTCGCATAGTATTGTTTAGCAGATGTGATTTTTTGAGTACCAGGATCAAAATACGGCTCTGGCCCTTCAATCTGCAAAGGAGAGCCCACGCCGTAGCGAGTTGCATTGGTTTTGCCAATCAGAATGCGTTTATCTCGAGCTGCCCAAGGAGCGTTAATTTCACCCAGCTGCAGGCCAGCACGAGTTGCAAACCACATATCTCCTTTCAAGAAGCTCGTTCCTTCTGGGGAAGCCCATTTGTAGAACAACTCCGCATTCTTGATGTTCACCATCGCATTGAGCGAGCCAATAGCAAAGTCAGGCGTCACATAGCGCGGAGCAGAACCCATATATGCCTTTTGAAGATCAAAGCGCTCCAACAACCGGTTGTAATATTGTGCTGGCTTGTCAGTCAACGCCAAAGGTACCGTCAGATCAAAGAAGTTAACGTTGGTAGCATAGGAGTAATTTTGAATTGTTGGTTTATTCGTGTTGTTGTCTACACCGGAAGCAGCTGTGAAATACACTTTGCTTTCTTCCCAATCCACGGCGTAGTCACCGTTGTTCACTTTGCCGGAGATCGGATCCCAGGTACCCCGTGTGAGAGTGGTCGCCCCTTTCTTGACAACAAAGTCATTGATTACAGCGGATTGCCTGCGGCCGAATGGGTCCAACCACACATTTTTTCGAGGTCGAACAATCGGCGGAACTGTTTTCCCAATAGCACCTGTTGTATAACCACATAACAAACTAACTACCCAAGCAACATTGTTACCGGATGGAAGGCCGGCCGACGCTCCAGCTGTCATTTCCGTAGCGGCCACAGCCTCAGCCGTTACCGCTTTAGCTTCATATTCATCGGAAACGTGCAGCATTTCAAGGCTTAAACGCTGGTCCATTACGCGGCTATAACGCATAGCAAGGTTCGCTAAATTGCGGGCAACAACGTCATAATTAAAGGGGCCTTTTTGCATTTCGATTTGAGATTCTTTGGAAACCAAGGTGCCCCGTTTCAACCATTCAGCTCCGAATTCGAGCAGGCGAGTTTCAACGCCTTCTGTAGGGATGCCTTCAAATTCACCGACAACAAAGTCATCCTGCGTATACAAATCGTAGGATTGGAATTCAACTGGGATTTTGAATGTCGTTCCGCTGAAGGACTCGGCCATTACCAATTGCAAGAATTTAAGGTCTTGCCATACTTGGTACATGAATGCCAAAGAAATAGCAGGCGCTTGAGCGAAATCACCAGTGGAAGACATCGCTGAATCTGTAATGACGCCATCTTGAATAGATTGAGCAGAGTCAGTGAGGGACTTCATAAATTTGGAGTACTCTTCGTTGTTCTCGCGCTCCATTTTCGCCATCAGACGATCAACAATGCCTTTGTTGGCTTCGCGAAGCTTAGGGTCAACTCGGAAGTTTGTATCCAGCGAGCGGTTTCGATCATCGAATGCCGCCTGCAGGTTATCGACGATTGGCTTCCACGGCTGCGGATTACCTGTCACTTCAATGCTCGTATCCAGCACAGTTGCTTGGCCTCCTTTGTTTGTGTTTACCCCAAGTTGGCCCAACTTTGTTCCAACGGCGTAGGCGTCAACGATTGCTTTCTCACCTTCGATAAAGTGCTCAACGGTTGCGGAATCAGTGATTGCCTCGCCTTTTTTAAGGATTGCTGCCTTCACGTTGGCATCGTATGGAAGGGAATTGACGGCATCGGCTAGTGCCGCCTGAGCCTTACGTTTATTTTCAGCAGCTTCTTCAGCGCGTTGACGTTCTTCTTCCTTGCGGCGCATCGTTTCGAGTTCATCTTTCAAAGCTTGCTCGTTTTCCTTTGCAGCGATAGCCGAATCACACATTGCCATTTCTGCGTGCCCGGCATTGCCTGCTTTCCATGCTTTCAGTTGTTCAATCGTCATAGTCAAAAAATTCATCTTCGGATCATCTCCCTTTTGGATAGAATCTAAAATTTCAGTAACCGCTGAATCCGTCAGCGGCAGCGGCTTTGTAAAAGCATCAGGCTCGGCTGGGTTAAGCACGACATCCCAGGTATACAGATTCAATGACTTCGACACACTGACATTTCGTCCGTCCACGGTAGCCGGCACCATATTACCTGTCATCCGATTACTAAAACCAATGGGCAGCCCAGCATCCAGCATTGCCTTTACCTGCTTGCCCATATCGGTATCAAGCGGTTTGTACTCCGCCCACACGACCCCTGCAGCATCAATATCAGCATTGCGGAACTTGACGGCCTGATTTGGCACCTTGGAATCAAAAAGCACCCGTCCATCCAAACCCTTCATTGTGGGCGGATGCGGGTGCTCTCCGGCATACGGGAAGCCTGCTTGCTTAATTGCATCGAGTGCAGGTTGGTAAACCGACCTCGGATAAATGCGATTATTGCCGTTAATGGCGTCGACACGGGAAACGGGCTGCTTATACCATCCAGACGGCTGGCCTCCGGCATCTGCAATGATAACTGCCTGGGATAAGCAGATATCCTGTGATTCTCCCGCAGCATCAATGACTACGGCGAATCTTGGATCGATGGAGTCAGTCGTGACGGTTATAGTTGCATTCGTCGCGGTAAATCCAACCGGCGGTCTCACCTCTTTCGCCTCCTGCTTGGCCGCGTGCTCAACATCATAATACCCAAACTCAGTCCGGCACTTGGCTTCAATGGCCTCGTAATAAATACGGCGGTCCACCTCGGTTAAAGTGTCATTGGCGAGTTGTTTTTTAACGGCAAGCAGTTCAATGGCGGAAGTCGCATCAAGGATCTGCTTCATTTTGGGATCATCGGATAGAGCATCGTTTACCGGGCCATCCCCAGCAGTAAAGCCAATGCCTCCGAAAAGCTGCAGATTTAGTTTATGTTTATACTTGGGCCAGTTCACTTGAGCCCTCCTTTCATATCTTCATTTTACAGTCTGATAGTTGTATCAATCACCGCCCTTTAGGTCTTGTATTAATCCGGAAGCAATGTGCAGCGGCAGCGAGGGTGTGCCGGAATGCCTGGATGGTCATCGATCGGATACACGATACCATGTCTGCTTCTACATGTTGGGCATGTTCTTTGATCAAGCACCGTGGACCATCTTACTTTTTCAAAACCAGCATCAATATAGATCCGCTTTGCACTCCGATTGTATGCCCAGGAGAGCTCAGTCCGGGCAATCATTTCTGCCCTGATCTCATCTTGAATAACCGGTTTGAGCTGGATCATGAGTGCCTTCCACCCTAGATTTTCCTCATATGCTTTTGCTGACAATGACTGGATTTTTAGCCGTGTTGTTTCCTTGATACCTTTTATGCGCTCGCCTGATGCTTCGAGTAGGTCTTCGTAAATGTCCTTTTTGACGATCTTCATCTTGACACCAACGCCCATTTGCGGACCAGTCGGATCAACTGCGGCGCCCTTATTAAAATCCATAACAAGTTGAACAGCCCGTTCTGCACCCATTACTCCTGTTTGTGTCATGCTTTTTACAATAGCCTTTTGATAACTTTCCTCCTCGGTGCTCCAGGCCTCATCAAACGATTTCTCAATTTCATTCATGTTGACGGGCGCATCATCCTGATCCTCAGCATCAATTAGTGCCGCATCTTCATCTGTTACATTCACCATCCTTTGATAAACGGCATTAAAAAAACGAGATACAGCTGACCTCGCTTCCACTTCAATATCTTCAAATTCCGGCCTATCTTCCAGTACTACATCGGTTACCGCTTGTGATCGGTTTTCAGGTTTTTTATTTATTGCTGAATGTTGCACCAAATCCGCCTGCTTCTGGCGTTCTTCTTCCTCAAGCTGTGCAGCCATCTCAGCAGGATCTTCGATATCAAAGTCTTTCGCAATTTCTTGTATGCCTTTTTCCAACGTGATAACCTTTACGCCACCACCAGCGCCTAGAGCTATTTGCACTCTGTCCAACCGCTCAGCTGGCGTTTCACCACTCTTATCACTCCAGACAATATCATAAGAGATGGAATCGGGATTGATGCCGGCTAGAAGAAGCTGCAAGTCCACAATGGCCCGGTAGCCGGAGAATTGCCCGGTATCGCCATATTCCAAAAGGTCCGTAATATCTTCCAACGTTTCGAGATAATGAGGATACTGGACCTTAAGGATGTCACGATTGATGTCTTGGCCAGCTGTCAGAATGGCTTTCGGGACACCTAAATTCAACCAAAGCAAATCCTCGAAGTACTTAATGTCATCCATTTGATCTAAGTTTTCATCGCCATTCAGAACCTTCACGTCGGCCGTGCCTACAAAATCTGAAAGTAAATGGGCGTTCCGAGTAGGATTCCCATTTTTATCAATCAGGCCTACAAGGCGCATATACTCGATGGCATCCCTTTCCTGCGTCCCTTCCGGCAGCTTGTGATTAAACTTCTGCACGCTACGAAACTCCCGACGAACTGCAGAAGCAATCTCCATTTTGTTCAGAATCTTGTAGGTGGCCCGGGCACTTGCATAATGACTTGTACCGTACATCTCGGTCTCTTCTTCAAGCCATCGAATATGATTCATCTGAAACAGCGCAAAGTCCGTTCGGGACATGCTCGGTGGACCAATCTCAAGTAGTGAGTTTATCTGCGTCCTAGGATCGATTTGTGAGAAGGCACGCTCGATGTCTGGAAACTGACCATACTCATTGCTGTTTCGTTTAATGGTAAGGGCTGGTGCCCTGCGGATATCCAGTATTATCCCACTTAAGAGGTCAACAACCGGGTTTAAAAATATGTCACCATCCCGGATCAATACCCGGGCGTGTTCTCTCGATTTGGCCTGCAATTTGGTCCGGTTTAGAAAATCATCTACCACTTGCTGAGCAATGTTTGCTCCAGGCGTCAATCGTTTCAACGTTTTCCCCTTTTGTTTCAACCGAGCACGATCGGCATCACTACCCGAAACCACAATGCGAAACCCACCGCGCACCGCATCAGCGGCCATCCGGTTATTTGTTGTCTTAAAACGAAGGTCCAATTTCACCAGATTATTCACTTCTCGAATGGTGGCTATTCGGTCCGTGGCAACTTTGAATTGATCAAAGATATACAGACTGGGTGATTCCGCATACGATGCAACTGGTGTACGTTCCGGTTCTATTTCAGCTTGCTGAGATTTTCCGAAGAAATCTAAAACCATTGTTACTACCTTGTTAATTCTTCCAGCCAATGTTTCACCTCCTTCTAGTCAAATACTGATGTAATATCGGCCTGAATACCGTATCCCACAGGTTTAGTAATTTTCCCAAACAGCATATAGACGACATATCTTAAAGCGTCCATAGCGTGGTCATGCTGCTTTAAGGGCTTGTCTTCCCCCCGGTCCTGTGCCTTTATATCCCACACATAGCTGCTGAACTCCTTCAATGTATTCAGACAGCTGTTTGCAATGAACAATAACTTCTCTGACAGCGCAGAGGCCACTGCAGATATTCCTGCAAGCACTTCATTATCTGCTTCCGCAATATACCGGACTCCGGCTTTCTTAAGCTCAGTAATAAATCCTTTAGCTGAAGGATCAATAAATATCTTGCTTACAGCCACATCAGCTATAAACGATATAAAGTCTCGAGCATATTCAGACGGCGCCTTCTGAACCATGGCTGTTCTTCCATCGTGATAATACTCCTTGATTACATACAGCTTACCGGCGTGCTCACCGACCAAGAGAAAAACAGTAGCGTTCGTGTTCCCGTAGTCCACGCCGACATAGTAATGCTCGAAGGATTGCGGCATTTTCTGAGAAGGAACACGGTGAATGGATTCATTGAACATGTCATAAATAACACCCTCAGCAAGAACCCATAAACCAAGGATGTAACGCTTATAAAAAATCCCGCTGTACATGCGTCGGTAGCCTTCTTTGATTTTCTCTGATAGGGACAGGTTATCATCCATCGTGAAATGAAGGTGCAACGCATTTTTTCGCTCAATCTGATCAAGCCACTCTACTTTAAACCAGTGATAAGGCCCCGCGGGGTTACAGTTAAACCAAAACTTCCGCCCCTCAACACTACACCTTGCCGTTGCCTGGTTAACAAAAGATTGAGGCATCAAAGCAACCTCATCAAAAAACATACCAGCAAGCGTAATCCCTTGGATTAAATCCTGGGAGCGTTCGTCCTTACCACCAAATAAAAAGAAGTAATTCGTAATGAGTCCGCGGCTAATGGTCAAGACATTCTCGGTTAAATTATCATGGACCCGGTATCCCCGGCTTGTTAGCATACGCTTAAGTGGCCCCACCACGTTCCGCCGCAGCGCACCGATTGTCTTGCCGGCCATGCCAAATTGTTCACCGTTGAATGTTTCTGTGGCCCACACAATATAGCTAAACGACATAGCGACTGTTTTACCAGCCCGGACCGATCCATCCGCTATAAGGGCATCTTTCTCATGGTGCGGGCTCTCTTCCATCCACCAAGTAAGAACTTTTATCTGTTTGTTGGAAAAAGGAGACCAGCGAAACGTGGCAGGCTTACGTTTGGCCTTCATCGGCCCACACCTCCGCTGCTTTTCCTCTCAGCGCCTCTACAAACCCATCATCGCTACCTTCACTGTCACCACCACCCTGCAACATCCTTAATTCAAATTTCAGTTTTTCAATTCGGATTAGCTTTTCTTCATCAACTGTCTCCATACGATGCTTTAGATCGATCCATTTTGCTTTTTTATCTTGAACCCGGGTTAACGCTTCTTCATGCGCCAAAATGTCATCAATGAGTCGGGCTTCATTCTCCTCGATCTCAGTAACAATGAGTTCAAAGCGTTCCCGGGTAACAACCGTGGTTTTTCCCGTCTTCTCATCGTGAATCGAGACCGGGTCCTTAATTGCTTTTCGTTCCTGAAGTACTCTGCGGCCTTTCTCGGTAAGTCCATTGGTTAGCCGTTGTATTCGAAGCAGCATTCTTCTTTCACGAACAGAAGCCAGTTTAATACCTTCATCAACTTGTACTATTGGATCCGTATCAATCAGCTCATACAAAAGACGCTCATCATCTTCGAGAGCGTCCAGCCAGATTGTTTCATATTCACCTGTTTTAAGTGCTTTCTTATTTCTGAATGGACCGCCATGACCGCCGCGGTTACCCTTTGCGTTCTGGTTTCCCTTAGGTGCCCCGCCTTTGTTACCAAGCGCATTTTTGTTACCTAAAGGAGCCCCTATTCTTTTAGTAACGTTACCTTTCTTTTGATTAGTAACGTTACCTTTTAGGGCATCTGCCCATTTGTCCTGGGACTTCCACTTCCGGATCTGTGTCTCACCTAAACCAAGGGCAGCAGCGATGTCCTTTAGCTTTTTCGAACCGTTACTATCCAGCCACATTTGTTTTGCCTTATCACGATCAGGGCTACGTTCTCTGGCCACGTTACATATCACCCACCCCCACTACAAAGTGAAAGTTATATATCATTCTTTTGGAGCTCCAAGTCCATTTCAATAAGCTTCTTTAAATCCTCAACAGTCTTAACCTCAATCCGGCCATCTTGAAAGTCCTTCACCCAACGAGCAATCCCAGCCTGCACGATTTTCCGGTACTTGGACTTGGATTCTAGGATACCTTGTATTACATCAATCTCATGTTGAAGTAGCAATTCTTCTTTTTCTCTGTTCGTATTTTCAACTGACAATTGCGAACACTCCCAACATCCGTTAAAATGGATATGAGATCATGCGTTCGATACCGTGGCCACGGCTTACATGATCTCACCGGGAGTATTCCGGTGGTCTGGAGGGCGTTGACGCGCCCTCTATTTATATTTATGCAACGACGCCGGCTCTGTAAAGAAGTACCGGCTCGCAGCCAGTCGATTCCTGAAACCTCTTTTTTATCACTTCACAGAATATGGGGTCCAGCTCCATCGTTCTGCATACCCGGTTCATTTGCTCACAGGTCATAAGCGTAGAGCCACTTCCACCAAACAGGTCCAAAACAATCTCTCCCTGCCTACTACTATTCCCGATCGGAATTGCAAGGAGCTCGAGTGGCTTTTGTGTAGGATGAACATACTTCGTTACGTCTCCCCTGGATACTTCCCAAATCGTTTCCGGCTCGGGCTGCTCAACTGGCAGTCCGGCCTTCCAAACCGTCGTCTGCTTTCGATCACCATACCAGGCCGGCGCATTCCCCTTTAAATGAGCATAAAATACAGGCTCATGCTTGTACTTATACTGAGCAAATCCAAATGAAAATGCATTTTTGACCCATATACATTGAGTACGGACCACAATACCGGCATCATTCATCGTATCTTCAAACTCACGCTGATAAGAAGATGGATGAAATACATAAATGCCCGCTTTAGGATCCATAACTGCAGCATAATTTGAAAACACGGAATGTAAAAAGCCCACGAACTGCTCCGCGGGCATATCGTCATTCATAATACTTGCCCGGCCGTCTGAAGCAAGTCGTACTGAATCACTTTTAAAGGCGACATTGTATGGCGGGTCCGTAACTACCAGCGCAGCTTTATCTCCCCCTATTAGCTGCTGAACATCTTTTAGGATCGTGGAGTCACCACACATTAACAGGTGCCGGCCTAGCTGCCAAACATCACCATACCTCGTTTCAGGCTCTTTGATTTCATCCAATGCAATCTGCACGTCAAAGTTATCATCTTGAGCAGTCGGCTCAATACTTGTATCGGCCGGCAGCCCTTGGAGCAAGTTATCAAGCTCCTCTTGCCGATAACCTGTTTGAAGTGAAATCTCATCCAAAGAGTATTGTGCCGAAAGCTCCTCAAGCAAAGAGGCGAGTAACTCCTCGTTCGTCCGGCCCCGAAGGTTACTCAGGCTTACAGTAAGAAGCTTAGCCTCCTCTTGGCTTGTCTCCACAATAACGCATACCAGTTCTTGAACCCCGGCCTCTTGGGCAGCTCGCCAGCGCTTCTCACCTTTGATTATCGTGAAATCAGACCGGACCAGGATAGGCTGCAGCACGCCGTACTTACGGATACTTTCAACTAGAGATTTATAAATGTACTCATCCATCTCGTTAGGGTTCCATCCATTTGACTGGAACCAGCTGATTGCTATTGTTTCAATCCTCATAAATACCTCCATAATGTTAAGTCGGTTTTGGGCAAAAGAAAAAGCACCGGTTAGGGTGCTTAAATCCAACTTCAAGAAATTTATGTTAGGATACATTCAGCAACGTACTGAGTACCCCCACCTTCTGTTTTAGCAGGTCCAATTATCTTTATTTCTCCCATTGTTAGATATGGATACTTGGATGCTTCGTTGTATATTTTACTTCTCACATCATGTTCAGTTGGGCCAAATGCCGTTATTTTTCTCGCCAAAGAACTACACCCCCTCCAATATACAATTCGATATTAGGAAGGATTTCCCTCTTTATTTGTCGAAAGTAAAAGAATGCATTTCTGCTTGCTACAAAACTGCTTCGTACCTTCCCATCGGCCCCAAATGCACCCTCTACATTTAGCAGGCTGCTTTGAATAAATCACTGTTTTGCTCTTCTTCTTTCCCATCAGGTACACATCCTTAAAAAACAAAAAGAGCCGCAGCAAGTGCGACTCCTTCAGTTATCTTATTTAAATTTATTCATTTCATATCTCTTAATTCTTGATGCTATCAATATACCACGGGATCATGTTCATGTGGGCTTCAACTTATCCCCGATTAAATCCAAAACTGGTTCAAAATATTACATTCAACGGGCATTTATTAATACTTCCACTCCCGACCCAGAATCCCCATCAACTTTAATGTATCAGTTATGGAAGCTACCCCGGCATTCAGTTTCCTTTGAAATGTCGATTTACTCATATAAGTAAACTTCAAAGCAATCATGAATTTATGACCTTCCAAATATCTAAAATGAACAGCCTTTCTCATATCCTCATCTATGATGAGCCTATGGGCACGTTCAATGCTGCGGATAGCAATTTTATATTCGTTGTAAATCCACTTGCGTTTTTGATGAAATATAATCGCATTTGAGGTTTTATCAGCATGTGTATCTTCTTCCGAAAGCCTACGGGCAGTCTCTCCCTCAATATCTGTCTGATATAGATCCTGCTCATGCTCCTCGAAATCCTTAACCAGCATCTTCATATAAACAAATTTGTCTAACAGGAACAAGGTCCGCTCGATATCACTTTCGTTTATCGAAGGAAAGAGCTCTAGCTGTTCTCCGAGGATCCGTGCGGCCTCTGTCTTTTTTTCAGCAATCATCATTCCCCTCACACCTCACTTATGATATCATAGGTGTGGGAATGTACGTTCCCCCGCCTCTCTCTCCAAAGATGCAGCGGGGGAACTTTTTTTATATTTTTAGTTTATTTTTCTATTGAACTTTCAACGTCAGCTAACTCTTCCTCTGAAATATTTTGGGGTTCATCTTCCTCAATAAACCCTTCTGGCATTTCCTCTTCCATAGCTATAATGACTCCGTTTTTATCACGTTTTACATATATGATTTCTTGTCTCCATTGTGGCTGCCTCATATTCAACCTCCTAAGATTATCGTTTTTTGTTTAAATTCCGATCCCTGAATTGCCGTGAATATTCAGTCTACATTCATTCGTAAGCTCTCAACACGCGGGCAGTAATAATCGAACTTTACGCTTTTCCCTCCTCGTGGAACTTCCACGATGTAACGAACGTGCTTTGCAATTTCTGTATCAAACTTCACATAGGTTTTGTTCTTCATCTCGATGCCATCGGGTAAATATTTTGATGCGCGTTGACCTCCTGGAACTATCGCAATTACCATACCCGCTTTTTCCTTGACGCTACCTTGTGCTTGACTGCTCCACTTCACTTTGTCTCCAACCTGCAAAATCTTTACGTTCATATGTACCTCCCAAGTCTTTTAATATTCAAATGATTTTCAACCGTCTGTAACTTTTTCACTTTTTGAACGTTAGATATTACACAAACAAATCCTTTAAGGGGTGGAATTTATATGAAACCGATTGTGCTTGTTATGTTAGGTGTTGCATGTTTAGCATTTAGCCTCGCTGGAAAAGAACTTTGGCAGTGGGCTCCGACAGTGGGATGGACTCTTACAATTGTCTTTTTTTCATCAGCGTTCTTTACGGCACTTAAGAACCGAAAATAGCCTCCCATGTATTTGATTATTCAATATGTTGCGTCACGAACCGCCTTTAACTTTTGAGTCAACTGCTCCACCTTCGCTTCAGCTTCAATAGCCCGTTCAACAGCCTCCAGCCATGCTGCCTGTATTTTTAAGGGGTACTCACTATCCGGGCACCACTTAACTCGTAACATTAACAGGTCCTCGATCAGATTACGCTTCGTTCCTTGGCTCAATTCAATCCCTCCATAGAAAACTATACCCGCTTAAAGAACTCCCGATATGCTCTTATAAACCAGACAAGCTGCACCGCTTGAATTCCTCAATAAACGTCGATTACATACAGCATACGCCCACCTCAATCTATGCATATAAATCCGCGGTTTACTCTTTCAAGATCATCTGCCTGGGCAATTTGCATTAGAACAGGCCGACCGCCGATAAGAAGAATCCTTTCTTCCCCAAACTCCATTCCTTTTACATCTTTGACCAGGTTATCCCAAAGTTGCGAACTTCTAAAAATATTGTCGTTCATGCTTCCTCCTTATGTTGGAAAGAGCAGCTTACGCCGCTCCGTCTTGCCCCTTCATAGACTCTTTCACTTTCTTTTTGTACTTGTTCCAAGCCGCCTGTAGAGTAGTTGATGGAACTTTCAAGCTTTGTGCAATCTCCATCCAAGACTCGCCGGATTTTTTTCGTTTCAAAAGCTCTGGGAAATCATACTGAATATCTTCGAATGTAGGATTGTTCTCCAGAATGTATCCTTCAACCTCTTCAAGTTCAGGCTCAGTAGCAGACTGGGAAATCTCTCTATCTGGACTGTGATTAAGTGAAGAAGGTTCGTGGAGTGTACTACCTTCGTCTCCAACTTCTTCTTGAGCAGGTAACGCCTCCTCTTGCTTATCATTACCCTGATTTTCCCCGCTAGGATCGTTAGCCTTACCTTCCTTCCACTCACTCCATTTGATTGCCAGAGGAGCCACACGGCGCCGGTATTCGTCCATAATGACGGAAAACTCACCCAACGATATGTTCAGTTCATACGCAATCTTAGCGTAAGTAACGCCGTCGGTAATACGGCTAATAATGTGAGGAAAGTCATACGTCATATCTTCATAGATTGGGGCCAGTCCGCTGCGAATGAATTCATCGATTACCTGCAGGTCGGCCTCAGCTTTCTCTTCCTTTACCGGTACGGCTTCTTTCGGCAGTCCTAGTTCCGCCTCCAGCTGCTCGCCTTCGGGACGGGAGACCTCGGACACGATTCCTGACTCGTCCACTTTGTACTCGCGGATTGGCTTATTAGTCCTGGCGTTAATCTCTACCTTGTACGATACGATCGTATTTTCCAAAGAGAACCGAACATTCTTCTCAATCATCTTCCGAAGGTGGAAGTAATCTTCTTTGTTATCCAGGTCCTCGGAAATCTCAATCTGCAGGAGCAGCTTGCCGCCTTTCTTCATATTGGCGTTTAACAAAATACCTTCGGCTTCGATGTAACTCACGTTTGATCATCCTTTCAGTTTTTTGATGACTTCCTGTTGGGCTGCAGTCAACTTTACCGGTTCATGTAGAGCGAGAGCGATTTGAGCCAGTACAAAGGCATCCGTCACATTGTTGCTCTTATGCTGGAATCCCCATCGCTTGTATACCTCAACAGCAACAGCTTCCTTTCCGGCATTTCCTCCCGCGCCTGTAAACTTCTTCACAGCGGAAGGGGCCGGCTCAAAGTAATTGATCCCCTTGCCGTAAAGCCCCATCCGAATTCCCCATCCAATACCACCTAGAAGAAAACCAGATTGACTTGCAAAACCAAATCCTTCTACAGTGACCTGATCATTGGGTTCTACGAACCGCAATACTGCGTTCACAAGCCTACTCATATGCTGTGGATCAGGAGCCCGACCGTTAAGCCCTTCTTCAATCTCACGGGCTTCCCAAAGCTCTCCGTCTTCATCCAGAATCACAAGCCCGGTCTTGGTTGAAGGATCAATCCCAACATATCTACGCATCGGCCAGTACCAATTTTAATTGGCATAGAGCGTACTGCAGGTCGTCTTGTTTCCCAACATAAAACCCAGTGGCAAGGTCCGTATCTTGCTTCCTGCCCTTCATTTCATCAATCTCCGTTTCCAGGTCATCAATAACCCTTCTGATCGCTGCCTTTGTGTCCATCAGTAACCAACCATCCTTACGCACCGCAAGCCGCGACGTGCCTTTTTATTGAGAAGGATAAAACGCTCGTTGAGCACGAACACTTCTCCAAGTTTTTCGTTTCCCCGGCCCACAATAACGAAGCGGTTAGTGTTCTGAAATAGGGGATCCAATCTTTGGTACATTTTCACCGGTGCCTCCCTCCTGCATTTGGCGAGCTGCCTTATAACGGATATCCAGCTCAACCGCTTGATCTATCGCGATTTCATACAACGCTAGTATTCCACTGTCCGTCACCTAGGCTCTCCTCCTACGCCCAGCGTCGATCTTGATTTTTCTTGCTGCTCATTGGCCTCGAAGTGCTGGCTGTCTCTTGGTGCGTACGGTCCAGGCTCACGAACTTATTGAAGTTTTTCAGGAAGGCCAGTTCGACCGTTCCCACCGGGCCATTGCGCTGCTTTGCGATAATGATCTCGATCACGTTTTTCTTTTCGCTTTCCTTGTCGTAGTAATCATCCCTGTATAAAAAGGCAACGATATCGGCATCTTGCTCTATGGATCCGGATTCTCGAAGGTCCGACATCATCGGTCGCTTGTCCTGCCGCTGCTCTACGCCCCGACTGAGTTGGGACAAAGCAATTACCGTCGTATCAAGCTCCCGGGCGATTTGCTTCAAAGTCCGTGAAATCTTGGAAATCTCCTGCTGCCTATTCTCGGACCGTCCCGCTGAAGAGATGAGCTGCAGGTAATCAATCAGGATAAGTCCGAGGCTGCCTGTCTCCTTCTTGAGCTGGCGGCACCGAGATCGGATATCGTTGACTGTTACGCCTGGGCTGTCGTCGATGTAGATATGGGCATCTGATAGCGTTCCGATAGCCATCGTCATCTTCTCCCAATCGTCACCCTCCAAGTGTCCCGTGCGCAGCCGGCTGGCATCAACATTGCCCTCAGCAGATATCATCCGTTGCACCAGTTGCTCGGCGCTCATCTCCAGACTGAATATGGCTATGGTCTCGCCTGACGTTTTCCCTGCAGCTTGTGCGACATTAAGAGCAAAAGCCGTTTTTCCGACTGATGGCCGGGCTCCCACAATGACCAAATCTTGGGGTTGAAATCCGGAGGTCATCTTGTCGAGGTCCGGATAACCCGAACTAATTCCCGTCACACCACCGGCGGCCGGCTGAGTGTAACTTTGCTCAACCCTGTCATATACGCGCATCGCGGCTTCCTTGAAGGGCTTGAATCCACCTTTGTTAGCAGCAGATCGTTCAGCTATTTCCTCCGCAACCCGCTGGGCCTGCTCCGCCATCTCGGCTGCTGTTAAGTCGCTATTCTCGTAAATCCGCTTCATGCCGGCACGAGTCATACGATCTAACGAAGCATCCAGTACCAACTTGGCGTAATAGTCAATATTCGCTGCCGTCGGGGTGGCCTGGGAAAGCTCCGACAAATACGTTATCCCGCCGATATGTTCCAGCTGCCCCCGCTGATTCAGATGAGCGGCCAGCGTAACGAGATCGATCGGAGTTTCCGTCTCTGCAGCATCCCAAAGCTCAAGCATGGATTCAAAAATGATCCTGTGGGCCGATTGGAAAAAGTCCTCGGGCAGCAGTCGGTCCATCGCGTTTAAGATGGCTTCATTGCTCAGGAGAACGGCCCCTATGATTGCCTGCTCTGCTTCAACCTGTTTTGCAAAATCAGCGAGCTCGATTGCGTCTGGCATATTCCCTGAGCGCCTCCGTTCTCTCCTCGATCGGCAGCCGCATCATGGCCTTAATCTCTTCCGGAGGGCCAACCGCGGTGGCTTGCCACTCATCGAGCTGCTCAAGGAATTGTTGAGCTGACTCGCGAAGTCCCGCATGGTATAAAGCCAGCTGCTCCGGTTCGGGCTCTAACGGCTTGGTAAGATCCGCCACCGTGGGTAAATACCGGCTGGTCCGGATGTGTGAGATCAGGTTATCTTTGGCCTGCTCGAATGGCGTGTCCCCTAAAAACTCCATCCAGGCAAGGACCTTGGTATCGTCTACCGTGAAGTTGGGATATGCATTATTCATGATCAAAAAGAGCTTCAGTACGTCCGCTCTGTTCACGCTGCGCCTCCTCCCATGCACGTTTTAGATAGTCATTGTTTTGTTCATATCGGCTTTTAGTTACAAGTCTACGTCCAGGTGATCCAAGGGCGACTGAAGAGGACGACACCTCAGCAGTTATGGACGACGGGCCGTTGTTCCAAGCCTCGTATATGGCTTGCTCGTAATACTTAAAAGTGCTTGGAGGGGAAAATACTCGACCGCTCTCCTCCTCGCGCCGGCGCTTCTCGTCATAGAGCTTTGTCATAGTTTGAATGATAAAGGGTGATGGCACACCCCCGGCGATCATCCTACCCATGATCCCTCTTTCTTGTTGACGAATGTGAATGTCCAGACGCTTGTGCAGCTTGCAATATGAATCAATGACTTGTATCAAGGGGTCCTGACTCGATGAATCGAAAAAATTCGGATCCCTAAAAGTAATAGTAGTAGTAGTAATATCTTTAAGATCTTTAATATCTTTATTAGATCGGACATTTTTGTCCGATCTCTCGGGAGAGATAAGACATATTTGTCCGTTCTCTCCGTTCAGATCGGACATTTTTGTCTGATCTCTAGGCGACAGATCGGACAAATTTGTCTGTTCTCTTTCATTCAGATCGGACAAATTTGTCTGATCTCTAGGCGACAGATCAGACAAATTTGTCTGTTCTCTTTCGTCAGATCGGACATTTTTGTCTGATCTCTCTCGCCACTTTTTAGAGTTCTTGACCGCGATAATTAAACCATAAGGAGCTCGAGTTATTTTTATGTAATGGTACGTTTCCAGTGTCTTGAGCCAGCGACTTACAGTTTTATCATCTACCTCAAAGGGTGCAGCAAGTTCAGATAATTTCATTGGTCTATTGCCAAGCACCAGCCCCCACGTTACCCCATCAACCTCTTCCTCCTTGGTCGTGGAGCTGATACACCACAAGAAAAACCACAGTGCTGTCCCTATTTGTTTGTAGTGTTTTGGCTCCAGCAGACCAGAATACGTTGTAAACGGGTAACTGTCTGGCACTTGATCACCCCATCCTATCGCGGTCGTCCCGCAAATAGATAACTGGATACTTCGCACGGACCACTGTAAAGCCCGGATAAGCTCGTGCAAAGTAATCCTTGACCTCTTGTCTAAATTGTTCTGGATGGCTCTCCATGAGCGCCCAGATTCGCTTAGAAACGGACGATTGCATCAGAGGTACATCATTAACTTCATCCATAAGATCCTATTCGAATTCCATTTCATTTTGAGCATTACGTTGGTCGCCAGATACTGGATCCGTCAGCCGGTCTTCTTCTAAAACCGTAGTTGCCGTTATATCGATCACCGTGTCATCCGTAACCCCACTAATATCATTGTGGGCTGTTTCATCTTTTGTAACGGCACTAGCGATCTCTATACTAATCGGCAGCCACTTCCAGCCGGCTCTTACGACCGTCTTCTTGCACATTTCTGTGTAATCCGTAATCCAAGGGCCGTTATCTTTGGATTTAGATCGTGCCCTATGGGACTCAATTTCTTGAATTGGCATGTAATGAATGAAGTGTCCACCGTCATTAAACTTAGCTACCATATAGGCGCCCGTGACGTCTCCAGAGGCTTGCTGTTTTTGATCCTTACGCAAGAACCATGGGATATGCTTTAAGTCCTCTTGGAGCCCGTATGTAAGCTCAATGAAGTCATTCTCATAAACCTCGTGGGCTGAAATAGATTGAATGTTACCTGAACGACGGGCTAAGTCGATCATGCCTTTGTAACCAATCATGAACTGGACTTCTTTTTCCCAGTAATCCTTTCCGTCTAGCCCCTTCTTTTTATTGTTGTAAGGGACAAAGTAACAATGACCAATTAGACCGGGCTCAAGTCCTAGTTGAGCTGACTGCATCACCGCTGCGATTAAGGAAGGGACTGTACATTCCAGCAGCTTCGGGTTCGTCCGGATTGTCGTTAGGGCGATTCGGGTCATACGCTCCGGGGTCATATGCTTTGGAAGGGCCCTCGCAATCTCACCTTCCATTTTCTTTAGATAAGCTGCAATTGTATTTGCTGGTGAGGCAACCGGTGTGTTCCCACCAGCTGCTCGCTGCTGCAATTTACCAGCAAGTTGATCTTGTGTGCTGCTATTACCTGCCATCGTATTCTCCCCCTATTTCACCAGGAATCGCCGTACCGATTTGGTTACTGCGAACTCCGAATAGATTTCTGGCTTTTTAGCTTTAAGTGTCTTTGTATCAAGCGACGCAGAATCAGACGATTTCCAGGTGGCTATTTTATCGCCTTTGAAGTAAGCAATCTCCGCATCCTCCATCATGGACTTAATCAGATTCTTTGCTGTTTCGAAGCGAGTCTCAGCTAATTTAAGGGCATCCTGGGACTCTTTGAGCTCCTTAATCAGTCCTTCTTGGTCATCAGGCAAATTAATGCTCGTATCCGGTTTACTCGACGGGTAAAGGTAATTTAAAAGGTTCGTAGAAGCATCTGAACCGTCGATCATGGGTGGTATGCCCTTTAACACATGTTCGTTCCAAAACTGCTTCTCAATGTCAATCAGGCTGCTGATAATTCGTTCATCGCGTTCAACGTACCGGTATTGAAAGTTGTTCCCACCAATCAGAACTGCAAAGAATCCATAATCAAGGCCGAGTACTGAAAGGTAATGCTGTAGTTGAATTGCATAATGGTCCGGGAGCTTATCGTCTTTCCAATCCTCAGTATTAAAGGCGCTTGTCGTCTTTACTTCAAGGATTCCCTTCCGTTTGTTCTGATCCGTAATCATCCGATCAATGTTACCAAGCATGAAGGAGTGCTCCGGATGCCGGTAAAGCTTATTGGAGCGTTGAACTTTGAGGCCGGTCCGGATAGAAAATTCCTTGGCTACTACGTCCTCAAGAATGTTCCCCCAGTAAGCAGGCTCGCCGGCCGCGTCATTTTCTAACTGTCCGGTCTTCTCGAGATAAACAGCTACCGGAGACTTCCAAGGGTTTAATCCAGCAACAGCGGCTGCATCGGATCCACCGATCCCACGTTTACGGAGCTGCAGCCACTCTTCACGTGCTATTCCCTTTGTTACTGCTTCTACAGTCATTGCCATCGGTACATATCCTCCTTATTAGCGGGCGTTATTCTTGCCCTGCGGTGATTTTATTTGCTCCAAAGTGTTTAGCAACGCATACGGCGCTGCAGAACTTTTCACCGTCCAAGTTCCAGCAAGGTTCGCTATAGTAAATGGGTTGTAAGCAATGTTCATATTCACAAGTTGCAGCATGATCCAGTGGTAAAGATTGTGGGTCGGATCGGCCAACTTCAAAACGGCCTAGTTCCATGTTTTCAACTCCTTAAGGCGCCATATCATTTTGGTGTTGGGCGCATTGTTCGCATATCGTTTTTCCATTATCAAGATGAAGAGTTCCTGGGTTCTCCTTACAACAAACACAAATCGGGGCATTCTTTTTTGGAGGCATTATTCCGACTCCCTTTCAATCTGATGGACTCGTTACCGTACCAATGAGCTTACTTTCTTCCTTCACAATTAATTTCACGCAACCGGAGCAAACCAGTTTACCCGGATATAAAGAGACCAGCCCTTCCACTCTATTGCACAATACACATCCCGGAGCGTACTTCCTCAGAACGATTTGCTGACCGTCTGTATAGATTTCCAGGGAATCCTTAGTGCCGATATCCATCGTTTTTCTCAATTCCATCGGGAGGACGATTCTTCCCAGGTGATCGACTTGCCTTACAATGCCAGTTGCTTTCATATGTTTTTAACTCCCTTATGATTTAGAATTAGTTAATTGGGCTCTTCACACGAAAAGATGACCTATGATAAGATAAGAGCTATGAGTTTCTTTAGACGGATGCTCAATGATACTCGGCTGGCCGGCCGGGTATTTTTTATTTTGTTAAACCTAGACCGTTGGTCCGGTGTCAGATATTGCATCACTTGAACTTTCAAACAATCGGCTCCTTTCATATGCAAAATGTGCTACTACGCACTCTTCCAAAGTCATCGACATCCGGATGAGGCTGT
This sequence comes from Paenibacillus rigui, assembly GCF_002234615.1. Taxonomy (GTDB): domain Bacteria; phylum Bacillota; class Bacilli; order Paenibacillales; family NBRC-103111; genus Paenibacillus_S; species Paenibacillus_S rigui. The sequence goes on along the minus strand of NZ_NMQW01000027.1, from coordinate 7,003 downwards.
TGGGCTTGTCTCCATCACACGCAGTCTTGATGATGCTCGGTGTATCATTCATATCCTGTTTCACCTCCCTTCGCGTTTAGCGCTCTCCTCTTTTGAGTTGTTGCTGATGTTTTAAGATCAGCGATTTTCGTTCCAATCCAAATTCTTCTTCCAAAACGCCTTGAAGCACCGCGGCTTTCTCCATAACATCCCGGATCTCGTGCCAAACACGCTCAGCGCTTTGTCGGCGTTTTTTAGGATCAATGTGCTTGGCCATCACTAATTCCTCCAATGCTGCTTCCAATTCCGTCAGTTCCTTCAGGAGTAGGTCCTTTAAAGCTGCAGGATGGAGATCTAAATTCGGCAGGTGTTCCAAAATGTTGGATATGTATCCATCGGTTCGCTCGTCGGCTATCTCCAAAGCGATTCTCCAGTTTAGCCCAGAGACGATGGTGTCATAAGAAGCATCCAGATCACGCTTACCACGCTCAATTCTTGCTAGAACCGAACGGTCCATCGCTAACTGTGATGCAAACTCACGTTGAGTTAAGCTGTTGGATACCCGGTATCGTCTAATCGCTTCCCCAATTGACAAGGCTCTTCCCCCTTTCCGGTAGATATAAGGTTTGTGCCAAATTAGCACAGGACTATAGGTAAATGGGTCAAATCTGTACTTCAGTTTGGGTGTTTTGTGCCAAGGGCTTGAGTTACTATGGAGTTATCAACCTCACTTATGATTTGGGCTCCCTTTTCTGGGGGCCATTCTTTTAAGAATTTGAGGCCATGATTGCTTCGATTTCGGCTTCTTGTTGCTTCATCCAGGCTTCTAAGGATTCGGCCCGGAAGAAGATACGCCGGCGAACGCGGAAATGTGGGATTTGTTTACGGCGTACCATGGTGTAGATGGTGTCTTCGCAGACACGGAGTTTTTCGGCGGCTTCGGTAACTGTAAGGGTTGTTTGCATCTTAATTAACCTCCATCGATTATTTTCAGCTTATAAGGATAATAACTAAACTCAGTTCATTAAATAATGTTCGTTTTTCGAACATTTATATCAAAAAAAAGCTCATCAGTATCCTTTTCAAGAATACCAGCTAATTTTTGAGCGACTTTTAATGAGGGAGCATGCTCGCCACGTTCAATATTTGCAAGATATGCACGAGTGATTCCAGCAAAAGCTGCTAATTCTTCCTGTGTTAAACCTTTGTTTTTTCTGGTATTGATGAGCACTTCTCTTTTCTGCTTCACTTCTTCACCTTCTTTCCAGAAATTCTTTTAACGAACCTTATATTTGTATTATACGTTCGTAATTCGAACATGTCAACTAAAATTGTTCGCTTTATGAACGTTTATTTTACGAACATTTTATTATACAATTATTTCATTAGGGGGTGCCTTTAATTGGAGTTCAAAGATAGATTAAAACAATTAAGACAGAGTCGTGGATTGACACAAGAACAATTAGCAATTTCTTTAGACATACCCCCTGCATCTATTAGGAGGCTAGAGACAGCAGATTCACTACCTCGAAAGGATCGTCTTCAGAAAATCGCCGATTTCTTTGCAGTCCCCATCGATTTCCTAATTGGTAGAACAGATGAGAAGACTACAATTGATAAAACAAATGATAACATAAATGTTGCTTACTTCGGCGGAGCTAAAGAGGAACTTACTGAGGAAGAAGCAGCGCGGCTGAAGGAAGAGTTGGAGATGTTTCGGCTCTTAAAAGAGAAAAAGATGAGGGATAAAGAAAAAAAATAAGTTCGATGCTAATCGCTTGTAGTTGCGATCTTTTTGAATCTAAGTATTTTATAACAAGGATGGTCGTACGAAATGGAACAATATACTTACCCAAAAATTGATATGACATCAGATCAAAAAAAATGGCTTGAAAAAGTATATAATTTAAATATTAATAGTCTTGATCATCTTAATAATTACAGGATGATTAAGAGTGAACTAACAGAAGAAATACCACCCACCTTTGATCCAAATCAAATAAACAGGCTATTACTAAACAAGATGGATCATCATTATCAAATCACACTATTAGGAATATTGCATATATCACCAGATAGCCCTTACATAAATTATTGTGATACAGTCATAACCACTATAAAAAACAAATTGATTTTGGAACCTAATGTTACCAAAATCGATTGTAATGAGCTTGGGGAAGAATTGAAAATTAACTCCACAGACATGAAACTTATTATAGAATTGATAGCTCCCCTTGATAACTTTTGGTCTAGTAGAACTCTTGGGCCCACTAGGAATTTAATTTCCATTGACCGCGATGAAAATTTTGATGCCTTTACTAGATATGTCAATATTGAAGATCTAGTTACAAAGAATTATACACTAAGACTATATGCTCCAAATAATAAATCAGACGATAAATCTATGAACACAGTGGAGAAAAGGAGTAATACGAAATATAAACTTTTCTTAAGCCACGCTCATAAGGATCAACAATTGGTCGAGCATTTTTTAGATTTTTTCCAGACTTCATTTAATACTTCCAGAGGGGATATTTATTGTACTTCAAAAGGGGACATTTCTTTTGGTGAGAGCTTTACTCAAAGTATTAAAGAGCACTTGATAGATGCTGAGCTTATTATTCTATTAATCACACCCAATTACTTAGTAAGCAAGTTCTGTCTAATTGAAATGGGAGCTGCTTGGGCAATTAATAAAAAAGTATGTCCCATTCTAGTTAATCCTATATCTTCAGAAGATTTATATAAATTTACTCCTTTTGGTAATATCCAAACCATCCGATTAAATAATAAAGACGATTTGTTTAAGCTAAGTAATGATTTAATTCGATACAAAATAATTTCAAGTGTAGATAATAGTAATTTGCTTTCAAAGGTTAATGCCTTTCTTGAAAAAATAACCAGTCAGGAAATTACAACAAAAGAATTATCATCGTTCCAAGCAAACGGCTTAAGTATGAACGATCGTGATATCCTTACTCAAATATCCAATGTTTTTACATTAGATGAAATTTACAATCTTACAAAACTCATTTCCTCTTTAAATTACTCTTATTTTATAAACTTTTACGAAACTTCTAATATTGATAGATTATTTTTCTATGACTTTGAATTTAATAATTCTAAATTGGAAGAACTTAAAATCAATTTTCTAGAGGCCTTCAGGGCTTTGTATAAAGTCTCAAAAGCTTTATACAAAGAGAGTTTTAAATCAGAATATACTGATGTAATGCTTGAAAGAGCGAAACAAATTGAGATAACATGGAATGAACTTTTCAAATATATAAAGGAACTTGACCCAAGCTTTTTATGGATAAAAACTTCCTCGTGAATTACGGTAGTCGTTATATGCTCAAACCTCTGGAAAAAATTAAAATAATATACGGAAGGTTGAAATCTAATGCAATTTAAGTTTCCGTCAGCTTTTGAAATGGCCGACTACAGTTCGATTGAGGCACAAAATAAATATTTACAACTTTCTAAAATTGATTTAATTATCATGCCAATTTCAGCTTTTTTAGGAGCTTTTTCATTCCTTTCAGATAACTATAAAATATTTTTCAGTGTGCTTGCCGCTATACTAATAGCAATAAGTATAATAATAAAGTTCATCATAAGAATTCGGCAGTATGAAAAAATATGGTTTGGTTGTAGAGCTGTTGCAGAATCTATTAAAACTATATCATGGAAATATATGATGAGTGCAGATCCCTTTACATCTAGCATTGAATCAAGCAAAAAAGAATTAATATCTAGTCTACAAAACATCTTAACCAGTAATAAAAGCATTATTAGCCATATGTTAATTACTAATGAATCAAATCAGTCCATACCTGATACAATGACTAATGTAAAGCTTCTAGACTTAAACAAACGTAAAAGTTTATATATAGAAAATAGAGTAAGTAACCAATTAGAATGGTATCAAAAAAAGGCAGAAAATAATAAGACTCTTGAAGAAAGATGGTTTTATTGTACGATATTTTTGCAAGTAGTGGCGCTCACATTAGCAATAATATTCGCAAACAATCCAACCATTCCATTAAATTTAACAGGCTTTTTTGTGACTCTCTCTACTACTACGTTAGCATGGATAAAACTAAAGCAATATCAAGAATTATCTCAGGCATATAGTGTAACTGCAGCAGAAATATCTTTGATTTTACAAAAAAGTGAGTTTATTAATTCGGATGAAACTCTCTCGAATTATGTAGCAGATGCTGAGAACGCATTCTCTAGAGAACATACTCTTTGGATAGCCCGCAGAGACCACTTAAAAAATTAAAAAAAACAATCCCTCTCTAATGGGATTGTTTTTTCCTATTTAATTATAGAAAAATGTTGTTTTAATTCTATATTTTTATTTTCCATATTTGTAAAATCATTTTCCATTAATCTTCGGTGAACCACGTTATAAGGAATACCATATGTTTCTGTAAAAACTTCTAATAATTGCTCAAGATCAAATCCTTTATTTTTTAATCTAAATAGGATCTTGTCAAACTCTTCATTTGTCATTTTCACACTATGTTGTTGATCACGTTCCATATACCTAACTCTTTTGTCTAGTCCTCTCGTGACTTGCAATAACTCAACTAAGATATCATCGTTATTTCTTCTTACCTCAGGTGATGTATCAGGGACTTCTGAAAGTATAGCATTAAACCTCTCCTCAAATTGAGGCCAATAAGTCATGAATACATTCTCTAGTACTCTTTCTTTTAGTGATCTCTCACCTAAAGATGAATTGATTGTTCTCACCAATCCCCAAATACTACTCTGAGTAGGCAATGTATGGTTAAACTGAGCCAAAGGGTCCGAGATATCAGTTGATTCTAAATCTATTAATAGAGTACATACTCGTGTGGAATTTAATCCTTTAGCAAGCGCTCCTGCTTCAAATAAAATCCATGGTTTATTTAGATTTTCCCTAGTTAAGCAAACAACGCCAATACTCGTGTCTTTCAGTTGATCATTTATTTCACTGAACCACAGGGACCCCCTATCTATATCTTTACTAGACATCCAAGGATCCACTGCTTGTAAGACACATTGTAACCATTCATCTAATAATTCTCCAACTTTTTTACTTCTTTCACCCGACCAACTAATAAATACTTTCACTAGAGTTCTCTCCAATTATTTAATAGTATTTTTGAACCAACTTTATCTATTTTTATTTCATAAACCTAATGTTTCGTATACAAATTCTTTATAGTAAAAGTTTCCAGAGGTCCCCATTTCATACTCACTTAAAGCAAGATTAATTATCTTTGGATTAAAGGGGACAAAGATAGCTCCAATACCGTCAAGAACACTTGGTGTTTTAGATACATCAAAACTCCTTGCGTTGTTAAGGTTCACCCCAATTATTGTACATTGTTTTTCAATTGCAACTTCCGCTTCCCAATGTACATATTTCTCCTTATATTTTGTATCATTTCCAATAAGCATAATATAATATCCCGCCATGTTAATACGTTCACGACATTTCCTCTTAATGTATTGCTCGTTTGTAGAGAATAACTCCTGCTTTAGTTGGCAATTAGTGAAATTAAAATCAATTTTCTCATTTTCTTTCCAAGCTAACATGAGATAATAGTATCTAATATCCGTACTGCTAAAACCAACAAACGTCCGTGGTAGTCCCATCCTCTATTTCCTTCCATACGTTTTATTTAAACTTCTCTATATTTTGTATTCCTTCCAACAATAATTTTCCTTGAAGATGTGATGAATTATCATTTTAATCAGATTGCTTTTCACGAATGGCTTTTAACCTTTCAGTTAATTTCTCTCGATAGTCGCTATCTGATCTCCATTCTATGAATCTGTTTGAACTTAAATCAAAATGTACCTTTCCATCTTTTTTTATGCAGAAGACGATTTCCTTGCCTAGTGCATGCGCAAATCCAGCTTCATAATAACAATTAGGGCTTTCCATCGTTAAATCTGCAATGACTATTTTGCTTTTGGAAATATTTTCTAGAGTTTGTTGGTTAATAAATCCACTATCTTGTATTTCATCAACCCTTAAAACTTTATACCCAAATTCTTCACCTAAAGGTTTAATTACACTTTTATAAACTAAATCAAGAACTTCATCACCAAATTTCATTACAACGAATATTTGATCTAAAGGTTCCATAAGCGCATATTGTAGTATTGATTTATTTGAATATTTAGTTAAAACTTTTACCTCATTTATTATCTGAGAAGTAATATTATGCTCCTGAATAAAACTCCTATCTTTTAATTCATTAGGAATTCGTGCCCCTTTTAATGATAGCCGCTTCTTAGTAGCAAGAACAGTAAAATAAGATATCGCTCCGAAGTTAAATATTGTTTCTACTCCAGATTTTTTTGCTATTCTTACATCTTTTTGAATCAGTGGTATTAATAAGTCATCGACAAGTGAATCTTTTGAATAGTTCCAATAATATCTTGTTTTTTCATGAAACTGTGCTATTACATGGTAGTTCATGTCGAACCTCCGAAGTTGTATCTAATAGTTATTGGAATTAGTAAGTTAAAACAAATTCATTTATACATAAACTTTACCATTCCCACTATTTAAAATAGCAAAATTGACCAAAAAAGTATATCTTTTTTTAGGTAGGAAGAACTAAAAAACGACAACCATAAAAAGTGCCGTCTTCTCAGTGATATTTAATTTGATCTCTCAGAACCGTTAACTTTCCTTTAACTTGCGCCAAACTGATTCAATGACAAAATGTGACATCTCATCCTGATGAATAAACATCAGATCAAACTCATCGAAAGAAGTATCCTCGTTCCTGGGAAGTAATTCATTTTGGCCGCGGTCTCTTAAATACTCGTACATGAGCTCTTTTACCTTATTGATGTCTGTCAGAATGTATTTATTTCTTAAACACATTCCAAGAGAAAGGGTCTGTCAAATCTTTTGTGTAAACCCATTTAAAAGACTTCTCCCCGAGGGGAGAAAAATTTTCAGCGCAGGTGCTGGCTGATGCGATCTGGATAGAAAACAGATAGCGGTATG